>NZ_AUBS01000009.1 GCF_000429365.1 Pseudodonghicola xiamenensis DSM 18339 | reverse complement strand
TGCGCCCTGCGCTTCCTGCCGCGGTCCCATCATTGCCATGCACTCCACTTGCCTCGCGGCAAGTGAATCAGCGCGCCGCCCGCCAGACAACCAGACTTTTTCAACGGAATAAGCCCTTTGCGTACTGTCGGGATCAGCTTCAGGATGCGCGGGGATCAGGGTGGTCAGGTTACTGAAGTGACAGAGCTCAGAGCGCGCGCTGGCGCGGCATTTCATAGGGTTTACAGGCAGCGCAGAGGTCTTCTTTGCCTGATCCTTGCATTCTCTTTGACGCCATTCCTTGCATTCATAATTGCTGTGGGCATATCGCGCTTCGGTTTGCTTGCCGAGAATATAATACCCAATGAGACCTGGCACGAAATCTCCAGGCGTCTTGCCGGCGTTTTCGCGTTAGTGCTTACCGCGATCTGGTTTCTTCCGGTTGCATTGCAAAAGCCACATGATATTGGATTCATGTCATATTTTGCACTGGCATGCAGTTCGGCGCTAAGTATCATTCTGGCGTATGGTTTTTGGTTTTTTATCCTTGTCAGCCCCGTGCCAAAGTTCACGGCGATATGGGGCGCCCCTGCAGCCAGGGCTGCAACCGTTGAGGGATTCACCAGCTATACTCGCAAAGGCACACCGCATATCGTGATCCAAACCAGCGCAACTGATGTGGATTTTTATCAAAACGAGCTCATTGGGAGAACGCTTCCCGAGATTGGTGATGTCATCACGTTCTCTGGAAAGGAAACCATGTTTGGCTTCGCGTTTGATTATGAGCTTCCTTGAGGCATCTCAACGACCGCTTAGTCCGCTGAGCGATCGCGCCAAGCCCTTCGCGTGAAGGTCCGCTTCGCCGGAAGGGCACCTCAAGGGGAGCGGCAAGCTTGAGCTGCGGTTGGTCGTCCGCTGCAGCTGACACCACTGTCGGCTACGGGCTGGAGTGTCGAAGCCTTGCCCGGGGCTGTTGTATATAGACCCAGTGAAATCCTGCTCACGCTAGAATGGAGAACGTGGCGTTGAGTATGACAACGGGCGACAGCATCAAACGGTGGACGGCAAAGCCGAAGCCGGCCACTCGTCGGACCAACGGCCGATGGGCCATAGTGTCGCACAGCTAACGAAGTTTCAGGCATTAGTTATAAAAATCAAAGTGATACATGCTCTCCATGTGATCCCAACGCCTCCTTCAAGCCCGGCTTGGCTTGTTGTCGCTGCGTGCTGAGATTAAGCGTGCCGCAGCTCCTTCGGCTGTGTCACCCCCGCCTCAAGTTGGTCACCGAAATATGGCCGAAGCCCGGGGATTGGCATACCGACGCGCACCGCAAACTGAAAGAAACAAGGAAGCGGCAAATGATTTGGGTCCCGATTTGCTTAGGTGTCTTCAAGGTCTCCGTTCTTGGCGCAGCTATCTTCCTGTCGCTCAAGTCGCACCGGGACGGAGAGCGCGAGCAGCAAAAGGAAAGAGAAGAGCGCCCGGGGGAAGGCACAACAGGTCCAGAGGCAGTAATATTGCCGGAATGATCGTTTACCCGGATTGAAATTCCTGGTGTTTCAAGATTTTCCTGGCCGCGAAATCTATGAAGGCGCGATCCGCCGAATACTCCCCCCAAAGGGCGGCCCGAAGACCGCCGCTTCCCCGTTTCCGCCTCGCGCTCAGCCGCGATAGAGCGTTTTCATCTCCAGTTGCCGATGGAACGCATAGGCATAGCCTTCGATATCCTTCTGCATCCCCACTTCCAGCGCCGGGTTCCACAGGATGATGATCGGGACATCCTCCTTGACCATCTCGATCATGGATTTCACCTGCTCCTGATACGCCCCCTTGTCGGCCTCGTAACGGGAGGCTTTGACCAGCGCGTCGAATGTGTCGTTCTGATAGGATCCGAAATTCCAGCGCGATTGTCCGGTATAGAACACCCGGAAGAAATAATCCGGATCCGCCAGATAGGAGATCGAGCTTTCGAAATAGAAGGGCACCTTCTTCTCCTGCAGCAGGGTGCCAAGCTGGCCCGCGGGAACCTTCACGATCTCAACCTCGATACCGATCTTGGCCAATGCCTCCTGCAACAGCAGCGCCACCGGCTCGGCGATGGTGGCCAGTGAGAGTTCATAGGAAAACGTGGTCTTGAACCCTTCCGGATAGCCCGCCTCGGCCAGCAGCGTCCGGGCCTTGTCCAGATCGGTGTCATAACCGCTCTGTTGCGGATAGGCGATGCTGTCGGGGCGGCCCGGCCTGCCGCCATGCAGCGGCTTGCCCCGACCAAACAACGCGGTGTTGAACATGTCCTCATAGGGCAGCGCGAAGGCGATGGCCTGCCGCACCAGCCGATTGTCGAAAGGCGCCATCTGGCTGTTCATGGCGATGAAATGAAAGCTCGAGGTCGGAACACCCACGACCTTTATCTGTTCGTTGTCCAGCAGCCGCTGCACGTCCTTCGGCGGCAGGTCCTGAACGATATCCGCATCCCCCCGCAACAGCGAGGCAACCCGGGTTTCCGCCGCCGGCACGGTCTGCCACAGCACCCGCTTGAAGCCGGGCAGCTTGCCGCTCTTCCAATCGTCGTTACGTTCGAACAGCATGCGTTCGCCAGCTTCGGCCTGGGCAACCCGGAACGCCCCGCCCCCGGCCGGGTTGGTTCTGAGCCATTCCATCGCAAAGGGGTCCTCGGCGGTGGCATGTTGCTTGGCCAGATTGGAATTGACGATGATCGGATAGGTCAGCGCCAGGTTCGGCAGGGCGAAACGATCGGGCTGCGGCAGGTCGATACGGATCGTCAGATCGTCAACCACGACGAATTGATCGGGCGAGGTCATCGACCCGGTGCGGAACTGCGCCGCCCCGATCGGGCTGGCAACCACCCGGTCCAGAGACCATTTCACATCCTCGGCCGTCACCGGGCTGCCGTCGTGGAACCGGGCGCCCTCCCGCAGCCGGAAGGTGATGGACTTCTGGTCGTCGGCGATCTCGAAGCTTTCGGCAAGCTGCGGCTCGATATCGAAGTAATCGTAATAGCCGACGCCGTCGCCGGCATCCCTATAGCCGAAGGTGACCAGCCGATCGTAGATGTTCCAGGTCACCTGGATCGACTGGCGGGTCACCCCGACAGAGAAGGCATCATAGGAATTCGCGGCCCCCTCGCTCAGAACCCGCAGGCTCTCGGCCCGGCTTTGCGCATGGGCCCAGGAACGGGGCAGCATGATCGCCGCGCCGGTGCCGGCGGCGGCGCTCAGAAACTGGCGGCGTTGCATGATCGTATTTCCTTTCCTTCGCCCGCAGGACTGCAGGCTCGTGTCTCGCGCCTCACGTCTGGCGCCCACCCTTGTTCGCTCCCCCCGGAGCCCGAGCTGGGACAACCGGCCAAGCCTCGCGCCCGCGGGACCCCGGCGAACTGCTTGGCTTCGATTTTATGACGATTTGCGCGACCTCACTAGTCCCCGGTAATGACATCCATATTCGGCCCGACCGCGATCCCCGCAGGCAGGCATGGATGCAACCGCATGCCCCCCGTTGCCTCTCGGATCAACGGCGGGGCGAGTACATCGGCGGCGGATCGAAGGCCGTCACCGGTTTCTGTGGCGAGGTCACCGCTTCGGCCCGCACCAGCGCGCTGTGGGCGATGGGCCCCTGGGCAAGCTGCGAGGTGCCGGCGTCACGTGTCAGAACATTGGGATTGCCATGCAGATCGAGCGCGCCGATGCGCCCCGGCTCCTCGGGGTTGAACCAGGCACCAGTGGCAAGCTGGACCACCCCCGGCGCCACATCCTCCGAGATCACCGCCCCGACCAGGCAGGCACCGCGATCGTTGAACAGCCGCACCAGCGCGCCCTCGGCAATGCTGCGCGCGGCAGCGTCGGCGGGATTGAAGGCCGCAGGCTCCCGCCCGTCGATCTTGCTGGCCCGGCTGACGGCACCATTGTCCATCTGCCCATGCAGCCGCGTCACCGGCTGGTTCGAGATCAGGTGCAGGCTGTCCCGCTCCCCTCCCTCCGTCCCCAGCCATTCCTCGGGCGCGAACCAAACCGGATGGCCCGGGCAATCGTCATAGTCGAAGCCGGCGACGGTTTCGGAAAAGATCTCGATCCTGCCGGAGGGGGTGTTCAGCGGGTTCGCCTCAGGATCGGCGCGAAAGGCATGGAACAGCGGCTTGCCCTCCCGATCAGAGGTGAAACGCGCGATGCCCTCGGCCCAGAAGCCATCGAAATCGGGCAGCGCAATACCCTTGGCAGCGGCTCGCTCTTGCGCCCCCTCATACAGGTGACGGACCCAGCCCATTTCATCGCGGCCTTCGGTAAAGGCCTGTTCCAGCCCCAGATGGCGGGCGATGTCAGACAGGATATCGTAATCGCTCCTCACCTGGCCGAAGGGCTCCGCCAGCCGCTTCATCGCGATCAGCAGCGGTTCGCCCTTGGCGATGCCCAGGTCGTTGCGTTCCAGCGTGGTGCTGCAAGGCAGCACGATATCGGCATGGCGCGCGGTAGCGGTCCACCAGGCATCCTGCACGATCACCGTCTCGGGCCGGCGCCAGGCGGCGATCAGCTTGTTCAGATCCTGCTGGTGATGGAAAGGGTTGCCTCCCGCCCACCAGACCATGCGGATGTCCGGATAGCTCAGCGCCCGGCCGTCATAGCTGAAGGGCGCGCCGGGGTTCAGCAGCATGTCTGCCAGCCGCGCCACCGGGATGAAGCTGTCGATGGGATTGCGGAATTGTGGCAACGCCGGCCAGCCCACCGCCGGATCGGTATTGCCGACCCGATTGGAACAGCCGTAGCCGAATCCGAAGCCGCCACCCGGCAGCCCGATCTGCCCCAGCATCGCCGCCAATGTCACCGCCATCCAGATCGGCTGTTCGCCATGATCGGCCCGCTGCAGCGCCCAGGCGACCGAGATCATCGTCCGCCCCTGCGCCATCCGCCGGGCCAACGCGCGAATTTCCCCCGCCGCCACCCCGCAGAGGGGCGCAGCCCAATCGGGGTCTTTCGGCTGTCCGTCCACCGTTCCCATCAGATAGGCGCGAAAACGGTCGAAGCCGGTGGTGTAGCGATCGAGGAAACCGTGATCCGCCAGCCCCTCGACCTCGAGCACATGAGCAAGGGCCAGCATCAGCGCGGTATCGCCGCCCGGGCGCACCGGCAGCCATTCGGCCCCGACGCTGGCCGAAATGTCGGACCGCAGCGGGCTGATGTTGACGAACTCGGTGCCGGCATCGCGACAACGCTCCAACCAGGTGCCGACCTCGTGCCGGGCGACGCCGCCGGCACTGACCTGGGTGTTCTTCTCAGGGATGCCACCGAAGGCGACGAAAAGATCGCAGGCCCCGCAGATCAGCGACCAGGGCGTGTGGTTCTCTCCCATTCCGTCGGTCGAGCCGATGACATGTGGCAACATCACCTCGGCCGCCGCGTGGCTATGGGTGTTGACCGACCGGGTATAGCCCCCCGCGAGGTTCAGAAAGCGGTGGAGCTGACTTTGCGCATGGTGAAACCGCCCGGCGCTGGCCCAGCCATAGGAGCCACCGAAGATGGCACTGTTACCGTGATCCTGGCGGATGCGCTCGACCTCAGCCGCCACAAGCCTCGTGGCGGCGTCCCAGTCGACCGGCACGAAGGGCTCCGCCCCCCGCCCCGCGCGCGAGGCCGGGCCGTTTTCCAGATAGCCCGCCCGCACCATCGGTTGGCCGATCCGGGCGCTGTCGGTCCGCGCCCCCAGCATCGACTGCCCCAGCGCCGAGGGCAGCGGATCGTCGCCCATCCCCGCCAGCGCCGTCACTTCGCCGTCGGCCCGCCTTTCGACGCGGTATGTCCCCCAATGGGCAAGCGTGAAGCTCTGGTCTGTCGGCATCGGGAACTCCGGGTCTCAGCTCAGGGAAAGGCCCCTCGGACAGAGGGGCGCATCCCCTTCTCTCGCACAATCGGGGCAATCCATGCTATCGCCAGTTTGCAGGAAATCGCAAACAAGGCCTCGCCGCACCCCCATGCGCCGGGAAACCGGCACCCGGACTTGCCCGCAACGATCATCTGATCTTTCTTCCGTGAGAACCAGAGGGTAAGGCACGGCCATGATCTGCCCCCGCTTTGCCTGTACCGACCCAGGGGAGACACGCATATGAGCAGGATCGTCTGGCGTATCCTCAGCACGGTCCCCACCCTCGCAGGGGTGCTGATCGCCACCTTCCTGATCACCCGGGTGCTGCCGGGCGATCCGGCGGTATTCTTCGCCTCGAACCCGGCGATGTCGCCCGAGGATATCGAACGGGTCCGCGCGGCTCTCGGGCTCGACAAATCGCTGATCGACCAGTTCTGGATCTATCTCGGCGCGCTCCGGCACGGCGATCTGGGGCTGTCGATCTCGACCGGCCAGCCGGTCGCGACCGAGATGCTGACCCGCCTGCCCGCCTCGGCCGAGCTGACGGTCTTTGCCTTCCTTCTGGCGATCGCCGTGTCGATCCCGCTGGGAGTGGCGGCGGCGCTGAAGCCGGACTCCTGGGTCGACCAGCTTTGCCGGATCATCGCGACGATGGGGGTGTCAGTGCCCACCTTCGTCACCGGGCTGCTGCTGATCTATCTGTTCTATTACATCCTGGGTGTCGCGCCGGAACCCACCGGGCGGCTCGACCCCTTCATGTTCAAACCGCCCACTGTCACCGGCTTTCTGCTGATCGACGGGCCGCTGGCGGGCGATTGGGCGACCACCTGGGCCGCCTTCAAGCAAATCCTGCTGCCGGGCCTCACCATGGCGATCTTCGCCCTTGCACCGCTGGCGCGGATGACGCGGGCCTCGATGCTGAACGTGCTGTCCAGCGAATTCATCCGCACCGCCCGGGCCAACGGGCTGAGCCGGCGCAAGATCGTGATGACCTATGCCTTTCGCAACGCCATGCTGCCGGTTGTGACCTCGCTGGGGATGACGTTTTCCTACATGCTGGGGGCCAATGTGCTGGTGGAAAAGGTCTTTGCCTGGCCCGGCATCGGCGCCTATGCGATGAACAGCCTGATCTCGCTCGATTACGCGCCGCTGCAGGCCTTCATGCTGATCATGGCCGGCATCTTCCTGGCCGTGAACCTTGTCACTGACCTGCTGGCCGGGCTGGTCGATCCGCGCGCGGGGCTGAACTGATGGCGATGCCCTATTCCCCCTTCCGGCTGCGCGACCGGCTGTCCATGCTAGGCTATGTCCTGTCCGGGAACCGGCTGCATCAGATCGCCTTTGGTCTCTTCGTCCTGCTGATTCTTGCCGCGCTCTTCGCGCCATTGCTGGTGCCGCATGACCCGCTGGCCACCCATCCGCAGGACGCGCTGACGCCGCCCTCGGCCACCTATTGGTTCGGCACCGATCAGTTGGGCCGCGATGTGTTTTCCCGCGTGCTGGTGGCCACTCGGCTCGACATGCTAATCGCCTTCGGCGCGGTGGGGCTGTCCTGCGTGGCCGGGTCGCTGATCGGCGTGGTCCTGGGTTATTTCGGCGGTCTCGTCGACACCGTGACCAGCCGCTTCGTCGATGTGCTGATGGCCTTCCCGCTGTTCGTGCTGGCGATGGCGATGGTCGCCGCATTGGGCAATTCGGTGATGAACGTGATCTATGCCACCGCCATCATCAACCTGCCGTTCTACATTCGTCTGGCCCGGGCCGAGGTCAGCGTGCGCCGCCATCTGGGCTATGTCGAGGCCGCCCGCGTCGGTGGATCGGGGCACGCCCGCATCCTGCTGGTCTTCCTGCTGCCGAACATCCTGTCGCCGCTGGTGGTCCAGGCCTCGGTCAACCTCGGCTGGGCGGTGCTGAACGCGGCCGGTCTGTCGTTCCTCGGCATGGGGGTGCGCCCGCCGACGCCCGAATGGGGGATCCTGGTGGCCGAGGGCGCCCGCTTCATCACCTCGGGGCAATGGTGGGTCTTCCTCTTCCCCAGCCTTGCCCTGATGCTGGCCGTCCTCTGCTTCAACCTTCTGGGCGACGCCCTGCGCGACAGCCTCGACCCGAGGAGCCGGACATGAGTGCCAACCCTCTCCTCTCGGTCCGTGATCTGACATTGGACTTCCGCAGCCGTCACGGCACCGTCCATGTGCTGGAGAATGTCTCTTTCGACATCGCCCCGGGCGAGATCGTCGGCATCGTCGGCGAAAGCGGATCAGGCAAATCGGTCACCGCCTTCGCGATCATGGGGTTCCTCGACAAGGCCGCCCGGGTTCTGTCGGGCGACATCCGCGTCCAGGGGCGCGACGTGATGGCGATGAGCACCCGAGAGCGCGACCTCTGGCGCGGTAAGGAGGCCTCGATCATCTTCCAGACCCCGCGCACCGCGTTGAACCCGATCCGGACGGTCGGCCAGCAGATCGGCGACGTGATCGCCCGCCATACCCCAGCCTCACCGACGGAGGTGCAGGAAAAGGTTCTGCAGGCGATGCGCCAGGTCCGCATCCCCGATCCGGAAAGGCGGATGGGCGCCTATCCGTTCGAGCTGTCGGGCGGGCTCTGCCAGCGGATCGGCATCGCCGCCGCACTGGCCTGCCACCCGCACCTGCTGATCGCAGACGAGCCCACCACCGGGCTCGATGTCACCACCCAGGCGGAGATCATGGAGCTGATCCGCGATACCGCCCGCGCCAAAGACCTTGCCACTTTGCTGATCACCCACGACCTGGCGCTCGCCTCGGAATATTGCGACCGCATCGTGGTGATGCACGCGGGCCATGTGGTCGAAACCGCCCCTGTGGCAGAGCTCTTCGCCCGCCCGCGCCATCCCTATACCGCCGGCCTTCTGGGCAGCGTGCCTTCGCTGGTCGACAGTATCCAGGATCTGCGCGCCATCCCCGGATCGTTGCCCGATCTACGGCGCGCCGATCTGCCGCCCTGCCGCTTTGCCGACCGTTGCCCGCGCCATCATGCCGATTGCGACATCCCCGGCCTGCGGTTGGAGGGCATCGCCCCCAACCATCTTGTCGCCTGCAGGGTGCCGCTGTGAGCCTGCCCCCGATCCTCTCCGCCGAACATCTGAGCAAGCATTTCGCGCAAAGCCGCCGACGCCGGCTTCCCGGGCGTGCGCCCGCGCGGTTGCATGCGGTCGACGACGTGACCCTCGCCATCCACCCGGGCGAGGCGCTGGGGCTGGTGGGTGAATCCGGCTGTGGCAAATCCACCCTGGCGCGGCTGCTTTGCCGGCTGCTCGATCCCAGCGCGGGGCAAATATACGTCGCTGGCAGGGAGGTGACGACCATGTCCACCGCGGCCTTCACGAGATCGCCGATGCGCAGCGACATCCAGATGGTGTTCCAGGACCCGACCGACAGCCTCAACCCGCGGTTCAACAGCTTCGACCTGATCGCCGATCCGCTGCGGCAATTGAAACCACCCCACTCCCGCGCCGAGCTGATCGCCAAGGTCGAGGCTGCGGCCAGGTCGGTCAACCTGCCGCTGGACCTGCTGAGCAGGTTTCCGCATCAGCTCTCCGGCGGGGAGAAGGCGCGTGTCGGCATCGCGCGCGCCATGGTGGTCACCCCCCGGCTTCTGATACTGGACGAACCGACCTCGGCGCTCGACGTATCGGTGCAGGCGACGGTGCTGCAACTGTTGGACAAGATCCGCCGGGATCGGGGCGTGGCGTTGTTGTTCGTCAGCCACGATCTGAACGTGGTGCGTCTGCTGTGCAGTCGAATCATGGTGATGTATCTGGGCCAGATCGTGGAAAGCGGCCCGACAGATGCGCTGTTCCGCGACCCGGCGCACCCCTATACCCGGGCCCTGCTGTCAGCGATCCCGACCCTGCGCGGCAGGGCCGGCGGCCAGCGGATCAGGCTGGACGGAGAACCACAAAGCCCGATCGCCCCCGACGGCAGCCGCTGCCGACTTTATGGACGTTGCCCGGCACAGCAGGCATTCTGCGCCCAGGCCGAGCCCGCATTGACCGGGCAACCCGGCGGCCGGCAGGTACGGTGCCATTTCGCCGGCTCCGCCGTCCCCGGGCAGCGATAACAAAGGGAGGACGCAAATGGTCAAACTGACAACCCCAGTCAGCGAAATGGTGAAGAACGCCCGCGCCCGGATCGAGGAGATCGAGACCAGGGAACTGATCGCCATGCTCGACGACCCCAATGTGGTGGTCGTCGATCTGCGCGACGTGCGCGAACGGCAACGTTCGGGCTTCATCCCCGGCAGCGTCCACTGCCCGCGCGGCATGGTCGAATTCTGGATCGACCCCGACAGCCCCTATTTTAAACCGATCTTCGGTGAAGACAGAAAATTCGTATTTCACTGCGCCTCGGGCTGGCGCTCGGCGCTCAGCACGGCGACGCTGAACGACATGGGGTTCGAATGCGCCCATCTGCGCGAAGGCTTCGCGACCTGGGCGGACCAGGGCGGCCCGGTCGATTTTCCCGAGCCTCACAAGTAACCGGACACGACCCGTCGTCACTGGGGCAGATGAGCGCCCCCCGCGTTTGTCAGAGCCCCGGACCGCGCGCGGTGATCCGCCAGAGCGTTGCGACCCGGCCGTCGCGAATGCCCACAAACCAGTCGTGCAGGTTGCAGGTGGGATCGCAATGCCCCGGCACAAGCCGCAGCCTGTCGTTTATCTTGAGTGCATCGTCAGGATCGGCGATCTCGCCATGTTCATCGGAACAGGCGGTATAGGTCACATCGGAGCGCCCGAAGACCACCGGCAGCCCGCTGTCGACCGATTGCGCCTTGAGCCCGGCATCGCAGACCGCCTTGCCGGGTTTGGCGTGGCTCATCACCGATGTCAGCAGGAACAGCGCATTCTCGAAGCCGCCGGCATCGAGCCTGTCCCCCGCAGCATCCAGCACCTTGCCATAATCCGCATCCATGAAGATGTAGGAGCCGCATTGCAGTTCGGTATAGACGCCGGAGGCCGCCTCGAACGGAAAGCTCCCGGTGCCGGCACCGGTGACCGTGGCACACTCCAGCCCCGCCGCCGCCAGCGCCGCGACGGTCTCGCGGGCGATGGCGATGGAGCGTTCCGCCTGCGCCGCCCGGCTGGCGTAATCATAGATATGCTGCAGCGATCCCTGATAGGCCTGAATGCCGCGAAACGACAGCCCCGGCGCCACCGCGATGGCCCGGGCGATCGCCACCGCCTCCGCCGGGGTGGTCACACCGCAGCGCCCGGCGCCACAGTCGATCTCGACCAGGCAGTCGAGCGTGGTGCCGTGGCGCGTCACCGCCGCCGAAAGCTCTGCGACATTATCGATATCGTCGATGCAACAGGTGATCCGGGTGCCAAGCCCCGGCAGCCGCGCCAGACGGTCGATCTTGACCGGATCGCGGATTTCATTGGACAGAAGGATATCGGGGATGCCGGCGCGGGCGAAATGCTCTGCCTCCGATAGTTTCTGGCAGCAGATGCCCACCGCGCCATGGCCGATCTGGTGGCGGGCGATCTCCGGGCATTTGTGGGTCTTGGCATGGGGCCGCAGAGCGATACCGATCGACCTGCAAAAGTCCCGCATCCGGATCAGGTTGCGGTCGAAAGCGTCGAGATCGACGATCAGGCAGGGCGTCTGCACCTCGGCCTCGGCCATGCCGGGACGCGCCGGCAGCAGATAGCCCAATTCATGCAGATCGGTTTCAGTTAGTTCCGGCATCCGGGCGCCCCTTGATCGTTTGGCTGAAACCATAGCCGGCGCGCGCGCTCTCTCAACAGAAAAAGGCCGGCACCGGATGACATCGCGCCCCAGGCATCGCCAATTCAAACCCCGATCAGCCCATAGGCCACCTTGCGGCTGTCGCATCCATGGCTTTGCCGCACCGCCGCCCGCGCATCACCCCAACAAGCCGCTACCAACAAGCGACGCAGAACGGAAAGCCGACACCTAAGGGAGATTGACCGCCTTACCGCCCAACTTTTGGCCGGTTTTCCCGCTGTGCCCTCTGTCCAGTGGTGAGGCTCCGGCAGGAGGATAAAGAGAGACCGGCGGATCGCGGTATTGATCGACGGCGACGACCTGAGCCCGGCCCCCCTGAGCTGTGCCAACCGCCGAAGCCATCTCCCACACTGGCGCGGCATGTCCAACGGACTTCGACCAGAAGACACGCCAGGTGATCGCGCTTCACAGCAAGCAAGGGCGCTGCTATCTGCGCGCCCGCATCCCTTTATGATCTCGCCCCGCGCGGACCGGAGGCGATGGCCCGCTTCCGGCCCGAGGGCTTCGTAGTCAGTTAAGATCTCACTCTTTGTCCGTCAGCTTGCGGATATAGCTCAGCACCAGATCGTCCCGCCGCGCAGCGAGTTCATCCAGTGACTGACCATGAGTTTCCTCACGAACCCCGGCCTCCAGCGTGTCGACCACGGCGGGGGTCAGATCGGGGTGGCCCAGATCGTCCCACCAGGTTTTCAGCGCCGGGCCGAGGTGATCGCAGAAGGCGCGGATGCCGCCCTCGCCGCCGCCCAGATGGAACAGGCAGGAGGGCCCCATCGCCGCCCAGCGCAGCCCAGGCCCATAGGTCACCGCCTTGTCGATATCGCCAACGCTGGCGACCCCCTCGACCGCCAGGTTGATCGCCTCGCGCCATATCGCCGCCTGCAGCCGGTTGGCGATATGGCCCGGCACCTCCTTGTGCAGCCGCACGCAGACCTTGCCGAGGCTTTCGTAAAACCCCTGCGCCACATCCAACACGTCGGAATCCGTGCGATCGTTCGCCAGCATCTCGACCAGCGGGATCAGATGCGGCGGATTGAAGGGATGCGCCAGCACCAGCCGGCCGGGATTTTCGAACCCCTCTTGCAATTCGGACAGCTTCAACCCGGAGGTCGAGGTGCCGATGATCGCCCCCTTGGCCAGCGCCGGTTCAATGGCGCGATAGAGATCATGCTTGATCGCCATTCGCTCGGGCACGCTTTCCTGGATGAAATCGGCACCCGCCACCGCCTCGGCCGGATCGGTGGTGAAGCGCAAGCCACTGGTATCGCCGGCCTGTTCCCAACCCAGCTTGCGCAGGGTCTCGGCCGAGGTCTCGAAGAAATGGGCCACATGCGCCTCAGCGGCGGGCGCCGGGTCATAGATCGCCACCTTGCGACCCGAGGCCGCGAAAAGCGCGGCCCAGCTCATGCCGATGGTGCCGGCCCCCAGAATGGCGGTGTTCTGAAAATCCATGTCCAACTCTCCTTCATCGCGGGGGCTCTGCCCCGTCCTCCGCTCACGGTCTGACCCTGTCGAGGCGGTGGTGCAACCCCTGTTTGTTCCCATATGCCGTATGGTCGCCCCAAGCTGGGCGATACGCCACCCGGTCAGGCGCGGCCGTATTCCTCACCGGTCAAGTCCGGACTGTCATAGGACAACAGCCGCTCTCGGTGACCGGGCCAGTCGCTCAGGAACAGATCGCGGCCAATCGCCCGCACCAGCCGGGGCACTCCATGACGCAGGCTGGCGATTTCCCCCACCGCGCGGCCATGGCTCATGCTGGCACCAAAGTTGAAACAATGGATATCGCCCAGCGCCGGCAAGCTGCCTGGAACGCGCGTCTGAAATTCGAACCCCGCCCCCAGATAGGGATAGGATGCAAGCCCCGGCGCCTCCTGCCCTGCGGGCGGGGAAAACCGGTCGGACCAGAGCGCGATCCGATCCGCCAGCGCCGCCAGCTCGGGCCGGGCGATCAGCTCTGGCCTGTAGCCGGTGCCGGCGATGACGAAATCGAACCGGTCAACTCCCGCGTCGGTCGTCACCACCGCCTCCTCGCCCTCCTGGCGAAGCGATTGCCACCCCTGACCGAAATGAAGGTGGAAATCCTCCTGCCTGGTCGCCCGTCGGACGGTGTTGGCGATGGGACCGGCGGCCCGAGCATAGAAGTGGCGCATCAGCTCCCATTTCCGGGCATCGGGCAGATCGAAATAATGATCCATCACCCCGGCATAGGACATTCCCTTGATAGGGGTGACGCGATTGAGATCGTCATGCCGGCAGAACAGATCAACCCGTGCCGCGCCACGTTCCAGCGCGGTGGCGGCAACGTCGAAGGCGGAAGAGGCCGCCCCCAGAACGCCGATCCTCTTGCCACGCAATGCGGCAAAGTCGATCGCCATATCGGTATGGGCGTAAAGCGACGGGTCAAGCCCGGCGGAGATCGTCTCGGGGATGAACATCCGTCCCGCTCCGCCCATGCCGGTGGCCAGAACGATCTTGCGCGCGACACAGATGTCGGCCCGGCCATCACAGAGCAGCTCCACCTCCAGTCCCGAGGGGCCGGGCCGGATCGCGGTGACTTTGGTATCATTCACGACCTCGATGCCCAGCGTATGCCGATACCAGGCCAGATAGGTCGCCCAATCTGCACGGCTGGCGCGCTCCAGCAGCGCATAGGCCCGCCGGCCATGAACGGTTTCGAACCAGGCCCGAAAACTCAGCGCAGCGATGCCCAGCTCGGGGCCCGGCAGGGTCTTGGTGCTTCTGAGCGTCTGCATCCGCGCCGTCGTCAACCAGACGCCTTCCTGCCCCCGAGGCGCGGCATCGACGATCCGCACCCGGCCGATCCCCGCCCGACGCAGAAGAAAGGCCACCGCCATGCCGCTTTGGCCACCGCCAACCACCAAAACATCGACATCGCTGCCCGGACGCGGCGGCACCCAGTTCGGAGTATCCTCGCCAAGATAGGTGATCTCGTCACGTGCGCGCTGGCTAAGCTCATCAAGAGTGCGGGCAAAAGGGCCCGGGTCAGCCGGGGCCGTTGTGGTCATCAATTCAGTCATTCCCCTATCGCCCCGCCGGTTGCTCGCTCTGGCGCGAGTTTGCCCACGCCGCGCGATTGAGTTCCAGAGTGACACGGGAAAATGGAAAAAATCTCGACGATCTGCAAAAAGGACAGCATCAAATTTACGCAGCGCCACGCAGGCCCGCCCCCGTTCTCCGGCAACGACTGGCTGCCCGAGATCGTCGATCCGCGTAACGGCTTTGCCGGTGCCCCGGCGTCTATCGAACCATGCCCCCGGGCTGCTGCGTGCAGGGGCGGACCCGGTCGGATCGATCAGCCTACGCCCCATTGATGCCGAGGTCCTGGCCTGATCACGACGCCAGCGGAGCCATGCCCGCATGACGGCGTCGCGAACATCCCCAGAGGTCTGCCGACCAGCCGATTTACGCCCCCCCTTTCGGCGTCGTGCAGCAGAGGGATCGACAAACTGCCGAAAAAATACTCAATCGCGATGTTTTTTTACGTCCCTGTGCGGGGTTGGCATTAGCCTGCCTCTAGGAAGCGGTCCCCACTGGTTTCTATTCTCGGGGAAGAGCGGGGCGAAACCCACCCGCCGGCGCAGGGACAGAACGAGGCATCATGGCGATTTACGCATCCATCCACCACGTCACCCATTACACATACGACCGTCCGGTGACGCTGGGCCCGCAGATCATCCGCCTGCGCCCGGCGCCGCATTCGCGCACTCGGGTGATCTCTCATTCGTTGAAGGTCACGCCGGCCGATCACTTCGTCAATCACCAGCAAGACCCTTATGGCAACTGGCAGGCCCGCTTCGTCTTTCCCGAGCCGGTGACCGAATTCAGGATCGAGGTCGATCTGGTCGCCGACATGACCGTCTATAACCCTTTCGACTTCTTCGTCGAGGAAAGCGCGGAATACTGGCCTTTCGACTATCCGGATGATCTGAAGGACGATCTGGTGATCTATCGCACGCCCGAGCCCGAAGGCCCGTTGCTGGCGCAATTCATCGGCTCGATCGACTTCAAGAAGATGCGGACGGTGGATTTCCTGGTGGCGCTGAACGCCCGGATCGCCAATCACGTCAACTACACCATCCGGATGGAGCCCGGGGTGCAGACCCCGGACGAGACGCTTGAGAAACAATCGGGGTCCTGCCGCGATTCAAGCTGGCTGCTGGTGCAGGTGCTGCGACACCTGGGCTTTGCCGCGCGCTTCGTCTCGGGCTATCTGATCCAGCTGAAACCGGATGTTCAGGCGCTCGACGGTCCGTCCGGCACCGATCACGATTTCACCGATCTGCACGCCTGGTGCGAGGTCTTCATTCCCGGTGCCGGCTGGATCGGGCTGGATCCGACCTCAGGCCTCTTGACCGGGGAAAGCCATATCCCACTGGCCGCAACGCCGCATTACCGCAACGCCGCGCCCATCGCCGGCGGGTTTTCGGCAGTCGGCACCCCCGAAGTGAGCTTCGATTTCGACATGCAGGTGGTGCGCGTGGCGGAACATCCGCGCATCACCAAACCGTTTTCCGATGACGCCTGGGAGCGGCTGAATGCGCTCGGCCAAAAGGTCGATGCTGCGCTGATCGCCGGCGATGTGCGCCTGACCATGGGGGGCGAGCCAACCTTCGTGTCGATCGACGATTTCGAAAGCGACGAGTGGAACACCGCCGCAGTGGGGCCGCAGAAACGCGGGCTGGCGGATGAGCTGATCCGCCGGCTGCGTGACCGTTTCGCCCCTGGTGGGTTCCTGCATTACGGTCAGGGCAAATGGTATCCCGGCGAAAGCCTGCCGCGCTGGACCTTCTCGCTGTATTGGCGGCGCGACGGCAAGCCGGTGTGGAAGAACCCCGACCTGATCGCCCGGGAGAACCTGCCGGCGCCGGCCACCGCCGAGGATGCCGGGGCCTTCATGACGAAATTCGCCGAAAACCTCGGCGTCGATCCAGACTGTGCCCAGCCGGCCTACGAAGATCCGGGCGAATGGATCCTGAAGGAGGCGATGCTGCCGCCGAATGTGGCGCCCGAGAACTCCAAGCTGAAGAACCCGGAGGATCGCGCGCGTTTCGCCCGGGTGTTCGAACGAGGTCTGACGGAACCGGCAGGCTATATCCTGCCGATTCAGGCCTGGCAGTCGCGCGCCTCGGGCCGACGTTGGCAGTCTGAACTCTGGCGTGGCCGGCGCGGGCATCTGTTCCTGATCCCCGGCGACAGCCCAGTGGGTTTCCGTTTGCCACTGGGATCTCTGCCCTATGTGGCGCCCTCGGCCTATCCCTATTCCTATCCCACCGATCCCACGGTGGAGCGCGCGCCCTTGCCGGATTTCCACGTCGCGATGGACGAACGGCGCAGACGCATTCAGGCGGAGATCGACCGGCTTGCCGCCGAGGAGGCGGCCCGCGCCGCGCGCGAGGCCACCGAACAGGCCGAACTGATGCCCGATGTCAGCGCGGGCCACCTCCAGCCGGTGTCCGAGGCGCAATCCGAGACGGCTGAGCGGCAGCAGATCATGGCGCAGGGCATCGACCCCGCCGGCGGCGCCGTGCGCACCGCCATCGCGATCGAACCCCGCGACGGCCGGCTTTGCCTGTTCATGCCACCCTGCGAGACCCTGGAGGATTACCTCGACCTGCTCGCCACGGCCGAAGAGACGGCGGCGGATCTGCAATTGCCGATCCATATCGAAGGCTACGCCCCGCCGCATGATCCGCGATTGAACGTGATCCGCGTCGCCCCCGATCCGGGTGTGATCGAGGTGAACATCCACCCCGCCTATAGCTGGGAGGATTGTGTCGCCACCACCGAGGCGATCTATGAAGAGGCGCGGCTCTCCCGTCTTGGTGCCGACAAGTTCATGATCGACGGCCGTCATACCGGCACCGGCGGCGGCAACCATGTGGTGGTGGGCGGCGAGACGCCGAATGACAGCCCGTTCCTGCGCCGCCCCGATCTGCTGAAATCGCTGATCCTGACATGGCAGCGCCATCCGTCTCTGTCCTATCTCTTCTCCGGTCTCTTCATCGGCCCGACATCCCAGGCGCCGCGGATCGACGAGGCGCGCCACGATAGCCTTTACGAGCTGGAAATCGCACTGAGCCAGATCAGCCCGGATATGCAGACCCCACCCTGGCTGACCGACCGGCTGCTGAGAAACATTCTGATCGACGTCACCGGCAACACCCACCGGGCCGAGATCTGTATCGACAAGCTCTATTCCCCCGACGGGCCCACCGGTCGGCTGGGGCTGGTGGAGTTCCGCGGCTTCGAGATGCCGCCCGAACCGCGCATGTCGCTGGCCCAGCAGTTGCTGCTGCGCGCCATCATTGCGCGCTGCTGGGCCGCTCCGGTCGAAGGCCGCCCGGTGCGTTGGGGTACGGTTCTGCACGATCGGTTCATGCTGCCGCATTTCATCTGGGAAGACTTCATGTCGGTGCTCTCCGATCTGAAACACCACGGGTTCGAGATGGACCCGGAATGGTTCGTGGCGCAATCCGAATTCCGTTTCCCCTTCTGCGGCCAGATCGAGGTCGAGGGCACGCATCTGGAGCTGCGCCAGGCCTTGGAACCCTGGCACGTGCTGGGCGAGACCGGCGCCATCGGCGGCACCGTGCGCTATACCGACAGCTCGGTCGAACGACTGCAGGTCAAGCTGACCTCGCTGCATCAGGATCGCTATCGCGTCATGTGCAACCGTCGTCCGGTGCCGCTGGCCCGCACGCAGGACGCCGGCACATCGGTCGCCGGCGTCCGGTTCAAGGCCTGGCAGCCGCCCGAGGCGCTGCATCCGACCTTGCCGATCAACGCGCCCTTAACTTTTGACATTTACGACGATTGGACCGGTCGGGCGATCGCCGGCTGCACCTATCACGTCGCCCATCCGGGCGGGCGCAGCTATGACACCTTCCCGGTCAATGGCAACGAAGCCGAGGCGCGGCGGCTGGCGCGGTTCGAACCCTTCGGGCATAGTGCGGGCAATTACGTGCCGGCGCCTGAGGTGCCGCACCCGGAATTTCCCTTGACGCTGGACCTGCGAAGGCCCATCGGACTGCCTTGATTTTCTGAATGGGACCACTGAGAGATCATCATGCCCCCTGGTGCCCAGCAAGACATCTTCGCGCCGGATTTTTTCGCCGATTACCGGCAGCATCCCGGTGTAGCCGACGAGTTGTTCGACGAGAACGGCAAGATGCGACCGGTCTGGCGCCGTTTCGTGGATCGCTTCGCACGGCTCAGCCCCGAGGAGGTGCGCACGCGGTTCGAGAAAGGCAACCAGTATCTGCGCGATGCCGGCGTCTTCTTTCGCCAGTATTCCACCGACCCCCTGGTGGAGCGAGACTGGCCGCTGAGCCATATCCCGGTGATCCTGCACGAAGACGAGTGGACCCAGATCTGCGCGGGGCTGACGCAGCGCGCCGATCTGCTCGAACTGGTGATGGCCGATCTCTATGGCCCCGCGCAGCTTGTTGCCGACAATCATCTGCCGGCGGAACTGGTGGCGCGGTCGCCGCATTGGCTGCGCCCGATGGTGGGCGTACCTCCGCGCGGCGGGCATTATCTGCATTTCCTCGCCTTCGAGATCGGCCGGTCGCCTGACGGGTCGTGGTTCGTGCTGGGCGACCGGACCCAAGCGCCCTCGGGCGCGGGCTTTGCCTTGGAAAACCGGATGGCGACCGGACGGATTTTTCCCGAACGCTTCCCGCGCGCCTATATCCACAAGCTCGCCGGCTTCTTCAGCAGTTTCCGCGACGCGATGGAGACGCTGGCCTCGCCCCGGTTCGAAACGCCGCGCACCGGCGGCATCCTGACGCCGGGGCCTTCGAACGATACCTATTACGAACATACCTATATCGCCCGCTATCTCGGCATGATGCTGCTTGAGGGTGAGGATCTGCTGGTCGAGAACGGTGAAGCGATGGTGCGCACCATCGAGGGGCCGAAACCCCTGGGCATGCTCTGGCGCCGAATCGACGCCAGCTTTGCCGACCCGTTGGAGTTCGATCACAGTTCTCACATCGGCACGCCGGGGCTGATGGAAGCGGTGCGTGCCGGTAATCTCGCCATGGCGAACGCGCTGGGGTCAGGCATCTTGGAAATGCGGGCGATGATGGCCTTCCTGCCGCGGATATCCGAGGTGCTGATGGGCCAGCCGCTCAAGCTGCCCAATATTGCCACCTGGTGGTGCGGCGGCGCCCCCGAACGCACCTGGGTGCGCGACAATGCCCAGAACATGTTGATCGGTCCGGCGGATTCGGTCGACCTGCCGTTCGATCTGGGCGCCACCATAGCGCTCGGCGGTCAGTTCAAGGGCGAGGCAGCCGGGTCGATCGCCGAATGGCTGGAACGCGCCGGCGACCGGCTGGTCGGCCAGGAAGCGGTCACCCTGTCGACCACCCCCGCCTGGGAAGAAGAAATCGAGGCCGACGGCAGCAGTGGCAGCGGCCGGGTAGTGCCCTGCCCGATGACAGTACGCGTCTTCGCCGCCCGGACCGAAACCGGCTGGCAGTTCATGAAGGGCGGCTATGCCCGCATCGGTCGCCCCGAGGATACCACTGCGCTTGCGATGCAGCGCGGCGGCTCGGTCGCCGATGTCTGGGTGGTCTCGGACCGCCCGGTCCACCGCAACGTGCCCAGCCAGCCCGAGGGGCGCGATTACCGCCGGGCCGCCCCCGGTATCCTGCCGGCACGGGCGGCGGATAACCTCTATTGGCTGGGCCGTTATCTGGAACGAACCGAGGATGCCGTCCGGCTGATCCGCGCCTATCACCTGCGCCTGGCCGAGACCGACAACCGCAACGATCCCCGGCTGAAGGCGCTGCGCAGCTACCTCAAGGGTTATGGGTTCGATCTGTCGCAGACCATCCCCGAGGCGCTGATCGGCCGGATCGCCTCGGCCCGGGCCTGCGCCGGCAAGGTGCGCGACCGGTTTTCCACCGATGGCTGGGCCGCGCTGAACGACCTGCTGAAAACCACCAGCCGGATGACCGGCACCGCACAGCCCGGCGACGACTGCGCCCGCGCCATGTCGGTTCTGGTACGCAAGATCGCCGGCATCACCGGCCTGGTGCATGAAAACATGTACCGGTTTTCCGGCTGGCATTTCCTCAGCCTCGGCCGCGCGCTGGAACGGGCGGATGCCATGGCCTCGCTGCTGGCGGTCTTCACCGCCGAAGAGGCGCCGCAGGGCTCGCTCGACCTGGCGGTCGAGGTGGGCGACAGTGTGATCACCCATCAGCGGCGGTTCCGGGTCGAGACCAACCGCGACACCGTGGTCGATCTGCTGGCGCTCGACGCTGACAATCCGCGGGCGCTGCTGTTCATGATCCGGCGCCTGCGGCAACTGGCCGAGGCGCTGCCCGGAGCCCAGGTGCATGGCCGACCGTCGCACCTGTTGCGCGCGATCCTGCCGCTCGAGGCCGAAATCGCCTGCGCCAACCCGGCCGAGATCACCACCGAACGCCTGTGGCGCCTGCGCGACGAGCTGGCGGTGATTTCCGACCGACTTTCCACCTCTTATCTGCGGTGATCCGATGCTCTACGATATCAAGCTGACGATCGGCTACAGCTACAAAGCGACCTCGGACCGGGCCCGCAACATCCTGCGACTACTGCCTTCGGACATGCCCGGCCTGCAGCGGGTGCCCCGACGCCTGCTTGAGGTCACGCCGCGACCGGACGAACGTCACGACCGGGTGGATTTCTTCGGCAATGCCACCAGCATCGTGGCCTGGCACCAGCCGATCGAGGCCGTTGAGCTGAGCCTGAGTGCTCAGGTCGAACGAATAGCTGCGCCGCAACCTTTCGATCTGTCGCCCCCACTCGCGGCTCTGGCACAGGACCTGGCCGGACAGCATTCCCTGGCTCCCGACTCCCCGCATCACTTCAGCGCCGCCTCGCAGATGGTCGGGCCGATGATCGAAACGACGAAATACGCCCGGGCCCTGCTACGTCCGGGGATGACCGCAATGCAGGCGGTCGAGGCCGTGGGCCATGCGCTGAACCGCGACATGAGCTTCGATCCGGAGGCAACCACCGTCGATACCCCCCCGGCCGAGGCCTTCGCCAACCGGCATGGGGTCTGTCAGGATTTCACCCATATCATGATCGCCGCCTTGCGCGGCATCGGCATCCCTGCCGGCTATGTCTCGGGCTTTCTGCGGACTTTTCCACCGCCGGGCCAGCCACGGCTGGAAGGCGCAGACGCGATGCACGCCTGGGTACGCGCCTGGGTCGGGCAGGAAATGGGCTGGATCGAATTTGATCCCACCAACGACCAATACGCCTGCACCGATTACATCACTGTCGGTCATGGCCGCGACTATGGCGATGTGGCCCCGGTCCGCGGCGCCATCCGCTCGGCCGGCGGCCAGGAAAGCCATCAGGCCGTCGATGTCATCCCACTGGAAGAGACAGCCTGACCGCCGGCCTCTCCCCCCTGCGAGGACAGCGATCACCTGCACCGGCCTGAACGCGCCCCGGCCTGGCGGCAAACGCGGTAGCGCGGGCAGGTTCCACATCTGACCTGCTTCCGTGGACCCGTCCGATTCCGGTGAAATCCGCGATGATTTGGCCTTTATCCCGGGCCCTATTTGCACCCGACCCAAAGCGCGCGCCCCAGGCTCCCCGCTACCGCCGTCATCCGGCGGGCTCTCGTCGGGCGGGCTCTCGTCGGGCGGGCCTTTCCCGTTCATCCCCCTCATTGCGGAGACCACCGTCTAGGCCCGACGGGAACCATGCTGTGACGATTTATAGAGCCGTCAGAGCATGAGCTGGCAGTAGGAGTTCAGTCCCGGCATCTGGTGGATCGAGTTCAGGATGAATCTCTCCGGCTCTGATGCCGATCGCGTCCAGAACAAAAGTCATGCCCTCGGCAGCGGCCTTGTCGGGGCGCGCGGGGCAGATGACGGACCTGTCGGTCGAAAGTGCGTAGTCCACGATCTCATTGGGGGTGAGGACAATATATCCTGCCCACGCACGGAAGCATTCGGACGCAACGGCCTGACCTCCCCCCAAAAATCACGAGGTCCTGCCCCTCAGGATCGGCGGAAAGACCCGTCTCCGGCAATTCTGCCGACCATCCCAGATACGGTTGTCCATTGTTTACTGGCCTTCGTGCTGCTCTTGCCCCTGAGCGCGCCAGAAACAGGTCTCAATCTGAAATCGAAAGAACAAGATAACAAAACCTGGGTCATGCCTGCTCGGGCTTCGGCATCTGAACGTACTTTGACCAATGCGGCATCGTTTTCGTCGCCCCCCCCACATGGATCAAGCCAGGAAGGTCATAGCCCCGGGGAAACGCTGTACCATCGGGAAAACCGTAGGCCGTGTCATGTATCCGCACATCGCCCTGGATCAGCGGCCAGATCATATCCGCCAGGAAGGCCTGATCGCCGAACCGGTTATCGAAATACGCAGAGGCACTGTTCAGCCAATCACCCAGGTTCGGCAAAACGCCCGCCGTCCCGCCCCACATACCGGCGAGTATCAATTCATGATGATAGATGTGGTCCCTCATGACATGAAACCGCTTCCCGGACTCGACCCAATCGTGGACGGCAAGAAGTTCCTTCGCATTCAGCCGTGAATCCGAGTCACGACACACGAAGACATTGATATCGGGATCATCCGCAGCCAGAAAGCGCCACATGGGCCGAATTCTGGCATGTTCAGGCTTTGTCATCAGAACCACCTGCGCACCATAGGCTTTCAAAGCCTCGCGCGCATCATGTGGAACCGTCGTGTCGCAATAGAACCGAGGCGTCCAGCGCACATAAATATGCTGCGCGATCTGGGCATTCACGATTGCGCCGGTCACATATTCGGGACGATCGCCCCAAAGCGAGAACGCAATGATGTTTTTCTCGCGGTTTTCGGGATCGAACCCGCGCCCACCTTCAGCCAGCTTGTAGTTCTTAAAGGGAGAGTTCGAAAACGTCTCGAATGCCAGCTCCTGCTTTCTCTGCAGGTTTTTCAGCCCCTCTTTTTGGGCCTGGTCAAAGGCGCCTGTACGCCAGAGCGATGCAATATAGGCGTTGCGGACGGGCACATCCTCCCGGATGGCCAGAGCACGCCGCAACGGCTCCCTCGCCGCTTCGTAATGTCCATGACGCTTGAGGAAGGTCCCAAGCCCCACCCAACCGTCAAAGTCCTCAGGATGCCCCTCTGCATAAGCTTCGAATGCCTGGCGGGCTTGTTCGAGCTTTCCGGCATCGCGCAGCGCATAGGCGGCGAACAGGCCGGCGTTACTTGACGGAAGCCTTTCCGCCACAAAAGCATAGGTTTCTGCGGCTTCAAGAAATTGCCCCTGCGCCCGCAATGTGACGGCACGTTTCCTGATTTCGAGAAGAGAAGAGGATGTCATGGTGTCTTCGTTAGCCAATATTTTCAAGCCTCTCCCCACATCGTGCAGGACTCAGGCCATATAATCCATTGAATCGCAGGAAATTTCTGCGCCTTCCGGGAGCTCTGCCCGCTCAGAGGGGTGACCGAGCCGGGCCCTCCCCTCTGTAGTCATGCCAGTCTATCACGCTCGCTCATAACGTGAAGCCCCATCCGCGCAGGCGCGGGTCATGACCGCCCCCCCCTGTCTTCCAGGCTCGGCCTCCATTGAATTTGGGCGAAGGCCATGTTCGCCGCCTCTGAAAGAGACGTTGAACATGAGACAGCTTTTCCGGGTCACTGAAGCAAAAATAAACCCCTGCCCTTTTCCGCAGAAAAGCCGCCGCTCTCACAAACGGATTTTGAGCGGGATGACGTTCATCAATCGCGGTGGTTTGCGGTGATACGCCGCGACGGCAGCCCACGGTCGACAAAACGCGCCACCGCCGCAGGAAGCTCTCGAGCAAGAGGCCGTGTTTATCCGAATCTTCGCGGACCTTCTGACCACGTCGCTGGTCCTGCATGTATTCGCGTCCAACACCACATGCACTTCGGCGCATCAAAGCGCAAATAAGTTGACGGACTGCGAGATGAACATCGCGCCGACTTCGCCAAATTTATCAATGATTTCAATGGTGGGTGGCGGAGACGATGGGATTCGAACCCACGAGACCCTTCCGGGCCTACTCCCTTAGCAGGGGAGCGCCTTCGACCACTCGGCCACGTCTCCGTCGACCCGTCTATCAGTCATCCGCGCGGAAGAACAAGGCCAAAAACACATGAAAAAGCGATTTCCCTGACAGAACACCCGACCGCCCCACCCGATGAAAACCTGACGGCGCGGCGTAGCTTTGAACCGGCGGCGCGGTCCGGCGCGCGTCACCAGCTCCGGCCGCGCGCCCCTTCCTGAGCGCAATGCAATCTCGGGTCGGGATCCTGGCCGATGGTGCCGATCCACTCCCCTGCCAGAGGCGGTGAACCTACGTGATGGAAACAAGCTTCTCCCGCCCCGGGGTCAGACAAGCTGTTTCACTCGGCCCGGGGTGCCAGGGACCGTCTAATTCGAACTTATTCGAGACCACCAAGGCTGTTCTCGCGATCCGCCCAGCAAGCGGAGAAGCCCGGGAGATCACGCAAAAGCCCCGCCGCCAGACGTTGGCGCGCGGGGCGGTCACGATCGGATCGTGACGGATCAGGTGTTGAACAGGAAGTGCATCACATCGCCGTCCTTGACGATGTATCCCTTGCCCTCTGCCCGCATCTTGCCGGCCTCCTTGGCGCCCGTCTCGCCGCCACAGGTGACGAAATCGTCATAGGCAATGGTCTCGGCGCGGATGAAGCCCTTTTCGAAATCGCCGTGGATCACACCAGCGGCCTGCGGCGCCGAGGTCCCGGCGCGGATGGTCCAGGCGCGGGCCTCTTTCGGGCCAACGGTGAAATAGGTTTCCAGATGCAACAGCTCATAGCCGGCACGGATCAGCCGGTCGAGCCCCGGCTCTTCCAGCCCCATCTCGCCCAGGAACATCTCGGCCTCTTCGGCGTCGAGCTGGCTGATCTCCTCCTCGATCCGGGCGGAGATCACCACATGGGCGTTGCCCTGTTCCGCGGCCATCTTGGCGACGGCGGCGGAAAAGGCGTTGCCCTCGGCGGCGTCTTCCTCGGCGACGTTGCAAACATAAAGGACCGGCTTGGTGGTCAGCAGTTGCAACAGCTTCCAGGCGCGGGCGTCCTCGGCATCGACCTCGACGGTGCGGGCGGGCTTGCCGTCCTCGATGGCGGCCTGGGCGGCGGCCAGAAGGCGATCCTGCTGCTGGGCTTCCTTGTCGTTGCCCTTCAGCTTGCGCACCAGGTTGGCGCGGCGTTTCTCGATGGATTCGAGATCGGCCAGCATCAGCTCGGTCTCGATGGTCTCGGCATCGGCGACCGGATCGACCCGGCCCTCGACATGGGTGATGTCGCCATCCTCGAAACAGCGCAGGACGTGGGCGATCGCGTCGACCTCGCGGATATTGGCAAGGAACTGGTTACCAAGGCCCTCGCCCTTCGAGGCGCCCTTCACCAGGCCCGCGATGTCGACAAAGGTCATCCGGGTCGGAATGATGGTCTTCGAGCCCGCCACCTCGGCCAGTTTGTCGAGCCGCGCGTCGGGCACCGCGACCTCACCCACGTTGGGCTCGATCGTGCAGAACGGGAAATTCGCCGCCTGCGCGGCGGCCGTCTTGGTCAGCGCATTGAACAGAGTGGACTTGCCCACGTTGGGCAGCCCCACGATCCCCATCTTGAAGCCCATCTCGGCCCTCCGCATCATCGGTTTCGGCGCCTTCTATGCGGTCAGAGCCCACTCTGCAACGGGCGACGTCTTCGGACATCGCCGGTTTCCGGCCCGGAAGCCGGCGATGTCCGATGCAGTTTTCCGGGCAACTCCGACCAAAAGCATGCCCCACCGCTTTCCCACACGGAAAACAGGATGAAACCCGCTCCGGATTTCGTCCACCCCACCCGGCCTTTGGCATTGATTTCCCCCTGCGTATTCGCCAAACCAAGCCCGACCCACAGACGGAGGCCAGCCATGACCCGCATCGACGCCAAATTCGCCGCGCTGAAGGCGCAGGGCAAAAAGGCCTTTGTCGCCTATGTGATGGCGGGCGACCCGGATGAGGCGACCTCGCTTGAAATCGTCAAGGGCCTACCCGGTGCCGGCGTCGACGTGATCGAACTGGGCCTGCCCTTTACCGATCCGATGGCGGACGGGCCCACCATCCAGGCCGCTGGCCAGCGCGCGCTCGACGCGGGCATGACGCTGAAGAAGACCCTCGCGCTCGCCACCGAGTTCCGCAAAACCGACAACACCACCCCGATCGTGCTGATGGGATATTACAACCCGATCTATTCAATGGGCGTTCCCGCCTTTCTCGACGCAGCCAAGGCCGCCGGTGTCGACGGGCTGATCGTGGTCGACCTGCCCCCTGAGGAAGACGCCGAACTGTGCCTGCCGGCGCAGGAGGCCGGGCTGAACTTCATCCGCCTCGCCACCCCCACGACAGACGACAAGCGGCTGCCGAAGGTGCTGCAGAACACCTCAGGCTTCGTTTATTACGTCTCGATCACCGGCATCACCGGAGCGGGTTCGGCGCAGGCCGGCGATGTCGCCCCCGAGGTCGCCCGCATCAAGGGGCAAACCGATCTGCCGGTGATCGTGGGCTTCGGTATCAAGACACCGGACACCGCCCAGGCCATCGCCGGCGTCGCCGACGGCGCCGTGGTGGGCTCGGCCATCGTGTCGCAGATCGCCAGCGGCAAACCGGTGGATGAGGTCCTGGCCTATGTTAAAACCCTGGCGGATGGCGCGCATCGCGCCTGACACGGAGGGGGGGGCGACGGGGGCCTACTCCGCCGGTCGCCGCCGCCTCAGGGGAATGCCGCAACAGTCCGCCACCGCGGCCCATCCTTCTGATTGAATCCCTGGCGCCTGAGCGTCATCCGCCCCCGATCGGGCCCGATGGCCTCAAGCCTTGCTGGTGGTCACCTCTGCCCCCCCCAGAGCCGCAATCCCCCGCCCCGGCGTGCCCTTTTGCAAATTGGCAGATTGTTTAATCGCACCGGCATTGGTACCAAAACCTGACCAATCCCAGGGCGAAAGGGCCGGCGCCATGACGGTGATCACCAATATTCAGGACCTCAAGCGCATCTACGAACGTCGCGTGCCGCGGATGTTCTATGACTACGCCGAAAGCGGCAGCTGGACCGAACAGACCTTCCGCGACAACACCACCGACTTTCAGGACATCCGCCTGCGCCAGCGGGTGGCGGTCGACATGTCCGGCCGCTCCACCGCGGCTGAGATGATCGGCCAGAAAGTGGCGATGCCGGTTGCCCTTTCCCCGGTCGGGCTGACCGGGATGCAGCACGCGGATGGAGAGATGAAGGCCGCCAAGGCCGCCCTTGATTTCGGCGTGCCCTTCACGTTGTCGACCATGTCCATCAACTCGATCGAGGACGTGGCCGAATATACTCGCGCGCCCTTCTGGTTCCAGCTTTACACCATGAAGGACGAAGATTACGTGCGCCGGCTGATCCAGCGCGCCAAGGACGCCAAGTGTTCCGCGCTGGTGATAACGCTCGACCTGCAGATCCTCGGCCAGCGGCACAAGGATCTGAAGAACGGCCTCTCCGCCCCGCCCAAACTGACCCCGAAGACCATTGCCAACCTGGCGACCAAATGGCGCTGGGGCATCGAGATGCTGGGCGCCAAACGGCGTAATTTCGGCAATATCGTTGGCCACGTGCAGGGCATTTCCGATGCCTCGCAACTGGGCGCCTGGACGGCTGAACAATTCGACCCGACACTCGACTGGGGCAAGATCGCCAAGCTGATGGAGCAATGGGGCGGCAAGGTGATCCTGAAGGGGATCCTCGATCCCGAAGACGCCAAGATGGCCGTCAAACTCGGCGCCGATGCCATCGTGGTATCGAACCACGGCGGCCGACAGCTCGACGGCGCGCTCAGTTCGATCCGCATGCTGCCGGCGATCCTCGACGCGGTGGGCGGTGATATCGAGGTCTTCCTCGACAGCGGCATCCGCTCGGGTCAGGACATCCTCAAGGCCATGGCCATGGGTGCCAGTGGCACCATGATCGGGCGCGCCTTCGTCTATGGGCTGGGCGCCATGGGACAGAAGGGCGTGACCACTGCGCTCGAGATCCTGCGCAAGGAGATGGACACCACCATGGCGCTGTGCGGCGAACGCAGCATCGCCGGGCTTGGCCGCCACAACCTGCTGATCCCCGAAGATTTCAGCGGCCGCTGGCAGGACTGAACCGGCAGCGGGTGATCTCAAACGGGGGAGCATCGGGAAATCCCGAAGCCCCCTTTCCTTTTTGGCAAAATCCGTCTATAGGCGCGGCTTCACGCGGGGCTACAGCCTTGGAGGAGCCCCGCCCTTACATTGGAGAATACGACATGGCTGGTGAGATTCCTGATCTCGAAGCTCTGGAACGGACGGGGACAGGCAAGGGCGCCGCTCGTCAGGCACGCCGCAACGGCATGGTGCCGGGCGTTGTCTTCGGCGGTGACGAAGACCCGATCGCGATCCAGATCCCCTTCAACGTCCTGCTGAAGAAGCTGAAGGCGGGCAAATTCAAGTCCACCCTGTGGAACCTGAAAATCGAAGGCCGCGAAGACGTTCGCGTGATCTGCCGCGACGTGCAACGCGATGTGGTCAAGGATCTGCCGACCCACCTCGACCTGATGCGCCTGCGCCGCACCTCGAAGATCAACCTGCACATCCCGGTTGAATTCATCAACGAGGAAGAAGCCCCCGGCATCAAGAAGGGTGGCGTTCTGACCGTGGTGCGCCCCGATGTCGAACTGGTCGTGACCGCTGGCGACATCCCGGAAAAGATCGTCGTCGATCTGGCCGGCAAGGACGTCCACGATTCGATCACCATTTCCGGCGTCGATCTGCCGGCCGGCGCCAAGCCGACCATCGACCGCGATTTCGTGATTGCAACCATCTCTGCCCCCTCGGGCCTGCGCTCTGCCGAGAACGAGGAAGAAGCAGAAGGCGGCGCGGAAGAATAATTCCGCATCGTACTGCAAATTGGGAAACGGGGTCCTTCGGGGCCCCGTTTTTCGTTGGGGCGATCTGATCGTTCCCGGGACGGCCCGCTTTGCCGGCCACCGGATCGCTGCCTGGCCAGCCAGCCACCGGCGCGACTGCATGCCGTCAACCCCGATCGTCTCTCTTGACAGACATCCGGGCAACGCTAGGCTTTTTCCATATTCCCATTTTTTTTCACCAACCAGAAAGCTATTGATATGGTCAAAGTCATATTTACCGGAACTACGCCCACCGATCAGGCCCATGGCGCATTGGGATTTCTGTCGGTTCATTTCTCGGGCTTCTATTCGGTCGAGGATACCGGCCCCTCCGGTTTCACGGTCACCTACGAATTCCCCAGCTATCCCGGCCTGCCGGATATCGAGCAAGCACCCGATATCTATTCCGGTAGCGGCCTGAGTTATCGGCCGATCACCTTCAACGGAGTAACGCTTGAAACCCCCTATAGCGGCATGATCACCGCAATCAGCGAAACCGAAGCGGATTACAGCGCCCGCGTGACCGGGCTGAACCTTGCGGCGCGCGATTTCTACGATGTCTCCGCAACCAAGAACAACGCCGACAATTTCGCCCTGATGAAAACGGTTTTCTCCGACGACGACATCCTGAAGGGCGGCAGCGTCCGCGACAAGCTGGGCGGGTTCGACGGCAACGACCGGCTTGAGGGACGCGGAGGCAACGATGTTCTGTTCGGCGGCAAGGGGAACGACAAGCTGAGCGGCGGCGCCGGGCAGGACAAGCTGTTTGGCGGTGCGGGGCGCGACATCCTGAACGGCAATGCCGGTGCGGACGAGTTGGACGGAGGCGCGGGCCGGGATCGCCTGACCGGGGGCGCCGGACGCGACACATTTGTCTTCGGCAATTCCGGGGTCGACCGTATCCTCGACTTTCAGGACGATATCGACACCCTCCGGCTGGACGCTGCGGCCCTGGGCTTCGGCACCGGCCTGACCGGCGCCGAGGTGGTCGATCTGTTCGGCACGACCATCGGCGACCGCGAGGCGCTGGATTTCGGGGACGGGAACAAGCTGATCTTTCACGGCCTGTCCGACATCAGCCAGATCGCCGATGATCTGCTGATCGCCTGACACGACCCGAGCACCGCAGGGGGCGGCGACCACCGCCCCCTTCCCGCTCTGGATTTCGCAGCCGTTTCAGGGCAGAAAGGCCCCGACCCGCCCAATCCGCGAAGGGGACCCCATGCAACTTTTTGTCGGTCTCGGCAATCCCGGGGCAAAATACGCCCATACTCGTCACAACATCGGTTTCATGGCCGTCGACCGCATTGCCGCGGATCACGGCTTTGGGCCCTGGAAGGCCAAGTTCCAGGGCCAGATCACCGAGGGCCGGCTGGGCGGAGACAAGGTGCTGCTGCTGAAGCCCGAAACCTTCATGAACCTCTCCGGCCAGTCGGTGGGGGAAGCGATGCGGTTCTACAAGCTGACGCCCGCGGATGTGACTGTCTTTCACGATGAGCTCGACCTCGCCCCCGGCAAGCTGAAACTGAAGCAGGGCGGCGGGCACGCCGGGCACAACGGGCTCAGGTCGATCCACAGCCATATCGGCGAAGAGTATCGCCGCGTCCGCCTTGGCATCGGCCACCCTGGCCGGAAAGAGGCAGTCTCGGGCTATGTGTTGCATGACTTCGCCAAGGCCGAGGAAGAATGGCTCGACAATCTGCTGTGCGGCATCTCCGATGGCGCCGATGCGCTGGCCCGCGGCGAAGGCTCGAAATTCTCCACGGCCGTCGCGCTCAGGACCACACCACCACGCCCCTCGGCACCGAAACCCGCCGTGTCCCAGAAGGCCGCGACCGCCGCGACCGGGCCTGAGGACAATCGCAGCGCGATGGAAAAGCTTATGGATAAGTTCAAATGAGAATGCCTCCGGTTCTGCGCGCACAGGCCCGGGCCTGCGCCAATCTCGATTCCCCCTTCATGGCGCGACTGCTGACTGGGCTGGCCGATCGCTGGCCCGCCGGCAGCGCCCTGGGCCAGCTCTGCGAGGGTTGGGAGGATGTCGATCTGGGGCCCAGCGGTGCCTCGCTGCCGCTGAGGATCGCGGGCGGGTTGCACGCGCTGGTGCTGCGTGACGAGGATGCCGATCTCGCCGCCGTCTACCCGCCGCATCAGGTCGCCGACGCCGCATTGATCGACACCGTGCTGGCGGCCATCGAACGGCATCAGGCCTTTTTCGCCGACTGGATGAAGAACGCCCCCCAGACCAATGAGGTGCGCCGCGCCGCCGTGCTGATCGCCGCCGCGCATGAGATCGCCGCGCGCCATCCGCTGCCCTTCGCCGTATCCGAACTGGGCGCCAGCGGCGGGCTGAACCTGATGTTCGACCGTTTCGCACTGAAGACGCCTGCGGGCCGGCTTGGTCCCGACGCCCCGGCACTGACCCTCAGCCCGGAGTGGGATGGCCCCTTCCCCGCCCCCGCGCCCTTCACTGTGGCCGACCGGCGCGGGGTCGACCTGAACCCGCTCGACCCGCATGACACTGCCGATGCGCTGCGGCTTTCGGCCTATCTTTGGGCCGATCAGCCACATCGCCTCGAGCTGACCCGCGCCGCCATCGCCGCGCAGGCGGCTCCGGTCGACCGCTCCGATGCCATCGACTGGCTGGCGGCCCGGCTTGAGATGCCGCGCCCGGGCCAACTTCACCTGATCTATCACACCGTCGCCTGGCAGTATTTCCCCGCCGCTGCCCAGACCCGCGGTCGCGCGCTGATCGAAGCCGCCGGCACCCGCGCCAGCTCCGACAGCCCACTGGCCTGGCTGGGAATGGAAGCCGACGGCGGCACCGGAGCCGCGATCACCCTCAGGCTCTGGCCCGGGGATATCACCCTGACGCTTGGCCGGGCGGATTTCCACGGTCGCTGGATCCGCTGGACAGGCCTTTAGAAGGGAGCACCAGCGATGCGCTCCCCGTTGATCTGGCTCGGCCGTCTGCTTCTGGCCTTTGTCCTCGCCGCGCTGGTGGTGGGCTTCTGGAAACGCGACGATCTGATGCGGCTCTGGACGGTGAAGACCCTGTTCGATGAGAGCAGGATCGTACAGAACTTCTCTCATATGGAGCGCGGGTTCCACACCGTGCCGGTATCACGCGGCAGCGGACCGGTGGTGACACTGGACAAGGGCCAGCAAATGACCCTGCCCGAGGGCACCGAAAGCTGGATAGACGACCGCCGCCTGACCTCGCTCCTGGTATTGCAGGACGGACAAATCCGTCACGAAGGCTATTATCAGGGCACCGAGCCGGAGGATCGCCGCATTTCCTGGTCACTGGCAAAAAGCTATCTCTCGGTCCTGCTGGGCGCCCTGATCGCCGAGGGCACCATCGGCTCGCTCGACGATCCGGTGGTGAAATACGTCCCGAGCCTGATCGGCAGCGCCTATGACGGCACCAGCATCCGCAACGTGCTGAACATGACCTCGGGCGTGGCTTTCGACGAGGATTATTTCGACCCCGATTCCGATATCAACCGGATGGGCCGGGTCGTTGCCCTCGGCGGATCACTGGACGCGTTCACCGCCTCCTTCACACGGCGCATTGCCGATCCCGGGGCAAACTGGCGCTATGTCTCGATCGACACCCATGCGATCGGCATGGTGATCAGGGGCGCCACCGGCCGCACGATCCCCGATCTGCTATCGGAAAAGATCATCGCACCGCTGGGGTTGGAGCAGGATGGACTCTATCTGACCGACGGCACCGGCACCGCCTTCGTGCTGGGCGGGCTGAACTTCACCACCCGCGATTATGCCCGCTTCGGGCGGATGATCCTGCAGGGCGGAGCCTATGACGGGCATCAGATCGTTCCCGCCGACTGGATCGTCGCTTCGATCCTGCCTTCGGCGCCAACTGCGCACGGCAAGCTCGGCTATGGCTATCAGTGGTGGGTGCCCAAAGGGGCCCACGATGGGGAGTTCATGGCCATCGGCATCTATGGGCAATATCTGTATTTCGACCAGCCCCGTGGCGTCATGATCGTGGTGACCGCAGCCGATCCCGATTTCGAGACGCCCGGCACCATCGACGATAATGTCGAGGTGTTCCGCAAGATCGCCCGCAGCCTTTAGGAGAACGACATGATACAGGACGATCCCGTAAACGTTCTGGGCGGCCCGCTGGCGCCCTGTTCGGTGGCACCGCTGACCGGCTATTTCCGTGACGGCCATTGCAACACCTGCGCCGAAGATGCCGGCAGCCATACCGTCTGCGCCATCATGACCGACGAATTCCTCGCCTATTCGAAATATGTCGGCAACGACCTGACCACGCCGCGCCCGGAATATGACTTTTCCGGTCTCAAGGCCGGGGATCGCTGGTGCCTCTGCGCGGCGCGCTTTCTGCAAGCCCATGACGAAGGTTGCGCGCCGCAGGTCTCGTTGGAGGCCACCCATCGCCGTGCGCTGGAGGTTGTGCCCCTTGCCACCCTGTTCGAACACGCCACCCGCCAGGGCTAACGCGGCGGCGACATCGCATTGACCAGACCAGGGTTTTCCTTTCTATTGCCCGCGATCAGCCAGCCCGCGCGGCCTTTTGCCCGCCCTCGCCAGCCCGTTTCCCGTGACATTCTGCCAGACGAGGGCACGCTATGAGCTTTATCGCCATGAACCGCTTCAAGATCCGACCCGGTCGCGAAGCCGATTTCGAACAGATTTGGAAAGACCGCGAAGGCCGCCTGAACGAGATGAAGGGCTTTCGCGAATTCCGCCTGCTTAAGGGGGCGGAGGGCGAGGATCACACACTTTATTCCAGCCACACACTTTGGGAAACCAAGGATGATTTCGAGGCCTGGACCAATTCCGAACAATTCCGCGATGCACATAAGAACGTCGGCAAGCGCGAAGGCCAAAGCCCGATCATGGGGCACCCGCAGTTCGAAGGCTTTGAGACCGTCCTGCTGGAATCCTGACCGACCGCGTAGACAGACAAAACAAAAGGCGCCCCTCATCGGGCGCCTTTTTTCGTAGTCGACAAGAGGAAGCGAGCCATTCGCCCCCCTTCTCAGTCAGCGGTGCGGCCTTCGGTATCCGACATGTCGAAGCCCAGGAATTTCGCCACCGTATAGATATCCTTGTCGCCTCGCCCCGAGAGGTTGATGACGATGATATGATCCTTCGGCAGATCCGGAGCGATCTTGATCACATGGGCAACCGCATGGCTCGATTCCAGCGCCGGAATGATCCCCTCGGTGCGGCAAAGCACCTGGAAGGCCTCCAACGCCTCCATGTCTGTGATCGAGACATAGCTGGCGCGCCCGGTGTCGTGCAGCCAAGAATGTTCGGGCCCGATCCCCGGGTAATCGAGCCCGGCCGAGATCGAATGGCCTTCGAGGATCTGACCGTCCTCGTCCTGCAGCAGATAGGTGCGGTTACCATGCAGCACGCCAGGGCGGCCACCGGTCAGGCTGGCGCAATGCTCCATCCGGTCATCAACGCCATGGCCGCCGGCCTCGACCCCGATGATGTTGACCGAAGGGTCATCGAGGAAGGGATAGAACAGCCCCATGGCGTTCGACCCACCCCCGACGGCGGCGACGATGGTGTCAGGCAAACGGCCTTCGCCTTCCTGCTCTTCAAGCTGCCAGCGGGTTTCCTTGCCGATGATCGACTGGAAATCACGCACCATCGCCGGATAGGGGTGCGGGCCCGCCACGGTGCCGATGCAATAGAAGGTGTCATGCACATTTGTCACCCAGTCGCGCATGGCGTCGTTCATCGCATCCTTCAACGTGCCCCGCCCGGAAGTGACGGGAACCACTTCGGCGCCCAGCAACCGCATGCGGAAAACGTTCGGCGCCTGACGTTCCACATCGGTGGCGCCCATGTAGACGATGCACTTCAGCCCGAACTTGGCGCAGACTGTGGCAGTGGCCACACCATGCTGGCCTGCGCCGGTTTCAGCGATGATGCGGGTCTTGCCCATACGCCGCGCCAACAGGATCTGGCCCAGTACGTTGTTGATCTTATGCGCGCCGGTGTGGTTCAGCTCTTCGCGCTTGAGATAGATCTTGGCGCCGCCCAATTCCTCGCTCAGCCGCGAGGCGTGATAGAGCGGCGAAGGACGACCGACATAATATTTCCACAGATCGTCCATCTCGGCCCAGAAATCGGGATCGGTCTTGGCGCGCTCGTATTCGGCTTCGAGATCGAGGATCAGCGGCATCAGCGTCTCAGAGACGAAGCGCCCGCCGAAAATGCCGAAACGGCCGTCCTCATCCGGGCCGGACATGAAGGAATTGATAAGGTCGTTGGCCATGAAATCGCCCCTTCTGTGGTCTGCGCCTTGCATAGAAGGCACCGGCCGCGATTTCCAGTGGATTCAACCCAGCAGCGCGCTCCCGCCCCCCACCAAGACTTTTCCAGAAATCTTGGCAAATTTCTTCGAAGAAATTTGTGTCGCACGGACGACAGGAGGCACTCAGACCAGCTTTGGCGGGGCGCCCTTGGCACCAGTCACGCCGCGCGCCGCTTCGACAAAGGCGCGGATCTTGTCCGCGTCCTTCACCCCTGGCGCGCTTTCCACGCCGGAGGACACATCGACCTGCCGCGCCCCGGTCATCCGGCAGGCCTCGGCCACATTGTCGGGCGTCAGCCCACCGGCCAGCATCCAGGGCCGCTGCCAATATTTGCGGCGCGCCAGAAGTTGCCAGTCGAATGACAAGCCGTTGCCGCCCGGCAGGACCGCATCCTTCGGCGGCTTGGCGTCGATCAGAAGCTGATCGGCCACCTGGGAATAGATGTCGATCTGCGGCAAATCCTCTGGTCCGGAGACCCCCACCGCCTTCATCACCGGCAGGCCATAGCGCGCGCGAATCTCGGCCACCCGCTGCGGGCTTTCATGGCCATGAAGCTGCAGCATGTCGATCGGCACCGCCGCCAGGATACGATCGAGGCTGTCATTGTCCGGATCGACCACCAGCGCGACCTTGCACAGTCCCAGGGGGGCCGCCAGCGCCAGCGGCGCGGCCTCTTCCACCGTCAGGTTGCGTGGCGACTTGGGAAAGAAGACAAACCCGCCATAGACCGCGCCGGCCTCGGCCGCGACCTGAACGTCTGCAGCGCTGCGCAGCCCGCAGATCTTCACCCGGATTTCCATGTTCATATCAGCCTCAGGCGTCGTCCAGCAGCGCCAGAACCTCGTCCTGGCCCTTGGTCTTGTCCTGCTTCAGCCGGGTCACCTCACGTTCGAGCTTGCGAAGCTCGCGGCCGCTGCGGGTGGCGTCGCGGCGATGTTTGTGCTCACGCAGCCATTCCCAGAAAAAGCCGATCACCACGCCCACGGCCACACCACCCCAAACCACCAGGAACAGCGGCAACGAGGCATTCAGGTTCCAGCCGATAAGATCGGCGATATCCGACGGCAGAAGCTGCAGGGACACAGCCTCCCGGTTGGCCATGGAGATGGAAATCAGGCCGATCCCCAAAATCGCGAGGATCGCATAACGAAGGTAGCGCATCAGTCTTCTTTTCCGTTCAGCCGGTCCCGCAACAGCTTGCCAGTCTTGAAGAAGGGGACGGATTTTTCCTCAACTTGCACGGTTTCGCCGGTTCTGGGATTGCGACCAACCCGCGCATCGCGCTTTTTCACCGAAAACGCACCAAAGCCGCGCAGCTCGACACGGTCACCGCGTGCCATCGCCTCGGTCACCTCTTCGAACACGGTGTTCACGATACGCTCGACATCGCGCTGATACAGATGCGGGTTTTCATCGGCAATTTTCTGAATCAGTTCCGACCGGATCATGCGTGGCCCTCCCAAGGCACATGGTTGCGAGACGTTCTTTCACTGACGTTGCACGGAGTATAGAACCAATCCCCCCCTACGGAAACCGGAACTATTGGAATTATAGGGACAATTTCGGCTCACCAGCGGGCCTGTCGGCCATTGATCGCTGGTCAGTTTGCGTTTCTCGCCCTGTCCGAAGCAGGTATCGGCGCCCCGCACCGGCAACCAGCGAATCGCAGCACCGCCCTCAGGGTAGGCACGAAAACAGGCCCCGGACGTTTCGCCCGGGGCCTGCCTGTCAGTCACAATCGCTGTCCGTGTCGGACAGCGGGTGATCAGTTGTCGCCGCCCTTCAGCGCGGCGCCCAGGATATCGCCCAGCGATGCGCCCGAGTCGGAGGAACCGTATTGTTCCACGGCCTCTTTCTCTTCGGCGATCTCGCGTGCCTTGATCGACAGGCCCAGACGACGGGTCTTGCTGTCGATGTTGGTGACGCGCACGTCGACCTTGTCACCGACCGAGAACCGCTCGGGGCGCTGTTCGGCACGATCACGCGACAGGTCGGAGCGGCGGATGAAGGACTTCATGCCTTCATATTCCACTTCGATACCGCCATCTTCGATCGCGGTGACGTTGACGGTGATGATCGAACCGCGCTTCACGCCGCCCACGGCTTCGGCGAACTTGTCACCGCCCAGGGCTTTGATCGACAGCGAGATACGCTCTTTGTCCACATCCACTTCCGAGACGACGGCCTTGACGATGTCGCCCTTCTTGTAGTGCTGGATCGCGTCTTCGCCACGTTCGTCCCAGGACAGGTCGGACAGGTGAACCATGCCGTCGATGTCGCCGTCGAGGCCGATGAACAGACCGAATTCGGTGATGTTCTTGACTTCGCCTTCGACCTCGGTGCCCTCGGGGTGGGTTTCCGAGAACACTTCCCACGGGTTGCGCATGGTCTGCTTCAGGCCCAGCGAAACGCGACGCTTGGCGGCGTCGATTTCCAGAACCATGACGTCGACTTCCTGGCTGGTCGAAACGATCTTGCCGGGGTGGACGTTCTTCTTGGTCCAGGACATTTCGGACACGTGCACCAGACCTTCGACACCCGGCTCCAGCTCGACGAACGCGCCGTAGTCGGTGATGTTGGTGACACGACCCTTGTGGACCGAGCCCAGCGGGTATTTGGCGCCGACCAGATCCCACGGATCTTCCTGCAGCTGCTTCATGCCCAAGCTGATACGATGGGTTTCCTTGTTGATCTTGATGACCTGAACCTTGACGGTCTCGCCGATCGACAGGATTTCCGACGGGTGGTTGACACGGCGCCAAGCCATATCGGTGACGTGCAGCAGGCCGTCAACGCCGCCCAGATCAACGAACGCACCATATTCGGTGATGTTCTTGACCACGCCCTCGACGGTCTGACCTTCGGTCAGGTTCGAGATGACTTCGGCACGTTGTTCAGCACGCGATTCTTCCAGGATGGCACGACGCGACACAACGATGTTGCCACGACGACGGTCCATTTTCAGGATTTGGAACGGCTGTTTCAGCCCCATCAGCGGGCCTGCGTCGCGCACCGGGCGGACATCGACTTGGGAGCCGGGCAGGAAGGCCACGGCACCGCCCAGATCGACGGTGAAACCGCCTTTGACACGGCCAAAGATCGCACCTTCGACGCGGGCGTCGTCGGCATAGGCTTTTTCCAGACGGTCCCAGGCTTCTTCGCGGCGGGCCATCTCACGGGAAATCACGGCTTCGCCACGAGCATTCTCTGCGGAGCGCAGATAGACCTCGACCTCATCGCCAACGGCGATATCGGGGGCTTCACCAGGATTTGCGAATTCTTTCAGATCGACGCGGCCTTCCATCTTGTAGCCTACGTCGATGATGGCTTGGCCTGCCTCGATGGCGATGACCTTACCTTTGACAACGGACCCCTCTTCGGGCGTGTCCATTTCGAAGCTTTCGTTCAGGAGGGCTTCGAACTCCTCCATGGATGTGTTTTGAGCCATGTGGTCTCTGGTTTCCTAACGTTTGGTTTTTCCGGCCGTGCGGTTGTCTCCGCCGGTCTTGAGGTTTCGTTGGTCGGGACGGACCCGCAAAACAAAGAGGGCCGGTTGCTGCCGACCCTGCTCGATCCCTTTGCTCTGCAAGCGTTGTCCGCCCTTGTTGACAGCCGCTCTATAGGGGTTTGCGGCCCTTCGCGCAAGAAAAACAAGCAAGCGCGCGACGCCTGGGGCAGCCACTTGTCGTTGCGGAACCCTGTTCCGAAAACAGCTTGGAAATCCCCTTTCGCTGTGTAGTGATGCCCGCGGGAGGAGATTACATGACTATTATCAAAAGCCGCTTTGCGGACGTCGCACTGACAGACAAGACCGTAACCCAGCGTGTATTCGAGGGTATCGTGCCCGAACGGACCATACTGGTCGACGGGCCAACCGGGCGAGAAATGACCGGGGCCCAATTCATCGCAGCGGTGAAATCCCTGGCCGGCGGATTAACCCAGCGCGGCTTTGCCCCGAACCGCGTGCTGGCGCTGATGGCCCCGAACATCCCCGAATATTGCGTCGTGTTCCATGGCGCGGCCTGGGCCGGCGACACGATCACCACGGTCAACCCCACCTATACCGTGCATGAGGTCAAGCACCAGCTTCTCGATTCGAATGCCGAGATTCTGGTGGTGGTCGCCCCGTTCCTGGAGACCGCGCGCGAAGCCGCCGAAGGCACCAGGGTGCAGGAAATCATCGTCATCGGCGAAGCTGAGGGCGTGACCGCGCTGAAAGATGTCATGGGCGCGCCGCTGGAGCAGCAGGCCCCCGTCGATGTCGAGGAACATATCGTCGCCCTGCCCTATTCCTCGGGCACCACCGGGCTGCCCAAGGGGGTGATGCTGACCCACCGCAACCTGACCGTGAACATCGACCAGTCGCTGGTGCCCGCCGATGTAAAGCAAGAGGAAATGACGGTAGCCTTCCTGCCCTTCTTCCACATCTACGGGCTGGAAGTGCTGATGAACATCTACCTGGCCGCCGGCGCCGGACTGGTGACCATGCCGCGCTTCGATCTTGAGCTCTTCCTCGACCTGATCACCAAATATCAGACGCCACGGCTGTGGATCGTCCCGCCAGTGGCGCTTGCGCTGGCCAAGCATCCGCTGGTCGAAAAATACGATCTGTCCTTCATCGAACAGGTGAACTCTGCCGCCGCGCCGCTGGGCGCCGATGTGGCCGAGGCAATGGGCAAACGGCTGGGCACCAATGCCACCCAAGGCTATGGCATGACCGAACTGAGCCCGGTCAGCCATGTGTCGCCGCAGGGCCATGGCAAACCCGGCGCCTCGGGCGTGACCGTGTCGAACACCGAATGCCGCATCGTCGATCCTGACACCGGCCACGATCTGCCGCTGGGCGAGGATGGCGAATTGTGGGTCAGGGGCCCGCAGGTGATGAAGGGGTATCTCAACAATCCGAAGGCAACGGCGGAAACCGTGGTCGACGGTGGCTGGATGCGCACCGGCGACATCGGCCATTTCGACGAGGACGGATACCTCTATATCACCGACCGGCTGAAAGAGCTGATCAAATACAAGGGCTTCCAGGTCGCCCCGGCCGAAGTCGAGGCGGAAATCCTCACCCATCACGAGATCGCCGATGTGGCGGTGATCGGCGTGCCCGATCCCGATGCCGGCGAAATCCCTATGGCCTTCGTCGTCCCCGCCCCCGGCGCCACGCCGACGCTGGAGACGCTGCAGGGGTATCTCGAAGGGCGGCTGTCGCACTACAAGCAGATCCGCCGGATGGAGATCGTGCCGGAAATCCCGAAATCCGCCGCGGGCAAAATCCTGCGCCGAGTGCTGCGGGCACAGATTTAGGCCTGAGACAGCGCTGCCCGGATCACCCGCCCGGGCAGCGTTTCCCTGCACGGCAGGTTTGAGGCCCGCCTTGCGCGATGATCAGCAGAACCGTTCCGGCCCCATCCACTGGGCATCGTTATAGCGATCACCATAGCACCAGCCGACCGGCAGCACCTCTTCGATCCGCGCCAGATCAGACGCCGTCAGTTGCAGATCGCAGCCCGCCACCAATTCGCGAAAATGCGCCACCGAGCGGGTGCCGGGGATCGGGATCACGTGATCGCCCTGATGGATCAGCCAGGCGATCGACAGCGCTGCGGCGCTGGTGCCCATCTCGGCCGCCAAGGCGCGGAACTTGTCGGTGATCGCCAGGTTGAAGCTCAGGTTCGGCTCCTGAAAGCGCGGGTTGGAGGAGGTGAAGCCAAGCTGCGGGATCACCTCGCGCGGGATCGGCGTGTCGGTCAGCAACGACCGGCCGACCGGCGAAAACGCCACCAGCGCAGTGCCTAGTTCAGCGCAGGCCTGCACCAGCCCCAGCTCTGGCGCCCGGGTCGACAGCGAATATTCCGACTGCACCGCCGCGATCGGATGCACCGCCGCCGCCCGCCGCAGGCTGGAGGGGGCGATTTCGGAAAAGCCGATGGACTTGGCCTTGCCCTTCTTGACCAAGGCGGCGAGGTTCTCGGTCGCCTCCTCGATCGGCATGTCAGCCTGGCGGCGGTGGATATACATCAGATCAACGCAGTCGATACCCATCCGGGCAAGAGAGCCATCAAGCTCTGTCTCGATATGCGCGAGTGAGTTCTTGAAACAGCGCTTGCCATCGGCGTCCGTGGTGATCCCGGCCTTGGTGGCGATGTGGAACTGGTCGCGGGCACCCGGATTGGCCTTGAAGAAAGTGCCGATCACCGTTTCGGACCCGCCCATGCCATAGATGTTCGAGGTGTCGATATGAGTGACGCCCAGCTCTATCGCCGCATCCAGAATCGCATGGCTTTCGGCCTCGTTCGTCGGCCCGTAGAAATTCGAGAAGGACATCGCGCCGATGCCGAAGGCGGAAATCGTCGGACCGCCCTTGCCCATGGTCGTCTGCCGCATCTGATCAGCCCCTTTCGCCGCGCTTCGCCTCGATCGCACGGGCTGCCGCCTCAACAGCCGAATCGATATCCATGTGAGAGGTATCGAGGAACACCGCATCCGCCGCCGCGCGCAGCGGCGCCGTCGCTCGCTCCCTGTCGCGGGCATCACGGGCGACCACATCGGCCAAAACCGCATCCTCGGTGGTGTCCGCCCCCTTGGCCATCAGCTCAAGGTAACGACGATGGGCGCGCACCTCGGGGCTGGCTGTGACGAAAAGCTTCACCTCCGCTTCCGGACAGATCACCGTGCCGATGTCACGTCCGTCAAGCACCGCACCGCCGGCGCGCCGGGCGAAGGCGCACTGGAAATCGACCAACGCGGCCCGGACCTCGGGGATCACCGCAACCTTGCTGGCGGCCTCTGCCACCTCGGCAGAGCGCAGATCGGGCGCCTGCAAGTCTTCGGCCTTGAGGGTCTGCGCCGCCTCGATGGGCTCCACCCCCAGCAACATCTTGGCCCCGACCGCCCGATACAGAAGCCCGGTATCGAGATGGGCAAAGCCGAAACGCTCCGCTACGGCTTTCGAGATTGTTCCCTTGCCGGCGGCGGCGGGGCCGTCGATGGCCACAGTGAAAGGTTCGGTCATCTTGCTCTCCATTTGATCCAGATGGCGCGCGCCAGCCCGGCCGCAACAGCCAGCAGCACCACCGACGTCAGCAATGCTTTGGCCTGGGTGGCGTGGCTGGCTGCCGCGATCATCGCATCCGACACCGCGCCCACGGCTGTCAGCAACGCGGCGACGCGCAGATTTTCGATGTAATCGGCCAGCATTCCGGCCACGGCCACAAGGCTCAGGGCGACATACAACCAGCGCGGCCGCACAAGCGCGCGCAACGCCCCAATCAGCACGGCGGCCAGCAAGGCGGGATAGGCCAGATCCAGCCAGCGCTGCGGCCCCAGATAAAGCTCCCGGCCATCATCGCCCAGCATGGCGAGAAAAGCGCGCGCCTCTGCCGCCGAATACCCCCTAAAGCGCAGATCGAAGGGGGCCAACTCTGCCGCATCAGTTGCGATCGCCGGCAATGTCCAGCAGGCCATCGCGACATAGACGGCCATCGCAACGGCACATAGCGTCCAATATGCGATCTGCCTGACACTCACATCGCGATCCGCTCGATCTTGGCGCCCAGGGCCGCCATCAGCGGCTCGAAAATGGGGAAGGAGGTGGCGATCGGCGCGCCGTCATCGACACTGACCGGCGCGAGTGTGGACATGCCCAGCACCAGGAAGGACATGGCGATCCGGTGATCAAGATGGCTGGCGCAGGTCGCGCCGCCCGGCACATTGCCCGGCCCCATACCCACGATCTCCATCCAATCATCGCCATCCTCGACCGTCACACCGCAGGCGCGCAGCCCGTCAGCCATGGCGGCAATGCGGTCGGATTCCTTCACCCGCAGTTCGCGAACGCCCTCCATCGTCGTGCGGCCCTCGGCATTGGCAGCCACCGCGCAGAGGATCGGATATTCGTCGATCATCGACGCGGCACGATGCGCCGGCACGGTGACCCCCTTCATCGCGGGAGAGAAGCGCGCACGCAGATCGGCGACCGGCTCACCCCCCTCTTCGCGTTCGTTCTCATAGCTCAGATCCGCGCCCATTTCGCGCAGCGTGGTGAAAAGGCCCGCCCGCGTCGGGTTCAGCCCGATCCCCGGCACCAGCACGTCAGAGCCCGGCACGATCAGTGCGGCGCAGACAGGAAAGGCAGCGCTGGAGGGATCGCGCGGCACCGCAATCGCCTGCGGCGTCAGCTCGGGCTGGCCGGTCAGGGTGATGACGCGGCCCTCGTTGGTCTCTTCCGTCGTGACGGTGGCGCCGAAGCCCGCCAACATCCGTTCGGTATGGTCACGGGTGGCCTCCTTTTCGATCACCACGGTCTGGCCCGGCGCGTTGAGTCCGGCCAGAAGCACCGCGGATTTGACCTGCGCCGAAGGCACCGGAACGGTGTAATTGACCGGCACCGGATCGGCGGCGCCGACGATGGTCATCGGCAGCCGACCACCGGCGCGCCCCACCGCGCGGGCCCCGAACAGCGCCAGCGGATCGGTCACCCGCGCCATTGGCCGCTTGTTGAGACTGGCATCCCCCGTGAAGGTGGCGGAGATCGGGCAGGTGGCCATCGCCCCCATGATCAGCCGCACCCCGGTGCCGGAATTGCCGCAGTCAATCACCTGATCGGGTTCGGCGAAACCGCCGACACCGACACCATGGACATGCCAGGTGCCATCGTCGTCCCGCGTCACCTCGGCCCCGAAGGCGCGCATCGCCTTGGCGGTGTCGAGCACATCCTCGCCCTCCAGCAGACCGGTGATCGTGGTCTCGCCCACCGCCATGGCGCCAAGGATCAGCGCCCGGTGCGAGATCGACTTGTCGCCGGGCACCTCTGCCACGCCGGAAAGCACCCCGGCGGTGCGGGAGGTCATCGGGATCGGGGTGCCATGTCCAGACATGTTCGGGCCTTCCTTGCTGGGCGCATCTCTTGCCCGATTGGGTATCCCAAGCCGCGGCAGAGATCCATCGCCTCAGCGGCGACGGAAGGTCAGGTAATGCGGAGTGCGGCCTTCGCGCAGCGCCTTCTGCTCGTAACGGGTTGAGATCCAGTCATCCCATGGCGCGCGCCAGTCGGCAGGACGTTCGGCCAGCCATTCGAATCCGGCTTTCGGCACCTCTTCCAGCGTCTGGCGAACGTAATCGGGAATATCGGTCGCAACCCGGAAAATCGCACCCGGCTTCAGCACCCGGGCCAGCGGCTCGAGGTGCTCCTGAGTCACGAAACGGCGCCGGTGGTGCCGCTTCTTCGGCCAGGGATCGGGATAGAGCAGAAAGGCCCGACTGATCGACTGATCGGGCAACACGTCCATCAGATCGCGCGCATCTCCGGGGTGGACGGCGACATTATCGGCGCCGGCCTTGCGGATCTTGCCCAGCAGCATGGCCACGCCGTTGATGAAGGGCTCTGCGCCGATGATGGCGACATCGGGGTTCTGCACCGCCTGATGTACCATGTGTTCACCGCCACCAAATCCGACCTCAAGCCAGACCGGCTTGCCGCCGAACCGCGCATCGAGGTCCAGCAGGCTGCGTTCCGGGTTCTCGTCCCAACTGACCGGCCCGGGCGACAACGGGGCCAGATCTTCGTCCAGATAGACGCGCTGGTTCTTTTTCAGGGTCTTGCCGTGAACCCGGCCATAGAAATTACGAAAGGGGCGTTCAGGGGTGCTTGTGCTCATGGCCGCGCATTTACCCCCGTTGCCGAGTCGGGGCAACAGGCGCGAACAGACCTCTGCCCCCGCCTCAATCGGTCAGCACACCCGCCTGAAGCAATTCCAGCCGCGACGGATACCATTCATCGTCATTGGGCACCGACTTGGTGCGGATGGCAAAGGCCGGGTCCACCCCGCGCGACAGCATATAGGCCAGATGCTTGTAGGTTTCCGCCTGCGTATCCTCATAGACCCAGGAGGCGAAATCATAAGGCGTCCCCCAGCCATAGGACTCGCGCTGGCTTTCGTAATAATCCTTCACTGCCGCCGGCGACCAGCTGCGCCGGTGAAAGCCGATCTTCGATCCCAGCATCATCCGCCGCGACTTGCCGGCCAGAAAGACATTGACGCACGAGCTGACACAGGCCCCCGACACCACGGTATCGAGCCCGAAGTCGATCACGATCCGCGCCATTTCCTCGCTGGCGAAAACGCCGCCGCCGGTGCTGTTCAGCTCGAGAACCTTGATCCCGTCGTCCTCGCGCAGAAGCGCGCGCAGCCGGTCGATATCTTCATAGGTAATCTCGGCCTCGTCCCCCTCGATCGTGGTTTCGGTGTCATAGATCAGGGTAACGCCCTCAATGCTGAATTTGGCCCACCCCGGGGCATCCTGCTGCGCCAGGGCCCCGACCGGCAGGCCCATCAGCAAACTGGCGATTGCAGCACGGAACATGGACGCTCCCCCCCTCGGCCCCGGTATCCTTGCCTGTCTAGGCCCCGACAGCGCGACTGTCCATGACCCTGGACGCCAACACGAAAAAGGCGGACCCTCGGGCCCGCCTCTGACAATTTCGGTGCGATCGCGCGATCTCAGACCGCCTTTTTCAGCGTCTCGACCAGATCGGTCTTTTCCCAGCTGAAGCCGCCATCGGCCTCGGGATCGCGGCCGAAATGGCCGTAAGCCGCGGTGCGCTGATAGATCGGCTTGTTCAATTGCAGGTGCTGACGGATGCCGCGCGGGCTCAGGTCCATGGACTGTGCCACGGCCTTTTCGATCACCTCGTCAGGCACTGCGCCCGTGCCGTGGGTATCGACATAGATCGACAGCGGCTTGCTGACGCCGATGGCATAAGACAGCTGCAGGGTGCATTTATGCGCCAGCCCTGCCGCCACCACGTTCTTCGCCAGATAGCGTGCCGCATAGGCGGCCGAGCGGTCCACCTTGGTCGGGTCCTTGCCCGAGAAGGCGCCGCCGCCGTGGGGGGCCGCACCGCCATAGGTATCGACGATGATCTTGCGGCCGGTCAGGCCGGCGTCGCCATCGGGCCCGCCGATCACGAAGGTCCCCGTGGGGTTCACCCACCATTCGGTTTCCTCGGTGATCCAGCCCGAGGGCAGCACTTCGCGGACATAAGGCTCCACGATCTGACGGATATCGTCGCTGGTCTGGCTTTCGCTCTCATGCTGGGTCGACAGCACGATCGAGCTGACGCGGACCGGTTTGCCGTCCTCGTAGACCACCGAAAGCTGGCTTTTGGCATCCGGGCGCAGGGTCGGTTCGACCCCGGATTTGCGCACCTCGGCCAGCCGGCGCAGGATGGCATGGCTGTACTGGATCGGCGCCGGCATCAGCGCCGGCGTCTCGTCAGTGGCATAGCCGAACATGATGCCCTGATCGCCAGCACCTTCGTCCTTGTTGTCGGCGGCATCGACACCCTGCGCGATATGGGCCGACTGCTCGTGCAGGAAATTCAGCACATGGCAGGTGTTCCAGTGGAACTTCTCCTGCTCATAGCCGATGTCCTTGATACAGTCGCGGGCGATCTGGCCAATGCTGCCCATGTATTTCTTCAGAAGGTCTTCGTCTTTCAGCCCCACCTCGCCACCGATGACGACCATGCCGGAGGTCGCAAAGGTTTCGCAGGCCACGCGCGCTTCGGGCTCTTCAGCCAGGAACGCGTCGAGAACCGCATCTGAGATCCGGTCACAGACCTTGTCGGGGTGCCCCTCCGAAACGGATTCGGAGGTGAAAGTATAGTTCTTGCGGGACATGGGAAGTGCTCCATTCGAGTTACATCCGCCACGCCAGGAAGCCGTTGTGACGAACCTTCAGACCCGGTTACGCCTGAGGCGCAAACCGGTCAATTGCTATTTAGAGGTTTGTTTGCGGCTTTGCATCCCCCCGAGCCCGATCGCAGCCAGCAAGAGCAGCAGGAACACCGGCCAATCACCGCTGCGCGCATAAATCGTGGGCGGCAGCGGCTCGGGCAGCTTGGCGTCCACATAGCCCGCCTGCCCCAGCGGGATCGAACTCAGGATTCGGCCCCGCGGACCGATCACCGCCGAAATGCCGGTATTGGCCGCCCGGACCATCGGCAAGCCCTGTTCGATCGCGCGCATCCGCGCCTGCGCCAGATGCTGATAGGGCCCCGACCAGGTGCCGAACCAGGCATCATTGGTGATCTGCAGCAAAAAGCGCGGCCGGGTGGGGGCGGCATTCACGTCCTGCGGGAACACAGCCTCGTAACAGATCAGCGGCAAGGCAGGACCGAACGCCCCGAGCCCCATCAGCGCTGGCCCCGGCCCGGGGCTGTATCCCTGCCCGGCCTGGGCGGCGAACCCATGCAGACCGAAACGATCCGCGAGATCGCCCAGCGGCATATATTCCCCGAAGGGCACCAGATGATGCTTGTCATAGAGGCCATCCAGTTGCCCCTGCCCATCAAGATGCACCAGCGAATTGTAAACCCGCGTGCCCTCGTATCTCTGGATACCCAGCACCACATCGGCCCCCCGCGCGGCCTCGGCGATGCGTTCGAAGGTAGGGCCGGCCTCGTTCAGCCAGACCGGCACCGAGCTTTCGGGCCATACCACCAGATCCGGACGCGGGCCAGCCTTGGTGAACTCGATCTGACGGCGAAAGAAGACCGGCATCCACTTCGGATCCCATTTCTGATCCTGCCGCGCATTCGGCTGCACCACCCGCACCGTGTGATCGGTGAGCGCCCCGTCAGGGAGCTGCGCGAAGGCCAGCGCCGCCCCTCCGATCAGCCCGAGCGGCACCGCAGACACCAACCGCCCCCGGTCAGAGACCAAAGCGAAACCGGGCCAAAAGGCCGCCACAAGCGTCAGCAGCGCCAGACCATGCGGACCGATCCAGGCCAGAAGCTGCGCCACCGGGGTATCGACCCAGATCTGCGCCAGCGCCGCCCAGGGAAAACCGGTCAGCAGATAGGCGCGGCCGAATTCGGCCAGCGACAGCGCCACGATCAAGCTGGCGACCCGCGCCCCCGGCTGCCGGGCAAGGCGGAAGGCAACCCAGAAGGCCAGCCCCCAGAACAACGCCAACCCCCCGGCCATGAAGATCAGCGCAAAGGGCGCCATCCAGCCATAGACCTCGGGCTCGACCAGAAAGGGATCGACGATCCAGACTAGCGCATTGGCAAACCAGCCGGTGGCAAAGGCCCAGCCGGTCAGCGCCGCCGCACGGGGCCTGGCCGCTGCCAGCGCCAGCGCCGGCAGCGCCGCCAGAGCGAGAAGCGCAATGGGCCAGAGACCGAAGGGCGCCAGACCCAGCGCGCCGAGCGCACCAACAAGCGCCGCGACGATCAACCGCTGCCAAAGCGGCCGACGCGCCAGACGGGCGAGTCTGGTCATTCCGCCGCGATATCCGGCAGCCGCACGCGCAGCCGCTTGATCCGGCGCGGATCGGCGTCGATCACCTCGAATTCCGGCCCGTCGGGATGCACCACCACCTCGCCCCGCGCCGGCACTCGGCCCGAGAGCATGAAGACCAGCCCGCCGAGCGTATCGATCTCTTCCTCGTCGACATCCTCGTGGCTGGTCAGCGACCGGCCGATCTCGGCCTCGAAATCCTCAAGCGGCGCACGGGCCTGGGCGATATAGACACCCGGCTTTTCCTTCACCCAAAGCTTGTCTTCGTCGGTGTCGTGCTCGTCCTCGATCTCGCCCACCACCTGTTCGATCAGATCCTCGATGGTCAGCAGACCGTCGACACCGCCATATTCGTCGATCACCAGCGCCATGTGACGCCGTTCCGACTGCATCTTCTGCAACAGGACGCCAATCGGCATCGAGGGCGGCACGAAGAGAAGCGGCCGCAGCATTGATTTCAGATCGAACTCGGCCTCGTGATCACCGTTGAACCCATGGCTCAACGCCAGATCCTTGAGGTGAACGAATCCCAGCGGCGTATCGAGCGTCCCCTCATAGACCGGGATTCGGGTCATGCCGCTTTCACGGAACACATTGACCAGATCCTCCATAGAGATGGTGCTGGGAACCGCCACGATCTCGGCAGTGGGAATCGCCACATCCTCGACCCGCATCCGCCGCAGGTTGATCATCCCATGCGGTCGGTGATGGGCTGTGGCCACGGGCTGATGCCCCGGCGCCGGTTCTGCCGCCACCTCCTCTCCTCCCGAGAAGACTTCCAGAATACGCCCTAGAATCCCCGGCCTGTCGCCGGGATCGTTGGTGATATCGCTATCCTGATGCGCGCGTTGCGCTGCGTTAGAAGAGTCGTCGTCGCCCATTGGTCCTATCCGAAAAGAGCCCTAGGGCCCGTCGAAGTCATTATATGGGTCATCGAGACCCATCGTGCCAAGTATTTCAATCTCCAAACCCTCCATCAAAGTGGCGTCCGGGTCACGGATGTGATCGTAGCCAAGAAGATGAAGGATGCCGTGGACGATCAGATGGGTACAGTGATCGGCCAGGCTCTTGCCCTGTTCCTCCGCCTCGCGCGCGCAGGTGCCGTAGGCGATGGCGATATCGCCAAGCGCGATCTCGCCGGTGAAATCGGCCTCCGGCAGATCGGGCACGCCGCCGGGTTCCTCGGCCGCCAGATCCTCGGCCGGCCAACTCAGCACGTTGGTCGGGGTGGGCTTGCCGCGGAAATCGGCATTCAGCACGGCGATACGGGCATCGTCGCAGGCAAGGATCGCGATCTCGCACATCTCGGGGTCGAGGCCGATCCGGGCCAGCGTCGCCGCCGCCGCGCGATCCGCCAGCGCCCCGAGATCAAGCGCCGCCCAGGCGAGATCTTCTATATCGAGCTCAATGGTCATGGCAGCGCTTTATGCCAGCGGGCCGGAGGGAGCCAGCCCTCTCCTGACGTCGGGCCAAGACGCGACTGCGTCCCCCTGTCTCGGAACAGGGCCCGGGAGGGACATCACACATCCGCCTCGTAGGCCTTGATGATGGCCGCGACCAGCGGATGGCGCACCACATCGTCGGCGGTGAAATAGTTGAAGCTGATGCCCGGAACCTTGCCCAGCAACCGTTCGGCATCGGCCAGCCCCGAGGGCACGCCCCGCGGCAGATCGACCTGGCTGCGGTCGCCGGTAATCACCATACGCGATCCTTCGCCCAGGCGGGTCAGGAACATCTTCATCTGCATGGTGGTGGCATTCTGTGCCTCGTCCAGCACGATGAAGGCGTTCGACAGGGTGCGACCGCGCATGAAGGCCAGTGGCGCGATCTCGATCCGCTTCTCCTCCATCAGCTTGGCAAGCTGCTTGCCCGGCAGGAAGTCGTTCAGCGCATCATAGAGCGGCTGCATATAGGGATCGACCTTCTCCTTCATGTCGCCCGGCAGATAACCCAGCTTTTCGCCCGCCTCCACCGCCGGGCGCGCCAGGATGATCCTGTCGACAAGCCCGCTGATGAACATGCTGACGCCGACTGCGACGGCAAGATAGGTCTTGCCGGTGCCCGCCGGGCCGATGCCGAAGGCCAGCTCGTATTCGAACAGCGATTGCACATAGGATTTCTGCGCCTGGGTGCGCGGCTCAACCGGCTTCTTGCGCGTCTTGATCTCGAAGGTGCCGCCCTTGAACATCTCCAATTGATCGCCATCGCCAAGACCCGCGTCCTCGGTCGCAGGCCCCATGCGAATCTCGCGCTGCATGTCTCCGGCCTCAATCGCCCGACCGCTCTCCAGCCGGTCATAAAGCGCCTGAAGAACCCGGGCGGCCTCGGCCTGGCCGGCCTCTTCGCCCAATATCGCCAGGAGATTGCCGCGACGAACGATCTGCACGGACAACAATCGTTCGATTTCGGCCAAGTTGCGGTCATGTTCGCCGCAAAGGTCGATCAGCAGGCGATTGTCGGGAAATTCGATAAGCACCTCGCGTTGCGGGGCCGTATCGGTTTGCGGTGGGGTCAGGGCGCCAATGGCCAATCCGCTCTCCTCGTCTCGGGCGTATAGGATTAGCCTGCCAAGATCGCGTCGGGCGCGCAAGCGGCTGCCGGAGATTTTCGCCTATTTGAGATGAAAAAGGCCGCCCAAAGGGCGGCCCTGAACCGGGGCTCGGCCAGCCTCAGATGATGTCCGGCACCCAGGAGCCCTCCTTGAACGGGCCGGTAACGGTATTCTTCTGGAAATCGTCGGAACACACAGGCTTGCCGTCCGGCGTCCGGCGCAGGTCCATATACCCTTCGACGCCGTCGTCGATGATCCAGTGCTGACAGCCCTCCGGATCAACCCAGATGCCAGCCTTCAGGCGGCTCAGGTCCTTGTGGTCGAACATGTTGCGGTCGCGGGTCTTGTCGGTAGCCTCACAGGCAGCAAGGGTTCCGAACGCAGCAAGAAGCGCAAGGGATTTCACCAGGGTCATGCTCTCTCTCCTCACTGCACGCAGATGATTTCGACGCGGCGGTTCTGCGCCATATTGGCGGCGCTGGTGTTCGGCACCCGAGGATCGCGTTCCCCATAGCCACGCACCTCGACCACATTGGCCCCGGCACTGCGGGCAACCCGGGCCACCGCATTGGCGCGGTTCTGCGACAGACGCATATTATAGGCATCCGAGGCCCGGCTATCGGTATGACCGGTGATGATATAGCCGCGCGCCCCGGCATCGCGGAAGAATTCACGCAGACGCTTCTGACCGGCGGTGTTAATCGAATATTTGTCCGTGGCGAAGAACTGATCCGCCGGCAACGACCCACACAGATTGCCACGGCGACAGACCGGAGAGCCATCGCGCCGCACATGCGCGGACATATAGCCCTCGGCGCCATCATCCATCACCCAATGCTCGCATCCATCCGGGTCGACCCAGATCGTGGGCACATATCGCTCCCCCACCACGGCAGTGGAGGGAGCGGACTGAGCCTGAACTCCGGCCACGCCGGCGACGACCAGAGCCGCCGCCGCGATGACGGCCCTGACGGCTCGACCGATCCTTGAAAGTTTCATCACCTCAAATACCCCCAAAATGACACACGCCCCGCAGACCAGGATCAGACGGGGTGCAACTGAGAGAAGGGTAGGTAAAATTTCGTATTTTGTGAAGAAAAAACCACCATATGTAGTGGCGTCATCACAGTGTGGGCTTTTTCACCACACCAACTGCGGCAGAAACTGCGCTGCCCACTTCAACACCCGCACGACAGGTACAGAAACGGCAAAGGCCGCCCCCGGAAGGACGGCCAGACAGAATGACAGAACGCGGCGATCAGGTCAGGAGTTGACCCGCCATGCTGCCGACCTGCACAAGCTCAGCGCTGAAGCCGCTTGTTCCCGTGAAGCTGCGGCGCCTCGTTATAGATGCGAATCATCTCCTGCTTCATGCCTTCCAGGTTGTCGACCAGACGCTCATCGCGGCAGATGCGCTGAGCGATCGCCTGGGCGGTCGGATAGTCATAGCCGAAATCGACCAGGCTATCGATGAAGTTCGCATTCGGGCGATCCCAGATCACATCCTTCCAGGGGCCGCGAAAACAGCTCACGATCAGGGTATTTCCGTCGGCGGTCAGCTTGTAGGCTTCGGCAGAGGCTTGCGAGGCCAAAGCGCCCAGCAGGGCGGCGGCGATCATCACTCGTTTCATTCGATTACTCCGGAATCAGGAACTGTTGCGTTACTGCTTCGCCGCACCCCTGCCAACAGCCTGTTGAGATCGGTCGAAAGCTTTTCATCATCATAGTCTAGGACGCAACCCAGGCAACTTTTCGACAAAGTTTAGGTTTAAATGGGAAACAATTTCAGGGCATCACCCGAACATGTTCACCCAGCGGAACAAACGCTCCGCCCCGTCACTTAACCCTCCCGCCCGGGCAAACGAATCGCCGGAACCGCAGCTGCCCCACCCGGGCCGTATCGCCCAGGCAGAGCAATCGCTCAACGCGGAAGAACCTCCCCCGCCAGAGAATTGGGGCCCGACGACAGGATCCGGACCCGCGCCAGATCGCCCGGGACGACGACATCACTGTCCACATGCACCGCATGCAGATAGTCGGACTTGCCGACCATCTGCCCGGGCAAACGCCCCGGTTTCTCGAACAGCACCCCAACCTCGCGGCCGACCATGGCATCCTGCAGTGCCCGTTGCTGGCGGGTCAGCAGCGCCTGCAGCCGCTGCAGCCGATCATCCTTCTCGGCTTCGTCAACCTGCGGACGCTCCGCCGCCGGCGTGCCGGGGCGGGTGGAATACTTGAACGAGAAGGCAGAGCCGTATTGCACCGCCTCGACCAGCGCCAAAGTGTCCTGGAAATCCTGTTCGGTCTCTTCCGGAAAGCCGACGATGAAATCGCCCGACATATGCAGATCGGGCCGCGCCGCGCGCAGCCGCTCGATCAGCCTGAGATAGCTTTCGGCGGTATGCGAGCGGTTCATCCGCTTGAGGATGCGATCGCTGCCCGATTGCACCGGCAGGTGCAGATAGGGCATCAGCTTGGGACAGTCGGCATGCGCCTCGATCAGATCGTCAGCCATATCGTTGGGGTGGCTGGTGGTGAACCGAATCCGCTCCAGCCCGTCGACGTCGTTCAGGGCCCAGATCAACCGCGCCAGCGACCAGTCGCCATCGGGGCCGGCACCGTGATAGGCGTTGACGTTCTGCCCCAGCAGCGTGATCTCGCGCACGCCGCGTTCGACCAGATCGCGCGCCTCGGTCAGGATGCGATCGACCGGGCGCGACACCTCGGCACCACGGGTATAGGGCACCACGCAGAAGGCGCAGAACTTGTCACAGCCCTCCTGCACGGTCAGGAAGGCGGTTGGCCCGCGTTTCGCCTTGGGCCGCGCTTTCAGTTTCTCGAACTTGTCTTCCTCGGGGAAATCGGTGTCGAGCGCCTTTTCGCCCGCGCGCGTCTTCGCCTCCATCTCCGGCAGGCGGTGATAGGATTGCGGCCCCACCACCAGATCGACCAGCGGCTGGCGGCGCATGATCTCCTCGCCCTCGGCCTGGGCGACGCAACCGGCGACCCCGATCTTCAGATCCGGATTGGCCGCCTTCAGCCCGCGAAACCGCCCGAGTTCGGAATAGACCTTCTCCGCCGCCTTCTCCCGGATGTGGCAGGTGTTCAGCAGGATCATATCGGCGTCTTCGGCGCTTTGCGTCTCGATATAGCCCTGCCCGCCCAGAGCCTCGGCCATACGCTCGCTGTCATAGACGTTCATCTGGCAGCCATAAGTCTTGATGAAGAGTTTTTTCGGCGCGGTCATCGGTCGGTATCTCGCAAAAGATCGGGGAGAGGCCCGTCATAGGGACAGGCCAGTCGGCTTGCAATGGCGGGCGGAATACCCGAATCTGCCGCAAAACGCCAGCGAGGCCGCCAAGGCCCGGCGCCGGCGCCAAAGGCGGATGAACAAAAGCCATGAAATACATATCGCTTGACGCGTTTCTGGAGAAGGGAAAACCGCTGCTGACCAAGGGGCCGGTGGCGCTGATCTTCGTCGAGGACGATACCGAGGTCGACACCACCCTGCGCCATCACCTGCAATGCGGCTTTCCCACCGTCGTCGCCCTGATGCCCGACAGCTTCACCCTGCCCGCCGATCTTGAAGAAGCCGTGCACCGGGTGCGCCTCGACAACTGTCCGCCCGCGCGCGTCTTCGACACGATCAACCGGGTGATCGAGGCTGCCCCGGGATGCTGGCTCTATTACTGCTATAACGCCGAATACCTGTTCTACCCCTTCAGCGAGAGCAGGACAGTCGGCGAGATGCTGGCCTTCCACACCGAGGAACGCCGCGACGCGATGCTGACCTATGTCATCGACCTCTATGCCGACGATCTGGGCGCCAGCCCCAATGCCGTATCACTGGATCGCGCCCATCTGGACCGGTCCGGATATTACGCCCTGGCCCGCCCCGATACCGCCACCGGCCATCCGCGCGAGCGGCAGCTCGATTTCTTCGGCGGGCTGCGCTGGCGGTACGAGGAACATATTCCGAAGACCAGCCGCAAGATCGACCGCATCGCGCTGTTCCGCGCCGCGCCGGGGCTGCGGCTGCTGCCCGATCACACCTTCAACGATCAGGAATACAACACCTATTCCTGCCCCTGGCACCACAATCTGACCGCGGCGATCTGTTCCTTCCGCACCGCCAAGGCATTGAAGACCAATCCGGGATCGACCTATGACATCCCCACCTTCCGCTGGCACAATTCCACTCCCTTCGAGTGGCATTCACGGCAACTGATGGATCTGGGACTAATGGAACCGGGGCAATGGTTCTGATCCGGCGCACCCGGTTCTGAGCGCGGACGGGGCGCTGCCCCGGGGCGCGCACAGGGCGCGCCCTCCCCGGGATATTTTCAGCCAGAAAAAGCCCAAAGCCGCGACACCAAGCAGCCTGTCTGCGTCTTTTCTGCCGAAAGAGAGCGAGGGCCCCGGGCCAAGCGACCTGGCACGCCCCGTCAGGAGCGCGCCAGGAACAGGCTTCAGCTCAGTGCCGCATCACAGCGGGCGCAGACCCCGGCATGACCGTGATGACCGACATCGGGCAGAATTTTCCAGCAGCGCTGACATTTCTCGCCGTCGGCCTTTTCAAAGACCACACCCACGCCCTCGATCTCGGGCAGGCGGAAGGCCTCCTGCGGTTCGGGATCGGCGGTAAGCGTCAGGGCCGAGGTAATGCAGATATCGGCGAAATCCACCGATTGCAGCGCCGCCAGCAGCCCCGCGTCTTCGACATGAACCACCGGGGCGGCCTCGAGGCTGGCGCCGATCACCTTTTCCGAGCGCTGGATTTCCAACGCGGCGGTGACCACCCGGCGCACCTTGCGGATGCCGGCCCATTTCGCCGCCAGCTCCGCATCGAACCATTCCTCCGGGGTTTCCGGGAAATCGACCAGATGGACCGAGCTGTCATCCCCGGGGAAGCGTTCCAGCCAGACCTCTTCCATGGTGAAGACCAGGATCGGGGCCAACCAGGTGGTGAGCCGGTGGAACAGCGCGTCGAGCACCGTCAACGCGGCGCGGCGGCGCGCGGTGTCGCCGTCGCAATAAAGCGCGTCCTTGCGGATATCGAAGTAGAAGGCGCTGAGTTCCACCGTCGCGAAGGTGAAAACCGACTGGAACACCGTTTGGAAGTCGAAGCCGGCGTAGCCGTCGCGCACCTGCTTGTCCAGCTCGGCCAGACGATGCAGCACCCAGCGTTCCAGCTCGGGCATATCCTCGGGTGCCACCCGATCGGCCTCGGCGAAATCCCCGAGCGAGCCCAGCATGAACCGCAGGGTGTTGCGCAGACGGCGATAGCTGTCGGCGACGCCTTTCAGGATCTCCGGCCCGATCCGCTGGTCGACAGTATAGTCGCTCTGCGCCACCCAGAGCCGCAGGATGTCCGCGCCGTATTGCTTGATCACCTCCTCCGGCACGATGGTATTCCCGATGGACTTGGACATTTTCAGCCCCTTCTCGTCCAGCGTCATGCCGTGAGTGACCACGTTGCGATAGGGGGCGCGACCGATGGTACCGCAGGCCTGCAGCAGCGAGGAGTGGAACCAGCCGCGGTGCTGGTCGGTGCCCTCCATATAGACATCGGCGATGCCGTCGACGGTGCCGTCCTCGCGGTCGCGCAGCACGAAGGCATGGGTCGAGCCGCTGTCGAACCAGACGTCGAGCACGTCGAAGACCTGATCATAGGCCTCAGGATCGGCGGCATCGGCGATGAACCGCGCCTTGGCGCCCTCCTTGTACCAGGCATCGGCGCCCTCGGTCTCGAAGGCCTCGGCGACGCGGGCGTTCACCGCCGCATCGCGCAGCAGGAAGTCGGGGTCGGTCGGCAGCGCGCCCTTCTTGATGAAGCAGGTCAGCGGAACGCCCCAGGCACGTTGCCGCGACAGCACCCAATCGGGCCGGCTTTCGATCATCGAATACAGCCGGTTGCGCCCGCTCTGCGGGGTGAATTTCACCAGCTCGTCGATCGAGGTCAGCGCCCGGCTGCGGATGGTGGTGCCATAGGTGTCCCGGCCATCGCCGATCTCGCGGTCGATGGCGGCGAACCATTGCGGCGTGTTGCGATAGATCACCGGCGCCTTCGACCGCCAGCTGTGCGGATAGGAGTGCTTGATCTTGCCGCGCGCCAAGAGACCGCCGACCTCGGCCAGCTTGTCGATGATGGTCTTGTTGGCGTCGCCCTCCTTGCCGTTCTGCTTGAGGATACGGGTGCCGCCGAAGAAGGGCATATCGGCGCGCAGCGAACCGTCTTCCATCACATTATAGGTGATGACCTGATCGAGCATGCCGAGATCGCGGTAAAGTTCGAATTCCTCCATCCCGTGGCTGGGCGCGCAATGGACGAAACCGGTGCCTTCGGTATCGGTGACGAAGGGGGCGGCGCGGAAATCGCGCAGGTCGTCCCATTCGCCATTGGAACCTTCGACGCCGGCCAGCGGGTGTGTCAGCTTCAGGCCTTCGAGCTCGGACACGGGCACATCGCGCAGGCGGGTGTACATTGTGTCATCCAGCCGCGCGCGGGTCATCACATCGGCGGCGAGCTTGTCGGCCAGGATGTATTTGTCACCAACCTTGGCCCAGCTTTCGTCAGGCGTGCCGGTGATCTCGTAGAGGCCATAGGCGATATCCGAGCCATAGACCACGGCCTTGTTCGACGGCATGGTCCAGGGGGTGGTGGTCCAGATCACCACATAGGCACCGGCGAGCGCGCTGGCGGCAGGCTCGGCCACCTTGAACTTCACCCAGACGGTAAAGCTTTCCTTGTCGTGATATTCGACCTCGGCCTCGGCTAGGGCGGTTTCCTCGATCGGCGACCACATCACGGGTTTCGAGCCCTGATAGAGCGTGCCGTTCATCAGGAATTTCATGAATTCCTCGGCGATCACCCGCTCGGCGTGGAAATCCATTGTCAGATAGGGATTGTCCCAATTGCCGGAGATGCCCAGCCGCTTGAATTCCTCGCGCTGGATATCGACCCAGCCTTCGGCGAACTTGCGGCATTCCTGGCGGAAGTCGATGACCGGGACGTCATCCTTGTCCTTGCCCTTGGCGCGATACTGTTCCTCGATCTTCCATTCGATCGGCAGACCGTGACAATCCCAGCCGGGAACATAGCGGCTTTCGTGCCCCATCATCTGATGCGACCGCACAATCATGTCCTTGATGGTCTTGTTCAGCGCGTGACCGATGTGCAGGTGGCCGTTGGCGTAGGGCGGGCCGTCATGCAGGGTGAAGGGGGTCCGCGCCTCGACCGTGCCCTCGGCCTTGACGGCCTTGTCGCGCAGGCGACCATAGATATCCATCTTCTCCCAGCGCGCCAGCCATTCGGGCTCGCGTTTGGGCAGGCCCGCGCGCATCGGAAAATCGGTCTTGGGCAGGTTCAGCGTGTCTTTGTAGTCGGGGGTTTCGGCGCACATGGGGCGGCGTCCTTCGTCGTGATCTGATCGGGGAATTTCTGTAGTCGGTGCGATGGCTCAAGCACCTTTGCCCGGCGGCTCGTCTGGATCAGAGCGCCGGGACAGTAATTCGAATAATAATGATGCGCAGAAGGCTCATGCGCCGCCTTATAAGCGTGCCTAGCGACGGGGTAAAGATAAAGAGAGGGGCCGGGCGCCCCTCACCTCAGACCAGGAGCGCATCCGCGACCGCGCGGGCAATCACCCGCTCCTCGTCGGTCGGGATAACCAGAACCTCCACCGGACCGGTGCCAATGCGGGTTTCTCCGGCCGCGTTCGCCTCGGCGTTCAGCGACAACCCCATGAATTCCATCTCGCCCACCACGCGGGCGCGGATCGGGGCGGCGTGCTCTCCGATGCCGCCGGAAAAGACCAGCCCGTCCAGTCCGCCCATCACCGTCGACAGCGCCCCAAGCTCCCGTTTAATGCGGAAGACGTAATAGTCGATCGCCTGCGCCGCATGAGGATCCTCGCTTTCCAGCAGGGTGCGCATGTCATGGCTGATGCCCGACAGCCCCTTCAGCCCGCTGTCATTGTAGAGCATGTTCGAAATCTCGTTCGCATCCATGCCCTGCGCCATGAAATAGAGGATCACCCCGGGATCGAGCTGACCGCAACGGGTGCCCATCGGCAGACCGTCAAGCGCCGAGAACCCCATGGTCGAGCTGACGCTTTGCCCGCCCTTGATGGCACACATCGAGGCACCGTTGCCGAGATGCGCCACCACCACCCGGCCCTTGTAAAGCTCGGGCCAGTCGCGGCGCAGGCAAGAGGTGATGTAATCATAGCTCAGGCCGTGGAAACCGTACCGGCGCACCCCCTGTTCGTAATATTTGTAAGGCAGCGCATAGGTGTCGTTCACGAACGGGTGGTGCCGATGGAAGGAGGTGTCGAAACAGGCGATCTGTACCGATTCGGGAAATTCCTTCTGCGCCGCATAGACCGCCGCCAGATTGTGCGGCTGGTGCAGCGGCGCCAGCGGTTCGAGCGTGCGCAGCTTGGCCAGAATCTCTTCGGTCAGGATCAACGGGTCGCCATAGGTTTTGCCTCCGTGAACGATGCGATGCCCCACGCCCATCACCACCCGCCCGTCCAGCGCCGGTTCGATCGCCTTGAGGATCTCATGCAGGGCCACGGCGTGATCGGCCGGACCGATGTCCCATGCCTCGCCGCCCTGCAGCTTCATCCGCGCCAGAGGCCCCAGATTCTCGACTTGCCCCTTGAGCAACAGGCCGGGTTCCTCTGCCACCTGGTAAACCCCGAATTTCAGGGACGAACTACCAGCGTTCAGCGTCAGGATCGCACTCATGCCTCAGCCCCATCCATCAGACCTGCATCATGTGCGGCCAGCAGCGCCACCGCGCAGGACACCAGCCGCGCCTTGTCATCATCGGCCCGGCTGGTCAGGATGATCGGGCATTTCGCGCCCATCACCACGCCGCCCGCCTCGGCATGGGCGAGAAAGGTCAGTTCCTTGGCCAGCATGTTGCCGCTTTCGAGGTTCGGCGCGACCAGGATTTCAGCCCGCCCCGCGACCAGCGACTGGATGCCCTTGGTCGCGGCGGCAGCGATATTGACGGCATTATCCATCGCCAGCGGCCCGTCGACCAGCCCGCCGGTGATCTGACCGCGCTCGGCCATCTTCGACAGGATGGCGGCGTCCAGCGTCGAAGGGATGGCGGGGTTCACCACCTCTACCGCCGACAGCACCCCGACCTTCGGCTGCTCGATGCCCAGCCCATGGGCCAGGTCGATGGCGTTCTGGATGATATCGGCCTTGGCGGCCAGATCGGGGGCAATGTTGATCGCAGCGTCGGTGACCATCAGCAGATGGTCGAGCCCGGGCACATCCATCACGAAGACATGGCTGAGCCGCCGTCCCCCCCTGCGCAACCCGCCGTCGCGCTTGACGATCTCGTGCAGCAGCACGTCGGTGTGCAGATCGCCCTTCATGATCGCCGCCGCCTCGCGGGCGTGGACCATGCGCACGGCCTCCTGCGCGGCAAGGGCATGGTCGCGGATATCGACCAGCCTGTAAGGAGACAGGTCGATCCCCTTCTCTTCCGCCGCCTCGGCGATGCGCAGGGCATGACCGACCAGCACCGGTTCGATCAGCGTATGTTCCGCCGCCAGGATGGCGCCGGCCAACGCCTCGCCCTTCTCGGGGGCGACGACGGCGGTGGGCACCGCCTTCAGCGGCTCAGCGCGGGCCAGAAGCTGGTCGAAATGCACGTGGCGCTGCAGGGTCAGCCCCGGCATTTCCTCCGGCCGGAAGGTGATCGGCCGTTCCGGCGCGATCACCTGCGCCTCTCCTTCCAGAACCCGGGTGCCATCAGCCTTTTCGACCCAGGTGTCGAAGCTGGCAAGCCGGTCGGGCCCCTTGCCGGTCAGCCGGACCTTGACCGTCAGCTCATCGCCGGCATGAGCCTGATCGACAAAGCGCAGCGTCTGCGATTTGTAAAGCGTGCCCGGCCCGGGCAATTCGCACCCCAGCACCGCCGAGATCAGCGAGGCCACCCACATGCCCGGCGCGATGGCCTCCGGCTGACCGTCGCCATCGCCATCCTCCTCCGGCAGATGCATCGGGTTCATGTTGCCCGAGGCGCTGGCATAAATGAACAGATCCTCCGCCCGCAGGACGCGGCTGTGCGCCGCCTCCATCCCGATCTCGAGCTGATCGAAGGGCACGTTCTGAATGGGCGGCATGGTCAAGACCCGATCCTCCTGAGCTGGCTCCCACGGGACTAAAGTCCGAGGGTGACAGATTAGTTAAATCCGCTCGGCTCCCATACGGCAAGGGTGGCGCTGCGTCGCAGCAAAGATCGCCCCGCGCCGGCGGAAGGATGATGCGGCGCCGAAGGACAGGCGCCGCACCCAGGTCATTTGCGATAAATGAAACAGCGCCCCTCGACCGCGCCCTCGGGCAGCGGCAGCTCTTGCAGCCCCTCGAAATACATCCGGTCGGAGGAGACCATCAGCCCGCCCTCGGCCAGCAGCGGCTCGATCAGCGGCGAGACCCGGCGCGCGAATGCATCGTTCTTGGCCCGATTGTGCCCGCCCAGATCGGCGTGGATCAGGCTGGCGGTGGGGCCGAACCGCTCCAGCGCGGCGGGCAGCGTCTCCATCACATCCCCAAGCAAGGCGAATTCTGCAGCCGGGGTCGAATCGGGATGCGAGGCGATGGCGCGCTCGAAGACATAGATATCGCGGCCTTCGATCTTCTCGCGCATGTGGTGATAGGTGCGCCCGTTGCCCAGCCCCAGTTCGAATACTGGCCCGGGCATCGCCGCGGTCTGGGCGATGGCAAAGTCCAGGCACGCGCGCTGCGACACCATCCGGTCGATGAAAAGATCCAATCTGCTCATGCTGGGCTCCTGTGCCACCTGCGGTTTGTCATACTCATGCCAAATAGATCGCGTAATGTGTAGCCGGCTTGCAGCCCAATCCCTCCGCCTGTCGCGGCGGGGCTAATTGGGGTTTGACTAGAGAACCATACACACGCGATGGTGTGCCGAAACACCGGTTGGGACCATGACCTTGAATTCGCACCATCTGCGGCGGCAGAGGCGGGCCTGAATGACGCCGCTTTTAACCGTCGAAAACCTGAGCATCGGCTTCGGCGACTTCGAGCCGGTGGTGCGGGACGTCAGCTTCAGCCTCGACCCGGGCGAAACGCTGGCGCTGGTCGGGGAATCCGGGTCCGGCAAAACGGTGACTTGCCGTGCGGTGCTGCGGATCCTGCCGCGCAACGCCCGGATCCGCAGCGGGCATATCGCCCTGTCCTGTGGCGGGCATGTGACCGATCTGACGACGCTCAGCGAACGCCGGATGCGCGATGTGCGCGGTAATCAGGTGTCGATGGTCTTCCAGGAGCCGATGCGTTCGCTCTCGCCGCTGCACCGGATCGGCAACCAGGTGAGCGAGGTTCTGTGGCTGCACCGGCATGCCAGTGAATCCCAGGCACGCAAGACGGTACTGGAAACCTTCGAGCGGGTCGGTTTCCCGGATCCCGAACGCGCCTATCGGTCTTATCCGTTCGAATTGTCCGGCGGCATGCGGCAGCGGGCGATGATCGCAATGGCCATGGTCGCCAAACCCGATCTGCTGATCGCGGACGAACCGACCACCGCACTCGATGTGACGACACAGGCGCAGGTCCTGGGGCTGATCAAGGAGCTGCAGCAGGAAACCGGCATGGGGCTGATCCTGGTGACCCACGATCTGGGGGTGGTCGCCAACATGGCCGAGCAGGTGGTGGTGATGCATCGCGGGCGGGTCATGGAAGCCGGCCCTGCGACGGCCCTGCTGAAGGCCCCCGCCCACCCCTACACCCGGCAGTTGTTCGAAGCTGCCCCCGCCATCCCCGACGCGGCCCCCTGCCCGCAGCGCCCGCCCGAACGCGACCTGATCCTCGACATGAAGGCGGTGTCGAAGACCTATGTCCTGCGTGGCGGGCCGGCCTGGCGGCCCGATATCGAAGTGAAGGCCTGCCGCGGCATCGACCTGCACCTGCCGCGCGGCAAGACCCTGGCGATCGTCGGAGAAAGCGGTTCGGGCAAGACCACTGCGGCCCGGATCGCGCTGGGGGCCGAACTGCCCGACCCGGGCGGCGCGGTCTGGTTTCTCCCTGCCACCGGCGACCCGATCGCAGTTCATGCCATGACCCGCCCTCAGCGCATGGCATTCCAGCGCGAGGCACAGATGGTGTTCCAGGATCCCTATTCCTCGCTCTCGCCGCGCATGCGGGTGGTCGACGCGCTGACAGAACCGCTGGAGATCCACCGGATCGGCACCGGGGCGGAACGCCGAGACCGCGCCGCCGAGATGCTGCGGCAGGTCGGTCTGGACGCGGACATGCTGCAGCGTTTCCCGCATGCCTTTTCCGGTGGCCAGCGCCAACGGCTGTCGATCGCGCGGGCGATGATGCTCGACCCGTCGCTGATCGTCTGTGACGAACCGACCTCGGCACTCGATGTCAGCGTGCAGGAGCAGATCCTCAGCCTGCTGGAGGATATCCGCGACCGCATGAACCTGAGCTATTTGTTCATCAGCCACGATCTGGCCGTGGTTGCCCGGATCGCCGACGAGGTGGCGGTGATGCGCCAGGGGCTGGTGGTCGAGCAGGCCCCGCCCGAGGTGCTGTTCCACAACCCCCAACACCCCTACACCAAGGCCCTGATCGCAGCCCAGCCGCTGGCCGACATCGACAGACCGATCAACCTGAAACTGGTGGCGCTTGGCGCAGGATCGCCGGAAAGCTGGCCGGAAGCCTTCCGTTTTTCGGCCAGCGTGATACCGTCGCTTACCGAATTCGAACCCGGCCACAAGGTACGTTGCCATGTCTGACTGCCCCTTTGACCGATCCCGCCGCGCCTTTCTGCTGTCCTCGGCCGCCTTTGCAGGTGTGATGATCCCGCTGGCCGCGCTGGCCGTCCCGCCGCTGCAGGAAAACACCTTCTGGCAAGACGAGGTCAGCAGCGGCGCCCTGCCCCCGGTGCAGGACCGCCTGCCCAAGGTTCCCCTTGTGGTGGATCTCGAGGCCAAGGGCCGCCAGATCGGCATCCCAGGCGGCACGCTGCGCACCATGGTGACCCGCAGCAAGGACATCCGCCAGATGGTGGTCTATGGCTATGCCCGGCTGGTCGGCTATGACGAGACCTATCAGCTCAAGGCAGATCTCCTCGAAAGCTACGAAGTCGACGCCAACCGCAAATTCACCCTGCGGCTGCGCCCGGGGCACAGATGGTCCGACGGCCATCCCTTTACTTCGGCCGACTTCGCCTATTGGTGGCAGGACGTTGCCAACAACCGTTCGCTCAGCCCCTCCGGCCCGCCGGATTTCCTGCGCGTCGGGGACGAGCTGCCGCGCGTCAGCTTTCCCGACGAGGTCACGGTGATCTATGAATGGGATCAGCCCAATCCCAGCTTTATCGAGACCCTGGCCGAGGCGCGCCCGCCGTTCATATTCCGGCCTGCGCATTTCCTGAAGCGATATCACCAGAAATACGCCGACATCGAAGCGCTTGCCGAAGCGGTCGACGACGCCCGGGTCAAAAGCTGGGCCGCGCTGCACAACAAGCTCGACAACATGTACAAGTTCGACAACAGCGCGCTGCCGACGCTGCAGCCCTGGATGAACGCGACAGAGGGCAAAAAGATCCGCCAGGTCTTCGTGCGCAATCCCTATTTCCACCGGGTCGACACGGCGGGCGTGCAACTGCCCTATATCGACGTGGTCGAAATGGAGATCGTCGCCCCCGGCCTGGTCGCCGCCAAGGCCAATGCAGGCGAAACCGATCTGCAGGGCCGCGGTCTCGATTTTCGCGACATCTCGATCCTGCGCAAGGGCGAGACCGACGGCGGCAATTATCGCACCCTGCTGTGGCCCACCGGCGTCGCCTCGCAGATCGCGATATACCCCAACCTGAACTATAACGATGATGTCTGGCGCGGGGTGCTGCGCGATGTGCGGGTACGCCGCGCGCTATCGCTGGGGATCGACCGCAACACCATCAACCAGGCGCTCTATTTCCGTTTGGCCAAGCCCGGCGCGATGACGGTTCTGCCGCAAAGCCCCTTCTTCGACGAGGCCAACCGCGCCGCCTGGGCGAGCTACGATCCGACCGGCGCCAATGCGCTTCTGGACGAAGCCGGGCTGGATCAACGCGACCGGGACGGCATCCGCAAGCTGCCCGACGGGCGACGCATGGAACTGGTGATCGAAACGGCAGGCGAACGGCAAGAGGTCGAAAACGCGCTGCAGATCATCACCGATACCTGGCGCGAGATCGGGGTCAAGCTGATCATGCGGCCGCTGGATCGCGACATCCTCTATAACCGGGTCTTCGCCGGCACGACCATGGCGGCGGTCTGGTTCGGCTGGGACAATGGCATCCCGCAACCCTATACCTCGCCCTCCTATCTGGCCCCCACCGATCAGGTATTCTTCGCCTGGCCGAAATGGGGGCAATTCTATCAGACCAACGGCGCCGCCGGCGAGCCGCCCGACATGGAACCCGCGCAACGGCTGATGGAGCTGCTGAAGCAATGGGACCGCGCCGAGGACGACGCCCAGCGCGACGACGCCTGGCGCGAGATGCTCAGGATTCATGCGGATCAGATTTACGGCATCGGCCTGCTGGCCGAAGCACCGCAACCCATTGTGGTGAACAAGCGACTGCGCAACGTGCCGGAAAAGGCCCTCTGGACCTGGGATCCGGGCGCGCATTTCGGCATCCACCGGCCCGATGAATTCTTTTTCGCCGATGCCGGCTGATCGGACCCCGTCATGATCCTTCTGCGCTATGCGATCTATCGTTTCGCGACCATGCTGCTGACGCTACTGGTCGTCTCGGCGCTGATTTTCCTGATCATCAACCTGCCACCGGGCGACTACCTGTCAAACCAGATCACGGAATTGCGCGCCAGCGGCCAGGAATCCGGCGTCGCCAAGGCCGAGTTCCTGCGTCACGAATATGCGCTCGACCGACCGCTGTGGGAGCAATATATGATCTGGGTCGGGATGATGCCCGGCCCCAACGGATTTTCCGGCCTGATCCAGGGCAATTTCGGCTGGTCCTTCGAATTCGATCGTCCAGTGTCCGACATCGTCGGAGAAAGCCTGTGGCTGACAGTGCTGGTCAACCTCGCCGCGGTGCTCTTCGTCTATCTGGTGGCATTGCCGCTCGGCGTTCTGGCAGCGGCCCGGTCGCGGACATGGGTGGATTACACATCAGCCTTTTTCGGTTATCTGGGACTGGCGACACCGAACTTCCTGCTGGCACTGATCCTGTTCTATTATGGCCACAAGCACCTGAACCTGCCGATCGGCGGGCTGATGGATCCGCGGTTCGAAGGCCTGCCGATGAGCTGGGACAAGGCGCGGTCGATCCTGATCCACCTGATCGTTCCGACCTTCGTGATCGGGACATCGGGCGCGGCGGCGATGATGCAGCGGCTGCGTGCCAACCTGCTGGATGAACTGGGTAAACCCTATGTCGAAACCGCCATCGCCAAGGGGATGAGCCCGCCGCGAATGCTGGCGAAATACCCGCTGCGCATGGCCTTCAACCCCTTCGTCGCCGACATCGGCAACCTGCTGCCCTCGATGGTCTCGGGATCGGTGCTGGTCTCGGTTGTGCTGGGACTGCAGACCATCGGCCCCACCCTGCTGACCGCCCTGAAGACCCAGGACCAGTTCCTGTCGGGCTTCGTGCTGATGTTCGTGGCGCTCCTGACGCTGGTGGGCACGATGATTTCCGACGTGCTGCTGGTCCTGCTCGATCCGCGTATCCGCTACGAGGGGCGCGACGCATGACCAGACTACCCGATGGACGCTTTGTCGACGACGCCCCCTATGATCCGAATGAAAGCCTGCACCAGATCGAACGCCGCGATCTGGACGCCCCCAACTGGCTGCTGATCTGGCGCAAGTTCAGACAGCACAAGCTTGGGCTGATCTCGGGCATCTTCCTGCTGCTCAGCTATCTGATGCTACCTTTCGCCGGCTTCATCGCCCCCTATACGCCGAACGAACGGATGTCCGAGCATCTCTATGCTCCGCCGCAATCGGTGCACCTGTGGCACGAGGGCCGTTTTGTCGGCCCCTACGTCTATCCCACCAAATCCGAACCCGACCTGGAAACCTTCCAGTGGAAGATCGTGCCCGACACCAGCCGACCGATGCCGCTGAAGTTCTTCTGCCGCGGAGGCTCCTACCGACTGGCCGGACTGATCCCCAGCAAAACCCACCTGTTTTGCGCCCCCGAAGGGGCGACAGTGTTTCTGTGGGGATCTGACCGACTGGGACGGGATGTGTTCAGCCGCATCCTTTACGGCGCGCAACTGTCGCTGACGGTGGGGCTGATCGGCATCACCGTGTCCTTCCTGCTGGGGATCAGCTTCGGCTCGATCGCCGGCTATTTCGGCGGCAAGATCGACTGGGTGATCAATCGGGTGATCGAAATCCTGCGCTCGCTGCCAGAACTACCGCTGTGGCTGGCGCTGTCGGCGGCGGTGCCATCGAACTGGGGGCCGGTGTCGGTCTTCTTCATCATCTCGATCATCCTGGGCATTCTCGACTGGCCCGGGCTGGCGCGGTCTGTTCGGGCCAAGTTCCTGTCCCTGCGGGAAGAGGAATACGTCCGCGCCGCCGAGATGATGGGGGCAAGCTCGGGCCGGGTGATCCGCAAGCACCTGCTGCCCAATTTCATGTCGCACCTGATCGCCTCCGCCACACTCTCGATCCCCGCGATGATCCTGGGCGAAACCGCGCTGTCCTTCCTGGGTCTCGGCCTACGGGCCCCAGCCGTAAGCTGGGGGGTGATGCTGAACGACGCACAGAACCTTGCCAATGTCGAAATCTACTGGTGGACGGCGATCCCGATGCTGCCGATCATCGTGGTGGTGCTGGCCTTCAACTTCCTCGGCGACGGGCTGCGCGACTCGCTCGATCCCTATCAGTCCTGACCCGGTCGGCGCCGGCTGCGGCCGGTCTCATGCTGCGCCAGATTGGCCCGCACCTGATCGGACAGCGCCTGCACTTCGGCGTCCGAGGCCTGCCGACCGGTCAGGCAATAGAGATAATCACGGCTGCGCCGCAGCCGTTCGTCCCAGCTCTCCCGCCGGTCGAGCGCATCATAGCCGAACTGGTGAAAATAGAGGATCTGGGCGCGAACCTCGGCCTCCGAGACAGAGTAATCATAGCGGCGGAACATCGCGGCAAAGGCCTCGATCCGCCGCGCATCTGATTGGTCGACCGCCCGGCGCACCATCCCCGACCGCCGCGCCCAGTCACGCACCGCCAGGTCGAGCGGGATGTCGAACTGCCCCGGTGCCGCCCAATCCGCAATCAACTGCCCGACCGCGAAGTTAATCGTCGTCGCCTCGCAGTCGGCGGCGGCGATCAGAAGATCTGTATTGCGCTGTTGCCAATGCCCCAGCAGGTCTTCCAGCAGCTCGGCCCGGTTCTTGAAATACCAATAGAAGCTCGATCGCGCGCATTCGAGCTTGCGCGCCAGATCCAGCACCCGCACCCGGTCGATCCCCTCAGAAACCAGCGTATCCAGTGCCACCTTCAACCAGTCCTCTCGACTGGTCCGCCCCGGCCCCCGCCCGCGACGTTTGCCTTCCGTTTCAGGAGGTTCCTGCCCCGCTTCAGTCACTGGGCACGCCCCCCATAGTCAAATTAAGTACATTATTGAACATAAAGCAGAGTCCCTCTATAGTCGCACCAGGAACGTCCCGGAAGCCAAAGCTTCGCATCGCCGGATTGCCATGAACAAGACCTATTCCGCCCTGAACCTGTTCCGCGAGGGCCTGCGCGGCCAGCGTGGCTGGACCCCCGCCTGGCGGTCACCCAAACCGAAACCGAAATACGATGTCATCATCATCGGCGGTGGCGGCCACGGGCTGGCGACGGCCTATTATCTGGCCAAGAACCACGGGGTGAAAAATGTCGCCCTGCTGGAAAAGGGCTGGATCGGCGGCGGCAACAGCGGCCGCAACACGACGGTGGTGCGATCCGATTACTACTATCCCGAAAGCGCCGCGCTTTATGACCTGTCGGTGCGGCTTTACGAAGGGCTGTCACGCGATCTGAACTATAACATCATGTTCTCGCAACGCGGCATGATGGTGCTGACCCATTCCGAAGCCGAGATGGAGATGGCCGCACGTCAGGTCAACGCGATGCAGATCAACGGCATCGACTCGCAACTGCTGGAGACCGAGGGCGTGCGCAAGCTGGCGCCGATCCTGAACTTCGGCCGCGAGGCGCGCTATCCGATCCATGGGGCGATGTATCAGCCGCGCGGCGGCACCGCCCGGCATGACGCGGTGGTCTGGGGCTTTGCCCGCGGCGCCGACAGCTTCGGCGTCGACATCATCCAGAATTGCGAGGTCACCGACGTGATCGTCGAGGCCGGCCGTGCCACCGGTGTCGCCACCACCCGGGGCGAAATCCGCGCCAACCGGATCGGCGCTGCGGTCGCCGGCCATTCCTCGGTGCTGGCGCAGATGGCGGGCTACAAGCTGCCGATCCATTCCTACGCGCTGCAGGCCTTCGTCTCGGAACCGCTGAAGCCGGTGATGGACACGGTCGCCTTCTCGCCGGCCTATGGCACCTATTTCAGCCAATCCGACAAGGGCGGGCTGGTGATCGGCGGCGGGCTCGACCGCATACCCTCCTACGGCCAGCGCGGCAACCTGCCGGTGCATGAAACCGTGCTGGGCGGGCTGTGCGAGATGGTGCCGATGCTGTCCAAGGTCAAACTCTTGCGCCACTGGGGCGGCATCGTCGATGTCACCCCTGACAGCTCTCCGATCATCGGGCCCTCCGGGGTCGATGGGCTCTATCTTGATTGCGGCTGGGGCACCGGCGGCTTCAAGGCGATCCCGGCGGGCGGCTATATGCTGGCCCATATCCTGGCGACCGGAGAACATCACGAGCTGTCGCGCCCCTTCGATCTCAGCCGTTTCACCAAGGGCCGGCTGATCGACGAAGGCGCGGCCTCGGGCATCTCGCATTAGAAAGGACCGGACATGCAGCTTTTCCCCTGCCCCTTCTGCGGTCTACGCAATGAACGCGAGTTTCACTATATGGCCGAACCGGGCAAGTTCCGTCCCGACACTTCCAGCCAGATCAGCGCCGAGGATTGGGCCGCCTATCTTTACGACACCAGGAACGAAAAGGGCCGCGTGCGCGAGATCTGGATGCATCAAACCTGCCGCGAGCTGTTCGTGATGGAGCGCGACAGCGTGACGATGAATGTTCTGGGCAGCACATCGCTGCGCGCCTCCGCTGGGGAGGCCGCGGAATGAGCGGCACGCGTATTTCCAAGGGCGGTCTGATCGACCGCAGCACGCTTTTGCGCTTTCGTTTCGACGGGCGCGATTTCACCGGCCATCCGGGCGATACGCTGGCCTCGGCGCTGCTGGCCAGCGGCGTGCGGGTGATGGGCCGGTCGTTCAAATACCACCGGCCGCGCGGCGTCTGGGGGGCCTGGTTCGACGATCCGAATGCCGTCTTCAACGTGACGCTCAAGGGCGATGAGCTGCCGAACTGCCCGGCCACCACCACCCCGCTTGTGGATGGGATGGAGGCGCGGGCGGTGAACGCCTGGCCCAATGCCGAAAGCGACATCAAGGGCGGGCTCGATCTGTTCCACCGCTGGCTGGGCGCGGGGTTCTATTACAAGACCTTCATGTGGCCCGACTGGCATCTGTTCGAACCCTCGATCCGCAAGATGGCCGGGCTCGGCGCCGTCGACGGCAAGGTGATCGAGGGCTATGTCGCCGATCAGCTCCACGATCACTGCGACCTGCTCGTCGCCGGCGGCGGCGCGGCCGGGCTGGCGGCGGCGCGGGCGGCGGCCGAAGCCGGGCAAGCGGTGGTGCTGGTCGACGATCACGCCACCCTGGGCGGCGGGCTCTATCAGGGCGATGAGCCCGTCGAGGGCGAAGAGCCCCGCCAATGGGTAGCAACGCAAGAGGCGGCGATCCGCGCCGCCGGCGGCCGGATCCTCAGCTCCACCACCGTCTATGGCATCTACGACCACGGGCTCGCTGCCCTGGCCGAGGATCGCGGTTTCGCCCGCGCCCCCCGGCTCTGGCGGATGCGGGCGCGGCGCATCCTGATGGCGACCGGCGCCATGGATCGCCCGATCACCTTCGCCGACAACGACCGCCCCGGGGTGATGTCGCTGCAGGGCGCGGCAGAATTTCTGGGCCGCTATGGTGTGCTGGTGGGTCGCAAGATCGCGGTGCTGTCCAACAATTCGCAATCCACCCCCATCGTCGCCCATCTGCGCGCTGCCGGGGCCGAGGTGATTGAGGCCGACCCGGACGAGGGCACCCTGCGCGCGCTTGACGGCAAGAGGCTGAGTGGCGTGCAGATCGGTGGCCGCAAGATCGACTGCGACACCATTCTGGCCTCCGGCGGGCTGACGCCCACAGTCCACCTCTGGCGCCATGCCGGCGGCAAGCTGGACTGGAGTGCCGAGAAGGCCGCCTTCGTCCCCGGCGCGGCGCCTCAGGGCATGGTGGCGGCAGGCGCGGCGAATGGCACCTTCGATCTGGACCCCGCGCTGGCCGAGGCCCGCGCGGCAGCCCTTGGCAATGCACCCGAAACCGTTGCAACCGGCTATCGCATCAAACCGCTCTGGCCGCAGCCCGGCGCCAAGGGACGGCAGTGGATCGACTTCCAGCATGACGTCACCCTAAAGGATGTCGAACTGGCGGCGCGGGAAAACTATGTCTCGGTCGAACATCTGAAACGCTATACCACGCTGGGCATGGCGGCCGATCAGGGCAAGACCTCGAACATGGCAGGCCTTGCGGCCATGGCAGCGATCCAGGGCCGGCCGATCCCCGAGGTCGGCACCACCACCTTCCGCCCGCCCTTCGTGCCGGTGCCGATGGAGCTTTATCACGGCACCCGCCGCGGCCAGCTCGTCAATCCGCTGAAACGGCTGGAGCTTGAGGCCCAGCATCGCCAGGCCGGCGGCGCCATGTGCGAATATGGCGGCTGGCTGCGTCCCGGCTGGTACGGCCCCGATCAGGAGACCGCCATCAGGGCCGAGGTTCTGGCCGCCCGACAGGCCGCCGGCGTCTTTGACGGCTCCCCCTTGGGCAAGATCGAGGTGATGGGCCCCGATGCGGCGGCCTTCGTCAACTTCATCTATTACAACACCATCTCCACCCTGAGGCCCGGCCATATTCGCTATGGCTTCATGCTCAGGGAAAACGGGTTGATCCTGGATGACGGGGTGGTCGCCCGGCTGGGGCCGGATCGCTTCCTGATCTCCTGTTCTTCCTCTCATGTTGCCAGTGTGGAGCTGATGCTGGAAAGCTGGCGCCAGGATGGCAACGATCCCGACCGCATCTTCGTGCATGACACCACGCCGCATTGGGCGACGCTCACCCTCACCGGCCCGAAGGCGCAGCAGATCGTGGCGGCGCTCGACACCGGGGTCGATCTGGACGATTTCCCGCATATGACCCTGCGCGAGGGGCAGTTCGACGGTGCCCCCCTGCGCATCGCCCGGGTCAGCTTTACCGGCGATGCCAGTTACGAGCTGTCGCTGCGCGCCGGAAAGGCCGGGGCGCTTTGGCAGGCGATCATGGCCGCCGGCGCCCCGCATGACCTGCGACCCGTCGGGGTCGAGGCGCTCTCGGTGCTGCGCGCCGAGAAAGGATTTATCATGGTCGGCAAGGACACCGATGGCGAAACCATGCCGCATGATCTGGGCTTTGGCGTCCCCCGGCAGAAGAAGAAAGCCGCCTTCGTCGGCGATCGGGCGCTGCACAGCGACACCGCCAATGCGCCGGACCGTCGGCAACTGGTGGGGCTGACCCTGCCAGAGGGCGCACTGCCTCTTGCCACCGGCGCCCATATCGTGACGACGGGGCCCAAGCCACGGTCAATCGGCTTCGTCACGTCGAGCTATTTCAGCCCGACGTTGAACCGCCCCATCGCACTGGCGCTGCTGGAGCATGGCAGCGAGCGGATGGGAGAACGGGTCACCCTGCGCCACATGGGCCAGACCGCCACCGCGACCGTCTCGGCGCCCTGCGCGCTGGATCCTGAGGGAGAGCGTTTGAATGCGTGATGACAGCCACAAGTGGGACGTGCCACAGAACTTCTCGGCCCCCCTCGCCGGGCCGGGGGTGACGATTAGTCGGATCATCCCCGATCGCCAGACCCTGATCAGCGCGCCGGATATCCTGGCCCGCACGCCCGGGGCCGCCGGCTGGCCGGATCGGGCGGCGGGCGACAGCTATACCCTTTGCCTGCGTCGCGACCGGGTGCTTGAGGTCAACGGGCCCGCCCGCACCGATGGTTGGGACGGGCAACAAGCGGTGTCCGATATCACCGACGGGCTCACGATCTTCGAGATCACCGGCCCGCGCGCGATGGAACTGATCCGGCGCGGGGCGGAGATTTCCGACGCCCTGCCCTCACGCTCCGCGGTGCGGCAGGCCTTCGGGCTGGAGGTGATCCTCTGCCGCAGGCAAGACGCGCTGCGCCTGCATGTGGCGCGGACAGAGGCCCAGGCCCTGCGCAAACAGCTTGCCGATCATATCACCCTGATGTGACGAGGGCGGCGACCGCGCCTAGCGGTCGTCGCCATGGCTGCCACCGCCGTAATCCAGATCACCGTCGTCGATCGCCCGTTGCACCGCCCCGGCCACCGCTTCGCGCTGATCGTGCGTCAGGTCCTTGGTCTCGCCATCGGCCAACCGCACGGTAACCTCGCGATGGGCGAACTTGACCCCCTCGCGCGCGAAAAGCTCTCGGATCTCCTCATAGACCCGCTTGCGCACCAGGAACTGATCGCCCGGCTTGGTCATGAATTTGACCCGAATGATCATGGCGCTGTCCTGCATCTCGATCACGCCCTGGGATTTCAGCGGCTGAATGAAGTTCTCGCCGATCACCGGATCCTCCAGCAGCCGTTCGCCCAGCTTCTTGATCAGCTTGCGGACCTTTTCCACGTCGGTATCGTAAGTGACCCTGAGCGGCAGCTTCATGATCACCCAGTCGCGGGAATAGTTGGTCAGAACCTTGATCTCGCCGAAAGGAATGGTGTGCAGCGCCCCCAGATGGTGGCGCAACTGGAACGAACGGACCGATATCTTTTCAACCGTGCCCTTCACATCGCCGATGTCGATATATTCGCCCTTGCGGAACGCATCGTCGATCAGGAAGAACGCGCCCGAGAAAATATCGCGCACCAGCGTCTGCGACCCGAAGCCCACCGCCAGGCCGACGACACCAGCACCGGCGAACAGCGGGCTCACGTTGACCCCCAGTTCCATCAGCGCGATCAGCACGATGGAAACCACCACCACCGCCAGGATGGCGCCGCGGAACAGCGGCAGCAGCGTCGCCAGCCTGCTGGCCCCCGCCATGCCGCCTTCGTCGCCCATCTCGGCCTCCTCACCATCGCCGACCTCTTCGGCGATGCGGGTGTCGATCCAGATCCGGAACAGGTGATAGACGATATAGCCGATGAACAGGATCACCATCACATCGAGCAGGCTTTCCACCGCCGGCATCTTGCGCAGCCGGCTGTTGGCGTCCCAGATCAGCACCAGCGCATAGAAGCCGGCGACAAAGGCCAGGATGCCCGATACCTGCCGGGCAAGCTGCTCATAGGTCTTGATCACCGGGCGATGCGCCCGCAGCCAGGCTGCGGGCCCCTCCTCCCCCTCGGCGATCTCGGCCTCGGTCAGTTCCTCGTTCAGCGCCTCGCGCGAATGGGAGCGAGCGAAGTAATGTTCGATGGCATAGTTGATCGCCGCATAGACGATCAGGATCGCCACGAAACTGGCATAGGCGGAAACAATCGGCGGCAGCCCCATAGGCAGCTCCAGCACAAGCTGATAGGCAAGCCGCAGCCAGGTGAAGATGAAATAACCGGCCAATACCGGCGCCCAGAGCGTCACAAGCATGCGGGTCAGCCAGGTGATCTCGGCCTGGGAACGGCCGTTCCGGATCGCCCGCCCGATGGCCCCGCCATTGAAGGCCAGCATCAGCAGATTGCCCACTGCCCCCACCAGCGACAACGCCCCGAACAACAGCGCATAGACGTTGTAATTCAGCCCGAAATCCCTGATCCAGGTACTGAAGACGCCGGCCACGATGTTATAGGCCGTCAATCCCGAGGCCCAATAATACAGCCGCCGCGCCTCCCGGTCGGTAAAGCGCGGGATCCGGTACTGGCGCAGGAACGGCGACAGGATCATGCGCCACAAGTCCGACACGGTGCGCACCGCGAAAACCGTCGCGAAGATCGCCGTCACGGTGAATTGCACAGACAGGTCGTCGCTGTAGCCAAAGACGATGACGATCATCAGAAGCGCCAGCGCCAGGCTGAGTACGGTGCCGATCAGCCCCGCGAGAAAGCGGTAGACCAGAAAGGGCATCTTTTCGAGATACCCATCGGGGGCTTCCTTCACCAATGGCACGATAAAGCGCCGCGCCACATTCCACCCATAGGCCCAGCTGATGAAGCCGTAGCTCAGCAGGATGAAGAGAACGCTCCGGAAGAACACCTCCACATAGGTCGCGATACGTCCGTCAGGGCTGGTGGCGCGTAGAATATAGGCAACTTCGTTCAGCGAGGTGGGCAGGGCCTTCAGGCGGCCATCCAGGGTTTCGCGAAATTCCCTGATGCGCTCTTGCGCTTTCATCATCGAGGAATCGCCGGACATCGTGCGCGGTTCGCCGGCGGCACCGCCTCCAGCGCCGGCAATGGCCGCCCCCGCCCCGGCAGAGGAGGCCATCGGCGTACTTCCGCCGCCGCTGGTTATCTGCTGCCCATCGGCATTGACCACCACCACGCTGACACCAGCCTCTGCCGCCTGTTTCAACGCATCGGCCAGATTGGCCTCAGCGGCAGTCTCCTCGACCGTTTTCGCAGGCGTGGACGCCTTTATTCCGGGGGTCGGCAACAGCGACTGCGCAATCCCCGGCAGCGGCATAAACACCAGAAGCCAAAGCGCGAGCATCCCTCGCAAGACCATATGCATCATCCTGTCCGCCCCTGCGATCTTCTGGTTGCGTTGAAGGCTACAGGAGCATGTTTTTGGAGGCAAACCTCTCGTTCGGGAATTTGCGGCGCCGCAGAAACCTATTTGCAATCAGACCCGATTTCACTAGTACGGAGCTGTCCGCCCGGGCTTGGGCTCGCGCGGCCATGCGGAACGAGAGACGGGCTATGGCCAAGCAAGGCAATCAAGACAGGATCGCGGTGCTCGGTCTCGGCTATGTCGGGCTGCCGCTAGCGGTGGCGCTGGCGCGGGCCGGCCTCGATACCGTCGGCTTCGATACCGACAGCACCCATATTGCGGCCCTCAGGCAGGGCCATGACCGCAACGGTGAGGTCTCTGGCGCGTCGCTGCGGGCGGCCGGCACCCGGTTTGCCGACGACCCGGCCGATCTGGAAGGCTGCACCGCCTTCATCATCGCGGTGCCCACACCGATCACCGATGCCAAGACCCCGGATCTGGAGCCGCTGCGCGCGGCCTGCCGCACCATCGCCCCCTATTTGCACAAGGATGCAATGGTGGTTGTGGAAAGCACCGTCTACCCCGGCGTCACCGAAGACGTCTGCGGCCCGGTTCTGGCCGCACTCTCGGGGCTTGTGCTTTATGACGACATCAAGCTGGCCTATTCGCCGGAACGGGTGAACCCGGGCGATGCCGAACATTCGCTGCAAGATGTGGTCAAGATCATCTCCGCTCAGGACGAAGACACACTCGACCGGGTCGAGGCGATCTATGCGCCAGTGGTCAAGGCCGGGCTGCACCGGGCCGGTTCGATCATGACGGCTGAGGCCGCCAAGGTGATCGAGAACACCCAGCGCGATCTGAACATCGCGCTCGTCAACGAATTCTCGCTGATCTTCTCGCGTCTCGGGCTCGACACGCTGGAAGTACTTGAGGCGGCAGGGACCAAGTGGAATTTCCTGCCCTTCCGCCCCGGTCTGGTCGGCGGGCACTGCATCGGCGTCGATCCCTATTACCTGACCTATCGCGCCGAACAGCTGGGCTATCGCCCCGAGGTGATCCTGGCCGGTCGCCGGATCAACGACCAGATGGGCAAGCACGTCAGCCACGAGCTGATCAAGGCACTGTTGGCGCGCGGCGCCAATCTGGCCCAGGCACGGGTTCTGGTGATGGGGTTCACCTTCAAGGAAAACTGCGCCGACACCCGCAATACCCGCGTCGCCGATATCGTCACCGAACTTGAAGCCTATTCGATGCGCCCCGATGTCTATGACCCCTGGGTCGATGCCGACAGCATCGCGCATGAATATGGGATCACCCCTATCGCCACGCCGGAAACGGGTGTCTATGATGCCATTATCGTGGCCGTCGCCCACAAGGAATTCACTGACATGGGGGCCGCCGCCATTCGCGCACTAGGGAAACCGGGGGCGGTTCTGTATGATATCAAGGGGATTTTCGGCAAATCAGGTGCGGACCTGAGGCTGTGACGACCATGACGAAAGGCGCGACATATCAGGGCCAGCGACCGCGCAAAGACCGCGCGCCGCGCGTGATGCTTTACAGCCACGACACCTTTGGCCTCGGGCATCTGCGCCGGTCGCGCGCATTGGCAGGTGCCATCACGCGGGCCGATCCCGAGGCCTCGGCATTGATCCTGACCGGTTCGCCGGTCGCCGGACGGTTCGCCTTTCCCCACCGGGTCGATCATGTCCGCCTGCCCGGTGTCACCAAGCGCAGCGACGGCTCCTATGTGGCCCAGACACTCGGCATGGATATCGAAGAAATCACCGAGCTTCGCGCGGCACTGATCGAAACCTCGGCCCGGCAATACGATCCCGACATCCTGATCGTCGACAAGGAGCCTACCGGTTTTCGCGGAGAGCTGCTGCCGACGCTGGACGCCCTGCGGGCCGCCGGCCGGGCGCAGCTGGTGCTGGGTCTGCGCGACGTGCTGGACGATCCTGCACTGCTCGCGGCGGAATGGGAGCGCAAGGGCGCAATCGAGGCCACGCGCAGCTATTACGATGAAATCTGGGTCTATGGCCTGCGCGAGTTCTATGATCCGGTCGCTGAGCTGCCGCTGGGCCCCGCGGTGCGGGCACGCATGCACTGGACCGGTTATCTGCGCCGCGATCTGGGCCAGAGCGCGCCCCCTCCGATGGAAGGGCCCTATATCCTGATCACCCCCGGCGGCGGCGGCGATGGCGAATTCATGGTCGACCTGGTGTTGTCGGCCTATGAAAGCGATCCAACTCTCGCCCCGCATGCGGTGATCGTCTACGGCCCGTTCCTGTCGGGCGAAACGCGGGAGGATTTCGAAACCCGAGTGGCCCGTCTGGGCGGGCGTGTCAGCGCCGTGGGTTTTGAATCGCGGATCGAACCGCTGTTCGCCAATGCCCAGGGCGTGGTCTGCATGGGCGGCTATAATACCTTCTGCGAGGTTTTGTCCTTCGATCGCCGCGCGGTGATCGTGCCACGCACCACCCCCCGGTTGGAACAATGGCTGCGCGCCTCCCGCGCCGAGGAACTGGGGCTGGTGCGGATGCTGGAAGACGGCCGTGATGGCCTGACGACTGCGGCAATGATCCGCGCCATCCGCGATCTGCCAAACCAGCTGCTGCCGTCTCAGGCGATGGCCAACAGCCGACTGTCGGGTCTGCTTGACGGGCTCGACTATATCACAAGGCGGGTCAACGCACTGCTGCATCAACATCCCGGACAGGCCGCCGAATGACCGACATGCCCCCGCCGCTCGCCATCGTGGTGAAGGGCTGGCCGCGGCTGTCGGAAACCTTCATCGCCCAGGAACTCGTCGCGCTGGAAGAGGCCGGTCTGAGGTTCGACATCTGGTCACTGCGCCACCCGACCGACAAGAAACGCCACCCGCTGCACGACCGGCTGCAGGCGAAGGTGCGCTATCTGCCGGAATACCTCTATGACGATCCCGCCCGCGTCGCCCATGCCCGCGAGATCGCCCGCACCCTGCCCGGCTATGCCGAGGCCCATGCGCTCTGGCGCGCCGATCTGCGCCGGGATGAAACCCACAACCGCATCCGCCGCTTCGGCCAAGCCTGCGTTCTGGCCGCCGAATTGCCCGAAGGCACTCGCGGCCTCTATTCCCATTTTCTGCATACGCCGAGCTCGGTCGCCCGCTATGCCGCGATCATGCGCGGATTGCCCTGGAGCTATTCGGCCCATGCCAAGGATATCTGGACCTCGCCCGAGTGGGAAAAGCGCGAGAAACTGGCAGGCCCCCATGCCGCCACCTTCGGGGCCACCTGCACCGCCTATGGCGCGCGGCATCTGCGCGATCTGGCGGGCGATCCGGCCAAGGTCGATCTGATCTATCACGGGCTCGACCTGTCGCGCTTTCCGGCCCCCCCGGAGCGGGCCCTGCGCGCCCCCGGGGCACCCCTGCGCCTGCTGTCGGTGGGCCGGCTGGTCGAGAAGAAGGGGTTCGACCGGCTGATCGCCGCCCTCGCCCTCTTGCCCGACGATATCGACTGGCACTGGACCCATATCGGCGGCGGAGACCTTGGCCCCCGGCTGGCGGCCAAGGCCGAAACCTTCCGCATCGCCGACCGGATCGACTGGCGCGGGGCCTGTGACCAGCCCGAAGTGATTGCCGCGATGCGTGCGGCAGATATCTTCGTCCTGCCCAGCCGTATCGCCCAGGACGGCGATCGCGACGGGCTGCCCAACGTGCTGATGGAAGCCGCCTCGCAGCTTCTGCCGATCATTTCCACCGCCGTCGCCGCGATCCCGGAGTTCATCGACAGCGGCACCCATGGCCTGCTGGCCGAGGACGACCCCGAGGCGCTGGCCCAGGCGATCACCACGCTGGCCCGCGATCCGGCGCTGGCCGCCCGCATGGCCGGGGCCGCCCGCGACAGGCTCCTCGCAGAATTCACCATGCAGCCCGGCATAGACCGTTTGGCGGCGAAACTGCACCGCATGCTCGGCACCCCATGACCCGCATCGCCTTTTACGCGCCAATGAAACCGCCGGAGGACCCGACCCCTTCGGGCGACCGGGAAATGGCGCGCAACCTGATTGCCGCCATCGGAGCGAAGGGCGCGCGGGTTGATGTGGTCTCGACCCTCAAGCTGCATGAAAAGGCCGGCGATCCGGCCCGCCAAAGGACCCTGCACCAGCAAGCAAAGTCCGAGGTTGCCCGGCTGACCCAGGACTTGGGGCGCGACCGCCCGGCGCTCTGGGTAACGTACCACAATTACTACAAGGCGCCCGACCTGATCGGCCCGGCGGTCTGCGCCGCCCTCAAACTGCCTTACGTCCAGCTCGAATCGACCCGCGCAAGAAAACGGCTGACCGGCCCCTGGGCCGACTTCGCCCGGGCAGCAGAGGCCGCCTGCGATGCCGCGCAGGTGATCTTCTATCTCACCGCAAACGACCTGATCACGCTGGAGCGTCACCGTGCCCCCGGCCAGCGACTGATCCCCCTGCCGCCCTTCCTGCCCACCGACACCCTGCCGCCGGCCTCTGCCTGCGAGGGGCCGATGCTGACGGCGGGCATGATGCGGGCGGGCGACAAGCTCGCCTCCTATACCATCCTGGCGGAAACGCTCGGCTATCTGCGCAGCGACTGGCAGTTGGACATCGCCGGCGACGGCCCGGCGCGGGCCGAGGTCACGGCGCTGATGGCCCGCTTCGGCGACCGCGTTCGCTTTCTGGGCCAGCTCGACCGCAAGGCGCTGACCAAGGCCTATGCCCACGCCGGCCTGTTTGTCTGGCCCGGTGTGAACGAAGCCTTCGGAATGGTTTATCTCGAAGCGCAAGCTGCCGGCCTGCCGGTGGTCGCCCAGGACCGCCCCGGGGTGCGCGACGTGCTGCTGCCCGGTGATTACCCGACGCCCGAGGCCGGCCCGGAGGCGCTGGCCCGCACCCTGGGCCACCTACTGGACGATCCCGCGCTGCGCCGCGCCCGGGGGGCAGAGGCCCGCGCGATGATCGCTCGCACCCACCTGCAACCGGCGGCGACCGACTGCTTCTGGTCCGCCGTGGCCCCGCTGCTGGACGCCCCCGCATGATCCGCCTCGCCCTCCTCCGCCACGGCCACACCGACTGGAACCGCCAGGGCCGCATCCAGGGCGCCAGCGACATCCCGCTGGACGACGAGGCGCGCACGTGCCTTGCCGCCCTGCGCCTGCCGAACGACTGGGCCGCCGCCGAACTCTGGTCCAGCCCGCTGAAACGCGCTGCCGAGACCGCCGAGCTGGTGGCCCGCCGCGCCCCCCGCCTCGCCCCCGAACTGGTCGAGATGAACTGGGGCGATTGGGAGGGGCAGCGCGGGCTCGATCTGCTCGCCACCCCCGGCAGCGGCTTTCGCCATATCGAGGAGTGGGGCTGGGATTATCACGCGCCGGGGGGCGAAACCCCGCGCAATCTCTGGACCCGGCTCAAGCCCTGGCTGGCCCGTCTTGATCGCAGCGCGCTGGCGGTCTGCCACATCGGGGTGATGCGGGTATTGCTGGCGCGCGCCCATGGCTGGGATTTCTCCGGCCCCGCCCCCTTCAGGATCAAGCGCAACCGGCTCTATGTCCTGCGGCTTGAGGGCGAAACCCTCACTCCCGAAGGCGAGCCGATCCGGCTGATCCCGGCGGAGGGCGCGGCATGAAGGTGATGATCACCGTCACCCATCTGCTCGGCACCGGGCATCTGTCCCGCGCGCTGACGCTGGGCCGGGCCTTTCACGCGGCGGGGGATGAGGTTCTGATCGTCTCCGGCGGACGCCCGGCGCCGCATCTGGACCGCGCGGGCCTCGGCTGGCTGCAACTGCCGCCCCTGGCCTCGGACGGGGTGAATTTCACCCGGCTGCTCGACGACCGGGACCAGGAGGCCAGTGCCGGATATCTTGAGGCCCGCCTGACCGGGCTGCGCCGCGCGCTTGCCAGTTTCGCCCCCGATGTGCTGATCACCGAGCTGTTCCCCTTCGGGCGCCGCAGCCTGTCGGAAGAATTCCTGACCCTGCTCGAGACCAGCCGTGACCTGCGCCGCCGGCCTGTCATCCTGTCTTCGATCCGCGATATCCTCGCCCCGCCCTCGAAACCGAAGAAGGCCGACCGCGCCGAGGCGATCGTGACCGAATTCTATGACGCCGTGCTGGTCCATTCCGATCCGACCGCCACCACACTGGACCGAAGCTGGCCGGTGACGCCGGCGCTGGCGGCAAAACTGCGCTATACCGGCTATGTCGCACCACCCGCGCCACGGCCCCATCCGGAGGATGCAGGCACGGGGGAGATCCTGGTCAGCGCCGGCGGTGGCGCGGTGGGCGATCCGATCTTTCACGCGGCCCTCGCCGCGGCGCGGCTGACCCCCGATCTGGCCTGGCGCCTGCTGGTCGGCGGCCATGACTTGGACCGGATCGCCGCCCTGCGGGCCGAGGCCCCGGCCAATGCAAAGGTTGAACCGGCGCGCCCCGATTTCCGCCAGATGCTACCGCTGGCGGCGGCCTCGGTCAGCATGTGCGGCTATAACACCGCGATGGATCTGCTGCAGGCCGGCCCCCCCGCGGTGCTGATCCCCTTCGACGCCGGGAAAGAGGTCGAACAGGGGCTCAGGGCGGCGAGCCTCGCCACCCTGCCGGGGATCAAGGTGCTGCCCGCCGCCGAACTGACACCCACCCGCCTGATCGACGCGCTCGCCACCGTCATCGCCGCCGGCCCGCGCCACGATACCACGCTGCAATTTGACGGCGCCGCCCGATCCGTGGCAATCGCCCATCAGATGGCAAAGGCAGGCACATGACCCCGGACTGGACCCCGCTCGATCAGGAACTCGACCGCTGGCGCGATCAGGGGCTGACCCTGCCGCTCTGGTGGCGTGACGATGATGCCATCGCCCCCACGCCGCAGCTCGACCAGCTCGCCGCCCTCGCGGCAAAGGTCGGCCTGCCCGTCCACCTCGCGGTGATCCCGGCCCGGGTCAGCCCGGCGCTGGCCCAGGAACTGCCGCCGCATCTGATCCCCGTGGTCCATGGCTGGGCACATCAGAGCCACGCCCCCGCAGGCGAGAAGAAGGCCGAATTCGGCGCCCACCGCCCGCTGCCCGACATGGCGGCCGAGGCGCGCGATGGGCTGGCCCGGCTGCAAACCCTCTTCGGCCCCGCCCTGCCGCCCCTCTTCGTGCCGCCCTGGAACCGCATCGCGCCCGAGATCACCGCCACCCTGCCGGCGCTCGGTTACCGGATGATCTCCACCTTCACCCCGCGCAAGACGCCCCTCGCCGCCCCGGGGCTCAGCCAGATCAACACCCATCTCGACCCGATCGACTGGCGCGGCAGCCGCTCGCTCGCCGCGCCCGAGCGGCTGATCGACCAGATTGCCCGCCAGCTCACCGACCGCCGCGAGGGCCGCGCCGACGCGGACGAACCTTACGGCATTCTCACCCATCATCTGGTCCATGACGCGGCCATCTGGGACTTCACCACCGCCCTACTGGTGCGACTGATGCAAGGCCCGATCACGCCCTGGACCGCCCCCAAAGACCCGGAGACCGAAGAATGAGCCGACTGGATTCCATGCTGCGCCGCCTTGCCGCGCAACGCGACGGGCTGAACTGGGCCGCCGAACAGATCGGCCCCCTGCCCGGCGATGTGGTCGACCTCGGCCTCGGCAATGGCCGCACCTATGATCACCTGCGCGAAATCCTTCCCGATCGCCGCATCTGGGTGATCGACCGGGTGCTGCAATGCCACCCCTCCTGCACCCCACCCGAGGCGGACTTCCTGCAAGGAGAAGCCGAACCGATGCTGAACAAACTGGCCGACAGCGGCCACAAGATCGCGTTGGCGCATTACGACTTCGGCTTCGGCATCAAGGAGAAGGATGTGGCCGAGGCAGCGCGGCTGTCACCGCTGATCGCCCGGATCATGGCCCCCGGCGGACTAATCGTCTCGGGCCAGCCGCTGGTTGGCTTCGACCAGCTTCAGGGCCCTGAAACCATCGCGCCCGACCGTTACATGTTCTATCGCGCCTGACCCCAAGCGCCGAATTGGCGGGGCGGCCAACAGGCTCTCGCCGCCCCTGCCTTTTTCTGGCTCGAAATATCCCCGCCGGAGGCACGCGCCCCGAAAGGGGCGCGTTCAGATTACGCCACCCGACGCCCCTGCACCCAAACGGATTGCAGCGCCGGAGTTTCGCCGCGCAGGCGGAAGCGGATCAGGTCGGCCCGTTTGCCCGCCACCAGCTCACCGCGATCCTCGAGCCCGGCAGCAGCCGCCGGAGTGCGCGTTACCGTCGCGATCCCACGCGCCAGATCGCCCCACATCTCCCCCAACCGCACCGCGGACAGCAACAGCGCCGCCGGGACGTAATCCGACGATACGATGTCCAGAAGCCCCAGCTCGGCCAATTCGGCCGCCGCGACATTGCCGGAATGCGAGCCGCCCCGCACCAGGTTCGGCGCCCCCATGATCACCTTGATGCCATGGTCGTGACACGCCCGTGCCGCCTCCACCGTGGTGGGGAATTCGGCCAGGCGGATGCCATAGGAGGCCGAGGTCGCCACCTGCTCCGCCGTGGTGTCATCATGGCTCGCCAGCACCGCACCGAACCGCGCCGCCTCGGCCACGACCCCCTGCTCATGCGCCTCCCCCAGCCGGTCGCGCAGCGCCTTGAGCTGGGCGACATGCTGAAGGAAATCGTCATCGCTCATCGCGTGCTTGCCCTTCATGTATTGTTCCAGCTTGGAGATATCGCGGAACTGCCGCTGCCCCGGCGTGTGGTCCATCAGGCTGACCAGACGCACCCGGTCGGCCTCACCGAATTCCGCCAGCTCCTCCAGCAGGGTTTCCGAACAGACCTCGGACCGCAGGTGCAGGAAATGGCTGATCTTCAGCATGTCGGCGGCGCGCAGCTCCATCAGCTCGGTCGCAAGCTGCCGGGCGTATTTCATGTACCGCCCCTTGCCGTTGGGGATCGAGCCCACCCGCATCGCATCGAAGACGGTGGTGATGCCGGTGCCGGCCAGTTCGGCGTCATGCGCCAGCATCGCCGCCGCATGCGGCCAGTCGACCTTGGGGCGCGGCTGGATATGGCGTTCCAAGTTGTCGGTGTGCAGCTCGATCAAGCCCGGGGCGATGTAATCGCCCTCACAGTCCACCGCGCCCGCGGGCACCGAGGTGCCGCTGTCGATGGCGGCGATCCGGCCGTCGACCAGTTTCACGCTGCCCTGCACCACGTCGTCGGGCAGGACCAGCAAGGCATTGGCAAGATGTAATTCTTCTGTCATCTGATCATCGCATTCTCTGGGGGACAGGATGCCAGCCGAGGCCGACATGGAATTCAAACGTTACGCCATCTATTACGCTCCGCCCGTCGCGGCGGATTGGAGCCGGTTCGCCACCCGATGGCTGGGCTGGGATATGGAGACGGGCGCCGGGGCGCCGCATCCGCAGGTGGCAGGCCTGCCGCGGCCGGTGGCCGAGATCACCGCGACGCCGCGCAAATACGGGCTGCATGCCACCATCAAGCCGCCATTCCGCCTGGCCGAGGGCATGACCCGAGATGGGCTCGAGGCGGCCTGCGCCGATCTCTGCGCCACGCTTGCGCCTTTGGCCTTCGACGGGCTGGTGCTGTCGCGGCTTGGCCGGTTCCTGGCGCTGCGCCCAAGCGGCGATCAAACCGCACTGAGCGTATTGGCCGCCCGCGCGGTCGAGGTGCTCGACCGCTTCCGCGCCCCGGCCCCCGAGTCGGAACTGGCCCGCCGCCGCGCCGCCGGGCTCAGCCCCGCTCAGGAGGAAAACCTGCTGCGCTGGGGCTATCCCTACGTGATGGAGGAGTTCCGCTTTCACATCACCCTGACCGGCAAGCTGGCGAAAGGCGATCTGCCGGCAGTCGAGGATGCGCTCGCCCGCGATCTGGGCCCGCTTCTGCCCGCGCCCTTCGCGATCCCAGATCTCGCCCTGATGGGCGAGGATGACACCGGCCGCTTCCATCTGATCCACCGCTACGCGCTCTCTGGCTGAAGCAGGGCCAAGGCGGCAGTCACTGTCGCCTCCAGCGCACCGCTGTTGTCCAGCGTGACAACTCGGCGCAGCCCCTCGGGCAGTGGCGCCGCAGCCCGTGTCAGCCGGCGGGCGCGATCTTCGGCATCCTCACGGCCACGCGCGGCCAGACGCTGCGCCAGCACCTCGGGATCGGCGCTCAGCGATAGCACGATCAAGCCGGGAAACCGCGCCTGTGCCTCGCTCAGAACCCCACGCGACAGGTTCACCAGAACGCCTTGCGCGCCGGCGCGCAAGGCCTCGATCCCGGCCGGGATGCCATAGGCCAGCCCATGGGCGCGCCAGCTCAACGCAAAACCGCCCGCCGCCTCCATCCGCTCGAAGGCCACAAGATCGACGCCGGTGAAGGCCTCGCCCCCCGCTTCCTCCGGTCGGGTGATCACCCGCCGCTGGATGCAATAGCCCGGCTGCCGCGCGACCAGCGCCTCCATCACGCTGTCCTTGCCGACCCCGGAGGGGCCGACCACCGCGATCACCGGCGCGGGGGCGCGCCTGTCGCTCATGCCGCCACCTTCGGGGTGAAACCCGAGACATCGACCGCCCGGTCACAGACCCGCGCCCGCGCCTCGGCATCGTGGAAGATGCCGACGATAGCAGCTCCACGCGCCTTGGCGGCCTCGATCAGCTCCAGCACCACCTCGCGGTTCACCGGGTCGAGGCTGGCGGTCGGCTCGTCCAGCAGCAGCGCCGGATAGTCATGTGCGAAGCCGCGCGCGATATTGACCCGCTGCTGTTCACCGCCCGAGAAGGTGGTGGGGCTAAGGCTCCATAGCCGTTCGGGGATGTTGAGCCGCCCCAGAAGCTCCGCCGCCCGCGCCCGCGCCCGCTCCTCCGCCATGCCAAGCGCCAGCAGTGGCTCGGCCACCACATCCAGCGTCGGCACCCGCGGCACCACCCGCAGAAACTGGCTGACATAACCCAGGACTTCGCGCCGCAGCGCGATGATCTCGCGCGGCTCGGCGCGGGCCACATCGACACCGCCGACCAGGATCTGCCCCTGGTTGGCGCGATAATTGCCATAGATCATCCGCATCAGAGTTGATTTCCCCGCCCCCGATGCGCCGGTCAGCGCCACGCAGTCGCCGGGCAGAACCTCCAGCGCCGCGTCCTCCATCACCGGGATCACCGCGCTGCCCTGATTGTGCAGCACGAAACTCTTGCCGACGCCGGCCAAGGCGATCATCGGGCTGTTCATCTGTGCAGAAGTATTCATCTCTTGCGCCTCACACCTGCAATACCGAGGAAACCAGAAGCTGCGTATAGGCGTGCTGGGGATCGTCCAGCACCTGATCGGTCAGCCCGGCTTCGACCACATGCCCGTCCTTCATTACCATCAGCCGGTCGGCCAACAGCCGCACCACCGCCAGATCATGGGTGACGATCAGCGCGCTCAGCCCCATCTGCCTCACCAGTCCGCGCAGCAGATCCAGCAACCGGGCCTGGACGCTCACATCCAGCCCGCCGGTGGGCTCGTCCATGAACACCAGCCGCGGATCGGTCACCAGGTTGCGGGCGATCTGCAGCCGCTGCTGCATGCCCCCCGAGAAGGCGCTGGGGCGATCGTCCACCCGGGTCTCGGAAATCTCCACCCGGTCGAGCCAATCGACCGCACGGGCGCGGATATCGCCGTAATGCCGTGCGCCCACCGCCATCAGCCGCTCGCCGATATTGCCGCCGGCGCTGACGTTCATCCTCAACCCGTCACGGGCATGCTGATGCACAAAGGCCCAGTCGGTGCGCCCCAGCATCCGGCGCGCCGGTTCCGACATGGTGACGGTATCGACCGGCCCGTCGGCACGGGTGTCGAAGATCACCTGGCCGCGATCCGGCGCGATGTGCCCCGCCAGACAATTCAAGAGCGTCGACTTGCCCGAGCCGCTTTCACCGACGATCCCCATCACCTCACCGGGATAGAGATCAAAGCTCACATCGGTGCAGCCGATGCGGGCACCGTACATCTTGGCCACATCGCGGACCTGCAACAAAGGCGTCATTCGAGTTCCTCCCCGACCTTGGGGTTAGCACCAAGAGTTTTCGAAATCTCTTGGCAAAATTCTTCAAAGAATTTTGCATCTCCGCTCATGCCGCCGTCTCCACGCCCAGCCGCCCCACGTGGCCCGCCTCTCGGCGACAGCGGCAATAGTCACTGTCCGAGCACACGAACATCCGGTTGCCGGCATCGTCGAGGATCACCTCGTCAAGATAGCTGTCCTCGGCACCGCAAAGATCGCAGGGATGATCCGCCTTGGTCGCCTCGAAGGGGTAATCCTCGAAATCGAGGCTCACCACCGGGGTATAGGGCGGCACCGCATAAATGCGCTGCTCCCGCCCCGCCCCGAACAGCTGGATCGCCGCCATCTCGAGCTTGGGATTATCGAACTTGGGGATCGGCGAGGGGTCCATCACATAACGATCGGCCACTTTCACCGGATAGGCGTAAGAGGTCGCGATGGCGCCGTGCTGGCTGATGTCCTCATAGAGCTTCACATGCATCAGCCCGTATTCTTCCAGACTATGCATCTTGCGTGTCTCGGTCTCACGCGGTTCCAGGAACCTCAGAGGTTCCGGGATCGGCACCTGATAGACCAGGATCTGATCCTCGGTCAGCGCCGCCTCCGGGATGCGGTGACGGGTCTGGATGACTGTCGCCTTTTCCGTCTCCTCGGTCACCGCCACACCGGCGGTCTTCTCGAAGAACTTGCGGATCGACACCGCATTGGTGGTGTCGTCCGACCCCTGGTCAATCACCTTGAAAGTATCCTCAGGCGTCAGCGCCGCCGCCGAGACCTGCACGCCCCCGGTGCCCCAGCCATAGGGCATCGGCATCTCGCGCGAGGCGAAGGGCACCTGATAGCCCGGCACCGCCAGCCCCTTCAGGATCGCCCGGCGGATCATCCGCTTGGTCTGTTCGTCCAGATAGGCGAAGTTGTAGTCGCTCATAGAAGCCCCCTTTCGGTCAGCGCGTTTTCCAGCGCTTGGGGAGAGGTGAAGTGAACCGCGTCCATGCCGACAGCGCGGGCGCCGTCGACATTGCGCGGAGAATCGTCGACGAACAGGCAATCGCCGGCTGCCAGCCCGGTGCGGTCCAGCAACGCCCGAAAGATCGCCGGGTCCGGTTTCAGCAGCTTTTCCCGCCCCGACACGATGGTCACGCCGAAAACCTCGGCCAATTCGGGATGCACAGACAGGCCAATCGGCCAGGTTTCCTGCGACCAGTTGGTGATCGCATGGGTCGCCACCCCGGACGCCCGCAGGCGATTGAGCAGCCCCCAGGAGCCTTCAATCTTGGCCGCGATGGTACGGTGATAGCCGTCCAGATAGGCCGCGAGCAGCGCGCCATCCTCGGGGTCCGCGACCTCTGCCGCCAGCGCGGCAAAGCTTTCGCCACGATCGCCGCGCAGGTTAAGGGCCGGGAAATCGACCCGAGCCATGAAGGCCGCAATCGCGTCGCGGTCGGGCAGCTTGTCCTCCCAGGCGCGGTACGGATCCCATTCGACCAGCACGTTGCCGATATCGAAAACAACCGCGGTCACTCTGCCGCCTCCCGCGCCTCATCCTCCCCGGCCTCGCGGCGCAGTTTGCGCACCAGCTCCAGCTCGGATTGGAAATCGACGTAATGGGGCAGCTTGATATGCTCCAGAAACCCGGTCGCCTGGATATTGTCCGAATGGCTCAGCACGAACTCCTCGTCCTGCGCTGCGGCGCCCAGGAAATCCTCGCCCAGCTCTCGCCAACGCAGCGCCCGATCGACCAGCGCCATGGCGATCGCCTTGCGTTCGGTCTGGCCGAACACCAGCCCATAACCGCGGGTGAATTGCGGCGGTTCAGTCTTCGATCCCTTGAACTGGTTCACCGTCTCGCATTCGGTCAGCTCGACCTCGCCGATCTCGATGGCGAAGCCCAGCTCCGGGACATCCAGCTCGACCGCCACGGTGCCGATCCTCAGCTCCCCGACAAAGGCGTGGTTGCGGGCATAGCCGCGCTGGGTCGAATAGGCCATGCCGAGGATGAAGCCCTCGTCGCCACGGGTCAGCGATTGCAGCCGGATGTCGCGCCCGGCCGGAAAGGACATCGGTTGGCGGGTCAGATCGCCCGGCACCGCCTCGCTTTCCGGTTCGCGCTGGATGATATCCTCGCCCTGGAGGAATTCGGTGATATGCGGCGTCGCCTCTTCGCGCGGTTCGGCCCGCGGGGCTTCGGCCACCTCCCCCTCAGCCGCCAGTTTGAAATCCAGCAGCCTATGGGTGTAATCGAAGGTCGGCCCCAGAACCTGGCCGCCCGGGGCATCCTTGAAGGTGGCCGAGATGCGCCGGTCACAGGCCATCTTGCCCGTCTCCACCGGCAGTGTGGCACCAAAGCGCGGCAGGGTGGTGCGATAGGCTCGGATCAGGAAGATCGCCTCGATCAGATCGCCGCGCGCCTGCTTGATCGCCAGCGCCGCCAGATCGGGATCGTAAAGCGAACCTTCGGCCATCACCCGGTTCACCCCCAGCGCCAACTGTTCGCGGATCTGGGCAACAGACAGCTCGGCGACCGAGGTGTCGCCGCGGCGTTCTTCCGCCAGCCAGGCGTGGGCGTTCTCGATGGCACGTTCGCCACCCTTGACTGCAACATACATCGTTCAGCCCTCCGCCACTTGGGTGCTGCGCGGCAAGGCCGCCACTTGGCCGCCGCAGGTAAAGAAGAAATCGAGCCCGAGGGGATAGAGCATGGCATTGCCCTGAAACGCCGTCAGGTCGGGCAGCGACAGATGCGCGACATCCTTGATCCCCGGGCCGCGCAGGGCGGCGCCTTCGGGCTGCAGCGCCGCGACCTCGACGATCAGAGTGGCGGAACGGTCGGGATATTCCGCCTCGCCGATCCTGAACTGATCGAGCGGCTGCAGATCGTCCCATGTACCCACCGCGAAATCGGCCTCGGCCGCCGCAACCACCGGCGCACCGGTATGAAAGGCCAACCAGCCGCGCAGCTCTGCCGTATCGCAAGGACCGGCCAGATAGACCCCGGTTTCCGGATCGCAGAGCGTCAGCAACAACGTGCCCGCCGCAGCCGACAGCGGCGCCGGCGGTACTGCGGTGTCAAGCGTGCGAATCTCGCCCGGTTTCGCCATCACGTTCATCGCCGCCCGAAAGGCGCGGGCGGCCTCGATCGCCGGATCGGCGAAACCACCGCCAAAGGCGGCCTGTGCAGGTACAGCCATCAATCCTCTCCCCTGACCATTGTGAAGAAATCCACCTTGGTGGCGGCCGATTTGGCGGCGCGGTCGCGCTTGGCCTCGGCCATCGCCTCGGCCAGCGGGTCGAGCACGGCCACCCGCAGCGCCGCCGCTGCCGGCGTCTGCATCAGCGCGTCGATCAACGCCGCAACCTCGGCCTTAGTCTTGCCACGCCCCTGCACATAGGCGTGCCCCACCGTGCCATCCGCCAACGCCAACGAACAGCGGGTCACCGTCATCTCGCCCAGGTTGAAGGGCGCGCCGGTGCCGCCCATTCGGCCGCGCACCATCACCGCGCCGACCTCGGGCCGCCGCAACCAGTCAAAGCCGGGCTGAGGCCCATAGGCCTGCCACAACTCCATCAGTCGCGCTTCGGGCGCCCTGGACAGAAGCCCCATCCAGCCGCGCCGCGCCTCGTCCGCGACAGTGTTTTTTTCATCATTCGCCATGAAAGCCTCTTGGCCCGGTTGTCTAATTGATCTATACAACTATACAAATATTAGACGTCGCCGCGCCTGCGCGCAATTCCTTGTGTTGTGAAAATTTGGTGACATGGCCCGCACCCCCCTTTGGAAATCCATCGCGCTGGCATTGACGGCGGATATCGCCGAGGCGCGCTATCAAACCGGCGACCAGCTCCCGACCGAGGCGCAGCTTGCCGCCAAATTCGGCGTCAACCGCCACACCGTGCGCCGGGCGCTGGCCGAGATGGCAGATCAGGGGCTGGTGCACGCCCGTCGCGGCGCCGGCGTCTTTGTCGCAGCGCGCCCCACCGACTATCCCATCGGCAAGCGCGTCCGCTTTCACCAGAGCGTCGCCGCCGGCGGACAGACCCCGACGAAACGGTTGCTGGCGCTCGGCACCCGGGCCGCCGACACCCGCGAGGCGCAGGCGCTGAACCTACCCACCGGGGCCGCGGTTCTGGTCTATGACGGGCTGTCGCTGGCCGATGGCGCCCCCATAGCGTTGTTCCGCAGCACCTTTCCCGCCGACCGCTTTCCCGACCTCCACGCAGCCCTGAGCGAAACCCATTCAGTCACCCAGGCGCTGATCCGGTGCGGCGTCGAGGATTACACCCGCGCGACCACCCGGATCACCGCCAAGCTTGCCAATGCCACCCAGGCGCTGCACCTGAGAATCGCCGAGGGGGCGCCGATCCTGCGCACGGTCGGCCTCAATATCGACGCCAAAGGGGAGCCGGTGGAATATGGCTGCACCTGGTTCGCGGGGGACCGGGTGACGCTGACGGTCGACGGGATCTGAACCGCGTTCAACCCTCGTATTTGTCCAGGAACGCCTCGGCGCCAAGGCTTCGGAAATCCTTCAGCGTTTCACGCAGCCGGTCGTGATCCCAATCCCACCAGGTCAGCGCGATCAGCCGTTCGGCGATCTCGGGCGGCTGGCGGTGGCGCAGCGGCTGCGCCGGGATGCCGGTCACGATGGTGTAAGGCGCGACATCCTTGGTCACCACCGCGCCCGAAGCCACGACGGCGCCATGGCCAATGGTCACCTCTGGCTTGATCTGGGCACCATGGCCGATCCAGGTGTCATGGCCGATATGGGCCACCCGCGCTGCCCGCGCCGCGAACCAATCGGCATCATGATCCGCATCCGGCCAGTAATCGGCCGAGCGATACATGAAATGATGCAGGCTTGCCCGGTCCAGCGGGTGATCGGTGGCCCCGATCCGCACCGCGCTGGCGATATTGGCGAATTTGCCCACCTGCGTATTGGCGATATCGCAATCGCGGTCGCAATAGGAATAATCCCCCATCGTAGAATTCGACATCCGCGTACGGGCGCCGATCTCGACGAAGCGGCCCAGGTCGCTGTTGGAGATCACGCAATCCTCATGCACCAGGGGCCCCCTGGCACTCAGCTTCGGCCCAACCATGGCCTGCCCTTTCTGTTATGTCCCAATGCGCCCGCCGGGGGGCGATGCGGGGCGACCTCAGTGGCCGCCCTCGTCTCCCGTAATCAGCTTGCGCCGCACCCAGCCCGAGAACCAGTCCAACGCCATGACCATGATCACGATCAGCACGATGTAATAGGAGACCTCTTCCCAATCCTTCTGGGTGATGATCGCCTGGGTCAGCAGCAGACCGATCCCGCCACCGGTGATAGCACCGATGATGGTGGCGCTGCGGGTGTTGGATTCGAAGAAATACAGAAGCTGGCTCAGCAGCACGGGGGTGATCTGCGGGATCACCCCGAAGCGATAGCGTTGCACCGGCTTGGCACCGGTGGAGGAGACGCCCTCAATCTGCTTGTCGTCCACATTCTCCAGCGCCTCGGAGAAGATCTTGCCGAAGGTGCCACTGTCGGTCACCAGGATGGCAAGCGCCCCCGTCAGCGGACCGGGCCCGAAGGCACGAGCCAGGACGATGGTCCAGATCAGCCCGTCGACGCCGCGCACGAAATCGAACAGCCGGCGCATCGCGAAGCGCACCACGCGCAGCGGCGTAAAGTTCCGCGCCGCCAGGAAGGCCAGCGGCAATGCCACGACCGCAGCGCCAAAGGTGCCCAGGAAAGCCATCAGGAGGGTTTCGAACAGCGCCCAGGCGACTTCACCATGGTGCCACATGTTATTGTGCCAGAACCCATCCCAGATTGCCCCGGCCTCGCCATTGAACGCATGGCGCAACAGCGTCAGCGGCCCCATGCCGTAATAGGGGCTGTCGAGGGTGAACCAGAACAATTCCCAACCAGTGAAATAGCGGAACACCTCGGCCTTGGTGCGGGTGACATTCAGCCGGCCCGCATCGGTCGTCACCGCCAGCCGGCTTTTCGACGCGCTGATCCAGGACGGCACCGGCCCGGCGGGCAACGTCACCTCCACCCCTCCGGCGCGGCTGGAAACCACCTGGATCAGCCCATAGCCTGGCACATCGTATTCGACCCGGTTACCGGGTAGAAAGCGGACCTCGTTGCCATGGCCGAGTTCGATCACCGTGGTGCCGCCGGGTTCTCCCCGCGCGACCCAATCGGGCGACATGCCCGCGGGATAGGTGCCCTTGCGCTCACCCTCTATGGCGACCGTGACCTCAGCGCTGCGCGCGTCCCGGGTCACATGGGTCTTGTAACTATAGCTGTCGGCCACCAACGTCCTGGCATGCTCCAGACTTGCGCGGCCATAAAGCCCGGGCACATCGAAGGCGAAGAAGACATAGGTCAGATAGGCCAGCACCACTGCCGGCAGGCCGAAGTTCAACAGACGCTTGCGCTGGAACAATCGGTCGGCCTGCGCCTTGAGCGCCGCGGTTCCCTGGGTGCCGCCCAGATCGGTGGAAAAGGTGGTCATGCGCGGGCTCCATGAGTCAACCGGTCGCGGAAATAGCCGGAAAGCTGATCGACCAGAACGATGGTCAGGAACAGCAGGACAAAGATCGCCGCCGCCTCGTCGTAGCGGCCCTGGCCCCAGGACATGGCGTTGCGCAGATCATAACCGATGCCGCCGGCGCCGACGAAACCGAGGATGGCCGAGGCGCGAATGTTGATCTCGAACCGCAGCAGCGCATAGCTGACATAATTCGGCCCGACCTGCGGGATCACCCCCAGGATCATCCGCTGCGGCCAAGTAGCGCCGACCGATTGCAGCCCTTCCACCGGCTTCAGAGAGGCGTTTTCGTTCACCTCGGAAAACAGCTTGCCAAGCGCGCCGACGGTATGCAGCGCGATGGCGATCATCGCCGGCACCGGACCGCCACCCAGGATAAAGATCAGCACCAGGGCGATCACGATTTCGGGGATCGCGCGCAGGATATCCATGACCCGCCGGAACAGCGGGATCAGCGCCGGCCAACGTGCCAGCCCCCGGGTGGCGAGCAGCGACAACACAATGCCGGCGATCGCCCCCAGCAGGGTGGAGGCGGCGGCGATGTTCAGCGTCTCGACCAGCGACGGCAGGAACCGCAGCAGATTGCCGGGCAATTGCGCCGCCTTCTCGACCGCCTCGCCCAGAACCTCGGCCGGATAGTCGAACACATGGGTGATACCGTCACCGAAGCTGCCGGCGTTGCGCATGTCAGCGGTCCGAAACCCCGCCGCCATCAGCGCCACGAACAGCGCCAGCAAGATGCCGCCATAGATCCTCTTCTTCCGCGTCAACATGGTATAGGAGGCACGGATTTCGTCGATACGATCCGGTCCTGCGGTCAGATCTGCCATGGCGGTGTTCCTTTCAGACGGACGGGGCCCGGCACAGGCCGGACCCCGCCTAGGTCAGAGCTCAGTCTCAGTTGGACTTCAGCTTGCGGGCTTCGATGATGCTCAGGTAAGCGTCATGGGTGATCGGATCGAAGCTCTTGGCCTCACCCGAAGCGACGCCGTAGAAGCATTCCTTATCCTTCTCGTCCAGCGTATCCATCAGCGCGGTCATCTTCGCCTTGACCTCGGCCGGCAGCGCCTTGCGCAGCACCAGCGGGCCTTCCGGGATCGGCTTGGATTGCCAGATTTGGACCAGCTCGTTCATGTCGACCAGACCGGCATCGACCGCCTTGCGCAGCGCGCCCGAGTTATAGCCGTCTTCCCATTCGCCCAAGCCGTCGGCCCAGGTCACGCCGGCATCGATGTCGCCGTTATAGACCGCGACGATGGTTTGTTCGTGACCGCCGGTGAACTTCACCTCACCGAAGTATTTACCCGACTCCATGGTGATGTCTTTGCCGATCTGCGGGATTTCGATCGAGGGGATCAGATAGCCCGAGGTCGAGTTCGGATCACCAAAGCCGAAGGATTTGCCTTTCAGGTCGGCGATCGAGGTGATGCCGCTGTCCTTGCGGGCGAACCCGATCGAGTAATAGCCGAAGCTGCCATCGGTGTTGACCTTGACCAGCACCGGCTCGACCGCTTCCGGGTCCGACAGCCAGGTCTTGGCATAGCCCGAGGCGCCGAGGATCGCCATGTCGATGGTGCCGCCCAGCAGGCCCTGGATCACACCGTTGTAATCGGCCGGAGCAAACAGCTTGGCGGGAACGCCCAGAGTTTCCTCAGTGTATTTGCGCAGGCATTCGTTGTTGTTGATACGGTCCTGGGCGTTTTCGCCGCCAAGGATACCGATGCGGAATTCGGTGATTTCCTGCGCCATGGCCGGCGCGGCCAAGGCGGTGGTGGCCACGAGGGCCGCAAGCAGTTTCTTCATGGTCGTACACTCCTGAGGATTAGACCCCGACGCCCGCGCGCCGGGGACGTAAGTAAAGATCTGTTGTCAGAGCAGCGCTTCGCTTCGTGTTGGACGAAGCGCATGTGTCGAGGCATCCAGGGTCTCGATCTGGGTCGAGGTGGCCGCCTCGGAGAATTCTTCGCCGGCGCCATAGATTTCACGCGCCACCCCGGAGGTGAGCTGTTCCGGCAACCCATCAAAGACGATGCGGCCATCGCGCATGCCCACCACCCGGTCGCAATAGCGCCGCGCGGTGTCCAGCGTGTGCAGGTTGGCGATGACGGTGCGACCGTCTTCCTCATGGATGCGGCGCAGCGCCTCCATCACCGTCTGGGCGTTCATCGGATCGAGCGAGGCGATCGGTTCGTCGGCCAGAATGATCTTCGGATCCTGCATCAGCGCCCGCGCGATGGCGACGCGTTGCTGCTGGCCACCCGACAGTGCCTCAGCCCGCTTGGGGGCATGTTCGGCAATGCCGAGACGGTCGAGAATGTCGATGGCACGATGGATGTCTTCCATCGGGAACAGGTTGAACATCGTCGCAAAGGTGGACCGCCGGTTCAGCGTACCGTGCAGCACGTTGGACACCACATCCATGCGCGGCACCAGATTGAACTGCTGGAAGATCATCGCACAGTCGGATTGCCAGGCGCGCTTGGCCTTGCCGGTGAGCTGAGTGACATCACGCCCTTCGAACAGGATACGCCCTTCGGTCGCGTCGGCAAGGCGGTTGATCATCCTCAGCAGCGTCGATTTGCCGGCCCCCGAACGCCCGATGATTCCGATCATCACCGGCTTGTCGATATCCAGATTGGCCGTATCGACGGCCGTATTGGCGCCGAAGCGCTTAGTCAGTTTTTCGATGCGTAGCACAAGCCACCCCCGTCCGTGTCGGCGCCGTGCTACCCTCAATGTCCAAACGCGATATGTCAGGGGCGTGAAACTTTTGTAACGCACCCAGCGCCGCGAAAGCGGCGTTTTTCCCTAGGCGCGACGGCCACCGGCGCCTATATGCGGGGCAGACAACCCGGAGACGCTGCCATGTCCTTTGATCGCACCATCAAGATTGCCCCTTCGATCCTCTCCGCCGATTTCGCAAACTTCGGGCAGGAAATCCAAGCCATCGAGGCACAGGGGGCCGATTGGGTCCACGTCGATGTGATGGACGGGCATTTCGTGCCGAACCTGACGTTCGGCCCGGCGATGTGCAAGGCGATCCGCCCGCATATCAAGACGGTGATGGACGTGCATCTGATGATCGCGCCGGTCGATCCCTATATCGAGGCCTTCGCCGAGGCCGGCGCCGATGTGATCACCGCCCATGTGGAGGCCGGCCCTCATATCCACCGCACCCTGCAGGCGATCCGTGCCAATGGCGCCAAGGCAGGTGTCGCACTGAACCCGGGCACCCCGGCCTCGGCGGTGGAATACCTGCTGGATATGGTCGATCTGATCTGCGTGATGACGGTGAACCCCGGTTTCGGTGGCCAGAAGTTCATCCATTCCCAGGTCGAGAAGGTGAAAGAGCTGAGCCGGATGATCGGCTCGCGCCCGATTCATATCGAGATCGACGGCGGCATCGACCCGACCACAGCCCCCTTGATGACGGATGCCGGTGCCGACGTGCTGGTGGCGGGATCGGCAGTGTTCAAGGGCGGATCGGTGGAAACCCCCGAGATCTACGGCCAGAACATCCGCGCGATCCGCGAGGCGGCGAACGGCGTTTACGCTTGACCGACGGACGGGGGCTCTGCCCCCGCCACGGCTGACGCCGCGCCTCCCCCGGGATATTTTCAGCCAGAAAAAGACGGCGCCGCCGTGACGACGCGGCGGCGTTATGGCCAGTCGGGGGCGCGTTTTTCCAGGAAGGCCGCGATGCCTTCGGCAGCCTCGGCGCTGCCGGTGGCCCGTCCCATGGCGTCGCGTTCGATATCGAGCTGCTCGGCCTCGGTGCTGTCATAGGCGCGCGCCACCATGGTACGAATCGCGCCTTGCGTGCTGCGCGGGCCCTTTGCCAACACCTCGGCCAATTCCATCGCGCCGGCCTCGGCACCGCCCTTGGGGGTGACCAGGTTGATCGCCCCCAGCGCCGCCATGCGGTCGGCGGTGACCGGGCGGCCCAGCAGGCACATCTCCATCGCCAGGGGACGCGGCAGGATGCGCGCCAATGCGGCGGTCAGCCCGCCATCGGGCACCAGCCCGGCCTTGACATAGGCGGCGGTGAACTTGGCATCCTCGGCCGCCACGATCATGTCGCAGGCCAGCGCGATGGAAAGGCCGGCGCCCGCCGCGCCGCCCTCGATGGCGGCGATCACCGGCACCGGGCAGGCGCGGATCGCGCGGATGCGGGCGTGCAGCCGGTCGATCTGGGCGCAGCGTTCGTCCTCGGCCATGCTCTGACGGGTGATCAGCACGTTGAGATCGCCGCCGGCGCAGAAGAATTCGCCCTCGGAACTCAGGATCACCGCCTTGATGCGCGGGGCGATGGCGCGCTCCGCCGCCTCGGTGATCGCCTCCAGGAACTCCGGCGTCAGCGCGCCGCGGCGGGCGGCGTTGCCGTTGACGACGACCAGCCGGTCGCCCAGATCATCGATACGTGTCATGGTCATCCTTTCCCGCTCATGCGCGGATACAGCGGAACACGCCCGAGGCGGTGGCCAGCAGCGTGCCGTCCTGGTCCAGCAACTGGGCGCTGGCGAACACCACCTTGCGACCGCCGCCGGTGACATGGCCCACCGCCGTCACCCGATGGCCGCCGCGCGCCGGCGCGACGTAATTGGTATTGAGCGACACCGTCGCCACATTCGGCAACCCCTCCCCTTCGCTGGCGCGCGAGACCGCGAAGCCCCCGGCCGCATCCAGCATCATCGCGACGATGCCGCCGTGCAGGCTGCCGTGGCGGTTCAGGTGGCGGTCCTCGATATCGAGAATGACCCGACCGGCCCCATCGGCGCCGGTCAGATCGAGGTGATAGCCGATCAGCGCCTGCGCCCCGCTGCCGTTCCGCTCCACCTCTTCGGCGGAGACGGGGGCGACGGGGAGGCGATCAGGCTGCGGCGCTGAGGGCAATGAACCGCTCCAGATGATAATCGGTATCGCCGAAGCGATGATCCGTCATCACGATGCGCTTGGCGATATGGGCCAGCTCATATTCCTGAGTCATGGCGATACCGCCATGCATCTGGATCGCCTCTTCGGCGACCAGACGGCCAGCGCGACCGATCAGGTTGCGGGCGGCGGCGATCTGGCGATCGCGTTCCGCCAGCGGGTCGGCCAGATGGCCGGCGGCATTGATCACCGCAGACCGGGCCTGTTCCAGTTCTATCAGCAGGTCGGAGAACCGGTGCTGCAGCGCCTGGAAGGTGCCGATCGGCCGGCCGAACTGCTGACGCGTCATCAGATAGCCCCGGGTCAGTTCGGTCGCGGTGACCATGGCGCCAAGCGCCTCGGCGGAGAGCGCCACATTGGCGGCGGCGACCGCATCGGCAATGGCAGCAAAGGCTTCACCGGCGGCCCCCAGACGGGCGGAGGCCGGCAGCCGCACCTCGTCCAGCGTCACCTCGGCGGCACGACCGCCGGCGAAGAGCGGATAGCCCCGCAGGGTCACGCCAGAGGTGCCGGCCGGCACCAGGAACAGGGAAATCCCAGCCTCGTCATCCACCGCGCCGCTTTCGCGGGCGGAGACGATCAGGTAACCGGCGGCTTCGGCATTGGCGACCACCGCCTTGCGTCCAGTCAGCACGATGTCGCCGCCGTCGGTCTTGGCCGTGGTGGCGACCCGGTTCAGATCATAACGGCTGGTCGGTTCGCCATGGGCGAAGGCCAGATGCAGGCTGCCGCCGATCACCTCTTCGATCAGCGCGGTCTGGCTGTCGTCGCCAAGCGCCGACAGCAGCCGGCCACCCAGAACGGCGGTTTCCAGCATCGGTTCGACCACGCCGGCGCGGCCCAGTTCCTCGAACACCGTGGTGATGTCGAAGCCGGCGCCGCCGAAGCCGCCTTCAGCCTCAGAGAACAGCGCCCCGATCACCCCCAATTCGGCGAGACCGGCCCAGATATCCGCGCTCATCCCCTCGTCCGAGTCGAGGATCTTGTTGCGGGCGGCGGTGGTGTATTTGTCGGACAGATAGCGGCGCAGGGTGTCCTGCAGCATCTGCCGTTCTTCGGTCAGGTTGAAATCCATGTCCCTCAGCCTCCCATCTTCACTTTGGCGATGATGCCACGCTGGATCTCGTTCGAGCCGCCGAAGATCGACAGTTTGCGGTTGTTGAAATATTCCGCCGCCGTCGGTCCGGCATAATCGGGGCCGATCGGATCGTTATTGCCTGCCAGGACTTCCGACGGGAAGGGCAGCGCATAGGGGCCCACGGCGCGGCGGGTCAGATCGTTGATCTCCTGCCGGATGATGGTGCCCTTGACCTTGAGCATCGAGCTTTCCACCCCCGGCGCCTGACCGGCGGCGGCCTGGGAGATGATGCGTAGATTGGTGGTGGACATCGCCATCAGGTCGATTTCGACCTTGGCGACACGGGCGGCGAAATGCGGGTCTTCGATCAGCGGGCGACCACCCGACATCTCGACCTTGGCGATCCGCTTCAGCGCATCGAGCCCAGCGCGAGAGAACCCGACGCCGGCGATATTGGTGCGCTCATGCGTCAGCAGATACTTGGCGTAGGTCCAGCCCTTGTTCTCTTCACCGACCAAGTTCTCGGCAGGCACCCTGACGTTGTCGAAGAAGACCTCGTTCACCTCGGGCGTGCCGTCGAGCAGGATGATCGGGCGCACCTCGATGCCCGGTGTGTCCATGTCGATCAGCAGGAAGGAGATACCTTCTTGCTGTTTCACGTCCGGGTTGGTGCGCACGAGACAAAAGATCTTGTTGGCGTGCTGGCCCAGCGTGGTCCAGGTCTTCTGACCGTTGACGATGTAATGGTCGCCCTCGCGCACCGCGCGGGTCTTGAGGCTGGCCAGATCCGAGCCCGCGCCCGGTTCCGAATAGCCCTGGCACCACCAGTCATCACCATTCAGGATGCGCGGCAGATAATAATCCTTCTGCGCCTGATTGCCGAATTTCATCAGCACCGGCGCCAGCATCGACAGGCCGAAGGGCACGATGCGCGGCGCGTTCGCCTGCGCAGCCTCTTCTTCGAAGATGTGGCGCTGCACCGCGTTCCATTCGGCGCCGCCGAATTCCTTGGGCCAGTTCGCCGCCAGCCAGCCGCGATTGTTCAGAATCGCGTGCCACTGTTCGATATCCGCCTTGCCGAGTTCGGCGCCGGAGCGGACCTTGTCGGACAGGTCCTTGGGAAGCTCGTCGCGCAAGAAGGCGCGCACCTCTTCCCGAAAGGCCTGCTCCTCGGGGGAGTAGCTCAGATCCATGGTGATCCTCCTCAGTAAATCTCGAACAGGCCGGCGGCGCCCATGCCACCGCCGATGCACATGGTGACGACGCCCAGCTTGGCGCCACGCCGCTTGCCTTCACGCATCAGGTGGCCGGTCATCCGCGCCCCGGTCATGCCGAAGGGGTGGCCGATGGCGATGGAACCGCCGTTGACGTTGCATTTCTCGTCGTCGATCCCCAGCCGGTCGCGGCAATAGAGCGCCTGGGAGGCGAAAGCCTCGTTCAGTTCCCACAGGTCGATATCGTCGACAGTAAGCCCATGGCGTTCCAGCAGACGCGGCACGGCAAAGACCGGTCCGATGCCCATTTCGTCGGGCTCGCAACCGGCGACGGCAAAGCCCTTGAAAGCGCCCATCGGATCAAGCCCGCGCTTCTCGGCCTCCTTGGCCTCCATCAGCACCACGGCGGCGGCGCCATCGGAGAGCTGGCTGGCGTTGCCGGCAGTGATGAACTTGCCGGCGCCGCGCACCGGTTCCAGCCCGGCGAGACCTTCCAGCGTGGTGGTGGGACGGTTACATTCGTCGCGATCGACGGTGACTTCCTTGAAGGAAATCTCGCCGGTTTCCTTGTCCTTGACCGCCATGGTCGCCTGCATCGGCACGATTTCGTCATCGAACAGACCGGCAGCCTGCGCCTTGGCGATCCGCTGCTGACTGCGCAGGCCATATTCATCCTGCGCCTCGCGGCTGATACCATAGCGATCGGCAACGATATCGGCGGTTTCGATCATCGTCATATAGACGGCGGGCTTATGCTCCATCAGCCATTGCTCGGGTGCATGGCGCGCCTTCGGCTGCACCATGGAGATGCTTTCGACCCCACCCGCGACCATCGGGCCGGCGTCGCCCGCAACGATGGCATTGGCCGCCAGAGCGATGGTTTGCAACCCGGAGGAGCAGAACCGGTTCACGGTCATCCCCGAGGCGGTCACCGGCAGGCCGGCGCGCAGGGCGATCTGGCGGGCGACATTGCTGCCGGTCTCGGCTTCGGGCGTACCGCAGCCGATGATGCAATCCTCAACCTCCCCGCCGTCAAGGCCGGCACGCGCCACGGCGGCCTGAACGGCATGGCCGCCCATGGTGGCGCCGTGGGTCGCGTTGAACGACCCACGGAAGGATTTGGCGAGCCCGGTACGGGCCGCCGATACGATCACTGCTTGTTTCATCGGAACTTCTCCTCCTCAGTCCGATATGTCCGTCTTTGTTCTTCAATCCCGGTTCAGGTCGTCGAAACTGCGTCCCTCGGCGACAAGCTGCTCCAGCAGCGGGGCCGGCGCCCAGAAATAGCCATCGGCCTCGGCCCAGGACGTGATGTCGTCCAGCAGCGCCGGCAGGCCCTGCATGTCGGCCCATTTCAGCGGGCCGCCGCGATAGCGCGGGAAGCCATAGCCATAGAGCAGCGTCACATCGACATCGAGCGGACGCTTGGCGATCCCCTCGCCCACCACCTTGGCGGCCTCGTTCACCATCGCGGCCATATAGCGGCGCACGATCTCCTCGTCGGTGAAAACCCGGGGCGTGATGCCCTGGGCGGCGCGATCAGCCTCGATCAGCGGCATGACCTCGGGGTTCGGCACCCGGGATTTCGGCCCGGCTGAATAGTCGTAATAGCCCATGCCGGTCTTCTGGCCGAAATGCCCGTCTTCACAGAGCTTGTCGGCATAGGTGAAGTCGCGCGCCTGCGGGTTCATGCCCTCGGCCCGCTTGCGCTTGCGCACCGCCCAGCCGATATCCAAGCCGGCCAGGTCGGCCACCGCATAGGGCCCCATGGCGAACCCGAACTCCTCAAGCGCCTTGTCGATCTGATAGGGTGAGGCACCATCGAGGATCATGTAATCGGCGCAGGTGCGATAGGTGCTGAGGATCCGGTTGCCGATGAAACCGTCGCAGACCCCGGCGCGCACCGAAACCTTGCCCATCTTGCCCCCAAGCGCGAAGCCGGTGGCGACGACATCCGCCGCGGTCTTGTCGGCAACGACGATCTCGAGAAGCTTCATCACATGCGCGGGCGAGAAGAAATGCAGCCCGATCACATCCGCCGGGCGCGAGGTGACGGCGGCGATCTCGTTGATATCGAGATAAGAGGTGTTCGAGGCCAGCACGGCACCCGGCTTGCAGATGGCATCGAGCTTGGTGAAAACGTCCTTCTTCACGCTCATCTCTTCGAAGACCGCCTCGATCACCAGATCGGCGTCTTTCAGCGCTGCGTAATCGGTGGCCAGCGTCAGCGCCTTTTCCGTCAGTTCCTCGAATGTCTCCGGGGAAATCTTGCCGCGCTTCAGCGCGCCCTGCAGATTGCCGGCGATGCGGCCCTTGGCAGCCTCGGCCGCCTTCGGGCTCATCTCGATCAGCGTGATCTTGAGCCCTGACAGCAGCGCCGAAGTGGCGATACCCGCCCCCATGGTCCCGCCGCCGATCACGCCGATGGCGTTCAGCGCGCGCGGCGCGACGCCTTCCAGTTCAGGCAGTTTTCCTACGGCGCGTTCGGCGAAGAAGGCATGAATCAGGCCCTGGCGCTGATCGGTGTTCATCAGTTGGGCGAACAACTCACGCTCGCGCTTCATGCCTTCGTCAAAGGGCAGCTCACAGCAGGCCTGGATGCCGCGCACGGCGACGGCGGGGGCCAGCAGGCCGCGGCCCTTCTTCAGCACGGCGTCATAGAGCGCGTCGAAATCGACCGGCGCGGGTGCCGGCATTTCGCTGACCGGGCGACGCGGGGCATTGGCATCAATCAGCTCCTGCGCATAGGCCAGGCCGATCTCGCGCGGCTCGCCATCGACGATCTTGTCGAGGATGCCCAGCTTCAGCGCCTCCTTGGCACCGACCTGACGGCCCGAGGTGATCACGTCGAGCGACTTGTCGATGCCGATCAGCCGCGGCAGGCGCTGGGTGCCACCGGCGCCCGGCATGACGCCGATCAGAACCTCGGGCAGGCCCATGCGGGCCTTCGGCACGGCGATTCGGTAATGCGAGGCCAGAGCGATTTCCAGCCCGCCGCCCAGCGCGGTGCCGTGCAGGGCGGAAACGACGATCAGCGGCGAGGATTCGATGCGGGAGCAGACGTCCGGCAGGAAGGGGCCGACCGGCGGCTTGCCGAATTCGCGGATGTCGGCGCCGGCGAAGAAGGTGCGGCCTTCGCCATAGATCAGCACCGCCCTGGCGCCTTCTTTCTCGGCGCGCTCGATACCGTCCACCAGACCCTGGCGCACCGCCAGACCCAACGCGTTCACCGGCGGGTTGTTCGCCGCCAGAACCGCGATATCGCCAATTTTCTCGTAACTGATGACCTCGGACATCCGTCCCTCCCCTCCTTGTGACCGGCGGCCCGCATGCCGAGCTTGTGCCGGTTCCATTCCCGTTCTATCGGACTTCTAACGGTGAAAATGACGGTGGCGCAAACCCGTGACGCAGGACATCGCGTCACTTCAGGCCCCTGCGCTGCCCGGCCGGCACTCCCCCCAAGACCAATTTCGCAATGCGGAACTTCATTCCACTTTGGTGAGGCAGACTAGGCGCAAGCGGCAAGCAAGATCAAGACCAAAGGCCTCGGACGAAATATTATTGCGGAACGGGGTATTTGAGCATTGATTTCATGATAAAATCCCTCTCCGTCTCGCGTCCCGTTGCCGACGCGGGACCGGCCCGTCGTCCCGGAGCGGAAGCGCCCGTTCCGGGCGCTGCCTCCGGCGGAGATATTTAGGGCCAGAAAAAGACCAGGCGCGAATTATGCCACCTGAGCGGGCTCGCGCACGCAGGTCCAGACCGTGCGGGTCGATTTTTCGGCCACCCTCTCGAACCCGGCCTCGCGCAGGACATTCTTGCACTCGCGCATACCGCCGACGCCATAGGCGTTGGGATGGAATTCCAGCACCATGGCGCGGAACGGGCTGAGATCGGCGTGCAGCAGGATATCGCGTTCACCGCCCTCGATATCCATCACCAGCACCGTCGGTTTCAGATCGGCGCAGACATCGTGAAAACTGACGGTGGGCACCTCGACCCTGCGGGTTTCACGGTTTTCCGGCGCGATCAGAGAGGAGCCGAGATAACTGTTGTGAATGTGAAAGGTCATCGTCTCGGGCCGATCCGGCGCGCTGACCAGAACCTTGTTTTGCACCGAGATCCGATCCCCCAGACCGTTGGCGGCATAGAGCGCCTCGATCGCCGGGATCAATTCGGGATTGGCCTCGAACGAGCGCACCAGGCGCGGTTTCGCATTGGCGGCGATCACCGCGCCGACCAGACCGATACCGGCACCGATTTCCAGCACCACATCACCTTCGCCGACCACATGCAACGCGCCGGCCATTTCGAGCCCCTCGTATTCGGCGGCATTGATCCGCTCGATCCGCTTGTCGTGAAGAAAGCGCGAGGCCGGCACTTTGATGCCGAGGCATTCGGCGGCGATGTCGGGAAGTTCGGTCTGCTCGGTCATGGGGGTACCCCGGCTCTCTCGTTACGCTCGGCGCATCCTGAATTCTGGCCGCGCGGAAGGCAAGCGCGTCACGCGCGCAATCGGGCGCATGGCGACGGCCACGCGGCGGTGCTAGCCTCCTGGGCGACACAAAGAGGAGACCCCCATGGCCACCGTCAAACTGCTGAGCGATACCGAAGCCGGCCCAGAGGCTCGCGCCGTATTCGACGACATCCGCGCCACCCGCGGCACCGATGACATCAACAACTTCTGGCGCGCCCTGGCGCATGATCCGGCGCTTTTGCGCGCCACCTGGGACCGGTTGAAGGCGGTGATGGGCCCCGGGGCACTGGATCCGGTGGTCAAGGAAATGCTCTATGTCGCGGTTTCGATCGCCAATGGCTGTGAATACTGCGTCCATTCCCACAGTGCCGCTGCGCGGGCGAAGGGGATGAGCCCCGAGATGTATGGCGAATTGCTGGCCGTGGTCGGGATGGCGAGCCAGACCAACGCGCTGGCCACCGGGCTGCAGGTGCCGGTCGATCCGCAATTCCGCGCCGATTGAGACCGCAGGCGGTGGCGCGGGTCCCGGCCCGCACCGCCGCCGCCCGGCGCCAACCATGCCCCAGTCACGCCCCAGTCATGCACAATGCGCAGACGGGATATGCCCCAGCCCCTCTGGCACACAATGCAGTCGCAGCATAATTGACAATGCAACTGCAGAAACACCGTTCCATGAGGAGGAGCCAAATGGCCCATTCAACCACTCCGGCGGCCCTGTCCGCCCCCTTCCCCAGCCTCTACTCCATCCTGACCGAGCTGTTCGGCAGCAGTTCCGAGTCTCCGTCACAAAGCCGTCAGGTGGTCGAGATTTCCAAGCTCAGCGACGCTGAACTGGCCGATCGCGGGCTGAAACGTGCCGATATTGCCCGTTTTGTCATGCATGACTCGCTTTGGAGCTGATCCAAGGCAATCTCTCTTTCACCGAAATGTCTCCCCTCGGCCCGCCCGAGTCACTTGGCCCTGTCGCTTCGGCAGGGCCTTTTTCTTGCCGCCATTTCTTGCAGCGTCCGGAGCGGGCCACGCATGCTGCACTGCAGAAATCGCAAGGCAGACATGCGGCATCTCCCCCTACTCATGTCAGCAGGATTGACCAAATATGGGCGCATGGGAGGGACAACCAGTTACGTCACCATGAGGGTTCAAATGGCACATACCACCAGCCAACCGTCTGCCGGTTTCTCGTTCACCCGCCCCATCGTGGCCCTCGGCCATGGCATCTGGGCTTGGATGGAACGCGTCGCCGAAGCGAATTCACGCCAAGATCAGGTCAAATTTCTGCAATCGCTGAGCGATAAGGAACTGGCCGCGCGCGGTATCCGGCGCGATCGCATTGTCGAGCACGTTTTCGCCGACCGGCTTTCTGCCTGATCCATCGCACTATTCCAACTTGCTGATTTCGGGCGGAGCGGGCCATGGCCTTGCTCTGCCCGAAACCTTCTAGTCGCCGATCAGATGCCGCAACGCCGGTTCCAGCCGGGAACGGCGATCCGGATCGGACAGGTGATCGCGCAGGACCTGCTGCCAGGACGCGCTGCCCCCCGGTGCCGGCAAGGCGGCCAGAAGCGCCGGCCAGGCGGGATCGCCGCAAACGCCGATCATTTCTTCCGACACCTCCCAGACCAGCCCGTCGCCCGCCCCGCCGGGGGAGGCTGTCAAACCGCAGCGAGCGGAGGGCGGCGCATCGCGCCGGATCAGCGCGGCCAGATCGGTCAGCGCTGGTGCCCCGGTCACCGGGCGCAGCGGATCACGCCCCCACCCCGAGACATCGAGACTGTCCATCGCCGCATCGACCAGGCTCACCCCGCCACCATCCCCGGCCCTGAGTGCATCGCCGTAGAGCCCGCGCGCCACATCCAGGGTTCGCTCCCGGTCCGAGGTATAGAGCGTCAGGCGCTGAACAAGTGGCCGGATAAGCGGTACGCGTTCAAGGAACGCGCCGGCATCGACATCGGGAGCAACGAAAACTACCTGCCCCAGCAAGTCCTTTTGGCCCGGTTCCGCCGCCGCCAACAGGGTCAGTGCCTGCAGCGCCGGCCGTGCACCCAGGCCGCGCGCCACCAGATGGATGCGCCTGCCGCCGGCATGCTGAAGCAGCCCGTCAAGGAACCGCCCCAGCCGCGGCCCGGACAGCTCTACCGCGGCGCTGTCACCGACATAGTCCACCACCGATCCCCCCGAGGCCCAGGAATAGAGCACCGGCACCCCATCGAAGTGCAACGCCCGGGCAAGGCCGGCGGCACGGCGCGCCGCCTCTTCGAAGGTCATGCCGGCGCCATGGACATAAACCAGGATCTCTGCCTCCGGGCGTGCCGCCAACGCTTGTTCCAGCCGGTCGTAGAAGACAGCCGCCGCCAGCGGTTCGACCTGGCGCAGTACCGCATACCCCAACGCCACCGGTTCGGGCACCAGGACCCCAGCCACCCCAAGCGCTGCATCGCCGCGCTCTTTGCCATAAAAGGTCTGCGGCAGGCTTGCATCGCTCTGGGCCCGGTCTGTGGCATAGAACAGCCGCGTCAGCTCAGGAACACCCCCCTGCGGCGGCACCGGGACATCCCCCCGAACACCGCCCAGCGCCTGGTCGACCCGGGATAGTGCCGCACGCGTCGGGGCGACATCCTTGGCAGCGAGGCCACCGGCCCGTTGTTCGGCCAGTAGCGTCACCAGCGTCTCCCGCGCGGCCTGAAGCTGGCCGGTGTCCTCCAGCAACGCTGCCGCCTGGGCATAAAGCGGGATCGGATCGCGCCCGACCTCATCCCGCAGGGCGGCGCTGAAATCGGCAAGCTGGGCCAGAACCTGCGCCGCCTGCGCCACGCTGCCGCCCTCGATCATCAGATTGGCGGCCAGGGTATAGAGATCGAAGATCACCCGCGCATCGGCCGTATCGTCCTTTTGCAGGGCCGCCAGCAGCGCCGCCACCCGATCAAGCGCCCAGTCGGGATCATTCGCGATGCTATAGCGCAGCCGTGCAAAGCCCGGATCGGCCGCCAGCGCCTGGCCGCCCGCTGCTACCGGCTGCTCCGCGTCCTCGGCCCGCGGAGCGGAAGCCAAGGCCGGCACCAACAGCAGCACCAGGGCAGCGCGGATCAGGACTATCGCTTTCATAGTGCCCCTTTTCACCTTTGGCTTTCCGGCCCCGTCCCCGCTTCGATCTAAGGGGCGCGCCGGCAAATTGCATCACCCCCCGGCCGCCACCGCAACCTTCACCTTGCCGAAAAAGGCACAGAGCCGCACAACTGGTGCTGTCAGCCGGCGCGAAGGGATGTTTCGTTACGAAAATATCCAGAAGCAGGAAACTTCGTTACATTTTTCTTGCCTCGAATCGCGTCCGAGCATAATACCCGACCAATCGGTCGCCTTATGAAGATGGAAGACTGGAGAGAAGAACGAATGGATGCCTTCATCTGCGACGCGCAGCGCACCCCGATCGGCCGCTATGGCGGCGCTCTGTCCCAGGTGCGCACCGATGACCTGGCCGCGATCCCGATTGCCGCTCTGATGGCGCGCAACCCGCAGGTCGATTGGGCCGGCCTGGATGAGGTGATCTTCGGCGATGCCAACCAGGCGGGCGAAGACAATCGCAACGTCGGCCGAATGGCCGCCCTGCTGGCCGGTCTGCCGATCGAGGTTCCGGGCAGCACAATCAACCGGCTTTGTGCCTCTGGCATGGATGCGGTGGGCGCCGCCGCCCGGGCGATCCGCGCCGGTGATTACGACATGGCGATTGCCGGCGGTGTTGAAAGCATGTCGCGCGCGCCCTTCGTGATGCCGAAGGCGACCAGCGCCTTTTCGCGGTCGAATGCCGTCTATGACACCACCATCGGCTGGCGCTTCGTCAACCCGAAGATGAAGGCGCAATATGGTGTCGATTCGATGCCGGAGACCGCAGACAACGTTGCCGCCGATTACAATATCGGCCGCGAAGATCAGGATGCTTTCGCCGCCCGCAGCCAGGCCCGCTGGGCTGCGGCGCAGGCCGCCGGTGTGTTCAAGGAGGAGATCACACCGGTCGTTATTCCCCAGCGCAAGGGCGATCCGGTGACCGTCGACACCGACGAACACCCGCGCCCCGGCACCACCGCCGAACAACTGGCCAAGCTCAAGGGCGTCAATGGCCCCGATCTGACGGTGACCGCCGGCAATGCCTCCGGCGTCAACGATGGTGCCGCTGCGCTTTTGCTGGCGAATGAGACGGCGGCGGCCAAGAACGGCCTGACCCCGATCGCCCGCGTGGTGGCGATGTCCGCCGCCGGTGTCGCGCCGCGCGTCATGGGCATCGGCCCGGTGCCCGCGACCCGCAAGGTTCTGGCCCGCGCCGGTCTGACCATCGACCAGATGGACGTGATCGAACTGAACGAAGCCTTCGCCAGCCAGGGCCTTGCCACCCTGCGCGAACTCGGGGTGGCGGATGATGCCGTCCATGTGAACCCCAACGGCGGCGCCATCGCCATCGGCCACCCGCTCGGCATGTCCGGGGCGCGGCTGGTGATGACGGCGGCCTATCAGCTTCAACGCACCGGCGGGCGCTATGCGCTTTGCACCATGTGCGTGGGGGTCGGTCAGGGGGCGGCTCTGATACTCGAACGCGTCTGAGGAGAGACGCCCAAACGGGAGGAGAACGGCATGTATGCCCAGATGATCAAGACCGCCGGAACCGGCGTCAAATCCCCCGAGGAGATGACCGAGGAGGAGCGCCGGTTTCAGGCCCGCGTCGATGCGAACGAGAAGATCGAGCCCAAGGACTGGATGCCCGAGGACTATCGCAAGACGCTGATCCGCCAGATCGGGCAGCATGCGCATTCCGAGATCGTCGGGCAACTGCCCGAAGGCAACTGGATCACCCGCGCCCCCACGCTGGAGCGCAAGGCGATCCTGCTGGCCAAGGTCCAGGATGAGGCCGGCCACGGCCTCTACCTCTATTGCGCGGCGGAAACGCTGGGGGTCAGCCGCGACGAGCTGACCGAACAGCTCTTGTCGGGCAAGATGAAATACAGCTCCATCTTCAACTATCCCACCCTGACTTGGGCCGATATGGGCGCGGTGGGCTGGCTGGTCGATGGCGCCGCCATTATGAACCAGGTGCCGCTGCAACGGACGTCTTTCGGCCCCTACTCCCGCGCGATGATCCGCATCTGCAAGGAGGAAAGCTTCCACCAGCGGCAGGGCTACGACATCATGATGAAGATGGCGCAGGGCACCCCGGCGCAGAAGAAGATGGCGCAGGATGCGCTCAATCGCTTCTGGTATCCGTCGCTGATGATGTTCGGCCCCTCCGACAAGGATTCAGTCCATTCCGCCCAGTCGATGGCCTGGAAGATCAAGATGAACACCAACGACGAGCTTCGCCAGAAGTTCGTCGACCAGACCGTGCCTCAGGCGGACTATCTGGGCCTCACCGTTCCCGACGACCACCTGACATGGAACGAGGAGCGCGGGCATTACGATTTCTCGGAACCCGACTGGTCGGAGTTCTATGACGTTCTGAAGGGCAACGGCCCCTGCAACGTCGACCGGCTGACCGCCCGGCGCGAAGCCTGGGCAGAAGGCCAATGGGTGCGCGACGCCATGCTGGCCCATGCCCGCAAGAAAGCGGCCACCAAGGTCGCGGCGGAATAATCCGGTGACGGGCCGCCCGGCCCAGCCCTGAGCCATCACCCGGCGCCTGCGCGCGTCCGGGGCGAGGAGGAGTTTGACCCATGAAAAACGAATGGCCCCTTTGGGAAGTCTTCATTCGCGGCCAGCACGGCATGAGCCACCGCCATGTCGGCAGCCTGCACGCGCCCGACGCCGAAATGGCGATCAAGAACGCCCGTGACGTCTATACCCGCCGCAATGAGGGCGTGAGCATCTGGGTGGTCGAAGCGCGCCATATTGCGGCCTCCTCGCCCAGCGACAAGGGCCCGCTTTACGAGCCGAGCGAATCGAAGGTCTATCGTCACCCGACCTTCTTCGACATCCCCGAAGACGTGGGGGCGATGTGATGACCCGCGATCAGGCCCTTTTCGAATTTCTCTGCCGGATGGGGGACAATACCCTGATCCTCGGCCACCGGGTCAGCGAATGGTGCGGTCACGCACCGGTCCTGGAGGAGGACATCGCGCTGGCCAATACCGCGCTGGACCTGATCGGCCAGACCCAGCTCTGGCTCGGGCTCGCCGGTGAGGTAGAGGGCGAAGGCCGCGATGCCGACAAGCTCGCCTTTCACCGCGACGCCTGGGATTTCCGCAACCTCCTGCTGGTCGAGATGCCGAATGGCGATTTCGGCCGCACCCTGATGCGGCAGTTCCTGTTCGACGCCTGGCACACGATCCTTCTAGGCCGGCTGATGACATCCTCGGAGCCCCGTGTCGCCGAGATCGCCGAGAAGGCCAGCAAGGAGGCCGCCTATCACCTGGAACGCTCTGCCGACACGGTGGTGTCGCTGGGGGACGGCACCGAGGAAAGCCATGCCCGCATGCAGGCGGCACTGGATTACCTTTGGCCCTACGTGGGTGAAATGTTCGTCGCCGACGCGGTGGATCAGGCCATGGCGGAAGAGGGGATCGCCCCCGATCCCGCCAGCCTGCGCCCGGAGTATGACGCGCTGCTGGGGCGCGTGCTGAAGGAAGCGACGCTGATCATTCCCGACAGCCATTTCGCCCATAAGGGTGGCCGCGACGGGCGGATGCACAGCGAACATCTGGGCCATCTGCTGACCCAGATGCAGTGGTTGCAACGCGCCTATCCCGATGCCCGCTGGTAAGGCCGGTTCATTCGGAACACTCCGCGCCCCGCATCCACGCGGGGGCGGAAACGGCAGGCGGGGCAAAGGCCCCGCCGCAGGAGGAGACCCCCATGAGCCAAACGCAGGACCGCCCCAGCGTTCAGCAGATCTGGGACTGGCTGGGCCAGGTGCCCGACCCCGAGATCCCGGTGATCTCACTGACCGATCTGGGCATCATCCGCGATGTGGACTGGCAAGGTGACACGCTGGTCGTCACCGTCACGCCCACCTATTCCGGCTGCCCGGCGACCACGATCATCAACCTCGACATCGAAACCGCCCTGCGCGGCCACGGGATCGAGAAAATCGAGCTGAAGCGCCAGCTCTCTCCCGCCTGGACCACCGAGTGGCTGAGCGAGGCGGGCCGCGCCAAGCTGGAGGCATACGGCATCGCCCCGCCGCAGCCCGCCAGCGGCCCCGAGCGCTGCCCGCATTGCGGATCGACCCATGTGGAGAAGGTCAGCCAGTTCGGATCGACCCCCTGCAAGGCGACCTGGCGCTGCCGGGACTGCCTGGAACCCTTCGACTATTTCAAGTGCATCTGAGGAGAAGCAGATGGCGCGTTTTCATGACCTGACCGTCACCGATATTCACAAGACCATCCGCGACGCGGTGGTCGTCACGCTGAAACCGCAGGCCGGCGACGAGGCCGCCTTTGACTTCATCCAAGGCCAATATCTGACCTTCCGCCGCGATTTCGATGGCGAGGAGCTCAGGCGCAGCTATTCGATCTGCGCCGGCAAGGATGAAGGCGTCTTGCAGGTCGGCATCAAGCGGGTCGACGGCGGCGCCTTTTCGACCTGGGCCAATGAGGATCTGAAGGTCGGCGACAGGCTGCAGGCGATGTCGCCAATGGGCGGCTTCCACACGCCCCTGGATGCAGGCGCCGGGCGGCAATATCTGGGCTTTGCCGGCGGCTCGGGCATCACGCCGGTGCTGTCGATCCTGAAAACCGTGCTGGCGCGCGAACCGAAATCCGCCTTCACGCTGGTCTATGCCAACAAGGGCGTGAACACGATCATGTTCCGCGAGGAGCTGGAGGATCTGAAGAACCTCTATATGGGCCGGCTGAACGTCATCCATATCCTTGAGAGCGACGCGCAGGAGATCGACCTGTTCACCGGGCTGGTGACGCGGGAGAAATGCGGCGAGCTGTTCAAGCACTGGATCGATATCGAAAACGTGGACACCGCCTTCATCTGCGGGCCTGAACCGATGATGCTGGGCATCGCCGCGGCGCTGCGCGATCACGGGCTGAGCGACGCGCAGATCAAGTTCGAGCTGTTCGCCTCGGCCCAGCCGGGCCGGTTGGCGCGCAAGATTGTCAGCAAGGAGGCCATCAGAAGTGCCAACCAGACCACGGCGGCGATCACGCTCGATGGCGCCACCCAGACCGTGACCATGGGCAAGGATACCTCGATCCTCGATGCCGCGCTGCAAAACGCGATGGATGCGCCCTATGCCTGCAAGGCCGGGGTCTGCTCCACCTGCCGCTGCCGAGTGCTGGAGGGCGAGGTCGAGATGATCGCCAACCACGCGCTGGAGGATTACGAGGTCGAGAAGGGCTATGTCCTGTCGTGCCAGTCCTATCCGCTGACCGACCGCGTCATTGTCGATTACGACCAGTAACCCCGAGACCGAGGGAGGTGAGACCATGACCGAAGAGATGCGGATCGAGGAGTATCTGGCCCAGGGCGGGGTACTGAGCAATCCCGCCAACGTGCCGCCGCGCTATCGCGCCGAGCTGATGAAGCTGATGGCAAGTTTCGTCGACAGCGAACTGGCGGGGGCCGCCGGCTTTGCCGATATCATCAACCAGGGGCCCGGCATCAAGGAACGGATCGCGGCGGCCAGGATCGTGCTGGAAAAGACCGATCATGCTGGCCAGGTGCTGCGGATCATGGGGGATTTCGGCGCCGACACCGACCGCTACGCCACCCATCACCCCTGGACCGCACGGCTGACGCGCGAGGCCGACATCGGCGCGACGCGCGGCGAACACGATATGCGGCTGGCGGTTTTCAACTATCCGCTGATGGGCTGGACCGATGCGGTCACCATGAACCTGCTGATGAGCCGCGCGGTAGCAGTGCAGATGGCAGATTTCGCCCAGCTCTCCTATCAGCCACTGGCCGAGGCCTTCCGCGCCATCGCCCCGGTCGAGGCGCACCATGCCGAGCTGGCCGAGGAAGGGATCGCCAAGCTGATCGCCAACGGCGAGACTGCGGAGATCGAGGCGAGCCTCGCCTATTGGTGGCCGCGCGTCGCCGCAAGCTTCGGCGCCACCGCTTCGGCCAAGGCCGACAGCCTCAGGGCGATGGGGCTGCGCCATGTCCCCAACGCCGAGCTGAAGGCGCGTTGGGAGGCCGAGACCCACGCGGTTCTGGTGCGGCTGGGGCTGAACGCACCGGCCTGATCGACAGGCACCCAACACGATGACGCCCGGCCCCTATCGCGATCGCTGGGGCTGGGCGAGCGATCCCCCTTGCCCCCGCCCCGGTGATTTCTAAGGTTCCCCCGAACCAGACCACAGGCGAGGGCCATTCCCATGATCATCAGCACACCCCATACCTATTCCGACGGCGACACCCAGTTCATCGGCCGGCTCGTCTATGACGAGGACGGCAGCGGCCAGCGGCCCGGCATTCTGGTCATCCCCGCCTTCGGCGGCCTTGGCAATTTCGAGGTCGAACGCGCCGAGGAGCTTGCCGTGCTCGGCTATGTCGTGCTGGCGGTCGACTATTACGGCGAGGGTGCCCAGGCCAGCGGGCCCGAGCAGGCGAGCGAATGGATGCGGGCGCTGAACGCCGACCGGCCGCTGATCGCCAAGCGCATCACCGCTGCCTTCGACGAAATCAAAAGCCTGCCGATGGTCGATCCGGCCCGGATCGGCGCCATGGGCTATTGCTTCGGCGGCAAGATCACGCTCGACCTGGCCCGCACCGGAGCCGACCTGCGCGCCGCCGTGTCGCTGCACGGGCTGTTCGATGCACCACCGATGCCGCGACAGCAGATGAAAGCGGCGGTGCTGGCTTGTCATGGCTGGGACGATCCGCTGGCACCGCCCGAGGCGGTGAAAGCCTTCGCCGCCGAGATGACCGAGATCTGTCCCGACTGGCAATTGCTGGCCTTCGGCCACACAGGCCACGCCTTCACCAACCCCGCCGCTAATGCCCCCGGCATGGCCTTCAGCGCGGCCGCAAGCCGCCGGTCCTGGGAAAACCTGACCCGTTTCTTCGCCGACAAGCTGGGCAAGTGATCCGGTGGGCATGAAAAAGGCGGCTCCGGGAACCGAAGCCGCCTGATGAATGACCGGGAGCGCCGGATCAGCCGATGAGTTCGGCGGTCAGTTGCTCCAGGCTCTTGCTGGTGATGTCCAGCATTTCCTTCACTTCAGCCTCGGTGATGATCATCGGCGGGCAGAAGGCCGTTGCATCGCCGATCGCGCGCGAAATCAGGCCGTTTTCCATCATATAGCCAGACATCTTGGCGCCAAGCTGACCGACAGTGAGGTCCGACCCTTCGGGAGCGACCAGCTCCAGCGCAGCGATCAGGCCAACGCCACGGGATTCGCCGACCAGCGGGTTCGAGGTCAGATCATCCAGCCCCTTGCGCAGGATCGCCCCCATGGCGGCGGCATTGTCGACCAGGCCGCGTTCTTCGATGATCTTCAGGTTCTCCAGCGCGATGGCGGCGCCGACCGGGTGCGCGGCCCCGGTATAGCCATGGCCCAGAACCCCGATCTTGTTGCTTTCATCGGCGATCGGGTCATAGACGCGATCATTCATCATTAGCGCCGAGAACGGGAAGTAGGACGAAGTGATCTGCTTGGACATCGTCATGATGTCCGGCTTGATCCCAAAGGTTTCGGTGCCGAACATTTTGCCGGTCCGGCCGAAGCCACAGATCACCTCGTCGGCGATCAGCAGGATGTCGTATTTCGCCAGAACCTCTTGGATTTTCTCCCAATAGGTCGCCGGCGGCACCACGACACCACCCGCGCCCATCACCGGCTCGCCGATGAAGGCGGCGACGGTGTCGGGCCCTTCGGCCAGGATCATCGCCTCCAGATCGGCGGCGCAGCGGGACGCGAACTGTTCCTCGGTCTCACCCTCCTGGCCCTCTTTCCAGTAATGCGGGCAAGTGGTGTGCAGAATGCCCGGGAACGGCAGGTCGAAGGAGCGGTGGTTGTTCACCAGGCCGGTCAGCGAAGCCGACAGCGCGGTCACACCGTGATAGCCCCGGTTGCGCGAGATGATCTTCTTCTTCTCGGGCTTGCCCATTGCGTTCGAGCGATACCAGATCAGCTTGACGATGGTATCATTGGCCTCGGAACCGGAGTTGGTGAAAAACACCTTGCTCATCGGCACCGGCGCTATGCTGATCAGCTTTTCAGCCAGGTCGATGACCGGACCATGCGACCGCGCGGTGAAGTTGTGGTAATAGGGCAGCTTGCTCATCTGCGCAGCAGCCACATCGACCAGACGCTTTTCGTTGAAACCGACCGCCACGCTCCACAGGCCGGCCATGCCCTCGATATAGGTCTTGCCGGTGTTGTCGGTGACACGGATACCTTCGCCACTCTCCAGCACCAGCGGGCCGTCCTTTTCCAGCGCCCGGGCGTTGGTATAGCTGTGCATGTGATAGGCGGCGTCGCGCGCCTCCGGCGAATTCGGTTTAAGGGTCATGGGAGAGCCTTCCTTCAATCGTTGTACGGGCCTCACGGTCCAATCTGAATCGACCGTCCTGGTCTGATCCGAACGATAAGCCCTCTGCGGACGAAAAAGCGAGAGGTAACCCGCCAATCGCCCCATCCCGGACGCAGACTTTTTATCAAATTGCCCGTTGCACAGCCGCCGCCCCCGCGCCGCCCCCACTCAGAGACCAGGGACACCATGCAGGGTCAGGTCGCAAACGAGATTGGCGTAATCGTCTCTTTCCTGCTCCTCAGCCCCGGAATTCCACATGAAATACCAGTTCAGCATGCCATAGACCGACATCGTGGCCCCCCGCAATTTCTCGGGATGAGCCGAGAAAACATCCGGCGCCAGATCATGCAGGCATTGCCCCATGAATTTGACCATATCCCGCTGATAGGCCCGCATCTGATCCTGCTGTTCCTCCGGCAGAGCGGACAGGGCGCTGATCTGAACCTGATGTTCGTGATCCGCCCCCTGATAGGCGCGCAGGATTTCGCGCAGCACCCGGCGCAACCGGTCCTGGGGGCTCAGCCCCTCGGTATCGACTGCAAGGATACGGTCGCGCAGACTGGACAGGTAGCTGTCCAGAATGTCGTAGAGGATCGCATCCTTGCTGTCATAATAGTGGTAGATATTGGCCTTTGAGATGCCGCATTCCTTGGCCAGCTTGGTCATCGAGGCTCGATCGAACCCCTCCTCGGCAAAGACCTTGGCCGCCGCCTTGAGGATCTGGGTGCGTTTGTGATCGTGGTCCTTGGCGATGGTTCTGGCCAATGTTCACTCCTTCAGGCGGTTATCGACGACCCGTACCGCTTTCCCCTGGGATCGTTCAACCTCACCCGGATTGCGGACGTCGATTTCGGTCGAAATCCCTACCACATCCTTGATCCGTTTGTAGAGCATGCGGGCAGCCGCGGTTTTAGACATCTCGTCAGTGCTGTCGGTCGCCGCCTCGACATGGACGCGCATGGCATCCATACGGCCAGAGCGATAGAGTTCGATCTGGAAATGATTGGTCAGCCCGCCCGTGGCGATCACCTGTTCCTCGATCTGGGTGGGAAAGACATTGACGCCGCGCAGGATCATCATGTCGTCCGACCGGCCTGTGATCTTGGCCATCCGCCGCATCGACCGCGCGGTCCCCGGCAGCAGCCGGGTCAGGTCGCGGGTGCGATAGCGGATCATCGGCAAACCTTCCTTGGTCAGCGTGGTGAAGACCAGCTCACCCATCTCGCCATCCGCCACCGGCTCACCGGTCTCGGGGTTGATGATCTCGGGATAGAAGTGATCCTCCCAGATCACCGGGCCATCCTTGGTCTCGACGCATTCGTTGGCGACACCCGGCCCCATGATCTCGGACAGGCCATAGATATCGACCGCGTGCATGTCGAAGGCGTCTTCGACCTCCTTGCGCATGGCGTCGGTCCAGGGTTCCGCCCCGAAGATGCCCACCGACAGCGAAGAGGCGCGCGGGTCCAGCCCCGCCTTGTGAAATTGTTCTAGGATGTTGAGCATGTAAGACGGCGTCACCATGATCCCATCGGGCTGGAAATCATTGATCAGGCTCACCTGCTTTTCGGTTTGCCCGCCGCTCATCGGCACCACCGTGGCGCCGAGCCGCTCGATGCCGTAATGCGCGCCAAGCCCGCCGGTGAACAGCCCATAGCCATAGGCATTATGCACGATGTCGCCCCGCCTGAGCCCCGAGGCGCGCAGCGAGCGGGCCACCAGATCGGCCCAATTGTCGATATCGCGCTGGGTATAGCCCACCACGGTCGGCTTGCCGGTGGTGCCCGATGAAGCATGCAGCCGCACGATCTGCTCCCGCGGCACCGCGAACAGACCGAAGGGGTAATGATCACGCAGGTCATTCTTGTAGGTGAAGGGGAACTTCGCCAGATCGGAAAGCTGTTTCAAATCATCCGGGTGCACCCCGGCGGCATCGAAGCGCGCGCGGTACATCGGCACATTGTCATAGGCATGGCGCAGTGACCATTTCAGCCGATCAAGCTGCAACGTCTCGATTTCATCGCGTGAGGCGATTTCGATCGGGTCCAGATCGGTTTTGTTGGGGGTGAGATCCTTCATGGCGTCCTCCTCGCCTAAACTCTTGTCCTGATGCCCTGCCGGCTCCTCCACCGGCGGGCGGTCAGCTTGCGGCGTCCTCGTCGAAAAGCTGCCCCTTGATGGCGCGGGACATGCCGCGAAATTCGGCGATCACCTGCCCGGTCTGGCTGGTGACCTTCACGTCATACATTCCACTGCGTCCGGTCAGGCTGATTTCCTCGGCGGTGGCCGTCAGCCTGTCCCCCAGCCGCCCCGGGGAGAGAAAGCTGATCAGATTGTGCTGCGCCACGGTGGCCTGATTTCTGCTGTTGCAGGCGAAGGCAAAGGCACTGTCGGCCAGCATGAAGATCACCCCGCCATGGCATATGCCGTGGCCGTTGCAATGATGCCGCGCGACAGTGAGCTCCAGGACCGCGCGGCCCTCCGCCACAGAAACAACGGACATCCCCGCCCATTGCGAAGCATGATCCTCGGCCCACATCGCCTTGGCCGATCTTTCGGCGCGCTCTTGCGGTGTCATCCTCATTCCCCCCGGAACACGGGCACGCGCTTGTCCAGAAACGCGGCGACGCCCTCGGCGTAATCGGCGCTTTCGCCGCAGGTCTTCATCGCATCGGCCTCAAGTTCCAGATGCTGGCTCAGCGTATCGGTCGCGGCGGCCTGGATGCAGTGTTTGGTCAGCCCCAGCCCCAGCGTCGGGCCGTTGGCAAAGCCTTCGGCCAAGGCGCGGGCCTCTGCCATCAGTTGATCGTCGGGCAGCGCCTTCCAGATCAGTCCCCAATCCTCGGCCTTCCGGGCGCTCAGGGTCTGGGCGGTAAAGGCCAGCCCCTTGGCGCGCGCCTCCCCCAGCAGGCGGGGCAGGTGCCAGCTCCCCCCCGTGTCCGGGATCAGACCGACCTTGGAAAAGGACTGGATGAACCTGGCGCTCTCGGCGGCCAGAACCATGTCGCAGGCCAGCGCCAGATTGGCACCAGCACCGGCGGCGACACCGTTGACCGCACAGATCACCGGGAAATGCAGCGACCGGATCAGATTGACCAGCGGCGCATAGAAGGTCCGCACGGTGTGGCCCAGATCGGGCGGCCCATCCATCTTGCGCGGATCGCGGTCGCCCAGATCCTGGCCGGCGCAAAAGCCACGCCCGGCGCCGGTCAGCAGCACCGCCCGTTTGCCACCGTCCCGCGCGGCTTCCAGCGCGATGCGCAGGGCATGGTGCATCTCTTCGGTGAAACTGTTCAGCCGTTCCGGCCGGTTCAGCGTGATCTCGACCCAAGTGCCGTGATCCGTGGTCAGAATCGTGTCTGACATCCTCTCCTCACCCCTTGTCTCTCCATGCAACACCCGCGATCCGAACCGGATGCGGGCCTCTCCCTGGACAAATTTCTTGCATAAACCGACCGGACGGTCAATATATTGAATCGAGGGATCGCCGCCTTGAGAAGCGCGGCGCTGAGGGACGAGAACGGGAGGACCGTCATGAGCATTCAACAGATCGCCAGCTTTGCCGCCGGCGAATGGGTGGCGCCCGGCGCCGGGGCGCATAGGATCAGCAGCGCCATCACCGGCGCGGTGATCGCCGAGGCAGGCAACGACGCGCTCGACGTGCAAGGCATGCTGGATTATGCGCGCGGCAAGGGCGGCCCGGCCCTGCGGGCGATGACCTTTCATCAACGCGCCCGCATGCTGAAAGCGCTGGGGCAACATCTGAACCGCCACAAGCAGGCGCTTTACGATATCTCCTTCGACACCGGCGCCACCCAGTCCGACCATCTGATCGACATCGATGGCGGCATCGGCACGCTTTATGTCTTCGCCTCGAAAGGCCGGCGCGAGATGCCGGATGATACCATCTATCTCGACGGCGGGGTCGAGGTGCTGGGCCGCACCGGCCAGTTCCTGGGGCAGCATATCTGCACCTCGCTGCAGGGCGTTGCGGTTCATATCAACGCCTTCAACTTCCCGGTCTGGGGCATGCTGGAAAAGCTGGCCCCCACCCTGCTGGCAGGTGTGCCGGCGATCGTGAAGCCCGCCACCAACAGCTGCTATGTCACCGAACTGGCGGTGCGGCTGATGCATGAAAGCGGCCTTTTGCCCGAGGGCGCGCTGCAGCTCGTCACCGGGGGGCTGGGCGACATGCTCGACCGGCTGGGCATGCAGGATGTGGTCAGCTTCACCGGTTCCGCCGAAACCGCGCTGATGCTGCGGTCGAACAGGAACATCCTTGAAAATTCAGTCCGTTTCGTCGCCGAACAGGACAGTCTGAACGCCTCGATCCTCGGCCCCGACGCGGTTCCGGGCACGCCGGAGTTCGATCTGTTCATCAAGGAGGTCAGCCGCGAGATGACCGTCAAGGCGGGGCAGAAATGCACCGCGATCCGCCGCATCCTGGCGCCCGAGGCGCAGGTCGGCGCGGTGATCGAGGCGCTGCGCGAGCGGCTGTCGAAAGTGGTGATCGGCGATCCGCGGCTGGAGGGCACCCGCATGGGCGCGCTGGTCTCGGCCGGGCAGAAGGCCGACGTGCTGGCCAAGGTCGCCCTGATCGGGGCGGAGGCCGAGCGGGTGTTCGGCGACCCGGAAAACTTCACCGTCGAGGGGGCCGATGCCGGCGCCTTCCTGCCGCCGATGCTGTTCCATTGCGCCGATCCCGACCGCGCCGAGCGCGTGCATGATACCGAGGCCTTCGGCCCGGTGTCGACCATCATGGGCTATCGCGATCTGGACCACGCCATCGACATCGCCAAACGCGGCCAGGGATCGCTGGTCGCCTCGCTGATCACCCATGATCCAGCCGTCGCGCGGCAGGTGGTGCTGGGGGCTGCGGCCTATCACGGGCGCATCTATATCAACGACCGGGTGTCGATGAAGGAATCGACCGGCCACGGCTCTCCCCTGCCCCATATGATCCATGGCGGCCCCGGCCGCGCCGGCGGCGGCGAGGAGATGGGCGGCATTCGCGGCGTCATGCATTACATGCAGCGCACCGCGATCCAGGGCTCCCCCGACATGCTCGCGGCGATCGGCAACAAATGGGTGCCCGGCGCGACCGAGATCAAGGGGCCGGCGCATCCCTTCACCCGCCACTATGGCGAGCTTGCCATCGGCGAAACATTGCACAGTGCCCCGCGCGTCGTGTCGGTGCAGGACATCGAACATTTCGCCGAATTCACCGGGGACACCTTCTATGCCCACATGGATGAAGAGGCGGCGAAACGGAACCCGTTCTTCCCCGGCCGGGTGGCGCATGGCTATCTGCTGCTCAGCTTCGCGGCCGGGCTGTTCGTCGAGCCGACCGAAGGGCCGGTGCTGGCCAATACCGGGCTCGATTCCCTGCGGTTCATGAAACCGGTGGTGCCGGGCGACAGCATCAAGGTGCGGCTGACGGTCAAGCAGAAGACACCGCGCACCGAGGAATACGGTGAAGTGCGATGGACCGTGACACTGACCAATCAGAATGACGAACAGGTCGCGGAATACGAATTGCTGACGATGAACGCCTTCTGACGCGGTGCGCCCGGTCAGAGCCCGGGCGATTTGAGGATGGTGGCGGCGCGGCGGCACCGCTAATCTGTCGCGCATGAAAGATACGCCTGACAATTGGTTTGCCTCCGCCATCCAGACCCTCACCGACCCGCAAAACCAGCGGGTCTGGTCGATCATCGTCTCGTTATTCGGTGATCTGGCGCAGGCCCCCGGCGACCGGCTGAGCGGCGGCGCGCTGTCGCGGATCATCATGCCGACCGGCATCAAACCCGAGGCGATCCGCGTGGCGCTGCACCGGCTGCGCAAGGACGGCTGGATCGACAGCGCCCGCCAGGGGCGCGTCAGCGAACATTTCCTGACCGATTTCGGCCGCGCCCGCAGCGCTGAGGTCAGTCCCCGCATCTATACCCCCGCCCCCCCGGCCGCAAAGGACTGGCATCTGCTGATCGCCGAAGACAGCGCCGGCCAAATCCCGCTGGACGACCTTCTACCGACACGGGATTATTTCAGCCTGAGCCGCACCGTGGCACTGGGGTCGGGCCCCCTGCCCGAGGATTGCAAAGAGTTGCTGGTCCTGAGCTGCTGCCCCGATGCCGTGCCTGACTGGGTGCGAACCCGGGTCTGCCCGCCTGAACTTTTTGACGCGGCGCAGGGGTTGCTCACTGCCCTGAGCCAGGCGGAACGGCTGTTGCCGGCGTCTGCCGCCGATCTCTCTCCGCTGCAGACTGCCACGCTGCGGATGCTGATCGTCCATCGCTGGCGCCGGGTCGTGCTGCGGCAACCCGACCTGCCCACAGCGTTCTTTCCCGCCGACTGGCCCGGCCCCGCCTGCCGCGCGGCGGTCTTTCGCCTGCTGGACTGGCTGCCGCGCCCCGACCTGAGCGCTCTCGAGGCAGAATAAGTCTCTGGTTCACCACAATGCCGAATCCGGCTTCCCACAAAGGGATTTAGCGGTAAGGTTGTGCATGGCGCAGAGAAAGCAACCCAGGATGACGGAGCCCTTCCGAGCGATATTCTCATCGTCAGCAACGCCTTTCGTGACCAGCTCCTGGCGATGCGAACACGTCCGCGCGGCGGCCCCCGATATCGCGATTCTCGCGGCGATCGGGGACAGGAGCACAGGTATCGCCAGCCGGCTCCAAGAGGTCGGTGATATTCCCTCCGGACAGTATGGAGCCATGCAGAGGCTTGTCCCCGAGCGAGCCGCCTGCAGGCCGGAAATGACCGCCAGACAAACGAACACGCTCTGCCCCTCGTCTCGCCATCGGCGCAACCGCCCCCACAGATCGACGTCGGACTTGCTCACCGCGTCCCACGGCCCACGCCTCCCGCAGAAAGGATCTCGAAGCCCATGTCCTTTGCCCTGAGCATCCTGTTAATTCCACTCGCCATCTTCGCGCTGCTGCTGCTCGGCGGCTGCATCTGGACCGCCGCGCTCAGCCGCAAGGCCGAAAAAATGGTGCCACGTCTGGGACAGATGCAGCCGGTTCGCGGCGGCGCGATCCACTATCTGGACCTCGGACCGCGCGATGCCCCACCGGTGGTACTGATCCACGGGTTGTCCGGGCAGTTGCAACATTTCACCTATGGCATTGCCCCCCTGCTGGAAAAGCAATGGCGTGTTATCGTCCTGGACCGGCCCGGTTGCGGGTATTCCGAACGCGATCACGACAAGCTCGCCGCCTTGCCGGAACAGGCCCGAATGATTCATGAATGTCTCGATGCGCTGCAAATTGAAAACCCGGTTCTTGTCGGCCATTCTCTGGGTGGGGCCGTAGCGCTCGCCATGGCGCTGGAGCGCCCGGAACGCACCGCAGCGCTGGCGCTGATCAGCCCGCTCACACACCGCCAGCCCGATGAAATGAATGCCTTCCGCGGGCTTGACGTCAGTTCTGTGCCACTGCGGCACCTGATTGGCCACACCATCGCGGCCCCACTGGCACAACGCACCGCCGTCACCGTTTTGACCGAGGTGTTTCGCCCGGAAACCTGGCCCGAGGATTTCCTCGCTCGCGGTGGCGGCGCCCTGGGGCTTCGACCCAAGGGTTTTATCGCCGCCTCGGCGGACTATATGGAAGCGGTCGGCAACATCCTGTCGCAGGAGCAGCGCTATGCGAACGAGCTGAAGACCCCCGGCGGGGTCTTGTTCGGCGCTGAAGACAACCTGCTGCCGCCAGAAAGCCAGGGCAAGGTGATGACCGCCTTTGGCCTGCATTATGAAGCCGTGCCGGGGCGCGGCCACATGCTGCCGATCACCGCGCCCGAACTTTGCGCCGACTTCATCTGGCGTGTTGCAGACAGGGCGGCAAATGCCGCATGACGCCCAGAGGCTGCCGAAGATACGGAGCGAAAAAACATTGTCGAAAATGACAAATTCCCGCTTGACCCCCTCCGCTGTCTCCCCTAAATCGCGTGCACCCATGGCGGAGTAGCTCAGTTGGTTAGAGCAGCGGAATCATAATCCGCGTGTCGGGGGTTCAAGTCCCTCCTCCGCTACCATTTTCCCTTTAAGACTTGCCAGGAACTGCTAGCCGTAAGGCTAGGCAATCCCCGAGCTGCGACCATTGCCCTTGGCCACCATGCGCCCGGGGCTTCAAATGGCGATCGGACCGTCCTTCCCTCTTCATAATATCTATCATGAAACTGATATTCGTCACCGTCGACCGCGGAGTGCGTCTAGCTTTGTGAGCAAGTCAGGGTGTGCGTGATCGGTTTTTTGGAGGGCAGCGGTGGTGGCTTGCGTCTCCGGGAGGGGATAAGGCGGCGGCTGCACATTCATGGGATTCAGAGGGTTTCAGGGACGGCTGTGTGGCCTGCCGGCGGCCTGGCTGAGGCTGCCCTGCCCCGGGATATTTTCGGCCAGAAAAAGAGCCGTCCCAAGAGGGAGGATAGGTTTCCGGAGGGCTGTGTGGGGGGAGTGCGCGCACGGGATCTGCGCAACGGCATGAGAGGTCGACAACCATCTAGCTGCAACCTGGAGCTTACCGACATATATTGGGATATTGATCGCTATAGAGAGGAATTAGAGCGCTTATTAGGACTGGCGGCGACCTACTCTCCCACGTCTTAAGACGCAGTACCATTGGCGCGACAGCGCTTAACGGCCGGGTTCGGGAAGGGACCGGGTGTTTCGCTTGTGCTATGACCACCAATCCGAATAAGGG
>NZ_AUBS01000008.1 GCF_000429365.1 Pseudodonghicola xiamenensis DSM 18339 | reverse complement strand
TGCGACGCGCAGGCGGGAGTGGCGCAAGGTTCACCTGGCGATGGACACCACGACAGGTGATATCCGTGCTGTCGAGTTTACCTCCAGCCGACAAGGCGACAGCCCGATCCTGCCGGAGTTGCTGTCGCAGATCCCGGCCACAGAGGATATCGAGACGGTCACTGCGGACGGAGCCTACGATACGCGCCGCTGCCATGCTGCGATCCTTGAGCGCGACGTGGAGCCGATCATCCCGATCCGACGGAACGGCCGCGGGTGGAAACCCGATTGCCCCGCCGCGATCTCGCGCAATGAGAGCCTGCGAGCGACCCGATGTCTGGGCCGGGCTCTCTGGAAGAAATGGACAGGCTATCATGCCCGAAGCCGCGTCGAGGCGCAGATGAACCGCCTCAAGCTCTTCGGCGAACGGATCATGTCACGCGATCCCGACTGCCAAACCGCTGAAATCCAGATCCGCATTGCTATCATGAATCGCTGCTCGGCCCTCGGAAGAGCCGAAACCGAAGTCGCCGCCTGAAGCCAGCAGGGAAAGGGGCAGCTCAATCTCAGCGCCGAATAGCGCAACAAGCCCTCCTACACCGCGTGGACCCAGCCGCCGGCGACCGCGGGCGCGCCGCTGATCTTCGCCTTTCACGGCACCGGCGGCGATGAACATCAGTTCTTCGGCTTCACACGTGAGATCGCGCCGGGGGCTGGCGTGATCTCGCCCCGCGGCGATGTGGCCGAGATGGGGGCGGCGCGCTTTTTCCGACGGACCGGAGAAGGTGTCTATGACATGGCCGATCTGGCCCGGGCGACCGAGCGGATGGCCGGTTTCGTGGTCGCCCACAAGGCGGCGCATCCGAGCGCACCGATTTTCGGCTTCGGCTATTCCAACGGGGCGAATATCCTGGTCTCGGTGGTGATGGCGCGGCCGGATCTCTTCGATCGGGTCGGGTTGCCGCATCCGCTGATCCCCTGGCAACCGGCGCTTGTCGCCGGGCTCGCGGGGCGGCGGGTGCTGATCACCGCCGGACGGAATGACCCGATCAGCCCCTGGCCGCTCAGCCAGCGGCTGATCGACTGGTTCGGGGCGGAAGGCGCCCTGGTCGCAACTGAAATCCACCCCGGCGGGCACGAGCTGCGCCCGGCCGAGGCGGAGGCACTGCGGCATCTGCTGACCGCGACCTGACATCCAAACCCGTGGTCCCGCCTGAGGGCGGGGCCGCTTCACCCAGGAGGGAGACTGAGAATGAGTGACGTGAACATCACCCGCAGCGATACCGACAGCAAGGCGCGCTATGCTACCCGGGTCGAGGGTATCGCCGAGGAAGGCGAACTGACCATCTCCAAGGTCACGCCGAAACTGATCATCGCCGATCACACCTTTGTGCCCGACAGCATGCGGGGGCTTGGCGTGGCGCGGCAATTGGCCGATCGTCTGATCGCGGACGCCCGCGCGGCGGGCCAGCGCATCGTGCCGCTTTGCCCCTATGTCCGGGCGCAGACGATGAAGCATCGCGACGACTGGGCCGACGTCATCCAGTGGTGACGGACCGACCCGACGACCACCCTAACGACCAAAGAGGATACCGACATGAGCTGGAACCCGACACTTGACCCCAATTGCCCCGAGGCCGGCAAGCTCGACAGTATCGAGACGCTGATCATCCCGCGCGCCCGCGATCTGGGCGGCTTCGAAGTGCGTCGCGCGCTGCCGTCGTCGCGGCGCCAGATGGTCGGCCCCTTCATCTTCTTCGACCAGATGGGGCCGGCTGAATTCATCACCGATGGCGGCATCGACGTGCGGCCGCACCCGCATATCGGGCTCGGTACGGTGACCTACCTCTATCAGGGCGAATTCGAACATCGCGACAGCATCGGCACCCATCAGATGATCTATCCCGGCGAGGTGAACTGGATGCTGGCGGGCAAGGGGGTGACACATTCCGAACGCACCAGCGCCGAGACCCGCAAGGGGCGCAGCAGCCTGTTCGGCATCCAGACCTGGGTGGCGCTGCCCGAGGATCGCGAGGATATGGCCCCCGATTTCGAACACCACGGCAAGGAGGCGCTGCCGCTTCTGGATTATGCCGGCGCCGAGGCGCGGTTGATCCTGGGCACCGGCTGGGGCGCGAAATCGCCGGTCACCATGCAAAGCGAGATCTTCTACGCCGATGTGACGCTTGCCCCCGGCGGCGCCTTCCCGCTGCCCGACGATCACGAGGACCGGGGGCTCTATATCACCTCGGGTGCCATCGACGTCGCCGGCGAACGGTTCGAGGCCGGCCGCATGATGGTGTTTCGCCCGGGTGACCGGATCACCGTCAAGGCGGGCCCCGAGGGCGCTCGGCTGATGGCCCTGGGGGGCGAGACGCTGAATGGCCCGCGCTATGTCTGGTGGAATTTCGTCTCTTCCTCGCCCGAGAAGATCGAAGCGGCCAAGGCGGCCTGGAAGGCCGAGGATTTCACCGGTGGGCCGTTCCATCTGCCGGTTGGTGATACCGAGGAATTCATTCCGATCACTCCCGACATGGACCGCATGAAGATCAAGCTCTGATCCGGGCCCGCCCGGCGCAGGCCGGGCGGATGCTGCGGTGGCGGTGGTCGGGAAGTGTCCTTCCCCGGTCTTCGTCAGATCCAGCCCAGCAGCCGCCACCAGAGGTAATCGAGCGGGATGAAGATCACGAAGGTCAGCACCACCAGCGACAGGGTCATTTTCAGCAGCGGCCGGGTGGATTCGCCGGCGAGCCCCATCGCGACGATCAGCGGGCTGATCTGATAGGGGAAGAAGACCGTCGAAAACCCGATCACCTGGGTCATCATCACCGTTTCGATGGAAAAGCCGGTGGCTCTGGCCAGATCCTGCGCCATCGGTCCCAGGACCGCAGGCAACCCGGCCATGGTGGTGAAGATGCTGGTGACGATCCCCAGCGTCGATAGCGACAGGAAGTTCAGGAATTGCCGGCCCTCCTCCAGCGGCAGCGCCGAAACGACGTGTCGGGCGATCACCGGGCCAAGACCGGTGGAGGTGACGACGGCCCCCAGTGCAAGTGCGCCCGAGACGAAGAGCAGCATGCCGAAGTCGATGGCGCCCTTGAACACAGGCGGCGGCACGAAGCCGAATTGCGGCACCATCAGTACCAGCGTCGTGGCCAGCCCGATCCAGGCGGCGTTCACCCCGTGGAGCTGGTCGGTGGCCCAGAGCGCCACGGTGATCAGCAGCACCCCCAGCAGCAGGGCCTGACGGCGGGCGGCATGGGGGGCGGTGGGGTCGGGCGCCGGTGGGGTCAGCGTCAGCTTCGCCGGGAAATAGAGCAGCACCAGAAGCACGATGGCGATGCCCTTGACGATCCCCAGGACGGGGTAATGCAGCAGCAGATAATCGGCATAGCCGAAGTGAAGCCCCCAGGTCCGTTCGGCCATGCCCGACATCACGATATTGGGGATGTTCGACGGCAGGATGGCAAAGCTGGGCATATTGGTGCCGAAGGCCACGACGACGGCGACGCCGGTGCGTCCCTTGTTGCCCTTCTCCAACCCAAGCACATCGGCCAACGCCATGCCCACCGGCACCAGCGCCGCTGCGCGCCCCATCGAGGAGGGCATGATGAACCCCATCAGCGCCCCGATCAGCATCAGCCCGCCGATCAGCATTGGATAGCTTTTCGACAGATGCGGCTGTGCGATCGCTCCGATCCGCACCCCCAGCCCCGAATGGGTGATCGCGGCCCCGATGACGAAGCCGGTCACGATCAGCCACATCGCGGTCGAGGTGAAGCCGGAGAAGACCACCGTCGGCGGCGCCAGGTTCAGCAGCAGCAGCGCGGTGAAGAAGAAGGTCGAGGCGACATAGCCCGGCACGATCCCCGTGGCCCAGAGCCCTAGGGTGATCAGCACGATCCCGAAGGTCAGCGATTGGCTCTGATCCAATCCGCCGGGCAGGGTGAGAGAGATGGAGATCGCGATCAGCGCGATCACGGTGATCAGGATTTCTTTGAAATAGGTCACGATGTGGTCCTTGGGGATTGGCATATGAGTCCTATGAAAAGACTCGGGATTGTGCTAGATCGACATTATGCCAAAACATGTCGAGTTTCCGCCAAATACCACGGCCACGCCCACCGGTGACGGGTATGACACATCGCCGGGTCGTCCGGTGATCGCCCGCTGCGGCACGATGGGCGCCGGGGTCGCGGTGTTGCCTCATGCCCATCCCCGGGCACAGTTGATCCTTTGTCTGGACGGGGTGTTGCGGCTGCGCGCGGGCGAAGATGTCTGGATGGTGCCGCACAAGCACGCGATCTGGATACCGGGCGGTCTGGGTCATCAGTTGACCACCCAGACCTCGTTGCGGGTACGTCACCTCTATGTCGCGCCGCGCTTTGCCGGACGGGCCGGGCTGCCGCAGGCCTGTACCGTCTTTCGCGGTTCGCCGTTGTTGCGCGGGATTGTCGAGCGTCTGGCGGTGGAGGAGGATCAGGCCGGCGCCGCCGCGCGCCGACTGGCCTGGGTGGCGCTGGACGAGATCGCCCGGCTGCGGCCGGCGGCGCTGCATTTGCCGGGGGGGCGCGATGCGCGGCTGGTGGCGGTGATGGCGCATTTTCTGCGGCATCCGGAGGAGCGGCGCAGTTTGTCCGAGGTGGCGCGCGATCTGGACACTTCGGAGCGTACCTTGGAGCGGCTGTTCGCGACCGAGGCGGGTATGACCTTTCGTGACTGGCGCGCCAAGCTGCGCTGCATGGTGGCGCTGGAGGGGATCGAGCGCGGCGAGACCAGCACGGCGCTGGCCCGGCGGCTGGGTTATTCCAGCCCCTCGGCCTTTACTGCCGCCTTTCGCCGCGAATTCGGTGCGCCGCCCTCGGCTTTTCGCTCCGGGCTGCGCTGAGGATCAGGTCAGCGCCATGACGATATCGGCCAGTGACAGGGCCAACAGCAGGGCAAAGCAGCTCAGGATGCCGTATTTTCGGCCCCATTCCTGACCCTCGCGCTGCATGCCATAGGCATGCAGCGCTCGGCTGACCAGCAGGACGATCCCGGCCAGATGCACCAGCGGGGCAGCGCCGCCCTGTGCCTCGAAGGCCGCAATCAGGATCAGTGTCAGGGGAGCGTATTCCGAGAAGTTTCCATGCGCCCGGATGCGGCGGCTCAACAGGGCGTCGCCGCCATCTCCCAGCGACTGGTGGCAGGCGATACGCTGCTTGATCACGTGGATCGAGAGAAACAGATACAGCAGTCCGGCGAGGCCGGCGTAAAGGGCGGTAATGGTCAGGGTCATGATGTCTTTTCGATTGTCTGATCTGGCAGTACCCCGGGCCGGGGCACTGCGATCCTAGGGAAAGGTATATTCGGAAACCATTGATCGTTTTGTCGCCGGTCGATGTGGATGCCTGGCTGGGACCTGCGGTTATGGTCGGGCAGGGCGCCGGGGTCAGTAACCGCGGGTCAGATCGACCTCGTTTGTCAGCGGCTGGCCGGCAAGATAGGCATCGAGATTGGCGGTCATGTCACGCAGGAAACCGGCCATGAAGGCGGGAGTTTTCCACGAGATATGTGGGGTGATCACCACATTCGGCAGGGAATAGAGCGGATCGCCGTCCGGCAGCGGCTCGGGGGTGGTGACATCCAGAACGGCCCCGCCCAGCTTCCCCTTGTCGATCGCCGCGACTAGCGCCGCCTGATCGACGATCTCGCCGCGTGCGATATTGATCAGCACCAGCCCGGGCTGGGCCTGCGCCAGCAGTGCCGCGTCGACCAGATGCCGGGTGGCATCTGTCAGCGGCATCGCGATGGCCAGGTAATCCGAGGCGGCGAATAGCGTCTCAGGCGCCGCGGCGGGGCGGGCATAGGGGTCGCTGTCGTCCCAGGCGCCGCGCCGGCAGGCCAGAACCTCCATCTCGAACCCATGGGCGCGGCGGGCGATGGCCCGGCCGATGGCGCCATAACCAAGGATGCCCAGGGTCTTGCCGGCCAGTCCGTCGAGGTCGTACTTGACCTTCCAGCCGGCCTGGTCGTGTACCTTGAGGTCGCTGAACCCCTTGGCGTGGTCGAGCATGGCCGTCAGTACGTATTCGGCGATGGCCGAGGCAGCCACACCGCGCCCGCAGGTGAAACGGCGGCCTTCGAAGACCCAGCGCGGATAGGCCTCGATGCCGGTCGACAGCGACTGTACCCAGCGCAGCCGCTTGGGCAGCGGCTGCGCCTCGGTCGGGGCCTTGCGCCAGCCGGCGGAGGGACCGGTCAGCAGGATTTCCGTCTCATCCGGCAGCCCCTCCCAAGGGGCGACGTCACGATCGAGCCGGTCGATCACAGTGAAGCCGGCCGGATGATCGCGCAGGCAGGCGCCGACTTCGGGGCCGATCTGGTTGACGATGACGGGGCCGCCGGCGGTGGCTGCGGCGGAAGAGGGCGTGGTCATGAAAGATCTCCGTCAGGTTGCGAGAGCGGCGGGCCGGCCCCGGGGCAGGACCGCGTCAGACCGCCGGAAGGATCGCCTTCAGCATAGGCATGGGGCGAGGGAGTAAAAGGGCTGCGACGGCGGAATTCGTTGCGTGCAGCCCCTGGGGGTGAATTCTGCCCAAGGATGGACCTTGCCGCGGGGAGCCTGCCTGCGGCGGCTGGGCGCACTGCCGAAGATTGGCGCCTTTACCTCATTGTTGGGGTGGGGACTTCCTGTCTATGCTGCGCATGCAGTGGGGGCTTTCGCCGCGATGCGGCGAGTGGCCCGAGAAGAGGAGACGACAATGCCGATTGCCGATCCCCATGCCGTGGGCGCAGAAGACTGTCTCGCAACGCTATCGGTCCCCCCGGCGGGGCTGACCGCCGAGGAGGCCGCCCGGCGGCATGCCGAACATGGGCCGAACCTGTTGCCCTCGGCGCCGGGGCGCGGGCCGGTTGTGCGGTTCCTGCTGCAATTCCACAACGTTCTGATTTATGTTCTGCTGGCCGCCGCGGCGGTCACGGCGGCCTTGGCGCATTGGGTCGATACCGGGGTGATCCTGGCGGTGGTGCTGGCCAATGCGGTGATCGGTTTCATCCAGGAAGGGCGCGCCGAACAGGCGATGGAGGCGATCCGGGGGATGCTGGCACCGCATTGTGCGGTGCTGCGCGATGGTCGCCGGCAAAGCCTCGATGCTGCCGAACTGGTGCCCGGCGATATCGTCCTGCTCGAAGCCGGCGACCGGGTGCCGGCCGATTTGCGCCTGATCGAGACACATGGGCTGAAGGCGGAAGAGGCGGTGCTGACCGGGGAATCCGTTCCCGTTGACAAGGGCATCCAGCCGGTGCCGGTGGAGGCGGCGCTGGGCGATCGTCATTCGATGCTGTTCAGCGGGACGTTGGTGGCGACCGGAACCGCGCGGGGCGTCGTCACCGACACCGGAGCCGACACCGAGATCGGTAAGATCAGCGGCATGCTGGCGCAGGTCGAGGTGCTGACGACGCCTCTGGTGCATCAGATGGATGTCTTCGCGCGCTGGCTGACGCTGTTCATCCTGATCCTCGGCGCCATGCTGCTGGGCTATGGCTATTTCGTGATGCACATGGAATTCGCCGGTCTCTTCATGTCGGTGGTCGGCCTGTCGGTGGCAGCGATCCCCGAGGGGCTGCCGGCGGTGCTGACCATTACCCTGGCGGTGGGGGTGCGCGCGATGGCCGGGCGCAACGCCATCGTGCGGCGGTTGCCGGCGATCGAGACCTTGGGATCGGTGTCGGTGATCTGTTCGGACAAGACCGGCACGCTGACCCGGAACGAGATGATGGTCGCCTCGCTCGCCTCGGCCGATCATGTGTTCTCGGTCGATGGCAACGGGTATGCGCCCGAGGGCGCGATCCGCTGGCGCGAGGCCGATGCCGACCCCGAGGATCACGCGGTGCTGATGGAATTCGCCGAAGGCGCCGGGCTGTGCAATGATGCGGTGCTGAACGACGCGGGCAGCATCTGGCGGGTCGAGGGCGACCCGATGGAGGGGGCCTTGATGGCGCTTGCCGGCAAGATCACCCGCCGCGGTGCCGATCCCTATGCCGATTGGCTCAGGATCGACGCCATCCCCTTCGACGCGGCGCACCGCTATATGGCGGTGCTGCACCGGTCGCCGGAGGGGGAGCGCACCCTGCACGTCAAGGGGGCGCCTGAGGCGGTGATGATGCTCTGCGCCGATCAGCGCATGCCCGACGGTGGCACCGCGCCTCTGGATCCTGATCACTGGGCTGCGAGGGTCGAGGTCCTGGCCGCGGGTGGCCAGCGGGTGATCGCCGTGGCGGTGGGGCAACCGCCCGAAGAGGGCGAGCCGCTGCACAAGGACCAGATGAAGGGCCGGCTGACCCTGATCGGGTTGATCGGGTTGATCGACCCGCCGCGCCCTGAGGCGATCGCGGCGGTGGCGGAATGTCATGCCGCCGGCATCGACGTGAAGATGATCACCGGCGATCATGCCGCCACCGCCCGCGCCATCGGCGGCATGATCGGCCTCAGCAACCCCGACAGCGTGCTGACCGGCGCGGATATCGAGGTGATGGACGATGTCGAACTGGCCAAGGCTGCGGTCGAGACCGATATCTTCGCCCGCACGTCTCCGGCGCACAAGTTACGGCTGGTTTCGGCGTTGCAATCGCGTGGGCTGACGGTGGCGATGACCGGCGACGGGGTGAATGATGCCCCGGCGCTGAAACGTGCCGATGCCGGTATCGCCATGGGTCAGAAAGGCAGCGAGGCGGCGAAGGAGGCCGCCGAACTGGTGCTGGCCGACGACAACTTCGCCTCGATCGCCGCGGCAGTGCGCGAAGGGCGCACGGTTTATGACAATATCAAGAAGGTAATCTCCTGGACCCTGCCGACCAACGGCGGCGAAGCGATCACCATCATCGTGGCGCTTTTTGCCGGGCTGCCGCTGCCGATCACGGCGGTGCAGATCCTCTGGATCAACCTGATCACCGCCATCACCCTGGGCATGGCACTGGCCTTTGAGCCCTCAGAGGCGGGCACCATGCGCCGCCCGCCGCGGCCGCGGGATGAGCCGCTGCTGACCGGTTCGCTGATCTGGACCATTCTGCTGGTTTCGATCCTCTGTCTGGTCGCGGTCTTCGGTGTCTACAGCTATGCTCATGATCAGGGCTATAGCGACGAACTGGCGCGCACCATGGCGATGAACATGCTGGTGGTGCAGGAGATTTTCTATCTCTTCTTCATCCGCAACATCTATGGCACCTCGCTGACCTGGCAGGCGGTAAAGGGTACTCCGATGGTCTGGGCCAGTCTGGTGACCGTGGTGGCGGCGCAATTCGCCGTGACATATCTGCCGCCCTTACAGCGCATTTTCGGGACCGAGGCGGTGCCGCTTCGGGATGGTGCGATGATCGTGGGGGTCGGTGTGGTGTTCTTCGCGCTGATCGAGACCGAGAAGCAGATGCGCCTGGCGCTGGGGCGACCGAAGACGGCGCAGGGCTGATATGGATCGTGCTGATACGGATCATGCTGCCGGGGTGTGGGCAACCAGCATCGGTTCGATCGTCGGATTAGCTGCCGTGGCCCCGGGGGAGGGATCGGGCGCAGGCCTCGGCTGAGCCGGAGGCCTGCACCCGAGAGCTATCGCTCAGACGTGTTCGATCCTGAGGGCGACGGGCTCCGAGGCGATCACATCGGTCGTCGCCATCGCCTCCAGCGCCACGTCGAGCGAGGCGCGGGTGGTCTTGTGGGTGACGAAGAGCACCGGGGCGGCGCCATTGGTATGGCCGTATTGCCGCATCCGGTCGATCGAGACGCCGGCGTCGCCCAGAATCTTGGCGATCTTGGCCAGCGCGCCGGGTTTGTCCAACAGCGACATCCGCAGGTAATAGGGCGCCGGCAGCCCGGTTTGTGCCGGTTGCGCCGCCTCGAGCGTTTTGGCCGGCTGGCCGAAGACCGGCAGCTTGACCCCGCGGGCGAGATCACAGATGTCGCCCAGCACCGCGCTGGCGGTCGGGCCTTCGCCGGCACCGGGACCGCGCAGCACCAGCTGGTCGATGGCGTCGCCTTCGATCACCACCATATTGGTACCGCCCTCGAGCTGGCCCAGCGGCGAATGCGCCGGCACCAGGCAGGGCTGCATCCGCTGCACCAGCCCACGCGGGCTGCGCTGGGCCACGCCCAGAAGCTTGACGCGATAGCCCATGTCGGCTGCCTGACGAATATCTTCCAATGTGATGCGCTGAATGCCCTCCAGCTCCACCCCGTCGAAATTCACCTGGGTGCCGAAGGCGATCGAAGCCAGGATCGCCAGTTTGTGACCAGCGTCGATACCGCCGACGTCGAGGTTCGGATCGGCCTCGAGATAGCCCAGATCGCTGGCTTCCTTGAATAGCGCGTTATAGCCCTGTCCGGTGGCCTCCATCCGGGTGAGGATATAGTTGCAGGTGCCGTTCATGACTCCCATCACCCGGGTGATCTCGTTGCCGGCAAGCCCTTCGGTCAGCGCTTTGATCACCGGGATGCCGCCGGCGACAGCAGCCTCATAGCGGATTTGGCGACCGGCCTCTTCGGCCAGTAGGGCGAGGTCCTGGCCATGGTGGGCCAGCATCGCCTTGTTGGCGGTGACGACATCCTTGCCGCCTTGCAGCGCGGCTTCGACCGCGTCCTTGGCCGCGCCCTCGGCACCGCCCATCAGTTCGACGAAGACGTCGATATCGTCGCGCCGGGCCAGGGCGACCGGGTCGGTTTCCCAGGCATAATCACCAAGCGGGACGCCGCGATCCTTGCCGGCGTCGCGGGCGCTGACCGCGACGATCTCGATCCTGCGGCCGGTGCGGGCCTCGAGCAGATGCGCGTGTTTGCGGATGATGCGGACGACGCCCACACCGACAGTGCCCAGACCGGCAATCCCAAGGCGCAGAGCGTTCGTCATCAAATTTTTCCTTCGTGCTGTCGTGGAAACGCTGCCCCGTGCCTTAACCGCTTCGCAATAGGGGTGCAATGTGGCAGCAAACCGAGGTGGGGGTTATTCCACCGGGCGGGTTCTCAGCCGCTGTGCCCGGGCGTTCAGCCGGTTCTGCCGCGCCTGCATCTGCTGTTCCAGCGCTTCCGCCTTTTGTGGTTCGGGCGGGTTCTGGGCCAGTGCCGGCTCCAGTGGGATCAATGTGGGATAGGGGGCGGCGCGGAGATCCGGGGTCACGCTGTCCTCGAGCTCGGGCACAGGGGTGCAGTTCGCTGCCGCGGTCAGCGCGGCGAGCAGGGCGATCTGGGCGAAAAGGGGACGTCGCGGGAACATGGGGCCTCAGGATACCTCGGTCAGCCCTTTCTGCCCGCTGGAGCGGCGGTGCGCAAGCGGCGGTGGCGGGCGAGGGTGCTGTCTGCGGGGTTTTCCCCGGCAGGCTGGTCGGCAGGGGTTTTTTCTGAACATTCGTTCATATAATGTCGGCCCATGGCACGTACTGCAGGATCTCATTCCGATATCACCGGGCCGCGCATCCGGGGCGCCGCGCTGAAACTGTTCGCGCGCCAGGGCTATGCCGCTGTCTCGATGCGCCAGATCGCGGCAGAGGTGGGCGTGCAAGCCGGGGCGCTTTACAATTACACCCCTGACAAGCAGAGCCTGCTGTTTGATCTGATGCGCGCCCATATGCAAGAGCTGCTGGAGACCTGGCGCGCCAGGCCCTTGGTCGGAGGGCCGCTGCGGCGGCTGGAGGAATTCACCCGGTTCCACATCCGCTTTCATCTGGGGCGTCCGGAAGAGGTTTTCATCGCCTATATGGAACTGCGCAACCTCAGCCCGGAGAATTTCACCGTGATCGAGGGGCTGCGGCGCGATTATGAGGATGCGCTGGAAGGTATCCTGCGGGAGGGCGTCGCGGAGGGGGTATTCGAGGTGCCAGATCCGAAGATCGCCACGCTGGCCGTGATTGCCATGCTGACCGGGGTCAATACCTGGTATCGCGCTGGCGGCCGGTTGTCGCTGGATCAGGTCGAGACGATTTATTGGGACATGGTCCGCAAGGCGGTGGTGGGCTGAGGCGAGGGGGGCTCTGCCCCCCACGGCCTGCGGCCTTCCCCCCGGGATATTTGCAGCCAGAAAAAGGGGGGGTGAGCGGCGTCCCGGAAACGCTCCGGGGGAGCGTTTCAGCCGCGAACGGGCGGAGCCCCGGGAAGGCGTCCCGGAAACGCTCCGGGGGCGCGTTTCAGCCGCGAACGGGCGGAGCCCCGGGAAGGCGTCCCGGAAACGCTCCGGGACAGTAGTTTGTTGGTCGTTTGGCGGGAAAACACATCTTTGGCGTGTTTTCCCGCCACCTTATGGCCGGCTCCGAGCGGCCGGAATCGCGATGAGCGCCCGGCGCGAAGAGCGGCGGTCTCTCAATGCTGCGGTTTGATGAAGCTGCCGTTCCTGAGGTCCCGCATCGCCTGCATCAGCTCTTGTTGCGTGTTCATCACGATCGGCCCGTGCCAGGCAACGGGTTCGTTGATCGGTGCGCCGGAGATCAGCAGGAAACGCACGCCGTCCGGACCGGCTTGCACCGTTACCTCGTCACCGGAGCCGAAGCGGATCAGGGTGCGGTTGCCGGAGAGGTCGCGGATATTGACCTCTTGCCCGGCGACTTCCTTTTCCAGCAGCACGCCCGAGGGCTGCGAGGCATCGGCAAATGCGGCGGCGCCATCGAAGACATAGGCGAAGGCGCGGCGGTAGGTGTCGATCCTGAAGGTCTTCTTTACCCCCGCTGGCATGGCGATATCCAGATATTGCGGATCGGCGGCGATGCCGTCGACCGGGCCGCGTTTACCCCAGAATTCGCCGGTGATCACCTTCACCCGGGTGCCGTCATCGTCGATCACCTCGGGGATGTCGGAACCCTTGACGTCCTGATAGCGCGGCGCGGTCATCTTCTGGCTGCTGGGCAGGTTTCCCCAGAGCTGGAAACCATGCATCTGTCCTTGTGCGTTTCCTTTCGGCATCTCCTGATGCAGAATGCCCGATCCGGCGGTCATCCATTGCACGTCGCCCCCGCCCAGCGTGCCGGTATTGCCGAGGCTGTCGCCATGTTCCACGGTGCCGGAGAGCACATAGGTAATCGTTTCGATCCCGCGGTGCGGGTGCCAGGGAAAGCCGCGGATGTAATCCTCGGGTCGTTCGTTGCGGAAATCGTCCATCATCAGGAAGGGATCGAGTTCGGTCGGATCCTGAAAACCGAAGACGCGGTGAAGTTTCACACCGGCGCCTTCCATGGCGGGGATGGCGCGGCGGGTTTCGAGAATGGGTCTGAGCGACATCGGTGTTTCTCCTGTGGGGCAATCTGACGGGGAAGATAGGGCGACGGCGAGGGGACGCAAATGCGAGCGGTGGCACGCTGAATGTGCGCGGCTGCACTCCAGGGGTGGGAACGGGCTGTTGCGGGCTGGCGATTTCGGCTATTTGCCTCGGGCAGGGCAAGGGGGGAGCACAGATATGCCGCAAGATGACATTCTGATCAGCGTCAGCGTTTCGCCGTTCCGGCGCTGGTTCGGTGTCGGCGCCCTGGTGGGATTCGCCGGTATCGTTTTCTATTTCGCCTTGTCGCAACCCTTGGCTCCGGGGTGGCTGGCCTTTCTTGTGCTGTTCGGCGGGCTGGCGTTGTGGTTGGCGGAACGGATGTGGCGGGCCACCGGAGGGCGGCTTGAGCTGACGGCGGAGGGGCTGCGCACCGATGACGGCCGGCTGATCGCGCCGATTGAAGCGATCGCGGCGGTCGAACGCGGCGCCTTTTCCTTCAAGCCATCGAATGGTTTTCTGATCGTGATGCGCCGCACCGGCCCGCGCGGTTGGTCGCCGGGGCTGTGGTGGCGGCTGGGGCGCCGGATCGGGGTCGGTGGCGTGACCTCGGCGGCGCAGACCAAGGCCATGGCCCAGATGATCGAGGCGATGATCCTGGACCGCGATCAGCCGGCGGCGGAAGAATAAGAAAGCGTCAGCTTGCGCTCCAGTCCACCTTCGGGCCGAAGCGCGGCCGGGTGAACACGAAATTGTCCAGATCGGTGGTTTTGATGCCGACATCGAAGGGCGGTTCATAGCTCACCTTGGTTTCGATCAGGATGACGTATTCGCCGTCTGGCATTACTGGCAGCCGGCTGGCCAGTGCCGCCATATCGGCATCGGTGCGCGGCGCGTCATAGCCGCGGTTCTCCGACCAATAGACGTAATAGCGGTTGTCTGTCCCGTCCCAGCGCACCACGGTGACCCGTAGCTTGAGGGGCGTTTCCGCACGGGTCATCAGCCGCAGGACCTTTTCCATGCTGTCGATGTAGTCGGGATTGACCGCAGTGGTCTCGCGCGAGATCATGTCCGCGATCGCATAGGCGGCCTTGAGGTTCAGGTCGCTCTGCCGGAAGCCGTCGAAATAGACGTAGCAGGCCATGTAGGTCCAGAACAGCAATGGCACCATGAGCAGGAATTCGACTGACACGCTGCCGCGGCAGTCTTCGGCGAAACGCCGCAGGAGAGAGCGGAGGCAGAAGGGCATCAGTTACCTCGGTTCCTGGACGAAGACGGTGGTCGAGACCAGCGCATATTGGCCGTAGGCGTCGGTCGACAGACTTTTGCCGAGGCCGGTGGTGGGAAACACCGGGTCGATCTTGGCGCAGGCGCGCAGGATCATGAGATCATTCGACTGTCCGTTGACGAAATTGCGCACCGGGGCGACCTCTTCGGATTTGTCGGTGCAATCGGGCGTAGTGTCGAGCCCGGCCCAGGCGCGCGGGTCGACCTGGATCATCTCGAGCCTGAGATTGTCGCCGCAATTGGGGATGAAGCTGGCACGGTCGCAGATCATGTCCTTGATATCGTCGTGCTGCGGCGCCGATCCGGTCCCCAGCCGGATATCGCGGACGGTCTGATCCACCGCGCGTTCCAGCATGGCGTGTTGCATGGTGACGAACCCCAGCTCCAGCCCGGACAGCAACAGGATGATGAGAGCGGGAAAGGTGATGGCGAATTCGATGGTGGCGTTGCCGTCCTCCTGGCGCCACAGCCGGCGTAGCGCGGCCCTAAGCGCGGCGGTCATTGCGTCAGCCTCAGCTTGCGGATCGAGGAGGCGATCGAGGAGAAGGCATCGGAAATCTCCAGCCCGCTGACATCGAAATAATGGCTGTCGGAACTGGCGCAATACTTGAGCAATTGCCGGCTGTCCGTCGGGGCCTCGAAGCCGATGGTATAGACGATGACGCCCTGCGCCTTGGCGGCGGCGCAAATCGCCCGGGTGCGGGCGTTCTTGGGGGTTGTGCTGACATAGGTGTCGCGGGTGCCGCTATAGAGCCATTTGCTGTTGGCCGCGGAGGAGCCGATCGCCGGGGCGAAGATATTCTCGGCGATCGAGCGCGGAGTGGTCTTGGCGAAGATGTCCCCCATGCTCAGGTCGACCGAATAGCCGCCTTCGGTAACGGTGCTGGTCTCGTAGTCGTATCTGATGCAGAAGCCGAACCAATAGCTGGTGCAGATCTCGGTTGTGGCCTCGTATGTCCCGGTGCCATAGGGGTGATCCTGCCATCGGCCCAGTTCCACCCAGTAATAGATCGGTTCGTCGGTGATGCCGTCTCCGTCACGGTCCTCGGTGTCGAGACCGTCATAAACCGAATAGACCTTTTCCTCGGGGTTCCACGATGCCCCGGAATAGCCTTCGCGAAAGGCCTCGGGGAGGTAATATTGCGCGGTGTTCTGGCCGTCGGTCATCAGCACGATGACCTTCAGGGTCTCGTGGGCGGCGTAGGGTTTCGGGCGATCGGAAAAATCCGAGGATACCACCCCGTCTTCGATCAGCCCGGAGATCACCGGCTTCACGCTGGGATCGAGCAGGGCCGCGCCCCATTTCATGCCGAGGTCGATCGAGGTGTTGCCCTGCGCGCTGAGGTTCTGGATATAGGTTTTCAGCTTGGTGCGGTCTTTCTCCAGCACCATGATCTCGCGGGAGGGGTCTTCGGAACAGACCGGCTGGGTCACTGTGCGTTCGGGAGTGCTCTGTCGACCGTCGAAGCGCGAACTCCAGGGATCGAAATGCATCGTGCGTTTCAGGCTTTGTTCGGGATGGATCGCAGGGCTGCTGAAGTCTTCGCCGTCAAAGTTCACGCAATTGGAAAATTCCTGCTCTTTCGAGATCGTGAACTTATCGAGAAAGCTGCGGGGGGTGGAAACCTGCGTGGCATAGGGCACCACGGAGATCGACAGGTTGCCGTCTTCGGTATTGTCGACCATCGTATCAACGAAATCCTTGGCGGCGACCTTCAGGTTGTAGAGCTTGCTGTTCGAGTTCATCGAGCCCGAGACATCGAGCACCAGCGAAATCTCCACCCCGTCGATACGTTCTTCCGCCGTACTGATCAGTGGAGCGCTCAGCGATTTGACGCCGCTCAGTTGCATGAACTGGGTGGGCATGCTGCAGGTCGCGTTGGCGGTGACGGTCCGGTGGCTTTCGCTTTCATCGACGGTCACCTTGGTCAGCGACCCGGTGGCGCCGGACTTGGCAAGATAATCGCGAACCACCGTTTCGGGATCCAGCGGCTGATCCAGATCGGCTGCGGCCAGGGTGGCGCGATCCAACGTGTTCTGCAATTCGGTGCAGTCGCGTTCGTAATGCATCAGGTCGATGCCGATGCCGCCGAACATCAGGACGATTACCATGACATAGAGGCTGAAGATGATCATGTTGCCGCCTTCGTTGCGAACGAAGCGGCGCAATGCCCCGTTGCCTGACTGCGCCGCAGTGGCGCGGGCAGGGACGGGCAGTCTAGGGGCGCCGGACGGGCGGCGCCGGGGCTGGCGCTTCAGGGGACGCATCGAAACCTCTTGTTCCGGGCGATCCCCGTTGTGAGCTGACGTCATGGCGGGATCGCGGGAAAACCTGTTCTGGCTTGCGTGCCAAACATGGCTCAATTGCGGCGAAAGCCGGGGATTTTCCGGGTTTTTGCATCTGCTACGGCAATCGTTTCACGGTGATTTTCGGGCCGTGGCGGGGGGCTTCCCGGGGGGGCGGTGTCACGGCCTCGCTCGGCTGTGCGCGATGTGTTCCTGGCGGGGAGTGGTGCCGGCGTGATGAAAAAATCAGCAAGTTTTTGACGCCACGTCAGAACCTGCTACCAATTGGCCTCGGCTTGCGAGTCGCCTCGTCGCCGAAACGAAAAACAGAGAAAATAAAGAGGAGTGTCAGGCCATGATCCGGCAGGAGCCGAGCTTTCGCGAGAGCGTGGACCTAATGTTCAATCGGGCCGCCGCGCTGATGGAGCTGCCGCCCGGGCTTGAAGAGAAAATCCGTGTCTGCAACGCGATCTACAAGGTCCGTTTCGGCGTGCGTTTGCGTGGCCATATCCAGACCTTCACCGGGTATAGGGCGGTGCATTCGGAACATATGGAGCCGGTCAAGGGCGGCATCCGTTATGCGCTTTCGGTCAATCAGGACGAGGTCGAGGCGCTGGCGGCGTTGATGACCTATAAATGCGCCCTGATCGACGCGCCCTTCGGTGGCTCCAAGGGCGGGCTCTGTATCGACCCGCGGCAGTATGAGGAGCATGAGCTGGAGCAGATCACCCGCCGGTTCACCTATGAGCTGGCCAAGCGCGACCTGATCCATCCCAGCCAGAACGTGCCGGCCCCCGATATGGGCACCGGCGAACGTGAGATGGCTTGGATGGCGGATCAATATGCGCGGATGAACACCACCGATATCAACGCCCAGGCTTGCGTCACCGGCAAGCCGCTGAACGCCGGCGGGATTCACGGCCGGGTCGAAGCGACGGGGCGGGGGGTGCAATATGCGCTGCGCGAATTCTTCCGCCACCCCGAGGATGTCGCCATGGCGGGTCTGTCGGGCAAGCTCGATGGCAAGCGGGTGATCGTGCAGGGGCTGGGCAATGTCGGCTATCACGCCGCCAAGTTCCTGGCCGAGGAAGACGGGGCCCTGGTCGTCGGGATCATCGAACGCGACGGGGCGCTTGTCGATCCTGCGGGGCTGGACGTGGAGGCGGTGCGTCACTGGATCACCGGACACGGTGGCGTGACCGGTTTCCCCGGTGCCAAATATGTGGCCGAAGGGGTGACGGTGCTGGAGCACGACTGCGATATCCTGATCCCGGCGGCGATGGAGGGGGTGATCAACCTGGGCAATGCCGCGCGCGTCCAGGCGCCGCTGATCATCGAGGCGGCCAACGGGCCGATCACCGCTGGCGCGGACGAAATCCTGCGCGAAAAGGGCGCGGTGATCATTCCCGACATGTATGCCAATGCCGGCGGTGTGACGGTGTCGTACTTCGAATGGGTCAAGAACCTCAGCCATATCCGCTTCGGCCGGATGCAACGCCGGCAGGAAGAGGCTCGTCACCAGCTTGTCGTCGATCAGCTTGAAACCCTGAGCGAGGCGCTGGGCAAGACCTGGTCGCCGACACCGGACTTCAAGCAGAAATACCTGCGGGGCGCCGATGAGCTTGAACTGGTAAGGTCCGGGCTCGATGACGCCATGCGCGAGGCCTATCAGAACATGCGCCAGATCTGGCACAGCCGGCCGGATGTGACGGATTTGCGCACCTCGGCTTATCTGGTGAGCATCGACAAGGTGGCGCGCAGCTATCAGGCCAAGGGGCTTTAACGGCCTCTGGATGGCTGAAAGGATCAGGCGCCGCCGCCCGTAGAGGGTGGCGGTGTCCTCTTGGCAAGACCCGCGCAAGGGCGACCCCGGCGCAGGGCGGCAATGTGGGGTCGGCACATTGGCGCAAGTTTGAAAACGGCGATGGAAGCCGCGGCGGCGGGGGAGTAGTCTGGGGCACCCCAACCGATTCAGGAGCCGCCCAGATGACGATCCGTCTAACCTTCGCTGCCGCCGCGCTTGCCGCGATGACCGCCCTGCCTGCCGCTGCCAACGCGCCAGTGACCAAGGAGGAGGCCTGCGGTTATGAGGCACAGGTGATGGCCGCGGTGCAGAAGGCGCGGCTGGACAAGGTTGCGCAGGATAAGGTCGCCGAACATCTTGTGGCTTCTTCCCATGCCTGGCCGGAACAATATAATGCCGCGATCCCCGGCATGGTCGATTATATCTATCAGATGAAACGGCGCGACCTGAAGGCGAACGACTTTGGCGCGATCTGGAACCAGCAGTGCATCGACATGTGGGACCAGCGCCAGCAAATGATCAAGCAACTGAACAACTGATCCGCGAAAGGCCCCGATGTCACTGCCTCCTGGATTCCTGGACGAATTGCGCAACCGGACGTCGCTGACCCATGTGGTCGGGCGCAAGGTGATCTGGGATACCCGCAAGTCCAACCAGGGCAAGGGCGACATGTGGGCACCTTGCCCCTTCCACCAGGAAAAGAGCGCGTCTTTCCACGTCGATGACCGAAAGGGGTTCTATTACTGCTTCGGTTGCCACGCCAAGGGGGACGCGATCAGCTTTGTGAAGGAGACGGAGAATGTCTCGTTCATGGAGGCGGTGGAAATCCTCGCCCGGGAGGCGGGCATGGAGATCCCGCGCCAGGACCCGCGCGCGCAGCAAAAGGCCGATCGGCGGACGCAATTGGCCGAGGTGATGGAGCAGGCGGTGCAGTTCTTTCGCCTGCAACTGAGGACCGGATCGGCCGGCGCGGCGCGCGATTACCTGCGTCGCCGTGGGCTGAGCGACGCGGCGCTCGAACGCTGGGAAATCGGCTTCGTGCCGGAAGGCTGGCAGCATCTTTGGGATCATCTGCGCGGCAAGGGCGTGGCCGAGGAGCTGATCATGGGCGCCGGGCTTGCCAAGCCGTCGAACAAGGGGGGCAAGCCCTATGACACCTTCCGCAACCGGATCATGTTCCCGATCCGCGATGCCCGCGGGCGTGCCATCGCCTTCGGGGGCCGGGCGATGGACCCCGGCGACAATGCGAAATACCTGAACTCGCCCGAGACCGAGCTGTTCGACAAGGGGCGCAGCCTGTTCAACCATGGGCCCGCGCGTACTGCCGCAGGCAAGGGCATGCCGTTGATCGTGGCCGAGGGCTATATGGATGTGATCGCCCTGTCCGAAGCCGGTTTTCAGGCCGCCGTCGCACCGTTGGGCACAGCGATCACCGAAAACCAGTTGCAGATGCTCTGGCGCATTGCGAACGAACCGATCATCGCGCTGGATGGCGATAAGGCGGGGATCAATGCGGCGCTGCGGCTGATCGACCTGGCCCTGCCTTTGCTGGAGGCGGGCAAATCGTTGCGGTTTGCGTTGATGCCCGAGGGGCAGGACCCGGATGATCTGATCCGCGCCGAGGGCGCCGGGGCGGTGCAGGCGGTGCTGGATCAGGCCCGACCCATGGTCAACCTGCTGTGGCAGCGTGAAACCGAAGGTAAGACCTTCGACAGTCCGGAACGCCGGGCCGCGCTCGACAAGGTGCTGCGTGACAAGCTCAGATTGATCCGCGATCCTTCGATCCGTGGCCATTACGGCGAGGCGATCAAGGAACTGCGCTGGCAGCTTTTCCGCAGCGACCGGCCTGCCACCCGCGAGGCATTTGTGCCGGGACAGGGCAAGGGCCGGGCGCGCGGCGGCAAAAGGGTGCCGTGGAACGGGCGGTCGCAGATCTCCGTGCCCCAGGCCAGCACCAAATCTTCGCTTCTGGTCGCCGCCGGCGATCAGGCGGAAACCCAGCTCCGTGAGGCGGTGATCCTGGCCACGGCGATTTCCGCACCCGAGCTGATTGCCGAATTCGATTACCGCATCGAACGGATGAGCTGTAGCGATCCCGATCATGCATTGCTGCGCGATCTGATCCTGCGCCATGGGGCTGAGGCTTCCGGGGCACTGAAAGACAGAATCATTGCCGCTGCGGGGCCTGAGGCTCTTGAAAACCTGTTTGCCTTGCGCCATGTCGCAATCAGCCCCTGCGTGCGCAAACCCGGCGATATTGACCTGGCCAGACTGACATTGGCCGAGGAGCTCGCAAAACTCGAAGCGCGGCGTGGGCTTTATGCCGAGGTCGCCGAGGCCGAGGAAGAACTGACTGGTATGGCGGACGAGGCCGTGACTTGGCGCTTGGGACAGGCAGCGCAGGCACGGGATCGGGCGATGCGCAGTGTGGGAGCTGAAAACAAGGTGGATTATGACACCGCGGAAAATGGCGCCCCGATCAATCGCGAAGAGCGGGATGCCTTCGCTGAGCTGTTGAATCGGATCGGTTATTCTAAATCGGATCGGTAAGGCGGAATTTTGTAACGAATAGAGGTGGACAACCGGGCGAACCGATGTCCGAATCTCGAGATGATTCGATGATTCGGACCCGAGCGAATCGCCCCACGCCTCTGCAGGAGCACCGAATGGCAGCTAAGGACACCGAGGACCAGAAACCCGAGGATCAGGAACAGGAAATCTCGCTGGACATGAGCCAGGCCCAGGTCAAGAAGATGATCGCCGAGGCTCGCGAGAAAGGCTATATCACTTATGATCAGCTGAACCAGGTTCTGCCTCCCGATCAGGTCAGTTCGGAACAGATCGAAGATGTGATGTCCATGCTTTCCGAGATGGGTATCAACATCATCGAGGACGAAGAGGCGGAAGAGGAAGAGAACAAGGGCTCGACCGAGGTTGCGACCACCTCGGACGCCCGTGAGGTGACGCTGGCCAGCCAGCAGACCGAAAAGCTCGACCGGACCGACGATCCAGTGCGCATGTACCTGCGCGAGATGGGATCGGTTGAACTGCTATCGCGCGAAGGCGAGATCGCCATCGCCAAGCGGATCGAGGCAGGCCGCAATACGATGATCGCGGGGCTTTGCGAAAGCCCGCTGACATTCCAGGCGATCACCATCTGGCATGACGAACTTCTTTCCGAAGACATTCTGCTGCGCGATGTCATCGACCTGGAAGCCACCTTCGGCAACCAACTGGGCGATGAGGACGAGGACGTGGCCGAAACGCTCGTCTCCACGGGTGCGGTTGCGGCGAAGAAGGTCGAAGGCAGTACCGGCCCCGAGCTTGACGCCGACGGCAATCCGATCGCCAAGGAAGACGACGACGAGGAAGACGATCAGGCCAATATGTCGCTGGCTGCGATGGAGGCCGCGCTGAAGGACCAGGTGCTGAGCACGCTGGAACGGATTGCCAACAACTACACCGCACTGGCGGAAATGCAGGATGACCGGATCGCCGCCACGCTGAGCGAGACCGGGAATTTCAGCGCCGACCAGGAAGCGGAGTATCAGAAGCTGCGGTCCGAGATCGTGGAGCTGGTGAACGGCCTGCATCTGCACAACAACCGGGTCGAGGCGCTGATCGACCAGCTTTATGGTATCAACCGGCGGGTGATGTCGATCGACAGTTCCATGGTTAAGCTGGCCGACCAGGCCCGCATCAACCGGCGCGAATTCGTTGACGAATATCGCGGTCGCGAGCTGGACCCGACTTGGCTTGACGAGATGGGGCACAAGTCCGGGCGTGGTTGGCAGATGCTGATCGAACGCAGCTCGGACAAGATCGCGGACCTGCGTGCCGACATGGCCCAGGTCGGTCAGTATGTCGGTCTGGATATTTCCGAATTCCGCCGCATCGTCCAGCAAGTCCAGAAGGGTGAGAAAGAGGCGCGCCAGGCCAAGAAGGAAATGGTGGAAGCCAACCTGCGTCTGGTGATCTCGATCGCCAAGAAATACACCAACCGCGGGCTGCAATTCCTTGATCTCATTCAGGAAGGTAACATCGGCTTGATGAAGGCGGTCGACAAGTTCGAATACCGCCGCGGTTATAAGTTCTCGACTTATGCGACCTGGTGGATCCGTCAGGCGATCACCCGCTCGATTGCCGATCAGGCGCGTACCATCCGCATCCCGGTCCATATGATCGAGACGATCAACAAGCTGGTCCGGACCGGTCGTCAGATGCTGCACGAGATCGGCCGGGAACCGACACCGGAAGAACTGGCCGAAAAGCTGCAGATGCCGCTTGAGAAGGTCCGCAAGGTGATGAAGATCGCCAAGGAGCCGATCAGCCTCGAGACCCCGATCGGGGACGAGGAGGACAGCCAGCTTGGCGATTTCATCGAGGACAAGAATGCGGTGCTGCCGCTGGATTCCGCCATTCAGGAAAACCTGAAGGAAACCACGACGCGCGTTCTGGCCAGCCTCACCCCGCGCGAGGAACGGGTTCTGCGGATGCGCTTCGGCATCGGCATGAACACCGACCACACGTTGGAAGAGGTCGGCCAGCAATTCAGCGTGACCCGCGAACGGATCCGCCAGATCGAGGCCAAGGCGCTGAGGAAACTCAAGCACCCGAGTCGGTCGCGCAAGCTGCGTAGCTTCCTCGATCAGTAAGCGAATCCTTCATGCACAGATAGAAGCCCGCGCCGAGACAGATCGGCGCGGGCTTTTTGCTGCGCCCGGCGTTGCAGAGTGATCTTTGCGATGACCCCTGTTCTCGGTTCCTTGTCGGACCTATCTATAATGACAGTCATGACAGGTATTGTCCGGAGGTCCGCACCATGAAACGTTTTGCAGCCGCCCTGATCGGGGTTCTGGCCCTGGGCTTTGGGGGGGCACAGCAGGCCGGGGCGGTGAACCTCAAGCCCTTGGTTCATGCCTATCCGGTGGATGACGAGGTGTTCGAAGTCGTCTCCAAAGCCGGGGGATCGGGCGGTGAGTATTGGTGCGGTGCCGCCGATTACGCCCAGCGGGTGCTGCATGCGAAATGGACCGCGCGGATTTACGTGGTGCGGGGACGTGGTCCCAGTGTGATCACGGGGCGGCGTTCGGCTGTGCAGTTTTCGCTCCGGGCGCCGCAGATGGCGGAAGCATCGGGTATGGAGGGGACCTCGCTGCAGAATTTCCTGTCGTTCCATTTGCTGAGCGCTATGAGGCCCGGCACCCATATGAGCGTGCAAGAGGCGATGACCTATTGCGAGGAAACGCGCAGCGCCATGTAAACACGAAGCGCCATGTAGTGGTGGCAGGAAGGGGAAAGATCATGCAGTCCCGAATGACGAAGACGATCTTTGCGGCGGCTGCGCTGGCGGCATTGCCGGCGCTTGCCTGGGCCTGGCGGGCGCAAAACCGACATGAGGTTCACGACCTGGGCCAGGGGGTGTTCGAAGTGGTGAGCGAGGTCGGCGCCGGTGCCGGTGATTATTGGTGCGGCGCCGGGGATTACGCGATCGCCGCGCTGAGAACGCCGGCCAATCAGCGGATCTATATCTGGAAGCCGCTGGGCCCGTCGGTCAGCCGACCGGGGCGTAAGGCGGTACAATTCGCGCTGACACCGCCACAAGGGGCCGATACCAGCGTCGGCCTGTCACTTGCGGTAAAACGCGCTGGCGACAATCTGACTGCCGCGATGGCGCGCAACTATTGTTACGACCGGGTCGAGGATCGTGTCTGGCACGACTGACGTCGCCTGACGCCCCCTCCGGGGAAGGCGTGGGGCCGGCCCGCCGCCGGGCGGCGGGCCCGTATCTGCATCAGGCCGCCAGGGCTGTGGCGATGGTCTCAGCCAGCGGTGTGGTCGGATGACCGATCAGCGTGGAAAGGTCCTTGCTGGTGGAACTCAGCGCACCTTGGGCCGCCTTGGCATCGCTGTCGGCGAGGATTGCGGCAAAGCCTTCGGGCAGACCGGCCTGCACCAGAGCGGCGGTATAGGCGTCTTCCGGCATGTCGGTATAGCTTATCGGTTTGCCGGCCTGCTTGCTCAGTTCGGCGGCGAAATCGGCAAGGGTGAAATCGCTGTCGCCCGCCAGTTCGTAAGCCTTGCCGGCATGATCGCCGCCGGCCAGCACGATGGCCGCGGCTTCGGCGTAATCCTTGCGCGGCGCGGTGGCGAAGCGGCCTTCTCCGGCGCAACCGAAGTGCTGACCCAACTCCAGATCGGTGGGCAGGCTGGCCAGAAGATTTTCGGTGTACCAGCCGTTGCGCAGCAGCGCATGGGGGATGCCGCTGTCGGCCAGCATGGCCTCGGTGGCTTTGTGTTCCTCGGCCAGTGCCATGGGGGAGGTCGCGGCCTCGAGGATCGAGGTATAGGCGATGAAACCCACATCGGCGGCCTTGGCGGCCTCGATCGCGTTGCCATGCTGGCGCGCCCGTTGACCCACGGCGCTGGAAGAGATCAGCAGCAGCCGGTCAATTCCGTCGAAAGCGGCCTTGAGGCTATCGACATCATCGTAATCGCCGATCCGGGCGGCGATGCCTTCGGCCTCATAGGCCGCTTTGGTTTCCGGTTTGCGGACCAAAGCGACGATCTGCGCCGCCGGCACCAGGGTTTTCAGATGGTCGATGACCAGCCGGCCCAGGTGACCGGAAGCGCCGGTCACCATCAGGAGAGAGGTGGACATGAGAGACTCCTTTTAGTCTTCAATCGTTGACAGGTCTCAGATAGAGACCTATCTGGCATCTGAAAAGAAGGCAGTTTTTTCTGCCCAGGTTACCTGGAGGGAACCCCATGCGTGATGTCGCCGCGCCGGACCGGCTGCAGGTTTGGAAAGAAGAAGGGCAGGATCTGGGCAATTGCCCGGTGCGCCATGTGTTAGACCACCTAGCGGCGAAATGGACCACGCTGATCCTGCTGGAGCTGGCCCAGGGGCCGGCGCGGTTCAATGCCATCGGCCGGGCGCTGCCGGATATTTCGAAACGCATGCTGACCCAGTCCTTGCGTGATCTCGAACGCGATGGGCTGATCGCGCGCGAGGTGTTTCCGACCAAGCCACCCAGCGTCGAATATCGGCTGACCGATATGGGGTTATCGTTGCTGGGCCCGCTGGGGGTGCTGATCGACTGGGCTGAACTGCATGCCGCGCCCATCGCCGCAGCGCGCCGGGCCTATGCCGCTGGCTGATCTTCTCTCCTCCTCTGGCTTGCCTTCGTCTGGGGGACGGGTCTAACTGCAATCATGCAGACGACTTTCACCATTCCGACCCGGGGGCAGGGGCTGTATGAATTCACCCGCGATGTCGCGGCCTGGGTGCAAGACTGTGGCCGCGACGAGGGGTTACTGACACTTTTTGTCCGCCACACCTCTTGTTCGTTGCTGATCCAGGAAAATGCCGACCCTGAGGTCCAGACCGATCTGAGGGCCTTCTTTCATCGGCTGGTGCCGCCCAGCACCGACCCCACGATGTCCTATCTGACCCATACCTATGAGGGGCCGGACGATATGCCGGCCCATATCAAGGCGGCGCTGTTGCCGATCAGCTTGTCGTTTCCTGTGCTGGATGGCCGTATGCGGCTTGGAATATGGCAGGGAATTTACCTTTTCGAACATCGATCCGCCCCGCATCGACGCGAGGTCGCTGCCCATCTGGGTTGAGCCGACGCACGCGCTTACAGGTCGTCATCATAGGGGGAGGGGGTGACGAAGAACCGGTCCAGCGACAGCTCGGCGACCTTGACCCCTTCGAACAGAATTGAGCTCCGCCCGCCGTCTCCGCTGACGAGGGCGCCGTCGGTCGTGTCGGTCATCTCGATCTTCAGAAGGCTGTCCCAATCGGTGATGATGGCCTCACGGGTATCGTAATCGGTGATCCGGGCGATGCCCCTGTGAACTTCAGAATTGCTCAGCTTGAACTCGAACCGGTCGATCCCTGACCCGCCGGACAGAATATCGCCATCGAAGTCCGAGACCAGGACATCGGCATTGGCGCCGCCGAACAGCCGGTCGCTGCCATCGCCTCCCTCAAGGACGTCCTTTCCGGCGCCGCCCTTGACAAGATCGTCGCCGCCAGCGCCCTGCAATCTGTTGTCTTTCGCCGACCCGATCAGAATATCGTCACGAGCGGTTCCGATGATATTTTCGATCTGCTTGAGGCGAAACTTCTGTGGCCCGTCGGGCGAGGACAGGTCCCAGCCCTTATCGACGCCCAGATTGACCTTCACGCCGCGGATCAGCGCCCCGAAGGAGAGGGTCACCATGGAGAAATCGACGGTATCGCCGCCACGCCCATTCGCGCCTCCGTCGATGCTCAGCCCATAGAGGCTGCCCTGCGGTCGGGCATAGGTTTCCTCCCACGTCAATGCATAGCCGAAGGCGATGTGATCGCTGCCCTTGCCGCCCCGGATGATGTCGTTTCCGGCCAGGGAAAAGATCCTGTCCCCGCCATCTCCGCCGAAAAGCCTGTCGTCGCCGGAATAGGAAAACAGACGGTCCACCCCGCCGCCGCCATAAAGCACATCGGTTTCCGCCTCGGTGCTGTCCGGCTTGCCGTCGAACAGATTGCTGTGATCGAACAGGGTGTCGCCATGATCGCCGCCGCGCAACTCATCCCTGCCAATGCCGCCGATCAGAAGCGTACCGTTGTAATAGCCTTTGGGCTTCGCCTCTGGGTTGGCGATCAGGGTGTCGTCCCCCGCAGCTCCCGCCATCTCGAAGACCCTCCCTCCGGCCCGCAGGATGTCATCATGTGAGCTGCCGATGACGGTTTCGATGGAGCTGAGCCGGGTTGTGGCCCGGCCATCCAGAAAGACGGTATCGCCCCGCAGGTCGGCCACACCGGCGTAGAGGTGGAACCAGAAGGTATCGGTTCCCGAGCCACCGTTGACCAGGTGCAGCTTGCCGGCGATCGGGCTGTGGGCGCTGGCATAGAAGACATCCGCACCGCTGCCGCCAAAGGCGCGATCCCAGGCGGTTCCATCAGCGGCATCGCCAATGGTGAACCCGTCGTTCCCGGCCTCGCCATACAGGATATTCCGGCCGGTTTCGCCATCCAGATAATCGTCGCCGCCGCCGGCGCGGATTTCGTCCTTGGTTTGCAGCGTGCCCTTGTAGGGGCCGGTCAGGACGGTGTCATCGCCTACGAAGACATCAGCTGCACCGTCCCCGACGTGCAGCCAGGTCTTGTTGAAATTCTGGAAAACATGGGTGAATGCCATGGCTGGAAACTCGCTTTGGCCGAATATCGAAACCTGTGGAAGATACCGTAGGGGAAACCGGTCGGGGTGTGGACCCTTTTCCTGCCGCCGCCCGACGGCTCATCTTGCGGTCGCATTTCCCCCCTACCCAAACTCTAGAGGGTCGCCTATAGTTGTGGATAACTGCGCCCGCAGAGCAACAAACACCGGCGGGCCCGAGGCAGATCACGAACGAAGGGAACCGGCATGCGCTGCCCGTTTTGCGGAAATATCGACACGCAGGTGAAGGATTCGCGTCCGGCCGAGGATCATGTGGCCATCCGCAGGCGCCGGTTCTGCCCGGCCTGTGGCGGTCGCTTTACCACCTATGAACGGGTGCAGCTCCGCGATCTGGTGGTGATCAAGACCTCAGGCAAGCGCGAGGATTTCGATCGTGACAAGCTGGAACGCTCGATCCGCATCTCGATGCAGAAACGCCCGATCGATCCGGAGCGGATCGACCAGATGATCTCGGGCATCGTGCGGCGGCTGGAAAGCATGGGGGAAACCGATATTCCCACCAAGCGCATCGGTGAAATCGTGATGGAGGCCCTGGCCCGGATCGACACTGTCGCCTATGTGAGGTTCGCCAGCGTTTACAAGAACTTCCAGGCCGCGGACGATTTCGAAAGCTTCGTTCATGAATTGCGCCCGACGCCGGCGCCGGACGAGTGAGCGGCGCTGACGACCGGTTCATGGCGCTGGCCCTGTCGCTGGGCCGGCGCGGACAGGGGCGGTGTTGGCCGAACCCCGCCGTCGGTTGTGTGATTGTCAAGGACGGCCGTATCGTCGGGCGCGGGTCCACCGCGCCGGGCGGTCGACCGCATGCCGAACCCCAGGCCCTGGCGCAGGCCGGAGATCTGGCCCGGGGCGCCACGGCCTATGTCTCTCTGGAACCCTGTTCACATCACGGCAAGACGCCGCCCTGCGCCGATGCGCTGATCGCGGCGGGGGTGGTCCGCGTGGTGGTTGCGATCGAGGACAGTGACCCGCGCGTTTCGGGTCAGGGGCTCGACCGGCTGCGCAAGCACGGCATCGCCGTGACCACCGGCGTGCTGGCCGACCGGGCGGCGCATGATCTGGCCGGCTTCTTTCTCAAGACCGAACAGGGCCGCCCGATGGTGACCCTGAAGATGGCGTCGAGTTTCGATGGACGTATCGCCACTGCCACCGGCCAGAGCCAGTGGATCACTGGCCCGGAGGCCCGCCGTGCGGTCCATGCGATGCGGGCGCGTCATGATGCGGTGATGGTCGGCGCGGGCACCGCACGCGCTGATGATCCCGCGCTCACCGTGCGCGGCATGGGGGCGACGCATCAGCCGCTGCGCGTGGTGGTCTCGCGCCATCTCGACCTGCCACTGCTCGGTCAGCTCGCCCGTACCGCCGGAGAGGTCCCGGTCTGGCTCTGTCACGGGCCCGGTGTCGATATTGAGCGGTGCCGCGCCTGGGAAGGCCTGGGGGCGCGGCTCATCCCCTGCGCCTTGCGTGGCAGCCAGCTCGACCCGGCCGATGTGCTGCGCCAATTGGGGCAGGCGGGGCTGACACGGGTGTTCTGCGAAGGCGGCAGCGCGCTGGCAGCCTCGCTTCTGGGCGACGATCTGGTCGACGAACTGGTGGGCTTCACTGCCGGCCTGGCGATCGGGGCTGAAGGGTTGCCGGCGATCGGCGCGCTGGGGCTCGGACAGTTGACCGAGGCGCCGCGCTTCGATCTGGCCGAGCTGCGCACCATCGGGCCCGATGTGATGGCCCGCTGGACCCGGGCGCTGCCTTCGCTGTGACGCCTCTGGCCTTTTCCTGGCTGCAAATATCCCGGGGGAGGCCGCAGGCCGGGGGCAGAGCCCCCTCCCGCACAGGCTCTCAACGCCACAGATACGCGTAGGTCGCGAAGATGCCCTGCAGTTTCGACAGGCTGCGGTTCGCCAGTGGCGGCTTGGGGATCTGGTTGCGGGCCAGTCGTTCGACGATCACCTCCACCGGGCAGGCCAGGCGGGTGACCGGATCGCGGTACCGCGGATAGTCGATCAGCGCCGCGTGGACCAGCCCCTCAAGGCTCGGTCGGGCGGTTCGGCGCGGCGGGATCTCTCCCAGATCGCGGGTCAGCCCCCAGCCGGCATAGAAGGGGGCGCCAAGGCTGGTGACGTCTACCCCGCGCAGCAGCGCCTCGAAGCCCAGAAGCGAGGTCATGGTCCAGACTGCATCGACTTGCGATAGAAGTGCCATCGGATCGGCGCGATGTGCCACCAGATCGGCAAGCCCTTCGGTGTCGACCGCGCCGGGGCGCAGGCCGGCCTCGACGTCCGGGTGCGGCTTGTAGATGATCACCGCCTGTGGATTGGCAGCGCGAACCGCCTGCAGCAGGGCCAGGTTGGTTCTGATCGCTCCCGCCCCGGTCAGGATCGAGGCGTCGTTTTCCACCTGACCTGGCACCAGGATACGCTGACCCGGTGGCAGTTCGGGCAGGGCGCCGTCCAGGTTGTACTTGCTCAGCCCCGCGGCTGTCAGCGCGGCGATCAGCCGTTGCGCCCTGAGGCTCTGATCGGGGCGCAGGGCCGTGCGCCGGCCGATCAGCGCCTCCAGCCGGCTGGGGCGGCGCGGATCGTAATAGATCCCCAGATCGTCGGTCACCAGCGACAGCGGCGGCACCAGCTTCGCCCCCAGCCCGCGAGAGCGCAGAAAGCCATCCTCGACCCGTACCGCGGTGTCTTCCTCGGTGGCGCCCGAGGCCCAGATCATCCGGCGGCGCCCGGCGGGCGCCCGGGCCGGATCGTCGGAAAAGATCATCCGCTTCTCGCTCCCGAAGAAACCCTGCAAGGGTTTGCGTTTCCACAGGCGCATGCCGCTGGCGATCCAGCCGTGATGATCTTCGCGCCAGGCCTGCACCTGGGCCTCCAGCGTATCCATCGCGCCCTCCAGCTCGCAAAGCCGGTCGCGATAGGGATCGTACCAGATCGGATAGAGCATCATCGCCGCGGCGAAAATCTGGGCGCGGGTCAGCCGCCGGGTTCTGCGCGGCAGCGGGGCCTCATCCTCGGTCAACCCCCAGCCGGAATAGAAGGGCTGGCCGAAGACACGGGGGCGATGGCCGGCGAGGATCGCCTCGAACCCCAGTTGCGAGGACACCGTATAGACGCCCACCGCCCCCTCCATCAGCGCCCAGGGATCGACTGGCTCGGAAAGGAGCCGCACCCGATCGTTTTCATCCTCGGGGCCGAAATGGCCGGGGCGGTATCCAGCGCGGGTTTCGGGGTGGGTCTTGATCACCACCGGCATGCCGGGATGTTCGAGTTGGGCAAAGACCAGCATTTCCTTGAAACGCGCCAGATCGGCGCCCGAGGCCGTGACCGAGGCGTCGCCGCGGGTCTGGTCGATCACCAGAACATAAGGCGCGCGGGGCAGGGCGATATCGGGATCGTAGCCGCTGTATTTGGTCAGTCCGATCTCGCGCATCCGGGCGATGGCGTCGCGGGCGCGGTTCAAGAGCGCGCTGTCGTCCAGTGGGTGGGTCGCTAGCAACCGCTCCAGATCCGAAGGCTGAGCGGGATCGAAATGCGGCCCCGACCAATCCAGCGTCAGCCCGATCGGCGGCTCTCCGGCACGGCCGGGGTGGAGCGAACGGAGCAAGGCGTCCTCGACCCGGAGCACCGGGGTGCTGCGCCTTGCGGCGATGGCGAGGCCGCGGTGGGCGGTGGGGCCGGCGCCCCAGACCGCGACGGCATCCCCGGGCCGCGGCAGGCCCAGCCGCAGATCGTAGCCGGCCAGCGCCAGCATTCGCCGCAGCCGGGGCTGGGTCAGAAAACCACCGTTATAAACGAAAAGCCGGGGGCGTTTGCCCCCGGCCATATCGGTGCCGTCATGGCGGGTCATGCGATCAGCCGCCGGCGAGCGACTGGACGCTGGCGACCGGGGTGATCGACCCTGCGATGAGCGAAATGGTCTTGGTCCATTGCGCATAGGGCGCTTCGGTCACATAAAGCGTATCGCTGTCGCGGATGACGAAATCGCGGGCCATGAAGATGCCATTCGGTTCGGTCAGGTTCAGCACATAGACCATGCGCTGCGCACCCTGCAGATCGGTCCGGCCCAGCACCTGATTGGCGATTGCGGCGGGCTCGTTGCGGAACACGAAGACGCCGGTCGGGTCGGAGGCGGTGGAGATCAGTCCGCCGACCTGGGCAATCGCCTCGAGTGCGGAGATTTCCTGGGTCTGGAACGACACCCGGGCCTGTTGGCTGGTGGCGCCAAGCGCGGTGAACGACCGGGTGTCCTCTTCGACTAGAATGCGGTCGCCGCCGCGCAGGGCGATATCGAGGCTGGGGTTGTCATAGAGATCCTGGAACCAGATCTTGCCCTGCTGCTTGCCGCGGTTGACGATGATCTGGGTGACTTCGGGTCGCACGGTCGGGCCGCCGGCACGGGCCAGCATGGTCGCCAGCGTGCGGGTGGACCGTTCGATCGGATAGACCCCGGGGGCGCCGATCGAGCCGGTCAGTGACACGGTGGAGCCGTCGCCGGCGACCCGGCGCACCTGCACCTGCGGGTCGGGCGTCTGGTCCTGCAGCCGCTGGGTGATCATTTCACGCAGCTGGTCGGGGGTATTGCCCGCTGCCTTCAGCCGTCCGGCGTAGGGCACGAAAATATAGCCGGCGCTGTCGACCTGAACCTCGTCCAGGACGGTGGCGTTGGCACCCTGGCTGGCCAACAAGCCGTCATCGACGTTTTCCCAGACGGTCAGCCCCAGCATGTCGCCGGGCCGGATGGTGTCCGAGGTCAGTCGCGCGGCGCTGAGGAAATTGTTGGTGAAGCCAAGAGCAGGGACCACCGCGGTGGCGCGGGTGACCCGGTCATTGACCGCAACGACGAAGGCGTCGCCCTGGCGCTGAACCGATCCGGCGAAGATTTCACGTTTGTTCGGGCCGACTCGCGGCAGGGCGCAGGCTGCCAGCAATGCAAGTATGGCCATCATCGCGACAGGCTTCGCCCATCGGGGTGTCAGGGATTTCACTGCACGGTCTCCTCGACCTGTTATTGTTCTGCCTCAGGTTTTTGGGCCAAACTATCGGAATTGACCATAAAAATCCAGTCTTGAGTGGCGCGGTGCTCAGGTCACCGCCCGCAGGTGTTGCCGTGGTGCCGCTGTGCCCGATTTCAGCGCGTCATAAGGATCCTCCGGCGACAGCATCATGTCGACGACATGACGCAGTAATTGGCGGCGTCCGCGGCGGGAATAGAAGCCTCCCGGCACCTGGCTGGTTTCCAGCAGATAGCGGCGATAATCCTTATAGGCGCGGTTGTCGGGACGGGCGGCCCCGGCAAAGAAGTCCCTGAGGGGCTGGGTCGAGACGAATTCGGGCTTGTCATAGACCGCGCTGCCGAAAACCTTGATCGGAATGCCGCGCCACAGGACCTGCTGACCGGCGGTGGAATTGACCGTCACCGCGCTTCGGGCATCGTTCAGAAGCTGCGCCAGCTTGCCGCCGCGGACATAATGCACCCGGTTGGCAATGCCATATTGCGCCGCCAGCCTGCGGGCCTCGGCCCGCACCGGAACGCGGCCGTCCTCCAGGGGGTGGGCCTTGATGACCAGGTGGTGGTGTCGCGGCGCGCCTTCGGCAAAGCCCTGGATCACCTGTTCGAGAAACTCGGTCATGGTCGAAAAGGGCGAATGCATCTGGAATGAACTGTCGTGTTCCAGTTGCAGAAGCGCCAGGTGATAGGGAAAGCCGCCGTTGCGGATGCGCCTTTGGGCGATACGCCGGTCCAGCGCCTGAAACGGCATCAGCACCAGCCGCTTGAGGTAAAGCTGGAACTCTTTGGTTACCGGCAGTGCGCGATGTGGGCGGAAATTGGGGTAGCCCCGGTTCCAGAACATGACGAACCAGTGGTAGAGCGCGCCATAGAACACATGTTGGCGCATGTCGCCCCAGCTTGCCGGCGGCAGCGGTGCCTCCATATCCGACAGGGCGAGCGCCGATTGCATTTCGGCGATGGACATCTCCATCAGTCGCGAATTGCCGTTCGATCCACCGCGTTCATAGGTGACCCAATAGGGCCGCATGTAGCCTTCTTCGAAAACATGCACCGTCAGTCCGCGGGCCTTCGCGGCGGCGATGGCGGTGGAATGCACCGCGCGGGTGTCGCCATAGAGCACGATATCGGTGACGTGGCGCTCGTCCAGCAGGCGGTCGAGCGTCTCCGGCCAATCCTCAGGTGTGCCGCGAAAGGGGATATAGCATTTGGCGTGGCGCCAGAATACCCGATCGCCTGCATTGAAACCCGTCCGCCAGACCTTGGCGCCGGCGGCGCGCAGCATGTCGGCCAATGTGTTGAAAAAAGGGCCATGTGGACCCTGCAGAAACAGAAACACCCTGTCGGTCTGCACAGTTGCACCCATACTCTTTACTCATCTGATCCGCCTGTCGGTGCTCGGTTTTTAACCGATTACTTTGGCAGAACTATGGCCCGTTGGGGGCGCATAAGCAAGCGAGGGCTTGTCCGGAGCGGGGCAGGTCGTTACCTCAGGACGGCAAGGTACTGCAAAAGGAGGCGCGCCATGTTCACCGGGATCATCACCGATGTCGGCACCGTGACCGAGCTGGAGCGGCGGGGCGACCTGCGCGCCCGTATCGCGACCCATTATGACACCGCCGGCATCGACATCGGTGCCTCGATCGCCAGCGATGGCGTCTGTCTGACGGTGATCGACCTGGGGCCCGACTGGTATGATGTCGAGATCAGCGCCGAGACCCTGTCCAAGACCAATATCGGCGGCGCCGACAACGATCCCAGCGGGGGCTGGCAGACCGGCAAGACGGTCAACCTGGAACGCGCGCTCAAGGTCGGGGACGAATTGGGCGGTCATATCGTTTCGGGTCATGTCGACGGTGTGGCCGAGATCATCGCCATGGAAGACGAGGGTGACAGCACCCGCATCCGCTTTCGTGCACCGCATGCGCTTGCCCGCTTCATCGCGCCGAAGGGATCGGTGGCGCTGAACGGCACCTCGCTGACGGTGAACGAGGTCGAGGGCGATACCTTCGGCATCAACGTCATTCCCCACACCCAGCAGGTGACCACTTGGGGGCAGGCCAAAGTCGGCGACCGGGTGAACCTTGAGGTCGACACGCTGGCCCGCTATGTCGCCCGGCTGAACGAGGTGGCGGCATGACCGTCCCGGCCGGGATCGGCCACAACGGTGGCCCGTCGATGGAAACGGGCAGGCTCTTGCGCACCCATCAGTGGCGTGCGGCGCAGCGGGCGCTGATGCCCAATGCCATCCCCAAGCTGGTGCTGCAGATGCGGCTCAAGCGCGCGGCCGAACTGGGGATGGATTACAAGACCTATGCCAGGGTACGGCAATTCTCCGGCCAGGATATCGTCGGGCTTCTGTTCTCGTCGAACGCGCTGCGGATCTTGGGTTATGATGCCCGTATGCCGGCGAGCCGGGAGGAAAAGCTGCAGGCGGTCCGCGCGGCGCAGAAGCTGGCGCTGGTGCAACCGCCGCTGTCGCCTGAGGCGGTGCTCTTGCGCAACCCGGTGCTGGACGCCGTCGGCCCGGCGCCGCGCTTTACCGACAGTTGGGCACAGGCGCGCGCGCGGATCGAGGCGGTGATACGCGATCGCAAGCTGTCGGGCGCGCAGGTGCTGGTGATTGGCGAGGCGCCGTTAGAGCAGGAATGGATGGCCGCCGGACGCGCCGCTGCCTATCTGCCCGCAGGCGAATATTTCATGCAGACGGTCTGAGGTCCTTTGTCGAATGCAGGGCGGCTGTGCGGGTCTGCGATGCCTGCGGGACTGGCATTTGAGCCCGGTGTGGTCTATCTGCCGAATAACCGCTGACAGTAAAGGCCGCAGTTCCATGAGTTTCGAAACCCCCGGCCCGGTGGAAACCGGGCTGCGCGACGCCATCAGCCCGATCGAAGAGATCATCGAAGAAGCGCGCCAGGGGCGCATGTTCATCCTGGTCGATCACGAGGACCGGGAGAACGAGGGAGATCTGGTGATCGCCGCCGAATTCGCCGATGCCGACGCGATCAACTTCATGGCGACCTACGGCCGCGGGCTGATCTGTCTGCCGATGACCGCCGAACGGGTGGACCGTCTGGGCCTGCCTATGATGGCGGTCAACAACTCCTCGCGGCATGAAACCGCCTTTACCGTCTCGATCGAGGCGCGCGAGGGGGTGACCACCGGGATTTCCGCCGGCGATCGCGCCCATACCGTCGCCACCGCGATCAACGAACAGAATACCATGGCGAGCCTGGCCACCCCCGGCCATGTCTTCCCGCTGCGGGCCAAACGGGGCGGGGTGCTGGTGCGCGCCGGCCATACCGAGGCCGCTGTCGATATCTCTCGTCTGGCCGGTTTGAAGCCGGCGGGCGTGATCTGCGAGATCATGAAGGACGACGGCAGCATGGCGCGGCTGCCCGATCTGGTGGAATTCGCCGCCCAGCACGGGCTGAAGATCGGCACCATTTCCGACCTGATCACCTATCGGTCGCGCAATGACAACCTGGTGACCGAGACGGCCCGGCGCACCGTGGTGTCGGAATTCGGTGGCGAATGGGACATGCGCATCTTCACCGATCAGACCCATGGCACCGAACATGTGGCGATGATCAAGGGAGATATCACCACGGCCGAACCTGTGCTGACCCGCACCCATGCGCTGCACGAGGCGACCGATATTCTTGGTCTGGGCCCCAAATCGGCGCGGCAACTGTCCCGCTCGATGGAAATCATTGCCGCTGAGGGCCGTGGAGTCGTCACGCTGTTCCGCCAGCCGCGCAATGTGTTGTTCGCGGATGAGGAAGAAGGCCCCCGGACCATCAAGGAGACCGGTCTCGGTGCCCAGATCCTGTCGAGCCTGGGGCTGCGCGATCTGATCCTGCTGACCGATTCTCCGATGACCAAATACCTGGGGCTCGATGCCTTCGGGCTCAGCATCGTCGGAACCCGTCCGATCCTGAAGGAGGAATGACCCATGGCCGGACATGAAAGCCATTACATCCTGCCGCGTCCCGCGTTCGACGCGCCGGTGAAGCTGCTGATCGTGGTTGCCCCCTATTACAAGGATATCGCCGATAACCTGATCGCTGGCGCCAAGGCCGAGATCGAGGCGGCGGGCGGCAGCTGGGAGATTGCCGAAGTCCCCGGCGCGCTGGAGGTCCCGACCGCTATCGCCATGGCGGACCGTTACTCCAATTTCGATGGCTATGTCGCGTTGGGCTGCGTGATCCGCGGCGAGACCACCCATTACGATACCGTCTGCAACGACTCGAGCCGGGCGTTGCAACTGCTGGGCCTGCAGGGGCTTTGTATCGGCAACGGCATCCTGACGGTTGAAAACCGGGTGCAGGCCGAGGTACGCGCCGACACGGCGGATCAGAACAAAGGTGGCGGCGCTGCGGCTGCGGCCTTGCATCTGATCGCGCTCAGCCGTAAGTGGGGCGGCCAGAAAGAAGACGTAGGCTTCCGGCCGCTATCGGAAACCATCCGTCTGGCCGGAGACAACGACGGAACCCCCACCGCATGACCAGCACCGACGCGCCCCTTTCGGGCAACCAGAAACGCAAGATGAAATCGGCCGCCCGGCTTTATGCCGTTCAGGCGCTCTATCAGATGGAGCAGCGCGGGCAGACGACCGAACAGGTGGTGCTCGAGTTTCTCGATTTCCGCTTTGGCGCGGAATATGAGGACGAGGGGGAGATGATCGAGGGCGACGTCGATCTGTTCCGCAAGCTGGTTGGGGACGCGGTGAACTATCAGGCGCGGATCGACCAGATGACCGATCGTGCGCTGGTGGCGAAATGGCCGATCGCCCGGATCGACCCGACGCTGCGCGGCCTTTTCCGCGCCGCCGGAGCCGAGCTGATCAACGCCGACACGCCGCCGAAGGTGGTGATCAGCGAGTTCGTCGATATCGCCCGCGCCTTCTTTCCCGAGGGAAAGGAGCCGAAATTCGTCAATGCTGTGCTCGATCACATGGCGCGGGAAGCGCGGCCTGAGGCCTTCTGAGTCGCTTTTGACAGTGCCGGACACTCATCACCCGCCCCTTGGGGCGGGTTTTTCGTGTTCGCGCCGGCGATTTCGGGGCATGGGCCTTGGCGGACGCCCGATCTGTCACCATATCGGCTGTTAACCGCCCCTGCGACGAGATGCGCGTCACTTCGGCATGGACGAGCGGCGCGCGCGTGGTAGCATCGGGAGCATTGGAGGTATGTTATGCCCGAACTTATCAAGCTCTATATCCGCAACGTCCTGATCGGTTTCGCGATCGCAGCCGCTTTTGTCGCTGTGCTGCTGTGGTTCAACGTGATGAACCTGTGGCATCTGGTCAGTACCTCGGATGTTGGAATTCTTGCCGTGGTGGTGCTCTGGTTCGCCCATGGGATCGTTTTCGCCGGCGTGCAATTCGCCTTGGCGGTGATGTCGATGGCCGAGCGTGAGGACAGCGGCCCGCGCGGTGGCACCCCGGCGGCGATCCCGGACTATCGCGCCGTGATGATCCCGGTCGAAGAGCCGAACCAGCGCGCCCGGCAGTTGCACCAACGCCGCCGCTGAGACTGCGCTGACGCGCTTTGAAAGTTTTGCCCTGTTCGCAGGGTTTGGATTATACACCCTGAAGCCTTGCTTCAGGGTGTTGTCGTTTGGGTCGATACTCAGCCCTGCGAAAAGCTGCCCATGAACTTGGTCAGGATTTGCAGCATCACCTCATCGGCGCCGCCGCCGATCGAGGTGAGCCGGGTGTCGCGGAAGATCTGCGAAATCTCGCTTTCCTCACTATAGCCCATGCCCCCCCAGAATTGCAGGCAGGTGTCCGAGATGCGGCGCGAAAGCTGTCCGGCCAGGAGTTTGGCCATGGTGGCGATCCGGGTGGCATCCTTGCCCGCTTCGATCATCTCGACCCCGCGCCAGTTCAGCGCGCTCAACGCCTCAAGCTCGCTTTGCAGTTCGGCCAGCTTGAAGGCCACCCATTGGTTGTCGAGGATTGACTTGCCGAAGGCCTTGCGATCGCGGGTATAGGCCAGCGTGCAGTCGATGGCGCGTTGCAGCGTCCCTGCGGTGTTCAGCGCACCCCAGAGCCTTTCGTACTGGAACTGCTCCATCTGATAGACGAACCCCATGTTCTCCTCGCCGATGCGGTTCGATTGCGGCACTCGGACCTCGTCGAAGAAGAGCTGCGCGGTATCGGAACAGCGCATGCCGATCTTGTCGATCTTGCGGGTGACGCCGACGCCCCTGGTGTCCATCGGCACCACGATCAGTGACTTGTTCTTATGCACTGGCCCGTCGCCGATATTGGCCAGCAGGCAGCAGAAATCGGCCTGGGTGCCATTGGTGATCCACATCTTGGCGCCGTTGATGATGTAATCGCCGCCCTCTTTGCGCGCGGTGGTGCGGATCGCCGCCACATCCGATCCGGCGCCGGGTTCCGACACGCCGATGCAGCCGACCATCTCGCCGGCGATGGCGGGGCGCAGAAAGGCGTCGCGCAGGGTGTCGCTGCCATGTTTCTCCAGTGCCGGGGTGCACATGTCTGTCTGCACCCCCAAGGCCAGCGCCACGCCGCCGGGTTTGATCTGGCCAAGCGTCTCGGCCACCACGGCGGCATAGGAAAAACCGAGCGCGAGCCCGCCATAGGTCTCGGACTTGCTGACGCCCAGAAGCCCCAGATCGGCGAAGGATTTGAACACCCGATGCGCTGGAAATATGCCGGCGGCCTCCCATTCGGCGGCATGGGGGTTCACCTCTGCCTCGATCCAGCGCTTGGTGCTGCGGCGCAGCTCTTCATGTTCATGTGTCAGGCGCATCGGGCCCTCCGGTCAGTTGCGAATGGCGCAGGGCGAGGGCGGTGCCATCGGGGGGTCTGAGGCCGGGCCCTCGCCGTGCGGGGAGAGGGGGCGCCGGCTTTTCGGGCAGGATGTCCTTTCGCGCGAAGCCGCGCGGATGGCCCGGCGGTGGTCCGGGCGTGGTGGCACATCCTGTGACAAGGCGGTTTCTCCCCCGGGGCAGGCCTAGCACGGGTGGGCGAGGGGGAACTTGTGCGGGGGCGCTAGCCCTGCGACAGCGAGCTGCGGGCGCTGTCGAAGAAGGCTTTCACCAGCTTGGCGCCAGCACGTTCGCGCAGGCAGATCAGCGCTTCGTCCATCAGCATCGGCGGCGCGTCGATCTCGATCGCGGTGAAGCGGCTGTCGGTGCCGAATTCGGCCGTCGACACGAAGCCGACGCCGGCACCGGAGCCGACGATCTCGCGCACGGCCTCGCGTCCCTCGGCCTCGATCGCGGGCGACAGGGTGACATGTTCGACCGCCGCCAGCTCTTCCAGTCGGTGGCGGGTCTTCGATCCCCGTTCTCGCAGCACCAAGGGATAGCGCGCCAGATCGGCAAGCCGGGCTCTGCTCGTCGCGGCGGCGGGATGATCGCGGTGGGCAAAGGCGATGATCGGCGTCGAATTGAGTTTGAGCGTCACGAAATCACGCCCTTTCGGCATTTCCCCCAGTACTCCGATATCGGCCTCATAGGCGTGCAGCGCCCCCAGAACGCTTTGGGTATTGCCTGCGTGCAGAGAGATGCGAATGCCCGGATATGCCGCCCGGAACCGGCTCAGGACAGGGATCAAATGATGCGCTGCGTCGGCCACGATCCTCAGTTCCCCCGATCTCAGGGCGCGGGATTCGGTCAGCAACTCCAGCGCCTGTTGCTCGACATCGAACAGCCGCCGGGTGATCGCCAGCAACTCCTCTCCCTCTCGGGTCAGGGTCACCTGCTTGTTGCGTCGGTTGAACAGGAGGATGTCATATTCCTCCTCTAGTCTGCGGACCTGATCCGAGATCGCCGGCTGGGTCAGATAGAGCGCCTCGGCGGCCCGGGAGAAGCCGCCGCAGATGGCAACATGGTGAAAGGCGCGGAGCTGTACGTATCGCATTGGGGAGGGCCGTCAATATATCGCTGAAATCTATGGTTAGATTGGATTTATGAATTTTTCAAATGAATATGCCTCAGGCATTCTGCCGCCGACTCCCGTCATTCAAGGAAAATGAGGATGACCGATCAGGGCAATTTCCCGCCACCGAAACTGGGCGAACCCTATCTGCTGACACCCGGGCCGCTGACCACCGCCTATGAAGTGAAAGAGGCGATGCTGCGCGATTGGGGTAGCTGGGACGCCGATTTCCGTGTCATGACCGACGAGATGCGCATGCGTCTGGTCGCCATGCTGGGCGAGGGGGGCGACGATTTCACCTGCGTGCCGATGCAGGGATCGGGTTCCTATCTGGTCGAGGCGATGCTGGGCAGCTTCGTGCCCAGGGACGGCAAGGTTCTGGTGCTGGCCAATGGCGCCTACGGGCTGCGTGCCGCCAAGACCTGCGACACCATCGGCCGGGCGCGCCATCTGCTCGACATGGGGGATTACATGCCGCCGCGTGGGGCCGATGTCGCCCGCATCCTGGCTGCGGATCCGGCGATCACCCATGTGCTCGCCATTCATTGTGAAACCTCCTCGGGCATCCTGAACCCGGTGGCCGAGATCTCGGCGGCTACCTATGCCGCTGGACGCAAGCTGTTGATCGACAGCATGTCCGCCTTCGGCGCCGTGCCGCTGGAGCCCGGCAAAATCCGGTTCGAGGCGATGGTCTCCTCGGCCAACAAGTGCATCGAGGGCGTGCCGGGCTTCGGCTTCGTGCTGGCGCGGCGGTCGGAGCTTGAGGCCGCCAAGGGGCGGTCGCATTCCCTGGCGCTCGATGTGCATGCGCAATGGGAATATATGGAGACCACCGGTCAGTGGCGCTTTACTCCTCCAACCCATGTGGTCGCGGCCTTTATCGAGGCGTTGCGGATGCATGAGGCAGAGGGTGGCGTTGCCGCGCGCGGCGCGCGCTATGCCAACAACCGCGACGTGATGGTCGCCGGCATGCGCGGGCTGGGGTTCGAGACGCTGCTGGATGAAACCTGGCTGTCGCCGATCATCGTCACCTTCTTCAACCCCGCCGATCCGAAGTTCGATTTCGCCCGTTTCTACGAGCTGATGAAGGACAAGGGGTTCATCATCTACCCGGGCAAGCTGACGGTGGTGGACAGCTTCCGCATCGGCTGTATCGGCCGGATGGATGCCGCCGTGATGACCCGCGTGGTCGAGGCCGCCCGCGACAGCCTTGGCGAACTCGGGGTGGCAAGCGCCACACCGCCCGCCGCCGCATTGGAAGAACGCGCCAAGCTGGCGCAAGCAAAGGTGAGGGAAACCGCATGAACCGTTTCAAGGCCGCCGTCTTCGACTGGGCCGGCACCATTGTCGATTTCGGCTCTTTCGCGCCGATGGGGGTTTTCGTGAAGGCCTTTGCCCAGTTCGGCATCGAGGCAACGATCGAACAAGCCCGTGCGCCGATGGGATCAGCCAAATGGTACCATATCCGCGCGATGATGGACATGCCCGAGATCGCGGCGCAATGGGCCGACAAATACGGCGCGGCGCCCACTGATGCCGATGTGGACAAGGTCTATGAGATCTTCGTGCCGATGAACGAAAAGGTTGCCGCCGATTATGCCGATCTGGTGCCGGGGGCGAAGGCGGCGGTGGATGAGCTACGGGCGATGGGGCTCAAGATCGGCTCGACCACCGGCTATACCCGGTCGATCATGGAAAACGTGCTGCCAGCGGCCGCCGCCCAGGGCTATGTGCCCGATAACCTTGTCTGTTCCGATGATCTGCCCGAAGGCCGCCCCGGTCCTCTTGGCATGTATAAATGCATGGTCGATCTGGTGGTCTATCCGCCGTCCGCCATCGTCAAGGTGGACGACACCGCGCCGGGGATCGGCGAAGGCGTGGCGGCGGGCTGTCTGACCGTCGGCGTGGCGATGTCCGGCAATGCGGTGGGCAAGACGCCCGAGGAACTGGCCGCTCTGCCGGCGGAGGAGGTCGAGGCGCTGCGCGCCCATGCGACCGAGATCCTGAAAGCGGCCGGAGCCGACTATGTGATCGACACGGTGGCCGATCTGCCGGCGCTGCTGCGCAAGCTTGACGCCTGACCGCTTCGGGGCCCCGCGTTTGCCGGGGCCCTGTTCCGTTTCAAGACAAAAGACTGCCCGGGAGATATGGGGATGACGAAAGAGCTCTGGAGCTGGACTGCCGCCGAGCTGGCCACGGCGATCGCGGTGGGGGATATTTCCAGCGTCGAGGCGACCGAGGCGGCGATTGCCCGGATGGAGGCGGTGAACCCGGCGCTGAACGCGGTTGTCGACGCGCTGCCAGAGCAGGCGTTGAAGGACGCCCGTGCCGCCGATGCCGCCCGTGCCCAGGGTGAGGAATTGGGGGTGCTGCACGGGGTGCCCGTCACCACCAAGATGAACGCCGATTACAAGGGCCGCGCCACCGCCAACGGGGTGCCGGCCTTCGCCGATCTGATCGCACCCGAGGACGGTTCGGTCGTGCGCTCCCTGCGCGCTTCTGGCGCGGTGATCATCGGGCGGACCAATACGCCAGCCTTCTCGATGAGCTTTTTCACCGATAACGATCTCTTCGGGCCGACGATGAACCCCTATGATCCGGAAATCACCCCGGCGGGGTCATCGGGTGGGGCGGGGGCCGCTGTGGCCGCCGGCATCGGTGCGTTGGCGCATGGCAGCGATATCGGTGGCTCGATCCGCTTGCCGGCCTATGTCAACGGTGTTTTCGGGCTGCGTCCCACCGCTGGGCTGCTGCCCTGCCATAACCCCTCGTCGCGATCGGAGCGTCTGCTGGCCTCGCAGGTCGCCTCGGTTCAGGGGGCGCTGGCGCGGTCGGTCAAGGACATCCGGCTGGGGCTGCAGGCGCTGAGCCTTTGGGACCCGCGCGACCCGCTGCAGGTGGTCATGCCGCCGGTCGATCTTGGCTATGTCGCACGGCCCTGCAAGGTCGCGATGATCCGTGAACCCGAAGGGTGCACCGCCGATCCCCAGGTGGTCGATGCCATTATCCGCGCCGCGGCGATGCTGTCGGATGCCGGCTATGAGGTCGAGGAGGTGGAAACGCCCTCGCTTCTGGCAGCCTCTGAGCTCTGGCAGGTGGTGGTCGGGCATGAGCTCCTGTCGGGGCCGATTCATGGCATTCGCAAGCTGGGGGATGCGCGGGTCAACCGGCTGATGGATCTGCTCTGCGATACGCTGGAGCCGTTGGATCGCGACGCCTTTCTGGCGGCCTTCGCGAGCCGCAACGCAGTTCTTCGGCAATGGCAGATGTTGTTTGCCACTCATCCCATCGTGTTGACGGCGCCGTCCTGGCGCCGACCCTATCCCGCCCGGCACGACATGCAGCCAGAAACCTCCGGCCAAACCTATCTGACCGAACTGGCGCCGGCCTTCATGCCGCCGGTGCTTGGGTTGCCAGGTCTTTCGGTGCCGATGGGGGTGGTGGATGGCCTGCCGACCGGCGTACAGCTTTTGTCGACGCGCTTTGCCGAGAACATGCTGCTCGCCGCGGGCGAAGTGCTGGAGCGCCGCCAGCCGGCGCTGCGCCCGATTGATCCGCGCCCGTCGCGGCAAAGCTGAAAGCAGGCCCGCGCCGCCAGCCATGGCGCGGGCTTTCCCGAAGACCGCAAGACGGCAACAGGAGACCGCCATGCCCCCGCGCAGAAACCTGCTTTTCGTGGTGATCGACCAGTTTCGTGCCGATTGCCTGCACGGGGCGTTGGCCGCCCATGTCGATTTGCCCAACCTGCGGGCATTGATGGGCGAGGCGGTCAGCTTTCGCCGGCATTATTCGGTGACCAACCCCTGTGGGCCGTCGCGCGCCTCGATCCTGACCGGGCAATATGCAATGAACCATCGTGCCGTGCGCAATGGCACGCCGCTGCCGGCCGACTGCCCCAATCTGGCGACTGAACTCAGGCGCGGCGGTTGGTTGCCGTTGCTCTACGGCTATACCGACAGCGCGCGTGACCCCCGGGCGCATGACCCGGCCGATCCGGCGCTGACCAGCTATGAACAGGTGATGCCCGGCTTTGACGAGGCGCTGGAGATGCGGCTCGAGGAAAGTTGGCCCTGGCGCGCCCATCTGGCCCGGCAGGGCTATGACGTGCCGGCGGGGGAGGAGATCTTTCGCCCCGCAGGCGATCGGCCCGACGATCCCGCGCTCTACCGCGCCGAGGACAGCGATACCGCTTTTCTGACCGATCGCTTCCTGTCGGAAATTGCCGTGAGGCCGCGCGGCTGGTGCGCCCATCTGACCTATATCCGACCGCATCCGCCACTGGTCGCGCCAGCGCCCTATAACCGTATGTATGATCCCGCCAGCCTGCCGGCCCCGGCACAAAGCGATGGCCATATGATCGACGCACCTGCCCGGGCGGCGCAGCGCATTGCGCGCAATGTCGTGGGGTTTCCAGATCTGGAGGCCACGCCGGAAAATGTCGCGCTGTTGCGGGCGATCTATCTGGGTCTCGCCACCGAGGTCGACCACCATATTGGCCGCGTCATCGCCTGGCTGAAGGATAGCGGCCAGTATGATGACACGCTGCTGGTGGTCTCCGCCGATCATGGCGAGATGCTGGGCGATTACGGCCTTTGGGGCAAGATGACCTATCACGAGGCCGCCTATCACGTACCGCTGATCATTCGCGACCCCGATCAGCCGGAGGCCTTTGGTCGTGCCGTCGAGGCGATGACGGAATCGGTGGATGTCACCCCCACCATCCTCGATCTGCTGGGCGTCGATATCCCCGATACCATGGACGGGCGCAGCCTGCGCCCCTTCCTGGCTGGCGAGGCGCCGGAGAGTTGGCGCGATTACAGCTATTCCGAGCTCGATTTCGGCGATCCGATCACGCCCACGGTGGCGCAGAGGGCGCTGGGGGTGACGGCGGATCGCGCAAACCTTTGCATCCTGCGCGAGGGGCGGCACACGCTGGTGCATGTCAACGGCGGGGTGCCGCCGCTGTTGTTCGATCATGCCGAAGACGGGGAGGCGCGGGACCTTGCCACTGATCCCGCCCAGGCCCCCCGGCTGTTGGCAATGACGCGCCGTCTGCTGGATCACCGCATGACCCATGCCGAGGGCCGTTTCGGCTGGACCATGATCACGCCGGAGGGGGTGAAGCGCGGCCGCAATCCCCGCCGCTGAGCGACGGGCGCGCGGATCATATGGAGCAGGACAGGGGCCTTCGGGCCCCTTCTTCGTTGGCGGACGTGGGGCCGGAAGGATCACGGAAATGCTACTAGACGACCGGTCTATTTTAACCTATCTGAAAGGTCATGACACAGATCAGTAAAGCCGAGGCGACACGCCGGAAGATCCTCGAGACGGGCCATGCGCTTGTCTTGAAGAAGGGGTTTGTGGGCGTTGGTTTGCAGGAAGTCTTGAAGGCCTCCGGCGTGCCCAAGGGATCGTTCTATTATTACTTCCCCTCGAAAGAGGCCTTCGGTTGCGCCCTGTTGCAGCAATACGTCGATGGCTATCTGGCGCTGATGGATCAGCTACTGGCCGCCGATCTGCCTGACGGGCGAACCCGGCTGATGCGCTATTGGGGCGCCTGGCTGGCGGGCACCGAGGATCCGGCCCGGGGCTGGGCCGAGGATTGCCTTGTCGTCAAGCTGGCCGCCGAGGTTGCCGATCTGTCCGAAGACATGCGCCTGGTGCTGAGCGAGGGGACCGAGGCGTTGATCGCCCGGATCGCGCAGATGATCGCAGAGGCGCGTGCCGATGGCTCTCTGCCCGGTGGTGCGCCCGCGCCGGGATTGGCGCAGATGCTGTATCAGATGTGGCTGGGCGCGGCGCTGCTGACCAAACTTTCGCGCGATCGTGCGCCGATGCGTCAGGCCTATGAGGCGACCCAGGCGCTGCTGGTCTGTTCCGGACATTCGCATATTCACCCTGACCCAGAGGAGGACTGAGATGAAGATTTTCTACAAGACCCGCGCCACCGCGACCGGCGGCCGTTCCGGCCATACCGAACTTGACGACGGCAGTCTCGCCTTCGATCTGGCGGTGCCCGGATCAGGCAAGGCCGGCGCCAACCCCGAACAGCTTTTCGCGCTGGGCTATGCCGCCTGTTTCGACGGTGCCCTGGCGGTCGTCTCGAAACAGATGGGGCTCGATGCCACCGGCAGTAAAACCTCGGTCGAGGTCGGCATCGGCCAGACCCCGGAAGGTGGCTACAAGCTCGATCTCGACATCTACATCGACGTGCCCGGTCTGTCCGAGGCAGAGGCGCAGAAGCTGATCGCCGCGACCCATCAGGTCTGCCCCTATTCCAATGCCACCCGCGACAATATCGACGTGCGTCTGCACGTGACTGCTGCCTAAGTTCAAGGAAGACCACCATGCGTACTGCAAAACATGCAACCTTCGGCGACCCGGCCGAGGTTCTGGCCCCCGTCGACGCGCCCCTGCCGGACCCCGCAGCGGGTCAGGTGCGGATCAAGACGATCCTGTCGCCGATCCACAACCACGATCTTTGGACCGTGCGTGGCCAATATGGCTATAAACCCGAACTGCCGGCCATCGGCGGGTCCGAGGCGGTCGGCACCGTCGACGCGCTGGGCGAAGGCGTCGAGGGCGTGACCCTGGGCCAACGGGTCGCCGTCGCCGGCGTCCATGGCACTTGGGCGGAGTATTTCACCGCCTCAGCCAAGGGGCTGGTGCCATTGCCCGAGGAGATCGGCGACGAGGCGGCGGCGCAGTTGATCGCCATGCCGTTCAGCGCCCTGACGCTGCTGGAGTTCCTTGAGGTCAAGGAAGGCGACTGGATCGTTCAGAACACCGCCAACGGCATGGTCGGCAAGGCGGTCGCCATGCTGGGCAAGGCGCGCGGCATCAATGTGATCAATCTGGTGCGTCGTGATGCCGGTATTGGTGAGCTCGAGACGCTGGGGATCGGCAACGTGGTGTCCACCGCCGCCGAGGGCTGGAAGCAACAGGTCCGCGCGCTGGCCGGGGATGCTCCCATCGTGGCTGCCATCGATTCCGTCGGCGGCACCGCCAGCGGTGATCTGCTGTCGCTTCTGGGTGATGATGGGCTGTTGGTCTCCTTCGGCACAATGACTGGCGAGCCGATGCAGATCTCCTCGGGCGATCTGATCTTCAAACAGGCGGTGGTCAAGGGCTTCTGGGGCGCCAAGGTCAGCGCGGCGATGCCTGCGGACGAACGTCAGCGTCTCTTCGGTGAACTGATGCGCCTGGTCATCACCGGTGCCGTGCAGCTTCCGGTCGAGGCGATCTTCCCGCTGGACCGGATCGGCGACGCGGTGCGTGCCTCGCTGGCACCGGGCAAGGCCGGCAAGGTGCTGCTGAAGCCCTGAGCCTTCACCCCCGTCCCAGCGAAAACGGCGTCTGGGGCAGGGCGTAACACTGCTTGAAATAGTCCACCAGGACCGAGACGGGGCGCGAGAATTCGATGCCCCGTCTCCACGCCAGACCGACGTCCATCGACGGGATTTCCTTGTCTGTGGTGAGCGTGCCGATGCGTTTTCCCTCAAGCGACCAGGGGCGATAGACCATGTCCGACAGCATCGTCACCCCCTGACCGTTGGCCACCATCGACCGCACTGCCTCGACCGAGGAGGTGCGCAGTTTCACCCGCGGTTGAAAACTGGTCATGCTCCAGTATTTCATTGTGGTGTGGGCGGCCTCGTCGACCGTCAGCATGATGTAATCCTCTTGCGCGATCTCCTCGAAACTCGCCTTGCCGCGGCGCTGGAACGGATGGTTGTTCGGCACCCAGAGCCGCCGGGTGGATTTCAGCAATGTCTCGCTTTCCAGCTCGGGGTTGTTCAGGTTCGAGGTCAGGACCACCGCCATGTCGAAGCGGTTCGACAGCAGCCCCTCTTCGATGCTCTCGCGGTTCAGCTCGCTCAGCCGGACCTCCAGCCCGGGATAGAGATGCTGCAGCCGATCCAGGTGATAGGGCAGGAAATACCCGATCACCGTATAGGAGGCCGCCAGAGAAATCACACCGCTGACCGTGGAATGCCGTCTGGTCAGCTTGGTGGCCTCGTCCAGCTTCTGCAGGATTTCCCGCGCCGAGGCGAGAAATTCGCGCCCCGCCTCGGTCAGTTCCATCCCGTGCGAGGTGCGTAGAAACAGATCTGTGCCCAGCTCGGTCTCGAGATCGCGGATCGCCCCGGTGACCGAGGATTGGGAGATCGCCAGCAGGTTGGCGGCGCGGCTGACCTGGCCCGATTCAGCCGTCGCCACGAAGTACTTCAGATGCCGAATGTTCATCATCACGGGTCTCCCGGTTTTCTGTCGCATCATTATCGGAAAAACCGATATATGGCCGCGCCTTGCCTTTTTGTCTTGGAAAAACAGCGATTTTACAGAGATTTACCGCAATGGGCAGATCGTTGCATTATCGGATTTTCAGAATTTGCATTCGCAGCATTTAGAATTTTACTTCTACATGAAACGAAAGTGAAGATGCCTCCAGAAGACTAACAGGGGCGAGACCATGCGTGGCATCATCGATCTGAACTGTGACATGGGCGAAGGCTTCGGCCATTGGACCCTGGGGGAGGCGGCGGACGAGGACCTGATGGAGCTGATCAGCTCGGCCAATATCGCGGCCGGGTTTCATGCAGGCGATCCCAGCACCATCGACCGGGTGGTCAAGCTGGCGCAGCAGCATGGCGTCGGCATCGGGGCACATCCGGGATATCGCGATCTGCAGGGCTTTGGCCGGCGCTATATCCGCACCAATTCGGAAGAACTGGTCAACGACATCCTCTATCAGGTGGGCGCGATCCGTGAATTCGGCCGCCGCTATGGGGTGCAGCTCCAGCACATCAAGCCGCACGGCGCGCTTTATATGGAAGCTGCGGTGAACGAGGAGCTGTCTCAGCATCTGGTCGATACGCTCAGCAAGACCTGCGGCGACGCGATCCTGTTCTGCATGGATATTTCCAAGACCTACGAGATCGCCAGGCGCATGGGCCAGCGGGTGGTGCGCGAATTTTATGCGGATCGTGACTATGATGACAGCGGTTCGATCGTTTTCGCCCGTCAAGTGGCGCGGCCCGACCCGCAGGCGATTGCCGACAAATGTCTGCGGGCCTGTAAGGAGGGCCTGGTGCGCACGGTGACCGGCAACGACATCAAGATCGAATTCGAGTCGATCTGCTTCCATTCCGATACGCCGGGCGCCCTGGAAAACGGCAGGGCGATCCGCAAGGCGCTGCTGGACAACGGCATCACCATCGCGCCGGCCGCAACAGTTCTTGAAAACATGGCCTGACCCAAAATCGGCCCAACAGGAGAGAGAAAGACAATGACACAAATCCAATCCCCGCTGCCCGGCACCTTCTATCACAAGCCCTCGCCGGAGGAGCCCGCCTATAAGGCCCAGGGGGATGCGGTGGCCGTGGGCGACGTGATCGGGCTGATCGAGGTGATGAAGACCTTCATTGAGGTCAAGGCCGAGGCGGCGGGCACCTTCGCCAGCTATGTCGCCGAGAACGAGGCGCCGGTGATGGCCGGCGCCGTCCTGGCGGAGCTGGACGACTGACAATGACCATCAGCCGTCTTTTCATCGCGAACCGGGGGGAGATCGCGGTCCGGATCATTCGGGCCGCACGGGAGTTGGGCATTCACACCATTCAGGCCTATTCCGAGGGCGACGCCGACATGCTGGCCGTCAAGCTCGCGGATGAGGCCATCTGCATCGGGCCGGCGCCGTCGAAGGACTCCTATCTGGATATTGCCAAGGTCGTGGCGGCGGCGCAGCAGACGAAGGCTGATGCGGTGCACCCGGGGTACGGGTTCCTGTCGGAAAGCCCGGCCTTCGCCCGGGCCTTGGCCGAGGCCGGGATCGCCTATGTCGGTCCCTCTGCCGAAACCATCGAACGGATGGGCGACAAGGTCGCCGCGCGTCAGGCGGCCGAGGCTGCGGGCGTCCCGGTGGTGCCGGGGTCCAAGGGCCGGATCGGCACCGTGGACGAGGCCGCCGAAGTTGCCAAGACCGTCGGATACCCGGTGATGATCAAGGCCGCTGCCGGCGGTGGCGGGCGTGGCATCCGCATCGCGGCGGATGAGGCGGAGCTGCGCAAGCTCGCCCCGCAGGCCCAGGCCGAGGCACAGGCGGCCTTCGGCGACGGTGGACTCTATCTGGAGCGCGCGGTGCAAAGCCCGCGTCATATCGAGGTGCAGATCCTCGGCGATGGCGAAACCGCGATCCACTGCTATGAACGCGAATGCTCGCTGCAGCGGCGACGGCAGAAGGTCTGGGAAGAGGCGGGTGCCGCCTGTCTTGATAATGAGACGCGCGAGGCGCTCTGTGCCTCGGCCGTGGCCTTGGCCCAGGCGGTGAATTATCGCGGTGCCGGGACGCTGGAATACCTCTATGACAGTGCCCGCAACGAGTTCTACTTCATCGAGATGAACACCCGTATCCAGGTGGAACACCCGGTGACCGAGATGATCACCGGCGTCGATCTGGTGCAGGAGATGATCAAGGTTTGCGGCGGCGAAAAGCTGAGCCTGACACAGGCGGATATCACCCGCACGGGCCATGCCATCGAGGTGCGGATCAACGCCGAAGACCCGCTGATGCAGTTCATGCCCTGGCCTGGCAAGGTCGGCGCCATGACCCTGCCGGAAGGCGAGGGGGTGCGCTTCGATCACTTCCTTTACGAAGGCTATCAGATCCCGCCCTTCTATGACTCGTTGCTGGGCAAGCTGATCGTTCAGGCGCCGACCCGCACCGAGGCGATCGCCAAGCTTGCCGCGGCGCTCGAGGAACTGAGCCTTGAGGGGCTGAAGACGACCGCGCCGCTGCACAAGGCACTGGCGGCCGATCCCGGCGTTCAGGCCGGCGATTTCCACACCCAGTGGCTCGAACCCTGGTTGGAGGCCGGCAATCTGACAAAAGCAACAACAGGAGGTGCGTCGTGAAGACACGATATTCTTACGGCGGCGACGAACACATCTATGTCGAAGTAGATGAGGAAATGTCGCTGGACGCGTTTTTCATCTCGCTTTCGATGAGCAACGCGGTGCGCGAGGCGAATATCCCCGGGGTGACCGAAATCTGCCCCGCCAACGCCTCGTTCGAGGTGCGCTTCGATCCCGACGTGATCGCGCCTGCCGACATGATGGCGCGGATCAAGGAACTGGAGCACAAGGCCGAGACCGCCGAAAAGCGCCTGTCGACCCGGATCATCGAGATCCCTGTGTTCTTCCAGGACCCCTGGACCCATGAAACCCTGATGCGGTTCCGCGAACGGCATCAGGACCCCAGCGGCTCCGATCTGGATTATGCCGCCCGGATCAACGGCTATGACAGTGTCGAGGCCTTTATCGAGGCCTTCCATTCGCAACCCTGGTTCGTATCGATGGTGGGGTTCGTCGCGGGGCTGCCGTTCCTCTATCAACTGGTGGATCGCGACAAGCAGCTCGAGGTGCCGAAATACCTGCGTCCGCGTACCGATACGCCGAAACAGACGGTTGGCTATGGCGGCTGCTTCTCCTGCATCTATTCGGTGCGGGGCGCCGGTGGCTATCAGATGTTCGGCATCACACCGATGCCGATCTTCGATCCGGAACAGAAGGTCTCCTATCTCAAGGACTTCATGGTGTTCTTCAAACCGGGTGACATCGTGAAATGGAAGCCGATCGACCAGGCTGAATACGACCGCATCACGGCTGCGGTGGAAGAGGGGACCTACACCCCCCGTATTGCTGAGGTCGACTTCGATCTCGATGCCTTCAACGCCGATATGACCGGTTTCAACGCCAAGCTGATGGAGGCGCTCAATGACGCTTAAGATTGTCAAACCCGGGCTTGCCACCTCGATCCAGGATCTGGGCCGCCCCGGCTATTTCCACCTCGGCATTCCCGAAGGGGGCGCGATGGACCGTCTGGCGCTGCGTGCAGCCAACCTGCTGGTGGGCAACCCCGAGGATGCCGCCTGTCTCGAAGCGGTGTTCATGGGCCCCGAGATCACCTTTACCGCAGATGCCAGCATCGCCATCACCGGCGGCTCGATGCCGATCCTGCTCGATGGCGAGGCGCGCGACGGCTGGACCAGCTTCAACGTGAAAGCGGGCCAGACGCTGAGCTTCGGCTTCCTCACCGGCGGCGCGCGGATCTATATTGCCGTCTCCGGCGGGATCGCCACCGAACCGGCACTGGGCAGCCGTTCGACCTATCCGATCGGGGCGCTCGGCGGTTTTCATGGCCGCAATATCGCCGCCGGCGACGAAATCCCGGTGGGTGACGCAGCGCTGGTGGAAGAGGGGCGCACCGTTCCGGTCGTACTGCGCCGTGGTCCGGGCAATCCGGCCGAACTGCGGGTGCTGACCGGTCTTTACTGGTATCGGCTGACCGAGAAATCGGGCGAGGCCTTCTTCAACGACACCTGGACCGTCGCGCCAGAAGCCGACCGCATGGGGTATCGTTTCCGGGGGGGGCAGCCGATGGAGTTCGTCGAACGCGAACAGCCCTTCGGTGCCGGCGCCGATCCCTCGAACATCGTGGATGGCTGCTATTCCTACGGTTCGATCCAGGTTCCGGGTGGCTCGGAACCCATCGTTCTGCACCGCGACGCGGTGTCTGGCGGCGGCTACTTCACCCTTGGTGCGGTGATTTCGGCCGACATGGACCTGATCGGGCAATTGCAGCCCAACACATCGGTGAAATTCGTCAAGGTCGGGATGGAAGAGGCCCTGCAGGCCCGCGCCGATCGCAAGGCGATGATTGCGAAAATCCGAAAAGAGCTCGTCTAAGAGCCGGACAATACCCCCAAAACGCGGCTTGCCGCTTTGGACTTTTGGAACTGACATGGAGGTCAGAACAATGAAGCTCGCCCTCAAGACAGCCGCAGCCCTGGCGCTTGCGACCGTCATTCCCGCCAGCGCCTTCGCGGCGGACTGGTTCCCTTACCCGGCCGAAGAGGTGACCCCGCCCTTCACCGCCGACGGCAAGGTCAGCCCGGTGACCTACGCGCCGCTCGCCAAGGCGGAAAAGCCGTGGAACATCTGCGTGTCCTTCCCGCATATGAAAGACGCCTATTGGCTGGGCGTGGATTATGGCGTCGCCGATGAGGCCAAGCGCCTGGGCGTCAAGATGAACCTGGTCGAGGCCGGCGGCTATACCGAGCTGAACAAGCAGATCGGCCAGATCGAGGATTGCGTGTCCAGCGGTGCCGACGCCGTGGTGATTGGCGCGATCTCTTACGAGGGGCTGAACAGCGTGGTGAAAGAGGTCGCCGCCAAGGGGATCCCGGTGATCGACGTCATCAACGGCATGTCCTCGCCCGATATCGCCGCCAAGTCGCTGGTCTCCTTCCGGACCATGGGCTTCGAGACCGGCAAGTATCTGGCCGAGAAGCATCCGGCGGGTTCCGAGCCGGTCAAGGTCGGCTGGTTCCCGGGGCCCGCAGGCGCCGGCTGGGTCGAGGCCGCGAACGAAGGCTTCATGGAAGCCGTCAAAGGCTCGGCCGTCGAGGTGCTGGAACCCCGCTATGGCGACACCGGCAAGGAAGCCCAGCTCAAGCTGGTCGAGGACGTGCTGCAGGCCAATCCCGATGTCCGTTATCTGGCAGGCACCGCAGTAACCGCCGAAGCCGCCCAGGGGCTGATCCGCGAACGGGGGCTCAAGGGCAAGGTCGATCTGCTGGCCTTTTACATGACCCCGGGCGTCTATGCCGGCATCAAGCGCGGTTTCATCCTGGCCGCCCCGGCGGATTCGATGGTCATCCAGGGCCGGATCGCCATGGATCAGGCGGTGCGCATCCTCGAAGGCAAGGACTACATGAAACATGTGGGGCCGAAGATCTTCGTCGTCGATCCGTCGAACATCAGCACCGTGGCGCGTGAGAACATCCTGCCGCCGGACGGGTTCAAGCCGGTCTTTTCGGTCGACTGAGACCGCAGGCTGAACTGGCATGCGCGGGCCGGGCGACCCTGTCCGGCCCGCATTCCTTCCGGAGGCGGAAATGCAATCAACAAAGCTGGTGGAAACACGCGGCCTGACCAAACGCTATCCCGGTGTGCTGGCCTTGAACGGGGTGGATTTCGATCTTGAGGCGGGCGAGGTCCATGTTCTCTTCGGCGAGAACGGGGCGGGAAAATCGACCCTGATCTCGATGCTCGCCGGGGCCAACAGCCCGACCGAGGGCACGATCACCCTGAACGGGCAGGCGCTGGCCTTTTCCTCGGTTGCCGATGCGCAGCGCGCCGGCATCTATACGGTGTTTCAGGAATTCTCGCTGATCCCGACCCTCACCGTGGCCGAGAACATCTTTCTGGGCTGGGAGCCGATGCGCGGCCCCTTCGTCGATCACCGGGCCATGCGCCGCCGTGCGCATGATATGTTCGAGGAGCTGGATTTCCCGATCGACCCCACCGCCATCACCGCGTCGCTGTCGCGGGCGCAACAGCAGATGGTCGAGATCACCAAGGCGTTTCACGGCGATCTCTCGGTGCTGATCCTCGATGAACCGACCGCCTCGCTCACCGACCGCGAGGTCGATCACCTGTTCGGCTTCATCGCCTCGCTCAAGGAACGCGGGGTGGGGATCATCTACATCTCGCACCGCATCCAGGAGTTCCAGCGCATCGCCGACCGGGTGACGGTGCTGCGCGACGGTGCCAGGATCGGCACCGTGGCAATGGCCGAGACCGACGAACATGCACTGGTCGAGATGATGACCGGTCGCGCCATCACCGAGATTTACCCGCAGATCGCCCATACGCCCGGTGACGTGCTGGCGACGGCCGAGGGGCTGGTGACGTCCGGCGTCTCCGCGGCGTCTCTGGAGATCCGCGCGGGCGAGGTGCTGGGGATCGCAGGCCTCGTGGGCTCGGGCAAATCACGGCTCTTTCGCGCGATGATGGGGCTGGCGCCCCGGCTCGGCGGTAAGGTCACGCTGAAGGGCCAGGATGTTACCCGTGCCCCGACCCGGGCGATTCTCAAGGCGGGGATGTATTACCTGTCTCCCGACCGCAAGGCCGAGGGGCTCGATCTGGCGAAGACCTCGAACGACAACCTGGCCCTCAATCTGGTGATGGGCGGCACGGGCGTGTCGAGGATGGGCTTCATCAACTGGAAAGAGGTCCGGGCCGAAAGCGCGCGGATCGCGGATTATGTCGAACTTCATGCGGGGTATCGGCCCAAGCTGGTGTCGCAGCTATCGGGCGGCAACCAGCAGAAGGTGCTGTTCGGCAAATGCTTCGGGCAGGAGGCCGACATCTATGTCTTCGACGAACCGACGGTCGGCGTCGATATGGGCACGCGTTCGGCCCTCTACCGGCTGATCCAGCAATTGGCCGAGGCCGGCAAGGCGGTGGTGGTGATCTCCTCCGACCTGCCGGAAGTGCTGAACCTGTCGCACCGGATGCTGGTGCTGGCACATGGTCGGATTTCGGCCGAACTGAGCGGGGACGAGATGGTGGAGGAGCTGGTCCTGAAACATTTCTTCGATGAGAGCGGAGCCAAGGCATGAGCGAGCAAAGCAAAAAATACGGCGCGGGAGGTCTGATCAAGCGCGTTTTCGTCAAGGTGGGCGTTCTGCCGTTCTTCCTGTTGGCGGCGCTGGTGATCTTCACTGCGTTGTCGTCGAAATTCCTGACCGGGCAGAACCTGGTCAATGTGGCACGGCAATCGGTCTATCTGGTGCTGGTGTCGCTAGGGCAGATGCTGGTGCTGATCTCCGGCGGGTTCGACCTGTCGGTGGGCACTGCGATCGCGCTGACCTCGGTGGTCTCGGCCTCGGCCATGGTGTTCTTCGCAGGCCTCTTTCCGGATGCGATCTGGCTGGCGATCCTCTTGGGGGCCTTCGCGGGCTTTGCCGCGGCGCTGCTGGTGGGGATGGTGAATGGCCTCGGTGTCGCCTATTTCGACGTCTCGCCCTTCATCATGACGCTGGGCGTCTCCTCGGTGGGCGCGGGACTGGCGCTGTTTCTCACCGGTGGCGTGCCGGTCTCTGGCCTGCCGTTTGAATTCGCCGATACCTTCGGTTTCGGGCGGCTCTGGGGGATACCGGTGCCGGTGCTGATCGCGGTGATCTGCATCGTCGTGATGTGGGTCTTCATGTCGCGTACCCGGCTTGGCACCCAGATCTACGCGGTCGGCGGCAATCTCAAGGCGGCGCATCTGTCGGCGATCAACACCAAGCGTACCTTGATGCTGGCCTATATGGTCTGCGCGCTAATCGCCTCGCTCACCGGTCTCTTGCTGACCGCGCGGGTTGAATCGGGCGAGGCGAACCTGGGCGGCACCATCGCGCTGGAATCCATCGCCGCCTGCGTGATCGCCGGCGTCTCTCTGCGCGGTGGTATCGGTCGGGTGGAAAACGTGGTGCTGGGGGCCTTCTTCATCGTGCTGGTGCAAAACGGCATGAACTTGGCGCAGGTCAGCTCCTACATGCAGATGGTACTGCTGGGGGTGCTGCTGATCCTGGCGGTGATCTTCGATCAGCTCCGCTATCGCATCATCATGAGCGGGCGCTAAACACCTTTGGCGCCGGGCCGCATTCCACATTGCGGCCCGGCGCCACTGCCGGCATGATATTTTACAAGTGTAAGGAGACGTGCATGCCAGCCACCACTTTTCTCGACAGCCCGCAGGGCCGCAAGCTTGCCTATCACCGGACCGAGGGGCAGGGGCCCTGGGTGGTGTTCCTGGGCGGGTTGAAATCCGACATGGAGGGCACCAAGGCCACCCATCTGGAGGCCTGGGCCAAGGCACGCGGGCAGGCCTTTCTGCGGTTCGACTACTCCGGGCATGGTGAAAGCTCCGGCCTGTTCGAAGAGGGCGCCATCGGCGATTGGCACGAGGATACGCTGGCCGTTGTCGAGGCTCTGACCGATGGGCCGATCATCCCGGTCGGCTCTTCGATGGGCGGCTGGCAGGCGCTGCTGCTGGCCCGTGCCAAGCCTGAGAGGATCAAGGGTGTGGTCACCGTGGCTGCGGCCCCGGATTTCACCGAAGATGGCTATTGGGCCAATTTCTCGCCCATTCAGAAGGCCCGGCTCAGGGCCGATGGTTATGTGGAACTGCCTTCGGATTACATGGAACCCTATCGGGTTTCGAAGCGGATGATCCTCGATGGTCGCGACCACCTGGTGCTGCGCGACCCATTGCCGTTGCCTTTCCCGGTGCGCTGCCTGCAGGGCACGGCGGATAGCGCGGTTTCCACCGCCACCGCGCTCAGATTGCTGGATCACGCGACATGCGACGACATGCGGCTGACGCTGGTCAAGGATGCCGATCACCGCTTTTCCGACGGTCCCTGCCTGGGGATGATCGAGGCCGCGATCGAGGATATTCTGCACCCGGCCGGTTGAACACGACAGCCGTGTCGGTCGGGGAAAGCCGCTTGCCCGCCGGGCAGGAAATCCGCATGGTATCCGTACTTCTGTGGCCCGCCGTTTGGCGAAGGGGGGCGGAGAAAAGGGTATTCTATGACCGAGGCGTTGGTTTTGCTGCCGGGCATGATGTGCGATTCGCGTGTTTTTACATCGCAGATCAATGCGTTGTCGCGAGATCGTGCCGTCATGGTGGCGCCGATTACCCAAGGCGAGAGGGTGGAGGAGATCGCCTCGGCGCTGATCGACGTTCTGCCGCAGCGCTTTGCGCTGGCCGGGCTCGGTCTGGGCGGAGTGGTGGCGATGGAAATCTTGCGCCGGGTGCCGGACCGGGTGCGGCGATTGTGTCTGATGGCGACCCATCCATTGGCGGAAAGTCCGACCGAGGCCGCCGCGCGCGAGCCGAAGATCGTCGGAGCTCGGGCCGGGCGGTTCGACGAGGTCATAGCTGGTTTGATCCCGCCTGACAGTCTTGCCCCGGGGGCGGGGCGGATTACTGTGCGCGCCGGCCTTCGCGCCATGGCCATGGATTTGGGGCCGGAAATCTTCGTCCGTCAGTCTCGTGCGTTGCAACGCCGCCGCGACCAGCAAAGTACATTGCGCAAATACAGGGCACCGACGCTGATCCTGTGCGGGGGCCATGATGGGGTGACGCCGATCCGGCGCCACGAAGTGATGGCCGACCTGATGCCCGCGGCGCGGCTCGAGGTGATCGAGAGCGCCGGCCACCTGCCACCGCTCGAGGCGCCTGAGCTCACCACGGCGGCGCTACGCGACTGGTTGCAGGCCCCCTCGGGGGGGCGAGCGTGAGCGGCCATCCCAAGGCCGGGGCACTACTGCTCTATGCGCCGGTGCCGGTCTATGAGTGGGAGGGAGAGCTCTGGATCGAAGCCCAGGCGATCAACGGGCTGCGGCTCTGGGCGGTTCATTTCGAAACGGTGGTGGCGATGATGCCGCTGGCGCCGGGGCCGCCGCCGCAGGGGTGGCTGTGCGCTGCCGATCATGCCGAGGCGCTTGGGCGGGTACGGATCGAACCGCTGCCGATGGCCTATCGTCCCGATGTGTTCCTGCGCTGCCTGCCGGCCACCCGGCGCCGGATCAAGGCGCTGATCGCCGAGGCGCAATACCTCAGCTTTGCCATCGGTGGGTTGTTCGGCGACTGGGGGGCGGTAGCGGCGCTGGCCGCGCATCGCATGGGGCGGCCATTCGCGGTCTGGACTGACAGGATCGAATCCCAGGTGATCCGGGTGATGCCCAAGGATGCCAGTTGGCGCCGCCGCTTGCGGGTCTGGCTCACGCATCGCCCGATGGCCTGGCTTGAACGCAGGGTGGTGCGCCGCGCCGCATTGGGGCTGTTTCACGGGCGCGAGACCTATGAGCATTATGCGCCCTACAGCGGAAATCCGCATCTGGTGCATAATATTCACATCGGTGTGAAGGATCATATTTCCCCCGACCGCCTGACTGCCAAGCTGGCCGAGGTGCGCGCTGGCGCGCCGTTGCGAGTGCTCTATGTCGGGCGGGCAGAGATGATGAAGGGGCCACTGGATTGGCTTGCCGCGCTTGACGGGTTGCGGCAGCGGGGTGTCGACTTTCAGGCCGAATGGATTGGCGACGGCGCAATGATGCCGGAAATGCGCCTGCGGATCGAGGCTCTCGGCCTTGCGGGCCGGGTCGAGCTCAGGGGATTTGTGTCGGATCGCGCCCGTATCATCGAGGCCTATCGGGCCGCGCATGTTTTCCTGTTCTGCCATTTGACGCCGGAATCACCCCGGTGCCTGATCGAGGCGCTGATTTCAGGCACGCCGCTGATCGGCTACGAGGGCGGATTTGCCCAGGATCTGATCGCTGCCCATGGCGGTGGCCTGCTGGAGCCGCAGCGGGATACCACCAGCCTGTCCGACAGCTTGGCGGAGCTGGCAGGGGACCGGTCCAGCCTGGCCGCTTTGATCGGGCGTGCGGCGCAGGATGGGGCGCCCTTCACCGATGAGATGGTCTTTCGGCATCGCTGTGATCTGATCAAGACGCATCTGGCGGGCTGAACGAACTGTCGCGCAGCCAAGCCGGGGAAAAGAAAACGCAGGGGAATTGCCCCTGCGTGATCGTTTTACCTGGGGTCCGGAAGCTGCGGGATCAGACCGCAGCCGCATTTCTGTTGGCCGCATTCTGTGCCGCGGAACCGGGCTGCCGGCGGCGCTGGGAACGTTTGGTGTTGTTCTTGTTCATGAACTGCAACACCAGGGGGCGGATATTGTCGCGCCACGAACGGCCGGCAAAAATGCCGTAATGGCCGGCGCCGGGTTCCAGGTGCTGGGCTTTCATGCTGTCCGGAAGCCCGGAGCACAGGGCCAGTGCCGCGACGCATTGACCGGGGGCGGAAATGTCATCATTGGCGCCCTCGACCGTCATCACCGCCACATTGGTGATCTTGCCGGTATCGACCTTGTGCCCGTCGACGATGAATTCATTCTTGGCGATTTCACCATTCTTGAAGACACGCTCGACCGTCGACAGGTAGAATTCCGCCGTCATGTCCATCACCGCCAGATATTCGTCGTAAAAGCGGTTGTGGGCGTCGTGGTCCGATGCCTCGCCGCGCATTTCGCGACGGATTTGGTTCGAGAAGGCCTCGGAATGGCGATCGGCGTTCATCGACATGAAGGAGGTGAGCTGCAGGAGACCGGGATAGACCATCCGGCCGACGCCCTTGTACTTGAAGCCAACCCGCTGGATCGCGGTTTCCTCAAGATGGCCCATGGTGACGCGGCGACCGAAGTCGGTAACCTCGGTAGGGGTGGCGTCAGGGTCGATCGGGCCACCGATCAGCGTCATGGTCAATGGCTGGGCATCCGGGTCCTGCTCGGCCAGATAGGCGGTGGCGGCCAGCGCCAGCGGTGCCGGCTGGCAGACCGCGATCACATGGGTGTCGGGGCCCAGATGGCGCATGAAGTCCATCAGGTAGAGCGTATAATCCTCGACATCGAACTTGCCGCAGGACACCGGAATGTCGCGGGCGTTGTGCCAGTCGGTGACATAGAGTTCGCAATCGGGCAGCAGGCTGGCCACGGTGGAACGCAAGAGCGTCGCGTAATGGCCCGACATCGGCGCGACCAGCAGAACCTTGCGCTGCTGGATGTCGCGGCCCGGAACCTTGAAATAGATCAGATCGCCGAAGGGCTTTTCCACCACGGTCTGAACTTCGACAACGTGATCTTTACCATCTTCGCACGTAACCGTCCGGATACCCCAGTCGGGTTTCGCGACCATTCGCTGGAATGACCGCTCGGTCACCCGACCCCAGGCTGCCATCCAGTTCAACGTCGGGTTCGGGATCATGGCAAAGGCGGGGTAGGAGGCGAAAGATTGAGCAGTGGCACCCAGCCATTGATTGGCGTTTCGGGCGGACTCCATGAGATCATAGGTCATCATGTAGCGCATTCAGGTCTCCTTGGCTTTTATGACGACGCAAATTGGACCAAACGCCGCTTTGCCTCCCGAACGTGGCGACGGTATCCTGCGTATGAGAGAGAGTAGGGGGGATTCGTTAAAATGACAACTGTACCCGATGTGGGCGGCCCGGTACCGGGGGAGCATCTGGACCGGCTGACCGAGAACCTTTCCAAAGTCGAAGCGCTGTCTAAGCGGCTGATCGACGTGATGACGCACAAGACATCTCACAATCCTGGATTGAATACTCCCGATCACGGGGTGTTTACCAAGGCAGCGGCAGCCTATTGGGCTCAGGCCGTGCAGAACCCCGCCAAGGTGTTGGAGCATCAGATCGAATATTGGGGCAAGTCGGTAAAGCATTTCGCCGAGGCTCAGCAAGCGCTGGCCAGCGGCAAGCTGGTGGCGCCGGCGGATCCCGGCCCGCGCGACCGGCGGTTTGCCAATCCGCTGTGGGACACGCATCCTTATTTCAACTTCATCAAGCAGCAATATCAGATCAACGCAGAGGCGATTGAACAGGCAGTCGCCAGTGTCGATACGATCGACGAGATCGAAAAGCGGCGATTGAAGTATTTCGCGCGCCAGATCGTCGATCTGATGTCACCAACAAATTACCTGGCGACAAACCCGGATGCACTGGAACGCGCGCTTGAGACCGAAGGGCAATCGCTGGTCGACGGGCTGGAGAATCTGATCGCCGATCTCGAAGCGAACCAGGGCGAACTGGTGGTGCGGCTGGCCGATGAAAGCGCCTTCCAGGTTGGCGGCAATATCGCCACCTCGCCCGGAGAGGTGGTCTATCGCAACCGGATGATGGAAATCGTCCAGTACAGCCCGACCACAGAGACGGTGCATGAAATCCCCATCGTGTTGTTCCCGCCTTGGATCAACAAGTTCTATATCCTCGACCTCAAGCCGCAGAACAGCCTGATCAAGTGGATCGTCGAACAGGGCTATACGCTCTTTGTGGTAAGTTGGGTCAATCCCGACGAGAGCTATGCCGACGTCGGCATGGAAGATTACATCGAGGACGGTTTCCTGACCGCGCTGCGCGAGGTCAAGGCCATCTGCAAGACCGAGCAGGTCAATGCGGTGGGCTATTGCATCGCCGGGACCACTCTGGCGCTGGTGCTGGCGCTCTTGCACAAGCGTGGCGACAAGTCGGTGAAATCCGCCACCTTCTTCACCACGCTGACCGATTTCGCCGATCAGGGCGAATTCACCCCCTTCTTGCAGAATGATTTTGTCGATGCGATCGAGGAGGAGGTGAAGGAAAAGGGGATCTTGCGCTCTTACATCATGGCGCGCACCTTCTCGTTCCTCAGGTCGAACGATCTGATCTACAGCCCGGCGATCCGCAGCTACATGATGGGCGAGGCGCCTCCGGCCTTCGATTTGCTGTTCTGGAACGGTGACGGCACCAATTTGCCGGGCAAGATGGCGGTGCAATATCTGCGCGGGCTGTGTCAGCGCAATGAATTCTGCTCCGACGGGTTTGAACTGTGCGGCGAAACCTTGCGGGTCAAGGACGTGACCGTGCCGCTGATGTCGATTTCCTGCGAGACAGATCATATCGCTGCCTGGCGCGACTGCTATCGCGGCGTGCGACAGATGGGATCGCGCTCGAAGCAGTTCATCGTGTCGCAATCGGGCCATGTCGCCGGCATCGTCAACCCGCCCAGCAAGAAGAAATATGGTCACTACACCAATCCGGATCTGAGTGGGGATGCCGAAACCTGGATGAACGGGGCCACCTTCAACGAAGGGTCCTGGTGGCCGCAGTGGGGGGCCTGGCTGTCGAAGCGGGCGGGGAAGCAGGTGCCGGCTCGCGTTCCGGGTGATTCGGAGCATCCGAGCCTCGGCGCGGCTCCGGGGACCTATGTGGCCTCGACGACAAGCCTCTGATCTCGGCTGAAAATTCCAAAACTTTTCTGCATCGCAGCGAATTTCCTTGAAATGCTGCGCTGCAGCATGCATATTGTCTGTAGCTGAACAAACGCGGGATACTCCCGAACAGCGCGTAAGGATTGTGACAATGGCAAAGACTCAAGATTTCACCGCGATGATGAAAGATGTGATGGGTGCCTTTCCGGTGGACACCACCGCGATGGAAGATGCATTCAAAACCACTGCGGCCCTGAACGAGAAACTGTCGGCCGTGGCGATCGAAGCGGCGGAAAAGACCTCGGAGATTTCGTCCGCCTGGGCCAAGGACACCCTGTCCAAGCTCGCCGATGTCTCGAAGGCGAAGGCCGAGCCGGCAGACTACGCCAAGGCATTCAGTGATTTCGCCTCGGCCTCGGCTGAAGTTGCCGCCGAGAACATGGCCGCCTTTGCCGAAATCGCCAAGAAAGTGCAGATGGACACCGTCGAGCTGCTGATGGCTGCCGGGAAAGACATGACCCAGGACGCCACTGCTGCGGTGAAGAAGGCCACCGAAGAGGTGACCGCCGCCGCCAAGAAAGCCGCCGCGAAATAAATCGCGCGCCACGGATCGCAAGCCTGCACCCCTCTCCTCCCAACCGGTGCAATTTGCGAAGGGCAGGTCGAAAGAACTGCCCTTTTTTCGTGCTCATCGTGCTAAAGTAGGGAGGGAGGGCGAAAAATGCTGCAGCGCAGAAAATACCCTCTTGAAATGCTGCGATGCAGCATTCATATTCCTGTCAGCAACCATGGGCATGATGACGGCAGCAGGCCATACCGCGGGCCCCAATCGAATAAGGAAATTGACTATGACCAATACCAAGGATTTCGCCGACATGATGAAGGACCTGATGGGAAAGAGCTTTCCTGTCGACATGTCCGCGATGGAAGAGGCATTCAAAACCTCGGCCTCGCTGAACGAAAAGCTGTCCTCTGTTGCATTGGAAGCGGCTGGAAAATCGGCTGAAATCTCGAACAAATGGGCCAAGGACACCCTGTCCAAGCTGAACGTGATGTCCCGCGCCAAGTCTGAACCGGCCGATTATGCCAAGGCGATGAGCGATTTTGCTTCTGCTTCGGCCGAAGTCGCCGCCGAAAACATGGCCGCCTTCGCCGAAATCGCCAAGAAGGTGCAGATGGATACCGTTGAGCTGCTGATGGCTGCTGGCAAGGACGTGACCGAAGATGCCAGCGCGGCCATGAAAAAGGCCACCGAAGGCGTGGCAGCGGCAGCGAAAAACGCCACCAAGTAAATGTATTGTCCCGGATATTCCGGGCAGATGAAAATGCACAAGACTTGGGCGGGCAGCTCTGTCCCGCCCTTTCTTTTTGTTTTCCGCTCGCATAGTGTTTTCCGCAAGCATCGTGTCTCGTGGAGGGCAAGACGTGGCCGAAGACCAAAAACCTCTGTTGATCAAGCGGTATGCGAGCCGCCGGCTCTATAATACCGAAACCAGCGATTACGTGACGCTGGAAGATATCGCGGGGTTTATCCGCAGCGGTCGCGAGGTGCAGATTGTCGATCTGAAGACTGGCGACGATCTGACTCGGCAATATCTGCTGCAGATCATCGCCGAACATGAAAGCCGCGGTGAAAACGTCCTGCCGGTGACTGTGCTGAACGATCTGGTGCGCAGCTATATGGTGCCGGGCGGCGGGATGATGCCGCAATTTCTCCAAAGCTCCTTCGAAATGCTGCGTGAAAGCCAGTCGAAGATGATGGAAAACATGAACGCCATGAACCCGATCGCCAAGATCCCCGGGTTCGAGGCGATGAAAGCCCAGCAAGAGGCGTTTCTCAAGGCCATGACCGGTGGATTGTCGGGCAGCTGGTCCGGTCCTGAGCCCGAGACATCGGGCAAGGAGGGCGGCAAGGGAGGCGAGGATCTGGATGCGATAAAGCACCAACTGGCCGAATTGCAGGAACGTCTCTCAAAGCTCAAATAAGCCATGCCGCCACCCAGGGCGAGGCGGGGGCATTGCTGGGCAAGGGCTTGACCGAGGGCCATCTCTTTACGCTCTCCCTGAGGGAGCTCGCAATCAGGAGGCCATGACGGTGATCCGATCCTTCGTTCCAGCGGTTCTGGCGATCTGCTGGGCCGTCTCTGCTGCGGCCTCGGACCCCGCGCGCCCGGACACAGGGCCGTTGCGCGATGAGGTCTTTACTCCGGCGTTGGATGCGATTTGCGGGCGGGGTGAGCAGTTGTCTGCCGGCTGCGCGGCAATCCGCGCGCGGCGGATCGTGGAGGCCTCTCAGGCGCCCTGGTCCCGGATCGGTCGGGTCAATTTCGCCAGCCGCGAGGTGCGCCAGCATTGTACCGGGGCCCTTGTCGGCGAGCGGTTGGTGCTGACTGCAGCGCATTGCCTTTACAGTTTCCCGCGCAAGGCCTGGATCCCGGCATCGAGCCTGCACTTCGCGGCCGGTTATCAACGTGGGCAGGCGGTGGCGCAGGCGCAGGTCCGGGGCTATGTCCTTGGGCCGGGCCAGAATACCGACAGCCGCGATTTTCGCGGCGGGGTGATGCGGGACTGGGCTTTGCTTGAACTCGAAGAACCGATCGGGCGCGATCTGGGCTTTCTGCCACTGGTCCGCCCCGAGGTGGGGGAGCCGGTCATGCTGGCAGGCTATGCCGGGTTGCGCCCGCATGTGCTGTCTCTGGCGGAGGATTGCGGCGGCTGGCGTCCGTTCGAATCCGAGGGGGTGGCACTGACCGATTGCTCGGCGATGCCTGGCGATTCCGGCGCGCCCTTGCTGGTGCAGAGGGAGGGGGAGCTTGGCGTGGCCGGGGTGTTTTCCACCATCGTGACGACCGACACGGAGGCGGTATACAGCCTCGCCGTCATGACATCGGTTTTCGAAGCGGCGATCACGGGCCAGTAGCGGGGACAGGCCAGTTGTCAGGATGGGCCAGTCGCAGGGGCGGAATAGAAAAGGGCCGCGGCATTGCGCGGCCCCCTGCATATGTGATCGGGCGCTGCCTTGGGCCTTGGTCGTTTCAGGCGGCAACCGGGGCGGCGGCCTCGGCGGCGGCAGCGATCAGAACCTCAGCGATGGCATCAAGTTGATCGGGCTTCAGATAGACCGGCAGCCGCACATCGCAGGCGCGCATCAGCATGGCGCGGGTTTGCGGCAGCTCGGGCAGGTCGGGGATGAACTGCCAGTTCCAGAAGGCGCGGGCGTTGTCCGTGCTCATCCCGAAAACCTGTACCTTGACGCCCGCGGCGGCGGCGGCATCGGCAAAGGCGCGGGTCTGGGCACCATCCATGCCCACCAGGTTGAACTGGATCGAATCCGGGGCGCGCACCTCGGGTCCCAGCGGATCGGGCACCGACAGGAAGGGCGAGGTGTTCAGCCTGGCCGCCACATAGTCGTGATTGCGGCGCCCGTCTTCGACGCGGCGCATCAGTTCGGGCAATTGCGGCCGGATCACCGCCGCCGACAGGTTGCTCATCCGCAGGTTATAAAGCGGAAGCTGGTTCTGCCAGCGTTCGAAGGCAAGTTGCAGCGTCTCGCTGTTATCGCCATGCGGGCCCTTGTGCTTTTTCCAATTGTGCTCATAGGCGCCCGACATGATCACCGCACGGGCGACCAGATCGGCGTCGTCGGTGATCATGATGCCGCCTTCGCCGGCGTTGATCATCTTGTAGGACTGGAAGGAAAAACAGCCGATCTTGCCGATGGTGCCGATATTCTTACCGTCCCAGACGGTGCCCAGCGAATGCGCCGCATCCTCGATCACCGGGATGTCGCGCGCCGCGCACAGCGTCATGATCGCATCCATGTCGCTGGTGTGGCCGCGCATGTGGCTGATGATGACGGCGGCGATATCCTGATCCAGCTTGGTTTCGAAATCTGCCAGGTCGATCCGGTAATTGTCCTTCACCTCGCAAAGCACCGGATAGCAATCCGCATGCACCACCGAAGAGGGGACCGCGGCGAAGGTGAACCCGGGGATCAGCACCCGGGCGTCGCGCGGCAGGTTCAGCGCCTTCAGCGATAGAAACAGCGCCGCCGAGCAGGAGGAGACTGCGAGCGCGTATTTCGAACCGATCATGTCGGCGAATTCACGCTCAAGCAGGGCCACCGGCGCGTCCTGCGGTGCGGTATAACGGAACAGATCGCCCGATTGTAGCAGCGCATCAATCGCATCGCGGGCCGCAGGGGGGATGGGTTCGGCGTCGTGGACGTTCGGGATAAGGGCCATATTTGGAATTCCTGAATTGAACCTTCGGGAAAGGTAAAACAGATGTTCCAAGATGCCAAGCGCACAAAAGGACAGAGGGGACAGAAAACGCCCCTTTGCCCGCGTCGTGTCGCAGATCGGATGAAATCAGAAGGCGATCAAATTCCCAATCGGTCGCGCAGACCGAACCAGGTCATCGCCAGCACCAGCAGAGGATTGCGCAGTGCGGTTCCGCCGGGGAACGGCGTGTTGGGAATGCGTGCCATGGTGTCGAACCCCGTCGCCTCGCCCCGTACTGCCTGAGCCATCAGGTATCCTGCATGGGTGGCAGTACCGACCCCGTGACCGGAATAGCCCGAGGCAGAAAGCATATTGGGCGCCACCCGTGCCAGGTAGGGCATCCGCTTCATGGTGATCGCCAGGGTGCCGCCCCAGGCATAATCGACACGCACATCTTTCAGATGCGGATAGATCTCCAGCATCGGTTTGCGCACCAGGTCCTCAATGCTCGCCGGAAAGCGATAGCCATAGTTTTCGCCGCCGCCGAACAACAGCCGCCCGTCGGCACTGAGGCGGAAGTAATTCACCACAAACCGGCTGTCGGCCACTGCGATGTCCTTGGTTAGGATCCTGGCGGTCTCGGTGCCAAGGGGCTCGGTCGCGACGATGAAATTGTTGATCGGCATGACGCGGGTCGCCACCCTCGGTTCCAACCCGCCGAGATAGCCGTTGCAGGCCAGGATCACGTGATCGGCAGTTACCTCGCCCTGCGGGCAGCGCAGCCGAGCGCGCGGGCCTTTTTCGATCTCCCGAACCTCGGTCATCTCGTGGATGCGCACGCCGGCGTCCCGCGCCGCCCGTGCCAGTCCCAGCGCATAGTTCAGCGGATGCAGATGGCCTGCGTCCCAATCGACGATGCCGCCCTTGTAATCGGGCGAGGGGCAGAGATCGTGAAAGGCCTCTCTCCCCAGGATGTCGATATGCTCATAGCCATAGCGGTCCTGCAGGTGCTTGGCATAATCGTGCAGATGGCTGACATCGCTTTTCGACGACCCCGCCCAGGCGACACCCGGTTTCAGGTCGCAGTCGATGTTGTGGCGCTGGATCAGCCCCTTGACCACCGCCTTGGCTTCCTCGGCCAGACGCCACAGCTTGTCGGCCTCGGCCTGGCCGCTCATCTTCTCGACGATGTCCTGGGGCTGGCGTTGACCGCTGCCCAATTGCCCGCCGTTGCGCCCCGATGCGCCGAAGCCGACGCGGTTGGCCTCGAGCAGCACGACATCCATCCCGGCTTCGGCCAGATGCAGCGCCGCCGATAGGCCGGTATAGCCGGCCCCGACCACCACCACATCGGCATGGGTATGACCCGAGAGCGCCGGAAAGGGATCGAGCAGGGGGGCCGTCGCCGCATACCAACTGTTCGGATAGCTGCCCGGTTTGTCGTTGGAATAAAGCAGGTTCAGGCCCATGCCGGTCCTTTCCGCGCACGCAGGCGCCGTCTTTCGTGCAGATTGTCTTGGTCCTTGCCGGGGCCCGGTCCGACCCCTGCGGGGTCAGACGTTCAGCAGCAGATGCTCCCGCTCCCAAGGCGAGATCACTTGCAGATACTCTTCATACTCCAGCCGCTTGACGATGCTGTAGACGCGGCAGAATTCGCCGCCCAGCATGTGGCGCAGATCGTCGGACTCATCGAACAGGTCGAGCGCCTGGCCCATGACCTGCGGGATGTCGGGTTCACCATTATAGGCATCGCCGCGCTGCTGCTTGTCGGGCCGGATTTCCTGCGTCATGCCGAGATAGCCGCAGGCGAGGCTGGCGGCGATGCCCAGATAGGGGTTGCAGTCCATGCCCGCCAGACGGTTCTCGACCCGCCGCGCCTCGGGCGAGGAGATCGGCACGCGGATGCCGGTGGTGCGGTTGTCGCGGCCCCAGCTCAGGTTGATCGGCGCGGCCTGTTCGCGCACATAGCGGCGATAGGAGTTCACGTAGGGCGCCAGCACCGCGATCGCCGCCGGCAGATGCCGCTGCAGGCCGCCGATGAAGTGAAAGAACATGTCCGTCTCACCGCCCTGCGGCCCGACGAAGAGGTTCTGCTTCTTCGAGCGGTCCATGACCGAATGGTGCACATGCATGGCGCTGCCCGGTTCGTCGGCGATGGGTTTGGCCATGAAGGTGGCGAAACAATCATGGCGCAGCGCCGCTTCGCGGATCAGGCGCTTGAAATAGAATACCTCGTCGGCCAGCTTCACCGGATCGCCGTGGCGCAGGTTGATCTCCAACTGCCCGGCGCCGCCTTCCTGGGTGATGCCGTCGATTTCCATCCCCATGGCCTCGGCAAAGTCATAGATGTCATCAATCACCGGGCCGAATTCGTCCACCGCAGTCATCGAATAGGCCTGGCGCGCCGCTGCCGGGCGGCCGGAGCGGCCCATCATCGGCTGGATTTCCTTGGCCGGGTCGGTGTTGCGGGCGACCAGATAGAATTCCATCTCGGGTGCCACCACCGGCTCCCAGCCCTTGTCACGATACATCTGCACCACGCGTTTCAGCACGTTGCGCGGGCTGAAGGGAATCGGATCGTTGTCGCGGTCATAAGCGTCATGGATCACCTGCAACGTCCAGTCGCCGGTCCAGGGGGCGGCGGTTGCAGTGGACATGTCGGGGCGCAGGATCATGTCGCGTTCGATGAACCCGTCCTCGCCTGCGGCCTCGCCCCAGTCGCCGGTGATGGTCTGGAAGAAGATGCTGTCGGGCAGATGGAAATAGGGCTGGCGGGCAAATTTCGTCGCCGGCACCGCCTTGCCGCGGGCAATGCCGGGCAGGTCGCCGATGATACATTCCACCTCGTCCAGGCGGCGGCCCTCAAGATAGGCCTCGGCGGCTTGCGGCAGGTCTTTCATCCAGTCGGTGGTCATGCGGACCTCTTGCCTTTCAGGAATTCGGCCATGAATTGCGCGATGCGATCATTATCCACCGGCGCGTCGAGCTGATCTTCGGCGCGTTCCAGCAGCGGTTCGGGGACCACTCCATGCCCCCGGGTGTCGATCAGCCCCTTGATGAATGCGGGGCGGAACTCCGGATGGGGCTGCACGGTCCAGACATTGTTGCCATAGGCAACGATGGCGTTCTTGCAAAAGTCGTTGCCGGCCAGAACCCGGGCGCCTTCGGGCAGTTCGGTGACCTGATCCTGATGCCAGGCATTCAGCATGACCGGGGCACCGTCCAGCATGTATTGCTGGCGTCCCACCGACCAGCCGCCGGCGAATTTCTCGACCTTGCCGCCAAGGGCCTGGGCGATGATCTGATGGCCAAAGCAGATGCCGATCAGCGGCTTGCCGCTGGCCGTAATGTCGCGGATCAACTGTTCCAGCGGCGGAATCCAGGGGTGATCTTCGTAAGCACCATGGCGCGACCCGGTGACGATCCAGCCGTCGGCGGCCTCGGTCCCGGAGGGGAAGACGCCGTCGACCACAGGAAAGATCCCGTATTCGAAGCCATTGCCGTCGAGCAGATTTTCAAAGAGCCGATCATAATCGCCCAGCGGTGCGATCAGCGGATCGGGGGAGTGGCCGGTTTGCAGGATGCCGATTTTCATAGATCACCAGGTTATGGCTGTCGTGAGAGTAGTGAGCGCACGGCGTTCGGGCAAGGGGGCCCGAACGCCAGGGCACGATCACACCGTGTCGAGATAGATTTCAACCTGCTCGGCCGGTGACAATTCAGCCATATAGTGCAATTCCTGTCGCTTTGTCAGTGTCAGATTGCGGATCAGTTCGGCCGGGAAGATGCGCGGCATCAGCGGGCTGTTGGCGAAGGTTTCGATCGCCTTGCCCCAGTCCGTGGGCACTTGCGGCAGGTCGAGATCATAGGCGTTGCCGGAAATGGGGGCAGGCGGTTCGATCCGGTCTTCGATACCGACCAGCGCGGCACCGAGAATGGCAGCGACGGTCAGATAGGGGTTCACGTCGCCCCCCGCGACCCGGTGTTCGATCCGACGCGCCGCCGGATTGCCCGATGGCACCCGCACCGCCGAGGTCCGGTTCTCATAGGCCCAGCAGATGCGCGTCGGCGCATGGGCGCCAGGCACCAGCCGGTCATAGCTGTTGGCATGGGGCGCGAAGACCAGGGTGGAATCATGCATCGCCGTCAGGCAGCCGCCGATCGCGTGGCGCAGCGTATCGGTGCCACGGGGACCGCCATCATCGAAGATGTTGTTACCATTCTCGTCAAGGATCGAGAAATGCATATGCAGTCCCGAGCCGGAGTAATCCTCGTAAGGCTTGGCCATGAAGGAGGCGGCGAAACCGTGCCGACGCGCCATGCCCTTGACCAGCATCTTGAACAGCCAGGCATCGTCTGCGGCGCGCAGCGCGTCGTCCTGGTGCATCAGGTTGATCTCGAACTGGCCAAGGCCCGCCTCTGAAATCGCGGTGTCGGCGGGGATATCCATAGCCTCGCAGGCGTCATAGAGATCGGTGAAGAAGGTGTCGAAGGCATCGAGCGCCCGTATTGACATGATCTCAGCCGCCTTGCGGCGCTTGCCCGAGCGCGGCGACAGCGGCACCTGCAGCGACTTGCCGCTGTCGTCGATCAGGAAGAACTCAAGCTCTACCGCGACAACAGGGGTCAGCCCCCGCGCCTTGTACCGTTTCAGCACCGAGGCCAGGGCATGGCGCGGATCGCCGTCGAAGGGGCGGCCATCGTCATAGAACATCCAGATCGGCAACAGCGCGGTGGGCGCCTCGAGCCAGGGCATCGGTACAAAACCACGTTCGGTCGGCTTCAGCACCCCGTCGCGGTCGCCGCTTTCAAAGACCAGTGGGCTGTCATCGACATCCTCGCCCCAGATATCGAGGTTCATCACCGACAGCGGAAAGCGGGTGCCGTCGGTGACGACCTTGTCGGCGAAACGGGCGGGGACGCGTTTACCGCGCGGCTGGCCGTTCAGATCGGCGGCGGCGACACGGATGGTTCGGACCTGGGGCGTCTTGCGCAGCCAGGATTTCATCGCATTGGCGGACATAGTTTCAATCGTTCCGTAATTTGATCAAATTATGGATAGCGAGCCGCGCCCCGGTTTGGCAAGTGATAAAGCCGGTAGGTTGTCGGTTCAGGGGGAAACCGCGTCAGATTGCGCAGCTTTCGGGCGCCTGGCCAAGGTTGGCGGGGCGGACCAAGGCGGGGCGGGGCTCAGCGCAGAAGGTTGGGTCGGATACGCAGCGGGCGGCGGCGCTCGGTCGGCAGATGCCGGTTCAGGCGCTTGTTGATCAGGCCGAAAACGCTCACCACCGTCAGCGTCAGCAGAATGAAATACATCGCCAGGATCGGGTAGGGGATGAAGGGGTTGAAGGTCTTGTCGGCGAAATAGCTGGCATAATACAGCGCATCGCCCCGCTGCTGGCGTGCCGGAAAGCCCGAGAAGAAGACCAGTGTGGTGGCATGGAACAGAAAGATCGCCTCGTTGGTATAGGCGGGCCAGGCCAACCGCAGCATGGTCGGCCAGGTGATCTTTCTGAACTTGTTCCAGCCGGTGAACCCGTAGGCATCCGCCGCCTCGAGATCGCCGCGCGGGATCGACAGCAGCGCGCCATAGAAGATTTCACCGGAGTAGGCGGCGGTGTTGAAGAACAGCACCACCAGCGCCCCCAGCCAGGCCGAGGTAAAGGCGTCGAAGAAGGGCGAGACCCCCTTGAGGCTGAGAAAGAGGAAATAGGCGAAGAAAAACTGGATAAACAGCGGCGAGCCGCGAAAGACGAAGATGAACCATTCTGCGGGTTTGCGTAGCAGCCGGTGGCGGGAGGATTTGCCGACCGCAAGCGCGGTGGCCAGAAAGAACCCGGCCAGCAGCGCCAGCAGGCCGAAATAGATGTTCCACATCATGCCCGAGCCTATCAGCGTGAACTGCTGGCAAAGCGTGAAATCATCGCGCGGCAGCAGCCGTTCGCCGATACCGATCGCGCGCAGGCCATAATCCTGAACGGTCTGCCAACAGCTCATGGCGGGCCTCCTGCGCTGCGTCGCTGTGCCTCGCCGGCGGCGGTGGCCTGGCCATGCGATAGCCGGCGCATGATGCGTGTCAGCACCATTTCGGATAGGCGGGTGAAGACCAGATAGAACACCAGCAACACCAGGAAATACCACATCCGCCAGTCGCCATGCGGGTAATCGGTGAAGCGCGCGGTCTTCGACCCGCCCAGTTCGCGCGCCCAATAGACGATATCCTCGACCCCCAGCAGGAACAGAAGCGGGGTCGCTTTGATCAGCACCATCCACAGGTTCGACAGCCCGGGCAGCGCATAGACCCACATCTGCGGCACCAGGATGCGCCAGAACGCCTGCCGGTGCGACATGCCATAGGCCTCGGCGGTTTCGATCTGGGGCCGGGGCACGGCGCGCATCGCGCCATAAAGCACATTCCCGGCGAAGGCGCCGAAGACAATGGCGAAGGTCAGCACCGCGAGGAAGAAGCCATAAGTTTCATGCACCCATTGTGGGGCTGTTCCCAGGGGCAGTTTTGCCGCCGGGCAGACCACGAAATCATTGCCCTGTCGGATCGGCTGATCCCAGTCCGGGCATTTGATCTCGTGCCGGAGCCATTCGAACCCCTGATCCAGCGCGATCACGAAGAACAGGAAAAAGGCGATGTCGGGCACGCCGCGCACGATGGCGATATAGAGCTTTCCCAGCCAGCTCAGCGGCGCGAAATGCGAGCGAGCGGAGGCGGCGGCGCCGAAGCCGAACAACAGCGCCGCCGGCGCGGTGATCGCCAGCAGCAGCAGCACGACCCCGAAGGAGCCGTAAAAGGCCAGATGTTTGCCGGTTGTCAGATAGCAGGCAAACCATTGCCATTGCGGCAGGGTGGAGGGATCTGAACAGACGCTGAAAATGGCGGGCCTCATGCGGCAGGCGGGCGAAGAGGGTCAGCGGGCGCATCGGGTGCGGAAAGGCCCCCGGCGCGCCCGCTGACAGATCAGAAGTGCGGCGAATCCTCGCCGAGATACTCGATGATCAGATTGTTCAGGCTGCCGTCGGCCTTCATCGACTTGATCGCCGCGTCGAATTTGCCGCGCAGCTCGGGGTCGGATTTGCGGAAGGCCATGCCGATGCCGCCGCCCAGCGGCAGGTCGTCGCCGACGAAGACCAAGGCGCCGCCAGATTCCTCAACCACCGGGATCAGGTAATCCTTGTCGGCCAGCACCGCGTCGGCCTCGTCCGATTGGACAGCGGCGACGGTTTCATCGGGCGACGGGAATTCAAGCAGGGTGGCGCCGGTGCTGGCGATATGCGCCGCCTGGATGGTGCCGGTCTGTGCCGCGATCACCCCGTTTTCGATATCGGCATCGGCGGATTTCGCCATATAGGCCGAGGGCGACGGCGGCGTGTAGTTTTCCGAGAAATCAACAACTTGCTTGCGCTCGTCGGTGATCGACATGCCGGCGATGATAGCGTCATAGTTGCCGCTGACCAGGTTCGGGATGATCGAATCCCAGTCATTGGTGACCCATTCGCAGGTCAGTTCGGCGCGTTTGCACAGCTCGTCGCCCAGCACGCGTTCGAAACCGGCGACCTGGCCGTTGTCGTCAATGAAGTTATACGGAGGATAGGCACCCTCTGTCCCCAGACGCACGGTTTGCGCCGCCCCCATGCCGGCGGTCAGGGCCAGCAGCGCCGTACCGAGAATGAGATGTTTCATGACTGGTAACTCCCTAATGTTATTGGGTTTTGTTATGCCGCGTGGGACGTCGAGGACAAGAACCCGCGCAGGCGTTCGGATTTCGGCGCGCCAAACAACAGGTCGGGCGGGCCCTGTTCCTCGATCAGCCCTTGATGCAGGAATACCACGTGATCCGAGACATCATGGGCCATCTTCATGTCGTGGGTGACGATGATCATGGTGCGCCCTTCCTGGGCGAGCGCCTTGATCACCTTGACCACTTCCTGTTCCAGCTCGGGATCGAGTGCGCTGGTGGGTTCGTCGAACAACAGCGCCTCGGGTTCCATGCACAGCGCCCGGGCGATGGCCGCGCGTTGCTGCTGGCCCCCGGAAAGCTGCGCCGGATAGGCATCGCATTTGTCGCCGATTCCCACCTTGGCCAGATAGGCGCGGGCTGCCGTTTCGACCTCGCCCCGATTCCGGCCCAGCACTGTCAGCGGCGCTTCCATCACGTTTTGCAGGATGGTCATATGGGCCCAGAGGTTGAACTGCTGGAACACCATCGACAGGTTGGTGCGGATGCGCAGCACCTGCTTGGGGTCCGCGGGACGGCGGTTCAGCCCTTGCCCGCGCCATTTCACCGCCTCTCCCTTGAACAGGATGTCGCCCTTCTGGCTGTCTTCCAGCAGGTTGGCACAGCGCAGCAGCGTCGATTTGCCAGATCCAGAGGAGCCGATAAGCGAAACCACATCGCCCTTATGGGCGGTGATATCGACGCCTTTCAGAACCTCCAGGTCGCCATAGCTTTTGTGCAGGTCGCGAATCTCGATGACAGGGGGCGTGTCCGGCACGGGGGCTCCGTCTGTTGCGTCGTTTACGCGGCATTGGGCCGGAAATTCATTTGCATTGCAACGTTCAAATTGGACAGGAGCGAGCGGAAACCGACCAGTTGACCAATGGTCAAGCGATTTTCGCCGCTGGCGGCGGCGGTCGATCCGGTCATGTCCCTGCCGTGTCGGAGGTTTACCCCTGTGCCGCCTTTTGCCGCGCCAGGGCCGAGTCGCGATCGTTCACCCCCAGCAGATTGGCGACCAGCCGCAACAGCGCGTCTTCCTCGTCGTCGCGGCTGCCATCGGCCAGGGCCACCGACCATGCGGCCTCTATCACCGCGCGGCGGGCCTCGTAAGGGACCGCCTCCTTGATTGCACGGGTAAAGCGGACCGTGTCGGGGGCCTGTTTCTCAAGCTCTTCAGCCTCGCGGCGCAGATGCGCGACCTCGAAGGGAGACAGCCCATAGCGCGCGGCAACGATGCGGTCGATGCGGTCGCGCTCGGTTTCGGCATAATCGTCATCGGCCCGGGCCACGCGCACCAGAAGCGCGGTCAGCGCCAGACGGGCGTCGCCATCGTCAAGCGGGGCGGGGGTGGGCTGGATCAGCCGGGAAAGGAAATCCTGAAGCATGGCACCGATATAGCGGCGGCGGAGGGACGGGCCAAGGCCGCCGTCACATCCGCGCGATCACCCTTTCGCGCGCGGCCTTGCTGTCGGCCAAGCTGAGCCCCATCGCACGGCAGGCCTCGTCGACGATCTTCAATTCGCCTTCCTTCTGGGTGCCATCGGCCAGAACCACCTCCCACAGCGCTTCCAGCGCGGCGAGCCGTTCTTCCAGCCCGGTGGTTTCGCGGATCAGCTTGCCGAAGGTATCGGTCTCGGGCGCGGCGGTGTGCAGTTTCTCGCAGGTGGCACGAACCTTGGCGGCCTCGATCGGATTGTGTTCGTACATCCGTGACAGGATGCGGTCGATCAGGCTGATTTCCTCGACCTGATAGGCGCGGTCCGATTGCGCGACGCGCACCAAAAGCGCCCCCAGTGCCAGTTCGGCATCCGGATCGGGCAGCGGTGCGGTGGCTTCCGCCGGACGGAAGCTCTGGAAGAGTTTCTTCAGCATGGGGGGAAGTTTACCTGCTTTGCGCAATGCAGCCAAGCGACCTTCAGCCATCATAGCCCTCGACAATGATCAGGTCTCCGGTGGACACCGGATCGCGCAGCGCCTTGGCGGCCTGATAGCCAGCGCTTTCATAGCAGGCGACAGCCTTTTCATAGCTGTCGAATTCGATCACCACGGTGCGTTGGCGGCACTGCCCCTCGCGCTGCTCTTGCGGCGCGCCGCGCACCAGGAACTTAGCGCCATATTCGGCAAAGGGCGCGGCATTGGCGGCACGATAGGCCTCATAGGCCTGGGGGTCGTCGACATCGACATGGGCAACCCAATATCCTTTGGGCATCTCTCGTCCTCCTGCAATCATTGGCGCGACTCTGGCGCTGGCAACGGGGCTTGGCAAGGGTCTGCGTGGCGGCCTCTGGCCGTGTGCGTGTCGCGGACAGCCCAGGGCAGGGAAGCCACAAGCGGGATCGGTGCCGTTTCGGCTTTGCCATGCGACCGGTTTGCGCCACTCTCCTCCCCGGGGGAGACAATGTTGAAGGAGTGGATATTGAAACGATTGATATTGGTGGCGGCGACGCTTTCCGCCCTCTTGTCCGGTCCGGCGGCTGCCGGTCGTCCGGGGCCGGCATCTCTGCTGTTGACGGTGCAGGAGGTCGGGCATGGGGGCGGGTGCCGCAAAAGCTCTCCGCCGGGGAAATGCTGCCATATGCAGAAAAGTACCGGCAAGGTGCATTGTCACTGATCTTGGTCGGGGCGCGATTCTGATCCGCCTCGCCGATATAATAACGCCCCGGCCATCGGTCGGGGCGCGTTCTGTTTCCGGGACAGGGCAGGATCAGACCAGCCTGCTGGCCTCTTTTGCTGCGCGGACGAAGCCTTTGAACAGCGGGTGCGGATCGAAGGGTTTCGATTTCAGCTCCGGGTGGAACTGCACGCCGATGAACCAGGGGTGATCCTTCCATTCGACGATCTCGGGCAGCCGACCATCAGGCGACATGCCGGAGAAGGCCAGGCCGCAGGCCTCGAGCTGATCACGATACTTGATGTCGACTTCATAGCGGTGGCGGTGGCGTTCCTCGATATTGAGCGCGCCATAGACCTCGGCCACCCTGGACCCTTCCTTGAGCACCGCGTCATAGGCGCCAAGGCGCATGGTGCCGCCCTTGTCATCCTCGGTGCTGCGCTTGACCTTGTAGTTGCCCTGCACCCATTCCTTGAGGTGATAGACGACGGGCTCGAACCGCTTCTTGCCGGCTTCGTGATCGAATTCCTCCGAGCCCGCAGTGGTCAGGCCCGCGACATTGCGCGCCGCCTCGATCACCGCCATCTGCATGCCGAGGCAGATGCCCAGATAGGGCACCTTGTGCTCGCGGGCGAATTGCGCCGCCTTGATCTTGCCTTCGGTACCACGTTCGCCAAAGCCACCGGGCACCAGGATGGCGTCATAGCCTTCCAGATAGGGGGCGGCATCTTCGTGATCGAAGATTTCCGCATCGACCCATTCGATCTTGACCTTCACCCGATTGGCCAGCCCGCCATGGGTCAGCGCTTCGGCGATCGACTTATAGGCGTCTTCGAGCTGGGTGTATTTGCCGACGATGGCGACCTTGACCTCACCTTCCGGGTTCTCGATCCGGTCGGCCACATCTTCCCAGCGCGACAGCTCGGGGCGCGGGGCGGGGCTGATCTGAAAGGCGTCCAGAACCGCCTGATCCAACCCTTCGCCGTGATAGGCCAGCGGCGCCTCGTAGATGGATTTCAGATCCTGTGCCGCAATCACCGCCTCAGGCCGCACGTTGCAGAACAGCGCCAGCTTCTCGCGTTCCTTCTGTGGGATCGGCCCCTCGGAGCGGCAGACCAGGATATCGGGCGCCAGTCCGATCGAGCGCAGCTCTTTCACGCTGTGCTGGGTCGGCTTGGTCTTCAGCTCGCCGCTCGCCTTGATGAAGGGCAAGAGCGTCAGATGCATGAACAGGCATTGGCCGCGCGGCTTTTCCTGGCTGAACTGGCGGATCGCCTCGAAGAACGGCAGGCCTTCGATGTCGCCCACGGTGCCGCCGATCTCGCAGAGCATGAAATCGACCTCATCCTCGCCGATGCGGATGAAATCCTTGATCTCGTTGGTGACATGCGGAATCACTTGGATGGTCTTGCCCAGGTAGTCGCCGCGGCGCTCCTTCTCCAGCACGTTGGAATAGATCCGGCCCGAGCTGACCGAGTCGGTCTTGCGGGCCGCAACCCCGGTGAACCGTTCGTAGTGGCCTAGGTCCAGATCGGTCTCGGCGCCGTCGTCGGTGACGAAAACTTCGCCATGCTCAAACGGCGACATCGTGCCCGGATCGACGTTCAGATAGGGGTCGAGCTTGCGCAGACGCACGGAAAATCCGCGTGATTGCAGCAGCGCTCCCAGCGCCGCCGATGCCAGCCCCTTACCAAGAGAGGACACAACCCCGCCGGTGATGAAGATGAAACGCGCCATGGTTCGGCTGCCCCCGTGATTAGCCTGCAATTCAGTGCCCGCCCGGTTTCGAAAACCGCAGCACCACGGGACTCCATCCTTACAGGATTCGCATAACAAAGGCAAGGGAACCGCAAGATGCTGTTGCGGTCCCTTGTGAATTTCCAAGGTGTTGTAGCTTAGTCGGCGCGCGGTACCAGCGGCGCATTGTCACCCGGTGCCGGCGGCAGCAGGTCGGAGCCCGCCGGCGCGGCAGGCGTCGCATCCTGCTCTTGCGCCGGGGCGGAGACGCCCAGCCGGTCGATGACCGAGGTTCCCGCCGATTTTTCCGCTGCGATGATGGTCAGCGCGATCGAGGTCACGATGAAGGCTGCGGCCAGCACCCAGGTGACCTTGGCCAGCGCCGTCGCCGCCGCGCGTCCGCTCATCACGCCGCCACCGCCACCGCCGCCCATGCCGAGGCCACCGCCTTCCGAGCGCTGCAACAGCACGACGGCGATCAGGCCAACGGCCAGGATGAGATGGATGATGAGGACGACGTTTTCCATGAGTTCCTGCGGCGCTTGCTCGGTTCGCGGGGTATGTAGGGAAGTTTGCCGCGCGGGGCAAGCAATCAGTTGGCACCGGTGCTAGGGACTCGACAAATCGCGGGCAACGCGCTCATGCTGCGGGGCATGGCACACGATCATCACGACCACGACCATGCGCATGCCCTGCTGCCGCCCGATCCGGCGCTCAGGGTGCGGGCACTGGAGACATTGCTCAGTCGCAAGGGGTTGATCGACCCCGCCGCGCTGGACGAGATCATTGATACATATCAGAACCGTATCGGCCCGAAGAACGGCGCGCAGGTGGTTGCTCGCGCCTGGGCCGATCCGGAGTTTCGCGCGGCCTTGCTGGCGGATGCGACACCGGTTGTCGCCGATCTGGGGTTTTTTGGCCGGCAGGGGGAACATATCGTCGCCGTCGAGAATACCGAAGAGGTTCACAATATGGTCGTCTGCACCCTGTGCAGCTGCTATCCGTGGCCGCTTTTGGGAATTCCGCCGGCTTGGTACAAATCCGATGCCTACCGCGCGCGTGCGGTGCGTGAACCGCGGGCGGTGCTGGCCGACTTCGGCGTCACCCTGCCTGAAGGGGTCAAGCTGCGGGTCTGGGATTCGACGGCCGAGGTCCGCTATCTGGTGATCCCCCGCCGCCCCGCCGGCACCGAGGGGATGAGTGTCGATGACCTGGCCCGGCTGGTCACCCGCGACAGCATGATCGGCACCGGTCTGGCGCGGGAGCCGGGGGCATGACCCGGGTGCATGACATGGGCGGGCGGTTCGGCGATGGCCGGATCGACCCGGGCCACCCCGAGGATCCGATCTATGCCCAGGACTGGCATGCCCGGGCGCTGGCGGTGACGCTGGCCGCGGGTGCGCTGGGGCAGTGGAACATCGACATGTCGCGACATGCGCGGGAAAGGCTGTCGCCGCGCGATTACACCGATTTCAGCTATTACGAAAAATGGATTTCGGCGCTGGCCGATCTTCTGGTCGACACCGGGGTGCTGAGCGCCGACGATCTGGCCGGGCAGGGGGACGATACGCGCCATCCGCTGGCCGAGCGCGCGCTGAAGGCCGAGGATGTCGCGGCGGTACTGGCGCGTGGCGGGCCGGCCGATCGGCCGATGACTGGCATGCCCGCCTTCGCCCCCGGTCAACGGGTGCGCTGCCTGCGCCCGGCCGCAAACCGGGCGGTCGATGGCGGGCACACCCGTCTGCCCGCCTATGCCGCCGGGGCCGAGGGGCAGATTCTCCGCTGTCATGGCGCCCATGTCTTTCCCGACAGCAATGCCCATGGATTGGGCGAGGCGCCCGAGCCGCTCTATACGGTGGTCTTCGCCGCGGCGGAGCTCTGGGCGCAGCCGGAGCGGCCCGGGGACGAGGTGATGCTGGACCTCTGGCAATCCTATCTGGAGCCGGCATGACCGATCTGGCCCCCGACCCCGTCTTCAGCGCCCCCTGGCACGGGCAGGTCTTCGCGCTGACCGTTCATCTGAACGAGACCGGGCAATTCGACTGGTCCGAGTGGACCGCGCGGTTTTCGAGGACCCTGGCGGCACATGGTCTGTCGCGTGAGCTGGATGGAGGCGATGATTATTTCACCGCCTGGCTGGAAACGCTGGAGGCGATCCTGGCGGAGATCGGCCATGCCGCTCCGCCCGAGGTCGAACGCCTGCGCGCCGCCTGGGAGGCCGCCTATCTGTCGACGCCGCATGGCGATCCGGTGCATCTGCACGCGGGGGAGGACCCCGACAGATCGTGACGCAGCGGGCCCAATGCCGCCTCCGGCCTGCCCAGTGACGGGGGCAAGGCCGGGGCTTCGCTTTCCGCCTCCTGCAACTCCGTCTCGACTTTGGTGCATAACATCCAGATTCCGGTTTCCCTGCTGCGACGGCATCGCTATACGGGCTCGGGTTTGAATAAACGCAGCAAAGGACCTGATATGGCCAATGTCGTCGTTGTCGGCGCCCAGTGGGGCGACGAGGGGAAGGGCAAGATCGTGGACTGGCTCTCGGAGCGTGCCGATGTGATCGCGCGCTTCCAGGGCGGTCACAATGCCGGGCACACTCTGGTCATCGACGGCCAGGTCTACAAGCTGAACGCGCTGCCTTCGGGCGTTGTGCGCGGCGGCAAGCTCAGCGTGATCGGCAACGGGGTGGTTCTGGACCCCTGGCACCTGGTGTCCGAGATCGCCAAGATCCGTGAGCAAGGGGTGGAGATTTCCCCTGAAACGCTGATGGTGGCCGAGAATACGCCGCTGATCCTGCCGCTGCATGGCGAGCTGGACCGCGCCCGTGAAGAGGCCGCCGCCAAGGGCACCAAGATCGGCACCACCGGGCGTGGCATCGGCCCGTGCTATGAGGACAAGGTGGGTCGCCGCGCCATCCGCGTCGCCGACCTGGCCGACCGTGCCACGCTCGAGGCGCGTGTCGATCGGGCGCTGACCCACCACAACGCGCTGCGCGCCGGGCTCGGGCTCGAGCCGGTCGACCGCGACGGGCTGATCGCCAAGCTGGAAGAGATCGCACCCGAGATCCTGCAATATGCCGCCCCGGTCTGGAAAGTGCTGACCGAAAAGCGCAAGGCTGGCAAACGCATCCTCTTCGAAGGCGCGCAGGGCTCGTTGCTGGATATCGACTTCGGCACCTATCCCTTCGTCACCTCGTCGAATGTGATTGCCGGTCAGGCGGCCACCGGTGTCGGCATCGGGCCGGGGTCGATCGACTTCGTGCTGGGGATCGTCAAGGCCTATACCACCCGCGTGGGCGAAGGCCCGTTCCCGACCGAGCTGACCGATGAAACCGGCGAACGGCTGGGCGAACGTGGGCGGGAATTCGGTGTGGTCACCGGCCGCAAGCGTCGCTGTGGCTGGTTCGATGCCGCCTTGGTGCGCCAGACCTGTGCCGTTTCCGGCGTCAACGGTATCGCGCTGACCAAGCTCGACGTGCTCGACGGCTTCGACACGCTGAAGATCTGCGTCGGCTACGAGCTGGACGGCGAGCGGCTGGATTACCTGCCCACCGCGTCCGATCAGCAGGCCCGCTGCACGCCCGTCTACGAGGAAATGCCGGGCTGGTCGGAATCGACCGAAGGCGCGCGGAGCTGGGCCGATCTGCCCGCCAATGCGATCAAATACGTGCGCCATATCGAAGAGCTGATCGACTGCCCGGTCGCGCTGCTCTCGACCTCGCCGGAACGCGAGGATACCATCCTCGTCACTGACCCGTTCGAGGATTGATGCCGATGGCCGGTGACCCCACTCTCAGCTACAAGGCCCGGCGGCGCTGGTCGCTGGTGATCCTGCTGGTGGGGATGCCGGCCTATATCGTCGTGGCGGTGACGCTGCTGAACTGGCTCGACCGGCCTCCGCTCTGGGTGGAACTTCTGGTCTATGTGGCGCTCGGCATCCTCTGGGCGCTGCCGTTCAAATTCGTCTTTCGCGGGGTCGGCCAAGCTGATCCCAAGGCGGAGGACGACCGTGACGAGAGCGAAGAGCCCTAGCGCCTAGGGCTCTTTCCGCGCCGGCAGACGGCGTTTCTGGAAACCGGTTTTCGACTGTTCGAACCCCGCGCCGGCATAGAAGGCGAGGGTGGCAGGCGTCTTCGATCCGGTCATCAGCATCACCTTGTAACAGTCTTCCCGCCAGGCCGCTTCGGTCGCGGCGTCCAGTATTGCCTTGCCGTAACCGCGCTGGCGAAACCGCGCATGGGTCACCACGTTTTCGATCAGCCCATAGGGACGGCCGCCGCGCGTCAAATTGGGGATGACCACCAATGTGCAGGAACAGGCGGGCAGCCCATCGACCTCCCCCAGAAAGATGGCGCTGCCGGGATAGCGGAGGAACCGGTCAAAGCTCTCTGCTGCCTGCCGGGGCGTCGGGCGGGTATCCTCGGCGTCGAGGTGTCGATAGAGATCGAGCAAGGGGTCGAGATCGTCGTGATCCGTCGGTCTGATCTTGAGCTGGTCCATGGCGCGACGCTGCCGGTTGCCGAGGACGGGCGCAATGGGGAAATGCAGTGGGGAAATGGGGCTGGGTGGCGGCCTGTGTCCCAGGCGAAAAATGAAAAGGCAGGCGCAAGGCCTGCCTTTCCCCCAGGTGGGCGGGCTTTCAAAAGCCGCGCCGCGAAATCTTCGGTTCAGCCCGCCGCGCGGGTGGACGATGTCGGCTGGAAGCCGATCTCTCCCGAGGCGACGAAGCGGCCCGGGTCCTTCTTGACGATCTTGCCTTCGCGCAGCAGCACGCCGAAGCTGCGCAACCCGTCCTCGCGGTTGAACTCCTCGACGGAGGCCTCGCGCGCCTTGTGGATCAGTTGCGGGCGGGTGAATTGTTCGCGCCCCTCGACGAATTGCATATAGGCGGCGGCGGCTTCCAGCAGGGCGGGCAGCTCGGTCGCGCCCATCTCATGGGCAAATTGCGCAAAACTGCCAGAGGGCACCTCGGTCGGACGCGGCGCTTCGTGGGCTGCGGCGACGCGGCGCGGGCGCACCGGGCCGGGGCGCGCCGGTGCCGGCGCCATGTCGTCGACCCGCTGTTCGGCCACCAGTTTCAGCGGCGCCGGGCGCGGCTCACCGCCGCGGCGGCCTTGTGGTGCGCTCGCGGCAGGACGGCGCGGATGTACCACCCGGGCGAGATCGTCGCGATAGGCATCGGCATCGGGGTGTTTCGGCGCCAGCCCGCTGGCGGAATTCTCCGCCTCGGTGGCGGCGACGGCGGCGCGCAGATGCGAATAGGTCTCGCGGGTGGAGGCGGTTTCCGGGTCGTCCAGCCGGGCGTCGGCGGCGGCCATCAGGCGCGACAGGTCGGACTGGCTGTCCTCGGTGGCGGCGGCGGCCTGCGCGTCTGCTGTCACGAGGTGATCCGCAGCGATGGCGGTGCCGGTCTCTTCCTCCTCGATATCATCGCCGCGCAGCTCGGCCTCGACCTCTGCCAGTTCGCGCATCAGATCGGCTTCGTCCTCGGGCGAAAGCGTGCCGGGCGGCAGCGGATGGGCTGGCCGTTGCGGATGCGTGAGAGTGACGGCGATATGATCGTCGGCGCTGCTGTCCTCGTCGTCCTCGACTTCCAGTTCGATATCGGCGTCTTCGTCGTCTTCGACTTCCTCGAGATCGCCTGCGGCGAGCGCGGCTTCAAGCTCGGCGCGTTTGATCTTGAGCACCCGGGCATGAGGCCGGTCGCCTTCCTCGGAGAGGTCGTCGTCGGCGGTCTCATCAGCATCGGCGGCAGCCTGCGGTGCATCTCGGTCGAGATCGGCGAACAGCGTGTCGTCGTGATCGTCCTCGCGGATGGCGTCCTCTTCCGGCTGGGGCAGCTCGTCGGTCAGGACCAGCGGAACCTCTGGCGTCTGTTCACTGGCAGGTCCCTCGGCAGCTTCCTCAATCCGGGTTTCGATCTCGGGTGCGATCTCCTCGTGGTCCTCGTCGAGCGCTGCGGCGATGTCGCGCGCAGCCCGGGCCAGGAAATCGTTGTCCGAATGCTGATCGTCGGCATGCACTGCCGCAGGGGCCGCCTTTTCGTTGCGTGACACCACGGCGCGGATGCGCTGCAGCTTGGCGGCGATGCTGTCGGGCGATGCCGCAGGGGACTCGGTGACCGGATCGGCCATCAGTTCGGCCAGTTCGGTCTCCTCGTCCTCCTCGATGTCCTCGACCGGTTCTGCGGTGGCCATGAAGGCCGCGACCGCATCCTGATTCGGGACCGCCTCGGCGAGTGTCGCTTCGCCAAGGTCCGCCAGCATCGGTTGGGTCGTGGTTTCGACCGTTGCGGGCGCTGCCTGGGCGGAGGCTTGAGGCGCATCGACCGGCTGCGCGGCAGCGGCCTGCGGGGTGGTTTGTTCGTCCTGCTGCGCTTCGGCTTCGGCCAGCGTGGCCTCGGCGACGATGTCATCCTCGGTCGGGGGCATTGGCCTGGCCGGGGGCATTGGCGCCGGGCCGGCTTCGGCGGCGCGCAGATAAAAGCCCGAACCGTCGCGGCGCGCCTCCACCTGGCGGGCGATCTCACGCTCGGCAATGCGGGCCAGCATGTCGGCATCCGGCTGTGGCGGTTCGGCTCCGAAATAGCGGTCGTCAGCAGCCAGATCGCGGAAATATTCCGCAATCGCCTTCATCGTGTCGAACGAGTCCTCGAACCCTTCGAGCGTGCACGAGAATGTGCCGTATGAAACGGTCAACACCTTGTTGCTTTGTACCATAGGCTGCTCGTCCTTTTAAAAACCGTTGGACTGACCTAACACCCCGGACAAGACAAATTCGGTCCGAATCTGTGCCCATCACCGTATCATTTTGTGACCAGATTGTGATCTGTTTCCAAAAGCATCATAAATCGCGATATGAACTCAATCATTGTCCAGTCTGAAGTCCCTGTTACCTTGATCGGCGGTGGTGCTGTCGGTGTCAACGATCTGGAAACGGCGCTGGCACTTGCGCCTGAGCTGGTGGCGGCCGATGGGGGCGCCGCTGCGGCGCTGGCGGCAGGATATATGCCCCAGGCGGTGATCGGTGATTTCGATTCCATCCCGGAAACGGTGCGGGCGCGGATTCCGGCCAGCCGGTTGTTTCCCATCGGGGAACAGGAGAGCACGGATTTCGACAAGGCGCTGCGGTCGGTTGCGGCGCCCTTGGTGGTGGCGGTGGGGTTTCTGGGCGATCGCGTCGATCACCAGCTTGCCGCGTTCAACGTGCTGGTGCGCCATGCGCATCGCCCCTGTATCCTGCTGGGCGCCCACGAGGTGGTTTTCCATGCCCCGGCGCGGCTTCGTCTCGATCTGCTGGCGGGAGATGTGGTGTCTCTATTTCCGATGGGGCGGGTGACGGGCCGTTCGGACGGGCTCGAATGGCCGATCGACGGGCTCCACTTCGCGCCGGACGGGAGGGTTGGTACATCGAATCGGGCGCTGGGACCGGTCACCATCGAAACCGACGGGCCGGGGATGCTGACGATCCTGCCGCGGCGGGCGCTGATGGCGGTGGCGGCGGCGCTCAGCCGGGGGACTTAGCGGCGCGGGCCATCGCGCGGGCCATGGCGCGTTCGCGCAGCACGATATACAGGCCCGCGGCAATGGTGATCAGGATGCCGATCGCGGCCTCGTCATTGGGCAGATCGTGGAAGATTACCCAGCCGACGAAGGTGGCAACGGGGATTTCCAGATATTGCATCGGCGCCAGCGTGGCGGCCGGGGCATAGCGCAGCGACCAGGTCATCACCAGATGCGCGGCAGTGCCGAGGACGCCGATGGCGAGAAGGCGCAGCCAGTCGCCGAGGTTGGGCGCGACCAGGCTGAGGATCTCGATGTCGTTGCTCTGTCCGATCAGCAGAACCGGCAGCATGATCGCGCAGGCGATCACACCGCTGATTGCCTGCAGGCCGATCGGGTCGGTATCCTTGGCCAGTTGACGGGTGACCAGCATGAACAGGGAGAAGACCACTGCCACGCCGAGGGGCAGCAGCGCCGGCCAACCGACCGAGGCAAAGCTTGGCTGGATCACCAGAAGGGTGCCGCCGAAGCCTACCGCACAGGCGGCCAGTCGGCGGAAACCGACCTCTTCGTGCAGTACGAATTTGCCCAGCAGCAGCATCAGGAAAGGCATCACGAAGGCGATCGCGGTGGCGTCGGCCAGCGGCAGGAATCTGAGCGCCGAGAACATGAAGCCGATGCCGCTCATGTGCAGCAGGGTACGCAGGACCATCAGCCAGAAGATGCGCGGCGACATGCGCCACAGCCGGCCGCTTTGCGCGACGATCGGCAGCAGCAGGATCGACTGTGTTGCAAAGCGCGCCAGCAGCAGCTGGCCCAGCGGCACATGACCGCCCAGAAGTTTGGCCACCGCATCGCCCATGGGGGCGATCACGCAAAACAGCAGCATGAAGATTATGCCCAGAACGGGCCGATCATCGGTCATGCATGAACGCTAGGGGGCAAAACGGAATCCTGCAAGTTCCGGGTGAAGGGGAATTTTTTCCCCGTCACGTCGAAACCGGCGCCGGCTGTGTCTGATCGTGGAAGCAAGCTGCGGTTGGCCGGACACGCTATCAGGACTGCATCGGATCTTTCAGCAGTTCGGCACGTTCACCGCCAGCCCCCCCAGCGAGGTTTCCTTGTAATGCTCATGCATGTCCCGACCGGTTTGCCGCATCGTTTCGATACAGGCGTCGAGCGGAACGAAATGCTGGCCGTCGCCGCGCAAGGCCAAGCTCGCTGCGCTGACCGCCTTGATCGCCCCGAGGCCGTTGCGTTCGATGCAGGGCACCTGCACCAGCCCCTTCACCGGATCGCAGGTCATGCCCAGATGATGCTCCAGCGCGATCTCGGCGGCGTTCTCGATCTGCTCGGGCGTGCCGCCCATCACTGCGCAGAGGCCGGCTGCGGCCATGGCGGCGGCGCTGCCGACTTCGGCCTGGCAACCGGCCTCGGCGCCTGAGATCGAGGCGTTGTATTTCACCAACCCGCCAATCGCGGCAGCGGTCAGCAGGAATTCCTCAATCCGTGCGGGGGTGGCGCCGGGCACATGGTCCAGCCAATAGCGGATCACCGCCGGCACCACACCGGCGGCGCCATTGGTGGGCGCGGTCACTACCTGACCGCCAGCAGCGTTCTCTTCGTTGACGGCCAGCGCATAGACGGAAATCCAGTCGTTGATCACATGCGGCGCCGAAAGATTCATGCCGCGCTCTGCCTGCAGCGCATCATGGATGCCCTTGGCGCGGCGTCGGACCTTTAGCCCGCCGGGCAGGATGCCGTCGGTGGTCAGTCCGCGGTCGATGCAGGCGTTCATCACCTCCCAGGTCCGGGCGATCCCCTTGGCCAGAGCGTCCCGGCTGCCGCGTGAAATCTCGTTGGAGCGTTTCATCGCGGCGATGGTCTTGCCGCTGGTTTGCGCCATCTCCAGCATCTGGGCGGCTGAGCGGAACGGATGGGGGACGGGGGGGCCGTCATCGGTATCCCGGCCTGCGGCGAGTTCGGCTTCGGTCAGCACGAAGCCGCCCCCGACAGAATAATAGACTTCGCGCAGGATGACGTCGCCTTGGGCATCGGTTGCCATCAGCACCATCGCGTTGGCGTGTCCGGGAAGTGGCGTGTCATAGTCGAAGATCAGATCGCGATCGGGGGCGAAGCGCAGGTCGCCCAGATCGTCGACCGGAATGGTTTTTGTCCGGTGGATCGCCGCCAGCACGGCTTCGGCTTTTTCACCGTCATAGGTGTCGGGGCGGAAGCCGGCGAGCCCGAGGATCGTCGCCCGGTCGGTGGCATGCCCGACGCCGGTGAAGGCCAGAGAGCCGTGTAACGAAGCGCGGAGCCCGGTCACGCCGAAGGGGGCGGCGCGGATCCGATCAAGAAATCGCGCCCCGGCAACCATCGGCCCCATGGTATGCGAGGAGGAGGGACCGACGCCCACTTTGAACATATCGAAGACAGAGAGGAACATGTCGCTGGTGGATCCTTCAGGCGGGAGGAGGAGGGGAGGGGGTGAAAAAGACGTCAGCCCGCCCGCGATCCTTCCGCGCCGGACGGGAGGCGGGCGCAGTTGTGTCGGAGGTGTCATGAAGGTGGTCAGGCAGGCTCATGCGGTGATCCTAGCAGGCCGCAGCGACAAGGGGGCGCCACAAAACGACGTTTCCTATCGGAAACAAGTCATCTCCGGCACTTGTGAACGCCCGTGCTGCAGGATGATCTCGGGCCGATTGCGGGCGCGACCCCCGGCAGGATAGCTTGTGCCCGACTCGAGATAAACAGTAACGCCCGGAGCTTCGCCTTGACCGATACAACGCATCTTTTTCGCCCGCTTTCTCTGCGCGGGATCACCAGCCGCAACCGTGTGGTGATTTCGCCGATGTGCCAGTATTCCGCGCATGAGGGGCATCTGGATGATTGGCACCTGGTCAACCTCGGACGCTTCGCCATGGGCGGGGCCGGGATCATTTTCACCGAGGCGACGGCGGTGCAGAAGGGCGGGCGGATCACCCATGGCTGCCCCGGGCTTTGGTCCGACAGCCAGATCATCGGCCATGCCCGGGTGGCGCAATTCGCATTGCAACATGGTGCCATCCCGGCAGTGCAGCTTGGCCATGCCGGGCGCAAGTCTGGGATGCAGCGGCCTTGGTTCGGCAACGGCCCGCTGACCGAGGCCGACCTTGCCCGGGGGGATATGCCCTGGACGCCGGTCGGCCCGTCGGAGATCCCGGTGGGCGAGGGCTGGCCGATGCCCCATGCACTGAGCAAGGCCGAGATCGCCACGTTGGTTGAGGATTTTGCCGCCGCCGCCCGCCGGGCACTGGCTGCCGGTTACAAGATCGTCGAGGTGCACGGCGCGCATGGCTATCTGATCCATTCCTTCCTGTCGCCGCTGTCGAACAGGCGGACCGATAGATATGGCGGTGATCTGGAGGGGCGGATGCGGTTGGCGCTGGAGGTGACCGAAGCGGTACGGGCCATCTGGCCCGAGGATTTGCCGGTGTTCTTCCGCATCTCCGCCGTTGACGGTGATCCGGCGGGCTGGACCCTGCCCGATACGGTGGAGCTGGCCAAACGGCTGAAGGTGCTGGGTGTCGACGTGATGGATTGTTCCTCCTCCGGCATCGCCGGGGCGGCGACGGCGGCGGGCGGCGGCAAGCGTCAGCCCGGGTTCCAGGTGCCCTATGCCGATGCCGTGCGGCGCGAGGCAGGCCTTGCCACCATGGCCGTCGGCCTGATCACCCATCCGCAGCAGGCCGAGGATATCCTGACCGAGGGCAAGGCCGATCTGATCGCCATCGGGCGTGAGGCTCTGGTTGATCCGATGTGGGCGCTGCATGCCGCTCAGGCGCTGGGCCATGATACGGACTACAGCACTTGGCCGGCGCAGTCGGGCTGGTGGCTGGCAGGACGCGAGAAGACTTCAGACTTTTATCAACCGAAGTGATGTCTTTCCTGTCGCGCGTGGGGACGTGAGAGGAAGCGCCTTCAGTCGTGCACATCGACCCGACGGGCGGCGATCCGCTGCCCGTCGGCGCATGCGCATGCGGAGGCCGAGGAGGGGGATGTTGACGGCCCGCCAGCCAGTCCAGTGTCTGACCGATGGCAACGCCGGTGTCGAACTGTCCGCCCTGGGCGCTCAGTGTCAGAAACATGGCGCAATTCCTCGATCTGATGAAAAAGGTGATTGCCCGAGTGCAAAAGGCGCACCAGCCACCGACATTGTCACCAGCCGCTCAGGGCGGGGATGAATAGCACTCGCAGAAGCGGGGCGCGTTGCCTATAAGTTGAGTGACCCTGTGACAAAGAGGCTGTGCCATGACCGGAGAATTGTCCCCAATCGACAAGGCCAAATTCGTCGCTGCCCGCCGGGCGGCCGATTACGTCGAAGACGGGATGCGCGTGGGCTTGGGAACCGGCAGCACCGCCGCCTGGCTGGTGCGCTGTCTGGGGGAATTGGTGCGTCAGGACGGGTTGAAATTCAAGGGCGTGCCGACCTCGACCCGCACCGCCGCGTTGGCCCGCGAAGTGGGGATCGAGGTGATCGGCCTGGACGAGGCCCGCTGGCTCGACCTGACCATCGACGGGGCCGATGAATATGACGGCGATCTGAACCTGATCAAGGGCGGTGGCGGCGCGCTGCTGCAGGAAAAGATCGTGGCGACGGCCTCGGACCGGATGGTAGTGATTGCCGATGCCGGCAAGAAGGTCGAGACGCTGGGGGCCTTCCCGCTGCCGGTCGAGGTGGTGCCCTTCGGATGGCGTACCACTCAGGCGCTGGTCGAGGAAACCTTGATCTCGATGGACGTTCTGGGCCGCGATGCGACGCTCAGAATGAACGGTGAGGCGCCCTTCGTCACCGACGAGGGCAACTTCATCCTAGATTTGCATCTGCACCGTATCGGCAACCCGCGGCAATTGGCGCTGGTGCTGAACCAGATGCCGGGCGTGGTTGAAAACGGGCTTTTCATTGATATCTGCGACACGGTGGTGATCGGCCATGGCGACGGCCGGGTCGAGCTGCATGACATCAACGAGGGCACGGTCGAGCATGACAGGCTGAACTTCGTCGAAAGCGAAAACCTGTTTACAGATCTGTCGGAGTAAAGGTTGATACGAGGCGCCCATTCTCGCCACCTTGCCAGCTTCCCCGATTTCAGGGAAATTGCATTCTATCGTCTGTTGTTTTCAGATTGATTTCCTTGAAGTCGATTGTGTGGCGTTGTTTTTTTGCGGATGATTTGTTTTTCATCAATATGTGACGGTCTTCGTATTTGAATTTTTGACTGGAAAAGTGATTCCCGGAGAGCCTGTTTGGGTATTTTGGGGGTGTTTTCATGTCTTCTTTTATTAAAGCTTTGCTGTCGCTCGGTGCAGTCGTCGGATTGGTGGCCTGTGGTTCGCAGCCGGTTAATGCGCTGGACAATATGACGATCAGTGTCGGGAATGATGGTGAGATTTCCAGGCCGGTCAATTTCAATTATCCGCTTCAATCCCGGTTCCTCGCGATCAATGGGCAACTGCCGGTCCCGGCGCCGGGCGCCTCCTGCCTTGCCAGCAGCTTTCGGGTGGCGAATTCGATCATTTGCTTCAGCAGCGACGGCAGCACTCATGTTTTGACGAGGACATTCAAGTTCAAGAAAGCGGCAGGTGAGATTTCGGAAGAGGCCGCGGTTCAAGCTGTGAAAACTGAACTGATGGAGCTGAATGTTCTGATCGTGAAGCTTGTCGCAGCAAGAGCGTTTCTGGCTGAAGCTCAGGCGAAAAAAGGCACCTCATCTGCCGATCTCTCGACACTCGCAAACAAGGTCACGCAGGCGAATACCTCGGTGGACGAAAAGGCCAACGAGGTGGCGCAGGCTTTGGCGCGGAACAACCTCTTTATCTTCCGTTGGGCGGGAGCGGCCGAGGGAGGCGGCTCTGTCAAGTTGGCCGATGTGCTTTCAGGCAGAGGAGAAGTTTCACATTCGCAGAGCGGGCTGGTCATCGTCGCCGGACTGACTGTGTCTCAGCTAATGATCGGGGTTGATGATTTCAAAGATGATTTCAATAAATTCCCCGATGGAGCAAAAATTGCGACGCTGACGATGGGGGCGGAACATTTGTCATTCTTGACGAACGCCGATATCGGCGCGGCTTTGCGGGGGCGTTTCTCGGGGACGTTGGAAACTGCGCAAAGCTCCCTTTCTGCAACGACGGAGATTACCGCGCGAGTCTATGCAGCGATCGAACGGGCGCAGGAAAATCAGGGTCAATTTTCCGCACCAGAGATAGGCAGGCAAGAACTTTCGGACTACGAAGAAGGTGCGTCGTCGCAGCAGATTTTCTACGCCACAATGACGGATATCGGCAGTCTGATGAAAAACTTGTCGAAAACCGCGGGGGCGCGTTCGCAGTAGGGGCGCGATTGGCCTTCGGGGCGGGCGGCCCCTTTCCGGGACCTTTCGTCTCATGGCTTGTCCATTCTGTGGTCTCTCAATCCGACGGCAGACCAAACCCGCGCCGGGCCGTTTCTTCGGGCGGCGCCGGGGGGCCGTGCCTGTGTTGCATGCTGAATGGGCTACGGGCATGGTGAATGCCCCCGATGACGGTGGCAAGGTCACCAAGACGCGACAAATCGGGTTTTCGCCTGGGTTTCGCTTGCGTGCCGGTTGGACTCTCACACCCGATGCAATACATGAGGCGTCACTCCTGACGGGACGGGGTGCGATTGAAGAGAGAGGCAGGCGATGAGCTTTGATTACGACCTATTCGTCATCGGCGGTGGCTCGGGCGGGGTGCGCGCGGCGCGTGTCGCAGCGGGAGACTGCGGAGCCAAAGTGGCGCTGGCGGAAGAGGATCGCTATGGCGGGACCTGTGTGATCCGCGGCTGTGTGCCGAAGAAGCTGATGGTCTATGCCAGTGGTTACTCCGCGATGGTGGCGGATGCCCAGGCCTATGGCTGGTCGATTGCTCCGGGCGATTTCGACTGGAATGTCTTTCACGACAAGCTGGTGGCGGAACTGGACCGGTTGGAAGGCATCTATCGAAACCTGCTGAAGAATTCGGGGGTCGAGACCTTCGATCAGCGGGCCAGGCTGGTTGATCCGCATACCGTGGAGCTGGCCGATGGCAGCCGCAAGACCGCCAAGCATATCCTGATCGCCACCGGTGGGCGGCCGTCGCTGCCCGATGTGCCCGGGGCCGATCTGGGGATCAGCTCGAACGAGATTTTCCATCTGCCGAAGCTGCCGAAATCCATCCTGATCGTCGGCGGGGGGTATATCGCCAGCGAATTCGCGGGAGTTCTGAACGGTCTGGGCGTGGCCGTGACGCAATATTGCCGCAGCGAACAGATCCTGCGTGGCTTCGATGACGAGGCGCGCAAGCTGGTCGGAGAAGAGATGGTCAAAAGCGGCATCGACCTGCAGTTTAACGTCAACGCGCAGGAGCTGGCCCGTGACGGCGACGGCATCCGGGTCACCTCGACCGACGGTCAGGTGCGGGTCTTCGACCAGGTGATGTTCGCCACCGGGCGCAGCCCCAACGCGGATGATCTCGGGCTGGAGGAGATCGGCATCGCCCGTGGCCGCCGGGGCGAGATCGTGGTCGATCAATACAGCCAGACCGCGGTGCCGTCGGTCTATGCGATCGGTGATGTGACCGATCGGGTCAATCTGACGCCGGTTGCGATCCGCGAAGGCATGGCCTTTGTCGAAACCGTCTTCAAGGGCAACCCGACGCCGGTGGATCATGATCTGATCCCGACTGCGATCTTCACCCAGCCCGAAATGGGAACGGTGGGGCTTTCGGAAGAGGCTGCGGCCAAGCAAGAGCCGGTCGAGATCTATTCGACCAGCTTCAAGCCGATGCAGTCGAGCTTTGCCGGTCGGGCCGACCGGGTGCTGATGAAGCTGGTGGTCAGCAAGGCGACGCGGAAGGTTCTGGGCTGTCATATCGTCGCGCCGGGTGCCGGAGAGATGATCCAGCTGGCCGGCGTCGCGATCAAGATGGGGGCCACGAAAGAGGATTTCGACCGCACGGTCGCGGTGCATCCGACCATGGCCGAAGAAATCGTGACGATGAAGTCGCCGGTACGTAGCGCTTGAATTTTCGCGCTGCATACACAGTTTAGTGATCAGCAGAGCTGACAGAGACAAACCGCTTCGGGCGGAATGAAAGAGGACTAGAATTTATGGCGGGTAACAGCGGTGGCCCCTGGGGGGGTGGCGGGTCGTCCGGGGGCGGAGGTGACCGGGGAACGAATGGCAGCGGCGGCGGTGGCCGGCGCCCGGAAGACGACGGACCGCAGATCCCAGAGATCGACGAGCTGATGAAGAAGGGCCAGGAGCAACTGCGCGTGCTGATCGGCGGGCGCGGTGGCAAGGGCGGCTCTGGCGGGCCGTCGGGCCAGGGCGGGGGCGGGCCCATGTTCACCAAGGGCACTATCGGGCTCGGCGTGATCGCCGCCGTCATCCTCTGGGGGGTGGCGAGCTTTTATACCGTCAAGCCGGAAGAGAAATCGGTCGAGCTGTTTCTCGGCAAATTCTACGGCATCGGTGAGCCCGGTCTGAACTTCGCGCCCTGGCCGTTGGTCACGGCTGAGGTGCTCCCGGTCACCACCGAACAGCGCGAGGATATCGGCACCGGTCGTGGCCAGGATCAGGGGCTGATGCTGACCGGCGACGAGAATGTGGTCGATATTGACTTCCAGGTGATCTGGAACATCAGCGACCCGGCGAAATATCTGTTCAACCTGCGTGATCCGCGCCAGACCATCCGCGCTGTTTCGGAATCGGCGATGCGCGAAATCATCGCCCAGTCGAAGCTGGCACCGATCCTGAACCGGGATCGCGGCCAGATCGCCGATCGGCTGCACGACCTGATCCAGACCACGCTCGACAGTTATGACAGCGGCGTTCATATCGTCCGGGTCAACTTCGACAAGGCCGATCCGCCGCAGCAGGTGATCGACGCCTTCCGCGAGGTTCAGGCCGCCGAACAGGAACGCGACCGTCTGCAGAACGTCGCCGACGCCTATGCCAACCGGGTGTTGGCCGAAGCGCGTGGTCAGGCCGCCCAGCTTCTTGAAGAGGCCGAAGGCTATCGTGCCCAGGTCGTCAACGAGGCGCAGGGTGAAGCAAGCCGCTTCTCCGCCGTGCGCGAGGAATACGAGAAGGCGCCGGATGTCACCCGCAAGCGGATGTATCTGGAAACCATGGAAAAGGTGCTGGGCGGGATGGACAAGATCATCCTCGATGAGGGTGCCGCCGGGCAGGGCGTCGTGCCCTATCTGCCGTTGAACGAGCTGCGCCGGGACGGCGCCGCCTCTGCCACCAGCAAACCGGAGAACAAGTGATGCGCAAGACCACCTTTATCCTGCCTATCGTCGTGATCCTGGTGGCCGCCGGCCTGTCGTCGATCTTCATCGTGGACGAGCGTCAGAAGGCGCTGGTGCTACAGTTCGGTCGCGTGGTGTCGGTCAAGGAAGAGCCGGGACTGGCCTTCAAGATCCCGCTGATCCAGCAGGTCGTGCGCTATGACGACCGCATCCTCAGCCGGGACGTGCAACCGCTCGAGGTGACGCCTCTCGATGACCGCCGGCTGGTGGTCGATGCCTTCGCGCGTTATCGGATCACCGATGTGACGCGGTTCCGCCAGGCCATCGGCACCGGCGGCATGCCGGCCGCCGAGGCGCGGCTCGATTCCATCCTGCGCTCGAAAACGCGGGAGGTTCTGGGGTCGGTCAGCTCCGGCGATATCCTGAGTTCGGATCGTGCCGCGCTGATGGCACGTATCCGGGATGGCGCAGAGGTCGAGGCGCGGGCGCTGGGGGTCGATATCATCGACGTGCGGCTGAAGGCCACTGACCTGCCGTCGCAGAACCTCGCGGCCACCTTCGACCGGATGCGCGCCGAACGCGAGCGCGAGGCCACCGATGAACGCGCCCGCGGCAACGAGGCGGCGCAGCGGGTCCGCGCCCAGGCCGACCGGACCAAGGTCGAGCTGGTGTCCGATGCGCAGCGTGAGGCCGAGATCATTCGCGGTGAGGCCGATGCCGAGCGCAACAAGATCTATGCGGAGGCCTTCGGCAAGGATCCCGAGTTCTTTGCCTTCTATCGGTCGCTCACCGCCTATGATCGGGCGCTGAAGGGCAACAATTCTTCGATGGTTGTCAGCCCGGATTCAGACTTCTTCAATTATCTCAAATCCCCCGAGGGTGCCGCCGCTGGCGGCAAGTGACGGAAGCGTTTCCGTCCCCTGGGACGATGTTGATCAGGAAAGGGCCGGCGGTTGCGCCGGCCCTTTTTTCTGGCCCGATGGGCAGCCTGTCCCAGTCGGCGGCGCCGTTGGCCTAACCCTTGCCGGGGTCAAGCACGCTGACGTCGATCGGGGAAATCGCCTTGACGCTGAGACTGGTCCCCTGGGTTTCCAGCAGGAAGCTGCGGCTCCAGGCAAAAACGGTATTGTCGAAACCGTCCGGACTGCCCCTCAGTGTGAGGTCGATCTTCGCGACTTCGGCGGGGCGAAAGCCGGGCACCTTCAGGCGGGTCGAATCATAGGGTGCAGAGGCATAGCCGGGGGCGATCTCGTGGCGTCCGATTATCCTGCCTCCGGCATCTCGGGCGATCAGGGTTCCGCCCTTGATCGTCGCGCCGAGAGTACCCCGAAGTATAGACTTCGAGCGTGCCGTCCTGGCTGTCCTGTATGTCATAGGGGAAGGGGAGACAGGCCAGAGTGCAGGCAATCTGGGTGAGCGGGTTCTTGTCGCGCGTGAAGGTCGCTGTCAGTGCGTCCAGCGGATCGGAGGGGGTGATGTGTATTTGGGTGTTGTTTGTAGCCTGATCGTGGCTGTAGGTGCGGATTTCGATATGCTGCGACGCGGGGGGGGCGCCACTGCTCAAATACAGCGCGACTGCCCCGATGATCGCCGCAATGACTACTCCGCCTGCCGCGATATATTCGTTTTTCATGCCGCTGCCCTTCCGTGATGGGCGCCCTGGCCCCCTGAGACTCGCGCTGAATATTTGCAGATCGCCCGCCGCAAACAAAGGGTCGGCGGAGAACTGACGATCCACTGAATTTCTGTCGCATCGGCGCTGTTGCTGCGGTGGGGTTTGTGCCAAATCTGGGCGTGTCGCTGGGCGGAGTTCTGTCAAGCGGCGTCACGCATGATTCACAAGCCGTTGAGATCATGCAACACTCGTTGCAGCATGGGGGGGAGTTACTACATTCCACCCCGGGAACACAGCCTCGGGGCGACAGGTCGGTCGGGGCTTCCGATGACGTAAGGCTTTGACAAGGAGGCTATCAGTGCAGCCACAGGCAATCACTTCATTCAACGGGCTGGCCAGCCCGATCGTCCGCTTCCGGACGCTTTGGCTGACCCTTCTGACCGCGGTCATGGTTCTGGCGCAGGTGGCGCTGGCCGAGGCGCGACCGGAGAGCCTCGCCCCGCTGGTCGATAAGGTCAGCCCGGCGGTGGTCAACATCACCACCACAACCATGGTCGAAGGGCGCACAGGGCCGCAGGGCATCGTGCCCAAGGGCTCGCCTTTCGAGGACTTCTTCAAGGACTTCCAGGATCGCAATCGCGATCAGGACCGACCGCGTCGTTCGACGGCGCTGGGGTCGGGCTTCGTGGTGTCCGAAGACGGTTATGTCGTCACCAACAACCATGTGATCGACGGCGCTGACCAGATTCAGATCGAATTCTTCGACGGCAAGGAGTTGGAGGCCAAGGTTGTCGGCACCGACCCGAACACCGATATCGCCCTGCTGAAGGTCGAGGCCAAGGAACCGCTGCCTTTCGTCAAGTTCGGGGACAGCGATACCGCCCGCGTCGGCGATTGGGTCATGGCCATGGGTAACCCGCTGGGGCAGGGCTTCTCGGTTTCGGCCGGGATCGTTTCGGCCCGGAACCGGGCGCTTTCGGGCACCTATGACGACTATATCCAGACCGATGCCGCCATCAATCGCGGCAACTCCGGCGGGCCGCTGTTCGACATGGAGGGCGAGGTGATCGGCGTCAATACTGCGATCCTGTCGCCCAATGGCGGTTCGATCGGCATCGGCTTCTCGATGGCGTCGAACGTGGTCAGCAAGGTGGTCGATCAGCTCAAGCAATTCGGCGAAACCCGCCGTGGCTGGCTGGGGGTGCGCATCCAGGACGTGACCAAGGATGTCGCCGAGGCGATTGGCCTGACCAAGCCCGAAGGCGCGCTGGTCACCGATGTGCCGGACGGTCCTGCCAAGGATTCGGGCATGCTGTCGGGCGATGTGATCGTCACCTTCGACGGGGTCGAGGTGAAGGACACCCGCGCTCTGGTCCGCCAGGTCGGCAATACCGAAGTCGGCAAGACGGTGCGTGTGGTGGTCTATCGCGAAGGCGGCACCAAGACCCTGCTGGTGACGCTGGGCCGTCGCGAGGACGCCGAGAAGACCGCACCGGGCGCCGAGAACGGCGATCAGTCCAGCCCGAGCGAACAGCAGATGCTGGGTATGTCGCTGGTGGTTCCGAACGATGAGATGCGCCAGGAACTGGGCCTGCCCGACGATGCCAAGGGGCTGGTGGTCACGGATGTGAACGAAGCCTCGGAAGCCTTTGAAAAGGGCATGCGCGCCGGTGATCTGATCACCGAGGCGGGGCAGCAGAAGGTAACGACGATCGCCGAGCTGACCGCCCGGATCGACGATGCCAAGGAGGCTGGCCGCAAGTCGATCCTGTTGCTGATCCGTCGCGGCGGTGATCCGCGCTTCGTCGCGCTCAGCATCGACGACACCAGCAAGTAAGCTACGCTCAGCGTGTCACTCGAAAGGCCGGGCAGTTAGCCCGGCCTTTTTTTATGAATCCCGACCCCAGTCCCGGGCGGCGATACGCTTCTTTTGCGTGTGAGCACTTTTCAGCTTGCAATGTTGGCCTCAGGCACCCATCTAAAGGGTGCAAAGCATCTTCTTTCGACCTTCTGTATCCTAGCGGCCTCAGTAGTTCTTACGACGAAACTGGGCCGGGCCGTCGCGTTGTGTGGGCGGCAATTATCTAGGAGACATCACGATGGCTAATGGCACCGTGAAATGGTTCAATCAAACCAAAGGCTTCGGCTTCATCGCACCTGAATCTGGCGGCAAGGACATTTTTGTTCACATTTCCGCTCTGGAACGCGCTGGCATTCAGCGTCTGGACGATGGCCAAGCCGTGACTTTCGATATCGAAAGCGGGCGGGATGGTCGTGAATCCGCGTCCAATCTGGCGCTGGCGTAATATACGTCCTTCGGAACGATTCGGCGGGGTGGCCTCTTGGCTGCCCCGCCTTGTATTTGATGTGCCCTCAGGCGGTGCCTTGAGGGATGTTATGGCTTATTTTGGAATGTAACAGTTATGATAGAAATTAATTGGGGAAAGCCTCTGACATTCGTGGTTTCAGAGGATGGAGATACTCAGAAATTTACCACCATCGAACAGGCTCGCTACTGGCTTCGCAAGAAGTGGCCTGTTGCCGACCGAGATCGTGAACACGCGATCGAGCAGGTCGATGCTGCAATGGATTGCCTGACAACAGTGGACGCGGCACGCAAAGCTTTTGTCTCGGCCGCGAAGACGGCCGGCTTCAGGCCTGAACGCGCTAGTGCGGATATGGTGGCGGCTTTCTAGAGCGAAGGGGGACGGCTTCGCGCCTTTGCCAATTGGCGCTTGATCCGATGACAGCAAGAGGCCGGCCTTTCTGGCCGGCAGAGATGTGTCACGCGGCATAGACAAGCCGCTAATGAAGGAAAGCGCAGAATGGCGAAACCCACAAAAATCACATTAGACAAGATCAAGATGACGGCGCCTCGTGCGGAAACGCCGATGGACAAAATCTCCCGCGCGGCAATGGAGATCGTAGACGATGAGACGACTCAGCGGCGTCTCAGAACAGAGCGTTTACGCAAGGCTCGCCTTGAACGGGAAGCCAATGGCATTCCCGGAAAAAATCGTAATGATCAAAGTTCGGCGGAACCGGATCAGATTGGCAAGAAGAAATTCTGAGCCTGTAATTTCGGGACTTCCTCCAGCGGGCTTGCCCCCATTTAAAGGAAAATGAGCCATGTGTCGGGGGACACATGGCTCGAACCTGAACCGGTCCGGTAACGATACGGGAAAAGATGGATCGGCTCATACTACTGAGGAGGTTGCTCCCCCCCCGGACAACCACGTCGTGGGGGCGATGCAGCCATCCTGCGCCTGTCTTAGATGTGTTGTGGTCCGGCTTCTGTGACCTGGTTCACAACCTAAGAGAATTCGCGAAGAAATTTGTGCTTTACGCCGATTGTCTTGTTGTCGGCGATCAGATCGCCTCGGGGTCGGCCAGGGCCAGCAGGGCGTCGCGGTCCCGGATGGCCAGCCCGCCACGCGCGGCGGTGATGACCCCGTCCTTGCGCCAGGCGGAGAGGGTTTTCGATACCGCCTCGCGGGTGGCGCCGACGAACTCCGCCAGTTCCGATTGCGACAGCGCCAGTGCGGCGCCATCGCCGCCGGCCACCTCGGTCAGATGCAGCAGCTTACGGGCCAGTCGGGTAGGGAGCGGCAGGAACACCTGTTCGTTCAGCAGCCGGCCCATCCAGCGCATACGCTGGCCGGCCAGCCGGATCAGATCCTCGGCCAGGTCGGGATTGTGGCGGATATTGTTCAGCACATCCTTGTGGCGCACCCGCAGCAGCCGGCAGTGCGCCAGGGCTGTCACCGTGGCGGTGCGCGGGCCGGGATCGAACAGTGTGATTTCGCCAAAGATCGCCCCGGGGCCCATCATGTCGAGCGACAGCTTGCGCCCGTCGGCAGCGAGGATCGAGAATTCGAGCTGGCCTTCGAGGATGGCATAAAGCGATTCGCCCAATATGCCCTGTTCGAACAGGACTTCACCTTCGGTCAGCGTGATCTCTGCCGCCTGGGCCGAGAGCATTCGCTTCAGCTCATCCGAGGCGGCGGAAAGAAAACCGCTGTCGGGCAGGGAGTGGAGGGACATGGCCGGGGGCTCCTGAACCGGGGAGACGACCGACCGCAGGGGCCGGATTTCGGCGGCAGGCTAGCAAAACGCGCCACGGGAGCAAGCCCGCAGCGCCCTTGGTGCCTCAAAGATCGCGGTTGCCGGGGTCGATCAGGTATTTTTGCAACGTCATCACCTGCCACCACAGATAGAGAAACAGCAGGATCGGGAAGCCGAATGTTTCGATCTTGACCCAGAGGTCGGTGGACATGGTCCGCCAGACCGCTTCGTTCGCGACCGCCAGCGCGGCGAAACCGAAGCAGAGCCGGCGGGTCAGGATCATCCAGCCGGTTTCCTGCATCGGCATCATCTCGTGCAGCACATAGGCGAGATAAGAGCGGCCCTGCAAAAGCCCGACGCCGAGGATCGCGGCGAACAACCCATAGACGATGGTGGTCTTCATCTTGAAGAATCGTTCGTCGTTGAACCAGGCTGTCAGCGCGCCGAAGAAGATCACCACGAAGGCGGTGAAGATCTGCAGCCGGCTGAGCTGGCCGGTCAGCTTCCACAGAAAGCCGATCGAGATCAGAAGGACCGGCACGAAAAGGACGGTGGCGATGATGAAGCCGGAGTATTCGGTGCCGCCGATGAGAAAGCTGTGCTCTTTCAGCTTCATGTAAAGCAGAAAGAAGATCACCGTCGGCCCCAGTTCGAGCCCCTGGCGCAGGATCGGGTTCACGTGCTTTTTCTGGTCGCTCATCTGTCTCGCTGCCTTTCGCATCTCAGCCGCCCATTTCCACTATCACCGCGCCGAGTGCGATCAAAGCCATCAGCGCGATACGGCGGGGGCCGACGGTTTCCTTCAGCACCAACCAGCCGATCAACGCGGCGAAGACGGTCGATGTTTCGCGCAGTACAGCCGCTTCGCCCACTTTGTCGAGCCGCGTGGCCATCATGATCGAACCGAAGCTGAAGAAGGCCACGATCCCGCCGGTAACCCCGCGCAGCGCCAGCGGCGCCAGACTGGGGCGGTCGATCATGGTTCTATAGCGCAGGGCGGCGATGATCGGCATCACGATGCCGTCAAAGGTGAAGAACCAGGCCAGAAAGGTAAAGGGATCGGCGGTGGAGCGGATGCCATAGGCATCATAGGTGGTATAGAGCGCGACAAAGAGCCCGGTCGCCACCGCCAGCCCCAGCGCCGGCACCAATGTGTCTCGCGCGGTTTGCAGGAAGATCAGGTTATAGACCGCCAGGCCGAAAATCCCCGCCAGCAGCACCGCCACGCCAAGCCATTGGACCGGGTTGAAATGCTCGCCGAAGAAGAGACCGGCACCGATCACCGCGAACAGCGGCCCGGTGCCGCGCACCACCGGATAGACCACCGTATAGGCGCCCTTGGTATAGGCCAGCGCCTGCAGCAACTTGTAAGCGACATGGATCGCCCAGGCGGTGGCGAAGATCGGCCACATATGCGGCTCGGGCCAGGGCACCACGAACAGCGCGAAGGGCGCGGCCATGAGGAAATAGGCGATGTCGATGGCCCCCCGGCTGAGCCAGGGATCGTGACGCCCTTTCTGCAGCGCGCCGAAGACGGCATGAAGGAAGGCCGCCAGAATGGCGAGGAAGAGAGCGGCGGTATGGCCGGCTTCGGTGCCTTCGAGAGAGAGAAGATAGTCGCTCAAGTCTTTGGCTCCCAGGTGACCGTCAGCCGCAGATCGCGGAGCCAGTCAGCCAGGCCGTCCTTGGGTGTGCTTGTCAGGCCTTCGGTCAGCCGGCCTAGGGGCATGCCCTCACCGACAGTCGTCAGATGCGCGGCGAACCGGCCTTGCGGATGCGGCAGGCTTTGGACCAGCGCGCTCAGCGCTGTCTTGCTGGGCGCGTCCAATGCCGGTTGGGACAATGCTCCGATGAAGGCCGTTGCCCGTGTCTTGAGGGTCTCGACCTGCGCCTCGGGGGCCTGTCCCGGGATCAGCATCATCTGGCCCATCGGCACCAGCGCCAGCGTTTCGAACAGCCCGTAGCTATAAATTTCCAGTCGCGCCTCCGACAGGGTTGCGCTGTCTCTGCTGGTCTGCAGCGCAGCGAGACTGCCGAGATCGAGCCCGGCGATCTGCGCGCTCAGGGTGATCCGGTTGCCGTTACGGAAGTCGAGCGCTAGTTGATCGAGCACCAGCGGCTCCCCGGGGCTCCAATGATAGCGCAGGTCGCCTGAGACCGATTGCAACGCCCGTGCCTGTTCCCGATAGAGATAGTTCAGTACCGGTTGATCCGGGATTGTCGCCATAGCGCGCGCGCCTTCGAAGCTCAGGTCCAGGGCTTCCGGTGGCTGCCCCTCGACGGTCCGCTCCAGCCCGGTCCCGCTCCAGGACAGCCGCTCTATCTCCATCCGTTGATAGGTTCCGATCTGGAAGGAGATATCGCTCAGGCGGCAACGGCCCTGCGTGTCCAGCTCCGGTCCGGTGTAATGCAACTCGTCAACGGGCAGTGCCGCAGCAAGCGCTCGCCAGTTCTCGGTGCAATCGGGCAGGTTCACCTGGGCCAAGGCGCCTCTGGCCAGCAGCGCCAGGGATAGGGCGATGAAAAGGGATTTCACGCCGACATCTCCGATGCCGTTCGATCCCTGCCTTCGAGGAGGAGACCCGCATGCCGGGGCGTCGCCATTAGGTTACCGCCTCTGCCGGGGTGGGCAAGTGGTGCGCCCATCCTCATTCAAGCCCGGTCAGGGCGGCGGCGAACTCCTCAGGGTCGAAGGGGGCAAGATCGTCGATCTGTTCCCCCACCCCGATGGCATGGATCGGCAGGCCGAATTTGTCCGCCAACGCCACCAGAACGCCGCCCTTGGCAGTGCCGTCGAGCTTGGTCATCACCAGGCCCGAGACATCCGAGATCTTCTTGAAGATCTCCACCTGGCTCAGCGCGTTCTGGCCGGTGGTAGCGTCGAGTACCAGAAGGGTGTTGTGCGGCGCGGTTTCGTCCTTTTTGCGGATGACGCGGACGATCTTGGCCAGCTCCTCCATCAGATCGGCGCGGTTTTGCAACCGCCCGGCGGTGTCGATCATCAAAAGATCGGCGCCGTCTTCCTGTGCCCGCGTCATGGCATCGAAGGCGAGCGAGGCCGGATCCGAGCCCTCGGGCGCGGTCAGAACCGGCACCCCGGCGCGATCACCCCAGACCTGGAGCTGTTCGACGGCCGCCGCGCGGAAGGTATCGCCGGCGGCGATCACCACCTTCTTGCCGGCGGCCTTGAACTGGCTGGCAAGCTTGCCGATGGTGGTGGTCTTGCCAGAGCCGTTGACACCCACCACCAGCACCACCTGCGGCCGCTTGGCGTAGATCGGCAGCGGCCGGGCGACGGGCTCCATGATGCGGGTGATCTCGGCGGCCAGAAGCGTCTTGATCTCTTCGGTCGAGACCTTCTTGCCGTAGCGGCCTTCTGCCAGATTGGCGGTGATCCTGAGCGCGGTGTCGACACCCATGTCCGAGGCGATCAACAGCTCTTCGAGCTGTTCCAGCATGTCGTCGTCGAGCACCCGGCGGGTGACTGTGCCGCGCTTCGGCGTGCCGCGGCCCAGCAGCCGGCCGAGAAAACCCGGCGTACCGGCGTCTTCTCCGGGCACGACCGAGGGAATTTCCGCCGGCAGTTCGGCCGGAGGGATTTCGGGCGGGGCCGCCGGGCTGTCGTCGGGTTCGGCTTCGGGGGCGGGCTCTTCCAGCGGTGCCGGTGCCGGCGGGGTCTCCTCCGCCGGGGCGAGCGGTTCTTCCGCTGGGGCGGGGTCGGGTTGCGGCTCCGGTTCGGGGGCCGGGGCGGGCGCAGGCTGCTCTTCGGGCTGGTCTGCGACCAGCTCCTCCTCGCCGCCATCCTCGATGATGGCGTCCAGCCCCTGTTCGAGCTTGGAGGAGGATTTGAACAGCCGGTCCTTGAGTTTCGAGAAAAACGCCATCGTGGTCTCCGCGCAGTGTTCCCTTCACCTAATGCGGATTGGCCGGGGTTGCAAAGGGGGGCGGGCGCCGCTGGAGAGGAACATGGCCAGAAACCCGGCCAGAAACCCGGCATGGGCGCGCCCGTGGGGCGGGGAGATCGGGGCAGGGCTGTTCGGGGCGCAGCAGGAACGCCCATGTGACCAGGGGCAGATCGGAGATCAGGAAGGCCAGGGGCGCGCGGTGGGCGCATCTTTGGGCTGTCCGGTGAGAGGCTTTGCCAGGCGGAGTATGAGGGCGCCGATATCCAGGCTCCCGATCAGGGGGAGCAGCGGCGGCTGGACGGGATCGGATGGAGGGACTGGGAAGGGGCGCGGCATGGCTCTGGAGAGCCGCGGCGAAAGCCGGGGCGCCGGCGCGGGGGCTCTCTCGGGCTGACAAGGTCCCCCGGGTGCCGGAGGTCGGATGCAGGTGCCTGCGGCGGTTCGGTGGCGGGGCGTGGTCAAGCCGCAGGACGGATCGGGGGCAGCTCTGCGGTAATCGAAGGTTTGGCCCGCGACGGCGGGCACCTGCAATACCGCCCATTTGACAGTCTCGCGCCGGCGTCGGAGATTGGCGCCCGAGGCTGGATCGGAGAGCCCTTGCATGTTGCGTTTCTATATCGCCACCCTGAGCCCCGTCGGGCTGATCGCCCTGGCTTGTGTTTCGGGCGGTCCCTGGCCGGCGCTGGCGCTTGTCTACATGACGGTCTTCGTGGCGCTGGCCGATCGGTTCGGACCCGAGGCATTGCCGGAAATCGACGGCGCTGAGCGTGCGGCGAATGCCCTGTCGGTGTTGCTGGGGCTGGCGAATTTCGCGCTGTTGCCGCTGGGCGTCTGGGCGATCGCGATGGCGCCCTGGCTGGACGGATGGGGGCGCGGCATGACCGGTCTGGCGCTGGGGATGTTCCTGGGGCAGGTGTCGCATCCCAATGCGCACGAACTGATCCACCGCGGCAACCGTTGGCTGCGCCGGCTGGGGGTGGCTGTCTATACCTCGATACTCTTCGGTCATCACGCCTCGGCCCATCCCAAGGTGCACCATGTCCATGTGGCCACGTCGCGCGATCCCAATTCCGCGCGCCCAGGGGAAGGGTTCTATCGGTTCTGGCCGCGCGCCTGGCTGGGCTCCTTCGTGACCGGGTTCCGGGCCGAGACCGCTGCGCGCCGGCGGGCTGGACGCGGAGGGCTGCATCCCTATGCGGTCTATGTCGGTGGTGCGGTGCTGGGGCTGGCCCTGGCCTGGGGGCTGGCGGGGGTGTGGGGGCTCTGGGTCTATGGGGCGCTTTGTGCCTATGCGCAGATGCAACTGTTGCTGGCCGATTATGTGCAGCACTACGGGTTGAGGCGGCGGATCGGGCCCGAGGGCAAGGCGGAACCGGCAGGGCCGGGGCATTCCTGGAATGCGGCAGAATGGTATTCCTCGGCGCTGATGCTGAACGCGCCGCGCCATTCCGACCACCACCAGAACCCCGGGCGGGCCTATCCGGGGCTGCGGCTCGATCCCGCGATCATGCCGGTGCTGCCCTATTCCATGCCGGTGATGGCGGCGATCGCGCTGGTGCCGCCGCTGTGGCGGCGGGTGATGGCGCCTCGTGTCCGGGCCTGGGCCGACCGCAAGCCGGCGTCGGGACAGCGTTGATCGGGCGTTGGCAAGCCGGTCCGCGATCTGCCAAAGTCGCCCCATGCGGTTGTCCTGTCTGATTCCCCTTTTTCTGGTCGCGGCGCCGGTGGTCGCGCAGGAAGGTCTCTCGGCCGAGGCCTTCGACGCCTATACCCGTGGCAAGACGTTGTTCTATGGCCAGGGGGGGCAGGCCTATGGGGTCGAACGCTATCTGGAGGGGCGCAGGGTGATCTGGTCCTTCCTCGACGGCGAGTGCCGGCATGGCCGTTGGTATGAAGAGGCGGGACAGATCTGTTTCGTCTATGAGGATCACAGCGATCCGCAATGCTGGACCTTTTCGCAGGGAGCGACCGGGCTGATCGCGCGGTTTGAGAGCGACCCGCAGGCGACCGAGCTGTATGAGGCCGAGGATATCGGGCAGGAGATGATCTGCCTCGGCCCCAAGGTCGGGGTTTGAGGGGGCGCTGCCCCCGACGGCCTGCGGCCTGCCCCCGGGATATTTTCAGCCAGAAAAAGACGCGACGCTGCGGTCTTTCAGAACAGAGAGCCCTGTTCGGGTGGGCGCTTGGGCCGGGCGGCCTTGCGCGGGGCACTTGGCGGTGTCTCGGGGGCGCCGGCCTGGGGCGTTGCCAGGATGCGGCCGTCGCGGAACTCGATCTCGAGCGCGGCGGCCTGGCCGGCGTCCCTGGCGCTGGTCACCACCTGATCGCCGGCGCGCACCACCGCATAGCCGCGGTCGAGCGTGGCCTTGTAGGACAGGGTTTCGCGCAGCCGGTCGGTGGCCTCCAATTGGCGGCGCAGCCGGTCGAGCCGCTGGAGCTGGGCGGCATCGAGCCGTTGTGACAGTCTTGCGATCCGTTCCTGCCCCTGGGCGATGTCGCGCCGGATCGGGGTGAGACTGAGACGCAGCGTGGCCAGCCGGTCGCGTCGGCGCATCACCAGCGCGCGCAGTGCCGAGGGGCGCAGGCCTCCGCTGATCTCGGACAGGGCGACACGGCGGCGTTGCACCCCATGGGTCAGCGCCAGGGGCAGCCGGTCCGCGAGCCAGTCGAATCGCTGGCGCGGGGCGTCGAGCAGCGCGTCGCCGCGTGGCAGCGCGCGGGACAGATCGCCCAGCCGCTGGCGGCGCAGGGCCAGCCCGGCAGTCGTGGCGCGGGAGAGCCGTGCGCCCATGCCGTCGGCCCAGGCCATCAGCTCAAGCCGCACCGGCACCGCGAGCTCGGCGGCTGCCGTCGGGGTTGGCGCCCGCATGTCGGCGACATAGTCGATCAGCGTGGTGTCGGTCTCGTGCCCCACGGCCGAGATCAGCGGGATGTCCGAGGCGGCTGCGGCGCGAGCGACGATTTCCTCGTTGAAGCCCCAGAGATCCTCGACCGAGCCGCCGCCGCGGGCGACGATGATCAGATCGGGGCGTGGCAGGGCGCCGCCGGGGGTGAGGCGGTTGAATCCGGCGATGGCGCGGGCGACCTCGGGGGCGCAATTGGCGCCCTGGACCGCCACCGGCCAGATCAGCACCTTGCGCGGGAAGCGGTCGCGGAGCCGGTGCAGGATGTCGCGGATCACCGCGCCCGAGGGCGAGGTCACGACACCGACGATGCGCGGCAGATAGGGCAGGGGTTTCTTGCGCTCGGGCGCGAACAGCCCCTCGGCGGCGAGCTGTTTCTTGCGTTTTTCCAAGAGTGCCATCAGCGCACCCTGGCCCGCGATCGCAACGTCATCGACATTGAGATTGTATTTCGACTGGCCTCCGAAGGCGGTGAGACGGCCGGTGACGACGACCTCCATGCCTTCTTCGGGGATCACCGAGAGCGCTGCCGCCTGTCCCTTCCAGGTGGTGCAGGCCAGCACGTTTCGATCGTCCTTGATGTCGAAATAGAGATGCCCCGAGCGGGCGCGGAACACGCGGCCGACCTCGCCTTTCACCCGGACCCGACCGAAGGCGCCTTCGAGCGTGCGCTTGATCTCCCCCGAGATCTCGGAAACGCTGAATTCCGGCAGGTTCTGGCCGGGCTGCGGATCGTCGATAAGGTCGGACATTGAGATCACCTTGTTCCTTGTTCTGGCGCGCCGCCCAGAATAGAACGCGCCGCAGGCAAGGCCAAGCAGATCGGAGAAAGCGCCATGAACATCCTTATCCTCGGCGGCGGCGGGCGTGAACATGCGCTGGCCTGGGCTGTGCTGCAGAACCCAAAATGCGATCGGCTGATCGTGGCGCCGGGCAATGCGGGGATCGCCAGGATCGCCGATTGCGCCAGCCTGGATGTCGAAAACGGTGCCGATGTGGTGGAATTCGTCGAGGGCAATGCCATCGACTTCGTGATCGTGGGGCCCGAGGCGCCGTTGGCCGCAGGCGTGGCCGACCGTTTGCGTGATGCCGGTGTCGCGGTTTTCGGCCCCAGCCAGGCAGCGGCGCGGCTCGAGGCTTCGAAGGGCTTCACCAAGGAAATCTGCGATGCCGCGGGCGCTCCGACCGCAGGCTATGCCCGCTTTGCCGAGGCCGAGCCGGCCAAGGCCTATATCCGTGCCCAAGGCGCCCCCATCGTGGTCAAGGCCGACGGTCTGGCTGCCGGCAAGGGGGTGATCGTGGCGATGGATGTCGACACCGCGCTGGCCGCGATCGACGACATGTTCGGCGGCGAATTCGGCGCCGCCGGCGCCGAGGTGGTGATCGAGGAGTTCATGGAGGGCGAAGAGGCATCGTTCTTCGTGCTCTGTGACGGGGAAACCGTGCTGCCGATCGGCACCGCGCAGGATCACAAGCGTGTGGGCGAGGGCGATACCGGCCCTAATACCGGTGGGATGGGCGCCTATTCTCCCGCCCCGGTGATGACCGAAGAGGTGACGCAGAAGGCGCTGGAGCAGATCGTGCGCCCGACCATGGCCGAGATGGTCAAGCGTGGTACACCCTATCAGGGGGTGCTTTATGTCGGGTTGATGATCAAGGATGGTCAGCCGCGGCTGGTGGAATACAATGTCCGTTTCGGCGATCCGGAATGTCAGGTGCTGATGATGCGGCTGGGCGCCCAGGCGATGGATCTGATGCATGCGGCCGCCGAGGGGCGGCTGAGTGATATGCGAGTCAACTGGGCCGAGGATCACGCGATGACGGTGGTTCTGGCGGCGAAGGGCTATCCCGGTGCCTATCAGAAGGGGACAGAGATTCGCGGGCTCGACGGGTTGCCGGAAACCAGCGAGGAAATCTGTTTCCATGCTGGGACGGTGGAGAAGGACGGCAGGATCCTCGCCAATGGCGGCCGGGTGCTGAATGTCACGGCACGCGGTGCGACGCTGCAGCAGGCGCGGGACCGAGCCTATGCCATGGCCGGGGCGATCGACTGGCCCGAAGGTTTCTATCGCCGGGATATCGGCTGGCGGGCGCTGGGAGAGAGTTGAGCGCATCGGGGGCGCTGCCCCCCGGCCTGCGGCCGTCCCCCGGGATATTTGGAACCAGGTCGAAGGGGCCCCGGTTCTGAGCATGCGGGGCGGGGCGCCGGTGGCGTGGTGATTGCACGCGCGGCGCCGCCCGGCTAGCGTGAGGGGGCAAGAGGGAGCGCAGATGACCGCGTTGACCGAAGAGGTTCTGGACAGGCTCTTTGCTGGTCGTGAGCTGGCCGAGCTGGCCTTTACTCACGCACCGGTCGGCCTTGTGGTGACCGAGAACCGGGTGATCCGTGACTGCAATCTCGCCTTTGCGGCGATGTTCGGTCATGGTCGTGACGATCTGCGCGACAGTACCTTCGCCATCCTCTATCCCAGCGAGGAGGAATTCGTGAATATCCGCAATCGTGGGGTGCGCGATCTGCAGGAATGCGGCCGCTATTGGGACGAGCGGGTGATGATGCGCAAGGGCGGAGAGCTGTTCTGGTGCCGGGTGCGCGGATATACCTTCACGCCGGAGGCGCCGCTTGGCCGCGCGGTCTGGAGTTTTGCGGATCTCTCGGACACTCGGCCCTATCAGCCGCTGACCCGGCGCGAGCGCGAGGTCTTTGCGCTGCTGGGCGAGGGTAAGACCAGCAAGGAGATCGCCCGCACGCTGGAGCTGAGCTATCGCACGGTCGAGGTGCATCGGGCCCGGTTGTTGAAGAAATTCGGGGTCAGCAATACCGCCGGCCTGTTCCAGTCGCTGGGCGATATCGGCGGCGATCATGTGGTGGGGGGCTGAGATGGATGCCTATCGTCTGCTGCCGGGCGATCCCCGGTTGGCCGAGGCGCTGCGGCTGATCCGCGACAGTTTTGCCTTCATGGACGGGCGGGTCGACCCGCCAAGTTCGATGCATCGGCTGACGCTGGAGGAGATGGAGCGGCAGGCAGCCAGTGCGGAAATCTGGGCGCTGGGCGATCCGGTTACGGCCTGCGTGGTGCTGACGCCGAAACCCGATTGCCTCTATCTCGGCAAGCTGGCGGTGAACGGGCGGCTGCGTCGGGCCGGCCTTGCGCGCCGTCTGGTCGATCTGGCGCTGGCCCGGGCCCGGGTGCTGGGCCTGCCGCAGGTGGAATTGCAGGTCAGGGTGGAGTTGATCGAGAACCAGGCGGCTTTCGCGCGCATGGGCTTTACTGAGACCGGCCGCACCGCGCATGCAGGCTATGACCGGCCGACCTCGATCACGATGCGGCGCCCGGTCTAGCGGCGTTCCGGCTTCGTTTGGAAACGGGGGGCCGCGCCGATCTGCGCGGCCGGGGGGATCAGATCTGCTTTTCGGGCATCTGCACGATCAGCCCGTCCAGCGCCTCTGTCACCTTGAGCTGGCAGGTCAGACGAGAGCGCGCCGGATCGGGGGCATAGGCGAAATCCAGCATGTCCTCTTCCATGTCGTCTTTCGGCGGCAGCTTGTCGATCCAGGCGGGATCCACATAGACATGACAGGTCGAACAGGCGCAAGCACCGCCGCAATCGGCCTCGATCCCGGGGATATTGTTGTCGCGGGCGCCTTCCATGACGGTCAGCCCAAGGGGCACGTCGACCACATGTTCGGTTCCGTTATGCTCGATATAGGTGATCTTGGGCATGGAGGGTGGCTCCTTCTGGCTTTCCGATACAGTCATTAGACAAGGCGGGGCGGGGTTTCCAGCCCCATCGACGCCAGAAGGCTTGACGGAACAAGGCTCGGGGGTGACCTGCCGGCAGACGGGGGCGCGGACGGCTTTGCTGTGCTGGGGTTCTGCGCTAGAGTGGCGACAAGGTCCTCTGAGGCGAGAGTATGAGATCATTATCCCTGTTTCTGAGTGTGCTTGCACTCAGCGTCGTTGCGGCCTGTGCGCCGGAGGCCAACAGCCCGGACGTGAGCCGGCGCAGCGACGAGGCGCCTGTGGGCGCCGTCCCGGGCAGTTGCTGGGGCAAATACGTCAGCCCGGCGGTGATCGAGACGGTGACCGAACAGATCGTTGCGCGCCCTGCCAAGATCGACAAGGACGGCACTGTCCTGCGTCCGGCAGTCTATAAGACGGCGACCACCCAGAAGATCGTGCGTGAACGGGCGGAGATGTGGTTCGAGCGCCCCTGCGACGAGGTGATGACAGAAGATTTTGTCTCCAGCCTGCAACGCGCCTTGGCGGCGCGGCACCTGTATCGCGGCCCGGTGACGGGGCGGATGGATACGCGCACCGAGGCGGCGATCCGCCGTTATCAAAAGCCGCAGGGGCTTGATACCGGCATTCTGTCGCTGGTCTCGGCGCGCAAGCTGGGGCTGGTGGCGATCGACCTGAAGAAGGGGTGAGGCCGCGATCTGCCCCGGCCTGGGGTCAGCGGTTGAACAATACCGATTGCGCCTTGGTATCCCCGGCGATCTCACCGCGCTTTTCTGCCTCCAGCGCCCGGCCGCGCTGGACGCCTGGGCGGTCGCCGACGGTCTCGAGCCAGCGCGCCAGATGCGGCTTGTCCTCCAGGGTTTGCTCCTGACGTTCCCACAGATGCGCCCAGGGCCAGATCGCCATGTCTGCGATCGAGAAGAAGTCTCCGGCCACATAGACATTTCGCGCCAGTTGCCGGTCGAGCACGCCATAGAGCCGGGCGACCTCGGCGCGATAACGGTCCTTGGCATAGGGGAGGTCCTGCGGCGGTTGCATCGCCGGGGCGTAATGCAGGAAGTGATGCGCCTGGCCGGCCATGGGGCCGAGGCCGCCGATCTGCCACATCAGCCATTGGTCGACCGCGATGCGTTCGCGTTCGGTGGTGCCATAGAAGCCTGCAGTCTTGCGGGCGAGATATTGCAGGATGGCGCCGGATTCGAAGATTGACACGGGCGCATTATCCGGCCCCTCGGGGTCGATGATCGCCGGCATCCGGTTGTTCGGCGATATCTTCAGGAATTCGGGGGCGAATTGATCCCCGGCGGTGATATCGACCAGATGAAGATCGTAGGGCAGGCCCATCTCCTCTAGCGCGATGGAGATTTTCCAGCCATTCGGCGTGGGCCAGTAGTAAAGCGCGATCGGGTTCGTCATCTCATCCTCCCCTGTGAAGGGGATCATGAGGCTTTCTGCACGAAGGGCAAGGGCAGCGACAGACTGGGCGGCGCGATCAGCCGGGACCAGCGTCTTGTCGGTCGCGCCGGCAGGCCGCGGCTGAGCAGGCTGAGCGGCAGGGTCTCGGGGCGGCGCAGCAGCTCCTTGTAGAATTGCAGCACACCCGGGCGCATGTAGCTGGACCAATGGCAGATGCGATGTTCCGGGGCGCCGATGGCGGCACCGAGACGGTCGAGATGGGCCAACGTGCCCGGGCAGTCGAGCTGCAGGGTCACGGCATTGGGGGCGGCGATCCCATGGCCGAGGGCGCGGTCGCCCTGCCGGGGCGGGGCGATCAGCCGTTCGAAGAGGAAATCGAAAGGATCGTTTTCGCGGCTGCTGATGTTGAGAAATTCGGCCGCGCGGCCGGCCTCGGTCCGCAGCGCCGCCTCGGTCCGAGACCGATAGCAGGCCCCGGTGAGAGAGATCACCCGGCCGATGGCGCCGGCGGGCAGATGGTGCAGGGCCTCGAGCGCGACCTCGGTGCCGAGAGAATGGGCGACCACATGGACCGGACGGTCGGGGCGGGTTTCGCGCAGGGTGGTGACCACCTGCGCCAGGGCGCGACCGGCTTGGCCGGCGCGACGTTGCGCAGCGCGTAGCCCGCCGCGCGCCTGCCAGCCGAAGGCAACCGCCAGCCCTTCGTCCTTTAGCCCGGTGCCGAATCCCAGTTGCCGCGGCCAGGAGGGTGAGCGCCAGGGCAGTTCCTCGGGGTGCAGCGACAGGATATGCCGGTGCGGGCAGTGCATCGGGTGGCCGGGAAGATATTTGAACCCGTGGATCATCACGATGGCGGGGCCGTCGCCGGTGTCCGCCCGTCTGAGTGCCGGCTCCGTCGCTGCGGAGCTGCCGTGCAGCAGCGGAGTTTCCCCGATCGCGTTGATCCTGACAATCGCCATGGCCCTGAGCCTCGTGCCCGTTTCGCTATCTGGCCTATGACTCGGCGCCGTGACATCGGGGTGACGGATCGGTTACAGCTTCGTGAAGGGCCTGGCGCTTGACGCAGGGGGGGCTTGGGCGTATGAGCCGAAACACATCATCGAACCGTGGCGATTTGTTACCGGATTGCGGGCCACGTTAAACACTCCGCTAAAAGGTCAGGATGAAAGACCCCTTTCGCTTGGCCGCGATCGGGGTTTTTTTGTGCCTCCGGGAACACGGGGGCCGGGAGATAGGGACATGAGCAAGACTTTGAAAGCACGTACCACCGCAGTGCATGGCGGGACGCGCCGCAGCCAGTATGGTGAAATGAGCGAGGCGATCTTTCTGACCCAGGGCTTTGTCTATGAGACGGCCGAGGCGGCGGAAGCGCGGTTCATCGAGGCGGGAGAGGATGAGTTCATCTATGCCCGTTACGGCAACCCCACGGTGCGCATGTTCGAGGATCGCATCGCCCAGATCGAGGGGGCGGAAGACGCTTTCGCCTGTGCCTCGGGTATGGCGGCGGTGTCGGGCGCGCTGACGGCGCTGCTGAAGGCGGGCGATCATGTGGTCTCGGCCCGGGCGCTGTTCGGTTCCTGCATCTATGTGCTCGAGGAAGTGCTGGGCCGCTACGGCGTCGAGGTCACCTTTGTCGACGGCACCGATCTGGATCAGTGGCGGGCCGCCATCCGCCCAGAGACCAAGCTGGTGTTCTTTGAAACCGTGTCGAACCCGACGCTTGAGGTCACCGATCTGAAGGCGGTGGCCGATCTGGCCCATGCCGCCGGCGCGCTGGTGGTGGTCGACAATGTCTTTGCCACTCCGGTCTTCTCCGAGGCGGTGGCGCAGGGCGCCGATCTGGTGGTCTATTCGGCGACCAAGCATATCGACGGGCAGGGCCGTACCCTGGGCGGGGTGATCCTGGGCTCGAAAGAGCTGATCCGGGGCAAGATCGAAGCCTATATGAAACATACCGGTGCGGCGATGAGCCCGTTCACCGCCTGGGTGCTGCTGAAGGGGCTGGAGACGCTGGACCTGCGGGTGCGCGCCCAGGCCGCCAACGCCGCGGCAGTGGCCGAGGCGATCGAGGGTCATGCTGCCCTGGCTCGCGTTCTGTATCCGGGGTTGAAAAGCCATCCGCAGCACGATCTGGCGCTGGCGCAGATGGGCGGATCCGGCGGTACCATGGTGGCGATCGACCTCAAGGGGGGGAAAGAGGCGGCCTTCCGCTTTCTGAATGCACTGCAGGTGGCGCTGATCTCGAACAACCTGGGCGATGCCAAGACCATTGTCACCCATCCCGCCACCACCACCCACCAGCGGCTGAGCGACGAGCAGAAGGCCACGCTGGGGATCACCCCGGGGCTGATCCGCATCTCTCTCGGCATCGAGGATGGCGAGGATCTGGTTGCCGATATCCTGCAGGCGCTCGACGCGGCGCTTTGATCCCGCTCGGGGCGCGGTGACATCCGGCTATACCTTCGGGGCGCAGGGCGTTAGGGTTTGATTTCCGCGCCCGCGCCCCTAGGTTTAGGGGACGGGTTGTGATGATCGACTGCGAAGGAAACGGCTATGAACGTACATATGTCCAAGCTCGACCATGCCCCTGATCGCGACGAGGCTACTGCCGCGCTGGAGCTTTTGCGGGCCTGGGCAACAACCGCGACGCCGACCGAGGTGGCCGAGCTTGATCCGGCCATCGCGCGCTTGTTGCCGGACCATGCGCTGACGAATTATCCTGATCTGTCGAGGGTTTATCCGGAAGACTTCACCGTCGATGACAGTTATAAGGCGACGCTGCCCGATCTGCAGAACGGACCGTCCAGCCTGATCCGGGGCGCCAGGCAGCAAATCCAGCATGTGGGGATTTCCAACTTCCGCCTGCCGATCCGCTTTCATACCCGCGACAATGGCGATCTGATGCTGGAGACCAGCGTGACCGGCACCGTCAGCCTTGAGGCGGACAAGAAGGGCATCAACATGTCCCGGATCATGCGCTCCTTCTACAGTCATGCGGAACGGACCTTCAGCTTCGAGGTGATCGAGGCAGCGCTTGACGATTACAAATCCGATCTGGACAGTTTCGACGCCCGTATCCAGATGCGGTTTTCCTTTCCGATGCGGGTGGAAAGCCTGCGCTCGGGATTGGCGGGGTATCAGTATTACGACATCGCGCTGGAACTGGTCGAACGGGCAGGGGTGCGCAAGAAGATCATGCACCTCGATTACGTCTATTCCTCGACCTGTCCCTGTTCGCTGGAACTGAGCGAACATGCTCGCTCGCAGCGGGGGCAATTGGCAACGCCGCATTCGCAACGCTCGGTCGCGCGGGTGTCGGTGGAGCTGGATTGCGATGCCGATTGCCTGTGGTTCGAGGATCTGATCGAGGCCTGCCGCCGGGCAGTGCCGACCGAGACACAAGTGATGGTCAAACGCGAGGACGAGCAGGCCTTTGCCGAGCTGAATGCCGCCAATCCGATTTTCGTTGAAGATGCGGTGCGGCTGTTCTGTGCCGAATTGCAGGCAGATCCCCGGATCGGGGATTTCCGTGTGATAGCAAGCCATCAGGAAAGCCTGCACAGCCACGATGCTGTCAGCCTGCTGGTCGAGGGGGAGACTTTCGCCGCAGAAAGCCTCGACCCCAAGCTGTTTTCGACCCTGATTCACGCCGGCTAAGGCGGGGTGCGGTGTGCTGCTGCACCACCGTCGATCAATTTTGCCGCACTGCAGCATTTTTTGCTGTGCCTCTTGGGAGAATCCGCTATGGTCGGCCTGACCACGCCCATGCCGCCGGTAGGGGTGCCGACCCGGAGGTCATCGTGATGTTGTCCGCCTTTGATTGTGCCAATGAGATGTCTCGCCTTTGGTGGCGGGTTGCAGTGCTTGCCGAAGATGCGCAATGCGTCGTCGGGTTGCGCCTGCTGGGACTGTCCGGCATCTGGTCGGTGCCGCCGGAGGAATCCCACGACATGATCCTGGAAAAGGCGCCTGCATTCACCGCAGGCCTGTTGGCCGGCGTGTTGACTGCCTGCGAGGGGCATGGCCCCGACCGGGTGATGTTGGCGGTGGTCGGGCCGATCTCAGCGCGCGCGCGGGAGAACCGCGAACGGCTGGTGCGGCGGGGACCGATGGTGCTGGGCATCGCGGTCTTCACTCCAAAGGACGATCTGCAATCCCATAACGGAGCGACAGCACAATGACTTCGAAACCCATTCCGCTTCAGGTTCACGCGGCCGCCTGCCGGATGGCGGGCTATGCGATCAGTACCCAGTTGAAACTGATGCAAAGCATGACCCGTTCGGCCCTGCAAATTCCCGAGATTCAGGCCCGGATGTTCGAATCCGTCGCTGCCATGACTCCGGACATGCCCGAGCTTCCGGTCAGTGCCTTCGGCTTCGTTGCCAGGTTCCCCGTCGCAACACGCGAGGCCGAACCGGTGATGGAGGTTCCGGCAAAACTGGCGCCGCGCGCGGCTGCCAAGCCCGCGCCCAAGGTAACGCCCAAGGTTGAGGCAGCGGAGGTGGTGGCGACCGCTGCCGAGGCCCCGGCGCCGGCGGTAACCGCACCAGCCCCCGCAGCAGCCAAGCCCGCGCCCGCGAAAACTGCATCGGCAAACCCCGCCCCGGCCAAGGCAGCTGAAGCGGTTGCGGCCAAACCGGCCACTGAGGCAGCCAGTGAACCGGCCAGTGAACCGCCAGCGGTCAAGCCCGCCGACGTGGCGGCGTCGGCCAAGCCGGTGCCGCGCCGGGCCCCGGCGGCAAAGCCTGCCGCGCGGACCACGCGAGCCCGGGCCGCGGCATCGAAACCGGCAGCACCGAAGGCTGCGGCAACCAAGCCTGCTGAGGCCAAGCCGGCAGCACCGGCCCGGCGTCCGCGCGCCCGCACGCCGGCGAAACCTCCGGTGATGCCCGGCGAGACCGACGAGTAATTCGGCTGGGGGGCGCCTCCCGCTTTGCCGTGGGACGGGCGGCACTTGACACTTCTGTCCACTGCCGCCAACGCTGCGCCTCATGTTTGACCTGCGCCCCGTTGGATATGTCATAGGCCTGTTGGTGACCATTCTGGGCGCCACGATGAGCCTTCCGATGATCGCCGATTTCGCCGAAGGGCGTGGCGAATGGCACGTGTTTTTTCAAAGCGCGCTGTTGACCGTTCTGGCCGGTGGCGCGCTTGCGCTGAGTTGCATGAACGGCGTCGGCGAGGGGCTGACGATCCAACAGACCTTTCTGCTGGCAACCGGCGTCTGGGTGGCGCTGCCGCTCTTCGGGGCGATCCCCTTCATGCTGGGAGAGACCGAGCTGCGCTTTGTCGATGCGTTTTTCGAGGCGATGTCCGGAATGACGACTACCGGCTCGACGGTGATCACCGGGCTCGAAAGTCTGCCCAAGGGGATTTTGCTGTGGCGGGCGATCCTGCAATGGCTGGGCGGCATCGGGATCATCGTGGTGGCGATGGTCTTCCTGCCGGAACTGAAGGTCGGCGGCATGCAGATCTTCCAGTCCGAAGCCTTTGACACCATGGGCAAGATCCTGCCGCGAGCCACCGCAATCGCCGGCCAGATTTCGACCATCTACATCGGGCTGACGGTGGTCTGCATGCTGGCCTATCTGGGGCTGGGCATGTCCTTCTTCGATGCGCTTTCACATGCGCTGACGACCTGTTCCACCGGTGGTTTCGCCAATTACGACAGCTCTTTCGCGCAGTTTTCCGGGCCAGCGGAATATGTCGCCTCACTGTTCATGATTCTCGCTGCGCTGCCCTTCGTGCGCTACGTTCAACTGCTGAACGGCGATGCCAAGCCGCTGTTCCGCGATAGTCAGGTCTGGACCTTCCTTGCTACCATCGGCGTGTTGGTGCTGATCACCACCTTGGTGCTGACCTCGATCTTCCCGCACCATTGGGAACAGGCCTTTCGCGAGGCGCTTTTCAATATCACCTCGATCATCTCGGGCACCGGATACGCCAGCGTCGATTACATGACCTGGGGCAGTTTCCTGGTGATGCTGTTCTTCTTCATCGGGCTGATCGGGGGCTGCGCCGGCTCGACCGCCTGTTCGGTCAAGATCTTCCGGTATCAGATCCTGTTTTCCTCCATCGCGGTGCAGATCCGCCGCATTCGCCAGCCGCACGGAATGTTCGCCCCGCGCTTTCAGGGCCGGCTGGTGAGCGCGGATGTGCTGAATTCGGTGATTTCCTTCTTCATGTTCTTCGTGGTCTCGCTGGGGGTGTTCGCCTGGGGGCTGGCGATGACGGGGCTCGACATGACCACTTCGATCTCGGGGGCGGCGACGGCGCTGGCCAATATCGGGCCGGGCCTTGGCGACAAGATCGGGCCGGCGGGAAATTTCGCCGGGCTGAACGATCCGGCCAAGTGGATTTTGTCTATTGCCATGCTGGTGGGCCGGCTTGAGCTGATGGTGGTCTATACCGTTCTGACGCTGCGGTTCTGGCGGGCCTGAGCCTGGGGCTGTGTCCCCGGGTGCCCTGTCTGAAACCGGGGGGCCGAGCCCCCATGATACCGTGCGCCTCAGCGTTCGGGCGGGGGGGCTTCCAATGAAAAAGCCCCGGCGCAGGGCCGGGGCTTGGGGTTTCACTGTCCAAAGTGAGGGGGCGGTTTACAGCCCCAGTTTTGTCAGAACGATATCGTTCACCGCCTTCGGGTTGGCCTTGCCGCCGGTGGCCTTCATCACCTGGCCGACGAACCAGCCGGCCAGCTTCGGGTTGGCTTTCGCCTTTTCCACCTGCGCCGGGTTGGCGGCGATCACTTCATCCACCGCGGCCTCGATGGCGCCGGTGTCGGTGACCTGCTTCATGCCGCGTGCCTCGACGATCTCGGCCGGATCACCACCTTCGGTATAGACGATCTCGAACAGATCCTTGGCGATCTTGCCCGAGATGTCGCCCTTGGTGATCAGGTCGACGATGCCGCCCAATTGCGCCGGGCTGACCGGGCTGGTGGCCAGATCGTGATCGTCCTTCTTCAACCGACCGAACAGCTCGTTGATGACCCAGTTTGCGGCGATCTTGCCATCACGGCCCTCGGCCACGGCTTCGAAATAGGCGGCGGTCTCGACCTCGGCGGTCAGCACCGAGGCGTCGTAATCGGTCAGGCCGAAATCGGCCATGTAACGGGCCTTGCGCGCATCGGGCAGTTCGGGAAGCGTCGCCTTGATGTCGTCGACCCAGGCTTGTTCGATTTCCAGCGGCAGCAGATCGGGATCGGGGAAGTAGCGGTAATCATGCGCCTCTTCCTTCGACCGCATCGAGCGGGTCTCGTTCTTGTCCGGATCGTAGAGCCGGGTTTCCTGATCGACCTCGCCACCCTCTTCGAGGATCTTGATCTGGCGCCGGGCCTCGTATTCGATCGCCGCCTGGATGAACCGCATGGAGTTCATGTTCTTGATCTCGCAGCGGGTGCCGAGGTGGCTGAAATCCTGGGTCTCCTGATACCGTTCATAATCGCCGGGCCGGCAGATCGAAACGTTGACGTCGGCGCGCAGGTTGCCGTTCTGCATGTTGCCGTCGCAGGTGCCGAGATAGCGCAGGATCTGACGCAGCTTGCCGACATAGGCCGCAGCTTCCTCCGGCCCGCGGATATCGGGGCGGCTGACGATTTCCATCAGCGCCACGCCGGTACGGTTGAGGTCGACGAAGGACATGTTCGGATCCATGTCGTGGATCGACTTGCCAGCGTCCTGTTCCAGGTGAATGCGTTCGATCCGGACCTTGCGCGCCACGCCGGGCGACATCTCGACGATGACTTCGCCTTCGCCGACGATGGGGTGATAGAGCTGGCTGATCTGATAGCCCTGCGGCAGGTCGGGATAGAAATAATTCTTGCGGTCAAACGCGCTCATCAGGTTGATGTCGGCCTTCAGGCCCAGCCCGGTGCGCACCGCCTGTTCGACACAGAATTCATTGATCACCGGCAGCATGCCGGGCATCGCCGCGTCGACGAAGGAAACGTTCGAGTTCGGCTCTGCCCCGAATTCGGTGGACGCGCCGGAGAAGAGTTTCGACCTGGAGCTGACCTGGGCGTGGATTTCCATCCCGATCACCAGTTCCCAATCGTATTTCGCCCCGGCGATCACCTTGGGCTTGGGGGCTTCGAATGTCAGATCCAGCATGGGCCTCGTCTCCGCAGAATACCGGTCTGCGTTCTAGGGCAGAGCGCGGGGCGGAGCAAGGGGCAGAGGCCCCCGATCAGGCGCTGCGGGCGACCACCGGGCCCTCGGGGGTGAAGGTGATGCGTAACCCGTGGTCAAGATCGTCGCGAAATTGGTCGGCGATGGCACGCAGCCCGTCGGCGCGGCCGCGCGCGGCAAAGCGACGGGTCGAGCTGACGTGGGCGTTGTTGTCAAAGCCTTCGGCGGCATGGGCCCAGATCAGCGGATGCAATTCGGTCAGGTGGTCGCGGATCAGCCAGGAGGCGCAGCCGGCAATCCGGTCACGGGTAGCGGCGGCGCCCGGCTGGCGCCGCAAGGTGATCGCGCAATAGGCGGCCAGCATGTTGATCATTGCCTGATCAGGGTGCCGCGCGACGATATCCTTCAGCCCATCGATAAAGAATTCGACATCCACCTGGGCCAGGGCCTGGGGGTCCTGCACCACGGCGTCGAAACAGACCCAGGCATAGCCGCCGGCGCCCCATGTGGGGTGTGTCCGGGCGGCGGTACGGCGGGCCTCAAGCTCCAGCTCGGCATAGGAGCCGGCGCGGCTGGGCAGCAGATGCAGCCCCAGGGCGCGGAAGGGCCGGGCGTTGCCGGGGGCGAGGTCGATCAGCGCGGCATAGGCATCGGCGATATCTCCGGTTCGGCCGTGGCGGGCGGCCAGCAGGGCGCAGCGCGCCGCGGCCAGCGCCGGGCTGGTCCGGGACTCTTCGGTGAACGGGTCCAGCAGATGCGCCGCGCGATCGAAATGGGCGGCGCAGCGGTGCCGGCTGAGCTTTGGCAATGCCTGCGGGTCACCGGCGCCGCGCCAGGCCCAGCCGAGGTCGATATGCGCCTGCGCCAGCACCAGGTTGATATAGGGATCGTGGCGATGGTCCTGCCGCATCGCTTCCAGCGCCATGATGCCGTCCAGTAGGGCGCGATCTGTCTTGCAACGTCCACGACCATCGGCCAGCGCCTCTTCTGCGGCCAGCACCACATCCGAGCGCGCGCCATAGGACAGGTGATCCGTCAGCGGCGTGCCGCCGGGGGTCAGCGCCCGGCTGGTGTCGGCGGCGGCAAGCGCGCGGGAAAGGTCGGCCCAGCGGTCCTGACGGGCCAGGAACAGACCCTGGGCCCGGGCCTCGCGCGCGGCCTCGTCCTCGGGGGAGACGTCGCAGACCGGGACGTCAAGCAGCGCCTCGGGAACGGGCGCGGCCGGTGACGGGGGCGATGGGTGGAGGCGGGCCATGGTCTGGCTGAGCAGCTTGGACGGTAGCGCGCCAAGGACGCGGCGGGGGGTACTGAACATCTTCGATCCGGGCAGCAAGTCTTCGGAATAGATGTGAACCTGATGTCTCATTGGGGCGCAAATGGGGCAAGGCTGAGGTCTTTCCGGCCAGCATTTGCGGTATTTGGACGGCATTGTTGACGGGGTGGGGCCGACATCGCTGAAAACCCGGGGGCCCGGGTGGATTGTTTACGCTTGTGCCGGGGCGACGGCGGATAACCGCCGGTTAAAAAACGGTAAAGTGGTGCCGCTCCACCCGCAGATCGCGCGCGATGAGCCCTTGCTCAAGCCCACGGTGGTGGGGCAGCGACTCATGCGGGAGTTGGAGGTAGCGGCCCGATCGGAGCATCAGCCGCACCCGGACCGAGAAATCCCAGCGGGTGTCCATGCGGATATGGTCGATCTCGGACAGGGGAACCTCGCGCCGATGTCTGCCGCTCCACCAGCGGAAGGTGGTGGCGTCGATCTCCAGCCCGGCATCGGGGTTTCGGATCAGATCCGAAAGCGCCGGCAGGGTGGGCAGTGCCAGCAGGGCCAGCAGCCACCAGAGCGCATCGAGAAACAGATAGGCGGCGATCAGCACCAGATAGATCGCCGCCAGCAGGATGATCAGCCGGGCTGAGCGCGCCTGTTGCTGAAAGCGGAAGCGGGCTTCAGAGCCTGTTGCCTCAGCGCCCGCCGGAGACATCGAGCGTCGTTCCGGTGACATAGGACGCGCGGTCTGACAGCAGATAGAGGATCGCCTCGGCCACCTCTTCGGCCGATCCGGTGCGGCCCATGGGGACCCCTCCTATCAGCCGTTCGGGCCGTTCGGGATCGCCGGCCTTGGCGTGAATGCCGGTGTCGATCAGCCCCGGGCGAACCGCGTTGACGCGGATGTCGTCGCGCGCCACCTCTTCGGCCAGCCCCTTGGTGAAGATGTCGATGGCGGCCTTGGAGGCAGCGTAATCGACGAAGGTGTTGGCCGACCCCAGCCGCGCTGCGGCGGAGGAGACATTGACGATCACGCCGCCGTCGCCCTGAGCCTGCATCCTCAGCACCGCCTGTTTCGCCACCAGGAAGGGGGCGATCACGTTGATGTCGAAGGTACGGCGCAGCCGGGCATGGTCCATCTCCACCACCTGGGCGATGGGTTCGTTGATGCCGGCATTGTTCACCAAGGCGTCAAGCTGGCCGAAGTCGCGGTCCAGCCGGGCGAACATCGTCTCGATCGCCTCGGGGTCCGACAGATCGGCCTGCAGGATCAGCGCCCGCGCCCCGGTGGCGCGGACGTTGGCGGCCACCGCCTCGACCCCCTCGCGGTCGGCGCGGTAGTTCAGCGCCAGATCATAACCGCGCTCTGCCGCCAGCCGGGCAGTGGCGGCACCGATACCGGCGCTGGCGCCGGTGATCAGCAGGGTCGGGCGCGACATGGCTCAGGCCCCGCGGATGCGGCTGATCATCTCCGAGGTATCGCGGGAGAGATCGGGGGTGGTGGCGATCCGGTCCAGCTCCACCGCGATCTTGGCCTGACGCGCGGGGTCATAGCGTTTCCAGGTCTGGAAGGCGGTGCACATCCGCGCCGTGGTCTGCGGGTTCAGCGGGTCGAGCCGGATCAGCCAGTCGGCTAGCAGCTGATAGCCGGCGCCAGTCGCATCGTGGAAGCCCGCGTGATTGGCCGAAAGCGCACCGAAGACGGCGCGGAAGCGGTTGGGGTTCCTCCAGTTGAAATCGGGATGTTCGGTCAGTGCCTGCGCCACCGATACCGCGCGCTCCGGCGCGGCCTCTGCGATCTGCAGCATGAACCACTTGTCGATCACCAGCCGATCATCCTTCCATTTGTCATAGAAGGCGGCAAGCTCGGCCCCGCCTTGACCGGCCTGCAGCAGGCAGGAGAGCGCGGTGAGCGTCAGGGTCATGTTGTCGGCCGCCGCGTAGAGCGCCGATGCACGGGCACCGCCGTCGCGCCGGGTGATCAGCCGCAGCAGGGCACCGGCCAGCGCCCGTTTGCCGGATTGTTCGGCGTCGGGCTGATAGGGATCGGTGACCTGATTGGCCTCGTAAAGTTCCTCCAGCAGTGGCCCCAGCGCTTGGGCTTGGGCGTCGCGCAGATGCTCCACCGCCTGCCAGATCGCCATCGGATCGGGGGTGACGCCGCGATCGGCCAGCAGCCCCGCCAGCTCCGCCTGACCGGGCAGGCCGAGCATCAGGGCGCGATAGGCCGGATCGAGCGTCTCGTCGCGCATCAGCGCGCGCAGACCGTCGAGGTAATCGGCATCCGGATCGGTGGTGCCGGTCGCCATCTTCAGCAGCGTGTCCTGTGCCAGGGCGCGGCCGGCCTCCCACCGGTTGAAGGGATCGGTGTCATGCGCCAGCAGGAAGGCGCGTTCGCTATTGGTGCTTTCCCGTTCGAGGATCACCGGGGCGGAGAAGCCGCGCAGGATCGAGGGGACGGGGCGCGCCGGCAGCCCGTCGAAGCTGAAACTCTGCTTGGCTTCGGTCATCTCCAGCACGGTGGTTTCCAAGAGCTCGTCGCCATTGGGGCCGATCAACCCGACGGCGATCGGCAGCACCTGCGGCAGCTTCTCGGGCTGGCCGGGGGTGGGCAGGGTGGTTTGTTCGAAGCTGAGCGTATAGGTGCCATCGGCCCAATCTTCGGTCACCTTGACGCGCGGGGTGCCCGATTGCGAATACCAGCGCTTGAACTGGGTCAGGTCGCGCCCGGTGACGTCTTCGAAGACCTTCAGCCAATCCTCGATGGTGCAGGCCTGGCCGTCATGGCGCGCGAAATACAGATCCAGCGCCTCGGCATAGGCGGCATCTCCCACCAGGCGCTTGAGCATGCCGATCACCTCGGCGCCCTTCTCATAGACGGTGGCGGTGTAGAAGTTGTTGATCTCCTGAAAGCTTTCCGGGCGCACCGGGTGCGACAGCGGGCCGTTGTCCTCAGGGAACTGGCGGGTCCGCAGGTCGATCACGTCATGGATGCGCTTGACCGGGGCAGAGCGCATGTCGGCGGTGAACTGGCTGTCGCGGAAGACTGTCAGCCCCTCTTTCAGGCAGAGCTGGAACCAGTCGCGGCAGGTGATCCTGTCACCGGTCCAGTTGTGGAAATACTCATGCGCGATGATCGCCTCGATCCGTTCGAAATTCATGTCGGTCGAGGTGTCGGGAGAGGCCAGCACGCAGGAGGAGTTGAAGATGTTCAGCCCCTTGTTCTCCATCGCGCCCATGTTGAAATCGTCCACCGCCACGATGTTGAAGACCTTGAGGTCATATTCGCGGCCATAGCTGTCCTCGTCCCATTTCATCGACTTCTTCAGCGCCTCCATGCCGAAGGCGGTCTTATGTTCGTCGCCGGGCCGGACCCAGAGCTTCAGCGCCACCTCCTGGCCGGAGATGGTGGGAAAGCTGTCTTCGGTCGCCACCAGATCGCCCGCGACCAATGCGAAGAGATACGAGGGCTTGGGCCAGGGATCGTGCCATTCGGCCCAACCTTCGCCCTGTCCGGTGGGGTTGCCGTTCGACAGCAGCACCGGCAGATCGCCGTTGATCCGCACGGTAAAGACCGACATCACGTCAGGTCGGTCGGGGTAATAGGTGATCTTGCGGAACCCCTCGGCCTCGCATTGGGTGCAATACATGCCATTCGACATATAAAGCCCTTCGAGCGCTGTGTTGCCTGCCGGGTCGATCTCGACCTCGGCCTCCCAGATAAAGGGCGCATCGGGGGCGGCGGCGGTCAGCCCCTCCGGGGTGATCTCGGGGGTGATATCCTTGCCGTCGATGGTGGCCCGGATCAGCTTCAGCTTTTCGCCAAAAAGGAAGAATGTCCGATCCTCGGCCTCGGGATTGGGGCTGAACGCGATGCGAGAGGTCACCCGGGTGGCATTCGGAGCCAGATCGAAAGTCAGGTGCACCGAGTCGACCACATAGCCGAAGGGTTTGTAATCCTTGAGATAAACGGTTTCCGGGGCGGCGTCGCGCATGGCATTCCCTCTTGCTTGCTTGTGGCAGACGTTAGGCCGTGGCCCGGTCTGCCGCAAGTCACCCGATGGTCGTGAAAAGCCCGCCCGGGTTTTCCCGGTTCGGTTTGAAACTGCTTTTCGGGAAACCGGTCAAATCGCCTGACCAGATTTGTTGCCGATAGGAAACTTCTGCCCTAGACAGTGAACAACCCCCCGTTTCAGTAGGAGACACGACGAATGGTGGAGAGAGTGGAGCGCAGCGGGCTGCAGGTGGCGGAGCAACTGGCCGCTTTCATCGAGGCGCAGGCGCTGCCCGAGACTGGGGTGGAGCCCGTCGCCTTCTGGGACGGTCTGGCGCGGATGGTGACGGAGCTCGGCCCGAAGAACCGGGAATTTCTGGCGATTCGCGAGGGGATCCAGGGCAAGATCGACGCCTGGCACATGGCCCGGCGCGGCCAGCCGCATGATGCCGCGGCCTATGAGGCCTTTCTGCACGAGATCGGCTATCTGCTGCCCGAAGGAGAGGATTTTGCCATCGACACCAAAGGTGTCGATCCCGAGATCGCCACGATCCCCGGGCCGCAATTGGTGGTGCCGATCACCAATGCGCGCTTTGCACTGAACGCGGCGAATGCGCGCTGGGGCTCGCTCTATGATGCGCTCTATGGCACTGACGCGTTGGGCGATCTGCCGGCGGGCGGCGGTTACGACAGTGCACGCGGCGCGCGGGTGATCGCATGGGCCAAGGCGCATCTGGATAAGGCACTGCCGCTGAAGGGCGGAAGCTGGGCGGATGTGACCGGTCTCGACCAGGATCAGGCCGGGGTGCTCCTGTCGACCGATGCGGAAGAGCTGCGGCTTGCCAAACCTGCACAATATTCCGGGCGGTCGGCGGATCGGACTGAATATCTGTTCTCCTGCAACGGGTTGCACATCCGGGTCGTGATCGACCCCGAGACGCCGGTGGGCCGTGACGATCCGGCGGGGATCAGCGACGTGATCCTGGAGGCAGCGGTTTCCACCATCATGGATTGCGAGGACAGTGTCGCTGCGGTGGATGCCGAGGACAAGGTGCTGGCCTATTCCAACTGGCTGGGCCTGATGAGGGGGGATCTGAAGGAAAGCGTCACCAAGGGCGGCAAGACCTTTGACCGGGTGCTGGCGCAGGACGTGGAATTCGTGGCGCCCAACGGCATGCCCATCGTGCTCAAGGGCCGGTCGCTGATGCTGGTGCGCAACGTTGGCCATCTGATGACCAACCCGGCCATTCTGGACGCCGAGGGCGGCGAGATCCCGGAAGGGTTTCTGGACGCGCTTTGCACCGTGATGATCGCCATGCACGATCTGCAAAAGCCTTCGGGCAATTCGGTGCATGGGTCGGTCTATATCGTGAAACCGAAGATGCACGGTCCGGCGGAAGTTGCCTTCGCGGTCGAGATATTCGATATGGTCGAGGATATTCTCGGCCTGCCGCGCAATACGGTGAAGCTGGGCATCATGGACGAGGAACGCCGCACCAGCGTCAACCTCAAGGCCTGCATCCGGGCGGCGAAATCGCGGGTGGCTTTCATCAACACCGGTTTCCTGGACCGCACGGGGGACGAAATCCATACCTCGATGGAGGCCGGCCCGATGCTGCCCAAGGGCGAGATGAAATCAACCCCCTGGATCGCCTCTTACGAGGATCGCAATGTCGATATCGGCCTGGCTTGCGGGTTGCAGGGCAAGGCGCAGATCGGCAAGGGCATGTGGGCGATGCCCGACAAGATGGCCGACATGCTGGCGGCCAAGATCGGCCACCCGCAGGCGGGTGCCAATTGCGCCTGGGTGCCGTCGCCCACGGCCGCCACGCTGCACGCGACGCATTATCACCAGGTCGATGTCTTCGCCCGCCAGGATGAGATCGCCCGGGGTGGCCCGCGCGGCACGCTTGCCGATTTGTTGACCATCCCGGTGATGGAGGGCCGCAACCTGAGTGATGAAGAGATCACCCGCGAGATCGAGAACAACGCGCAGGGTATCCTGGGCTATGTGGTGCGCTGGGTCGATCAGGGGGTGGGCTGCTCCAAGGTGCCCGATATCCATGATGTCGGGTTGATGGAGGATCGCGCCACCTGTCGGATCTCCAGCCAGGCGCTGGCCAATTGGCTCTATCACGGGGTGATCGACGAGGATCAGGTGATGGCGGCGATGCGCAAGATGGCCGCCGTGGTTGACCGGCAGAATGCAGGCGATCCGGCCTATACGCCGATGGCGCCGGGCTGCGATGGCATCGCCTTCCAGGCCGCCTGCGATCTGGTCTTCAAGGGGCGGGTGCAGCCTTCGGGCTATACCGAGCCGGTGCTGCACCGCCGACGGCTGGAACTGAAGAAGGCGCGCGGCTGACAGGTCGCCCCCCTCGCGGCCCGCGCGTCACAGCGCCGGGCGGGCCGCGCTGCTGCCGTACCAGCCGCCCACCGCGCGTTCGAAGGCCATGGCGGCCTGGAACACGGTGGCGTCGCGATAGGTGGGGCCGACGATCTGCATCCCCGTCGGCACACCGCTTGCACCAAAGCCGGTGGGCACCTGCAACACCGGGCAGCGGCTGAGCATGTTGAAGGGCGTGGTCAGAACCCAGCCCAGTTCCGGGCGCACCGGGGTGCCGTCGATCTCAAGCCCGCTCTGGTCGTAATCGGCCGGCACCGCGGGTACGGCGGTGGTGGGGCAGATCAGCACGTTGTAATCTTCCAGCAGGGGCCCGAGCCGGGCATAGGCGGCATTGGCGATCTCCAGCGCCTCGACGAATTGCGCCACGGTGCTGTCGTGCGATTGGGTCGCGAAATCGCGGCAATAGGCGGTCATCTGATCGCCATGTTCGGCCAACAGCCCGGCGAGCGATCCACCCAGAACATGCGACAGGTGCGCCCAGCAGGCGCGCTGAACCTCATCGCCCCAGCCGATGTCGATCTCATCGACCGTGGCGCCCAGATCGCGGAATACCTGGGCGGCAGCGCGGGTGTTGGCCTGAACCTCCTCTGTCACCGTATAGCTGCCCAGATCCATCGACAGCGCGATGCGCCAGCCCTTGAGGTCGGGATACTCCGCTGGCAGCACCAGCTTGGGATAAAGCGTGGCGATATCGCGGGGGGTGGGGCCGCACATCACGTTCTGCAGCAGGATCGTGTCCGACACGCTGCGCGCCAGCGGGCCGGTATGGCAGTAGAAATCCAGATTGAAGGGGGCGTCGTCGGGATTGCGCCCATAGGGCGGCTTGTAGCCCACCAGCCCGCAGCAGGACGACGGGATGCGGATCGACCCGCCGATATCCGACCCGGTGGCGAGTGTGGTCATCCCCGCCGCCAGGGCCGCGGCCGATCCGCCGGATGATCCGCCGGGGGTATAGGCGGGGTTCCAGGGGTTGCGGGTGACGCCCCAGAGCCGACTCCAGGTCACCGCGCCGCAGGAGAATTCCGGTGTGGCGGTGCGGGCGTGGATGATGCCCCCTTCGGCCAGAATGCGTTCGTTGTTGACCGATGTCTCCTCGGGCACGAAGTCCTGGGTGATGAGGGAGCCATAGGTGGTTCGCTTTCCGGCGATGTGGCTTTCATCCTTGGCCGCCACCGTCAGCCCGTCGAGCGCGCCCTTCGGGGCGCCTCTGGACCAGCGGTCGGCTGCGGCGTGAGCGGCCCTGCGCGCCTCGTCGAAATAGCAATCGGTAAAGGCATTGACCGGATCGCGCATTGCCTCGGCCCGGGCGATCTGGGCGTCGAGCAGTTCCAGCGGTGACAGGCTCTTGTCGGCGAAACGCCTCAAGGCCTCGGTTGCGGTCATGTAGATCAGATCATCGCTCATCGTCAGGGCCTTGCGCGGAGGAGGGCGGGCGGTGAGGTGGATGGGATGAACAGGCGCCAGGTGCGGTGGTCATGGTGCTCCCTCCCCGCATGCGGGGGAGGGAGGGGGTGAGGCCTGTCAGATCGGGCTTACCCCTGGTTGTCACTTCTGCAGGTCGGTCCAGATCCGGGTGTAGAGCTTTTGCACCTCGGGCGGGCAGGTCGGCAGGAAGCGGCCGGCCGATTTCAGCTCTTCGGGGATGACGATCTCACGCGCGGTCTTCATGTCTTCCGGCATGAACTCCTCCGATCCCTTGATGCCATTGGCATAGCGGGCGAATTTCGAGATCAGCGCGGCATTTTCCGGCTCCATGATGAAGTTCATGAACTTCTTGCCGGCTTCGGGGTTCTTGGCGTCCTTCAGCAGCGCGACCGAGTCCATCCAGACCACATAGCCCTCTTTCGGATAGCCATAGTGGACCGCCGGGTTCTCAAGCCGCATGCGGAAGGTCGAGCCGTTCCAGTTCACCCCGGCCCAGAGATCTTCCTTGGCGAATTTCTCGATATTGCCGTAATCCATGCTGAGCCAGCTTTTCTTGGCTTCCATCAACCCGGCGTGGACCTTCTTGAGGATCTCCTTGTCGCTGGTGCAGGGCTGGCCGCCGTAATACATTATCGCCAAGCCCATCACGTCGCCCATTTCGGGCACCACGTTGATCTTGCCCTTCAGTTCCTCCGGCGGGTCGAGGAAGATGGCCGAGGTGTCGATATCGCCGTCGTAGTATTTGGTGTTCACCGCCACGCCGGTGGTGCCCCATTGCCATGGCACGGTGTAATGGCGGCCCGGATCCCAATCGACGTTGACCCACATCGGATCCATGTTCTTGAAGTTCTCCATCTGATCTGGGCGGGATTCGGCCAGCAGGCCCTCCTTGATCCAGATCGGCACATAGCCGGCCGAAGGCACCACAAGATCATAACCATGGCCGCCGGCCTTGACCTTGGCGAGCGCGGTGTCATTGCTGTCGAAATCAGTAACGATGACCTTGATGCCGGTCTCTTTCTCGAATTTCTCCAGCAGTTCGGGGTTGGTGTAATTGCCCCAGTTATAGAGGTTCAGCTCTTCCGCCGAAGCGGCGGCAGCTGCCATCGCCAGGACAGAGGCTGCGGCAAACAGACGTTTCATGGGTTCAGGTCTCCTTGTTGGGTTCAGTCGGTAGAGCCGGATTCTTGGATGTCCGGTAAGGTATTAAGGCATTTTATCAGCGCCGTTCGCGGCTGATCCAGAAGAACAGCGATACCAGGATCGCCCCGGCGGCGAGGATCACGGTCGAGATCGCATTGACCTCGGGGGTCACCACCCGGCGAAGCTGGCCCAGCATATAGGTCGGGATGGTGTCCTGGCCGGCGGATTTGACGAATTCGGTGATCACCACGTCATCCATCGAGATCACGAAGGCCAGCATCATGCCGGCGATGATGCCCGGCCAGATCTGCGGCAGGGTGACCCGCAGGAAGACCTTCATCGGCGGTGCGTAGAGATCGCGGGCCGCCGTTTCCAGCGTGTTGTCCATGGTCTCCAATCGGGCACGGATCGGCAGATAGGCGAAGGGGATGCAAAAGGCGGTATGGGCGGCGATCAGATAGATCATGCTGGTATAGCCGGTGGCGACCTTGATCCAGGCGAAGACGATCAGCAGCGCCACTGCGGTGACGATCTCGGGCACCATCAGCGGTTGGTTGATCAGCGCATAGATCATCGTCTTGCCGGGAAAGCGGCGGGTCCGTGTGGTGGCCAGCGCTGCCATGGTCGCGGCGACCGTGGCGATGCCGGCGGCGGTCAGCGCCAGGTAAAGCGAGCGGATCGCGGCGTCGATCACCTCACCGTTCTGCGCGGCCTGCACATACCAGCGCAGCGAGAACCCTTCCCAGACCGCCAGCGACGTGCCGGAGTTGAAGGAATAGGCTACTAGGATCAGGATCGGCGCATAGAGCGTGGCGACGGTGAACAGCGCCACGATCGAAAACCCGGGCAGGCTGCGTACGGAATATCCGCGTGCGGGGTGGCGGGGAGGGACGGTGTCAGACATCGGTTTTCTCCTCGCGCGAGGTGAGGCGCACGTAATAGACCAGTGCCACCATCACGATCGCCATAAGGGTGAAGGACAGGGCGGCGCCCAGCGGCCAATTGCGCCCGGCGCCGAACTGCAGCTCGATCAGGTTGCCGAACATCAGGTTCTTGCCGCCCCCCAGCACCCGCGGCGTGACATAGGCGCCGAGACAGGGGATGAAGACCAGGATCGACCCGGCGATGATGCCGGGTTTGATCATCGGCAGGATAATCCGGCGAAAGGCGGTCCAGCGGCTGGCGTAAAGGTCATGCGCTGCCTCGACCAACCGGAAGTCCAGCTTTTCGACGGCGGCATAGACCGGCAGCACCATCAGCGGCAGATAAACATAGGTCATGCCGAAGCCGATGGCGAAATCGGTGAACATCATCTGGATCGGCTCGTCGATGATATGCAGGAAGATCAGTACGTTGTTGATCACGCCTTCGGCGCGGATCAGCTCCTGAATGGCGATGGTGCGCACCAGAAGGTTGGTCCAGAACGGCACCGTGACCAGGAACAGCCACAGTTCGCGCTGGCCCTTTGGGCGGGTGGCGACGAACCAGGCGGTGGGCAGGCCGAAGATCAGTGTCAGCAGGGTGGTGATCAGCGACAGTTTGACCGACCGCCAGAAGATCGACAGATGGGCATCGGCCCAGATCAGCGTATCGTCGAAGATATCGCGCTGCATCAGCACGTTGGTCCAGCCCTCGGTGGAGAATTTCCAGATGACGTTGCCGTAGTCGCCCGGGGTGAGGAAGGAATAGAGCACCATCACCAGCAGCGGTGCGGTGGCAAAAAGGGTGATGATCACTATCGCCGGCAGCGACAGCAGCCAGCGGCTGCGGGAATCGGCTTGCTCCAGTTCGTGTTCCAGAGCACCGGGGGCGAGTGGGGTGTCGGGCGCCTGTGCCATGGGATCAGTCCTTCAGCACGGTGACGGCACCGGGGGCGATGCTCAGGGCGGCTTCGGCCCCCTGGACCATGCTGCCGCCGTCCTCGGCGGGCGTGTTGGACATCTTGGCCTTGAAGGTTTCGCCCGTGGCCAACCGCAGATGCACCGTGGTCGCCTCGCCGGAATAGACCACGTTCGAAATCGTCGCGGGCAATTCGCCCTCGGTGGCGGCGCCCATGCGCACGCGGCCATGTTCGGGGCGCACCAGAATGCTGACCTCTCCGTCGGCGACCCCCTTGGGCGGGGTGGCGGCAAAAGCCGGGCCGCCGGCCTTCAGCCGGACCGCGCCGCCCGACAGCGCGGCATCGAGGAAGTTCGATTCGCCGATGAAATTTGCGACAAAGCGTTCGGCGGGACGTTCGTAAATCTCCCGCGGGGTGCCGACCTGGAGGATTTTCCCCGCGCTCATCACCGCGATGCGGTCGGACATGGTCAGCGCTTCTTCCTGATCGTGGGTCACGAAGATGAAGGTGATCCCGGTTTCGTGCTGCAGGCGCTTCAGTTCGATCTGCATGTCGCGGCGCAACTTGAGGTCGAGCGCGCTGAGCGGTTCGTCCAGCAGCAAAACCTCGGGCTGCGGCGCCAGGGCACGGGCCAGGGCCACGCGCTGCTGCTGGCCGCCGGAGATTTCCGAAGTCCGCCGCGCCTTCAGATGCTCCATCTGCACCAGTTTCAGCATGTCATAGACGGTTGTCTGGATTTCGCCCTTGGACTTGCCCAGCATTTCCAGCCCGAAGGCGATGTTATTGGCCACGCTCATATGCGGGAACAGGGCATAGTTCTGGAACACCGTGTTCACCGGTCGCTGGTTCGGCGGCAGTCGGGAAATGTCGCGCCCGCCGAGGTAAAGCGCCCCCATGGTCGGCGGTTCGAACCCGGCGATCACCCGCAGAAGCGTAGTCTTGCCGCAGCCCGAGGGGCCGAGCAGCGTGAAGAATTCGTTCCGGCGGATCGAGACGGAAACCTCGTCGAGCGCGCGAACCTCGTCCTCATTGCCTTGGAAAATCTTTGAGATGCGATCCACCCTGACAGCGACGTTGGTATCGTCGCTGTCAGGGTCGGGCATCGGCTGGGATTGATGCTGCATAGTTTTTTCCCTGTCAGCCGTTGGTATGCGATCACTTTGCGCGTCGCTGGTTTTGATCAAACGCTACAGGGTGAGAGGCGTTTGACAAGCCTCTTGTTGCGGCTTCCGGTTTTGGCCAGGTGATTTTTCCGATGCTGGCCAAATTTTGATCATATGATTTTTTTGCAATCGTATGGTCGCAGAAGCCGATATGAAAATTGGGATTTTATCTGGTTTCGACGTAGGCTGCTTGACAACGATCTGCTCTGAACATTTGATCAATTTATGCCTGCAATGGGCGAAAAAATACAGACTTCGCACGGGTGTCCGATGCGGGGCGGGTGCAACAGGGAAGGGCAATCGATGCCAACTGCCAGCCTAATCATTGATAACGCCAGGGTGCTGACGATGGACCCTGATCATCCGCGGGCCGAGGCGATCGCGGTCGATGGCAATCGAATCCTCGCCGTCGGGAGCGGTGCGGAGATCGCGGCCCTCGCCGGTCCCGAGACCCGGCGAATTGATGCCGCTGGGGCCACCGTCCTGCCCGGCCTGACCGAGGCGCACCTGCATATCTTTTCCGGGGCCGCTGGCCTCAGCCAGCTTCAACTGGCGCAGGTTCACGGGCTGGAGGCGCTGCGCGAGGCGCTGGCCGGATATGCGGCCGAGAATCCGGAGGCGTCGCTGCTGATCTGCAAGGGGGCCGATTACAACCTGTTCGGCCCGGGTATCTCGACCACCCGGCAGTTGCTGGATCAGGCGATGGCGGATCGGCCGGTGATCCTGATCGCCGGCGATCACCACACCGCCTGGGCCAATACCGCCGCGCTTGAGTTAGCGGGCATCCTGCAGGGTGCCGAAACCGCTGTCGGAACCGAGGTGGTGATGGGCGAGGATGGCACCGCCACCGGCGAGCTGCGCGAATTCGACGCCTATATGCTGGTCATGCGTCATCGCAACAGCGGCGGGCGTGAGAATCTGGGCATGACCGGCAGTGAACCTGGTGTCGAGGTCACGCCCGAGCAATGGGAGGAAGACCTTGAGACCATGCGTCGGGGGTTGGCCTATTGCGCCTCCTTCGGCTTCACCTCGCTGCACAACATGGACGGCAATCTCTATCAGCTCAAGCTTCTGCGCGAACTGGAAAACCGGGGCCAGCTGATCAGCCGGATCGAAGTGCCCTTTCACCTGACCCCGGGCATGACCGCCGAGGCGCTGGAAACCGCCAGTCAGATGGCGGTGGAGTTCAATTCTGACCGGCTGCGCTCGGGCCGGGTGAAGATGTTCATGGATGGGGTCATCGACAGCGGCACTGCCGTGATGGTCGAGGATTACGCCGATCAGCCCGGTTGGAAGGGCGAGCCGTTACATCAGGCGGAAGTGTTCAACGCCATCTGCATCGAGGCCGACAGACGCGGCCTGCAAATTTCGGTCCATGCCATTGGCGATGGGGCGGTGCGCAGGGTGCTCGATGTCTATGAGGCGGCGCAGAAGGCCAATGGCCCCCGCGATTCCCGCCACCGGATAGAACATATCGAGGTGATTCACCCGGATGATATCCCGCGGGTGAAAGAGCTTGGGGTGATCTATTCCATGCAGCCGTCGCATCCGCCGGGGGCGATGGATTTCCCGCTGATCCCGTGGACTGCCAAGGTGGGAGCGGCGCGCTGGCCCTATGCCTTTCCGGTGGCGGCGTTGCGCGATCTGGGGGTGCCGATCTGTTTCGCCTCGGATTGGCCGGTGGCCGATATCGACCCGATGCGCAGCGTGCATGCGGCAATGACCCGCAAGCCCTGGCGCGAAGACCATCCGGATAACAGCGTCACTCTGCAGCAGGCGCTTAAATATTATACTCATGGCGGCGCTTTTGCGGGGTTTGACGAAGGCCGGCTGGGCAGTCTGAAACCCGGGATGCTGGCCGACATCGTGGTGATGGACCGTGATCTCGAGGCCCTGGCGCCGGAAGAGGTGGACAGCGCCCATGCCGCCGTGACCATCTGCGACGGTACGGTGATCTGGCAGGCCTGAGGTCTGCCGCAACCGGAACCGGGAGGGGGTGAAAATCTCCCTCGCCGTGGCGCCCGCTTCGCTGTAATCAGGCGCGATGGATAAATCTGTTGATTTCGAGATCTTTCTGGTGGCCCTGCCGGGGCTGGAGCCTGCGCTTCTGGACGAGGTGCGGGGCCTGGGCTTTGCCGGCGCCGCGCTGACCCCGGGCGGGGTGACCTGCCGGGGCGATTGGGCCGAGGTCTGGCGCGCCAACCTCTGGTTGCGGGGCGCCACGCGGGTGGTGGTGCGGATCGGCGAATTCCGCGCCTTTCATCTGGCCCAGCTCGACAAGCGGGCGCGCAAGTTCCCCTGGGCCGATTTCCTGCGCGCCGATGTGCCGCTGCGGGTGGAGGCCACCTGCAAGGCGTCGAAGATCTATCACGCCGGCGCCGCCACCCAGCGGGTGGAAAAGGCGATCGCCGAGGAGCTGGGCGCGACGATCTCGGCAGAGGCCTCACTCAGGGTCATGCTCCGGATCGAAGACAACCTTTGCACCTTCAGCATCGACACGACCGGGGAGCCTTTGCACAAGCGGGGCCACAAGCAGGCGATGGGCAAAGCGCCGCTGCGCGAATCCATGGCGGCGCTGTTTTTGCGCCAATGCGGCTATACCGGGCGGGAGACGGTGGTGGATCCGATGTGCGGCTCCGGCACCTTCGTGATCGAGGCGGCGGAGATCGCTGCGGGTATGGCCCCTGGACGGTCGCGCCGCTTTGCCTTCGAAGAGCTGGCGGGTTTCGATGCCGAGGTCTGGGCGCGGATGCGGGCGAGCGCGGCAGAGCCGCAACGCATTCCGGCGCAACGCTTCTATGGCTCTGACCGCGATGCCGGTGCCGTGCGGATGGCAAGCGAGAACGCGGACCGCGCCGGGGTGGCGGAATGGTGCAGCTTCACCCAGATGTCCTTCGCCGATTTGACCCCGCCTGACGGTGCGCCGGGGCTTGTGATGGTCAACCCGCCCTATGGCGCCCGGATCGGCAACAAGAAACTGCTCTATGGGCTTTATGGTGCGCTGGGCGGTGTGCTGCGCGACCGGTTCGCAGGCTGGCGCGTCGGTCTGGTCACCAGCGAGGCCGGGCTTGCCAAGGCTTGTAACCTGCCATTCGACCCGCCGGGGGCATTCGTGGCCCACGGTGGATTGAAGGTGCGGCTTTATCGCTGCCAGGTGGCCTGAGGCGCCAGCTCTTTGGTTTGGGGGAGTTCCTTGCGCGGAACAAGCCCGTAGGGCGCCGCGCAAGCCCGCGGTCAGGCGCTTGGTCGACGTAGGCACGTCGATCACATGGAGTCCTGAGATGGCCGCCATGACATGAGGAGAAATCTGTTGCAGCGCCAGACCACCACGGTCTGGCGCTTGCGCTGCTTGCGCTTCGGGTGGACCGTGGAATGGCGCTGCACGCCATTCCTTCGGCAAGAATCAAGAATATTGCGGCACAGAAGAAGCCTGGGGCGCAGCTCTGGTCGTTATGCCGCCACCCGGCGGCGGGAGGCGACGGCGTCTGCCAGATCCTCCAGCACCGCGACGGTGTCGGCCCAGCCGAGGCAGCCGTCGGTGATGCTTTGGCCATAGGTCAGCGGCTCTCCTGGCACCATCTTTTGGGCGCCGGCGACCAGGTTGCTTTCGATCATCATGCCGCGCACCCGGGTGTCGCCCGCGCGGAGCTGTCCGGCCACGTCATGCACCACGGCGGGCTGGCGCGCCGGATCCTTGCCGCTGTTGGCATGGCTGGCGTCGATCACGATGCGCGGATCGACCCCGGCCCTGGCCGCGGCCTCGGCCACCGCCGCCACCGAGGCGGCGTCATAATTGGTGCCATTGCCGCCGCGCAGGATCACATGGCAATCGGCGTTGCCGGTGGTATGCGCCACTGCCGCCCGCCCGTCGCTGGTCACGGCCGGGAAGTGATGCGGTTGGCTGGCCGACTGGATCGCATCCAGCGCCACCTTGACGCCGCCGTCGGTGCCGTTCTTGAACCCCACCGGGCAGGACAGGCCCGAGGCCAGTTGCCGGTGAATCTGGCTCTCCGTGGTGCGCGCGCCGATGGCACCCCAGGTGATCAGATCCGAGAAATATTGCGGCGTGATCGGATCCAGGAACTCTGTCCCCGCCGGCAGACCCATGCGGTTGATGTCCAGCAGCAGATGACGCGCGATGCGCAGCCCTTCGTCGATCTTGCAGGAGCCATCCAGGTAGGGATCGTTGATCAGCCCCTTCCAGCCCACCGTGGTGCGCGGCTTTTCGAAATAGACGCGCATCACGATCTCCAGCCGATCCGAAAGCCGGGCGCGCTGTTCGGCGAGGCGCGCGGCATAGTCGCGGGCGGCCTCTGGGTCATGGATCGAACAGGGGCCGACCATGACCAAGAGCCGGTCGTCGTGGTTTTCGAAGATCGCGCGGATCGCATCGCGCCCCTCCAGCACCGTGTGGGTGATGGCAGCGTCGCGGGGCAGGGTGCGGATCACCTCTGCCGGGGTGGGCAGGGGAGAGATATCGACAATGCGAAGGTCCTGGGTTTCGGTAAGCATCGGTCTTTGGGGTCCTCTGGGTTTTCTGAGGGCCTGACCGGGGTTCCAAACTGAAAAGCCGCCGGTCAGACCAGCGGCTTGAAGGTTCGGTGTTTCGCGTTTCCTCGCTTACACAGCAACCATCGTCCGCTGGGATGAGCGGAACCAATAAAAATAGGTTGCGAAGGTGTAAGTCTGGGTCATGGCGAGATCGGTAGCCGATCCGCGCCGCCCTGTCACGCATTAATTGCGCTCCGGTCGGCCCGGGTGGGGAGGGTTGACTTCGAGTGAGAATCAATCAAATGATTGAGTTATGGCGAATGACAGCAAACCCCCAGCCTATGTCCGCAAGGACGAACGCCGCGAGATGATCGCCGAGGCGGCTCGCCGGCTGATCGCCGAAAAGGGGCTGGCGGCGTTGCGCACCCGCGATGTGGCGGAGCGGGTGGGGATCAATATCTCGACCCTGCATTTCCATGTGCGCTCCAAGGCGGCGCTGCTGACGCTGGTCGCCGAAACCAGCCGCGACGCCTTTCTGGCCCTGCTGCCGCCCGATCCGTCGCCCGACCGCGACGCGCTGGCCCAGCTTCGGGCGGAGGTGCAGGCCTTTCACGACAGCCTGCGAGACCGTCCCGAATTGGCCCGTTGTTTCGGGCAGTTGGCGCAACTGGCCGAGACCGACGCAGGGATCGCCGCGACGCTTGAGGATTTCACCCGTGGCTGGGCTGGCCGCTATGCCGCGATCATTGGCTTCGGACGTGATCAGGGGCTGTTTCGCGCCGATGTCGATCCCTATCCGGCGGCGCTGATGGCGACTGGTGCGTTGACCGCCTTCGCGCCGCGCGGGCCGGGGGGGCTCGCCCAGTTCTGGCCGGTCTATCAGGAAATCGAACGCGGGCTTCAGGTGCGGCACGTCGAGGAGACAGATGATGCAAGTTGAGATCGCAAAGGCCGGAAGCGCCGGCAATCGTGGGCTTTTGCTGCTGCTGGCGGCGGTGAATTTTCTGGTCCTGCTGGATGTGACTATCATCAATGTGGCGTTGCCCTCGATCGGGCGGGAGTTCACTGCCGGGGCGCCGCGCTGCAATGGCTGGTCTCGGGCTATACGCTGACCTATGCGCTGGGGCTGCTGCCGGCCGGCTGGGCGACCGGTTCGGTCCGCGTGGCATCCTGCTGGCCGGGCTTGGCGTTTTCGCGCTTGGCTCGCTCCTGTGCGGGATGGCGCCGTCGATGGCCTGGCTGCAGACCGGCCGGGTGGCGCAGGGGATCGGGGCCGCGATGGTCTCGCCGCAGGCGATGGCGATCGCGCATCGGATGTTCAAGGGGCCGGATCGCGCCGGCGCCTTCGCGATCTTCGGGCTGGTGGCCGGACTGGCCTCGGTGCTGGGGCCGCTGGTTGGCGGCTGGCTGGTCAGCGCCGATCTGTTCGGCCTGGCCTGGCGGCCGATCTTTCTGATCAACCCGCCGCTGGCGGTGCTGCTGGTCTTCGCGCTGCGCCATCGGATCGCCGGGATCAGCGGCGATGCACGGGTGCATTTCGACCCCGCCGCCGTGGCGCTTTCCGCGCTGGGTCTGCTCTGCGTGCTGATCCCGCTGATCGAGGGGCGGCGCTTCGGTTGGCCGGTCTGGACCTGGGCGATGCTGCTGGCCGCACTGCCGGTCTTCGGTGCGCTGATCTGGTGGGAGCGTCGTCGCGGCCGGGCGGGGCGGACCCAGCTTCTGCCGTTGGCGCTGCTCGGGCAGGGCGACTTCCGCTGGTACGTGCCGGCGGTGGGGCTGTTCTTTGCCGGGCTGCCGGGGTTCTTCTTGATCCTGGCGCTGTTTCTGCAGACGGGTTTCGGTTTTTCACCACTGCAGTCGGGGGTGACGGCCTTTCCGCTGTCGCTGGGGATCATGGTGGCCTCTATCCTCAGCACGGCGCTGACGCGGGTGTCGCCGCAGCTTCGGGGGATGCTTGGTGGAGCCTTGGTGCTTTTGGGCATGGGGCTGGTGCGCGGCCTGCTCCGCGGCTTCGATGGGTTTGCCGATCAGCCCTGGCTGATGGGCGGGCTGCTGCTGGCCGGGGTCGGATTCGGTCTGGCGGTCGGGCCGCTGTTCCATCTGGCGCTGGAGCGGGTAGCCGAGGTTGAGGCCGGCATTGCCTCCGCCCTGTTGCAGACCTTTCAGCAGATCGGTGGCGCCTTTGGCGTGGCGGTGATGGGCAGCCTCCTCTTTTCCAGGCTCGACGCCGGGCAGGACTGGACCACGGCGTTTGCCGCCGGCACCCTGGGGACGATCCTGTGCTTCGCCGGGTTTCTGGCGCTTTTCATCTATCGCTGGCTCCGGAGTGGGGCCGCGGACCCCCAGATCGGATAGGAGGGGACAATGAAATTCTCGAAGCTTTCGGAACGGCAGATCCTCAAGGCGCAGGCCGAGGGGCAGTTCGACAACCTCAAAGGTGCGGGCAAGCCGCTGCCGCCGGTGGGCGGGGGCGATTATGCGGAAGAGGCCGGCTTTCGCATCATGGCCGAGGCTGGTGCCCTGCCGAAGGAGATAGAGCTGCGCAAGGCAGTGCAGGCCCAGGCCGAGGTGCTGAAGGCCACCACCGACCCGGAGAGGCGCAAGGAAGGGATGCGCAAGTTCGCCGAGCTGACGCAGGCCCTGGCCATTCAGGAAGAGGCGCGGCGCAAGTATTACGGCGGCTAGATCGCTCAGGCCTGTGGATGCGCGGCGCCCCAGATGCGGGCGGTGTCGCGGCGAAGCTGTCGCGCCTCGGTCGCGCTCAGCCGGGCGCGGGCGGCGTCGGGATCGCCGTCCGCGCGGGCCAGCGCCGCCCGCCAGGCCCTGAGTGCCGAACGGGGCGACCAGGGCAGGGCGGCGGAGGCAAGCCATTGGCGCAGCTCTACCGGCAGCCGGTCATAAGCGGTCATCGGATCGCCCGCGCGGGGCCGGCGTTTCAGGCTGCTTTGCCCGTTGGCTCTCATCAGCCTGCCTCTTCTGTATCGAGAACCCGCAGAAATCGGGCCGGGCCGTTGGCCTCGATGGGGGGAGAGCAGTGGACCAGTCCGCAGGGGGCGGCAGCGCTCTTGGCGATGGCCATTGCTGGTTCCGCCGTCAGCATCAGGCGGCCTGTGGGGTGCGGCGCCAGGCGGGGAAGGGGTCGGGCATATCGCGCCAGAGTTCCGGAACGAAGCGGTCCTCGGCCACTAGCGCCGCATCGAGAGCGGCTGTGATCTTCGCCCTGTCCATGCCCGATCCGATAAAGACCAGTTCCTGCCGGCGGTCGCCGAAAGGCTCCTGCCAGTGCCGGTCCAGATAGGCGCGGGCCTGCGGATGGGTCGGGCGGCGTTCTTCCGGCACGGTGGCCCACCACATGCCCATCGGGCGCACCGAACTGAGTGCGCCGGCAAGCGAGAATTCGGCCAACCAGTCGGGGCGGGTGGCGATCCAGAAATGCCCCTTGGCGCGGATCACGCCCGGCAGGTCACCGTTCAGTACATCATGGATCTTCTGCGGATCGAATGGCCGGCGGGCGCGATAGACGAAGGAGGAGACGCCATATTCCTCGGTCTCGGGCACGTGGTCGGTGAAGCCGTAAAGCTCTTTCGCCCAGAGAGGGTGGTCATGTGCGGTTTCGAAATCGAAGAGGCCGGTGTCGAAAATGGCATCCGGATCAACCTTGCCGAAGTCGGTCTCGATGATCCGGGCGTCGGGGTTGAGCGCGGTGACGATCTTGCGGGCGGCCTCCAGCCGATCTGAGCCAGCGTCAGAGACCTTGTTCAGCACCACGATGTCGGAAAATTCGATCTGATCGACCAGCAGGTCGACCAGGGTGCGCTCGTCCTCATCGCCAAGGGATTCGCCACGATCGCGGATGAAATCGTGGCTGGCGTAATCCTTCAGCAGGTTCACCGTGTCCACCACCGTCACCATGGTGTCGAGCCGGGCCAGATCGGCCAGGCTTTTCCCGTATTCGTCGCGGAATTCGAAGGTGGCGGCGACGGGCAGCGGCTCGGCGATGCCGGTGGATTCGATCAGCAGGTAATCGAAGCGGTTTTCCTCGGCCAGTCGGCGCACCTCGGTCAGCAGATCGTCACGCAGGGTGCAGCAGATGCAGCCGTTGGTCATCTCGACCAGCTTTTCCTCGGCATGGCTCAGCTCGGCGCCACCGTCGCGAACCAGATCGGCGTCGATGTTCACCTCGGACATGTCGTTGACGATGACGGCGACGCGGCGGCCCTCGCGATTGTTCAGTACATCGTTCAGCAGCGTCGTCTTGCCGGCGCCGAGAAAGCCGGACAGCACGGTGACGGGCAGGCGGGGATCGGAGGAAGAAGCGACCATGACGGATCCTTTTGAAATGTTATAACGTAACAAATAACGGAGGCACTGACCGCAGGCAAGCCCCGGGTCGATGTTGGTCGGGAAGAGGGGCGGCGGCAGTCACCGCCCCAAGGGCTGATCGCGGCGCGGGATCAGCCCGGTGTCGAAACAGCATGGCCGCAGGCCGGGCAATTTCGGGCCGCGGCCAGGGGCAGCGGTGCGCCGCACCCGCGGCAGGGCCGAACCCGGCGTCCGTCAGGGTGCAGGGCGCTGCGGCAGGATGGGCAGCGGGCCCGTGCCGCCCGCGGCAACGGCGTGTGGCAGATGGGGCAGCGGAGGCGGGACGCGCTGGCCGTCCGAAGGAGGCTCATGGCTCGGTCGCTGGATCGGCGACAAGGACTTCCAGCACTTCAAGCTGGCGTTTTTCTCCGCTGCGGGTGGTCCATTTCGCCCGCGCCCCTGCTGGCATGCCCAGCAGTGCGACCCCGATCGGGGTCATGACCGAGACGCGACCAAGTGCGATATCGGCCTGTTCGGGCAAAACCAGCGTGACGGTCTTTTCGCTGCCGTCCGTGGTGTCGCGATAGCGCAGGGGGCGGCCCAACTGGATCACGTCTGCGGGCATCCGCTGGGGCGGAACGATACGCGCGCGGGTGAGGGTGGATAGCAGCAGGTCTGACAACGCCGGGTTGCGTCGGGCAAAGCCGGTCGCCAGTGCTTCGAGCGCGTCGAGCTGATCCTCGGCGATGGCCAGCCGCGCGCGGCGGGTGACCGGTGGCGTGGCAGCGTGTTTCTGGGGGGCCGGGTTGACGGTCGGCATGATGGTATCCTTTCGAGGGAAGGTAAGTGAGGTGTTGTCGTGAGGCGCGGCGCCGCGGGGCGGTGCGATCGGGTAAAGCGTTAAGACCTAGGTGACGTGGGGTGGGGTGGTCTCAAGCCGCCGAGGGCGGCGAAAGCGGCGGCTGTCAAACCACATGGAAAACTCCCAAGCGGTATGGCTGTCCGCGCCGATGCTGTGCCGGATGATGGAAGAAGGCCCCGAACGGAGGGAGCAGCGCGCGCGCTTAGACCGCCCGGGGAAGCCTGCGGTTCAGGAGCGAACCGGCAAACAGGATGAACCTGTCCTTATGCGCGTATCTCGACATGCTCCAGAAGCTAGGAACGCGGGGCGCGAAAGTCAATCTGGGCCGATGCAGAGGACGGATGGTTGCGCCAAAGACACGGTATCATGCCATCGGCGCCACCAGATTGACGCGGTTTTGCCGGAAGGTCTATTCAGGATTGAATGATTACTTCTTAAGTATCTTTTAGGTTTTGTTTGAATATGCCGTCGGTACCGGAACAGGGCACAGTGTGGTGCTGGTGTTCCCCGGGGCGCACACAGATTTGGTAGATCAAGATTTCAATGCCAGAAGGCACTGCGAGGTCTCATGAAAGATATGTCCGAGCATAGGGGCCCGGTTGGTCCCAACGATCTGAGCGTTGAGGTTATGGGACGGCTGCACTGGGCGGCCCGGCGCTCCTGGCTGGCGCCGCAGGATGTCGATATGATGCAGCGGCATCTGGAGCATTGCGAAACCCAGCGCAGCGGCGTGACTGCTCTGATCGGAGAGATCCTTCGCCAGAAACTGTCTCAGGCCGGCCGGTTGGGAGCCGAGGCTTCTTCCGAGGGAATCGCCACCGGCAATACGGTGCTGGGGTATCGGCTTTGCGGCGATCAGCCGCCCATCATTGCCCGGCTGAGCTATCGCGTGCGGTTGCGCGAAGAACCGGGCGTGGTGCCGCTTCGGTCGTTGTTGGGGGCAACGTTGATCGGTATGGCGGTGGGCGAGACCGCGCCGCTTCTGCTGTCGGATGGCAGCCTGACCGAAGTGACGCTGAGCGATCTGCACGGGTCGGCGCGGGAATGCAGAGTGGTGCGTTTGCCGGTTGCGGCTGCGGGGCGGGGCGGTATTCTGCCAGCCTGATGCCCGGGCAAGGCCGACCCTGAAGGCAGCTGGTCTGCTCGGTCGGCTGGCCCTTGTGGGAGGGCGTCTTTCTCAAACAAGATATTGACAGCCTGCGCCGATGGGCGTCTATATGATGTTGTCTTGGTGCCCGCGATTCAACGCGGGTGAAGAGGGAAGCCGGCGCAAATCCGGCACTGCCCCCGCAACTGTGAATGGTAAGTTTGGTCGCATATCCACTGGCGTTTCGGCGCCGGGAAGGGCGGTCGGACGTAAGAACCATGAGTCAGGAGACCTGCCAGGACGCGACAAGACCAAGCCGGGCGGTGGGTCCGGGACGTGTTGCGGGATGTCCTTCGGGGGCATCCCTTGGCGTCTCTTCCCCTGCTGACCGGCGCTGAACGACCAGAACCGAAGGATCGGATAAGGGGACACTGCCATGACCATCACCGTCTATTCAAAACCCGCCTGCGTGCAATGCACCGCCACCACCCGCGCGCTGTCCGCCAAGGGGATCGAATTCGATCTGGTCGATCTGACCGAAGATGCCGAGGCCCTGGCCCGGGTGACCGAGCTGGGCTATCGCCAGGCGCCGGTGGTGATGGCGGGTGACGATCATTGGGCCGGCTTCCGCCCCGACAAGATCGCCGCGCTGGCCTGAGGCCAGCAATGGCCGGGCTGGTCTATTATTCCTCACGCTCGGGCAATACGCAGCGTTTTGTCGACCGGTTGGGTCTGACGGCGGCGCGTATTCCGATCGACCCCGAGGGGGACATGCCCAGCCCCCGCGCACCTTTTGTCCTTGTCACACCCACCTATGCGGACGGACAGGGGCGGGGGGCGGTCCACAGACAGGTGATCCGGTTCCTCAATGATCCGGACACCCGGTGTCATCTGCGCGGGGTCATTGCCTCGGGTAATCGTAATTTCGGCACGACGTATGCCTTGGCCGGTGATGTGGTGGCGCAGAAATGCGGCGTGCCCGTGCTCTATCGTTTTGAACTCGCGGGGACCGACACGGATGTCGCCCGCGTCAAAGAGGGATTGGACAGGTTTTGGAAAACGCAGTGCTTGACCGCGACGTGAGCGATGCCGCCCCCGCCAAGGCGGTTCCTGCCGAATGGCAGGGTCTGGATTACCATGCGCTGAACGCGATGCTGAACCTCTATGACGATCAGGGGAACATCCGGTTCGACGCTGATCGAATGGCGGCGCGGCAGTATTTTCTACAGCATGTGAACCAGAATACCGTCTTCTTTCATTCGCTGGAGGAAAAGCTGCGCTATCTGGTCGAAGAGGGCTATTACGAGGCCCATGTGCTGGACCAGTATTCGACCGAGTTCCGCCGCCAGATCTGGGACGCGGTCTATGCCGCCAAGTTCCGCTTTCCGACTTTCCTGGGCGCCTTCAAATATTACACCAGCTACACGCTGAAGACCTTTGACGGAAAACGATATCTCGAACGGTTCGAGGATCGCGTCGTCATGGTCGCCCTGACGCTGGCCCAGGGGGATGAGGCGCAGGCGATGTCCCTGATGCAAGAGATCATCGCCGGCCGGTTCCAGCCGGCGACGCCGACCTTCCTGAATGCCGGCAAGGCACAGCGGGGGGAGCTGATCTCGTGCTTCCTGCTGCGGCTCGAAGACAACATGGAATCGATCGGTCGCGGCATCAACTCGGCGCTGCAACTGTCGAAACGCGGCGGTGGCGTGGCGCTCTTGCTGACCAACATCCGCGAACACGGTGCGCCGATCAAGGGCATCGAAAACCAGTCCTCCGGTGTGATCCCGGTGATGAAACTGTTGGAAGACAGCTTCAGCTATGCCAACCAGTTGGGCGCCCGTCAGGGGGCCGGGGCGGTCTATCTGAATGCCCACCATCCGGATATCCTGCGCTTTCTCGATACCAAGCGCGAGAACGCGGATGAAAAGATCCGCATCAAGACGCTGAGCCTTGGTGTGGTCATTCCCGACATCACCTTCGAACTGGCGAAGAAGAACGAGGATATGTACCTCTTCTCGCCGCATGATGTGGAAAAGGTCTATGGCCGCGCCTTCTCGGAAATCTCGGTGACCGAGAAGTATCATGAGATGGTCGACAACCCGCGCATCCGCAAGAAGAAGATCAACGCGCGGGCCTTCTTCCAGACCATCGCCGAGATCCAGTTCGAAAGCGGTTATCCCTATATCATGTTCGAGGACACGGTGAACCGCGCCAACCCGGTCGCCGGCCGCATCAATATGTCGAACCTCTGCTCCGAGATCCTGCAGGTCAACGAGGCCTCCGAGTTCGACGAGGATCTGAGCTACAAGCACCTGGGCACAGATATCTCCTGCAACCTCGGTTCGCTCAATATCGCCAAGGCGATGGACGGCGGCGATCTGGGTGCCACCGTCGAGGCGGCGATCCGGGCGCTGAACGCGGTCTCCGAGATGTCGGCGATCGACGCGGTGCCCTCGATCCGGCGCGGCAATGACGAGAGCCATGCCATCGGTCTGGGCCAGATGAACCTGCACGGCTTCCTGGCGCGCGAGCGGATCCATTACGGATCGGTCGAAGGTGTGGATTTCACCAACATCTATTTCTGCACCGTGCTGTATCACTGTCTGCGCGCCTCGAACGCGCTGGCGCGCGAGCGCGGGCGCAGCTTTGCCGGGTTCGAACGCTCGGCCTATGCCGACGGTTCCTTCTTCGACAAATACGTCGATCGCGACTGGCTGCCCGAGACCGAGACGGTCAAGGCGTTGTTCGAGAAATTCGATGTGCATGTGCCCAGCCGCGAGGATTGGGCGGCGTTGCGCGACGCGGTGATCGAGGGCGGGCTTTACAACCGCAACCTGCAGGCGGTGCCGCCGACCGGGTCGATCAGCTATATCAACAACTCGACCTCCTCGATTCACCCGATCACCGCCAAGATCGAGATCCGCAAAGAGGGCAAGATCGGTCGCGTCTATTACCCTGCGGCCTATATGAGCAACGACAACCTCGAATACTACAAGGACGCCTATGAGATTGGCGCCGAGAAGATCATCGACACCTATGCGGCGGCGACCCAGCACGTCGATCAGGGGCTGTCGCTGACGCTGTTCTTCAAGGACACGGCGACGACGCGCGACATCAATCGCGCCCAGATCTACGCTTGGAAGAAGGGGATCAAGACGATCTACTACATCCGCCTGCGCCAGATGGCCCTGGAAGGGACCGAGGTGCAGGGCTGCGTGTCCTGTTCATTGTGATCCGGAAAGGGGGCCCGCTCTTGCTGTCGCTTGCCGGGCCGTGTCGCCCGGCGTTCACGCCGGGCAGCGCCCGACCCACCCCCCACGGGGCGGGCGCTTCGCACCCACCCCTTCGGGCCGTGCGCCGCCCTCTGTTCTGAAGATCGTTCCTTGAGGAATGCTGCCATGAAAGACCTCCCCGCCGTCCGTCCCGTCCCCCGCGCCATCAACTGGAATCGCGTGCAGGACGACAAGGATCTGGAAATCTGGAACCGCCTGACCGTCAACTTCTGGCTGCCGGAAAAGGTGCCGCTGTCGAACGACATTCAGTCCTGGTCGCAACTGACCGAAGAGGAACAGCGGCTGACCATCCGCGTCTTCACCGGGCTGACGCTGCTCGACACCATCCAGAACACCGTCGGCGCGCCGGCGCTGATGCCCGATGCAATCACCCCGCATGAAGAGGCGGTGCTGACCAATATCGCCTTTATGGAGGCGGTGCATGCGCGCTCCTATTCCTCGATCTTCTCGACGCTCTGTTCCACGGTCGAGGTTGACGAGGCCTTCCGCTGGTCGGAGGAGAACCCGCATCTGCAGCAGAAATCCCGACTGATCCTGCAGGAATATGATGCCGCCTCGCATCCGTTGAAGAAGAAGATCGCCAGCGTCTTCCTGGAAAGCTTCCTGTTCTATTCCGGCTTCTACTTGCCGATGCATTGGTCGAGCCGCGCGCGGCTGACCAATACCGCCGACCTGATCCGCCTGATCATCCGCGACGAGGCGGTGCATGGTTATTACATCGGCTACAAGTTCCAGCGCGGGCTGGAGCGGTTGTCCGAGGCCGAGCGGGCCGAGCTGAAGGATTTCGCCTTCGCGCTGATCTTCGATCTCTACGATATCGAAACGCGCTATACCGAAAGCCTCTATGATCCGCTGGGGCTGACCGAGGACGTGAAGAACTTCCTCCACTACAACGCCAACAAGGCGCTGCAGAACCTCGGGTTTGAAAGCCTTTTCCCGGATGAGCTGTGCAAGGTGAACCCGGCGATCATGGCGGCGCTCAGCCCCAATGCGGATGAAAATCACGATTTCTTCTCGGGTTCCGGGTCGTCCTATGTGATCGGCAAGGCGGTCGCGACCGAGGATGAGGATTGGGATTTCTGATGGCGGCGGGACACACTCGGGACACGCTGTCTCTGGTCCGTGAATGGCACGAGAAATTCGCGGTGCCGGTGGTGGATGATCCCGGCATCCCTGAAGACCGGGCGCAGATGCGGCTGGCCATTCTCGAAGAAGAGGTGGCCGAGCTGCGCGCGGCGGTCGAGGCCGGCGACCTGGTCGAAGTGCTCGATGCGCTGTGCGACATCCAATATGTGCTGGACGGCACCTTTCTGGAATTCGGCATGCACGGGCTGAAGGCCCCCGGCATGGCCGAGGTGCACGCCTCCAACATGTCGAAACTGGGCGCCGATGGCCGCCCGGTGCTGCGCGAGGACGGCAAGGTGCTGAAAGGCCCGGCCTTCTTCCGCCCCGATCTGGCCGCCGTGCTGGCGGGCGAGAAGTAAGCCGGCTGCCAAAAGGTTCGTCCGGCGTTTGCGCCGGGCGGGATGTGTGGCTGATGGAGGGAAGTGGCCTTCTTGAACCTCCACCCGGTCGATCGGATGCGAACAGCAGGCCAGCACAGAGCCTGCTGCGGTATCCTCCTCGGTGATGCTGCCGCTGATATATATGCACCTGGCCCGGGATCCTCCTGGTCGTGCAGGTGCCCTAGGCGGCGAAGGGGCAGCCGGGGGGATGCTCAGCCCCAGTGTGGATATGGTGGCTGAGATACCCCGGGAATGAAACCGATGCAGGTGTCCCGGTTTTCGATTGCCCCTTGCGGCGGGCGAAAAGCCGCTGCTTGATGCGCCGGATATGACCTTTTGTCCGGAATATCTTATGTCTGCTGAGCAGACCCCGAGCAGAGCAGATCGCAATGATGAACAGACGAACCTTCCTTTATGGCGCCACCGCGCTTTCGGGCGCGATGATATTGCCCATTTCCGGAGGCGCTGCCCCAGACAGCCGGCCGTTCAGCTATGAGGCGCTTGTCGACCGCGCGCGGGAGATGTCCCAGAGGTCTTACGTGCCACCGCTCAGGCCGGCGCCCGAGGTGGTCGATCAGATCGACTATGCCCGCCATGGCGAACTGGTCTTTCGGACCGACAGGGCGATGTTCTCGGGCCAGCCGGGGACCGGTGCCGAAAAGGGATATCCGCTGGAATTCTTTCCCCTGGGCAAATACGCCACCAAGCGGGTGCGGATGTTCGTGGTGGACAACGGTCGGGCGAGCGAAGTTCTTTATACCCCGGACCTCTTTGACATGCCGGCCGACAACCCGGCGCGGCAATTGCCGTCGAACGCGGGCTTTGCGGGCTTCCGGCTGCAGGAATGGTATGCCGAAGCCGATTGGAACCGGCAGGACTGGGTCGCCTTTCAGGGCGCGTCTTATTTCCGCGCCATCGGGGCGGATGGGCAATATGGGTTGTCGGCACGGGGGATCCTGATCGACGCCGCCGTCGCCGGCCTGCCCGAGGAGTTCCCGGATTTCCGCGAATTCTACATCGAACAGCAGCCGGGGGCGGCGCCCGACACTCCGGTCACCATCTGTGCTCTGCTCGATGGGCTCAGCGTGACGGGGGCCTATCGGTTCCGCATCACCCGCGGGCTCGACCGTAGCAAGGGCGTGATCATGGAGATCGAGGCCCGGGTTTTCCTGCGCAAGTCGGTGTCACGGCTGGGGCTGATCCCGCTGACCTCGATGTTCTGGTATGGAGAATACGGCAAGGGCCGGATGCAGGACTGGCGGCCCGAGGTGCATGATTCCGACGGGTTGGCGATGTGGGCCGGGTCGGGCGAACGGATCTGGCGGCCGCTGAACAATCCCGATCAGACCAGCGTGTCGGCCTTCGGTGACGAAAACCCGCATGGTTTCGGCCTGTTGCAGCGCGACCGGAATTTCGACCACTATCTCGACGGGGTCTTCTATGATCGCCGTCCCAGCCTCTGGGTCGAACCGATCAAGCCGCTGGGTCGGGGATCGGTGCAACTGCTGGAAATCCCCACCGACGACGAGATCCACGACAATATCGGCGCCTTCTGGGTGCCGGAGGCGCCGGTGGAGAAGGGTAACAGCTATGATCTGCATTATCGGCTTTACTGGCAGAGTGATGAGCCTTTCCCGGCCACCAATATCGCCCAGACGGTTGCCACCCGGATCGGGCGGGGTGGTCAGCCGGGGCATCCGCGGCCGGCGGACGTCTATCACTTCGCGGTGGAATTCGATCGCCCTTCGGTGCTGACGAAACTGCCTTATGGCGTCTTTCCCGAGGTGGTTGTTTCGGCCTCGCGCGGCGAGATCAGCCGGCTCTTTGCCGAACCGGTGCCGAACGGCAACGTCTGGCGCGGCAATTTCGATCTGAAGCTGGCGCCGGGCGAGCTGGCCGATCTGCGCATGTATCTGGCGCTGGATGGGGAGCCGCTGACCGAGACCTGGCTGTATCAGTTCCAATCTTGAAGCCCTCCGAGACTGCCAAGGCAGAAAAGCCCCGAAGCGTAGGCTTCGGGGCTTTTTCGTTTCTTTCCCTGCGGTGAAGGGGCATGTCGCTGGCTGGTGGCCTCTGTCTGGGGGCTTGCGGACCCTGTCTCTGGCGATCTGCTGGGGGGCTTGCGGGCTTCAGGCTTTCGGGCCCCGTCTCTGGCGCTCTGCTGGAGGGCTTGCGGGCGATGGCTGGCGACTTGTCTCTGGCGCTATGGCTGGAGGCGGCTGGCGATCTGACTTTTGGCGCGCGACACGCACCTGATCCCTGAGGGAAACAATTCGGCATCCGGAAGGGCTGGCTCGTGGGCTGGCAAAGCTGGCGATCACATCCTGAAATCATGCCGTTGGCATGCGTCTGGATGTATCTGACTGGCTGGGGATGCGGTTGGCTGGCTGGCGATTGGGCTGGCGAGCTTTCTTGACCCGATACTTAGGCTGAGTCGTGTCGTGTTTCAAGAAAAACTTTTAAAAATCAAATAGTTGAGTGATTTTATCAGGTGTTCTGACCTGATCTTTTGACTCAGGAATTGGGGGCAGTCAGATTTCTCTCGGGGATAACCATGAACACGCCTCATGATCTGCTTGATCAATATGAGGTGGTCTTGATGATGCTGGAGCATTAGGTAGGCCGTTCAGGCCCAGAGCTATAATCGGGATAGAAAGCGCATGTCCTCCTCCTCCGTCCGCAAGAAAATCGTCAATTCCCCTGTGTTCGCTCAACTGCGGGAGGCCGCAGATGAACGGATCCTGGTTCTCGATGGCGCCATGGGAACGCAAATCCAGAAGCTTGGGCTCTCCGAGGGGGACTTCCAGGGCTGTGGTGGTGGCGCCTGTTCCTGCCATCTGCCTCATGCCAGCGACAAGCCGCAACAGGGCAACAACGATCTGCTCAGCCTGACCCGTCCCGAGGTGATCGAGGAAATCCATTTTCAATATGCCATGGCCGGCGCCGATATCGTCGAGACCAATACCTTTTCCTCTACCACCATCGCCCAGGCCGATTATGCGATGGAAGGGGCGGTCTATGACCTGAACTTCCACGGCGCCAAGCTGGCCCGCCAGGCGATGGATCGGGCCGAGGCGGTGGATGGGCGCAAGCGTTTTGTCGCCGGCGCCCTGGGGCCGACCAACCGCACCGCTTCGATCAGCCCGGATGTGAACAACCCCGGCTATCGCGCGGTCACCTTCGATCAGCTTCGCATCGCTTACGGCGAACAGGCCCGCGCCCTGATCGACGGCGGCGCCGATATCCTGCTGATCGAGACCATCTTCGACACGCTGAACGCCAAGGCCGCGATCTTTGCCTGCGAGGAGGTCTTTGCCGAACGCGGGCTGCGTCTGCCGGTGATGATCTCGGGCACGATCACCGATCTGTCGGGCCGCACCCTGTCGGGCCAGACGCCCACCGCCTTCTGGTATTCGGTGCGCCATGCCCAGCCGCTGACCGTTGGGCTGAACTGCGCGCTTGGCGCCGAAGCGATGCGGCCGCATCTGGCCGAGCTGTCGGGCATCGCCGATACGATGATCTGCGCCTATCCCAACGCTGGCCTGCCCAACGAGATGGGCCAATATGACGAGACGCCGGAGCACATGGCGGCCCAGGTCGCAGGCTTTGCCCGCGACGGGCTGGTCAATATCGTCGGCGGCTGCTGCGGATCGACCTATGACCACATCCGCGCCATCGCCCAGGCGGTGCAGGGGCTGGCGCCCCGCAAGCTGCCTGAGCCGGCCAAGCAGATGCGGCTGTCGGGGCTGGAGCCCTTCACGCTGACCAAGGATATCCCCTTCGTCAACGTGGGCGAACGCACCAACGTCACCGGGTCCGCCCGCTTCCGCAAGCTGATCACCAATGCCGATTACGCCGCAGCACTCGACGTGGCGCGCGATCAGGTCGAAAACGGCGCCCAGGTGATCGACATCAACATGGACGAGGGGCTGATCGACAGCAAACAGGCGATGGTCGAATTCCTCAACCTGATCGCCGCCGAACCCGATATCGCCCGGGTGCCGATCATGATCGACAGCTCGAAATGGGAGGTGATCGAGGCCGGGCTGAAATGCGTGCAGGGCAAGTCCATCGTCAACTCCATCTCGATGAAGGAGGGGGAGGAGGCGTTTCTGGATCACGCCCGGCTTTGCCGCGCCTATGGCGCCGCCGTGGTGGTCATGGCCTTCGACGAGGCCGGCCAGGCCGACACCGAGGACCGCAAGGTCGAAATCTGCCAGCGCGCCTATAAGCTCTTGACCGAAGAGGTGGGCTTTCCGCCGGAAGATATCATCTTCGACCCCAACGTCTTCGCCGTCGCCACCGGGATCGAGGAACACGACAACTACGGTGTCGATTTCATCGAGGCGACAAAGCGGATCACCGAGACCTGTCCTTTCGTCCATATCTCGGGCGGGGTGTCGAACCTCAGCTTCTCTTTCCGCGGCAACGAACCGGTGCGCGAGGCGATGCACGCCGTCTTCCTCTACCACGCGATCCAGAACGGCATGGACATGGGCATCGTCAACGCCGGGCAACTGGCGGTCTATGATCAGATCGACCCCGAGCTGCGCGAGGCCTGCGAGGACGTGGTGCTGAACCGGGTGCCGTCCCAGGGCGGCTCTGCCACCGAGAACCTGCTTGAGATCGCCGAGAAATACCGCGGCCAGGGCGGCGGCAAGACCCGCGAAAAGGACATGTCCTGGCGCGAGCTGCCGGTCGAGAAGCGGCTGGAACACGCGCTGGTCAACGGCATCACCGAATTCATCGACGCGGACACTGAAGAGGCGCGGCAGGCCGCCGCCCGCCCGCTGCATGTGATCGAAGGCCCGCTGATGGCGGGGATGAACGTGGTCGGCGATCTCTTCGGCTCGGGCAAGATGTTCCTGCCGCAGGTGGTGAAATCGGCCCGCGTTATGAAACAGGCGGTCGCCGTGCTGCTGCCCTATATGGAAGAGGAAAAGCGCCTGACCGGCGGCGACGGCCGCGAAAGTGCCGGCAAGGTGCTGATGGCGACGGTGAAGGGCGATGTGCACGACATCGGCAAGAACATCGTCGGCGTCGTGCTGGCCTGCAACAATTACGAGATCATCGACCTGGGCGTCATGGTTCCGGCGGAAAAGATCCTCGCCACCGCCAAGGCCGAGGGCGTCGATGTCATCGGCCTGTCAGGCCTGATCACCCCCTCGCTCGACGAGATGGTGCATGTCGCCTCCGAGATGGAGCGCGAGGGCTTCGACATCCCGCTGCTGATCGGGGGCGCCACCACTTCCCGCGTGCATACGGCGGTGAAGATCCACCCGCGCTATCATCAGGGGCAGGCGGTCTATGTCACCGATGCCTCCCGTGCGGTGGGTGTGGTCTCCTCGCTGCTGTCGCCGGTGCAAAAGCCCGACTATGTGGCGAATATCCAGGCCGAATATGCCGATGTCTCGGAAAAACATGCGCGCGCCGAGCTTGCCAAGAAGCGGATCACATTGGAACAGGCCCGTGCCAACGCTTTGACGGTCGATTTCTCCGACTACCATGTCCAGGTGCCCAGTTTCCTCGGCACCAAGGTATTCGACGGCTGGGATCTCGAGGAGCTGGCGCGCTATATCGACTGGACGCCGTTCTTCCAGACCTGGGAGATGAAGGGCGTCTATCCGAAGATCCTCGATGACGACAAACAGGGCGAGGCGGCACGCGCGCTCTTCGCCGACGCCCAGGCGATGCTGAAGCGGATCATCGACGAGAAATGGTTCCATCCCCGCGCCGTCGTCGGCTTCTGGCCGGCCAATGCGGTGGGCGATGATATCCACCTCTTCACCGATGACATCCGCTCCGAAGACCTCGCCACATTCTTCACCCTGCGCCAGCAGACGGCGAAGCGGGTCGGCCGCCCGAATGTGGCGCTTGCCGATTTCGTGGCCCCCAAGGGATCGGTGCCCGATTATGTCGGCGGCTTCGTGGTCACCGCCGGGGTGGAGGAGATCGCCATCGCCGAGGCCTTCGAGCGCAAGAACGACGATTACTCCTCGATCCTGGTCAAGGCGCTGGCCGACCGCTTTGCCGAGGCCTTCGCCGAGCGCATGCACGAGATGGTCCGCAAGGAGCTCTGGGGCTATGCGGCTGAGGAAAGCTATGCGCCGCAGGAGCTGATCGGCGAGCCCTATGCCGGTATCCGCCCGGCGCCGGGCTATCCGGCCCAGCCCGATCACACCGAAAAGGCGACGCTCTTCGATCTGCTGAACGCGACCGAGGCAACCGGGGTGGAGCTGACCGAAAGCTATGCGATGTGGCCGGGGTCTTCGGTCTCGGGGCTCTATATCGGTCATCCGGACAGCTATTATTTCGGCGTCGCCAAGGTCGAGCGCGATCAGGTCGAGGATTACGCGGCCCGCAAGGGCATGGAGGTGGCCGAGGTCGAACGCTGGCTGGGCCCGATCCTGAATTATACCCCGGGCAAGGCGATCGCCGCCGAATAGTTAGGCGCCCGGGCGCTTTCGGTCGGTCAGGTGCTGCGCCCCCGGCAAGGCAGGGGGCTCTGCCCCCATCGCCTGCGGCGATTCCCCCGGGATATTTTTGCCAGATCGAAGGCGCCGGCGGCGCGGGCTGGTTGACGGCCTCCCATTCTGCAAAGACACCCGATCCGGCTGGCGCGGGACCGGGTGCCTTCGACCTGGACGGTCATCGGCGTCCCCGCCTGTACCGTGGGATCAGCTTGCCGAGGTACGGTAAATAAATCCTTTACTAACTTCGATCTGGTCCAAATATCCTCGGGGGTGAATTGGGCCGCAGGGCCAAGAGGGGGCAGAGGCCCCCTTTTTCGGAGTAGTTGTAGAGCCATATTTGATAGTTTTGGACAGTGAGAGCGATAGATTTCCTGCGTTTCAGCATGAGGGGATAGAGCTGTTGTATTTTCTGGAGGGTCGGGTGAGCTATCGTCACGGAGAGATGCTGTATCTGCTGGAGCCGGGGGATGCGCTTTTGTTCGATGCGGATGCGCCGCATGGGCCTGAGGAGATTTTGGAGCTTCCGGCGCGGTATCTGTCGATCATCACCTATCCGCAGGCGCGATGAGGAGGGAGGCTGGTTGCGGGGGGGGGGCGGTTTTGCGCGAGGTTTGCGTGAAAAACAGGCATCTTTCCTGTTGGTGAGGATTTTTTCCAGGTAGGCGCAAAACTTTCTTGATGGGAAAATAGGTTTCCCTTTAGTGATGTCTCGACGGCGCTGCGACGCCGAAGACGACCACTAAGGAGGAACCTATGTGTGGCATTGTAGGCCTGTTCCTGAAGCAGGAGGCGCTGCGCCCGCGGCTGGGCGATCTGCTCACCGATATGCTGATCACCATGACCGACCGGGG
>NZ_AUBS01000007.1 GCF_000429365.1 Pseudodonghicola xiamenensis DSM 18339 | reverse complement strand
CGGCCGCCAGCCCCTCGAATATTCGGGCGAACACCCCCATCTCGCTCCAACGCTTCCAGCGGTTGTAGAGCGTCTTGGCTGGACCGTATTCCTTCGGTGCATCGCTCCAACGTAACCCATTGCGGTTGACGAAGATTATCCCGCTCAGAACACGACGATCATCGACCCGTGGGCGGCCATGGCTCTTCGGAAAAAACGGCTCGAGCCGCGCCATCTGCTCGTCGCTCAGCCAGAAAAGATTGCTCACCACACCCTCCTATAGTTGGAGAGCGTGAATCACGCCGCCAGTGGCACCGCAAGCCGATTAATGGGTCCTGAGCCTAGCACATCTGAGCCGTCGCGAATTTTCTGGCGAACCGGCAACCAGGCTTTGGCCCGCCGGAGGAGGTCTGTCTGCTGACAGGACCATCCTGGTTACCAGTTTTCGATCGCCTCCGCGTTGTCGGAAAACTCTTTCTCGATCCGCCCCATCGCCACAGCGGCTGCCCTTTCGAGCAACCGTTTTCTTTCAGCGCAAACACCTGTGCGAACCACAAGACGCCCGTCACCGGGTGATCACGCGGCAGCGCAATTTGGATCAAGAAGGTACGGCTCACTCCAATACTATAATTTTCCGCACCCACATGTTAACATGCGCGCAATAATGTTTCCGTTTCCAGCAATCAGGTCGCAACATGATTTCAAAGAGCGATATCTTGTCCGGGATGCAGTTTTCCCTGCTGAACGAGATGAACCCGATCAATACCACCGACGCCTCCCCTGCGGTGATTACCTATCAATACGCCGGCACCAGCCGTCCGTCGGATCTGCCCACCGGCTCGGTCTATGAAGGCTGGACCAGCTTCACCGCCGCCGATCAGATCGCCTTCGAGGCCGCCCTGGCCCATATCGAGACCTTCCTGAATGTCGACTTCGTCGAGGTCAGCGGCCAGGACGACCCCGATCTGAACGTCGGCCAGGTTACCCTGCCCGGCAGCACCGCCGGCTATGGCGGCTACAGCGCCACATACGACTCCGCGACGAAACAGATCACCAGCTATGACAGCTATGTGGTCTATGACAACACGCTGGACCTGAGCGACACCCCCAACCTGCTGCTGCACGAACTGGGCCATGCGCTGGGACTGAAACACCCGTTTTCCGCCCCCGCACTGCCCGACACCTATGAATCCAACAAGTTCACCGTGATGTCCTATACCGACAATCCGGACAACGGCCTGCGCAGCGACGCGATGATGCTGTTCGACGTCTTCGCCACCCAGGCCATCTGGGGCGCTGCGGAATATAATGCAGGCAACACCAGCTATACCGGCCCGCGCACGGAAACCGTGGATCTGATCTGGGATACAGGCGGGCGCGACACGCTTGATGCCGGCGGCCATGGCCCTGCCGTCAAGCTCAACCTGAAACCGGGCAGTTTTTCCAGCTTCGACACCACCGACGACATGGTGATCGCCTTCGACACCCGGATCGAGAATGCCACCGGCGGGGGCGGCAATGATGTGCTCATCGGCAATGCAGCACGCAATCTTCTCAAGGGCGTCGACGGCAGCGACGTGCTGCGCGGCAATGGCGGCAACGATCTGCTGCGCGGCGGCACGGGGGGCGACACCCTGAAGGGCGGCACCGGAAACGACAGGCTGAAGGGGGAGGCCGGAAACGACAAGCTGCTCGGGCAAGGCGGCGATGATATCCTGAACGGCGGCTCCGGTCACGACACGCTGAAAAGCGGCCTTGGCCGCGATACGCTGGACGGAGGCAAGGGCGATGACCTGCTGCTGGGCGGTGGGGGCAGGGATCACTTCGTGTTTACCCTGGGCAGCGGACGCGACCGGATCGGTGATTTCAGCGATGATCGCGACAGCCTCAACCTCAATGGTTTCGGCGATCTCGCCACCGTGCTCGACCATGCCAGCCAGGTCGGCGATGATGTGGTGTTCGATTTCAGTGGCGGCGATGTTCTGACTGTCCTAGACATGACAGTGGATGCGCTCAGCAACGATATCTTGATCGGCTGACGCAGGCGAGGAACAATTGAAACGGCACTCCATGGCGCATTTGCAGGAGCCCGCCGGGCCCGGCAGCCCCATGGCGCGGCCCCGCACTCCCCCCCATATCGGAACGCTGATCCTGCTGTCGGGCTTGTCGGCTCTGGCGATGAACATCTTCCTTCCCAGCTTGCCGGGGATGACCGCCTATTTCGAAACCGATTACCGGCTGATGCAGCTTTCGGTTGCGCTCTATCTCGGGATCAATGCGGTGGTGCAGATCCTGATCGGCCCGATCGCCGACAATATGGGACGCCGGCCGGTGATCCTCTGGGGATTGGTGCTGTTCCTGATCGCCACCATCGGTTGCCTTCTTGCCCCCACGGCCGAGATCTTCCTGCTGTTCCGCATGGGCCAGGCGGTGGTCGTCGTCGGCATGGTGCTGGGTCGCGCGGCGGTGCGCGACATCTATCCCGCCGATCAGGCCGCCAGCATGATCGGCTATGTCACCATGGGCATGGCCGTGGTGCCGATGCTGGGCCCGATCGTCGGCGGCTTTCTGGACGGGCTGTTCGGCTGGACCGCGAATTTCTGGCTGCTCGCAGTGCTTGGCCTGGCCACGCTGATATTGACCTATGTGGATTTCGGCGAGACCTCGCATAAAAGCGGCAAGACCTTGATCGCCCAGTTCCGCGAATACCCTGAGTTACTGCGCTCCCCCCGGTTCTGGGGGTTCACCCTTGCGGCGGCATTTTCGGCCGGCTGTTTCTACGCCTTTCTCGGCGGCGCACCCTTCGTCGGAACCGAGGTCTACGGGCTGGAGCCCTCGACCCTGGGCATCTATTTCGGCGCGCCGGCGGTGGGCTATTTCTTGGGGAATTACCTGTCTGGACGCTACTCCGTGCGCGTCGGGCTGAACACCATGGTGCTGTTGGGCAGCCTGGTCTGCGCCGCCGGGATCGGCATATCGCTGGCCGTGATGTCGAGCGGCGCCGGCTCGGCGGAAAGCTTTTTCGGCTTCATGACCCTGGTGGGACTGGGCAACGGCATGGTGCTGCCCAACGCCACCGCCGGGGCGCTGTCGGTGCGCCCGCATCTGGCCGCCACCGCCTCGGGCCTGAACGGCGCCACCATGTTGGCCGGCGGTGCCGGGCTGAGCGCACTCGCCGGGGCGCTACTGACCCCGGAAACCGGGGCCAGCCCCCTGCTGGTGATCATGTTCATCTGTGCCATTCTCAGCACCGTCGCTATTGTTCTGGTAATCCTGCGGGAACGACAGCTCCGACTGTGACACCCCTTCCCAGCCCCCTCCCGGATGTCGGCTCGGACTTGCATCCGGCGCTTTGCAAATCTATCCAGTACAGAAAGCAAAGCCGCAAATAACCGCCCACGGACCCCCCATGGCCACGCAAAAGCTCTATGCCGGCGCCAAGCTGCGCGAGATGCGCACACGGCTCGGCCTGACGCAGAAGGATTTCGCCAGCAAGCTCGGCGTGTCCCTGCCCTATCTGAACCAGATGGAGAACAACAATCGCCCGGTCAGCACCACGGTGGTACTGGCGCTGGCGCAGGAGTTCGGCCTGGATGTCACCGAACTCTCCACCGGGGACAGCGAGCGACTGGTCAGCGACATGCGCGAAGTTCTGGCAGATCCGGTCTTCGCCGATGTCGCCCCGCCGCTGGCCGATCTGCGACTGACCGCCTCGAACGCGCCGGCGCTGGCCCGGGCCTTTCTGGCGCTGCACCGCAGTTACCGCCAGACGCATGAACGACTGGCCTCGCTGGACGAGGCGCTGGGGCGGGAAGATGCGCAAATCGAGGCCAGCCCCTGGGAAGAGGTGCGCGATTTCTTCCACTATTGCGATAACTACATCGACGCGGTGGATCGCGCGGCCGAGAATTTCGCCCAGCAGAGCTGCGGTCCCGGCCACATGCGCGAAACCGCGATGGCGGCGCTCGAAGGACTCGGCGTGCGCATCGAACTGGTGGATATCGCACCGATGCGCGATTACGATATCGAAACCCGCATGTTGCGCCTGTCGACCCGGGCGACGCCGCAGACCCAAGCCTTTCAGATGTTGTTGCAACTGGCGCTGCTGCAGCAGGACAAGCTGCTGGAGGCGACGCTGGATTTCGCCCGCTTCCGCAGCGACGAGGCCCGCGCCATCGCCAAGATCGGGCTGGCCAACTATTTCGCCGGCGCGGCACTGATGCCTTACAGCACCTTTCTGGAGGCCGCCCAGGAGACCCGCCACGATCTGGAACTTCTGGGCGCCCGCTTCGACGCCTCGATCGAACAGGTGGCGCACCGGCTGTCGACCCTGCAGCGCCCCGGCGCCAAGGGCATTCCCTTCTTCTTCGCCCGGGTCGACCAGGCCGGCACCATCACCAAGCGCCACAGCGCCACGCGGCTGCAATTCGCCCGCTTCGGCGGCGCCTGCCCCCTGTGGAACGTGCACCGGGCCTTCGAGACACCGGGCCGCTTCCTGCTGCAACTGGCCGAAACCCCGGACGGGGTGCGCTATATCAATCTCGCGCGCGATGTATCGAAACCCGGCGGCAGCTTCGGCGCGCCGGTGCGTCGCTATGCCATCGCGCTGGGGTGCGAGGTGCGCCACGCCGACGCGCTGGTCTATGCCGACACGCTGGACGTGAACAATGCCAACGCTTTCGAACCGATCGGGATTTCCTGCCGGATCTGCGAACGCAAGACCTGCCACCAGCGTTCGGTGCCACCGCTGGAACGTCGGCTCAATATCGACGCCAACCGCCGCGGCGTCCTCCCCTACGAGGTGAAATAGCCGCGGCTGAAACGCAAAACGCGCGACCAAGCGGCCGCGCGTTTCATGATCTTTCAACCTGTCGACCGATCAGGCCGAAATCAGGCCCCAGATCTCATCTTTCAGGGCAGCGCGCTGTTTGCGCAGATCGACTTCGGTCAGCTCCTCCACCGGCTCGACATTGGTCTCGGCCCGGTGCACGGCACGGTTCACCTCGTGATATTCATCGACCAGCTTGGCGAAATGCGGATCGCTTTTCTTCAGCTCGGCGATCTTTTCGACCTGCTCGGGGAATTCCTCATTCAGCTCGTGCGGGGTATGCGTCATCTGTTCGCTCCTTCCAACATTTGGTGTCGCTATACCCTATGGAGCGCGCAAGTCCACCACATTGACGCCGATCAAACCCGGCGCGCCTCAGTCGCCGCGCGGGAACCTCTGGCTGTCTTCCAAAACGTTCAGATCCATATGATTGCGCATGTAGCGTTCCGAGGCCTTCTGCAGCGGCTGGTAATCCCAGGGGTAGTAGCCGCCCTGCCGCAGCGCCTCATAAACCACCCAGCGGCGCGCCTGGCTGGCGCGAACCTCCGCATCGAACCGATCCAACTGCCAATGCGCGCCGGCCATCTCGCGAAACCGCTCCAATGTATCGGCATGGGCCGGGTCGGCGGCGAGGTTGGTCAGCTCATGCGGGTCGGCCTCAAGATCGAACAGCTGTTCGGGATCGAGCAGACAGCGGGTATATTTCCATTGCCCCTGCCGCAAACAGACCAAGGGCGATTCAGAGGCCTCGGCGGCATATTCCAGCGCAACAGGCGTGTCCCGGCGCGCGCCCCGCGCCAGCGGGCAGAGATCCTCGCCATCGGTCCAGGGCGCGATCTCGCCCAGATCGACACCGGCCAGCGCGCCCAATGTCGGCACCACATCCAGGGTCGAAACCGGCGTCTCCACCCGCCCGACCGGCAACCCGGGCGCAGAGATCATCAGTGGCACCCGAGCCGAGCCTTCGAAGAAATTCATCTTGAACCACAACCCGCGCTCGCCCAGCATGTCGCCGTGATCCGACAGAAAGACCACGATCGCCTCTTGCTGGGTCTCCTCAAGCACCTGCAAAATCTCGCCGATCTTGTCGTCGAGATAGGAGATATTGGCGAAATAGGCCCGGCGGGAGCGTTCGATGTCACGCGGGGTGATATCGAAATTGCGCCAGTCGTTGGCATCGAAGATCCGCTTCGAATGCGCATCCTGATCCTCGTAGGGGATCGCCGGGATATCAGGCTGCAAATGATCGCAATCGGCGTAGAGGTCCCAGTATTTCCGTCGCGCCACATAAGGATCATGCGGGTGGGTGAAGCTGACGGTCAGGCACCAGGGCCGACCATCCCTGCCCCGCGCCAGATCATAGAGCTTGGCCCTGGCGTGATAGGCGACTTCGTCATCGTATTCGAGCTGATTGGAGATCTCGGCCACACCTGCCCCGGTGACCGATCCCATGTTGTGATACCACCAGTCGATCCGCTCGCCCGGCTTGCGGTAATCGGGCGTCCAGCCGAAATCGGCGGGATAGATATCGGTGGTCAGCCGGTCCTCGAACCCATGTAGCTGATCGGGGCCGACGAAATGCATCTTGCCCGAGAGACAGGTGTAATAGCCCGCCCGCCGCAGATGGTGGGCATAGGTGGGGATGTCGCTGCGGAACTCTGCTGCGTTGTCATAGACGCCAGTGCGCGACGGCAATTGCCCGGACATGAAGCTGGCGCGCCCCGGTGCACAAAGTGGCGAGGCGGTATAGGCATTGGCGAAACGGCTGGAGCGGCTGGCCAGTTTCTTCAGGTTCGGCACATGCAACCAATCGACCGGCCCGTCGGGAAACAACGTGCCATTAAGCTGATCGACCATCACGATCAGGATGTTGGGCTGGCTCATGCCTGCGGCCTCGCACAGAGGTTATTCAACACCGAAAGGGCCTGTTGCTCGGCCTGGGCCGGGCTGAGACCGGGATCGAGCGCGGCACGGATATAGAGCCCGTCGATCAACGCCCCCAACGTGTCCGCCGCCACCTCCGGCGCAGAACAGACCGGACGCAGGGCATGAATCAGGTTCGACCGCAGCCTCAGATGATAGATCTGCCACAGCCTCAGCGCCTCGGCATTGCTCTGGGCCAAGACATAGAAACACATCCAGGCCCCCACCGCCTCGGCGGTGAAGCTCGACCCCGAGAAACAGGCCCGCACGATCGCCTCGGCCCGAAGCCGCGGGCGGGAGGCACGCAATTCATGCCGTACATCGGCGCCGAAATCCGCGAGGATGCGCCGCATGGCGGCCAGAAAGATCTGATCTTTGCCACCGAAATAGTGATGCGCCAATGCGCTCGAAACGCCGGCGCGGCGCGCGATCTGGCTGACGGTCACATCCAGCGTACCGGCGGCTCCCAGTTCGGCGATGGTGGCGCGCACCAACGCCTCGCGGCGAATCGGTTCCATTCCCAGCTTTGGCATGGGCTCACCCTTTCTGACTTGGCCGAACGACGCTAAGACTTGCCGACTGACCCGTCAATCAAGAAGGCCCTCACCATTCGCCACGTGCTCAGATCTTGGTGGCCGGGGTCGGCGGCGTGACGCTGCGCCGCCCCATCAAAGTTTCGCGCCAGGTGATAAAACTGATCGCCGCCAAGATCATGCCGGCACCGGCCAGCACCCAGACATCGACATTTTCGCCAAACAGCAGATACCCCATCAGCGTCGCCCAGACCAATTGCAGGAAGGTTACTGGCTGGGTCACGGTCAACGGCGCCGCCCGCATCGCCATGGTCATCATCAGATGCCCGGCGGTGGCAAAACAGGCCACCGCGAAAAGCATCGCCAGTTCGTAAGGCGTCGGCCGGACCCAGACCGCGATGGCAAAGGGCGCCAGGCCGATGGTAACCCAGACCGACAGCATCGAGACCACCACTACCGGACTCACCCTGTCGGCCAGCACCTTGGCCACCAGGTAAGAGCCGCTGAACACCGTCGCCGCCACCAGCATTGCCAGATGCCCCGGTTCGATCTCGCGAAAGCCGGGGCGCAGAATGACCACGGTCCCGATCAGCGCCACGCCGATCGCCACGATCCTGCGGATCGCCAGATGTTCGCCCAGAAACAGCGCCGCGCCGATGGTCACGAAGATCGGCGACAGGTAGTTCAGCGCCGTCAGCTCGGCTAGGGGAATCCGCGTCATCGCGAAGAACCAGAGCATCACGCCCCCCGCATGCAGCATCCCCCGCAGCGCAAAAAGTCCGGCGAGCCGCCCGGTGAAACGGGTGGCCAGGATCGGACGCAGCATCGGCAGCACGAAGATCAGCCCCATCGCGTAGCGCAAAAAGGCAGCCTGAGGCGCCGGAATCCGGTGTCCCAGAGATTTGACCAGAGCCGTCATCACCACAAAGGTCACACCGGCGGCCAGCATCCAGAGAACACCGGCCAGCGGGCGCGCGAGCAAGGAAGCGACGTTAGGCTGTGTCATACCAGCGGTTGAACACGCAATTGCCGCACCACACAAGACTTCACATGACAATTAGTCGCAGGGCAACGCCCCACATCACCAGCCCCAGCCCGGCATCGAGTACACGCCAGGCGCCAGGGCGTGCCAGCCAGGGCGCGATCAGCCTGGCCCCGAATCCGAGGCTGAAGAAGAAGGCAAAGCTCGCCGCTGCCGCCCCCAGAGCGAACCCCAGCCGATCGTCGTATTGCGCCGAGACCGAACCGATCAGCACCACGGTATCGAGATAGACGTGCGGATTGAGCCAGGTCAGCGCTAGGCAGGTCAGCAGCACACTGCCCCGCCCGCGCGCGCCCTGCCCTGCCACCTGCATCGCCACCCCGCCGCGCACGGCCGCCAGCAGGTTGCGCCCACCATAGGCGATCAGGAAGGCCGCGCCGCCATAGCGCATCGCCGGTTCGAACCAGGGCGCCAGCGTGGCCAGACGGCCCATCCCCGAGACGCCCGCTGCGATCAGCACCGCATCCGACAGCGCGCAGGTCAGCACCACCGCCAGAACATGGTCGCGCCGCAGCCCTTGGCGCAGGACAAAGGCGTTCTGCGCCCCGATGGCAACGATCAGGCTGAGCCCCAGGGCGAAGCCGGGCAGGATGGCGGATGGCATGGCGGTCTCTCCTTCAGTCCGGATTTGACTAAGGGCCGCATCGAATTTACTCCAGTTAAAGATACTTACCCTAAATTAGGAATTCTAATGCGGTTCGATCCCGCCCAACTCGCTGCTCTCGCCGCCGTGCTACGGCAAGGCAGCTTTGACGCTGCTGCCGCCGATCTGGGCGTCACCCCGTCGGCCGTCTCGCAGCGGATCAAGGCGCTGGAGGACCGGGTGGGGGCGGCCCTGGTCCATCGCGCCAGCCCCTGCACAGCCACGCCGATGGGCGCGCGGATCGCCAAACATGCCGAGGATGTCGGGCTGCTGGAGGCGCAGCTGTCCCGCGATCTGGCGCTCGATCCCGGGCCCGGGCCGGCGCGGCTGAAGCTCGCCGTCAACGCCGACAGCCTCGCCACCTGGTTCGTGCCGGCGATGGCGGCGGTTTCCGATCTGCTGTTCGATCTGGTGATCGACGATCAGGACCACAGCGCCGATTGGCTGAAACGCGGCGCGGTCAGCGCGGCGGTCTCGGCACATGATCAGCCGGTGACGGGCTGCGACGCCTATCCCCTGGGATCGCTGCGCTATCTCGCCACCGCCAGCCCCTCCTTCATGGCCCGCTGGTTCCCGGACGGTGTCACGGCCGAGGCACTGGCGAGAGCGCCCTGCATGATCTTCAATGCCAAGGACCGGCTGCAACGCCAGTGGATCGAAACCGTCACCCACCGCCGCCTCAGCCCTCCGGCGCATTCCCTGCCTTCGACCACCGCCTTCACCGATGCGGCGCTGGCCGGCCTCGGCTGGGGCATGAACCCGGCACATCTGGTGGCAGAGCATCTGCGCCAGGGTCGCCTGGTGCCGGTCTTGCCCGACCGACCGCTCGATGTGGGATTAAGCTGGCAGGTCAGCCGGGTGATGGCCCCGGCGCTGCGCCCGCTGACCCGCGCGGTGCGCACTGCCGCCAGCGCGGCGCTGATCCCACCGGAAAAGAACAAGGCAGGGCAGACATGATGTCGAAAGACAGGCGCAGCGATCAGGCGGCGTCGCGGTCGGCGCGCGGTGTCACTCCGAACTTGCGGGCATATTCCCGGCTGAACTGGGTCGGGCTTTCATAGCCGACCGCAAAGGCCACACTGGACACCGGGTCGCCACCGCTGCGCAACCGCTGGCGCGCCTCCAGCAGCCGCATGTCCTTGATGTACTGCAAGGGCGTGGTGTTGGTCACCGCGCGGAAATGATCGTGAAAGCTTGACGGGCTCATCCCCGCCAGGGTCGCCAGCTCCGCGACCGAGAAGGCGGTGGTGCAATCGCCCCGAATCCGGGCCAGCACCCGATGGATGCGGCTGGCATGGCTGTCGCGCTGCGCCAGCCGCCGCAACATGCCACCATGCGGTGCGGTGAGCAGGCGATAGTGGATCTCCCGCACGATCATCGGTTCCAGCACCGGCCGATCCTGCGGTGCATCGACCAGCGCAAAGAGCCGGCGCATCGCATCCACCAGCGCCGCGTCCACCGGTCCCGGTTCGATCGCACGCGCCGGCTGTTCCGCCGCTTCGACCACCGGCTCCATCTCCAGCCCCAGGCTGCGCACCAGATCGAGATCGAGCCTCAGCGCCAAGGCCACATAGGGCCTGTGCGGCGAAGCCTCGATCACCCGCGCCCGGGTCGGCAGATCAAGGCTGATGATCACCGCATTACCGGCGGTGAATTCGACCCGCTCGCGGCCCAGATAGCTTTCCTTGCGCCCCTGCAACACCAGACAAACCAGCGGGTGATAGGCCTGCGCTTCCAGCGCCGTCGGCGCCCGCGTACGTACCAGCGTCAGCCCCGCCACCCCGGTGGGAAAGCTGCGATGATCGGCGCCATGCCGATCTGCAAAACGAAGGACCTGCCCGGCCAGGTCAGGATCAGGAAGAGGATTGGACATCTTGGACACCCCGAAGGCTTGCAGAAACGCCACCATTCATAGCCACCACAATAGGCCCCCGTCCCACGTCGCGCCAGACATTCGGAGGATCGGGCAAGATTGCCGGAGGATGAGGCAGGCAGGAATTGCGATCTGCTGCCAGATTGACCGTATCGAACCACAGAGACGGAGTTTCCCCATGACCGGCAAAATCGCCCTCATCACCGGCGGCGGCCGCGGGCTTGGCCGCAATGCCGCCCTTCACCTGGCCCGCGAAGGCCTGGGCATCGTGCTGACCTACAACAGCAACGCCGAGGCCGCCGACACCGTTCTGGCCGAGATCGCCGCGGCAGGCGGCACCGCCGTGGCGCTGCGCCTTGATACCCGCGACACCGCGGGGTTTCAGGAGTTCGCCGACCGGTTGGCAGATAGCCTGCAAACAACCTGGGGGCGGCGCGATTTCGACGCGCTGATCAACAATGCCGGCACCGGCATCGCCAAACTCTTTGCCGAGACGACAGAAGCCGATTTCGATCAACTGATGTCGATCCACCTGCGCGGCCCCTTCTTCCTGACCCAGACCCTGCTGCCGATGATCACCGATGGCGGTCGCATTCTGAACGTCTCGTCCGGCCTGGCCCGCTTCTCGTTGCCGGGCTTCTCCGCTTATGCCGCGATGAAGGGCGGGATCGAGGTTCTGACCCGCTATCTCGCCCGCGAGCTCGGCCCGCGCGGCGTTACGGCGAATGTCATCGCCCCCGGCGCCATCGAGACAGATTTCGCCGGCGGCACCGTGCGCGACAACCCAGAAGCGAACCGCCATGTCGCCCAGATGACGGCGATGGGGCGGGCCGGGTTGCCGGATGACATCGGCGGCGCAATAACCGCACTGCTGACCGGAGACCTGCAGTGGATGACCGGGCAGCGGATCGAGGTATCGGGCGGGCAATTGCTCTGACCTGACCCGCCCGAGCCTCGAGGACGAAGTGAGGCGTCCGAAAATGCAAACGCCCGGCACATCGACCGGGCGTTTCGAAAATGTCCGGGGCGGGCGCCGCAATCAGAGCTGCGCCATCACCTCGTCGGAGGCCTCGAAGTTGGTGGTGACGCGCTGCACGTCATCATCGTCTTCCAGCGCATCGACCAGCTTCATCAGCTTCTGCATGTTCTCGAGATCCATCTCGGTGGTGGTGGTCGGCTTCCACACCAGCTTGGTGCTTTCACTCTCCCCCAGTGCCGCTTCCAGCGCACCGGCCACTTCGCTCAGATCGGTGTCCGCACACCAGATCACATGTTCTTCCTCCGAGCTTTCCACATCTTCGGCGCCCGCCTCGATGGCAGCTTCCATCACGGCGTCGACATCGCCCACGGTGGCGGGATAGGTGATCTCGCCCTTGCGTTCGAACATGAAGCCGACCGAGCCGGTTTCACCCAGGTTGCCACCGTTCTTGGTGAAGGTCGATCGCACGTTCGACGCGGTGCGGTTGCGGTTGTCGGTCATTGCCTCGACGATCACCGCCACGCCGTTCGGGCCATAGCCCTCGTAACGGATTTCTTCGTAATCGTCGCCTTCACCTACCTGGGACTTCTTGATCGCGCGTTCGATCACGTCCTTGGGCACGGATTGCGATTTGGCTTCTTTCACGGCCAACCGCAGACGCGGGTTCTTGTCCGGATCCGGATCGCCCATCTTGGCAGCGACGGTGATCTCTTTGCTAAGCTTTGAAAAGAGCTTCGCACGAACCGCGTCCTGGCGGCCTTTACGATGCTGGATGTTGGCCCATTTGGAGTGCCCGGCCATGGTGCGTCCTCGTCCTGATTTCTGGATTGGCGGTCATATAGCCGCTAGCCCCGCCCCTGATCAACCCGCCCCGCGAAACACCGGGGTTTTGCCGACCGGCACCGCGACAGTTGCCCTTGACCGTGCAGCCGCTAAGCTCGGGCAATGAACACCGATCAGCTCCTCCTCTTCACCATCTTCGCCCTTGTCTTCGTGCTGCTGCTCTGGGGGCGCTTGCGGTATGACATCATCGCCTTTTCGGCATTGCTGACCGGCGTGGTGCTGGGGGTGGTGCCAACCGATCAGGCCTTTTCCGGCTTCGGACATCCGGCAACGCTGGTGGTGGCCCTGGTGCTGATCGTCTCGGCCGGGCTGGTGCGGTCCGGTGCGGTCTATCTGATCACCCGCACCCTGGTCGACGCCTCGCGCAGCCTTGGCGGCCATATCGTGATGATGGGCGGGGTCGGCGCGCTGCTGTCCGCCTTCATGAACAATGTCGCCGCCCTTGCCCTGTTGATGCCGGTCGACATCCAGACCGCGCGCAAGGCCGGGCGTGCCCCTTCCTATACGCTGATGCCGCTGAGTTTTGCCACCATTCTGGGCGGCATGGCCACGCTGATCGGCACGCCGCCCAATATCGTCATCGCCACCATCCGCGAACAGACGCTGGGCGCCTCGTATCACATGTTCGATTTCGCCCCGGTGGGCGGCGTCGCCGCGATCGCCGGGTTGGTCTTCGTGGCGACGCTCGGCTGGCGTTTGATCCCGGATCGCGGCCAGATGGTCAGCGGACCTGCGGAATTCGCCCCCTATATCGCCGAACTGACAGTGCCCGAAGGTTCGCCCCATATCGGCAAGCGGCTCGGCCAGCTTGACGAGGTGGCCGAGAAGACCGATGTGGCGATCCTCGGGCTGATCCGCGGCGGCCAGCGCCGCTATGGCCGGGCGGCGAACGCCCTGCTCGAGGCTGGCGATACGCTGGTGCTCGAAGCGGTGCCCGAGGCCCTGGACGAATTCCGCGCCGCGCTCTCCCTCGCCTTCTCGGATGCCGCGCGGCAGGAAAAGCTGACGGCGGCCGGAGAGGGTCTTGATCTGATCGAGGTCGTGGTGCCCGAAACCGCCCGCATCGCGGGAAAATCGGCGCAGGGCATCGGGCTGGCCTGGCGCCAGAGCACCATCCTGATGGGCATATCCCGCAGCGGTGAGCGCATCGCACGCGAGGTGCGCAAGACCCCGGTGCAGCCAGGCGATATCCTGCTGCTGCTTTGCCCGCGCGACCGGGGACCGGATGTGACGGACTGGCTGGGTTGCCTGCCGCTGGCCCAACGCGGGCTGAGCGTGACCGCCAACGACAAGGTCTGGCTGGCGATCGGGCTGTTCGCGGTGGCGGTTCTGGCGGCAAGCGTCGGGCTGATCTATCTGCCCGTCGCCCTTGGCATCGTGGTCATGGGCTATGCGCTGACCGGCATCCTGCCCTTGCGCGAACTTTACGATCACGTCGAATGGCCTGTGGTGGTGCTGCTGGGGTCGATGATCCCGCTCGGCGCCGCGCTCGACAGCTCCGGCGGCACCAAGTTGATCGCAGACGGGCTGGTGACGCTGACGCAGGGCTGGCCGGCCTGGGCGGTGCTGACGGTGCTGATGGTGGTGACGATGACGCTGTCAGATGTATTGAACAATACCGCCACCACAATCGTTGCCGCACCGGTCGGCATACAGATGGCGCAATCGCTGGGAGTTTCGCCCGATCCCTTTCTGATGGCGGTGGCGGTGGCCGCCTCCTCGGCCTTTCTCACCCCGATCGGGCACAAGAACAACACGCTGATCCTCGGCCCCGGGGGGTATCGCTTTGGCGACTACTGGCGCATGGGGTTGCCGCTGGAAGCGCTGATCATCGCCGTGTCGATCCCGGCGATATTGGTGTTCTGGCCGTTCTGAATGTCATGTGCCCAAGGCCTGCCCCCCTCCATTTCCCGCGCGAAACCCCAGGGTCAGCGTTAGGCCATCTTGTCTATCAGAGGGCAACCGCACCCCAAGTATCGACACCGCCTGCTACCAGCTTCCGCTCGCACCGCCGCCCGAGGATGATCCGCCACCGAAGGACGACCGGCCCGAGCCGGAGGAGGACTCGGTCACCTTCGGGATCGTGCGAAGTTCGGTGTCGTGATAGCCGCAGTTCTGGCAATCATAAGTCAGCCGTTTCTGCCCGGTACTGCTCTCGGTTGCGGCCACCAGGACCTCCGCCGTGGTGCTCAACGTGCGATACTGGCACTTCGGGCAGGCGCCATAGCTTGAAAACCAATTGCCATAGCGGTGGATGTCCATATGACCGCAGCCATCGCAAAGCCAGACGTCGTAATCGACCGACTTGAGGAATTCCTCGAGCTGCTGACCGCCATCGAGATGGGCGTCATCGGCCTCCTCCCCCAGCCGGCGCATGATCCTGCCGCAGGTGGGGCATGGCCGCGGGCGCAGCCGCAGATAACGCCGCACCCCAAGGCCCGCGCCCGCCAGAGGCAGCGCAATGACCGCCCAAAGCCAATCGCCCAGACCGGAGAACCACCGGAGGATCCAATCCCAGCCCTGGCGAAGTGTGCTGTCGTCATAGGTGCCGGGCAAATGCCCGGTGAGGCTGCGGATCGTTTCGCTCACCCCCGCCTCGATCCCGTCCTGATAACGCCCATCGCGGAAATAGGGCAGAAAGCCGGTGTCGATCACCCGCTGCATCCGAGCGTTCCAATCGACGTCATAGCCGGCGCCGATCTCGATCCGCATGACCCGATCATCGCGCGCCACCAGCACCAACACCCCATCGTTGCGCACGGCATTGCCGATGCCCCAGGCGTTGAACAATGCGGTGGCAAAGGGTTCGATCGCCCCGTCATGGCCATACTCGCCAAGGCTCCGGATCGTCAGCACCGTCATTTCGATACCGGTCCGGTCATAAAGCTCGATCAGATCGCCGCGAATGCGGGCGGAGGCCGTGGCGTCCAGAAGCCCCGCGTAATCGTTGACATAGACATCGCGATACCCCGGCAGGCTGCCGCCCTCGGGATTGACCAACCGCAGGGCCTCTGGCCCGGCGAAGGCCGCCGGCGCCTCGGCCGGAGCGCCGGGCAAGGCGCGCCCGCCCCCCGTCAACACCCCGACACCATAGCCCAGAGCCAGCCCGATGACGACCACCACGGCGGCAATCAGCCCGGCGATCTTCAGATCATGGCGTGTCATCTTCGGCGATCTCCCTCGGGGTCTTGCAGCCAATAGCCCTGTCGGTGTGACCCCTCTGCTGCAGCCCCCTGCCCCACCTCAAAGCGGCCAGAACAACGGGATCAGCGCCGAGGCCAAGAGCCCCACGGTCAAGTTCAGCGGGATACCCACCCGCATGAAATCAGTGAACTTGTAGCCGCCCGGCCCATAGACCAGCATATTGGTCTGATAACCGATCGGCGTGGCGAAAGACGCCGAAGCGGCGATCATCACCGCCACTACCAGCGGGCGCGGATCAATGCCCATGGCCTGTGCCAGCCCGATGGCGATGGGAGTGACCACAACGGCGACGGCATTGTTCGAGACCAGCTCCGTCAGAACCGAGGTCAGCAGATAGATCGCCCAGACCACAAGAAACGGCGGCAACATGCCCAGCGCCGGAGAAACCGCTTCGACCACCAAACGCACGGCACCGGAATGTTCCAGCGCGGCCCCGATCGCCAGCATCGAGAAGATCAGTGCCAACAGCCGACCGTCGATGAAAGAGAACGCCTCATCGGCATCAATGCAGCGGGTCAGCAGTACCACCGCCACCGCCAGCACCGACAGGAACAGGATCGGCGCCACACCGAAGGCGGCAAGCGCCACGATTCCCACCAGCGCGCCGATGGCGATCGGCGCATGGCCGCGCCGGAAGGCGCGCGCCGAGGGATGCGAGACATCGACCATCTCCATCTCGGCGGCAAGCCGCTGGATATCGGTCGGCGCCCCCTCGAGCAGCAGCGTATCGCCGACCCGCACCACCAGATCGTCCAGTTGCCGGCCGATGTTCTGGTTGCGCCGGTGAACTGCCAGCACATAGACACCATAGCGGCGGCGCAACCGCATCGCCCCCAAGCTACGCCCGACCATCTTGCAGCCGGGCGAGATCAGCACTTCGACGGTGGAGGTTTCCACTGCGGAAATCTGATCGACGCGCTTGAGCTCCTTGTTGCGCTGAAGACTGAGCAACTCGGTCATCTGGGTCCGGAGCACCACCCGGTCACCAACCTGAAGCGTCACCCCCTTGAGATCGCGGCGCAGCGATTGATCGCCCCGCACCACGTCGATCAGCCGCACTCCTTCACGCTGAAACAATTGCACACCCAGAACCTCGCGGCCGATCAGGTTGCTTTCAGGGGGGATCACCGCCTCGGTGAAGAATTTCATCCGCGACTTGTCACTCAGCAGCCCGGCCATGCTGACCCGCTCGGGCAGCAACCGCGGGCAGACGAAACGGAGGTAGAGCATGCCATAGACCACCAGAACCAGCCCCAGCGGTGTCACCTCGAAGATCGAAAACGGTCTGAGCCCGGCACTGCGGGCGACCCCGTCGACCAGAAGGTTGGTCGAGGTGCCGATCAGCGTCAATGTCCCGCCGAGGATCGCCGCATAGCTGAGGGGGATCAGAAGCCTGCTGGGCGCAACGTTCAGGGTGCGGGAAATTTGGATGAACACCGGAATCATCACCACCACCACCGGCGTGTTCGACACCACTGCAGAGGCCAGAACAACGAAGGCCATCAACAAGCCGATGGCGATCTTCGGACGGGTCTGCGCCTGGGCCCTGGCCTGGTTGGTGAAGGCGTCGAGCGCCCCGGTCCGCACCAGCGCCCCCATGATGATGAACATCGCCGCGATGGTCCAGGGCGCCGGGTTCGACAGTACGCTCAGCGCCGCGTCATAAGGCAGAACTCCGGTGATCAGCATGACTGAAACCCCGGCCAGCGCCACAACTTCGGTCGGATAGCTTTCACGCAGGAACATGACAAACATTCCCGCGACGATCAGCAGCGTCAGAATGGCGCCGCCCGTTTCACTAAGTTGGAAAAACTGCATGCTTCCGGTTCAATGGCCTCGACAAATCCGGCCGCGCGGGCCGGCGGCCAGTTTCTTCGATTGCCCCGGTCGGAGCAAGCGCTTCCTGTCAAACCCGCGGGATGCAACCGGGCCGAATGGCCATTTTCACGCCTCAGGCGCGCCTCAGGGCGCAGCCTGTTCCAGCCGGCCGCCCTGACGGATCATCCGCACCCGCTTGGCCAGCCCGGTGCGATCATCGGTTTCGACATAGACGCCCGACACCGTCGCCTCGCCGGCTGCGGGGGTAAAGCGCGATTTCGGCATCCCGGTGATAAAGCGCCGCATCGGCTCGGCCTTATCCATGCCGATCACTGAATTATAATCGCCGCACATGCCGGCATCGGTCTGAAAGGCGGTCCCGGCGGGCAGGATTTGCGCATCCCCCGTCGGCACATGGGTATGGGTGCCCACGACCAGACTGGCGCGCCCGTCGCAGAAATGCCCCATCGCCATTTTTTCCGAAGTCGCCTCGCAATGGATGTCGACCACCACCGCCTGAGCCAGACCGCCCAGCGGATGCGACTTCAACACCGGTTCCAGCGCCGAAAAAGGATCGTCGAAGGCGCGTTTCATGAACACCTGGCCCAAGACCTGCGCCACCAGCACCTTGCGCCCGCCCGGAGCATTGAACAGCCGATACCCCCGCCCCGGCGCCACCTTGGCGAAATTGATCGGTCGGACGATCCGGCTGTCCTGTTCGATCGCCTGCATCATGTCCTTCTGGTCGAACGCATGATCTCCCAGCGTGACGCAATCGGCCCCCGCATCGAACAGCAGTTTCGCATGCTCGCCACTCAACCCCATGCCGTTCGAGGCATTCTCACCATTGACGATGGCGAAATCAATCTGCCAGTCGCGGCGCAGGCGCGGAAGATGTTCGGAAATCGCCGTGCGGCCCGCGCGGCCCATCACGTCACCGAGATACAGAATTTTCATCCCTGCTTCGTAGGCGCCGCAACGCCCGAGGGCAAGACCCAGCCTCTGGGCCAGCCCGATCCGCCCGGCCCGATCCGTCCAGCCAGCGCTTTCCCCATGGCTGCGATGATGATGCGCCACGACAGGCATCGCGTCGGCGGCAAGAGCCTCAGCCGCGCGCACCACCGGCCTCGGGATCGGAAGAACCGCCCCGGGACGCCAGAACGGCGCGCCATCCAGCTTCGTCCACCGCCCGCAGCCGGGCCAGAGCGGCCTCGGCATTGGCGCGCAGATCGGCCTTGCTCTCTTTCTTCACCACTTCGACGCCGGCGATCAGCTTGTCGATATCAGGCACGGTTTTCCCTGCATCCTCGGCCAGCATCTGCACCGCCTCAAGCAGCTTGCCGAGCTGTTTGCCATAGCTTGCCACCTCGGTCTGGACGCGATCCTCGATCTCCGGCACCCCCTGGATATCGGGAGACAGCACCCGCGGCGCGATCTCTTGCGTCACGTTGCCGGAAAACGGAGCCCGGATGATCGGGGCCCAGATGTCGAAGGGGGAGAACATGAAAACCTCCTGAAAACCGGAAACAACCTGCCCCAGAGTATCGCGGCGCGCCCGCGAATCCCCAAATCAAACCGAACGAGGGAAAACCTACCCGGGAGCCGGCGCGCAATTTGCAGGCAAAGCGGACATGGCGGACCACAGTCTCAGGCGTTCGGCGTCAAGCTTGCTGTTTCCTTGCAAGGGTCTAAGTCTGGACAGGGTCGGCCTCGGCTCACATCCGCTGCGCCCGAGCCAATGCAGCGGCAACCGCGCTCTGGAATGCCATGTCATTGCCTGAGGCCCGGGCGAGGATGATTCCCCCCTGAATCGCGGCCAGAGTGCTGATCGCCTCCTGTCGGGCTTCGGTTTGGGAGCGGGCACCCTCCTGAAGGCATTGCGTCAGCGCTTCACACCAACGGGCAAAATAACCTTCGATACGCTCGGAAAAGCGGTTGCGTACCTCGTCGAGAGCAAAGGCGCCAACAAGGCAAATGCGCTGGCCCGAGTGGAAATAGGCCTCGATGGCCGCAGCCATTTCCGGGAGCGCTTGTTCTGCCGGTTTCTCCTTTAGCGGAACAAAGACATTATCTTCAAACCAGTCGGAAATCTGCGCCAAAACCGCATCGGCCATCTCCTCCTTCCCGCCAGGGAAAAAGTGATAAAGACTGCTCCGCCCCGCACCCGTCTCCTTCGAAATCACGCCAATGCTGGCGCCCTCATATCCATAGCGTCGAAATATCTCGGCCAACTGCGGGATCAGATCGTCCCGTTCCAGATAACTGCGCGCCATCACTGCGTCCTTTTGGGATATTCGGTCCCGTTGAGTCTATGAAACGCCAGGGCGATCATCACCAAGATCACCGATCCAGCCAATACCGGGATGAAGAGGAACCCAAAGCCCGGCGCGGCGGAGAAAACGACAAGGGGATCAGCGCCGGCAGGCGGATGGGTAACGCGCAGGGCAACCATCAAGCCGATGGCACATCCCACAGCGAGCGCCATCGCCCACCATGTCGACGGCAACCAGCCATGCAGCAGAAGCCCAACCAATGTGGCGACGAAATGGCCACCGATCACGTTGATCGGTTGGGACAGTGGCGCTGAGGGGGCCGCGAACAACAGCACGCAACTTGCCCCGAACGGGGCGATCAGCACCGGCATGGCGAATTGATGTGTCAGAAACGCCAGCAAAGCGATCCCGAGAAAGCCACCGACCCCAGCAAGCAGGACGTTCCTGAAGCGAGGCCAAGGTAGACTGGGAGAGAGGAATCTGATCATAGTGTCGACCTGTAACGATCATTTCATTATGAACCAATCGTTACACATTAAAATCGCATGAGGTCAATGACCATTTTCTTCGATAAGCAATAGCCCAATCGCGCACCGAAGCTCCTGTTTCGATGCAGCTTTTCTCGATATTCGGAAAAGCACGCTCGGCGCGACCGGGGTCAGCGGGGTAAACGCCTTCGACGTCTAGACAAATCGTGAGCCGGAAGGGATGCCCTTCGCCAATCGCGACGCAGGACGCGACAGGACACACGCGCGGTCGCGCGCTAGCCTGACGGCTCCTGCCGCCCGCGAAGAAGCTGAGGCGCGCGCAGGTCCAGCACCCGGCTGTCGGTCACGATCAGGTCCAGCGGCTGATCGGTCGGCTCCAGCGGCAGGCTGCCCGCCTCCTGCGCATCATAGGCAAAGCCGATGGCGAGCGTGGCGCGTCGGGCGCGCAACTGCTCCAGCGTGCGATCGTAAAACCCACCGCCATAGCCCAGCCGATTGCCGGCGGCGTCGAAGGCCACCAAGGGCACGATCAGGATTTCCGGCTCGATATACTCTGGCGCCGCAGGGATCCGCGCGCCAAAGGGACCGGCAATCATCTCGCCCCCCGGCTCCCACAGGGCGAAGCGCAGCGGCTGCCCTGCCCCCTCGATCACCGGCACGGCAACGGGGCCATGCGCCGCAGCCTCGGCCATCGCCGGGCGCGGGTCGATCTCGGACCGGATCGGCATGTAGCCCGCCAGCGGCACGCCGCGATAGCCCGCCAGGATCGAACTGAGCAGCCCGGCACGCCCCGCCCCGCCCGCCTCATGCGCGGCCTTGCGGCGGGCGAAGGCCGCGGCGCGCGCGGCGTCTTTCAGCGCCGCCAGATCGCTCACAGCAGCACCACGGTAGCAAGCCCGAGAAAGGCGAAGAAACCTACCACATCGGTCATCGTGGTGACGAAGACACCAGAGGCCAGCGCCGGATCGACACCCAGCTTGTCCAGCAGGATCGGGATCACCACACCGGCCAGCGCCGCCACGAAAAGGTTGATCACCAACGCCGTGCCGATCACCACCCCCAGAAGCGGCGTACTGAAGGCCAGCGCCGTCAGCACCCCCAGCGGGATCGCCAGGGTCAACCCGTTCAACAGCCCCACCAGCATCTCGCGCCGGATCACCCGCCAGGCATTGGCGCGGGTGAGGTCGCGGGTGGCGAGGGCCCGCACCGCCACGGTCAGCGACTGGGTGCCGGCATTGCCGCCCATCGAGGCGACGATCGGCATCAGCACCGCCAGCGCCACCAGCACGGCAATGGTCTGTTCGAACTGGGCAATCACCAGCGCCGCCAGTGCCGCGGTGCCCAGATTGACCACCAGCCAGGGGATCCGCCGTTTGGTGGTGTCGATCACCCGGTCGGAGAGCGAGCTTTCCTCTCCCACCCCGGCCAGACGCAGGATGTCTTCTTCGTTCTCCTCGTCCAGAACGATCATCGCGTCGTCAATGGTGATGACCCCGACCAGCCGGCCATCATCATCCACCACCGGCGCCGAGATCAGGTGATATTGGTTGAAGGCATAGGCCACGTCGGCCTCGTCCTGATCGACGGGGATGATCTGGAACATCTCCTCGGCGATATCCTTCAACGCCACCTCGCGGCGCGACCCCATCAGCTTGCCCAGCGTCACATTGGCCACCGGACGCATCCGCGGATCGACCAGCACGATATGATAGAACTGCTCCGGCAGTTCCTCGGAACTGCGCAGATAATCTATCGCCTGCCCCACGTTCCAATGCTCCGGCGCAAACACTACCTCGCGCTGCATCAAACGGCCGGCGGAATTCTCCGGATAGGTCAGCGCCTGCTGCACCGCCAGCCGGTCCGAGGCCTCGAGAGCGCCCAGGATCGCCTGCTGCTGCGGCCCCTCCAGATCCTCGACCAGATCGACCACATCGTCGCTGTCTAGCTCGCGCACAGCCTCGGCCAGCACCTGCGGATGCAGCAGGTGAATGACCTCTTCGCGCACCCCCTCATCAAGCTCCGAGAGGATCTCCCCGTCGAACTCCCTGCCATAGAGCCGAATCAGCCTCGCCCGGTCATAGGCGTTGATCTGTTCCAGAAGGTCAGCGATGTCGGCCGCATGCAACGGCTCCATCAGGTCGATCAGCTTGTCGCGATCGTCGATGTCCACCGCATAGAGAATCGCGGCAATGGCCCGCCGGTCGAGCGTATAGGCACGTTCGCCGCCCATCTCCTCCTGAGGGATGTCGGTCTCGACCCGGTCGTCGCCTGTGCTCATGCTCACCCCTTTCGGTTCGGATTGGCGGCAAAATAGAAGAAGCTACTACAGAAAAACAATGACAATGGCGTAATTTACCTGAGCAGTCAGCCCCACTACTCTGAAGGCGGTACAGCAATGGCGGAAACGGATCGCAGATGACCCAGGAAATCCTACTGACAGGGCGCGTTCTGTCCTTCGACCGCACACCGTTCGAGACCACGCCCGAGACATCCGCCCGGCTGGACGAGGCGCTGGTGATCCGGGACGGAAGGATCGCCGCGGTCGGTGAGACGGCGGCGCTGGCAGCCGCACACCCGAACGCCAGCCGTCACGACCATGGCCAGCATGTGATCGTGGCTGGTTTTATCGACCCGCATGTGCATTTCCCGCAGACCGCGATGATCGCGAGCTGGGGCAAGCGGCTGATCGACTGGCTGAACAGCTATACCTTCCCCGAAGAAATGCGCTTCGCCAACCCGGCCTATGCGGCTGAAATCGCGGCCAGATACCTCGACCTGACCACGGCAGCGGGCACCACCACCATGTGTTCCTTCTGCACCATCCACCCCGCCAGCGTTGAGGCATTCTTCACCGAAGCCAAGGCGCGCGGCCAAAGGGTGGTGGCGGGCAAGACCTGCATGGACCGCAACGCGCCCGAAGGGCTGCGCGACACCGCACAATCGTCCTATGACGACAGCAAGGCGCTGCTGGAAAAATGGCATGGGGAGGGCCGGATTTCCTATGCCATCACCCCGCGCTTCTCGCCCACCTCGACGGCAGAGCAACTGGAGGCAATGGGCGCGCTCTGGGCCGAACACCCCGAGTGCCTGATGCAGACCCATCTGAGCGAACAGACCGATGAGATCGCCTGGGTGAAGCAGCTCTTCCCCGACGCGCGAGACTATCTCGACACCTACGAATCCTTCGGCCTGCTGGGCGCCAACGGCCTTTATGGCCACGCCATCCACCTCGAGCCGCGCGAAAAGGACCGCCTGCGCGAGGTCGGCGCCGCCCTGGTGCATTGCCCGACCTCGAATACCTTCATCGGCTCGGGCCTGTTCGACATGACCGGGCTGATGGCCGAAGGGCATCGCATTGGGCTGGCCACCGACACCGGCGGCGGATCGAGCTTCTCGATGCTCCGGACCATGGCCGCCGCCTATGAGATCGGCCAGCTGCGCAACAATCCGCTGCATCCGGCGCAACTGCTCTGGCTCGCCACCGTCGGCTCCGCCCGGGCGCTACGGATGGAGGATCGGATCGGCAATATCGCGCCCGGCATGGAGGCCGATCTGGTGGTGCTCAATCTCGCCTCCACCCCCGCCATCGCCCAGCGCGAGGCGGAGGCCGAGGAGCTCTGGGAGGCGATCTTTCCCACCATCATGATGGGCGATGATCGCGCCGTGGCCGAAGTCTGGATCGGCGGGCAGCGGGTGAAATCCTGAGCCTGTGGCGGGGGCTCTGCCCCAGCACCCCCGGGATATTTACAGCCAGAAAAATAAAGCCCCCGCGCGCCACAGATGTCCGCCGAAACCAGATGCGTTTCTCCGCGCCCACAAAGACGCTGACTGCCTTCGATCTGGCGAAAATATCCCGGGGGAGGCCGCAGGCCGGGGGCAGAGCCCCCTGTGCCTCAGCCCTTGAGTGCGGCGGCCAGCCGGTTCTGCCGCGAGATCACCTGAGCCAGGTCGAGCGTGACGATATCGCCATCGCGCACCACCTGACGGCCTTCGACCAGCAGGTGTTTCACCCGCGCGGGCCCCGCCAGCAACAACGCCGCCGGCTCCCAACTGCCAGCGCTGTCGATACCTGTCACGTCCCAGAGCGCGATATCGGCGCGTTTTCCCGGCGCCAGCCGGCCGCAGTCAGGGCGTCCCAGCACATCGGCGCCGCCACGGGTGGCGATTTCCAGTGCCTCGTGCGCACTCATCGCATCGGCGCCGCGGGCAACGCGCTGCAGCAGCATCGCCTGGCGCGCCTCGAGGATCAGGTTGCCGCTGTCGTTGCTGGCCGAACCGTCGACGCCCAGGCCCACCGGCACGCCCGCATCACGCATCGCGCGCAGCGGCGCGATGCCCGATCCGAGACGGCAGTTCGAACAGGGGCAATGCGCCACGCCCGTCCGGGTTCTGGAAAATAGATCAATCTCTTGCGCGTCGAGCTTGACGCAATGGGCATGCCAGACGTCGGGCCCGGTCCAGCCCAGGTCTTCGGCATATTGGCCGGGGCGGCAACCGAAGGTGGCAAGGCTGTAGGCGATATCCTCGTCATTCTCGGCCAGATGGGTATGCAGCATCACCCCCTTGTCGCGCGCCAGAAGGGCGGCGTCGCGCATCAGCTCTCGACTGACCGAAAAGGGGGAGCATGGCGCAATGCCGACACGCACCATCGCCCCCTCACGGGCATCATGAAAGGTGTCGATCACCCGGATGGCGTCGTTCAGGATATCCGCCTCGCGTTCAACCAGGCTGTCGGGCGGCAGCCCGCCGGCGCTTTCGCCGATACTCATGGCGCCCCGGGTCGGGTGAAAGCGCAGCCCGATCTCCGCCGCCGCGGCAATCGTGTCATCGAGCCGGGCGCCGTTCGGGTAGAGATAGAGGTGATCCGAGGTCAGCGTGCAGCCAGAAAGCGCCAGCTCCGCCAACCCGGTGAGGGCGGAGGTATAGACCTCTTCCGGGCCGAAGCGGGCCCAGATCGGATAGAGCGTCTTGAGCCAGCCGAACAGCAGCGCATCCTGGCCGCCGGGCACCGCGCGAGTGAGGCTCTGGTAGAGGTGATGATGGGTATTGACCAGCCCCGGCGTGACGACGCAGCCCGAAGCCTCGATCACCTCCGCTCCCGGGGCGGGCAGATCGGGGCCGATGGCGGCGATGATGCCGCCACGGATCAGGATATCCTCGCCGGAAAGTTCGCGTCCGGCATCATCCATGGTGAGGATGGCAAAGGCATTGCGGATCAGGATGTCAGTCATGTGCACACTCCGTATATGGCCCATTTCGGTGACGAAGTGTGAAAGACGCGCCGACAGAAGACGGGCGAAGGACTCGGCGCCTGCCTGTCCTAGCCGGAGGATCGATTCGCCACAAGCCAAGGGGGGGATCAGATCCGGCGCAGGATCTCCAGCGCCTGGGCGTGCAGCTCCGGATTGGCCGCCGCGAGCAGCCGACCGCCCTGATCGGCCCTCCCCCCCTGCCAGTCGGTCACCACGCCACCGGCGGCCTCGATCACCGCGATGGGGCCCTGGACGTCATAGGGGTTCAGCCCGGCTTCGATCACCAGGTCGATATGGCCGGCGGCCAGAAGCGCATAGGCATAGCAATCCATGCCATAGCGGGTGAGTTTCACCTGACGCGCCACCGTTTCGAAGCCCCTGCGTTCGTCGGTGGTGCCGACTTCGGGGAAGGTGGTGAAAAGGATCGCCTCCTCCAGCCGCGCAGTTGGGCGGGTGCTCAATGTCCGGCGGCCCTGCGGCCCGGTCATCTCAGCCCCCGCCGGGCCGCCGACGAAACGTTCGCCGGTATAGGGCTGGTCGATGATCCCCAGCACCGGCCCGGATGCCTCGGACAGGGCGATCAGCACCCCCCAGGTCGGCGTGCCACTGAGAAACCCGCGGGTTCCGTCAATCGGGTCGAGCACCCAGGTGCGACCGCTGCGGCCTGCTTCGCTGCCGAACTCTTCACCGAGAATACCGTCTTCGGGGCGCAGTTCAGCCAGGACCGTCCGCATTGCCTGTTCGGCGGCACGGTCGGCCTCGGTCACTGGATCAAAACCGCCGATCACCTTGTTGTCAGCGGTCAGATCCGCACGGCGAAAATAAGGCAGGATCACCGCACGGGCGGTATCAGCCAGCTTATGGGCGACATCGAGATCGCCAAGGGCGGAGAGCACGGGATCGGTCATGACGCTCAGGTGCCACGAGGCGGAAACGGATGCAACCCGACACACTCACAAAGGCGGCAAACAGGGCACAGATGCGCGCCCCGCCCCGGACACCCCAGGCAAGGATCGCATCGACGGGCACGGGGGAGAAGACAGACACAAGGGCGAAGACAGCCACCGGGTCATACCACAGCGCCCGACACCCCCGTCAGAGATGCCGGTTCTGTAATTGTCCCGGCCGCACGACCGGGACCGCGCCGCCATTTTCAGGCGACGTCGCTCAACACTCGGGCCAGTTCGAACAGGCGCCGGCGCTGATTTTCCGGAATGGCGTAATAGGAGCGGATCAGATCCAGCGCCTCCTTATCGCCCATCAGATCGGCCGGGATGCTGGCCTTGCCCGCCGGTTGCTTCTCGGTCTCGTCCAGACCTTCGAAGAAGAAGCTCACCGGAACATCCAGTGCATCGGCGATATCCCAGAGCCGGGACGCGCTGATCCGGTTCGCACCGGTCTCGTACTTCTGAATCTGCTGAAACTTGATACCGACCTTTTCGGCCAGTTGCTGCTGGGTCATCCCCACCAGCCAGCGGCGGTGTCGGACCCGTTTGCCCACATGAACGTCAACGGGATGGGTCATGGGCTTCTCCTTACGTTAATTTACGAGCCGGACAAAGGCCAAGACGCCTCTCCGCTGCCCTTGCTTGCGGCGTTCCCGTGCGGTTCCCCTCCCCACTGCACGCCATTTGCACCCGCTGAGTGAATAGTACGGGCTTTTCCGATAAGCGCAAGTCAGTTGATTTAGAACTAATATATCTTTCCCTATGGTTGTACGTTCCAAAATCACGCGACGTGACGCAATCATAGGTTCGCTCGAGGCCGGGCATGTGACATAGAATTCCCTATTGCCGTTTATGTGAATGACAACAGGGGGAAATTTCATGCGCGCCTATCATCTGACCTCAGCCGGAGGCCAGGCTCGGCTTACCGATCTTCCAGATCCGGTTCCCGGGCCAGGCCAGATCGGGGTCACAATCCGCGCATGCGGACTGAATTTCGCCGATCTATTGATGCTGAAAGGCACGTATCAGGACACGCCGTCCCTGCCCTTTACCCCGGGGATGGAGATCGCCGGCGTGATCGATTCGCTGGGCACGGGCGTGACCGGCCTGACGCCCGGCGACCGGGTCGCGATCTACAGCGGCCAGGGCGGTCTGGCCCAAAGAGGGGTGTTTGATGCCGCTCGCGTGGTAAAAATCCCCGATGAAATGCCTTTCGAGCATGCTGCCGCCTTTCAGATCGCCTATGGAACCAGCCATATGGCGCTGGATTATCGTGCCCGGCTGCAGCCCGGGGAAACCCTGCTTGTCACCGGCGCGGCCGGTGGCGTCGGGCTGACGGCGGTCGAGATCGGCAAGCTGATGGGCGCCACGGTGATCGCCCAGGCCCGCGGGGACGACAAGCTGGCGGTGGCCAAGGCCGCCGGCGCTGATCACCTGATCGGAGCAGATGAAGACCTGCGTGCCCGGGTGCTGGAGCTGGGCGGCGCCGATGTTGTCTATGACGCGGTGGGCGGGGAGCTGTGGAAAGCCGCCTTTCGCGCCTGCAACCCCGAGGCGCGGCTGCTGCCGATCGGCTTTGCCAGCGGCGAGGTGCCGCAAATCCCCGCCAATCATATTTTGGTGAAGAACCTGACGGTGATCGGATTTTACATCGGCGGATATCTGAAATTCCGCCCCGAGGCAGTGACGCAAAGCCTGGCCACCCTGATCGGCTGGTATCTGCAGGGTCGGCTGAAGCCGCATGTCAGCAACCTCCTGCCGCTCGACCAGGTCGAGGAAGGGCTGGCGTTGCTACGCGACCGGCGGTCAACCGGCAAGGTGGTGATCACCATGTAATCGGCCATCGCCCCGAGATCGCCGGCGCGGTGGTCTCAGCCGGCGGCGCGCATCGGCCGCAGCGCATCAAATCCCTGACGGATCAGCCCGGCCAGCGTCGCGACATATTCGGCGCGCACCCGCTCCGCCCCGTACATGTTGATGTCCTGCACCGGCAGCGGCGGCAAGGTGCCGCCGTGGTCGATCACCTCCTGATGTTCCGGCTGGGTCCCCTCCAGCAGCACCCCTACCGCCAGATCGGCGCTGACCGTCGCCTCGACGGTGCGATCGGAATCGCTGTCCAGCGCCGCCTCCCAGACGATCCCCTCATCCTCCAGCGCCGCGATCGAGACGGTGCGGAAAATGCAATGGCGGCAAAACCCGATCCGCAGCGGCCGCTGCCGCCAGGCCGATCCGTTGCGCGCGCCCACCCAGCGCAGCGGCATCCGGTGAATGGTCTCGCCGCCCTCGCCCATGCCGGTCTCGGTCGTCAGGATCAGATCGAAGGCGCCCTGGGCGAAATCCGCCTTCAACTGCCGGGTGTTCGACGTCACCAGATTGACATTGACCCTAGGGTATACAGCGTTGAACCGCTGCATCACCCGCGGGATCACCGGATAGACGATATCATGCGGCACGCCGAGCAAGACCTCTCCCTCAAAGGCCTGATCGGTCAGCCGGGCCATCACCTCGTCGTTCAGCGACACCATCCGGCGCGCATACCCCAAAAGCTGCTCTCCCGCCGGGGTCAGCGCGATGCTGCGGCCCGAGCGATCCAGCAAATCCAGCCCCAACAGCTCCTCCAACCGCTTCAACTGCATCGAGACCGCCGATTGGGTCAGATGCAGGAAGCCCGCCGCCTTGGTGACGCCGCCATAATCGGCCACCGCGACAAAAGAGCGGAGCGTTGTCAGATCGAGATTCCTCATGATCACAAACCCTGATGAATGAAATCAAAAACATTCGTTTTCAAAATGGATCACACCTCGCCATATAGATCAAGAAATTTGATCCAACCAACCGAAGCATCACAATCCTGGAAGGAGATGAGACATGACCTTCATAACCACCTCCGCCGGCCGGCGCAGAGCCTGGCTTCGTCCGCTGGCCCGCCTGGTCCACCTGTTCGCCGTACATCGCCAGCGTCGCGCGCTGTTGAAACTGGATGATCGAGCGCTGGAAGATATCGGTATCAGCCGCAAAGAAGCCCGCGCCGAGGCAAGCCGGTCGTTCTGGGACGCCCCGGAAACCTGGCGCTGCTGATGCTGCAGCCCCCCGGGCACCGGTTCCCTCCCCGAACCGTCAACAGCACCGCCTGTCCCGCCGCCGACCGGGACTGACAGGCCGCCACCCCGCCGGGTGTGCGGTCTGTCTGGTTTCAGCCCGCTCCCCCCTCCGCCTTCCCGTTGATTCGATGCCTGATTCGCGCATAGGGCGAATCACACTGGTCCGGCCAAGCTGTCGCAACTTGTCGAAATTGCGCCCTAACTCCTTGAAAAGCTGACCCACCTCTCCGATATTGGGGGCAATTGCCGGTGCTCTTGCGGGACCGGTTCCAACGGTTTTTTACTGGAGACCATCAATGGCTGAATTCGACACGATCAGGACGTCTGCCGGCGCACGCAGCGCCCAGATTGACGAGGGCCTCCGCGCTCATATGAACAAGGTCTACGGCACCATGTCCGTGGGCATGCTGCTGACCTTCCTTGTGGCCTGGGCCGTGGGCACCAGCCCCGAGCTGCTCGGCGTTTTCCGCGATCCGCTGACGCTGCGCCCGAATATGCTGGGCTGGGTGGTGATGTTCGCCCCGCTGATCATGGTCTTTGCCTTCAGCGCCGCGCTGAACCGCCTGTCCGCCGCTGGCGCGCAGCTGTTCTTCTATGCCTTCGCCGCCGTTATGGGCCTGAGCCTGAGCTGGATCTTCGTGGCCTTCACCGGTTTCTCGATCGCCCAGGTCTTCTTGGTGACCTCGATCGCCTTCGCTGGCATGTCGCTGTTCGGCTATGTGACCAAGAAGGACCTGTCCGGCATGGGCACCTTCCTGATGATGGGCGTGATCGGCCTGGTCGTGGCCTCGATCATCAACATCTTCCTCGGCTCGCCGGCGATCATGTTCGCGATCTCGATCATCGGCGTGCTGATCTTCGCCGGTCTCACCGCTTATGACACCCAGAACATCAAGGGCGTCTACCTGCAACATGCCCACTCCGGCGACCGTGAGTGGCTGGGCAAGGCCGCAATCATGGGCGCGCTGCAGCTCTACCTGGACTTCATCAACATGTTCATGTTCCTGCTGCAACTGCTGGGCAACCGCGAATAAGCCGCAGGGAATATCCCAAAGCTGAAGGGCCGGTCGATGGACCGGCCCTTTTTCTATGCGACGGGAGTGTTCCTCTCGGCGGCAAGGATGTCTCAGTCCCCCAGCACACGGGCGAAACATGACCGCGATCAAAGCCCCAGCATAACCGGCAACCATGGCGACGGACCAGCACGCCAGCCTGCCCCGTCGATCCACGCGGCCCCTGCTGCCACCCGCGCCAGATCGCACCACAACCCCGGAAAACAGACCGGCGCCGAAGGCTCTCCCGCACGCTGGGAAAGCCGCGACAGCCTCCTGAGCACCGGCGCGGAGGCACTGCCCCGAGCCCCCGGCTTGCCCCAGGCACCCAGACAAATCGGCCTATCACAAAGCAAAAAGGCCGCGCTTGCGCACGGCCTCAGCTTCCGGTCGAACCGGCATGGAAAGGCGATCTTACTTGATCTTGCCTTCCTTGTACTCGACATGCTTACGAGCAACCGGATCGTATTTCCGCACCGCCATTTTCTCGGTCATGGTGCGGGCGTTTTTCTTGGTCACATAGAAGTGGCCGGTGCCTGCGGTCGAGTTCAGGCGGATTTTGATGGTGGTCGGCTTCGCCATTGGGTCTCTCCTGCGCCGGGCACAGCCGCGCCCGTAGAATTCTCATGAAGCCTGCCTTTTACTCAGGTCTGGCTCCGAGTCAACCGCGTTTTCGCGAATTCCGCAACATCCCGGCCCACAAACCCTGCAGCACCGGCTACCCGGCGCCCGAAGCGGGCCAGAATCCTTCTCGGGTCCTTCTCTGGCCACCCCGATCCGGGGAGAAATCCATGCGCGGAGGGCCTGTAAGCCGGATTTTGTTCAGGGGCCAAGGCCCCGTCGACGACCATTCATCTGGGACGCGACTCGCGCCGCGCCTCCTGCTGCCAACCCGACCCCTCTCGGCTGAAGCGAGCCTAGCGGCGGTTTCCCTTTCGGGGACCTGACCGCGCGGGGGTCCTATTCGGCATTGCTCCCGGTGGGGCTTGCCATGCCGCCCCTGTTGCCAGGGGCGCGGTGGGCTCTTACCCCACCGTTTCACCTTTTCCGCCCCGGAGGACGGTAGTCTGTTCTCTGTGGCGCTTTCCGTCGGGTTACCCCGCCCGGGCGTTACCCGGCACCGTTGCTTCAGGGAGTCCGGACTTTCCTCGACGGCACGAGACCGCCGCGGCCATCCGGCCCTCCGCGCGAGGTGCAGATAAGGGCGATGGAGGGGGCAGGTCAATGGGGATCGTTTCCGGAGGGTTCGTCCCTACCCGTCTCTGCCCGGGCGGCTTCTTCCCGGGCCCCAGGCCCCGAAGAGGGCGCCCCAGCGCCCGGCTTGAGAGGCCGGCTCAGGCCAATGCGGCCCGTGCCGCGACAAACCCCGCCAAGGCGTCCATATCGCCCTGGACAAGCCTCCCCCGGCCCCAGGGCCGCAAACGGTGGCGTATCGCCTCGAGCAGCTCCTCCGGGTCACCGTCAGCGGGGTATCCGGCCGCAACGGCCAGTGCCCGAAATCCCTCGGGCGTCACCGCCCCGCCCCGCCCGGGCCGATGCGCCAGCGCGAGCCCCTGCCGCGCCAGCCGGGCCCAGTCGAACCGCGGCCCCGGATCACGCTTGCGCCCCGGTGCCATGTCGGAATGGCCGATCACCCCCGCCGGGCCAATGCCCCAGCGCGCCATGATCCCAGGCAACAGCGCCTCCAGCGCCGCCATTTGCGGTTCGGAAAACGGATGATCGCCGCGATTGTCCAGCTCGATGCCGATCGAGCGGGAATTCACATCCTCCCGCCCGGCCCAGCACCCGGCACCGGCGTGCCAGGCCCGCGCCGCTTCGTCGACCATCTGCCAGAGCTGCCCGTCGGCTCCGATCAGATAATGCGCAGAGACCTCCGCCAGAGGGTCACAGAGCCGCTCCAGCGCCGCCGCCGCGCTCTCCATCGCGGTATAGTGCAAAACGATCAGGGACGGGCTTAACCCGTCCCTGCGCACCCCAAAATTGGGGGAAGGATGCCAGTGCGGCAGGGCCACGTCGCGCGCCTCAGTCGCCCGCATGGCCAGAGGTCGATCCGGCATTGGCCGCAGCGCCCGCGATCGCGGCCTGGCGGAACGGCGCGGGATCCCAATTACAGGCGAAACCGTCGCCATCGGGATCAAGCCCGAGCCGGTCGCGCGTCGGCCCGCCCCGTTCGAGAAAGGCCATCTGCGCCAGATCAGCAGAGCCGTATTTCGCGCAATTTCGCGCCGCCCGCCCCGGCAGTTTCAACGGCGAACGGGAATAAAGCTGCATGCCGCGCGGATTGGTGGTGCTCAACGCATATTGAACGATATTCGGGCCAGTCTCATCACTGCGCCGGGGCAGCGCGGTGGGTTCGACTTCCTGATATTGCGCCCGGTTGCGGGCAATCCTTTCGGCATCGCTCTGGATGCTTTCGCGGCTGGAAACGGCCTTGAAGTCATTCTCGTCGGACAGACCGACCGCCCCGTTGCCCGCACTGGCAACCGCCGACGCAGGCGCGGCGGGAATTGCCTGCAACGGCACCCCCGGATCGGCGGCGGCAGGCGCCTCTCCCAGTGCGGCGGCGGCTTCGCGGGCGATCTCGGCGGCGCTGTCATCCGCCGCAGCAGAGTGCTGGATCACCGGCGCCTGGGTCGGCAGGGTCCCCGCCGCGGCCAGCGGCTCGGAAGACACCGCCACGGGGGGCGCCACCGAAGCCGATGTCGCACCACCGGCAAGCGCCGCATCACGGGCCCGCCGGTCCTGCAGGGAATTATTGTACCCGATCCCGGCACCACTGTCGGGAACCGCCGGAGCGCAGGCGCTCAATCCACCCAGAATGAGCGCCGCATAGAGATATCGCATGGCTTCCGTCCTGCCGTTCCTGATCTTGCAGGACGGGGTTTTACCACCATTTCCCCGGCTTGGCCACAAAGCCCGCCGCCTGCTCCAGCGCATAGGCGGTGTTCAGCAGATCGCCTTCCTCCCAGGGCCGACCGATCAGTTGCAGCCCCAAGGGCAGCCCCTGCGCGTCGAGCCCGGTGGGCACCGAAATCCCCGGCAGACCGGCCAGGTTCACCGTCACCGTGAAGACGTCGTTCAGGTACATCTTGACCGGATCGGTATCCGCCATCTCGCCCAGACCGAAGGCGGCCGAGGGCGTGGCCGGCGTCAGGATCGCGTCGACGCCAGCGGCAAAGGCGTCCTCGAAGTCCTTCTTGATCAGGGTGCGGACCTTGCGGGCGCGGTTGTAATAGGCGTCATAGAAGCCCGCCGACAGCACATAGGTGCCGACCATGACGCGGCGCTGCACCTCGGCCCCGAAGCCCTCGGCGCGGGTCTTTTCATACATCTCGGTGATACCGTCGCCGACAGCGAGCTTGGCGCGATGGCCATAGCGCACGCCGTCATAGCGGGCGAGGTTCGAGGAGGCTTCGGCCGGGGCGATCACGTAATAGGCCGGCAGCGCGTATTTGGTGTGCGGCAGCGAGATATCGACGATCTCGGCACCGGCATCGCGCAGCATGGCGGCGCCGTCGGACCACAGTTTCTCGATCTCGGCCGGCGTGCCGTCCATCCGGTATTCCCGGGGGATACCGATCTTCTTGCCCTTGATATCGCCGGTCAGCATCGCCTCGAAATCCGGCACCGCCAGATCGGCCGAGGTCGAATCCTTCGGATCGTGCCCGGCCATGGTGCCCAGCATGATGGCCGCATCGCGCACCGATTTGGTCATCGGCCCGGCCTGATCGAGCGAAGACGCGAAGGCGACAATGCCCCAGCGCGAGCAGCGCCCATAGGTGGGCTTGATCCCAACGGTGCCGGTGAAGGCCGCCGGCTGACGGATCGAACCGCCGGTATCGGTGCCGGTCGCCGCAAGGCAGAGATCGGCCGCCACGGCGGCAGCAGATCCACCGGAGGACCCGCCCGGGGTCAGCGCCGCATCGTCCCCCGCGCGCCGCCAGGGGCTGGTCACATCGCCATAGGTCGAGGTCTCGTTCGATGAGCCCATGGCGAACTCATCCATGTTGAGCTTGCCCAGCATCACCGCACCGGCGCCGAACAGCTTCTGCGTCACTGTCGATTCATATTGCGGCAGGAAGCCTTCGAGAATGCGGCTCGCCGCCTGGCTCGGCACACCCTTGGTGCAAAAGAGATCCTTTATCCCCAGCGGCAGACCACACATGGCGGGCGCCTCTTCGCTGCCCTTCAGGCGCGCATCGGCGGCCTTGGCCTGTTCCAGCGCCAGTTCCGGCGTCTTGTGGACAAAGGCGTTCAGGGCTCCGGCGCCTTCGATCGCACCCAGACAGGCTTCGGTCAGTTCGACCGAGGTGACATCGCCCTTGCGCAGCGCGTCGCGCGCCTCGGCCAGACCCAGCTTGTTCAGATCGCTCATGTCTTACTCCACCACCTTGGGCACCGCGAAAAACCCCTCGCGCGCATCAGGGGCATTGGCCAGCACCTTGTCCTGCTGGTTGCCGTCAGTCACCTCGTCGCGGCGCCGCTTCAGCCGCATCGGCGTGACGCTCGTCATCGGCTCCACTCCTTCGACATCCACTTCGTTCAGCTGCTCGATGAACCCGAGGATGGTGTTGAATTCGGCAGCCAGCGCCGGCAGCGCATCTTCCTCGACCCGGATCCGGGCGAGCTTCGCCACGCGGGCGGCGGTGCTTTCGTCGATCGACATGAAGAACCCCTTGCTTTTCCAGCTCGGCGTTTACCGCCCTGCAGCGCCGCCTTCAAGTCTGAGCACACATCACACCCCGGATTGGCGATCCTGGTGCCGGCTAACGATTGTTCAACCCTAACGCGTCATCCTTAACCTCAGGGTGATTCTCTTGGCACCCATGTTCCCGTTGCCAAAGGTGTTACACAGTATGGCGAGTTCTCTGTTAGACTTCATCTGGCCGCAGCTCGATCCGGAAAACCGGCTCGACACCGCGCGGCGGCGCTTTGTCACCTGGTTTTCCCTGCTGGCGGCCCTCACCAATCTGATCGACAGCCTGATCGCCTTCGAAACCATCCACGGCATCTCGCCGCTGCGCGCGCAATGGAGCCTTTGGAGCGGGCTGCTCTACCTGCTGCCACCGATCGCCATCGCGCACGGACGCAACAGTCGACTGGCGATGTGGGCACTGGTGCTGATCGTCTTTTTCAAGATCAATCTTCAGGGCCTGTCGCCCAGCGGCCATCTGTGGGGCGCGGCAATCTATCTTGCGGCGCTGCCGCCCCTGATCATATTGCTCTTTGGTACCCGGATCGGCCTGTTGCTATGTGTCGCGGCCACCGCCAATGTCTTACTCCTCGGGACGCTGACGGTACCGACCTGGATATCGCTGATTCTGGCGAACGTGATGGTCCTGAGCAGCGCCGGCACCTATCTGTTCACCAAGGAGATCGAGAAGACCACCGAATACCTGGAAAAGCTCCGACGCGAGGCGCAGGCGGCCAACAAGGCGAAATCCTTCTTTCTGGCCAATGTCAGCCATGAAATCCGCACCCCGCTGAACGGCATCATCGGCGCCGTGCAGCTTCTGAACGATTACCCACAGGACAGCGAACAGCGCGAATTGCTGCTGACCGCGATGAAATCCGGCGAAACGCTGCTGCGCATCGTCAACGACATTCTCGATTTCTCCCGCATCACCGAACACGGGCTGACCCTGGAGAAACGCGTGTTCCGGCGCGAGGATCTTGTGACCAACGTGTTTTCCGCCCTGTCCTCGGCGGCCGACGAAAAGGGGATCAGACTGGAGGTCAGCTATGGTGAGGATGTCCCCCGCTATCTGGTCGGCGATTGCGACCGGCTTTCTCAGATCGTGATGAATTATGTCTCCAACGCGGTGAAATTCTCGGATCGGGGCGCGGTCGAGGTGCGGATCACCCGCCTGCCGGGAACCCAGATGCTAAAGGTCGCAGTAAAGGACAGTGGCATCGGCCTGACCCATGAGGCGGCGCAGCGGATCTTCAACCAGTTCGAACAGGCCGAGAATTCGACCGCCCGGCTTTACGGCGGCACCGGGCTGGGCCTGTCGATCGCCCGCCAGCTTGCCGAGCTTCACGGCGGCGAAACCGGGGTCAACAGCCGGCTTGGTCATGGCAGCACATTCTGGTTCACCTTTCCGCTGATCGAAGGCGAACACCCGGTCGACATGCTGGAAGTCGGCCCTTCGCCCACCCCCGGCAGTTTCGATCAGGCCCATGTCCTGCTGGTCGAGGACAACAAGACCAACCAGTTCATCGCGCGGAAATTCCTGGCCCGGCTGGGTGTCTGCCCCGCAGTCGCCGCCGACGGGGTCGAAGCCGTGGCCGCCGCGGCACAACAGGAGTTCGATCTAATCCTGATGGATATCCAGATGCCGCGCAAAAGCGGCATTGAGGCCACTTTGGAAATCCGCCAGGGCGCTGGCCCCAACAAGCATACGCCGATCGTGGCACTGTCGGCCAATGTGATGGCAGACCAGAAGGAAAGCTATCTCCAGGCGGGGATGGAGGACTGTATCGCCAAGCCCTGCAAGTTCACCGACATCGCCGAATGCCTGCAAAGATATGTGCCCACGCGGAGCAGCCAGGCGGCCGCATCCTGACCCCACCTCGCTGATGGCGCGATCACCCCGGCTGCGCGTTCCCGTCCGGTAATGCGCAGCGGCCGATGCCGCACTGGCTTGACTTGGCTCTGCCCCCCTGCCACATGACGCCTACACCATATTACCCGCAACCGGGCGTTCCGTGGGCGCCAAACCGACGAGGAGCAGCCAGATCATGGCCGACATTTCTCTCACTTTCCCCGATGGCAACAAACGATCCTATGCCGCAGGCGTGACGCCGGCAGAAGTCGCCGCCGATATCTCCAATTCCCTGGCCAAGAAGGCGATCAGCGCCATCGTCGATGGCAAGCACTGGGATTTGCAGTGGCCGCTGGAACATGATGCCGAAATCGCCATCAACACGATGAAGGACGAGGCGCCCGCGCTGGAGCTGATCCGTCACGACCTGGCCCATATCATGGCCCGCGCCGTGCAGGAAATCTGGCCCGCCACCAAGGTCACCATCGGCCCGGTCATCGCCAACGGCTGGTATTACGATTTCGATCGGGAAGAGCCCTTCACCCCCGAAGATCTCGGCCTCATCGAAAAGAAGATGAAAGAGATCATCAACCGCCGCGATCCGGTCACCACCGAGATCTGGGAACGCGCCCGCGCGATTGAGTATTATCAGGCCAACAACGAACCCTATAAGGTCGAACTGGTCGAGGCGATCCCCGGGGATGAGCCGCTGCGCATGTACTGGCACGGCCATTGGCAGGATCTCTGCCGCGGGCCGCACCTGCAGAACACCGGGCAGGTGCCGGGCGATGCCTTCAAGCTGACCCATGTGGCCGGCGCCTATTGGCGCGGCGATTCCAATCGTCCGATGCTGCAACGCATCTATGGCGTGGCTTTCCAGAACAAGGAAAAACTGAAAGCCTACCTGCATATGCTGGAGGAAGCCGCCAAGCGCGACCACCGCAAGCTGGGCCGCGAGATGGATCTGTTCCACATGCAGGAAGAGGCGCCGGGCCAGGTGTTCTGGCATCCGAACGGCTGGAAGGTCTACACCACGCTGCAGGATTACATGCGCCGCCAGCAGGAACGCGACGGCTATGTCGAGGTGAACACGCCGCAGGTGGTGAACCGCAAGCTGTGGGAAGCCTCCGGTCATTGGGACAACTATCAGGAAAACATGTTCATCGTCGAAGTCGACGAGGAACATGCGCGCGAAAAGACCATCAACGCGCTGAAGCCGATGAACTGCCCCTGCCACGTGCAGGTGTTCAACCAGGGCCTGAAATCCTATCGCGATCTGCCCCTGCGCATTGCCGAGTTCGGCTCGTGCAACCGCTATGAACCCTCGGGCGCGCTGCATGGGATCATGCGGGTGCGCGGCTTTACCCAGGACGATGCGCATATCTTCTGCGAAGAGAAGGATATCGAGGTCGAAACCAAGAAGTTCATCGAATTCCTCGCCGGCATCTATGCCGACCTCGGCTTCCACGACTGGAGCATCAAGCTGTCGACCCGCCCCGAAAAGCGGATCGGGACAGAGGAAAGCTGGGATCATGCCGAGGAATCGCTGGGCAACGCCTGCAAGGCCGCCGGCTATGATTTCGAGATCCAGGAAGGTGAAGGCGCCTTCTACGGTCCCAAGCTGGAATTCGTGCTGACCGATGCGATCGGGCGCGACTGGCAATGTGGCACGCTGCAGGTCGATCCCAACCTGCCCGAACGGCTGGATGCCAGCTATGTCGGCCAGGACGGCGCCAAGCATCGGCCGATCATGCTGCACCGCGCGGTTCTGGGCTCGTTCGAACGCTTTATCGGCATCCTGATCGAGGAACATGCGGGCAAGCTGCCGTTCTGGCTGGCGCCGCGTCAGGTGGTGGTTGCCTCGATCACCTCGGAGGCCGATGAGTACGTGCAGGAAGTCGTGGCCAGACTGAAGGCTGGCGGCGTCCGGGCCGAAGCCGATATTCGCAACGAGAAGATCAACTACAAGGTTCGCGAACATTCGCTGTCGAAAGTGCCGGTGATTCTGGCCGTCGGTCATCGCGAGGTCGAGGAGCGCACAGTATCGGTTCGCCGGCTGGGTGAGAAACAGACCAGCATGGCAACGCTCGACGAGATCGCCGCCGAACTGTCCAAAGCGGCAACGCCGCCCGATCTTCTGTAACTTCAGGCAATACAACAGCCCCCCGGCTCGCCAGACCCGGGGGGCGCAAGACAGCGGCAACTCCGCTGTCTTTCCCCAGAGACAGGCGCTCGTTTTCCTGTAACATTCAGACAACCCGACTGAAGAGAAGGAAACCCACATGTCCCAGACTGCCAAATCCCTCGCGATTGCCGGCGCACTTGGTGCGGCGCTCAGTACGACGCTAGCTTCCAGCGTCGACGCCCAGACCAAGGAGAAATGCTTTGGCGTCGCGCTCGCCGGACAGAACGATTGCGCCGCCGGTCCCGGCACGACCTGCGCCGGCAGTTCGACCGTGGATTATCAGGGCAATTCCTGGAAGCTGGTCAATTTCGGCACCTGCAAGGATATCGCCCTGCCGCCCATGGCCGACGGCACGCCGCGCCACGGCGCGCTGAAAGCGCTGAAACGCGATCTGCCGTCCTGATGCCCGGCGCGGCGCGGCAAGCCGCCCTGCCCGACGCCACCGGTGTCGGCTTCAAGCCGCAGCATTTCAACGACCTCTGCGCCGCGCCCGGGATGGTGCGCTGGCTCGAGATCCATGCCGAGAACTACATGGGGGACGGTGGCCGCCCGCTGGCACAGCTTCGCCATCTGAACGAGCGGTTCCCGATCTCGGTTCACGGGGTCGGTCTCGGCCTCGGAGGCAGCGACCGACTGGACCCCGATCACCTGGCCCGGTTGCGCCATCTGTGCGATTGGCTGGCGCCCGCCAGTTTCTCTGAGCATCTTGCCTGGTCCAGTCACGACGGCGCCTTTCTGAACGATCTGCTCCCGCTGCCTTATACCGATGCGACGCTGACGCGGGTGGCCGATCATATCGACCAAGTACAAGCGTTTCTGGGCCGCCGGATGCTGCTGGAAAACCCTTCAAGCTATGTCAGCTTCACCGAAAGCACCTGGACGGAACCCGCCTTCCTGGCCGAACTCAGCCGCCGCACCGGCTGCGGACTGCTGCTCGACATCAACAATGTCTTTGTGTCGGCCTGCAATCTGGGTTTTTCGCCACAGGCCTATGTCGAGGCGCTGCCGCTGGATCAGGTGGCAGAGATTCACCTTGGCGGTCATGAGGCGCAGCAGGACGATCAAGGTGCACCGGTGCTGATCGACAGCCACGGGGCACCAGTCGCCGATCCGGTCTGGGCGCTGCTTGACCATACGCTTGCCCGCAGCGGCCCGCGTCCGGTGCTGATCGAATGGGACAACGATATTCCCGACTGGCCGGTGCTCGCCGCCGAGGCGGGCCGCGCCGCCCGTGCCCTCGGCAGCCTGTCGCGATGAGCGCCCGCGAAGAGCGGCTTGCCCGCAACCTGCTTGATCCGGCCTCCGCCCTGCCCGAGGGGCTGTTCGACCGTCCCGGCCGCTTCGCCATCCACCGCAACACCGTCACCGCCAGCCTGATCGAGGCGCTTTGCACCGGCTTTCCGGTGATCACCCGGCTGCTTGGCGATGGGGTCATGAAGGACCTCGCCCTTCGGTTCCTGCGCGCCCATCCACCGTCCTCACCGCTGCTGATGCTTTATGGTGAGGGTTTCCCCGAATTTCTGGAGGCCGACACTCGGCTTGCCGATCTGGGCTATCTCGGCGACGTCGCGCGGCTGGATCTGGCCTTGCGCCACGCTTATCACGCCGCCGATGCTCCCCCACTGCCGGCACAGCAGCTCGCCGCCCTGCCGCCCGATCGACTGGCCGAAGTGCACCTCGACCTGGCCCCAGCGCTGCGGCTGCTGCGCTCTCCCTGGCCGATCTTCGACATCTGGCGGTTCAATACCGAAACAAATGCCCCTGCCCCGCGCGCCGTGGCGCAGGATGTGCTGATCACCCGCCCCGCCTATGACCCGCTCCCCCAGCCCTTGCCGCCGGGCGGCGCGGGCTTCGTCGCGGCGTTGTTGCAGGGCGCCCCCCTGGGCGAGGCAGAAGACCGCGCCCGAGCCGAGGCGGCGGATGTCGATCTTGCCGCCCTCTTCACCCTGCTGCTGCAGGGGGGTGCGATCATCGGCGCCAGCCTGACCTAGAAATGCGCCTTGGGCTCGTCCGGCTTGCCGGCGGCCAGCGCCAGAACACCGCCCAACCCGACGAAGGCGATCGGGAACATGGTAAAGACGTTGAAGCCGAAGGCGTAATACATGCCGCCCGCCGAAATCAGCATCAGCAGCCCCCCGACCAGCGCCCGGGCCCGCGCCATGGCACCGCCGGCGATCGCCAGCAACGGCGACAACAACGACGCGGTGCGGATCACGTCCACATTCGCCACCTGCTCCAGAAACCCGTCCACCTCGCCGAAATGATCGATCGCAACGGTATAGCCATAGCTGAAAAACCCGACGATCATCCCGACGACCCCGCCGATCAGACCCAGAACCAGGGCTGCGTTTCGCATGATATTGGCCTCCTTGACCGGATTTCAGATAGGGAGCGGATCAGGAAACGCCAAGGGCAGTACGGGTTTGCGCCGTCCACCCCAGATGCATCTGACCGTCCCCCACCACGATCAACGGCCGTTTCATAAGTGTCGGGTGAGCGCGCAGAAGATCGAGCGGCGCTTGACCGCGTTGCTCTTCCGACAGCCCGCGCCAGGTGGTGGAACGGGTATTGACCAGCGCCGTGCCGAATTGTGCCAGTGCCATTTCCAGCACACCTTCGGGCATACCGTCGGCCCGGACATCGACGAACTCTGCCTCCGGCAGGGATTTCAGCGCCTTCCGGCAGGTATCGCAGGTCTTTAGGCCGTAAAGGATCATCTCGGTCTCCGTTGCGCAATGAACGCCCCCTGCGCAAATATCCGGCATCTTTGACGGGCGCATCCCCTTTTCCTTGATTTTTATGGGTTCCATGCGATCCTTTTCCTGCGTTGCCGCTGATCAGACACCGCCTTTGACGATCTTGAGCCGGTCATCTGTACAATCGGTCGCGCCCCCGCGCTTGGGAAGACGCGCGGGGCCAAGAGCAAGTCAGAAGGAGACACGGGAGATGCCGACTGGCACCGTGAAATGGTTCAATACCACCAAAGGCTATGGCTTCATCGCGCCGGATGAAGGCGGCAAGGATGTGTTTGTGCATATCTCGGCCGTCGAGCGCTCCGGAATGACGGGGTTGGCCGACAACCAAAAGGTTTCCTACGAGCTTCAGGACGGACGCGACGGACGGAAAATGGCCTCGGATTTGAAAGCCTTGTAAACTTTCCCCTTTCAGATACTCGCCCGTCCCTGCCCTTCGTCGGGGCGGGCGCTTCTGTTATCCCTCCGGTGCTGACGGAGTGGTTCCGGCAACCTCGGGCGCGAGGGTCTGCCAATCTTCGCCTATCGCCAGAAGACAGGATATCCCGGTCGCATAGGTTGCGATCAGAGCCCATCTGCCGCGGTCCCCGGACCAGACCTCGATCACCTGGTCGCGGTCTCGGATGCCGGTTGCGCCGCGCGCCAGGCGCATGCGCCCCTCCAGACGATCATACATCCTGCCCGTCGATTCGCAGATCACCTCGGCCAGCGGAGATTGCGCCCGCACCCCATCCGCCGCAGCAAGCGCCACGACCATACAGAGGGGGAGAAGCCAACGCACCATGCCCCAATGTAACGTATTTATGACGTTTCGTGTAGCGTTTCGCTATACATTCTCACCACGCAGCAGCGCCTGCGTCAGGCCGCAGCGGCGGCCGTCGTAGAAAACCTCCAACAACTCCCCGAAGACCGCCCCTCCCCCCGCCGCCTCGAACAGCGTGGCGCAGGAACACAGCTTGACCGCGTCCACCGGCCCCAGGATGGCCTGGGCACTGCGGTCGCGATGATCCAACAGCGTCGCCACCGCCTGGCGCAACCGCCCCCCAAGGACCGGGTCGGCAAGATAGGCTCGTGCCTCTGCAAGATCGGCGATCCCGAAGCGGCGCGCGGTCGCCGACCGACCGAGCCCGCGTAACTGCGGAAAGATGAACCACATCCAATGGCTGCATTTTGCACCGGACCGAAGCTCGGCCAGCGCCTGCGGCCAGACATCCGTCTGGGCCTGATGAAATCGGGAAAGATCGTCCATGTTCGAAAGATAGTCCCCCGCGGCCTCATCGCAACGCGGAACTCTGGACAATCTCAACAGATTGGCAACAAATCCGCCCATGGACCTGCACAGCACTTACCCCGGAATTCCCGATCTGAAACGCCGCGCCCGCCAGCGGCTGCCAAAATTCGTTTGGGAATACCTCGACAGCGGCACCGGAACCGAGGCCACCAAGACCCGCAACCGCGCCGCGCTTGATACGGTGGGCTTTCTGCCGTCAATCCTGCACGGCCCGCAGACCCCCGATCTGAGCACCCGATTTCTGGGGCGCGATTTTCCGCTGCCCTTCGGCATCTCTCCGGTGGGGATGTCCGGGCTGATCTGGCCCGATGCCGAAGGCCACCTGGCCCGTGCCGCGGCAGAGGCCGGCATCCCCTATTCGCTGTCCACCGTCGCCAGCCAGAGCCCCGAGGATCTGGCACCGCATCTGGGTGAACACGGCTGGTTCCAGCTTTATCCGCCGAAGGACGAAGGCATTCGCACTGATATGCTGAACCGCGCCCGCGATGCGGGGTTCAGCGCGCTGATCCTGACGGTCGATGTCCCTGTGGCGTCGCGTCGTGAACGCCAGACCCGATCGGGGCTGACCCAGCCGCCGAAGCTGACGCCGCGACTGCTGGCGCAGGTGGCAATGCGGCCGGCCTGGGCGCTGGGGATGGCCCGGCGCGGCATGCCGCATATGCGGATGCTGGACAAATATGTGCAGCAGGCCAGCGAATCGCTCTCGTCGACCGCGCATGTCGGCTATCTACTGCGCACCTCCCCGGACATGAGTTATGTGCAGTGGCTCCGCGACCATTGGCAAGGGCCCCTGTTGGTAAAGGGCGTACTGAGGCCCGCGGATGCCGAACCGCTGGAACGGATCGGCGTCGATGCGCTCTGGGTGTCGAACCATGCCGGGCGGCAGTTCGACGGCGCCCCCGCTGCGATCGAGGCCTTGCCGCAGCTTCGCGCCGCCACCCGGCTGCCGCTGATCTTCGACAGCGGCGCCGAAGGCGCGCTCGATATCCTGCGGGCACGCGCACTTGGCGCTGATTTCGTGATGATGGGGCGGCCCTTCCACTATGCGCTCGCCGCGCTCGGAGCCAAGGGCCCGGCACATCTGATCGAGGTGCTGCGCCGCGATCTGGTGGCTAATATGGGCCAACTGGGGATGGAACGGTTGGGCGATCTGCCCCCCGCCCTCCCGCTGCCGGCCCTGCCGCGCATTATGACAGATTGATGATAGGCCGATAGCGCAACCATGCTGGTCACGTCGGACAAACGCCGTTACGCCTTTGCAGCAGACCACGCTGCATTGCGGCGACACCCTAAAGACCGACAGAGGTGCCTATGTCCGACTTCCGCAAAATCCTGATCGCAAACCGCGGTGAAATCGCCATTCGCGTGATGCGCGCCGCCAATGAGATGGGCAAGAAGACCGTTGCCATCTATGCGGAGGAAGACAAGCTCAGCCTGCACCGGTTCAAGGCGGACGAGGCCTATAAGATCGGCGAAGGCATGGGCCCGGTCGCCGCCTATCTGTCGATCGAGGAAATCATCCGCGTCGCCCGCGAAAGCGGCGCGGACGCGATACACCCCGGCTACGGGCTGCTCAGCGAAAACCCCGATTTCGTCGATGCCTGCGAAAAGGCGGGGATCACCTTCATCGGACCCAAGGCCGACACCATGCGCGCGCTTGGCGACAAGGCCAGCGCCCGCAAGGTCGCCATCGCCGCCGGCGTGCCGGTGATCCCGGCGACCGAGGTGCTGGGCGATGATATGGACGCTATCGTCGCCGAGGCAGAGGAGATCGGCTTTCCGCTGATGCTCAAGGCCTCCTGGGGGGGCGGCGGCCGTGGCATGCGGCCGATCCTGAACGCCAAGGAACTGCCCGAGAAGGTGATGGAAGGCCGGCGCGAGGCCGAGGCCGCCTTCGGCAATGGCGAGGGGTATCTGGAAAAGATGATCACCCGCGCGCGGCACGTCGAGGTCCAGATCCTCGGCGACAAGCATGGCGGCATGTATCACCTTTACGAGCGTGACTGTTCGGTCCAGCGCCGCAACCAGAAGGTCGTGGAACGCGCCCCGGCCCCCTATCTGACCGACGCCCAGCGGGCCGAGATCTGCGATCTGGGCTATCGCATCTGCAAGCACGTCAATTATGAATGTGCCGGCACCGTCGAGTTCCTGATGGATATGGAGACGGAGAAATTCTATTTCATCGAGGTGAACCCGCGCGTTCAGGTCGAACATACCGTGACCGAAGAAGTCACCGGCATCGACATCGTGCAGGCGCAGATCCTGATTGCCGAGGGCAAGACGATTGCCGAGGCCACCGGCAAGGCCAACCAAGACGATATCCGGCTGAACGGTCATGCGCTGCAGACCCGGATCACCACCGAGGATCCGCAGAACAACTTCATCCCCGATTACGGCCGCATCAGCGCCTATCGTACCGCCACCGGCATGGGCATCCGGCTGGATGGCGGCACGGCCTACGCCGGCGGCGTGATCACGCGGTATTACGATTCGCTGCTGGTCAAGGTCACCGCCCACGCCCAGACACCGCAGAAGGCCATCTCCCGGATGGACCGGGCGCTGCGCGAATTCCGCATCCGCGGCGTGAACACCAATATCTCTTTCGTCGAGAACCTGCTGAAGCACCCGGTATTCCTGAACAATACCTATACCACCAAGTTCATCGACGAAACGCCGGGCCTGTTCCATTTCCCGAAACGACAGGACCGCGGCACCAAGGTGCTGACCTATATCGCCGACATCACGGTGAACGGTCACCCCGAAACCAAGGACCGGCCGCTGCCGGCGGCGGGGCTGAAACTGCCGAAACCGCCGGCGAAAAAGGCCGAACCCCAGATGGGCACCCGCAACCTGCTTGAGCACAAGGGGCCCAAGGCGGTGGCCGATTGGATGCGGGCGCAAAAGCAGCTGCTGATCACGGATACCACCATGCGCGACGGGCATCAGTCACTGCTGGCAACCCGGATGCGGTCGATCGACATGATCCGGGTCGCCCCGACCTATGCCGCCAACCTGCCGCAGCTTCTGTCAGTCGAATGCTGGGGCGGTGCGACCTTCGATGTCGCCTACCGCTTCTTGCAAGAATGCCCCTGGCAACGGTTGCGCGACCTGCGCGAGGCAATGCCGAACCTGATGACGCAGATGTTGCTGCGCGGATCGAATGGCGTCGGTTACACCAACTATCCCGACAACGTGGTGCAGGCCTTCATCAAGGAAGCTGCCCAGGGCATCGACGTCTTCCGCGTCTTCGACAGCCTGAACTGGGTCGAGAACATGCGCGTCGCCATGGATGCGGTGATCGAACAGAATAAAATTTGCGAAGGCACCATCTGCTATACCGGCGATCTGCTGGACCCGGCGCGGTCGAAATACGATCTGAAATACTATATCGACATGGCCAAGGAGCTTGAGGCCGCCGGCGCCCATGTGCTGGGGCTGAAGGACATGGCCGGGCTGATGAAGCCTGCCTCGGCCAAGGCGCTGGTGCGCGCGCTGAAGCAGGAAGTCGGGCTGCCGATCCACTATCACACCCATGACACCGCCGGCGTCGCCATCGCCTCGATCCTGGCGGCGGCCGAGGCCGGGGTGGATGCGGTCGATTGCGCGATGGACAGCTTCTCGGGCAACACCAGCCAGGCGACGCTGGGATCGGTGGTCGAGGCGCTGCGCCACACCGATCGCGACACCGGGCTGGATATCGACGCGATCCGCGAGATCAGCGATTACTTCGAGGCAGTGCGCGGCCAATACGCCGCCTTCGAGAGCGGCCTGCAAGCGCCGGCATCGGAAGTCTATCTGCACGAAATGCCGGGCGGCCAGTTCACCAACCTCAAGGCCCAGGCGCGCAGTCTTGGGCTGGAGGAACGTTGGCACGAGGTCGCCAAGACCTATGCCGATGTGAACATGATGTTCGGCGATATCGTCAAGGTCACGCCCTCGTCCAAGGTGGTGGGCGACATGGCACTGATGATGGTGAGCCAGGGCCTGAGCCGCGCGCAGGTCGAGGATCCGACGGTCGAGGTCAGCTTCCCGGATTCGGTGATCGATATGATGCGCGGCAACCTGGGCCAGCCGCCGCAGGGCTTCCCCGAGGTGATCCTGAAGAAGGTGCTGAAGGACGAGGCGCCCAATACCGAACGCCCTGGCAAGCACCTGCCCGCCGTCGATCTGGACGAGACCCGCATCAAGCTGAAGGAAGAGCTTGAAGGCAAGCACATCGATGACGAGGATCTGATGGGATACCTGATGTATCCCAAGGTCTTCCTCGACTACATGGGCCGGCACCGGACCTATGGTCCCGTGCGCACCCTGCCGACCAAGACCTTCTTTTATGGCATGGAGCCGGGCGAGGAGATCAGTGCCGAGATCGACCCCGGCAAAACGCTGGAAATCCGCTGTCAGGCGGTGGGCGAGACCGACGAGAATGGCGAGGTGAAGGTCTTCTTCGAACTGAACGGCCAGCCGCGCACCATTCGTGTCGCGAACCGTCTGGTGAAATCGGCCAAGGTGGCCCGCCCGAAGGCAGAGCTCGGCAACTCCAACCATATCGGTGCACCGATGCCGGGAGTTGTGGCGACCGTCGCAGTGCAGGCCGGCCAACAGGTCAAGGAAGGCGACCTGCTCTTGACCATCGAGGCGATGAAGATGGAAACCGGCATCCACGCCGAACGCGACGCCACCATCAAGGCGCTGCATGTCCAGCCCAGCACCCAGATCGACGCCAAGGACCTGCTGATCGAACTGGAATGATCCCCTCCCCCGCCGGCTGGCGCGCAGCGACCGGCGGGGGACACCTGGCAGGGCCGACCTGCGGACACAGGCCACTCTGACCGATTTTCAATAATATTTAATATCTTTTTCACGCTCGCCTTCTGCCGCCTCTCTTCTTCGCTGGCATGGTCGATGAGACACCTCTCAGCGGCGCGCCATTTCACCGCGAATCCGAAAATATAATTCCGAAACAGAAGCTTGAAAGCACCCGGACGCGACATGCGCGATCCCCGGGGGCCAGCGATCTCTCCCGCCTGTCTTGATTGTCCCGGCCCCGCAGCGGTTCCTCCCGCAGATTGCACAAAATTCAAACAAAATTTTCCGATGCGGGAAATCCAAAAGTAACACCTCCCCCGTTCTAAAGGCGTGACGTGCCGCACGCCCCCGGAAAGGCCCGGAAGGAGGTCCCCCCTTGCCCAGCTATTCGCTCCAGATCATCCCCCTGTCAGGGCTCGATTTCATCGGCGCACGGCCCAGCGATTTTCAAGTCCAGTTCGGAAGCGGGGCCGGCTGGAACTGGGGCACTTATAAATTCAGCTACCGCAGTGACGATCTGCTGACCGTTGGCGTCAACGATGAAGACGACAGGCTGCAGGACGATCCCGCCAACCCATATTGGAGCGGCGGCAACTTTCCCGCGCACAACCAGGTGATCAGCGACAGCGTCAGGATTGACGGCACCACCTATCCCTCGGGTCTGCGGATAGAAGACGAATATGAGCTTTGGGTTCGAGATCAGGACGGCACCAAATATCGACTGGTGGCGGTCAGCGTCGACAGCGATCCCGACAACCCCTATTCCGGTAGCACCGTGATCGGATACACCTTCGACGGCGACTGGCCGCCCGAGGAGACCAAGCTGACCATCCTGCGCGGCTCTGGCGAGGACGGCCAGGAGATGCACCCGCCGCCTCCACCGCCCTGCTTTACAACCGGCACGCTGATTACGACCCTGCATGGTGAAATCGCGATCGAGGATCTGCGGGAGGGGGACCATGTGTTGACGCTGGACAACGGGCCGCAGGCGATCCGGTTGATCCTGTCACGCTGCCTAAGCGCCAGGGACCTGCTGCGCTATCCGAATTTGTGCCCGATCCGCATCACCGCCGGTGCGCTCGGACCGCGCACCCCACGGGAAGATCTGCTGGTCTCGCCACAACATCGGATGCTGGTCGCCTCGCGCATCTCGGCGCGGATGTTCGACACCCCGGAGGTTCTGGTCGCCGCCAAACATCTGATCGGCGCACCCGGGATCGTGATGGATAGGGACAGTGCCGAATCCGGCGCGGGAGTGACCTATTACCATATCCTGTTCGACAGCCATCAACTGCTCCTGGCCAATGGCGCGCCGACGGAATCGCTCTACACTGGACCTGAAGCGCTGAAACATCTGCCCGTCGACTCCCGGACCGAGATTTTGACCCTGTTTCCCGACCTGGCGCGGCACCCGGGCATCGCCCCCCGCCCGGCGCGGAAACTGATCCCCGGCAAGCGGGCCAAGGTGATGACACAGCGCCATTGCAAGAACCATCGTGCGTTTCTGGCCCCCCGCCTCGACGCCTGACCACCAGATCCGCCGATCGGGCACGGTCGCAGCCCCCCGCCCCCAGTTTTTTCCATCTTCCCGCGATGCCGGAGAAAAATCCGCCCGGTCGGTGCATTTTCCTCTTGCAGCCCCGGCCGGATATTTATATCTCACGCCTCACTCAAGGATGCGGGCGTAGCTCAGGGGTAGAGCACAACCTTGCCAAGGTTGGGGTCGTGAGTTCGAATCTCATCGCCCGCTCCAGAGAGTATAAAAGACCTACCCAAGGATGCGGGCGTAGCTCAGGGGTAGAGCACAACCTTGCCAAGGTTGGGGTCGTGAGTTCGAATCTCATCGCCCGCTCCAAAAAATCTCAGATGACTCTGAACAGATCACGACGGACCCCAGGCCCGTTTCGTGATCTTTCCGGTGTCCGTCCCGATCAGCCGCCAGTCAGTTCCCGGATCAGACCAGGGCCAGGCCACGCCGCCAGAACCGTAGCATCAGCAGCGCCGCTGCACAGGCAAGCCCGGCCACCAGCCCCAGCCAGATGCCAATGCCGCCCATGCCCCAGACAAACCCCAAAAGATAGGACGACGGCAGCCCCACCGCCCAGTAGGACAGCGCCGCAATCACCATCGGCATGGTGGTGTCCTGCACCCCACGCAACAGCCCCAGCGCCACCACCTGCCCACCATCGACCAGTTGGAACAGCGCCGCCACCGCCAAAAGCGCCGAACCAATGGCCATGATCTGCGCCCGCTCCGGATCGGCGGGATCAAGAAACAACCCGATCAGAACCTCGGGAGCCAGCAGAAATACCGCACTTGCCAGCAGCGCCAGACACAGCGACATCGCCGTCACCACCACGGCGCCGCGCGCCATATGCGCCCGATCGCCCCGACCAAAGGCATTTCCCGCCCGCACCGTCGCGGCATTCGACAGCCCCAGATGCAGCATGAAAGTGGCCGACGCCACCTGCAGCGCGATTCCGTGGGCGGCCAGCGGCACCGTCCCCAGCCAGCCCATCATCACGGCCGAAGCCGCAAACAGGCTGACCTCTGTCAGACTGGTGATACCGATGGGCAACCCCAGCCGGAACACCCGTGCGAACATCTCCCAATCCGGGCGCCAGAAGCGGCGAAACAGCTCCTGTTCGGGCAAGACCAACTCGACATAGAGCACCACCGCCAGGAACGAGATGCCCTGCGTGATGACCGATGCCAGCGCCGCCCCGCGCAGCCCCAGCGCCGGCATCCCCCAATGTCCGAAGATCAGCGCATAATTGGCCAAACCGTTGGCCAGCGCCGCCAGAACCGTGATCCACAACACGATCTGCGTCCGCTCCAGCGCCGCGAGATAGGATTTCAGCACCATCACCAGCAGCGCAGGCCCCATCCCCCAGCAGGCCACGCGCAGATACTGCGCGGCATCTGCCGCCACCTCGGGTTGCTGCCCCAAGGCGCGCAGGATCGGCCCGGACCACCACAGAAGCGGCAGCACCGCCGCCGCATAGAGCAGTGACAACCAGAGCCCCATGCGCGTGGCGCGCCGCGCGCTGGTCTCATCCCCGGCGGCAGAGGCGGCGGCAACCATCGGCATCACCGCCCAACCAAAGCCGGCCCCGGTCAGGAACAGGACGAAGAAATAGCTCGATGCAAGGGTGACCGCGGCCAGCGCCTCCACCCCGTACCACCCCAGCATCACGCTGTCGGTCAACCCGATGGCGAATTGCGCCAGATGCCCGCCGACCAGCGGCAGCCCCAAAAGTGCGACCGCCTTGACGTGGCCGATATATGACATCTCTTTGATCATATTTCTGGCCATAGACACCCCCCCGCCATCTGGCAAGCCGGGGCTTTCCGTCGCGACGCGTCCGGGAATTTTCGTTGCCGAAGGGCCGCAAGCGATTAGAGTGCCGACATGAGAACCGAGACCATTGATCTGAACGGCCACCCGTTCTTCCTGCGCCGCTGGGGCGACCCGGCCAATCCTCCGCTTTTGCTGCTGCATGGCTTTCCCGAATTCGGCGGCGCCTGGGCCGAACTGGCACCGCTTCTGGCCGAACGGTTCCATTGCATCGCCCCCGACCAGCGCGGCTATGGCCAAAGCTGGGCCCCCGATGACGTCGCTATGTATCGCACCTCGCAGTTGGTCGGCGACATGGCGGCGCTGATCGACCACCTCGGCGGCGGGCCGCTGACGGTGATGGGGCACGACTGGGGCGCGGCGGTGGCCTATGGGTTGGCGATGTTCCGCCCCGAACTGGTTGACCGTCTGATCATCGCCAACGGCGTCCACCCGGTGCCGTTCCAGCGGGCGCTGGCCCGGGGCGGCGATCAGGCCGAAGCCTCGCAATATATCCTGGCCCTGCGGCGCGAAGGCTCCGAGGAGCGGCTCGCCGCCAACGACTTCGCAAAGATGAAAGAGCTGTTCCTGGCCAAGATGGACCACGCCTGGATGACGCCTGCGAAACTGGCCGACTATGTCACAGAATGGTCGCGTCCGGGCCGGCTGAAGACGATGATCCACTGGTATCGCGCCTCTCCCCTGCAGGTGGCCAAACCCGGCGCGCCGATCACCGACCTGCCCGAACCGCCGAAAGACAAGCTGATGGTGCACTGCCCGCACCTGCTGATCTGGGGGCTGGGGGACACCGCGCTTTTGCCGGAAGCCACTGAGGGGCTTGAGGATTTCGCCCCCGACCTGACCCGGGTGGAGTTCAACGGGGCGGACCACTGGATCTGCCACCAGCTCCCGGCCCAGGTGGCACGCAGCATCCTGGAATGGTGCGACCGGCCCTGAATTCGCCCCTGAACTGGTCCTGATCCGTTTCCGATCTGGGCTTGGACCAGCTTCTGCCCGGCGCCGTTCTGGCCCGATCCCGGCGGGGCCACTTCCCCCCGCCGGGCAGCTCTGGCATACTGACCGCCAACCAAGACAAAGAGCAGCCCGAACATGCCCGACGATCTTCTCTCCGGATCCGCCCCCGAAACCTATGATGCCTCCTCGATCGAAGTGCTGGAGGGACTGGAGCCGGTGCGCAAACGCCCCGGCATGTATATCGGCGGCACCGACGAACGGGCGCTGCACCATATGGTGGCCGAAATCCTCGACAACTCGATGGACGAGGCGGTGGCAGGCTTTGCCAACCGGATCGAGGTGGAGCTGCACGCGGATTATTCGCTGACCGTCAAGGACAATGGCCGCGGCATTCCGATCGACCCGCACCCGAAATTCCCGGGCAAGAGCGCGCTCGAGGTGATCCTGTGCACGCTCCACGCCGGCGGCAAGTTCTCTGGCAAGGCCTATCAGACCTCGGGCGGGTTGCACGGCGTCGGCGCCTCGGTGGTCAATGCACTGTCGGATCTGATGGTGGTGCAGGTGGCCCGAGACAAGACGCTTTATGAACAGCGATTCTCCCGCGGTATCCCGCAAGGCCCGGTTGAAAAGATCGGCGCGGCACCGAACCGGCGCGGCACCTCGGTCACCTTCCACGCGGATGCCGAGATCTTCGGCTCGCACCGGTTCAAACCGGCGCGGCTGTTCAAGTCGATCCGCTCCAAGGCCTATCTGTTCTCCGGCGTCGAAATCCGCTGGAAATCCGAAATCGACGATGGCGAAACGCCGACCGAAGCCACCTTTCACTTTCCCGGCGGTCTGGCAGATTACCTGAAAGAGACGCTGGCCGGCGCCTCGACCTATGCCGATCAACCGTTTTCCGGCGTGGTCGAATTTCAGGAACGCTTCGGCACCCCGGGCAAGGTCGAATGGGCGATCAACTGGACACCGTCACGCGACGGGTTCATCCAGTCTTATTGCAACACGGTTCCGACCCCCGAAGGCGGCACCCATGAGGCCGGCTTCTGGGCCGCGATCCTCAAGGGCATCCGCGCCTATGGCGAGTTGGTGAACAATCGCAAGGCCAAGGACATCACCCGCGAGGATCTGACCACCGGCGGCTGCGCGCTGGTCTCCTGCTTTATCCGCGAGCCGGAATTCGTCGGCCAGACCAAGGACCGCCTTGCTACTGTCGAGGCCCAGCGGCTGGTCGAAAACGCGGTACGCGACCATTTCGACAACTGGCTGGCTGCCGATACCAAGAGCGCCGGCGCCATTCTGGATTTCCTGGTCCTGCGCGCCGAGGAACGGTTGCGCCGCCGGCAGGAAAAGGAAACCGCCCGCAAGACCGCCACCAAGAAGCTGCGCCTGCCCGGCAAGCTGGTCGACTGTTCGGCCACCAACCGAGACGGGACCGAACTGTTCATCGTCGAAGGCGACTCGGCCGGTGGCTCGGCCAAGATGGCGCGTGACCGCAAGACCCAGGCACTGCTGCCGCTGCGCGGCAAGATCCTCAACGTGCTGGGCGCCGCATCGAGCAAGCTGGGATCGAATGCCGAAATCTCGGACCTGAGCCAGGCCCTGGGCGTGGGGCTGGGCAGCAAGTTCAACATCGACGATCTGCGCTATGACAAGGTCATCATCATGACCGACGCCGATGTCGACGGGGCACATATCGCCTCGCTTCTGATGACCTTCTTCTTCACCCAGATGCGGCCGATGATCGACGCGGGCCACCTCTATCTGGCCTGCCCGCCGCTGTTCCGCCTGACCCAGGGTGCCCGCCGCGTCTATGCGCTGGACGAGGCAGAGCGTGACGTCTGGCTGGAGAAGGGGCTGGGCGGCAAGGGCAAGATCGACGTCAGCCGCTTCAAGGGTCTGGGCGAGATGGACGCCAAGGACCTGAAGGAAACCACCATGGACCCGAAATCGCGCAAGCTGATCCGGGTCACCATCGACGAGGACGAACCGGGCGAGACCGGCGATCTGGTGGAACGGCTGATGGGCAAGAAACCCGAGCTGCGGTTTCAGTACATCCAGGAGAACGCGCGGTTCGTCGAGGAGCTGGATGTGTGAGGGGATGACCCCCCTTTCAGCCAGCGCACACGGCAGGCTCGGCGCAATTCGCGAATTTTTCACAGCCTCTCGCCCGGACTGAAGGGTGGGGCGAAACGTGCCGGCCCTTGGGGACATATCCCCGAACAGCAAAAGGCCCGCCCCACCTGGGGACGGGCCTTTCTTAGATCTCTATCTAAGGATCAGTTGCCCGAAGCGGTCGGGAACACCGGGACGATGCCGCCGCTGGTGGCCTTGAGCACGGCCAGCCGCTCCGGTGTCTGGCCCAGCACCGGGGAAGAGCTCAGCGCCACCTGCATCCAGCTTGCCGCCACCTGCGGCGAAGCGACCTGAGCCCCGAAGCCGTCGCGCAGCTGATGGCTCACCATCTCAGCATAGCCGCCCTGCCCGGCTGCGCTCAGCAGCACGGCCGAAGCCAGCGCCATCTCCGCGTTGTCGGCCCGATAGCCTGCCCCCAGACAGACCTTGCCGCTCGCCACCAACTGATCCAACGGCTGCCCAGAGGCATCGAGGAACGCCCTGGTCGCGTCGATGACCTGCGCCGCCGGCGCGCTATCGATCGCCACGATCTGCGGCGCGATGGCCTGGGCGAGACCGTCACATTGCGTTTCGATCTGGCCCTGGCTCATGTTCGGGATCGTCGCCTCGATCCGGGTGGTATCAGACATCGCCTGCATGCGGGCCAGGCAGAACTGTTCGTTCAGCGCGAAGGCCGGATCGGTGATCTTGCCGGGCGCGCTGAGCCCGCCATTGGCGGCGGTGCGCACGTTGACCTGATCGCATTGATCACGCATTGATTTCTGCGCAGCGGAAACCCCGAAGGTGGGCAATGCGGTGCTGGCGGTATCCGCCCGGGTGCTGACCGGTTCGGGCTGGGTCGGCGCGGGAACCGGCATCGGGACAGCGGACGCGGCCGTCTGCGTCCCCGGCGTGGCGATCCCCAGCTGTTCGTTGCGATAGGTGCGCAGCAACCCGGCATAGCCCTGCGTCGCCACGATCTGATTATAGGGCGCCACATTTCCCCCTGCCATCGCCCGTTGATGGCTGTTCAACAGAAAATCCCGCTCGTGCGGATCGAGATATCCATCCACCGAATACCCCATATCCGCCTGATACCGGCGAATGCCGCTGCGGCTGTTGCTGCCCAACACGCCGTCGGCCGTCCCGACGTTATAGCCGAAATAATTCAGCGCCTGCTGCACCTGGCGGTTGGCCTCGCGCTGCGAAGACGAGACCGAACTGCGCTGAACGGTGGTATTGCGCTGTTGCTGCAGCAATTGCTGTTGCTGCTGCTGTTGGCGCTGCTTGTTCTTGTTCACCTCGTTGACGATGATCCCGCCCAGGATCGCGCCCCCGATCAGAGAGGTCGCATCATTGGCCTGAGCCCGACCAGCCCCCACCACCACGGTGCTGGCAATCACGAAAGACGCACAAATATTACGTTTCAACATGTTAAATCCTTTCAGACAGGCAGACCGCTCAAGGCTCCCACGGGAAACCTCCGCTCTTCCACGACACGGCCTGTTGCATCAAATCAACAGATTGCCGAAAGGATGATCCTCTGCCGCGCTTGCTGTCAAGATTGCCGCGGGAAACGCACCCTCGCAGGCAAAGCGTCGCTGACCGGCACCAAACGCATCAACCGAAGCGGGCACGGTCAACCTCGACACTCGCCACCGGGTCGTGATTTTCCATACCCGGACTGTAGAATCGCAGTCCGGCCCGACCGCCGCGCTTGGCCGCATAGAGCGCCACATCCGCCTGGCCGAGCAGCTTGAGAGGATCGCTGGCCGGCTGTTCGGTCGAAATCGCGATACCGATACTGGTTGAAATCCGGCAGCTCTGGCCATGAAAGCGCATCGGCTGTTCCACCCGGTCGATCAGCCGCCGCGCGATACGCTGCAGCCGGGGCCTGTCGGTCAGGTGGTCGAAGATGATGACGAATTCATCCCCCCCAGCCCGGGCGACCGTATCCTCGCGCCGGGTCTCCTCGACCAGAACGCGGGCGACCTGCTGCAGCACGTAATCCCCGGCCGCATGGCCCAGGGTGTCGTTCACCTGCTTGAAGAAATCCAGGTCGATATGCATCAGCGCATAGGGCATGCCGCCGCTGGCCCTGCGCGCCATGACATGTTCCATCGCCCGCCGGTTCTTCAGCCCGGTCAACGTGTCGGTGAACGCCTGTTCCTCGGCCGAGATCTTGGCCGCCTGCAACCGCAGGTTCAACTGGCGCGACGCCTCCATCGCCACCGAATTCGCTTCGGCCAGATAAAGAAGCTCGATCGCCGGGTCGGTCGAGGAAAAATCCGCGCTGGTCAGATGATAGTCGCGGACCGCCTCGACCACCGAAATGCCGAATGACAACTTGACCACCGCGCCGCCACCGATGCCGACAATAAGCCCCTTCATCGCAGTCTTGCGGGCATCGCGAAAACTGAGATTCAGCTTCCCCCCCTTGGCGTTCAGCAGATCGGCAAAACTGCCGACACAGCGCGGTCGCGCAAGTTCGAAAAGATCGAGAAACCGTTCCCCCTTGAGCTCCCGGTCGGGGCGAATCTTCTGCAGGGTCGGGCCGACGCGGGTGATCACCCCCTCCTCGTTCAGAAGAAGGTACATCGGGCACAGCATGTCCAGCATCCGGACCAGGTCTGTATTGTCGATCATCCGGCGCGCACTCCCAACTCAAAGCTCCGCCCTTCGCTGAAGGCGGATTCAACCAAGGTGATCGCGATCACTTCTGCCCCGTCATGGGCGCCGGCATGCTCCAGCATCACCAAGGCCCCATAATCGTCAGCCATGGCCCGCAGGATCCCCATCATCACCCAGCCGAACCCCGGCAGGCCCGGCGCACAGGTCAGGCTGAATTGGCCCTGCCGAATCTCCCGCAATTCCATCGCCGGCAAAATCAGATCGCTGACCGCCAATCGCGCCCTCCCGGGCAATTCATCCAGGGAATAGAGGAAATCGACATAGGTTTCCCCACCGAACCGCAGCAGGCGCCGAAGCGCCTCAACCGCCGGGTGCGAAACCAGATAGGTGCCCAGATCCTCGAGAATTTCGGATCGCTCACGGCGCAGCTCGGTGCTGAGCGCATCAAGAACGGCATCCGTCAGATCGTCATCATAGGTCAGCATCGCCTCGAAATCAGAAAACCCCAATCCCGCAGCCTCTGTCACATCGTGCCAGCGGTCTTCCCCATACGTGTTGCAGACGAAAGATTGGATCGCCCTGTTGACCAGACCGTGCATGCGCACCCCCGAGTTTTCCGTTAATGCAGCATGGCAGAAAATTGATTAACAAAGCCCCAACAAACGGCCGTCTCCGCTTGAAAGACAGGGCTCAACGCCCGCCAAGCAACCCTGAGGAGAAGCTGCGGTGCGAAAGTCTGCCTGCCCGGTCCTTCGTCCCTTTTCCCGGGCGATGGAAATGGTGACAGCGACCTGCTCCGCCCCCGCCTCAGACCCTCCTCCGTCTTATGGCTCGGCTGCCGCAAGCCCCCCATCTCCAGGCGAAGACGGCGAGACAAAGAAAGCCCCCGACAAAGCAAGACGTGTTCATGGGACATGCCGCCCCTGATCGGCCGGCGCCGTCACCTGCAGGTCAGATCAGCGGCGCGCCGCCAGCCAATCCGGGATATGACCGATATCAGGCAGCACCGCATCGGCATGGGGCGCCAGCTCCTCGATGCCGGCGACCCCGGTCAACACCCCCAGCGTAGCCATGCCAGCAGCGCGCCCAGCAATCAGATCGTGGGTACTGTCGCCCACCATCGCCGTGCGCCCCGGCGCCACCCCCACCGCGTCGCAGAAGGCCAGCAGTGGATCGGGGGCCGGCTTGGCACCATATCCACTGTCGAAACCAGCGACAAAGGCGAACCGGTCCAGCACCCCCGCACCGCCCAGTTGCGCCCGGGCGCTATATTCGGTGTCATTGGTCATCACCCCCAGCCTGAGGCCCTGCGCCGAAAGCGCATCAAGGAACGCAGCCAACGGCACCGCCGGCGCCAGGGGCGCCTCCGCTGCACTGAGCGTCAGGTGGCGCTCTATCTCCTCGACGCTGCGATCGGGGAGTGCCGAGGCAATATATTCCGCCGCCTCCCGGTTGGTCCCGGCGATCACCGGGCTGTCGGGCAGAAAGCTGTTGCTGTCCAGATCGAAGCGCATCGCATCGGCCATGGCACGGGCCAGATTGGCATCGCCCCCGGCCAGATCGTCGATCACCCGGCGCGACCAGACATTCCAGGTGGCGCCGAAATCGAACAGGGTGCCGTCCTTGTCAAAGAGAATGGCGTCGATGGGCATTGCGGGCGCTCCTTTGGCGTCGGCTCTCAGGTCCAGTTAATCTGCGCCCCGCCGGGCAACGCGGCGCGGGCCTTCATCAGGCTATCATATGGGGTCTGAACGCTGTCGCAAAAGGCCATGACCCAGGCATCGTCCATCATCAGGAAATCCAGCACGGCTGCCAGGAACACGGGATCCGCCGCCCGCGCGCGAAGCTCGTCCTCACCTGCGCCCGTGGCGCCGAGAAAGACCGGCAGCAACTCATCATTGGTGACCAGCCAGCCCAGCGCCTGCAAGGCAAGGGTCTCAGCCGTATCAGATGAAAAACTCATGAGAAATCCGCATGCTGCAAGAACAGGGTTCGCTCAGTCCTGCGTTATTTGCGGGCGCCCGTCAATCGAAAGCGCCGCCGGTCAGCCCACCAGGCGCGGCGGTTGACGCGGTGCGGCGATCATCGGCGCGAGCTCCTCGGTCGCATAGCCCAGACTGGCGGCACCGCCTGTCTCGATCAACTGGCGCAGCAGGAACCGCGCGGTCTGCAAGGTCTGGACCCGGAAATAATCCTCATACGGATCGCCTGCCTCGACCGCGGCGAGCGGCGTCTGCGGTCGCGGACACAGCACCAGCAGCCCACCTTCGACATAAATGGCCTCCTCCTGCGGAAAGATCAGGGTGACCGTGGAACGTTCGGGCCCGACCTCGGCCTCGGCGATACGCCGCAGCCCCGACAGCGCGCGGGCAGGAACGGCGACAAAGGCCTCTCCCAGAATTTGCTGTGCCGCTTCACTTTCCACCAGAAGCTCCTGATCCGCCATCAGCCACAACGGCGCCTGATTGCCAAGCGCGCCCGGCGGCACCCGCAGCGCCCGCCCCGCAGCGGCGCCACGCTCCTCTCCAGCGGTCAACCGATCCCGCTGCACGTCGATCACCGGCTGAAAACCATGATCGAAACTCAGTACCCGATCACCGATGCGCAATGCCTCGACCGGGCGCCAGCCTGCCGCCGTCGCCACTTGGGTGCCGGCCATGACCCCCGCCTGCCCCGTGATCAGCATCCCCCCGAGCGGATGCGCCACCTCCTCGGGCAGCGGATCGGCACGCATCAGATCGCGCAGCAATTTCAGCATCAAGGGGCCTTTCGCTCAGCGGTTCTGCAGGTCCCGCAGACCGGCTCAAACCATGATGCAGCCACAAGAGCCGGCCAGCTGGCCCGCGATGGGCCCGAAATGGGGAAAACTCATGTCATTGTTTCGCATTATCCGCCAATCCCCCAAATAACGACGGGACTGGCGCATTTTCTTCGGGAAATACCGCCTCCCCCGACGGGATGGCTCAGCCGAAATCATAGCCGAAACGGTCGATATCCTGCGCGCAGGCCTCTGCCACCGCCTCCGCCGCGCGGGGGGTATAGATCGCAGGATAATCGGCCTCAGGGCCCGAGCGGTTCTCATGAGGCAGTTCCAACGAGAAACCCAGATGGGCAACGAGCGGCGCGGCATCCTCAGCGAAGCGTTCGAGCCGGATATAAGCCGCGCATTGCTCGCGCCCGTCAGAACGACGCATGTAAGACGGAAACGGATGGGCGCGAAAGGCGGCACGGGTGTCGCCATGGGTGACAAACCCCTCAAAGCTCAGCGCCCCGGCCAGCCGCACCGCCGGGTGATCGAAGGATTGCAACCGCAGCCAACGATAATAGCTCAGCGCCCGGGCCCAGGGATTGCGCACCAGGGTAAAGGCGAAAAGCCCGTCCAGCAGGCTGTCCGGCACCAGCCCCTCGATATCGGCCAGGGTCGAATGCTTCCACAGCCGCCCCTGCGCCGGCGCCGAATGCAACCGATGCCGCCGCCGCCGCGCCTTCGGAGTATCCCCCAGCATCAGGTCGTCCTTCATCGCCCGCGCCTCCAGCGCCAACGCCAGAGAGGTGCCTCCGGTCTTGGGGATATGGATAAAGACGTAACCGCGCCCGGGGCTGAGGATCATGCGCCAGAAGCTAACTGATTTCGAACCGGTCGCAAGAGCCCGGCAAAGGCTCCGCCTACCTGAAACCGAGTCATTGCCATCACCCGAAACACCCGAAAACGCCGCCGCGCATGTTCCGGGCTTGCAAAACCCCAAACGTATTCTTAAATTCGAATACAAAGGCGCCAGGGCGCGCCTGCCACCAAGAGGACTTGAAGATGACCATTCACAACGCTGTCACCGCCTTTGCGGGGTTCATGGTTCTGCTGTCGGTTGCCCTGACCTATTGGGTGTCGCCCTATTGGGTATGGCTGACCGTTTTTGTCGGTGCCAACCTGCTGCAATCTTCCTTCACCGGCTTTTGCCCGGCGGCAATGATCTTTGCCAAGATGGGGCTCAAACCCTCCTGATCCGGGAACACCAGCGACATGTCGCCCCGGGAGCAAAGGCGTTTGCCGCCCGGGTGCGCGGCGTGCTAGGGTGGTCTCAAAAATACCCGAGGCACGACAGAAACACCTGACATGACGGCGCTGCGCGAATACGAACGGCTGGAGGCCAGTGGCCTGTGGCGCCGCAGTCTCGAAGACCAGCGGCGCGAGGTGATTGTCTCGGTCGGCGAGGCGACGCTCACCATCAGTGACATGGCCGACCGTGCGCTGACCCATTGGTCGCTGGCTGCGGTCGTGCGGTACAATCCCGGTGTGCTACCCGCGATCTATCACCCCGACGGCGACCCCGATGAGACGCTGGAACTCGCTGATGGCGAGGATGCGATGATCGAGGCGATCGAACGCATTCGCACCGCGATCTCGCGCTCCCGTCCCCGGCCGGGCCGGCTGCGCCTGGCCAGCGTCAGCGCCAGCCTTGCCGCAGTGCTGGTGTTACTGGTCTTCTGGCTTCCCGGTGCGCTGCAGCGGCATGCGACCCAGGTTGTCCCCGACATCAAGCGTCAGGAAATCGGCCAGACCCTGCTGCGGCGGATCGAACGGGTCACTGGCAAGGCCTGTGAGACACCCGAAGGTCTGACGATCCTGAACCGGTTGGCCCGACGCACCGGCACCGGGCGCTTGGTGGTGCTGCGCACCGGCGTGCAAACCACCCTGCATCTACCCGGCGATATCATCCTGCTCAACCGCGACCTGATCGAAAACTACGAGGATCCCGCCGTCGCCGCCGGTTTCATCCTTGCCGAGCAAAGTCGTGCCACCGAAAACGATCCGCTTGCCGATCTGCTGCGCTATGGCGGGCCAGTGGCAAGTTTCCGGCTGCTGACCACCGGAGAGGTCAGCCACGACACGCTGGACAGCTACGCCGAACATGTCCTGACAGCCGGCCGGCCATCACAGGACCCGACCATCCTGCTGAAGGCCTTCGACGAGGCGCAGGTTCCCACGTCACCCTATGCCCTCACACTCGACCCCAGCGGCGAAACGGTTCAGGAACTGATCGACGCCGACCCGATGGCCGGAAAGGACGGCGACCCAGTGCTGCCCGATCGCGATTGGGTGATACTGCAGGGGATCTGCGGCGGCTGATACGCTGACGCCCTGAGCGGGCGCCCTTCTTCCTGCCGTGAAAGCCGCAAACCGGCCCGGAGAAGATCGGCAGCCTTCAGGCAGAGAGGCTTAGCGCCCTTCAAAGGCCGCGTCTTTGCCCGCCTCAGGCGCGGATCGGGTCGACAGCCGCACAACCGCCATCTCCGTCTTGGTCGGAGAGGCGAGGGTCCCTGCCGGCGCCGCCACGACGGGACGATCAGTCTTGACCGGAACCAGGCGCCGCGGCACCGTCTTGGTCCAGATCATATCGGTCTGGGCATCGCCGACGGCTGTGCGCATTCCGCGCTGCGTGTTCAGCCGGTCGTCACCCCGCCCCGTTGCTACATAGCCTGACGGGACATGCGGTGGCTGGTCGATCTGCGCCGGCATCAGGCTGAATTCGGCCCGATGCGGGTTCAGCCGATCATCCGACCAGACCGGACGGTACCCCTTGGGCACCGTGATCCCATCGGTGTTCTGGCGCTGATCATAAACGTGGCGCGGCACCACCCGGGTATCGGGCGTATAGGGCTGGAGCGTCGACGGGGCGCTTGCCTCCATCCGCGCGGACAGCACCGGCACATCCTGTTGCGGCCCGCATCGCACCCCCGGCCCGCGGTTGATATATTGCTGACTGAGGGCCGAAGCATTTGCGCAGGGACCAGCCGCTGCCGACTGCTGGGCCCGCGAGCTCGGCGCGGCTGCGGTCGCGACAGAGGCAACCTTGCGGCGGGGCGCCGGTGCCGACGCCTTGGCCGGCGCCGCGGCAACCGGCTGCGATGCCGGACGAGGTTGCGCGGCGGCAGGCGCCGGCCGATCTTCCGGTGCCAGGGTGATCTCGACAGGCTTCGGCGCCGGAACCGGCGCAGGCGCAGCCGTCGTCGCCGCGGTCTGGCTGCCGAAGGTCGGCTGATAGCCGCAAATCAACTGACGCCCCCGTGTCACCCGCGGCACCCATGTCACATTGCCGTCGATCCCCGCACGAATGAACATGCAGCCGCGACTGTCGACATATTGCTTGCCCGCGAAAGAGGTCGGGGGAAATTCCGCCGGGGCGGCGCCGGCATCCGACCGCATGTCCTGCGCGCTGGCCCCGAGCGGACCGATAGCGGCAGCGATCAATGTGGCGACCATAACCCTTGTAAAATTCATCCGCACCCCCACAAGATATGCCGCAGGATGCCGCAAATTCCAACCTGAGTAAAGTGGCCTCTTCCCGGGAAACCCGGCCTATTTGGTGCCGAACATCCGGTCCCCGGCATCGCCCAGCCCGGGCATGATATAGCCCTTGCTGTTCAGCCCGCGATCGAGCGAGGCAGTGACGATCGGCACATCGGGATGCGCCTCTCTCATCCGTTCGACGCCCTCGGGCGCGGCCAGCAGGCAGAGAAAGCGGATATCGCTGGCGCCGGCCTGTTTCAGCAGGTCGATGGCCGCAGCCGAGCTGTTGCCGGTGGCCAGCATCGGATCGACCACGATGACCATGCGGTCATTCATCCCCTCAGGCACCTTGAAGTAATATTGCACCGGCTTCAGCGTCTCTTCGTCACGGTAGAGGCCGATGAAGCCGACTCGGGCAGAAGGCACCAGTTGCAGCACACCGTCGAGCATGCCGTTCCCGGCCCGCAGGATCGACACCACCGCCAGTTTCTTGCCCGCCAGGATCGGCGCATCCATTTCCTCCAGCGGGGTTTCGATGGCCCGGGTGGTCATCGGCATCTCGCTGGTGATCTCATAGGCCAGCAGCAGAGTGATCTCGTGCAGCAGCCGGCGAAATTCGGCCGAAGAGGCGCCCTTGTCCCGCATCAGGGTCAGCTTGTGCTGAACCAGCGGGTGATCGACGACGGTGAGCAGATCGTGAAGCGCGTGCATGGCGAAGTCTCCGGACAGATCGGTAGCGATCTTTCTGTATTAGGCCGGGCATGCCCTCACCCGCAAGCGGCAAGGCGGGAACAGGGTCACAGGAAGCTGCGCCCCGGCCCGCGGTCCGCCAACCCCAGATGGTCGGCGATACTGGCGGCGACATCGACAAAAGCCACCTGCCCCAGCGCCCTGGCGCCACGCCCCGCGCCCAACACCGGCACCCGTTCGCGGGTGTGATCGGTGCCGCTCCAGCTTGGATCGTTGCCATGATCTGCGGTCAGGATCATCAGATCGCCGGGCCGCAGCCGGGGCAGGAGCGCGCCGATTTCGGCATCGAACCATTCCAGCGCCCGGGCATAGCCGGCGATATCGCGGCGATGACCATAGAGGCTGTCGAATTCGACGAAATTGGCAAAGGTCAGGCTGCCCTCCTCGGCGCCGTCGACCAGGGTGGAGAGCTGCCGCATCAGATCGGCATCGGGGCCTTTGACGACATCGTCGATGCCCTGCATGGAAAAGATATCGCCGATCTTGCCCACCCCATGTACCCAGCCGCCCACCGCCTGTACCCAATCGGTCAGTACCGGCGCCGGCGGGGTGATGGCATAGTCATGCCGATGTGCAGTGCGGGTGAACCCTGTTTCCGGGCTGCCGACAAAGGGGCGCGCGATCACCCGCCCCACCTTCATCGCATGCAGGATCGGCGCCACATCGGCGCAAAGTTTCAGCAGCCGGTCGAGGCCGAAGGTCTCTTCGTGCGCGGCGATCTGGAACACGCTGTCGGCGGAGGTATAGCAGATCGGCCAGCCGGTCCGCAGATGCTCGGCCCCGAGGCGGGTCAGAATTTCGGTCCCCGAGGCGTGGCAATCGCCTAGAATGCCTTCGGTGCCGGCAGCGCGGGCCACTGCCGCACTCAGATCGGCGGGAAAGGCGGGGATCGTGTCCGGGAAATAATGCCAGTCCCAGGGCACTGGCAGGCCGGCCAGCTCCCAATGCCCAGAGGGCGTATCCTTGCCGGGCGACACCTCGGTCGCCGCCCCCCAGAGGCCTTGTGGCGTGACCCCAAGCCCCGGCACATCAGCGCCGGAGGCAAGGCGCACCGCCGCCCCCAGCCCCAGCGCATCCAGATTGGGCAGGCAGAGCGGGCCGGCGCGACCCTGATCAGCGCGGCCTGCGGCGCAGGCTTGGGCGATATGGGCCAGCGTATTGGCGCCGTTGTCCGGGCGCGTGCCATTGAAGAAGCGATCCGCATCCGGCGCGCCGCCGATGCCGACGGAATCCATCACCACCAGAAAGGCGCGGCTCACCGGGTGATCCTTTCGCGCACCAAGGCCGGCAGCGGGGCCGGCTTCGGCCCGATGGTGATTGCCGCCCGCACCGCCTGCGCCGCCCCGCGCGCCGCATCCTCCCGCGCGGCGTGGATCATGGCCAGCGGCGTGCCCCGCCCGACCTTGGCCCCCAGCCGGATCACCCCTGACAGGCCGACAGCGGGGTTGATGACATCGTGTTCCACCTGACGCCCGCCGCCCAAGGCCACCACGGCCAGGCCCAGCGCCTCGCCATCAATGGCGGTGACAAAGCCTTCGTCCCGCGCGGTGACCTCATGCATGACATCGGCCTCGGGCAGGTAACGCACCCAGTTGTCGACAAAGCCCGTGGGACCGCCCTGTGCCGCGATCATCCGGCCGCAACGCTCTGCCGCCAGCCCCTCGGCGATCACCCTGCGGATTTGCTCGGCACCGGCCTCGGCATCCGGTGCCAACCCGGCATCAGCCAGCAATTGACCACCCAGCGCCGCCGTCAGATCAGCCAGCGGCCCGGCCTCGCCCCCGGTCAGCACCCGCATCGCGGCGTCAACCTCGACCGCATTACCCAGCGCCGATGCCAAAGGCTGCGACATATCGGTGATCAGGGCCGAAGCCTTGCAGCCCGCCGCATTGGCGGTCTCGACCAGCGCCTGCGCCAGGGCGCGCGCCTCGCCTTCAGTCTTCATGAAAGCGCCACTGCCCAGTTTGACGTCCAGCACCAGCGCCTGCGGCGCTTCGGCCAGTTTCTTCGACAGGATCGAGGCGGTGATCAGATCGAGGCTCTCGACCGTGCCGGTCACATCGCGCACCACATAAAGGCGCTTGTCCGCCGGCGCGATCCGGGCCGAGGCGCCGGCGATCACGCAACCCGCCTTGGCGACGATCTGCGGCAGAACATCCTGCGGGATCTGGGTAGAGACCCCGGGGATTGCCTCCAGCTTGTCCAGCGTACCACCGGTATGGCCCAGCCCCCGGCCCGAGATCATCGGCACATATGCCCCGCAAGCCGCCAACGCCGGCGCCAGCACCAGGGACACGCAGTCCCCCACCCCGCCGGTCGAATGCTTGTCCACCACCGGACCGTCAAGCCCCCAACCCATCACCTCGCCACTGTCGCGCATCGCCAGGGTCAACGCGGTGCGCCCCTCGGCCCCGAGATCGCCACGACAGACCCCCATGGCGAAGGCCCCGGCCTGGGCATCGCTGACCCGACCATCGGCCAGACCTTCGGCGAACCAGCGCAAGTCCTCGACAGACGGCACTTCCCCCCGACGCAGCCGGGACAGGATCGCACGTGCATCGCTCATCGGATCAGCTCTTTTTCATGTGATCTGTATTGAAGGCGCCCGGCAGAAGATCGGCCAGCGTCATCACCTGCTCCTCCCCGGCGATGGTACCCATGATCACCGGTACATGGCCCTTGCCGAATTCCACCAGCTTCTGGCGGCAACCGCCGCAGGGCGATATCGGCATCGGAGACTCGGCGATCACATAAACCTCGGTCAGTTCGGTCTCGCCTGCGGCGACCATCGCGGCAATCGCCCCGGCCTCGGCGCAGGTGCCTTCCGGGTAAGACACATTTTCGACATTGCAACCGGCGTATATGGTCCCCGAGGCCGCGCGGATCGCCGCCCCGACCTTGAACTTGGAATAAGGCGCATAGGCATTCTGGAATACAGCAGTGGCTGCGGCTTTCAGGGTCATGGGACTCTCCGGCGTGTTTTACGCCCATCTTGCGAGCCTGGCCCGCGGATGCAAGAGGGGCAAGGCAAAGGCCGCGCCGCAGCACCCAGCACAGGCCCGCCGGGCCGGCGCCCCACCGGTGATTTCCGCCAGCGGGAAATTCGGCGGTTTCGCCCGCCGAAAAAGAGGTTTAACATTAAACTATACCTCCAACGGAGCACCTCAGATGACCGATCACCAGAACTTGCGTCAGGCGGCCCTGTTCTATCACGAGTATCCCAAACCCGGGAAACTCGAGATCCGGGCGACCAAACCGATGGCCAACGGCCGCGACCTCAGCCGCGCCTATTCCCCGGGCGTGGCCGAAGCCTGTCTCGAGATCAAGGCCGATCCGGCCAACTCGGCACGCTATACCGCGCGCGGCAATCTGGTGGCCGTGGTCAGCAACGGCACCGCGGTTCTGGGGCTGGGGAATATCGGCGCGCTGGCCTCCAAGCCGGTGATGGAAGGCAAGGCGGTCCTGTTCAAGAAATTCGCCAATATCGACTGTTTCGATATCGAACTGAACCAGCCCGATCCGGAAAAGCTGGCCGAGATCGTCTGCGCGATGGAACCGACCTTCGGCGCCATCAACCTTGAGGATATCAAGGCGCCCGACTGTTTCATCGTCGAGAAGATCTGCCGCGAGCGGATGAACATCCCGGTATTCCACGACGACCAGCACGGCACCGCCATCGTGGTGGGGGCCGCCGCCAAGAACGCGCTGCATGTCGCGGGCAAGAAATTCGAGGACATCAAGATCGTCTCCACCGGTGGCGGCGCCGCCGGGATCGCCTGCCTGAACATGCTGCTCAAGCTCGGGGTGAAGCGGGAAAACGTCTGGCTCTGCGACATCCACGGCCTGGTCCATGAGGGCCGGAACGAGGACATGAACCCGCAAAAGGCGGCCTACGCGCAAAACACCGACCTGCGCGATCTCGATCAGGTGATCGAGGGAGCCGACATGTTCCTTGGCCTCTCCGGCCCCAATGTTCTGAAACCCGAAATGGTGGCCAAGATGGCCGCCCGCCCGATCATCTTCGCGCTGGCCAACCCCACACCGGAAATCCTGCCAGAGGAGGCCCGCGCGGTGGCCCCCGATGCGATCATCGCAACGGGGCGGTCGGATTACCCCAACCAGGTCAACAACGTCCTGTGCTTTCCCTTCATCTTCCGCGGCGCGCTGGATGTCGGCGCGACCGAGATCAATGACGAGATGCAGATTGCCTGCATCGACGGCATCGCCCAGCTTGCCCGCACCACCACCAGCGCCGAGGCGGCAGCGGCCTATCGCGGCGAACAGCTGACCTTCGGCCCCGATTACCTGATCCCCAAACCCTTCGATCCTCGCCTGATCGGCACCGTCGCCACCGCCGTGGCCAAGGCGGCGATGGACAGTGGCGTCGCCAGCCGCCCGCTTGAGGATATCGAGGCCTATAAGCAAAAGTTGAACGGCTCGGTATTCAAATCCGCCATGATGATGCGCCCGGTGTTCGACGCCGCCAGGACCGCCAGCCGCCGCATCGTCTTTGCCGAGGGCGAGGACGAGCGCGTTCTGCGCGCCTCGCAGGCGGTGCTTGAGGAAACCACGGAAACCCCGATCCTGATCGGCCGTCCCGACGTGATCGAACAACGCTGCGAACGCTACGGTCTGACCATCCGCCCGGGACGCGATTTCGAGATCGTCAACCCGCAGGACGACCCACGATATCGCGACTATTGGGGCACCTATCATTCGCTGATGTCGCGCCGCGGCGTCACCCCCGATCTGGCCCGCGCCATCATGCGCACCAATACCACCGCGATCGGCGCCGTCATGGTGCAGCGGAACGAGGCCGACAGCCTAATCTGCGGCACCTTCGGCCAGTATCTGTGGCACCTGAACTATGTGCAGCAGGTGCTGGGCACTGATGAGCTGCACCCGGTCGGCGCGCTCAGCCTGATGATCCTCGAGGACGGGCCGCTGTTCATCGCCGACACCCATGTGCACGCTGAACCGACGCCGGAACAGATCACCGAAACCGTGATCGGCGCCGCCCGCCACGTGCGCCGCTTCGGCCTGGCGCCGAACATCGCGCTGTGTTCGCATTCGCAATTCGGCAATCTGAACTGCGACACCGGCCAGCGGATGCGCGCCGCGCTGGAAATCCTGGATTCCGAACCGCGCAACTTCTCCTACGAGGGCGAGATGCATATCGACGCCGCACTCGACGCCGATCTGCGCGAACGGATCTTCCCCGACACCCGCATGCAGGGCGCGGCCAATGTGCTGGTCTTCGCCAATACCGATGCGGCCTCGGGCGTGCGCAACATCCTGAAAATGAAGGGCGGCGGGCTCGAAGTCGGGCCGGTCCTGATGGGCATGGGCAACCGCGCCCATATCGTGACCCCGTCGATCACCACCCGGGGCCTGCTGAACATGAGCGCCATCGCCGGCACCCCGGTCGCGCATTACGGCTGATCGAGCCTCCCGGAATCGGGACGAATCAGGCGGGCGGTGAAGTTTGCAACTTCCGCCCGCCTTTAATTTTGCAAAATCGGAAAATCATTTGCTGTAAACCCCGAGGCTTTACTGCATTTGCAAAACTTTCCTGCCCCTTGAACCTCCTCCCGGCAACTTTATTGCGATAAACTGACGCTTAGGCCCGCTGGTGCCTTGCCCCGGGGCAATGTGGCTCGTAACAAAACGAGGACGCTAGAGGAGGGAATACCATGGCATACAAGGACGTCTACGCGGGCTGGCAACAGGATCCCGAGGCCTTCTGGATGGACGCGGCGCAGTCGATCGACTGGGTCAAGCCCCCCTCGAAGGCGCTGTTCGACGACAAGGCGCCGATCTACGAATGGTTTTCAGACGCGCAGGTCAACACCTGTTGGAACGCGGTCGACCGGCATGTCGAAGCCGGCCGCGGCGAACAGATCGCCATTATCCACGACAGCCCGGTCACCCAGACCAAACGCTGGATTTCCTATGTGGAACTGCGCAACCGCGTGGCAAGCCTGGCCGGCGCGCTGCGCGCCAAGGGCGTAGAAAAGGGCGACCGAGTAATCATCTACATGCCGATGATCCCGCAGGCACTTGAGGCGATGTTGGCCTGTTCGCGCATCGGCGCCGTCCATTCCGTGGTCTTCGGCGGCTTTGCCGCCCATGAGCTGGCAGTGCGGATCGACGATTGCAAACCCAAGTGCATCATCGCCGCCTCCTGCGGCATCGAACCGGGCCGCGTGGTGCATTACAAGCCGCTGCTCGACGGTGCGCTGGAACTCTCGACCCACCAGCCGGATTTCTGCGTGATCTTCCAGCGCGAACAAGAGGTTGCGCACTTGGAAGAGGGCCGCGATTTCAACTGGCATGGCTTCCAATACGGGGTCGAACCCGCCGACTGCGTGCCGGTCGACGGCAATCACCCAGCCTATATCCTTTACACATCTGGCACCACCGGCCAGCCCAAGGGGGTGATCCGCCACACCGCCGGCCAGCTGGTAGCGCTGAACTGGACGATGAAGAACGTCTACAACGTCGACCCCGGTGATGTGTTCTGGGCCGCCTCCGACGTGGGTTGGGTCGTGGGCCACAGCTATATCTGCTATGCGCCGCTGATCCACGGCAACACCACCATCGTGTTCGAGGGCAAGCCGGTGGGCACCCCCGATGCCGGTACCTTCTGGCGGGTGATCTCCGAGCATAAGGTGAAAAGCTTCTTCACCGCCCCCACCGCCTTCCGTGCCGTCAAGCGCGAGGATCCGAAGGGCGAACTGATCGGGAAGTACGATCTGTCCTGCCTCAAGCAGGTCTACCTAGCCGGCGAGCGCGCCGACCCCGACACCATCACCTGGGCGCAGACCCAACTGAAGGTGCCGGTGATCGACCACTGGTGGCAGACCGAAACCGGCTGGGCGATCGCCGCCAACCCGCTGGGGATCGAGGAACTGCCGGTCAAGCTGGGCTCGCCCTCGGTGCCGATGCCGGGCTATGATGTCCAGATCCTCGACGAGGGCGGCCATCCGGTGAAACCCGGCGAACTGGGCGCCATCGCTATCAAACTGCCACTGCCACCGGGCACCTTGCCGACGCTGTGGCAGGCGGAAGATCGCTATATCAAATCCTATCTCACCAATTTCCCCGGTTATTACGAAACCGGCGACGCGGGGATCATGGATGAAGACGGCTATCTTTATATCATGGCGCGCACCGATGACGTGATCAACGTGGCCGGCCACCGCCTGTCCACCGGCGGGATGGAGGAGGTTCTGGCCTCCCACCCCGATGTTGCCGAATGCGCGGTGATCGGCGTCACCGACGATCTCAAGGGACAGCTTCCGCTGGGCTTTCTGTGCCTGAACGCCGGCACCGATCGCCCGCATGAGGACATCATCAAGGAATGCGTCCAACTCGTTCGCGACCAGATCGGCCCGGTGGCCGCTTTCAAGCTGGCCGTGGTGGTCGATCGGCTGCCCAAGACGCGTTCGGGCAAAATCCTGCGCGGCACCATGGTGTCGATTGCCGATGGCAAGGAGTTCAAGATGCCCGCGACCATCGACGATCCCGCCATTCTGGACGAGATCAAGCTGGCGCTGCAAAGCATCGGTTACGCCAAGGCCTGAGGTCAGGCCAGAGATCGGCCAGAGATTGGCCAACGATTGGCCTGTACTTGCGCAAAAATCGGAGCCGCGCGTCGCAGCGCGGCCCCGATCCCCGATGCGGCTCCACGCGATCGCCTGGAACCGCTTGCACTCTCCCGCATTGGGCTTAGGCTGCCCGCCGCAGGAGATGAAATCACATGTCAAATAAAGACCTCTGGCGCCTGAGCGCCACCGAAACCGCCGCCAGCACCATCGCCGGCGATGTGACCGCCGAAGCCGTGACCGAGGCGAACCTCGCCCGGATGGAGGCGGCAAACCCCGCTCTGAATGCTGTTGTCGTACCGCTCGCAGAAGAGGCACGCGCCCGCGCCAGAGACCTGGACCGGGCCCGGGCCGCCGGTGCCCCTTGCGGACCGCTCCATGGCGTAGCGGTAACCATCAAGATCAACGTAGATCAGAAGGGGCAGGCCAACTCCAATGGCGTCGTGGCGCTGAAAGACGTCATCGCGCCGGGCGACGCCCCGGTGGTCAGCAACCTGCTGAAGGCCGGCGCCGTGGTGATCGGGCGCACCAACACGCCCGAGTTTTCCTTTCGCGCCGATACCGATAACCCGCTGTTCGGGCGCACCAACAACCCCTGGGGTGATCATATTTCGGCCGGCGGATCGTCAGGAGGGGCCGGCGCCGCGGTGATGGCCGGGATCGGCGCGCTTGCCCATGGCAACGATATCGGAGGATCGCTGCGGTTTCCGGCGGCCGCCAATGGCGCGGTCACGGTGAAACCGGGCCTGTCCCGCGTTGCCGCCTACAACCCCAGCCAGACCGCCGAACGCGGCATGCTGGCGCAGGCAATGTCGGTGCAGGGGCTGATCGTGCGCTCTGCCGCCGACCTGCATCTGTCGATGCCCGCGCTGATCGCGCCGGATGCGCGCGATCCGTTCCACACCCCCCTGCCCTGGCGCGGCGAACCGCTGGAAGGGCCGATCAAGGTAGGGTTCACCAAGGAAACCTACGAATTCGAGATGCACCCGGAAGTCTCCGCCGCGCTCGATGACGCGCGCGCGGCCCTCGTCGATGCCGGCTATCAGGTCGAAGACATCGACCCGCCGCTCCTGCGCGAGGCAGGCATGGTCGGCTACCGCACCCTGATGGGCGAGGTCCTGGCGCTGATGGAGCCGGCGATCCGCGCCCAGGGCTCGGCAGAGATCAACGATATTTTCGACGAGTATTTCCGCCAGTTCGTCCCGTATAAGGATGTGGAACTGCTACAGATGATGGCCAAGCGCAGCTATTACGCCCGCGCCTGGTCCGAATTCCAGCAGGACTATCCGCTGGTACTGGCCCCCTTCCTGCCGCAGCCCTTCTTCGGCCCCGACCGCGACCTCGAAGGCGCCGAGGGCGTGCGCGAGGTTCTGGGCTCTGCACTCTGGTCCTATGCGATGAACTACATGGGGCTGCCTGCAGCCTGCGTGCCGGCGCGATTGGCCAATCTGCCGAAGGGACCGCAACCGATCAACGTGCAGATCGTCGCCCGCCGCTGGCGCGAGGATCTGGCCGTGGACGCCTGCATCGCCATTGAAAACCGCATCGGCCGAATGTGTGATCCGCTCTGGACCCGGATGGGTTGAAATCGGCAAAATTCGGGCGCGGGACATCTCCCGCGCCCGGACCTTTGAAAAATGTTTCACTTTGAACAGTGTCTCGAATGGTATCGACACTTGGTTGTAATGATCGCACCCGGCGGCCTTATGACCGGAGCCCGCTTAGCAGACGCCGGATTGATACAACGCAAATGCAATCGTTTCTGTGACTGCACAGGCAAAAATGCCCGGTCGATCCGGAAATTTCAGGTAAATTGTTCCGAAATCAACCGTTCTTCCAGCCCGTGGCCGGGATCGAACAGGATGCGGTGCCGCACCCGCGGCTCGGACCGGATTTCCACCCAATCAATATCCATGATCGAGATCGAATCGGCATCCGCCATCACCGGCCGCTTTTCGGCTTCGAGCACGTCGAAACGAACCTTGGCGGTCTTCGGCAGCAGCGCCCCCCGCCAGCGCCGCGGCCGAAACGCCGCGATCGCGGTCAGCGCCAGCACATCCGCCCCGATCGGCAGGATCGGCCCATGCGCCGAATAATTATAGGCTGTCGATCCCGCAGGCGTCGACAGCAGCGCCCCGTCGCAGACCAGTTCCGCCAGCCTGAGCCGCCCGTCGACCGAAATCTTCAGCTTGGCCGCCTGCGGCCCCGCCCTGAGCAACGAGACCTCGTTGATCGCCAGCGCCTTGTGCATCTCTCCCTGCCGGTCCATCGCCGTCATCGAGAGCGGATTGATGATCTCTTCCTCAGCCTCGGCCAGCCGGACCTTAAGATCGGTTTCATCATATTCGTTCATCAGAAATCCGATGGTGCCGCGATTCATCCCATAGACCGGCACCGACAGATCCGCTGTCGCATGCAGGGTCCGCAGCATGAATCCGTCGCCGCCAAGTGCCACGATCACATCCGCCTCCTCCGGCGGGCTATCACCATAGCGCGCGGCCAGATCCACCCGCGCCGCCTGCGCCACCGGCGCCTCACTGGCGAGGAACGCAATTTTCAGGGTCATGACAGGAGTTTCCGGTGCTGCGCAATCGGTTCCGAAACAAGCATACCTTTCCACTCTTGACCAGCCTTGCCGCCGTAACCTGCCGAAACGTCGCATTCCGGGCTTTTCGCGCCGCCCCCTTTCCAGTAGGAACTCCGCCATCCACCGCAGATGATGGGAGTTACCATGAGCGCGCCCAGTGAAACCGGCTTTTTCACCCAATCCCTTGCCGAACGCGATCCCGAGATCGCAAAAGCCATCGGCCTTGAGCTGGGACGCCAGCGCGACGAGATCGAGCTGATCGCCAGCGAAAATATCGTCAGCGCCGCCGTGCTCGAGGCTCAGGGCTCGATCCTGACGAACAAATATGCCGAAGGCTATCCCGGCAAACGCTATTACGGCGGCTGCGAATTCGTCGACATTGCCGAACAACTGGCAATCGACCGGGCCAAGCAGCTGTTCGGCTGCGAGTTCGTCAACGTGCAGCCGAACTCGGGCAGCCAGGCCAACCAGGGCGTCTATCAAGCCCTGATCCAGCCCGGCGACACCATCCTCGGGATGAGCCTCGACGCCGGCGGCCACCTGACCCATGGCGCCAAGCCGAACCAATCGGGCAAATGGTTCCATGCCGTGCAATACGGCGTGCGCCAGCAGGACCAGCGGATCGACTACGATCAGATCCGCGAACTGGCGCTGGAGAACAAGCCCAAGCTGATCGTGGCCGGCGGCTCCGCCATCCCGCGTCAGGTCGATTTCGCCAAGATGCGCGAAATCGCCGATGAGGTCGGCGCCTATCTGATGGTCGACATGGCCCATTTCGCGGGCCTCGTCGCCGGCGGTCAGCACCCCTCGCCCTTCCCGCATGCCCATGTGGTGACCACCACCACCCACAAGACCCTGCGCGGCCCCCGCGGCGGCATGATCCTGACCAATGACGAGACCATCGCCAAAAAGGTCAACTCGGCCATCTTCCCCGGCATCCAGGGCGGCCCGCTGATGCATGTCATCGCCGGCAAGGCCGTGGCCTTCGGCGAAGCGCTGCGCCCCGAGTTCAAGGGCTACGCCGCACAGGTGGTCAAGAACGCCCAGGCGCTTGGCGATCAGCTGATGAAAGGCGGCCTCGATCTGGTCACTGGCGGCACCGACACCCATGTGCTTCTGGTCGACCTGCGCCCCAAGGGCGTCAAGGGGAACGAGACCGAAAAGGCACTGGAACGCGCCCATATCACCTGCAACAAGAACGGCGTGCCCTTCGACCCGGAAAAACCGACCGTGACCTCGGGCGTGCGCCTTGGCTCGCCCGCCGGCACCACCCGCGGCTTCGGTGAGGCCGAATTCCGTCAGATCGGCGACTGGATCATCGAAGTCGTCGACGGGCTTGCCGCAAATGGCGCCGAAGGCAATGCCGAGGTCGAGGAAAAGGTTAAGGCCGAAGTGGCCGCGCTCTGCGCCCGCTTCCCGCTCTATCCGAACCTCTGATCGGCCGCCCCGACAGATGGAAACGGCCGCCTTCGGGCGGCCGTTTCGCGTTTCCGTCTCAGACGGCGAACACCCCGGCGAAATCCCTGAACCCCTTCACCTCGATCGGGTTGCCCGACGGATCGAAGAAGAACATGGTGCGCTGCTCGCCCGGCTCGCCCTCGAAGCGCACCACCGGCGGGATGTCGAACTCCACCCCGGCGGCCTGCAACCGGTCGGCCAGCGCCAGCCAATCCTCCAACGGCAAAACCACGCCCAGATGCGGCATCATCACCATGTGATCGCCCACCTTGCCGGTCCGCGTGGTCTGGAACGGCTCTCCCAGATGCAGGGAAATCTGATGCCCGAAGAAATCGAAATCCACCCAGGTGTCGGTGCTGCGTCCCTCGGCACAGCCAAGGATACCGCCGTAAAAGGCGCGCGCCGCATCCAGATCGCGCACGTGATAGGCCAGATGAAAGACGGATTTCATGGGAGCACTCCTGTTCTCTGCCCCTCCTGCTTACGCCAACCCCGCCGCCGAAGGCCAGAACCTGCCGTCGCCCTTTTTCTGGCCGGAAATATCCTCGCCGAAGGCAGGCGCCAAAGGCGCCCTGAGCCCCCGAACGCGACCCGGACGATTTCAGAGGAACCCGCGCCAGCGCAGAATCACCACCAACAGGGTGACAAAGGCCAGCACATTGAACGCCAGCCCGCCCAGCATCCCCAGCCACCAGCCCTTGCGACGATCGGCCAGATCAATGGACTTCAGATAGCCCGCCACCTCATCCGCCGCCCGCCCCAGCGCGACGGCATCGAGCGTCAGGCACAATTTCGGATGACGCGCCTTTTCCTCTGCCCTGGCCAACAGCCGCGCCTGTCCGCGAATTCGACGCGGCAACCGGTGGCTGGCCCGACGCAGCGCCGCCGCCAGCGTGCCGCCGCCTGCTCCCAGTCTGCCGCTCCCTGCTCCAAGCTTGGCCCGCATGAGCGCGGACACCTCAGCGATACGCAAAGCGATGGGGGCAGACAGGTGGGCGGTATCGGTCACGTCGGTCACGGGGCAGCGTCTCGGGAACAGCATCTCGGGCGCTCAGGCGCCTGTGGTCAGATTACCCTCGCCACGGCCCGGGCTCAATGGGTCTGGCGCAACCGCCCCGCCGGCGCTATCACCGGCTCCATGCTGAACACCATCCTCCATGGCACCCCCACCGACCAACCGCCGCTGCTGATCGCCCACGGGCTTTTCGGTTCCGCCCGCAACTGGGGCGTGATCGCCAAACGGTTGTCCGACCAGCGTCAGGTCATCGCCGTCGATATGCGCAACCACGGTCAAAGCCCCTGGTTTCCGCATCACCGCTATGTCGATCTGGCCGCCGATCTCGCCGAGGTCATTCGTGCCCATGGCGGCCAGGCCGATGTGCTGGGCCATTCGATGGGCGGCAAGGCTGCGATGATGCTGGCGCTGACCCATGGCGAGTTGGTCCGCCGGCTGGTGGTGGGCGATATCGCCCCGATCGCCTACAATCACAGCCAGAGCCAGCATATCGCGGCGATGCGCTCGGTGGATTTCAGCACGATCGAACGCCGCTCAGACGCCGAGGCGCAGCTCGCCGCCGCCGGGGTCGAACGGGCCCTGCAAAGCTTTTTCACCCAATCGCTCGACCTGAAGGAAAAGCGCTGGCGCCTCAATCTCGATGTGCTCGAGGCCGAGATGTCCGAAATCCTTTCCTTCCCGGACATTACCGGGCATTGGGGTGGGCCGGCTCTGTTCCTGACCGGGTCGGATTCCAGCTACGTCAAACCGCAGGACCGGCCGCGTATCCTCGATCTGTTCCCGCAGGCGCGTTTCGTCAAACTGTCCGGCGCCGGCCATTGGCTGCATGCCGACAAACCGCGCGAATTCGAAGCCACGGTGCGCGCCTTCCTCAACGCCTGACCCTGACGCAGCAGGACAACGCCCGCCCGCAGCTCCCAGCCCTGTCAGTCGTCGTAGGGCCAGAGCCCCTGCCCCAGCGCCTCGATCGCGACCTCGATCCGTTCGAAACTCTCACGGGCCCGCTCGGCCATGTGGCGGGCGCGCAGATAGCCGTGCACCAAACCGGGTTCGTTGATCCAATGCACCTTGACCCCGGCGGCGCGCAGCTTCTCCGCATAGGCCGGGCCATCGTCGCGTAACGGATCGCAATCGGCGGTGATGATCACCGTGGGCGGCAAATCGGCGAAATCGCTGTCGAGAAGCGGCGCGAAGGTCGGATCGTCACCGGGCTTCTCCTGGCCCTCGGCCAGGCGGACACGTTCGTAAAACGCCATCTCGGCCGCGCTCAGCAGCGGCGCATTGGCATTTTCGACATAAGACAATGCCGAGCCGTCGCCGCCCAGCCCGGGATAGATCAGCACCAACCCCAGCACCCCGTCGAGCCGTCCGCGCGCGTGATGCGCCACACAGGCCGCCAGATTGCCACCGGCGCTATCGCCCGACAGGACCAGCGGATCGCCGAATTCCTTCGCCGCCCAGACCGTCGCCGCCCAACTGTCGTCAAAGGCGGCGGGATGGGTATGTTCCGGCGATAGCCGATAATCGACCGACACCACCCGATAGCCGGTGCGCGCGCAAATTTCGGCACAGACGTCATCGTGGCTGTGCAACCCGCCGACAACAAAACCCCCGCCGTGGAAATACATCACCGTCCGATCGGGCAGACCAGCGGTATAGACCCGCACCCGCACACCATCGGCCAGGCTATCGCTAGCCGTCACCCCTTCGGGATAGGGATGATGAAAGACCTTGCACATGGCGTCATAGATCCGACGCTGTTCGCCGATGGAATTATCCACCGCATCGTCAGGGTAGCTTTCGGCCGTCTTGGCGATAAATGCCCAGACGTCCTTGTCGATCAGGTTCTTGTAATCACGTGGCGCGGTCATTCGTCCCATTCCCAGGGATTCGTGAAGTTCCCCAGAACATGTGCCACATCTTCCTCGTCGGCGCCATTGCGGCGAAGCTGCGCCACCAACCCCCGGGTCTTGTCATCGACCACATGGTCGACCCTGGCCTGCACATTCGCCGCCTCCAGCGCCGCGTTGTAGATGCGGGTGATCGCCATCTTGCGCAGTTCGGGTTTGAAGACCTTGCCCACGGCGGTCTTCGGCAGCTCGTCGAGGATACCCACGAATTTCGGCCGGGCCGCGCGTTCATGAACGTGGATCTTGCAGTGTTGCATCAGCTCTTCCGGGGTCACCGTCGCGCCCTCGACCAGTTCGACATAGGCGCAGGGCACCTCCCCCGCATAGGGATCCGGTTGACCGATGGCCCCGGCGAAGGCCACCGCCTCATGGCTCAGCAGCGCCTCCTCGATCTCGGCCGGGTCGATATTGTGACCCCCCCGGATGATCAGGTCCTTGGCCCGCCCGGTGATCCAGACATAGCCGTCCGCGTCGATCCGGCCCAGGTCACCGGTGCGCAGATATTTGTCGTAATAGAAAAGATCGGCGTTCTTCGCCGCCTCGGTATAGGTGTGCCCGGCATAGACCCCGGGGGTGGAGACGCAGATCTCGCCGATCTCATCGACGTCGCACTCCTTCGGCCCTTCGGGCGTACCCTTCATGATCTTGACGTCGGAATAGGGGAAGGAAATGCCGATCGAACCGATCTTCTTTTCCCCCTCGGGCGGATTGCAGGAAACCAGGCAGGTCGCCTCGGTCAGCCCATAGCCTTCGACGACATTGACGCCGGTGGCCTGTTCGAACCGGCGGAACAATTCGACCGGCAGCGGCGCGGAGCCGGAGAAGGCTGTTTTCACCGTACTGACATCGGCATCCACCGGGCGCTGCATCAGCGCCGAAATCGCGGTGGGAACAGTGATGATGAAAGTGATCTTCCAGCGTTCGATCAACTTCCAGAAGTTATCGAACACCCCCTCGCCGCGATAACCCGCCGGGGTGGGGAACACCACATGTGCCCCCGAGGCGAGTGCGGCCATCACCACCACGTGGCAGGCGAAGACGTGGAACAGCGGCAGCGGGCACATCATGTTGTCCTCGGCCGTGAACAGCAGCCGGTGCCCCACCCAGCCGTTATAGATCGCGCCGGAATATTTATGCTGCGCCACCTTCGGCATGCCAGTGGTGCCGCCGGTGTGGAAATAGAAGGCCACCCGATCCTTGCCGCCATCCGCGAAGGTCAGTTCGGTCGGCTGCTTCTTCAGTTCGGCCCTGAAATCGAGGTAATCGGCATGGGCGATCAGCGCCTTGCCCTCGATCTTCGGACGGACCAGCGGCACCAGCCAGGATTTCGGCGGCGTCAGATAGCGGTTCAGATCGACTTCGAGCACGGTGTTGACATGCGGCGAATGGCGCACAGCCTCTGCCACCTTCTGGGCCACATCCGTCTTAGGGAAGGGCTTGAGCGTCACCACCACCTTGGCGTTGGTCTCGCGCAGGATGGCGGCGATCTGTTCGGGTTCCAGCAACGGGTTGATCGGGTTGACGATGCCCGCGATCGCCCCGCCGAGAATGCTCAGCAGCGCTTCGTTACAATTGGGCAGAACGCAGGCGACCACATCGGCCTCGCCAATCCCGAGCGAGCGGAACAGGTTCGCCGCCTGACAGCTCTGCGCCAGAAGCTGGGACCAGGTCAGAGTTTCCGCCTTGTCCTTGGGACCGGAGAGAAGCTGATAGCTCACAGCCTTGCCGTCCGGATACTTCTGCGCCGTCCCCGACAACATCTGATACAGAGTCTTGGGCAGATCCCGCTTTTCCCACGGCATCTCGTTTTCGATTGCCAGCCGATCCTGTACTCCGGCAAACCCCATATCGCGTCCTCCCTGACGACCTGCTTCCGAGGATGTCCCCACTTGAAAGAGTGATCTGAAAACGCCTGATTTTCAAGGCGATGACCCTGGCTATTCGGATAATGTCCGACATGACGTCACGCCATGCCAGACAGAAGAACCCGCCTTCCCCGAAGGCAATCCCAAGCGCTGCGCCGCTTCGGCTCAGACCGGTGTCGCCCCATCGGTGAACTGCAACCGCGCCAGACGGGCGTAAAGCCCCCCCTGCGCCACCAGCTCCTCATGGGTGCCGATGGCGACGATGTGGCCGGCCTCCATCACCACGATGCGATCGGCCTTTTTCACCGTAGCCAGACGGTGGGCAACGATCAGGGTGGTGCGGCTCTGGCTCAGTTCGTCAACCGCCAGCTGCACCGCCCGCTCGCTTTCCGCGTCGAGCGCGCTGGTCGCCTCGTCCAGAAGCAGGACGGGCGCATCGCGCAGGATGGCCCGGGCGATGGCGATACGCTGCTTCTGCCCGCCCGACAGCATCACGCCACGTTCGCCGACATAGCTGTCATAGCCTTGCGGCAGCGCGGCGATGAACTCATGCGCCGCGGCGGCCATGGCGGCTGCCTCGACCTCGGCATCGGTCGCCTCGGGCCGGCCAAAGCGGATGTTCTCACGCGCGGAGTCGGCGAAAATCACCGGGTCCTGCGGCACCAGCGCCACGGCGCGACGGAAATCGTCGCGCGCCATGTCGCGCAGGTCGATGCCGTCCAGCGTCACCCGGCCCTGATCGGGATCGTAGAAGCGCAGCGCCAACTGGATGATCGTGGTCTTGCCGGCACCCGAGGGGCCGACGAAGGCCACCGTCTCGCCCGGGCGGATATGCAAGGAGATATCGGACAGCGCCGCGGTCTCGGGTCGCGCCGGATAGCGGAAGGTGACCCCTTCGAAGGCGATCTCGCCCCGCGCCGGCTGCGGCAGAGTGCGCGGCGTTGCCGGGTCCTGTACCTTGTCCTCGGCATTCAGCAATTCGACCAGCCGCTCGGTGGCGCCGGCGGCGCGCTGCAGCTCGCTCCAGATTTCCGACAGGGCCGCGACCGACCCGGCCACCAGCACCGCGTAGATGACGAATTGCACCAGCATCCCGTCCGACATCATGCCGGCCCGCACATCGCGTGCGCCGATCCACAGCACGCCGACGATACCGGTGAACACCAGAAAGATCACGATCACCGTCAACAGCGCCCGGGTCACGATCCGGCGCTGCGACACCTGATAAGAGGTCTCGGTCATCTCTCCGAAACGGGCACGACTGGCGGCTTCGTTGGTAAAGGCCTGAACCGTCTGCACCGCGCCCAGCGCCTCGGAGGCATTGCCGGAAGAGGCCGCGATCCAGTCCTGGTTTTCTCGGCTGACCTTGCGCAGGCGGCGGCCCAGCACCAGGATCGGCACCACCACCGCCGGCACGATCAACAGCACCAGCCCGGTCAGCTTGGCCGAGGTCAACAGCATCAGCACCATGCCACCGAGGAACAGCAGCATATTCCTGAGTGCGATCGAGACCGAGGAGCCCAGCACAGACTGGATCAGCGTGGTATCGGTGGTGATCCGGCTCAGTACCTCCCCGGTCATGATCTGCTCGAAGAACTCCGGGCTCATGCCGATCACCCGGTCAAAGACCGCCTTACGCAGATCGGCCACCACCCGCTCTCCCAGCTTGGTCACCAACGCATAGCGCAACCCGGTGCCCAGCGCCAACAGTCCGGCAATGCCCAGCGCGGCAAGGAAATATTGATCCAAAAGCTGGGTCTGCCCGTCGCGGAAACTGTCGACCACCCGACGCACCGCCAGTGGCAGGATCAGGGAAACCGTCGAGGTGAAGACCAGCGCCAGCAATGCCGCCACGATCAGCCCCAGATAGGGCCGCATATAGGGCCAGAGCGCTCCGAGCACCCCGATCTGGCGCGACCTGGCGCGATCGGCTTCGGCTCCGGGTGCGGCGAGGGTCTGAGCGGAACGGCGGGCCATGGCGGCTCCTTATCTGGCTGAACTGCGGGAGAACCGGACATTGCCGCCCCCGGGCCGTTTCATGGCCGCGCCCGGCAGGCGGGTCAAGCGCACAGTTGCCCCGCCGTCAATGGCTGCCGGTTCGATGCTGGCTACCTTCTGGCGCAAGAAGGCTGCTCCCAATACCAGATCATGAGCATCCACGGGCACCACCCAGGCGCAGACATCCGAGGTCCATTCGAAGAGCGTGCAACGTGGGAAACTCGCACGCAACGCAACGAGCGCGCTGGAGGGAATGGAATGGTGGAAATGTCCCACGCACCACTCCACATGGGACACAATCGCATATAAGCGACTGATTTTAATTGTAAATTGCAGGATAATTGGAGCGGGTAGACGGAATCGAACCGACATAGCCTGCTTGGAAGGCAGGGGCTTTACCATTAAGCTATACCCGCTCTGGGCCAGTGTTGACTAGGGCATGGCGCGCAGGCCGTCAAGCAAGAAGCTGCTCCATAATGTCCGCGCCCGGGTTCGGACATGGCCTCTGCCCGGGCCACATGAGGACAACACATAGAAATAGGGGAAAGCCCCCCGAAGCGCCAGCGCATCCTTCGGGCGCGACCGGCAAGCCCCGGAGACCCCGCGCCGGCAGGACCGGCCGCGCCCTACTCGCCGCCCAGCAGGGCCGAGATGCGATGACCGCAGGCGCGCACCGCCGCGCGCACGTCGTCGGGGATCGGGCCGCTATCCTCGGTCCCCCTGGTGGCGTTGATTGCCGCGATCACCCGGCCCGACATGTCATGCACCGGCGCCGCGACCGAGGCGATACCGGCCTCGAAACTGCCGATCTGCTCGACCGTCGTGGCACCGCGGTCACGCTCCCATTGGGCGCGGATATCGGCAAGGCCCCGCCCCGGCCCGGCAACCCGATCGCGGTAAAGCGCGATCAGCGTCTGTTCGTCCACATCCCCCAGCAGCACCCGCCCCATGGTGGTGACCGCCGCCGGCAAGCGGCTGCCGACATGAACGATGCTGCCCATTCCCAGCCGGCTGGGGCAACGCAGCATGTACAGCACCCGGTCGCCGTCCCGCACGCCAAGGTGGGTCGACCAGTCGGTTTCGTCCCTGAGCCGTTCGATCTCGGGCAGGGCCAGTTCCACCAGCTCGCGCGTCGCCATATAGCCATAGCCGAGCCGCAGCACCGCCGGCCCCAGGCTATAGGCCTTGCTGCGCGGCTCCTGCAGCAGAAACCCCATCTGCGCCAGCGTATAGGCGGTACGGAAAGCGGCTGAGCGGCTGAGTCCAAGTTCGCGCGCCAGATCCGCCAGCGTCATCTCCTGCCGGTCGGGCGAAAAGGCAGCCAGCGCGCGCAGCCCACGCACCAGGCCGGGCACGATATAGCGATCCTCCAGCAGCGGATCGGGAGTGTCGGGCGACTCGGGGAGTGTTTTGTCCATAAAACGCTATATATCTGGCAAAACACTTTCTTGATAGACCCGAATCCAAAGACAGCAAAGCGCGACAGAGGAAGAGGACACCACCATGAACGTGCAGACCCCGACCACCACCCTGGCCGATGACCTGAAGGCCCATACCGGCCGCTTCACCGACAAGGTGTTCGACTGGAATGCCTTCCCCTCCAACGCCGGGTTCGAGGAACTGGCCCGCGCGCAGATGCGCTATATCGGCGCCGGCGGTTCGCCCAAGGTCGGCGACACCTCGACCATGAAGCCCGATCACTTCACCCTGTCGCTGATCTACAAGGAACCGGGCCATTACGCCGCCTGCCACAGCCATGAGATCGAGGAGAGCTTCCTGATCATCGACGGCGCGCTGATCGTCGGCTGGGAAAAGGACGGGGAAGTGGTCGAAGTGAACCTCGGCCCGAAGGACATGATCCTGAACGTGCGCGAAATCGGCCATGGCTTCCGCGTCGACGGGGTGGAGCCGGTGATGATGTCGATCTCGGTCGATGTCGGCAAGCCGCTGCCGCCGGTCTATCACTATCACCCGAAGGAACACCCGACCGAGCTGGCCCGCACCTTCGGCGCCCAGCCCGGCAAGACGATGAAGTTCGACCGCAACGGCAGCCACCCGCTGCAACAGCTGATGTCGAAATATGTGGTGCGCCATCACGAACAGCCGACCCTCTGGGAAGACGCCGGTTTCACCCGCAAGGTCTATGTCGGCGAAGGCGGGATCGAGAACGACACCTGCCGCAAGGAAATGTGGGGCGTGCCCAGCCGTGTCGGCGTGAAGCCCTTCGTGCGGCCGGTCGAGGATGCGCTGATGGTGCTGGAAGGCGCGCTGATCGTGGGCTGGGAAGAGAATGGTGAGATCGTGGAAACCGAACTGGGCCCGCGCGATCTGGTCAAGACGCCTGCCGGGCGCAAGCACTGGTTCCGCAATGTCTCCGCCGCCCCGGCGACAGTGTGGTCGGTAATTGGCCAATCGGGCGAGGATGGCGTGAAATACGAAGCCGCCTGAAGCGTTACAAAGTGTGAGTAATGAGTGACTGGGGCGCCTGCAAGGGCGCCCTTTTTTCTCTTTTTTGTTGCACGGGCATGCCCCGGTGTCAAAGGGTCGCGCCCGGCCCGGGGGTGGGCGCGACCCGGGGCTGAGGCCCTGGAAAGAGGCCTTCGTTTTCGTTCACGCCGCCGGTGCGGGGTCCCCCAGCGGTGCGGTCCAGGCATGATAGCCATAGACCCAATCTGCATTGCCGCCCTGTTTCATCCAGTCATTGGCCAGCGACCCGCGCTGAATCGCGGCGGTGCGGTCGCGGCGGCTGTCCTCATAGGCCGTCAGCGCAGCGGGCACATCGCCGGCGCCGGCGTCCAGCGCCCGGGCCAGCACGATCGCATCCTCGATCGCCATGCAGGCGCCCTGCGCCATGAAGGGCACCATCGGATGCGCCGCATCGCCCAGCAGAGTCACCCGCGCCCTGGACCATTGCGGCATCGGCTCGCGGATATGCAGCGCCGATTGCATCACCTCGCCGCAGGCCGCCAGCAGCGCCCGCGCCTCGGGATGGAAATCGGCATAGGCCGCGCGCAGTTCCTCGATATCGCCGGGCAGGGTCCAACCCTCTTCGCCCCAACCGTCCTGGCCGGTAGTGGCGAAGACGAAGATCTCCTCGCCCCGGGTCAGCGGGAAGGTCACGATCTGGCGCGTCGCCTCGGGCCCCCACCACTTGGTGAAACTGTCGAGGTTCGACACCCCCTCCAGCGCGGCGCGCGGCACCACCGCCCGCCAGGACACGAGGCCGGAGAATTTCGGTGCATCCGGCCCGAACAGCGCGGTGCGGATCACCGAATGGATGCCATCGGCGCCGATCACCACATCGGCCTCGACCCGGGTGCCGTCCTCGAGGATCAGCACGGCGCCCTCGGCCCCCTGCTCCACCCCGGCGACACCGGCGCCGAAATGCATGGTCCCGGGCGCCAGCGCCTCTTGCAGTGCTCCCAGCAGATCGGCGCGATGAATGGCAAGCTGCGGCGCGCCGTATTTCTCCTCCGCCGCGGCCGACATCGGCAGACGAGAGGTTTCGCGGCCATCGTCCCACATCCGGCTGATGCGGAATTCCGACCGGGCGCCGGTGGCGCGCAAGGCATCGCCCAGCCCCAGCCCATCCAGCGCATGCACTGCATTCGGCGTCAGGTTCACGTCGGCACCGATGCGGCCAAAAGCGCCCGCCTTCTCATAGATCGCCACCTCGTGCCCCTTCGCCTGCAAGGCCAGAGCGGCGGTCATGCCACCAACACCACCACCGGCAACCGCGATTCTCAGTTTCGCCATCTTCAACCTCCCTCAGGTGCGATGCAGTCAATTCGTTCATTATTTAACGATGTGTTCTTATGCGAATTGTTGGGGGTGCCCAGACAATTGTCAATGCGATCTGTCCGCAGATGGCAGCGACCCGAAATTTTCTTGACTCAAAGGGAGCGTTTGCTTCACTCTTATTTTTGAACAGACTGTTTATATTTGAACAGATCGCTGCAGCATGGAGGTTTAGACACATGGACGCATTCAAGGACAGGCTGTCGGAACGGGCCCGCGACACCAGCCGCCCCGACCTGGCGCATCAATGCCAGGGCCGCCCGCTGACCGAGACCGAAATGGCCTTCGCCGAGGCGCTGATGGACATCTATGCCACCGGCATCCATGACTACCCCGCCGTTGCCGCCGCCCTGGCCGAGCGCGCCCTGCCCGCCCCGATGTCGGGCCGCACCGACTGGACCGAAGCGCTGCTGGCCGAGGAGCTGACCGCCATCAACGCCGATCTGGACGCTGCCTATGAGGCCAACGGCTATGGCGCTTGAGTTTCGCTCGGTCACCAAGACCTTCGCCACCACTTCCGGCGGAGAGATGACCGCCGTCTCGGACGTCAGCTTCCGTGTGGACAAGGGTGAATTCGTCTCGGTGGTCGGCCCCTCGGGCTGCGGCAAGTCGACCATCCTGTCGATGACCGCCGGCCTGTATCAACCCACCCGGGGCGAGGTTCTGGTCAGCGAGCAGCCAGTGAACGGGCCCAATGCCCATGTCGGCTTCATGCTGCAAAAGGATCTGCTGTTGCCCTGGCGCAGCATCATCTCGAACATCGAATTCGGGCTTGAGTCCCGCGGCGTCTCCAAGGCCGACCGCCGCGCCCGCGCGATGCAAGAGCTGAAGGCCTGCCATCTGGCCGGGTTCGAGAACCACTATCCCTATCAGCTTTCGGGCGGCATGAGGCAACGCGCAGCGCTGGCCCGCACCCTGGCGATCGACCCCGAGATCATCCTGCTGGACGAACCCTTCTCGGCGCTCGATGCGCAGACCAAGCTGCTGCTGCAGAACGCCTTCGCCAAGACGATTTCCGAGGCCGGAAAGACCACGCTGCTGATCACCCACGATCTGGCCGAGGCGGTGTTGATGTCCGACCGCATCCTGGTGCTGAGCGAGCGCCCCGGCACCGTCATCGCCGAAATCAAGGTTGACCTGCCGCATCGTGACGAACCGATCAAGCGCCGGATCCTGCCGGAGGTGAGCGAATATGCCGCCCAGCTCTTCAAATACCTGAAGCTCGAAGAAAAAGCGGCCTGACATAGGCCAGATACAGGGAGTTCCACAGTCATGAAACGCACCATCCTGAAGACCATCGCCGCCGCCGCGGTCGCCATTTCGGCTACGGCAGCAATGGCAACCGAGAAAGTCACCTATCTGTTCCCCGCGCCCGACTTCCTGCCCGCCTTCGCGCCGTTCCAGCTGGCCAAGGGCAAGGGCTATTTCTCCGACGCCGGTCTCGATGTGACCTTCCAGGTCGGCAAGGGCGGCGCCGATGTGGCAACGCAGGTGGCTGTCGGCAATGCCGATCTGGGCGGTGGCATCGGTGACACGCCGATCATCGTGCGCGCCAACGGGCTGGACATCCGCGGCGTGGCGCTGCTGGGCGGGCGCGGCCTGACCCAACTGGCCTGGCGCAAGGACAGCGGCATCACCGGTCCGGCCGATCTCAAGGGCAAGTCGATCGGCGTTCTCGCCTTCCAGGACACCACCTATTACAACCTGCTGGGCGCTCTGGCCTCGGTCGAGCTGAGCAAGAACGACGTCGATATCCAGGCGGTCGGCCCGGGCGGCATCATCCAGCTGACCATCGCCGGCAAGCTCGATGGCTTCTCCGGCGTGCCGGAATGGATCGCCGCCGTGCAGGGTGCCGGGGTCGAGCTGGATCAACAGCCGATCGACACGATCTTCCCGGCCATGGCGCAGGCGATCATCGCCTCGGACAAGACCATCGAGGAACGCCCCGAAGTGGTGCGCGGCATCGTCCAGGGCGTGCTGAAGGCGATCAAGGACATCGAGGCCGACCCGGCCCAGGCCGCCAAGGATTACGTTTCCTTCGTCCCGCAGCATTCCGGCAAGGAAGCCCAGATCGAAAGCATCATGCGCGCCTATACCACGCTGGTCTATCCGGAGGCCGAAAACCAACCGCTGGGCTCTTTCGATCCGGCCCGGATCGCCGCCGTGCAAAAGTTCTATGTCGATGCCGGCCTGGTGAGCACCGCCGTCCCGGTGGATGAGCTTTACACCAACGACTTCGTGAAATGACCGACGCAACCGCATCCACGACCGGGGCAACAGCCCCGGTTTCCCTTCAGAGACAAGTCAAAGCCCGGAGATCCCCCATGGTCCGCAGCAGAAGCACCACACTCGCAAGCCTCGGGCTGCTGGCCCTCGTGCTGCTGGCCTGGCAATATCTGCCGCCGGCGTTGGACGTGCCGAAATACATCATCCCGACGCTGACCGACTGCCTGGTCGAGATGAAGCGCATGTGGCTTTACGAAAAGCTGATGTCGAACACGCTGTCGACTGCGCTCTATACCGTCCTGGGCTTTGCCGTCGGCAGCCTGCTGGGCGCCATCCTGGGCTATCTGCTGGGCATGTCGGTCTTCTGGGAAAAGGTGCTGTCGCCCTATATCCTGGCGCTGCAAATTGCACCGAAGGTCGCCTTCGCGCCGCTTTTCATCATGTGGTTCGGCTATAACGCCATGCCCAAGATGCTGGTGACGGTGCTGATCGTCTTCTTCCCCGTCCTGGTCAACGTACTGCAGGCGATGCGCACCGTCGATCGCGATCTGATCAATCTGGCTCGGGCCTATAACCTCAGCCGTCTCGGCATCTTCTGGAAGATCGAGATGCCCTCGACCCTGCCCAACCTGATGGCCGGCCTGCGCATTGCCTCCACCCTCGCGGTGATCGGCATCACCGTGGGCGAGCTGATCGGCGGCAACACCGGGCTCGGCTATCTGATTTCCTACGGCGGCGGTCAGGCCAATGCCGCGATGGTGTTCAACGCCATCATCCTGCTCACCGTGATCGGGTTCCTGCTCTACACCGTGCTCCAGCACATCGAAGAGCGCGTCCTGCACTATCTGCCCAAGGCGCAGCACTAAGCCGCCACACAGCTATTCGAACGATATCCCAAGGGAGAAAGCCATGACTGCCATCGACAAGAAAGCCTTGATCGAGAAACGGGTGAACGAAGGCCTGCGCGGCCAGTGGTATCCGGTCTGCAAATCGGTCGAGGTGAAGACCGCACACCCCTATGGCACCAAATTGCTGGGCGAAAAGATCGTCCTGTGGCGCGACGGCGCCGGCAAACTGCGCTGTCTTGAGGATTTCTGTCCCCACCGCGGCGCGCCCCTGAGCTATGGCGAGGTCCACGAGGGCAATATCGCCTGCCGGTATCATGGCGTTGTCGTCGACGGCGACGGTGTGGTGGTCCGGGTGCCGGCGATGCCCGAATGCGCCCTGGAAGGCCGCAAGGCGCTAAAATCCTATGAGGTTACCGAAGCCTATGACGCGGTCTTCGTCTATGTTCCCTCCGTCGATCAGCCCGAAGCGCCCGAGCTGAAGCTGCCTGCGGTGATGACGGATCACGAGAACTGGGCCGGGTTCCTCTGCACCTCGGTTTGGGAATCGAATTATCGCTATGCGCTCGACAACCTCGCCGACCCGATGCACGGCTGCTACCTGCATGCCGAAAGCTTCACCCTGGCCTATGGGTCGAAGCAGGATCTGATGCAGCTCGACAAGACCGACAATGGCTTTCGCATCGAACGCGTCGGCCAGACCGGCGAGAACTTCGACTGGACCGAATTCGAGGTCTATCCGGGCGATATGTTCTGTTTCCTCGAAATCCCCTATCCGCCGGCCGCCGGCCCGGGCGGCGTGTTCCGCATCATCGGTTTCGTCACGCCGATGGACGAACAGACCACCAAGGTGTTCTTCTGGCGCATGCGCGAAGTGAAGGGGCTGGCCCGCGACAGCTGGCGCTTTCTCTATCGCGCCAAGATGGAAAAGACCCATTGGGACGTGCTGGAGCAGGACCGCGTCATGCTGGAAGGCATGCCCGACGACGCCCGCAAGCGCGAGATGCTCTATCAGCACGACCTGGGGGTCACCCGCCTGCGCCAGATCCTGACCCGCGCCGCCAAGGCGCAGATCGAGGCCGAGCTGAAGCAGCAAAGCGTCGCGGCGGAATGAGCATGCTGAAGGATCGTAACATCCTGCTGACCGGGGCGGCCCGGGGCCTGGGGGCGGAAATCGCCCGCAGCCTCGCCGCCCATGGCGCCCGGCTGATCGTCGCCGATATCGCCGAGGATGAGGGCCGCGCCACCGCCCTCGAGGTGGGGGCGGAGTTCCTGCCCGTCAACCTAGGCGATCCGGCCTCGATCGCGGCGCTTGGCGCGGCGGCCTCGGACAAGACCGGCGGCACGCTGCACGGTCTGGTCAACAACGGGGCCATCGCCACCGGCATCGGCGGCATTCCCTTCGACCAGATCGAGATCGACAGCTGGGATCTGGTGCATCGCGTCAACGTGCGCGGCACCTGGCTGATGACCCGCGCCTGTGCGCCGATGCTGCGCGCCTCGGGCTCGGGCCGGGTGGTCAACGTCGCCTCGGACACGGCACTTTGGGGCGCGCCGAACCTGCTGTCCTATACCGCCAGCAAGGGCGCCGTGATGGCGATGACCCGATCGCTGTCGCGTGAACTGGGCCCCGACCGCATCGGCATCACCGCCGTGGCACCGGGGATCCTGACCACCCCTTCGACCGATTATGTCCCCGAGGCGCGCCACCGGCTTTATTCCGAAGGCCGCGCGATTCCCGGACCTCAGGCACCGGGCGAAATCACCGATGTGATCGCCTTCCTGCTGAGCGAAGGGGCGCTGACGCTGACCGGCCAGACCCTGCCGGTCAACAACGGTTTCGTGTTCAAATGACCGGCTGGAGCGAGCATAAGGCAGCTGGCATCAGCTATCTCGAACGGGCTGGCACCGGGCCGGTGCTGGTGCTGCTGCACGGCATCGGATCGCGCGCGGCCTCGTTCACGCCGCTGCTGGCCTATCTGCCCGCCGAGTATCGGGTGATCGCCTGGAACGCGCCAGGCTATGGCAACAGCGATCCGCTGGATCAGGACTGGCCGGTGGCCGCGGATTATGCCCGCGCGCTCGCCCGTTTCCTGGATCAGGTGGTGCCCGAGGGTCAGGTCATGCTGCTGGGCCATTCGCTGGGCGCGCTGATGGCGGCGAGTTTCGCCGCCGCTCGCCGCGACCGGGTGTCCCGGCTGGTCTTCGCTTCTCCGGCGCTCGGCCACGGCATGGCGCGGGGCGGCACGCTCAGCGCAGCGGCGCAATCGCGGATCGACGATCTGGAGCGTCAGGGGGCCGAGGCCTTTGCCACCGCCCGCGCCGCGCGTCTGGTGTTCGCCCCCGAGGCCAACCCCGAGACCGTCGCCCTGGTCCGTTCCGCCATGTCGCAGGTGAAACTGCCGGGCTATGCCCAGGCAGCACGGATGCTGGCCTCTGGCCGGCTCCTTGACGATGCCGAACGGCTATCGGTGCCCACCGACGTGATCGTCGGCGCCGAAGATCGGGTGACCCCGCCCGAGGGCGCCGAACGTGCCCATGCCGCCCTGCCCCGCGCGATGCGCGGCCGCCTCACCCTGCTGCCCGAGGCCGGGCACGCGATCTATCAACAGGCCCCGGCCCGGTTCGCCGCCGCGCTGGAGCTGTCACCCGTCCCCGCCGCCCTTTGAGGGCCCGGACCCGGAGGATATGACCATGACCGAGACCATACGAGTGGGCGGCCTGCGCGGCATCATGATGCGCGGCCCGAACCTCACCCCGACCCTTGGCTTCTACGAGGACATGTGGGGGCTGAAGCTGTCCCACAAGGACGACGGCTGCGTCTATCTGCGTGGCACCAGCGCCGAGCCCTTCCTCTATGGGCTGAAGGACGATCCGACCTATGGGATCGAATACATCCATTTCTCGATGCCCGACCGCGCCACGATGGATGCGCTTTACGATCAGGTCATCGCCAAGGGCGCGCCGGTCAGCGGCAAACCGGCGGAGTTCGACGATTGGATGGGCGGCTATGGGTTCGAGGTGCTCGACCCCGACAACCGCCGCCTGCGGTTCCGCACCGATGCCCTGACGCTTGAGGCAGAGCCCGAATGGGCCAAGCCGCGCAAGGTCAGCCATGTGGTGCTGAACACACCCGACATGGAAGGCCTGGAACAGTGGTATTCCGAGGTTCTGGGCTTCCGCGTCTCGGATTACTCGGCCGACCAGATGGTGTTCCTGCGCTGCTCCACCGATCACCACGCCATCGCGCTGGTGCGCGCCTTCTATCCCAGCGTCAACCACGTGGCCTTCGAACTGCCCTCTCTGGATGAATACATGCGCTCGATCGGGCGGATGCGGCAGAAGGGCCATGTACCCACCTGGGGGCCGGGCCGTCACGGGCCCGGGAACAACCCCTTCGCCTATTTCGTCTCGCCCTCGGGCTTCGTGATCGAATTCACCTCCGAGGTGCAGCAGATCGACGAGGTCACCCATGAGGCGCAGGTCTGGCCGCGCGACGATCCAGAAAAGATGGACCAGTGGATGACCGCCGGCCCGCCCACCCCCGCGCAGCGCGCGGTGATGCAGGGGCGCCCCGATCCGGGTTTCCCCGAAATGCGCAAGACCAAGACGGAGGCGGCGGAATGAACTTCGGTTATGACAATTCCGTCGCCGTGGTGACCGGCGGCTCCTCGGGCATCGGGCTGGCGACGGTCCGGGTGCTGCTGGAATCCGGCGCCCGCGTCGCGCTCTGCGCCCGTAACGAATCCCGGCTCGAGGACGTGGCCGAGGTGCTGCGCCGCGACTTCGGTGCCAACCGGGTGCTCGCCCGGGCGCTCTCCGTACTTGACGAAGAGGCGGTCAACGGCTTCGCCGCCGAGGTGCACGAGACCTTCGGGCGCTGCGATCTTCTGGTGAACAACGCGGGCCAGGGCCGTCAGTCGACCTTCGAGAACACCTCGAACCAGGACTGGCGCGACGAATACGAGCTGAAGATCTTCAGCCAGGTGCTGCCGATCCGCGCCTTCCTGCCGATGCTGCGCGAGGCCAAGGGCGCCATCGTCGCGGTGAACTCGCTGCTGGCCTACCAACCGGAAAGCCATATGGTCTGCACCTCCTCGGCCCGCGCCGGGGTGCAGAACATGCTGAAATCCCTCAGTCTGGAGCTGGCGCCCGATGTGCGCGTCAATTCGGTGCTGATGGGCCTGATCGGATCGGGGCAATGGACCCGCCGCTTTGCCGCCCGTGAAGACCAGAGCGTCAGCCGTGAGCAATGGTATCGCGATCTGGCCGAACGCAAGGGCATTCCGATGAAGCGTCTGGGCGACGCCGAAGAGGCCGCCAATGCCATCGCCTTCCTCGGGTCGCGCGCGGCCAGCTATATCACCGGTGCCCAGCTCGACGTGTCGGGCGGCCTGAACCGGCACATCTAAGGGACACAGAAGAGACGTGAGCATGAAACACGAAAACATACAGCAGGCCGCCACCGTCGGCGACTTCATCGCTCAGGCCCTGGCCGATGTCGGCGTGACGACGATCTTCGGCGTTATCTCGATCCACAACATGCCGATCCTCGACGCCGTGGCGCGTCAGGGCCGGATCCGCTTCGTCCCAGCGCGGGGCGAGGCCGGCGCCATGAACATGGCCGATGCCTTCGCCCGCGCCTCGGGCAGACTCGGGGTCTGCCTGACCTCGACCGGGACGGCGGCCGGCAACGCTGCCGGCGCCCAGGCCGAGGCGCTGACCGCCGGCAGCCGGGTGCTGCATCTGACCAGCCAGGTCGACACCAACTACGCCGACCGCGACCGTGCACCGATCCACGACGTGCCGAAACAGGCCGAGATGCTGCGCGGCGTGTCGAAATCCGTCTTCCGCATCTGGGACGCCAACGGCGCGCTCGGCACCCTGAGCGCGGCGATCTCTGCCGCCCTCTCCGCCCCCTCGGGTCCGGTCAGCCTTGAGGTGCCGGTCGATGTGCAGCGCAGCCCGGTGACCAGCACCGCGCGCATCCACGCCCCGGTGATCCAGCGCCCGATCGCGCCCGACAGTGTCATCGACGAGATCGCCGAGCATCTGAAAGCCGCCAAACGGCCGCTGATCTGGCTGGGCGGCGGCGCCCGCAACGCGGTGGCTGAGGCGACCGAACTGATGCGCCGCGGTGTCGGCGTCGTTAGTTCGACCAACGGCCGCGGCGTGGTCTCGGAGGAAGAGGCCGCCACGCTCGGCGCCTTCAACATGGGACCGGATGCGGCGGAGCTGTATCAGACCTGCGATCTGATGCTGGTCGTCGGCTCCCGCCTGCGCGGTAACGAGACGCGCAACAACCAGATGCCGCTGCCCCGGCCGTTGTTGCAAATCGACGCCGACGCGGGGCAAGGCGGGCGCAACTATCCGGTCGATGTCTTCGCCCATGGCGATGCCGCCGACACGCTGCGCCGTCTGCTCGATCGTCTGCCCGAGAAGCTGGACACCGACCCGCAGCTGACCTTCGACATCGCCCGTGCGCGCGCCACCGCCGAGGGCCGGCTGCGCGATCAACTTGGCGCCTATCGCGTCATCGCCGATGCGATCAGTGCCAAGGTGGGCGAAAGCAATCACGTCTGGGTCCGCGATGTGACCATCTCGAACTCGACCTTCGGCAACCGCTATGTCCGGCTATCGGAGCCGACCCAGGGCGTTCACGCGCTTGGCGGCGGCATCGGTCAGGGCGTGGCGATGGGCGTCGGTGCGGCGCTGGCCTGCGAGGGGCGCAAGGCGATCACCCTCATTGGCGACGGCGGCACCATGCTGGGCCTGGCCGAGATGATCACCGCCGTCGAAGAACGCGCGCCGCTGGTCTATGTGTTGATGAACGATCAGGCCTATGGGGTGATCCAGAACATCCAGGACGCGCAATACGACAGCCGCCGGCATTATTCGCAGCTGCATGTCCCGGATTTCAAGGCCTTCTGCGGCTCGATCAACATGCCGCATGTGCGGGTGGACGACGTGGCCGATTTCGAAGCCACGCTCGAAGCCGCCATCGCCGCCGAGGGCCCGCGCCTGATCGAGGTCGACATGTGCGCCATCGGCCCCTTCGCCCAAAGCTTCGCCGGCCCGCCCGCCGGTGCCGCCGGCAAGGCGGAGTAAGACGATGCATCTCGGTGTGATCGGATACGGCAATATCGCCCAGACCCTGCTGGACCTGCTGAGCCAGCCGGGCGCCCCCGCCGTCACCCGCGTGACGCTGCTGGTGCGCCCCGGCAAGGCCGAGGCGGTGGCAGAGGCGACCGGCGGTTCCGCCCTGCCCGTCGCGACGGTCGAAACCGCCGAGGCGCTGATCGCCGGCGGCCCCGACCTGGTGGTGGAATGCGCCGGCCACGCGGGCGTCACCGCCCATGTGACAACCGTCCTGCGCGCCGGGATCGACACCGTGGTCGTGTCGATCGGCGCGATGTCGGATGACGCGCTGGCGGCAGAGCTGAAGGCGGCGGCCAAGGCGGGCGGCGCGCGGATCGTGCTGCCGGCGGGTGCTGTGGGCGGGATCGACCTTCTGTCCTCGCTCTCCGCCTCGGGGCCTGTCGAGGTCACCTATCGCGGCATCAAGCCGCCCAAGGCCTGGGCCGGCACCCCGGCGGAAGCGGTCGCGGACCTTGATACCCTCGATCACGCACTGGTCTTCTTCGAAGGCACCGCGCGCGAGGCGGCCTCGCAATTCCCCAAGAACGCCAATGTGGCCGCGACGCTGGCGCTGGCCGGTGCGGGCCTTGATGCGACGCGGGTCGAGCTGATCGCCGATCCGGCGGCAGCGGGCAATATCCATGCCTATGAGGTTCGCTCGAGCGTGGCGACCTACAGCATGAAAATCGAAAACCTGCCCTCCAAGGGCAACGCGAAGACCAGCGTGTCGACGATCTATTCCGTCCTGCGGGAGATCCGGAACCGGCTGGCAGTGGTGGCAATCTGATGGATACGACTTTCGACGGGATGCCGGACGGGCGGCTTTATCTGGCTGGCGACTGGCGTGTGGGGACGGGGGCCGAGATCACCTCGGTCTTCCCGGCCGACGGCAGCGTCAACCGAGTGCTGAAGGGCGCCTCGCGCGCCGATGGGGAAGAGGCGATCGCCCGCGCCAAGACGGCGCAGGCCGATCCGGTCTGGCTGGGGCTGAAGCCGCATGAACGCGCGCGCTACCTCTATGCCATCGCCGACGGGATCGAGGCGAATATCAATCGGATCTCGCAAATCCAGACCCGCGACACCGGCAAGACCCTGCGGGAGACCGCGGCGCTCGCCGCCTCCGCCGCCGGCACCTTCCGTTATTTCGGCGCGGTGGTGGAGACGATGGACGAGGATCTGACGGTACAGCGCGGCACCGCGCTGACCATGTCGGTGCACGAGCCGTTGGGCATCGTCGCCGCGATCACGCCCTGGAACTCTCCGATCGCGTCGGACGCGCAAAAGGTGGCCCCCGCGCTCGCCGCCGGCAATGCGGTGATCCTGAAACCCGCCTCCTGGTCGCCGCTCACCGCGCTGGAACTGGCCCGTATCGTCGATGAGGCGGGCCTTCCCAAGGGTCTGTTCTCGGTGCTGCCGGGATCGGGGCGCGAAATCGGCAACCTGCTGGTCGAACACCCCGACATCGCCCGCGTCAGCTTTACCGGCGGCACGACGACGGGGCGCGCGCTGGCCCGCCAGGCAGCCGACAAGCTGATGCCGGTCAGCCTGGAACTGGGCGGCAAGTCCCCCACCATCGTCTTCGAGGACGCGGATCAGGATCAGGCGCTGGCCGGCATCCTGTTCGGCATCTTCTCCTCCTCGGGGCAAAGCTGCATCGCCGGGTCGCGGCTGTTCGTGCAGAAAGGCATCTATGACAGCTTCGTGCCGCGCCTGGTCGAGGCGACCAAGCGGCTGAAGGTCGGCCATCCCTTCGATGCCGACACCCAGGTCGCGCCGCTGATCCACATGGACCATCGCGAGGATGTTGCAGCCCATGTCACCTGCGCGGTGAAGGATGGCGCCACGCTGCTCTGCGGCGGCCATGCCCCCGAGGGCGAGGCCTTCGCCAAGGGCAGCTATTACCTGCCGACCATCCTGGCGGACGTGAAGAACACCGACCGCATCTGCCGCGAAGAGGTCTTCGGCCCGGTGCTGGTGGTGATGCCCTTCGAGGACGAGGCCGATGTGATCGCCCAGTCGAACGACAACGACTATGGGCTGGCCTGCGGCATCTGGACCCGCGATTTCCCGAAAGCCTGGCGGATCGGCCGCGCCATCCGCTCCGGCACCATCTGGCACAACACCTACAAGCAGTTCTCGATCTCCACCCCCTTCGGCGGTGAGGCCGACAGCGGCGTCGGCCGGGAAAAGGGCCGTCAGGGGCTGCGCGCCTATATGGCGCAGAAAAGCTTTTACACCGATCTCACCGGCCAGATGCATCCCTGGGCCGCAGCGACCGTGGAGGGGCTATGAGCACAGGCAAGATCGCCATCGTCGGCGCCGGGCCTTCGGGCTGCTTTCTGGCGCAATCACTGCTGAAGGCGGCGCCAGAACTCGAGGTCGATCTGATCGACCGGCTGCCGGTGCCCTATGGGCTGGTCCGCTATGGCGTGGCCGCCGACCATCAGGGCACCAAGGCCGTCGCCCGACAATTCGCCCGCGTCTTCGACCGGCAGGGGGCAGAGTTTCACGGCAACGTCACGCTGGGCGCGGATGTGACGCTCGAGGCGCTGCAAGGCGCCTATGACGCGGTGGTTCTGGCCGCCGGGCTCAGCAACGACCGGCCGCTCGACGTGCCTGGGGCGGCGCTTCCGGGCGTCTGGGGCGCCGGGCTGATCACCCGCGCGCTTTACGATCATCCCGACGCCGGCACCCTGCCCGATCTGGGCCCGCGCCCGCTGATCGTCGGCAACGGCAATGTGGCGATCGACCTGCTGCGGTTGCTGGCGAAACAGCCAGAGGAACTGGAGGGATCCGACCTCGGCCCCGTCGCCACCGACTGGCTGACCCAGAGTGGCATCGAGGAGATCACCATCACCGGCCGCTCCCCCGCCGCGCAGGCGAAATTCGACACGGTGATGATCAAGGAACTCGCCAAACTCTCCGGCGTGACCATCCATGTCGAAGGGGCCGGGTCCAGCGAGGATGCGGCCGAGGCCAAGAAGATCGAGGCCGTGCTGGCGCTCAACGGTCATGCCACCGGCCCGCGCCGGGTCACCTTCCGCTTCGGCCTGGCGCCGCTGGCGGTCGAGGGCGACGATCACGTCACCGGCATGCGGTTCAAGACGGACGCGGGCGAGGAAACCCTGCCCTGCACCTCGGTCCTGACTGCCATCGGCTTTTGCGCCGACGGGCAATTGCCGCGCGACGCACTGCTGGCCCGCGCGCAGGATATCGAGGCCGGCGTACTGGCGCCCGGGCTTTATGCAACTGGCTGGTTCCGCCGGGGCCCGCGCGGCACCATCCCGGAAAACCGCGCCGATGCCCAGGCGCTGGCCAGCCGCATTCTGGCTGATCTGACCCCCGATCCGGCGAAACCCGGCCGCGCCGTCCTGGCCGATCTCGACGCCCGGGTGGACTATGCCGGCTGGACCCGTATTGATGCCCATGAAACCGCCACGGCGCCCGAAGGCCGCGTCCGTGCCAAGATCGCGCGCCGCGAGGAGATGCTGCGCCGCGCCCGCGAAGAGGAAAGCTGACCCATGAAGATCACCATTCTTTACGGCACCGAAACCGGCAACGCCGAGATGCTGGCCGAAGACATCCAGTCGGAACTGGAAAACGACCATGAGGTCGACTGTCTGAACCTGTCGGACATGGGCGCGGGCGATTTCGATCCCTCGCGGTTCTATCTGCTGGTCTGCTCGACCTATGGCGATGGTGAGCTGCCGGCCTCGGCCCAGCCCTTTGCCGAGGCGGTCGCGGCGGAGAAACCCGATCTCTCGGCCATCAAGTTCGCCATCTTCGGTCTGGGAGACAGCGAATATGAAGAGACCTTCAACTTCGGCCCGAAGACGCTGGCCGAACTGATGCAAGCACAAGGCGCCACCCAGATCGGCGAACGGATCGCGCATGATGCCTCCGGCCCCGACATGGCCGAGGATCTGGCCTTCCCCTGGGCCGAGGCGGTGATCTCCGAAGCCGCCGAAGCGATGGGCGAGGACGCCTGATGTCGCCCGAAGAGATCCGCGACCGGCTGATCGTGCCCTGGAAACATGGCGATTTCGTCGATCTTCGGGGCATCACCTGCGACGGGCCGCTCGATCTGCAAGACTGCGTGCTGACGGGGGTGGATTTCACCGGCGCGCGTTTCAGCGGAGGTATCGACGCGCGCGGCGCCCGGTTCGACGGGATCAGCTGGTTCCGCGATGTCACTTTCGACGGCCCCGCCAAGTTCGATGGCACGAGCTTCATGAATGATGCGCGGTTCGAGGGCAGCCGCTTCGCCGGTCCCGCCCGCTTCCAGGGCGCGGAATTCCGCGGCATCGGCCGGTTCGACGCCACCCGCTTCGAGGCCGGCGCCGATTTCTCCGGCATGGTGAGTTATGGCAATGTCTCGCTTCAGGGACTTGAGGCGCGGGGCTCCGTCAACTTTCACGGCAGCGAATGGTTGGGCGGGCTATGGTGTCAGGATGCCCACCTGCCCGAGGGCACCGATCTGGGCGACACACAGGTGCATGGCCGGCTGTGGCTGCGCAATGCCCGGCGCGGCAACGCAGCGCTGGAAACCGGCGATTTCGGCATGTCCTTCGGATATACTTACCTGTAAACGACAGCCTCCTTCCGGCGGCGTCGTCGCCTAGCCGCGCCGCCCGGCGAAGAAATCCTTCAGCATCTCTTCCGCCTCGCGCGCGGCGATACCGTCATAGACTTCGGGCTTGTGATGCGCCTGGGGGTGCGAGAACACCCGCGCCCCATGCGCAACGCCACCCGATTTCGGATCCCCCGCCCCGTAATAGACCCGCGCGATCCGCGCCGCCGAGATCGCCGCCGCGCACATGGCGCAGGGCTCAAGCGTGACATAGAGATCGCAGCCCACCAGCCGTTCTGACCCGAGCGCGGCGCAAGCCTCTCGGATCGCCAGCATCTCGGCATGGGCAGTCGGATCGTTCAGTTCGCGCGTGCGGTTGCCGGCCACCGCCAGGACACGGCCATCCGGGCGACAGACCACAGCGCCCACCGGCACCTCGCCCCGCGCGCCCGCCGCCCTTGCCGCCGCAAGCGCCCGATCCATATGAGAAGTAAATCGCATGGCACTTCCCTGCCCCGCATTCCCCGCTTTCGCAAGCCCGCGCGATGAGCTAAGGCGCAATACATGAGCAAAGCCCCCGTCCCCCCCGCCCCCGAAGGCGACCGCATCGCCAAAGTGCTGGCCCGCGCCGGCGTCGCCTCGCGCCGCGAAGCGGAGCGCATGATCGAAGAGGGCCGGGTCAACGTCAACGGCAAGCCGATCGACAGCCCGGCGCTGAACGTGACGGCGAAGGATCGCATCAGCGTCGACGGCAAACCGCTGGCCGCGCCGGAGCCGGCACGGCTCTGGCTCTATCACAAACCCTCCGGGCTGGTGACCACGGCACGCGACGAACAGGGGCGTGAGACCATCTTCGACGCGCTCCCCGAGGAAATGCCCCGGGTGATGAGCGTCGGGCGGCTCGATCTCAATTCCGAGGGGCTGCTGCTGTTGACCAACGACGGCGGGCTCAAGCGGCAGCTTGAGCTGCCCTCCACCGGCTGGCTGCGCCGCTATCGGGTGCGCATCAACGGCCGCCCGGAAGAGAAGAATTTCGAACCGCTGCGCCAGGGCGTGGTGATCGAGGGCGAGAAATTCCAGCCGATGATCGTCAGCATCGATCGCCAGCAGGGCGCCAACGCCTGGCTGACCGTCGGCCTGCGCGAAGGCCGCAACCGCGAAATCCGCCGCGCGATGGAGGCGGTGGGCTTCAGCGTGAACCGGCTGATCCGGATTTCCTACGGCCCGTTCCAACTGGGCAATCTGAAAGCCGGCGAGGTCGAAGAGGTGCGCCGCCGCGTGCTGCGCGACCAGCTGGGTCTTGAGGCCGAAGTGGAAGACGCCGCAGGAGGGACCGCCAAGCCACGCCCGAGGCGGGGCGGCAAACCGGGAGACCGGCCCCAGGCGCGCGGAGGCGACAAGCCCCAGCGCAAGACCGAAACCGGCACCGGCAAACGGCCATCCCGTGGCGACAAGACAAGCGAAGCCGCGCCCGGAGACCGGCCAGCGCGCAAGTTCACCGCCAAGCCGGGCGCCAAGCCCTGGGAAAAATCCGGCGGACCGCGCGACACTCAGCGCGGCGACCGGCCCGAACGCGGCGCGAAACCTGCCGGTTCCAAACGCCTGACGCGCAGTGCCAAACCCGGCGTGGTGGATGAGACGACGGGCACGGCCCGCCGCAAGTTCACGCCGAAATCCGGCGCCAAGCCCGAGGACAAACCCGGATCGCGCCCGACGGGACCGAGCACCACCAGCAAACCCACGCGCCCCGGCCGTGCCACCAACCCCGGCGCCAGCCTGCGCGGTCGCCGTCCCGGGGGGCCCAAACGGGGGTGATTTTCCGGCGCTGATGCGCCGACCCGTCGGTTCCCCCTAGAATGCACGCGCGGCATGACCTAACTTGCAGATGTCTTTCATGTCTCTGGGGCCACCGATGTCACGGACCGGGCTACAAAAGTTCGCCTATATCGCCTTGCTGATCCTGCTATTCGGGGTCGCGACCGGCTGGCTCGGGGGGCTTTGAGCCATGGCGCAGCGCTTCGGCGGCAAATACAGCCCGACCGCCGGCGCCACCGGCGATCCCGTCACATCCGAGCCCAAGAGCGCACATCCGCCGCGCAGCGCCTACGCCGGTGCTCGGGTCGATCCTGCCGGTGCCCGCGTCAACACGCTGTTCCTGCCCGCCGCAGTGCTGGGGCTGATGTCACTGACCAATGGCGCCATCGGCATGGCAACCGGGCTGATCGGCGCGGGGCTCATGGCCGCCGCCGCCTTCATGACCCGCGAGGGGCTGAGGGCCGAGGCCGCCTATAACGCCCGCAAGGTCGCCCGCCGCCCCGCCCTGCCACGCAAGATAATCGCCAGCCTGCTGACCGGCCTGGGCGCTGGAGTGGCGGTCTGGCACCACGAGGGTGGCGTAATCGCCCCCGCACTCTATGGCGGGGCCGCGCTGATGCTGCACGGCCTCGCCTTCGGCATCGACCCGTTGCGCGACAAGGGGACCGAGGGCATTGACGGTTTCCAGCAGGACCGTGTCGCCCGTGCCGTCGAGGAGGCAGAGGCCTATCTTGCCGCGATGACCAAGGCGATCGGCCGCACCGGCGACCGGCAGATGGAAACCCGGGTGGAGCGGTTCCAGAAGACCGCCCGCGACCTGTTCCGCACGGTCGAGGAAGACCCGCGCGACCTGACCGGCGCGCGCAAGTACATGAGCGTCTATCTGATGGGGGCCCGCGACGCGACGGTGAAATTCGCCGATATCTACGCCCGCGATCACGACGCCCAGGCGCGCAGTGACTACAGCGCGCTGCTGGACGATCTGGAACAGAATTTCGCCGCGCGCACCAAGGTGATGCTACAAAACGATCGCAGCGATCTGACGGTCGAAATCGACGTGCTGCGCGACCGGCTGCAGCGTGAAGGGGTCCGGCTGGACTGACCACCCCCATATTAAACGAGGAACGCGTTACATGTCTGACATCATTCAGAAACAAGCCCAGGACAGCCAGACGGAAATCGAACAACTGGCCGCCACCCCCCTGCCCGAACCGGGCGGAGAGATCGTTCCCCTGCAGGAAGCCAGCCCCGAAGCCGGCACCGAGATCCGCAGGCGGATGTCCGAGATCGACATGGGCGACACCAATTCCATCGTCTCCTTCGGATCGGGCGCCCAGGCCGAGTTGCAGGAAATCAGCCAGGCGATGCTGTCGGGCGTGCGCAACAAGGACGTGGGGCCGGCTGGCGATTCCTTGCGCAACATCGTCACCACCATTCGCGGCTTCTCGGTCTCGGAACTCGATGTACGACGCGAACGCAGCTTCTGGGAAAAGCTGATCGGTCGCGCCGCCCCCTTCGCCAAGTTCACCGCCCGTTACGAGGAGGTGCAGAGCCAGATCGACAAGATCACCGATGACCTGCTCAAGCACGAACATACGCTGCTGAAGGATATCAAATCGCTCGATATGCTCTATGGCAAGACGCTGACCTTCTATGACGAGCTGGCGCTTTATATCGCCGCCGGCGAGGAGAAGTTGGCCGAGCTCGACCGTACCGATATCCCGGCCAAGGAGGCCGAGGTTCAGGCCGCCGCCGAAAACGATCAGGTGATGAAGGCGCAGGAGCTGCGCGACCTGCGCGCCGCCCGCGACGATCTGGAGCGCAGGGTCCACGATCTGAAGCTGACCCGCCAGGTGACCATGCAGTCGCTACCCTCGATCCGGCTGGTGCAGGAGAACGACAAGAGCCTGGTCACCAAGATCAACTCGACCATGGTGAATACCGTGCCGCTGTGGGAAACCCAACTGGCCCAGGCGGTCACCATCCAGCGCTCGGCCGAGGCCGCCTCGGCGGTGCGGGCCGCAAACGACCTGACCAACGAGTTGCTGACCGCCAATGCCAAGAACCTGCGCGACAGCAACAAGGTGATCCGCGAAGAAATGGAACGCGGTGTCTTTGACATCGAAGCGGTGAAACAGGCCAATGCCGATCTGATCGGCACCATACAGGAAAGCCTGCAGATCGCTGACGAAGGCAAGGCCAAACGCGCCGCCGCCGAGGCCGAGCTGACCAAGATGGAGCACGAGCTGCGCGACACGCTTGCCGCCGCCAAGGCGAAGAAGACCGGCCTGGGCGACACCGCCGGCACCGCCGTGCCGGGCTGAGGCCCCGGGGTGCGCCTGCGGCTTTCTTTGCGACACCGACCGCTAGCCGGTCTGGGTCTGGCGATCGCGCTGCTGGCCGGCTGCGAGAACAGTCTGCCGCGCCGGTCGCCGCTGCCGCAGGCCCGCCCGGCCGCCGTTGCGGTGCAGCCGCAGACACCGCAACCACCGTCGGACAAAAGCCTGTCGCTGGCCAGATATTACCGGGCGGTGCAGAACGATCTGTTGACGCAGGGATTGTTGCGCACCGATGGCGGCGGGCCCGACACGCCCTTTACCGCCGACGATCTGGTCCGCGATTTCATCAATATCGCGTTCTTTGACGAATACACCCGTGGCCCGCTGGCCGGAGGACGCGGCAGCGCCGGCGCGCTCAGTCGTTGGCAGGCGCCGGTCCGGGTCAATGTCGAATACGGCGCCAGCGTCCAGTATGATCAGCGCACCAAGGACGGCAACAGCATCACCGGCTATGTCCGACGGCTGGCACGGGTCAGCGGCCATTCGATCACCATGGCGCCCCGCTCCACCGAAGCCAATTTCCACGTCTTTGTCGCCGGAGAGGACGACAGCGCCTTTGTCCAGTCGCGTATCGCGCAACTGATCCCGACCATCAGCACGCCAGAGCTGGAGATGTTCGGCAACCTGCCGCGCAACTTCTACTGTCTGGTGATCGCGGTCGCCTCCCCTCGCAATCCCGATACCTATATCAACGCGGTCGCCCTGATCCGGTCGGAGCACCCCGATCTGGTCCGCCTTGCCTGCATTCACGAAGAGCTGGCCCAGGGTCTGGGCCTGCCCAACGACAGCCCCGAGGCACGGCCGTCGATCTTCAATGATGACGACGAATTCGCCCTGCTGACGCGGCACGATGAACTTCTGCTGAAAATGCTCTACGATCCCAGGCTGAGCCCCGGCATGACCCCGGACCAGGCCCGTCCGATCGCCCGGATCATCGCCCGCGAACTGATGGGACAGGCGCTGTGATCGCCTTCCCCACCTGCTTTTGACGAAAGGACCATACGAATGGGTATCTTCGATTTTCTCTCCGGCCAGTTCATCGACGTCATCCATTGGGTCGATGACACCCATGACACCATGGTCTGGCGCTTCGAGCGCTATGGGCATGAGATCAAATATGGCGCCAAGCTGACGGTGCGCGAGGGGCAGGCCGCCGTCTTTGTCCACGAGGGGCAGATCGCCGATGTCTTCACCCCCGGTCTCTATATGCTCGAGACCAACAACATGCCGATCCTGACCACGCTGCAGCATTGGGACCACGGCTTCAAATCGCCGTTCAAGTCCGAGATCTATTTCGTCAACACGACGCGGTTCAACGACCTGAAATGGGGCACCAAGAACCCGATCATGCTGCGCGATCCGGAGTTCGGCCCGACCCGCATCCGCGCCTTCGGCACCTATACCACCCGGGTCAAGGAACCGGCCCGTTTCCTGACCGAGATCGTCGGCACCGATGGTGAATTCACCATGGACGAGATCAGCTTCCAGATCCGCAACATCATCGTGCAGGAGTTTTCCCGGGTGATCGCGGGATCGGGCATTCCAGTGCTGGACATGGCGGCGAACACCGCCGATCTGGGCAGGCTGATCGCCACCCAGGTTTCCCCCACGCTGGACAGCTACGGGCTGGAGATGCCAGAGTTCTATATCGAAAATATCTCTCTCCCCCCCGCGGTCGAGGCGGCGCTCGACAAGCGGACCTCGATGGGGCTGGCCGGCGATCTGGGCCGTTTCACCCAATATTCGGCAGCAGAGGCGATGACCTCGGCGGCCGCCAACCCGGCGGGCGGCGGCATGGCCGCGGGGCTCGGTGCCGGCATGGGGATGGCGATGGGCAACCAGATGGCGCGTCAGACCGGCCCCTGGGGCGCCGCCCCCGCCCAGCAACAACCGGTCCAGCAAGCCGCCAGCCCGGTGCCGCCGCCGCCCCCGATCGAACATGTCTGGCACCTGGCCGAGAACGGCCAGACCAAGGGGCCGTTCTCGCGCGCCGATCTGGGACGGATGGCCAGCGCGGGAGAGCTGAAGCGCGATACCTATGTCTGGACCGCAGGCCAGGACGGCTGGAAGCGCGCGGAAGAGGTACAGGCACTGGCCCAGCTTTTCACCATCCTGCCGCCGCCGCCACCGCCAGGCGCCTGAGCCCCGATCAGCCCCCTGCCCGTTTCACCAGACAAGACCAGCCATGACCGCAACGCCACCCCCACCGCCTCCGCCCGGGGTGCCCCCCGCTCCGCCCGTCTCACCGGCGGCGAAGCCGACCCCCACCTCCGAGGTCCAGAACGGCGGCGAACACCGCTTTCCCTGCGAACAATGCGGCGCGGATTACCGGTTCGATCCGGGTCAGGGCCGGCTGGTTTGCGATCATTGCGGCCACACCCAGGCGATCGAGACCAGCCCTTGGGGCAAGGCCAAGCTGAAAGAGCTGGACTATGAGGCCGCGCGCGCCAATCACCTGCCAGCTTCGGACAGCGAGGAGACCCGCACCGTCACCTGCCCCAACTGCGGCTCGCAATTCGAATTCGATCCGGCGACCCATGCCGCCGAATGCCCCTTCTGCGCCACCCCGGTGGTCACCGACACCGGCATCAGTCGAAAGCTCAAGCCGCGCGGGGTGCTGCCCTTCGCGATTGACGAACGCGATGCCCACAAGGCGATGACAGACTGGCTGGGCCGGCTGTGGTTCGCGCCCAACGGGCTGAAGGAATATGCCCGCAAGGGCCGGCGGATGCAGGGTATTTATGTGCCCTATTGGACCTTCGACGCCGATACCCAGACCAGTTATCGCGGGGAACGCGGCGATACCTATTACGAAACCCGAACCGTAGTGCGAAACGGCCAACGGATGCAGGAGCAGGTGCCGCGCATCCGCTGGACACCGCGGTCCGGTCGGGTGGCGCGGTTCTTCGACGACATTCTGGTGCTGGCGTCGAGAAGCCTGCCGAAACGCTATACCGATGCGCTGGAACCCTGGGACCTGGCCTCGCTCGAACCCTATCGGCCCGAATACCTGGCCGGCTTCCGCTCAGAGGCCTATACCGTCGGGCTGGAAGAGGGCTATGGCGAAGCGACCGATTACATGGCCCGGGTGATCGAACGCGATGTGCGGATCGACATCGGCGGCGATCAGCAGCGGATCCATGCGCTGAATACCCGGATTTCGGACGTGACCTTCAAACATGTGCTGCTACCGGTCTGGCTGGCGGCCTATAAGTACCGGGGCGAGACTTATCGCTTTGTCGTCAACGCGCGCACCGGCCGGGTGCAGGGGGAACGGCCCTGGTCGGCGATCAAGATCGCCATCGCGGTGATCCTCGGGCTGATCGTCGCGGCCGTCGTCGGCTATATCGCCTCGCAGAACCAGTGAACCCGGCAAGGGGACGAGACCGCCCCTTGCACCCACTCCGGGGCGGATCCATTCTGACCGACAGAACCGCAAAGATCCCCGGGAAAAGTGACGCATGACCTTGGACGACCTCGACGCGCTGATGATGGCGCGTTTTTCCTGCCGCGCCTATCGCTCCGACCCGGTGCCGCGCCAGACGATCGAGGCGATCGTCGACACCGCCCGGCGGGTGCCATCGTGGTGCAACGCCCAGCCCTGGCAGCTGACCATCACCTCAGGGAAGGAGACGGAGGCCTTCCGCAGCGCGCTGCGGCAACAGGCGATGTCCGGGGCGCATGACCCCGACCTGGCCTTTCCGGCCAGCTATCCCGGCGTCTATGGCGACCGCCGCCGCACCTGCGGCTGGCAGCTTTACGACGCGGTCGGGGTGACCAAGGGCGACCGGGAGGCTTCTAACCGGCAGGCGATGCGGAACTTCGACCTGTTCGACGCCCCCCATTGCGCCATCGTCTCCTCGCCGGCAGAGCTGGGCGCTTACGGCGCGCTCGACTGCGGCGGTTTCGTCACCGCATTCTGTCTGGCGGCGGAGGCGGCCGGGGTGGCCACCATCCCGCAGGCGGCGGTGGCAAGCTTCGCCCCCTTCCTGCACAGTTACTTCAACATTCCCGAAGACCGGCTGATCCTCTGCGCGATTTCCTTCGGCTATGCCGACATGGGGGATCCCGCCAACGGGTTCCGCACCACGCGCGCCCCGGTCGACGAGATCGTGGAGTGGCGGGGATGAGCGGTCCGGTGATCCTCTGCTGCGGCGAGGCGGTGCTCGACCTGGTGCCCGCCGTTCTGGACGACAACGGCCAGGGCTTTCGCCCGGTTGCAGGAGGCGCCGCGCTCAACACCGCCATGGCATTGGCCCGTCAGGGCGTGAGCGCCGGGTTTGTCGGCGCGCTGTCCACCGATCCGGCGGGCGAGCGATTGGCACAGGCGATGGCGGCAGCGCAGGTGGATCTGTCCCATGCCAGCCGGTTCGATCGCCCCTGCCCGCTGGCGCTGGCGCAGCCCGTGGGCACCGGCACCCGGTTCGACCTTTACGACATCGGCACCGCCGGCGCGCTCTATGCCCCTGCCGATCTTCCCGAACGCCTGCCGAAATCCACTCTGGCGCTGGTCTTCGGCGGCATCAGCCTGATCGCCCCGCCAGCGGCCGAAGCCTTTGAAGACTTCGCCCGGCGCGAGGCGGCGAACCGGTTGATCTGGCTCGACCTCAATATCCGGCCCGGGCTGGTGCGCGATGCCGATGACTATCGGGCGCGGCTGAAACGCATGGTCGCGCTGGCCGATGTGGTCAAGGTGTCCGACGAGGATCTGGACTGGCTCGGTCCCGATGCGCTGGACGAGCTGCGCGCGACGGCCCCGATGCTGCTGCATACGCGGGGCGCCGCCGGCGCCATCTGCTGGCGTGGGCGCGAGGTTTTCGTTATGCCGGCCCCGAAGGTGGCCAAGATCGTCGATACCGTCGGCGCTGGCGATATCTTTGCCGCCGGCACGCTGGCGCATCTGGCCCGCGCCGGCCATCTGGCCAAACCGCTCACCCCACCGGAAGAGGCGCTGCGCCATGCGGTGGCCCATGGGCTGGCGGCGGCCAGCCTCAGCGTCCAGCGCCCCGGTGCCGACGCCCCCACCTGGAAGGAAACAGAAGAATGCGCGCATTAATTCAGCGGGTCTCGGAAGCCCGGGTCAAAGTCGACGGCGAAACACTGGAAGAAATCGAACAGGGCCTGCTGATCCTGATCTGTGCCATGCAGGGCGATACCGAGGCCAATGCCGACAAACTGGCCGCCAAGATCGCCAAGCTGCGGATTTTTCAGGACGAGGCCGGCAAGATGAACCGGTCGCTGCTGGACGTGGGCGGCGCTGCGCTGGTGGTCAGCCAGTTCACCCTGGCTGCCGATACCTCGCGCGGGAACCGGCCCGGCTTTTCCACCGCCGCGCCCCCGGCCGAGGGCGAGCGACTCTATACCTATTTTGCCGACCAGATGGCGGCACAGGGGATCACCGTCGCCCGGGGCCGCTTTGGCGCCGACATGAAAGTCGGGCTGATCAACGACGGGCCAATCACCATCTGGATGGATGTCTGAATGACCCCGAAGGAGCAGGCGCTGGCCATCTGGCGCGCCGGGGTGGCCGCAGTCGATGGCGACACCGCGACGCGGCGCAGGCTTGAGGGGGCCGAGGCGCCCGATCGCATCCTTGCCGTCGGCAAGGCTGCCGCCGCCATGGCCCGCGCCGCGATGGAGCGATTCCCCGGCGTGCCCACGCTGATCGTCACCAAGGACGGCCATGGCGCCGATCTGCCGGCGGAGGCCGAGTTGATCGAGGCCGCCCATCCGGTTCCCGACGCCCGCAGCCTGCACGCCGGCCGCGCCCTGCGCAAGGCGGTGGAGGCGATGGACGCGGGCTCCTCTCTCCTCCTTCTGGTGTCTGGCGGCGCCTCTTCGCTGGCCGAGGATCTGGTCGAAGGCTATGATCTTGACGACCTCGCCGCGCTGAACCGGCGGCTGCTGGCGGCCGGGCTCGACATCACGGCGATGAATGCCGAACGCCGCAGACTGTCGCGGATCAAGGGCGGCGGGCTTTTGTCCCACTTTCGCGGCGCGCGGGCGCGGGTGCTGGCGATCTCGGATGTGCCCGGCGACGATATTGGGGTGATCGGTTCGGGCATCGGGGCAGCCCCGCCTGCTCCCGGGTTCGACTATGACGCCGAGATCATTGCCTCCAATGCCATCGCCCGGGCGGCGGCGGCGGATCGGGCGCGGGCATTCGGGCTGGTGGTCCTGGCCGAGGAAGAGGCGCTGCATGACGACCTTGAGGCGCTGGCGCGGCGCTGGGGGCCCCGTCTGCGGACCATGGCACCGGGCGTGATCGTATTGGGGGGCGAACCCACCGTGCAACTCCCCGAACCCCCCGGACGCGGGGGCCGCAATCAGGCGCTCGCCCTGGCGCTGGCGCAAGAAATCGCCGGCTCTGTCGGGATCACCCTGCTGGTCGGCGGCACCGATGGCACCGACGGGCCGACCGAGGCCGCCGGCGGGATCGTCGATGGCACCACCTGGGGGCCTGGCGCCGCCGAGGCGCTGCACGCGGCCGATAGCGGCACCTATCTGTTCCAAAAAGACAATTTATTGACAACCGGTCCCACCGGAACCAACGTAATGGACCTTCTTGTCGCCCTACGCGCTTGACATCCAGTCGCCGCACACGCGACAAGGCCCGCATGACACTTCTATCCAACGCCCTGCGCGAGATCGAAGAGCTGCCCGACCTGGGTATCACCCTGTCAGACGGGTGCCGTCTTTCGGCACGGGTCTGGCGGCCGGTGGATGCGGTGATGGACCCCGTCCCGGTTATTCTGGAATACCTTCCCTACCGCAAACGCGATGGCACCACCGCCCGTGATGCGCTGACCCATCCATGGTTCGCCAAGCGCGGCTATGCCTGCGTCCGTGTCGACATGCGCGGAAATGGCGACAGCCAGGGGTTGATGGAGGACGAATATACCGCCCAGGAACAAGCGGATGCGTTGGAGGTGATCGACTGGCTCGCCCGTCAGGACTGGTGCAGCGGCACCGTCGGCATGATGGGGATCAGCTGGGGCGGGTTCAATTCGCTGCAAGTGGCGGCACTGGCGCCGGAACCGCTGAAGGCGATCATCACGCTGTGTTCCACCGTGGACCGCTATGCCGACGACATTCATTACAAGGGCGGCTGCCTGCTGAATGAAAATCTCGGCTGGGGGGCGACGATGTGGTCCTACTCCAGCCGCGCGCCTGATCCCGCGCTGGTGGGCGAGGCCTGGCGCGAGATGTGGCTGAAGCGGCTTGAGGCCGAGCCCTTCCTGCCCTCCACCTGGCTGCGCCACCAGCGGCGCGACGCCTATTGGCAGCACGGCTCGGTCTGCGAGGACTATTCGGCGATCAAGGCCAAGGTGCTGGCGGTCGGCGGCTGGGGCGACAGCTACAAGAACGCGGTGCCTCAGCTTGTCGAGGCGCTGCCGGGCGCCAAGGGGATCGTCGGACCCTGGGTGCACAAATACCCGCATTTCGCGGTGCCCGAACCGCGCATCGGCTTTCTGCAAGAGGCGCTGCGCTGGTGGGATCGCTGGCTGAAGGATACGCCCAACGGGGTGGAGGACGAGCCCGACTATCGCGCCTATCTGATGGATGGGCTGAAGCCCGCCCCCTGGTACGCTGAACGGCCCGGCCGCTGGATCGCCGAAGATCACGGCGCCACCGGTCACATCCCGGCGCAAAACCTTTATCTGACCGACGCCGGCCTCTCCGACACCCTCGGCCCGCTCGAGGCCAGCATCCGTTCGCCCCAGACCTGCGGCCAGGCCTCTGGCGAATTCTGCGCCATCTGGCTGGGGCCCGAGATGCCGGGGGATCAACGCGTCGATGATGCGCTGTCGCTGTGCTTCGACGGTGCCCCCACGACGGCGCCCACCGATATCGTCGGCGCCCCGGTGCTGCATCTGAAGCTTAGCGCCGACAAGCCGGTGGCCCAAATCGCGGTGCGGCTGAACCATCTGCTGCCCGATGGCAGCTCGGCGCGTATCACCTATGGCGTGCTGAACCTGACCCATCGCGACGGCCACGACAAAGTGACCCCGCTCGAGCCCGGTCGGGTCTATGACATCGCCGTGCCGATGGATCACATCGCTTATCGGCTGCCCGCCGGTCACCGGCTGCGGGTGGCGGTGTCCTCGGCCTATTGGCCGCTGCTCTGGCCCACACCGGAGGCGGCCACCCTGACGCTGACGGAAGCGCGGCTGGAGCTGCCAGTGCGCGCCACCGCGCAGGGTGAGGAATGCAGCTTTCCCCCGCCTGAGGCCGAAGAGCCCTGGCAAATCCGCACCCTGCGCGAGGACAATCACACCCGCCGGATCGAAACCGATCTGGTCAGTGGCGTCACCACGCTGGTGATCGAAGACGATTTCGGCAAGGTCGAAGACCTTGATCATAGGCTGATCGGCGCCTCGGTGGCGCGTGAACGCTGGTCCATCCACCCCGACGATCCGCTATCGGCGCGGGGCTGGTGCCACTGGACCGACGAACGCGAACGCGGCGACTGGCAGCTCAGGACCGAAACCCAGTGTGAAATGTGGTCGGATGCGACCCATTTCCACCTGCACGCCCGGATCGAGGCCTTCGAGGGCGGCAAAAAAATTCACCACCGGGAGGTCGCGGACAGCATTCCGCGCGACGGGCTCTAACCACGCCCTCAATAAATGTTGCGGGCAAAGGGCAAATGCGCGACCCTTTGACTCACCAGTCAATCAACCTGCACGCAAGATGCAGAGCGCATAATTTTTTCAAACGGGAGATCTCCATGAACGACAAATTGAAATTTTTCGCCGGTCGCGTGGTTACCGGCATGATGTCACGTCGTGAATTCTTTGGCCGGGCCGCCGCCCTGGGCGTGACCGCGACCGCGGCGCAAAGCCTGGTCGGCAGCGCCGCCCTGGCCGCCGGTCCGCAGAAGGGCGGCACCATCAAGGTCGGCATAGAAGGCGGCGGGTCTTCCGACAGCCTGGATCCGGCGCTGGCCGCCAATTCCACCATGACAACCATCATCCGCATGTGGGGCGAACCGCTGGTCGAGCTCGACCCGAAAGGCGGATTGCAGATGCGTGTCGCCGAAAGCGTCAGCAGTTCCCCCGACGCGCGGGTGTGGAGCTTCAAGATCCGCCCCGACATTACCTTCTCGAACGGCAAGACCGTCACCGCCGAAGACGTCCTGGCGACGATGGAACGCCATTCCGGCGAAGACACCAAATCCGGTGCGCTGGGGATCATGCGCGGCATCAAGTCGATGAAGGCCGATGGCGATGTCTTCGTCGTCGAGCTGGACCAGCCGAACGCCGACCTGCCCTATCTGCTGACGGATTATCACCTGGTGATCCAGCCGGACGGCGGCAAGGACGATGCAACCGCCTGCATCGGCACCGGCCCCTATGTGCTGAAATCGGCCGAAACCGGCGTGCGTTTCGTGTTCGAAAAGAACCCCGGGCACTGGGACGACAGCCAGGGCCATGCCGCCACCATCGAGCTGATCGTGATCAATGACGACACCGCCCGGATGGCGGCGCTGCAATCGGGCCAGGTGGACATGGTGCACCGGGTGCCGCCGCGCACCGCCGGGCTGATCAGCCGGGCGCCCAATATCACCGTGCGCCGGACCGCCGGACCGGGCCATTACGTTTTCATCATGCATTGCGACACCGCCCCCTTCGACAACAGCGATGTTCGCATGGCGCTGAAATATGCCATCAACCGGCAGGAAATGGTCGACAAGATCCTGTTCGGCTATGGCTCGGTCGGGAATGACACCCCGATCAACTCTTCCTACCCGCTTTATACCGAATTGGAGCAGCGGGAATACGACCCCGACAAGGCCCAGTTCCATATGAAGAAATCAGGCTATGACGGGCCCATCCTGCTGCGCACCTCTGACAACTCCTTCCCCGGGGCGCCGGATGCGACAGCTCTGTTCCAGCAGTCCTGCGGCGCGGCCGGCATCAATCTTGAGATCAAGCGCGAACCGAACGATGGTTATTGGTCCGAAGTCTGGAACGCCAAACCGTTCTGCACCAGCTACTGGGGCGGCCGACCGACCCAGGATTCGATGTTCTCGACCGCCTATCTGTCGACCTCGGACTGGAACGACACAAGGTTCAAGAACGAGAAATTCGACCAGCTTCTGTTCGCCGCCCGGGCCGAGCTGGATCAGGCCAAGCGCACCCAGATGTATGCCGATATGTCGACCATCCTGCGCGACGAGGGCGGGCTGATTTGCCCGATGTTCAACGACTTCGTCGATGCCACCAGCGACCGCGTCGCCGGTTGGGAAGAGGCGCAGAACGGCTTTGGGCTGATGAATTTCTATGCTCCGGTCAAGATGTGGGTGGCCGCCTGATATGGGGCCTGCTCTGAAACTGGTGGTCCAGCGCGTCGCGCTGGGCCTCCTTCTGCTGTTGCTGGTCTCCGCCCTGATCTTCGCTGGGACCAATATGCTGCCGGGCGATGTCGCCCAGTCCATCCTCGGCCAGTCCGCCACGCCCGAGGCATTGGCCAACCTGCGCCGCGATCTGGGCCTGAACGAGCCTGCGCTGACCCGCTACTTCAACTGGCTTGCCGGCGCCCTGCAGGGCGATCTGGGCACGGCGCTGACCAATGGTCAGGATATCGCCCAGGCAATTTCCCACCGGATGAAGAATACGCTGTTCCTGGCCTTCTGGGCGGCGGTGATCGCGGTACCGCTGGCAATCTTTCTTGGCCTCGTCGCGGTGCGCTTTCGCGACCGCTGGCCCGACAAACTGATTTCGGCGGCGACGTTGGCGTCGATTTCGGTGCCGGAATTCCTGCTGGGCTATCTGATCATGTATTTCATCGCGGTCAAACTGCGCTGGTTTCCCTCGGTGGCGATGATCAATGACAGCATGAGCCTGGGCGAGAAACTTTCTGCCATCGCCATGCCGGTGATGGTGCTGACGCTGGTGGTGCTAGCGCATATGATGCGGATGACCCGGGCGGCAATCCTGAACGTGATGCAGTCCCCCTATATCGAAACCGCCGACCTGAAGGGGTTGAACCGGTTTCAGGTGATCTTCCGCCACGCCTTTCCGAATTCGATCGCGCCGATCGTCAACGTGGTGATGCTGAACCTGGCCTATCTGGTGGTCGGCGTCGTGGTGATCGAGGTGGTCTTCACCTATCCCGGAATGGGCCAATACCTAGTCGATCACGTCTCCAAACGCGATGTACCGGTGGTGCAGGCCTGCGGGCTGATCTTCGCCGCCGTCTACATCGGCCTGAACATGCTGGCCGATATCGTCTCGATCCTGACCAACCCGCGCCTGAGGCATCCGAAATGAGCATGAGGATTCCGTTCGCCGCCGCGGTCGGCCTGAGCATCACCGCAATCTATTTCATCGTGGCGCTCTTCGCGCCGCTCATCGCGCCCTATGGCATGGCCGAGGTGGTCGGCGATGTATGGGAGCCGTCCAGCGCCGCCCATTGGCTGGGCACCGACAATATCGGTCGCGATCTATTGACCCGACTGATCTATGGCGGGCGCACCACCATCTTCATCGCCACCGCCGCCACGGTGCTGAGCTTTACCACCGGGGCGATCCTGGGCTTTCTGGCGGCCGTTCTCGGCGGCTGGGCCGATCAACTGATGTCGCGCGCCATCGACCTTCTGATGTCGATCCCGACGCTGATCTTCGCCCTGGTCGTCCTGTCGGTGATGCCGGTCACCGTGCCGATGCTGATCCTTGTCATGGGGCTGCTCGACAGCACCCGCGTCTATCGGCTGGCCCGCGCCGTGGCGGTGGACATCAACGTCATGGACTATGTCGAGGCGGCCAAGCTGCGCGGCGAGGGGCGCGTCTGGATCATCTTCCGCGAGATCCTGCCCAACGCCCTGTCGCCGCTGATCGCCGAGATGGGAATGCGCTTCATCTTCATGGTGCTCTTTGTTTCCACCCTTTCCTTCCTGGGCCTCGGCGTGCAGCCGCCCGCCGCCGACTGGGGCGGCATCGTGAAGGAAAACAAGGACGGTATCGTCTATGGCATCCCCGCGGCGCTGCTGCCAGCGGTGGCCATCGCGACGCTCGCCATCTCGGTCAACCTGGTGGCCGACTGGGTGCTGAACCGAACCACCTCGCTGAAAGGAGGGCGCGGCTGATGACGAATGCATTGCTTGACGTGCGCAATCTGAAGATCGGTGCCACCGCCTATCCCCCCGGCGAGCCGCCGCAGGAGATCGAGATCGTCCATGGCGTCTCTTTCACGCTGGAAAAGGGCAAGGTACTGGGGCTGATCGGTGAATCCGGCGCCGGGAAATCCACCATCGGGCTTGCCGCGCTCGGCTATGGCCGCGGCGGGGTCGAGATTACCGGCGGCGAGGTCTGGATAAACGGCCGCGATATCCTGAAAGGCGGGATGCGGGGCCTGCGGGCACTGCGCGGCGCGGAGGTGACCTATGTGGCGCAATCTGCCGCCGCCGCCTTCAACCCGGCCAAGAAGCTGATGGAGCAGGTGACCGAAGCCGCCATCCTGCACAAGAAATTCTCCAAGGCGGAGGCCGAGGCCCGGGCGGTGGAGCTGTTCCGCAAGCTTGGCCTGCCAAATCCCGAAACCTTCGGCGACCGCTATCCCCACCAGGTCTCGGGCGGGCAGTTGCAGCGGGCGATGACCGCGCTGGCGCTGTGCCCCGAACCCGATCTTGTGGTCTTCGACGAACCCACCACGGCGCTGGACGTCACCACCCAGATCGACGTGCTGGCGGCCATCAAGGAAGCGATCCACGACACCGGCGTCGCGGCGCTCTACATCACCCACGACCTGGCAGTTGTCGCGCAGGTGGCAGATGACATCATGGTGCTGCGCTATGGCGACAAGGTGGAATATGGCGCCACCGATCAGATCATCAACGCGCCGCAAGAGGAGTATACCCGCGAATTGGTCACGGTCCGGTCGATCCGGCACGAAGAAAAGGCGCCGACACCGGATGCGGTGCTCAAGGTCGACAGGGTCACCGCGCGCTATGCCGGGACCGCCTTCAACGTGTTGAAGGATATCTCGGTCGAGCTGCACCCTGGCCAGACCCTGGCGGTGGTGGGTGAAAGCGGATCAGGAAAATCGACCCTGGCCCGCGCCATCACCGGACTGCTGCCACCGGGAGAGGGCAGCATTACCTTCGACGGTCGCCGGCTGTCGCCCACGCTGTCCGGGCGAAGCCGCGAGGATCTGCGCGAACTTCAGATGATCTATCAGATGGCCGATGTGGCAATGAACCCGCGCCAGACCGTGGGCACGATCATCGGCCGACCGCTGGAGTTCTATTTCGGCATGCGCGGGGCCGAGAAGCGCCAGCGCGTCAAGGAACTGCTGGAAGAGATCGAGATGAGCGACGGTTTCATCGACCGCTATCCCGCAGAGCTGTCTGGCGGCCAGAAGCAACGGGTCTGCATCGCCCGGGCGCTGGCGGCCAAACCCAAGCTGATCATCTGCGACGAGGTTACCTCGGCGCTCGATCCGCTGGTGGCGGACGGGATCCTGCGGCTGTTGCTGAACCTGCAGAAACGCGAAGGCGTAGCCTATCTGTTCATCACCCACGATCTGGCCACGGTGCGGGCGATCGCCGATTCCATCGCGGTGATGTATCGCGGCGAAGTCGTGCGCTACGGCTCGAAGACCGAAGTGCTCAGCCCGCCTTTCGACGATTACACCGACCTGCTTCTCAGCTCCGTACCCGAGATGAAGCTCGGCTGGCTGGAGGAGGTGATCGCCCATCGCAAGATGGAAAGTGCAGGCAACTGATCCCCTGCCCCGGGCCGGTTTGTTACGGCCCGGGGCAACCGAAGGTTCCGCCCAAGATTGTGGCCTTGCGGGGCCCTCTCGCTATTAGGGTAAGAATTGAACCAAATCATAGATAATGATATTTATGCCCTAGTGAGGGCGCCATCCACCGATCCCGGGGCAAGGCGCACCAGTCTTCAAGTCACAAGGCAGAGCACAGGCATTCCATCCCTATCGGGCCGGTATAATTCCGCACGATTTTCAGGGAGGGACAACTATGAAGGACTGGGCCATTCACGGACAGGAAATCGGCAATTGCAATTGCAATCCCGGTTGCCCCTGTCAGTTCTCGCAATTGCCAACCGGCGGTTCCTGCGAGGCACTGCTGACCTTTCGCATCGACACCGGACATTATGGCGACGTCAAGCTCGACGGGTTACATGCCGCCTGTCTCTACAAATGGCCAGGCCCGGTGCATGAGGGCAACGGCCAGATGCAAATGATCATCGACGAAAGCGCCACGGCAGAGCAACGCGCGGCGCTCGAGGCGATCATGACCGGAGAGGACACGGTGGAGTTCGGCACCATGTTCTATGTCTTCAGCCTGATGAGCCCCACCCGGCACGAGACGCTGACCGCGGATATCTCTCTGGATTACGACGCCGACACCGGCATCGGCACCGCCCGAGTCGGCGATCTGGCGCAAACCTCGGTCAAGCCGATCCCCAATATCGTCTCGGGGGAACCACATGTGGTGAAAATCTCCCTGCCGGACGGCTTTGAATTCGCCGAGGCGACGATGGCCTGCGGCTCCACCATCACCCAGGACACCGCGATCCGGCTGGAGAAGAACACCGGCACCCACGCCCATATCGCCGATCTGCATATGACCGGCAACGGTATCGAACGGGCGGCCTGATCCATGTCCGATACGGCCCCGCGAACAGGCGCGGTCGAACACCTGGCCCGGAACGATCGCCTGATCGTTCTGGGAGCGATCTGCCTGATTGTCCTGCTGGCAGGTCTCTATACGATCTATGGCGCGGGCATGCAGATGACCGCCCTGGACATGACCCGCATGGCGCGCCCGATCGGGCAGCCAATGGCGATGGGCGGCGCTCAGCCCTGGACGCCTGCCTATGCCCTGCTGATCTTCCTGATGTGGTGGATCATGATGATCGCGATGATGGTGCCCAGCGCCGCCCCGATGCTGCTGCTGTTCACCGCAGTAAAAAAGGCGGGGGCCGATACCCGACAGGCCCATCGCGACAACTTCCTGTTCCTCTGCGGATATCTTCTGGCCTGGTGCCTGTTTTCCGCGCTGGCAACCGCATTGCAATGGGAACTGGAGCTGGTCGGCCTGTCGAACGGGCCAATGATGACGGTCAGCTCGCGCGCGCTGGCCGGCGGCATGCTGATCGCCGCAGGCCTTTATCAGGTGACGCCACTGAAACAGGCCTGTCTCAGCCATTGCCGATCGCCGGCCAATTTCCTGACCCGCCACAAGCGCAGCGGCGCTCTGGGCGCGCTGACGATGGGGCTGCATCATGGCGCCTATTGCCTGGGATGCTGCTGGGCGCTGATGATCCTCCTCTTCGTCGGAGGTGTCATGAACCTCTATTGGATCGTCGGGTTGGCACTGATCGTCCTGGCAGAGAAATTGCTGCCGCATGCGCGGGCTTTCGCAGCGATCACAGGCAGTCTTATGACCGGTGTCGGCGGCTATGTCCTGATAACCGGGCTTTGACCCCTCGGCCCCTTGCCCAATCCGCAGCGACGGCATTGCATCTTGCCCGGCCCCATGGGTTAAGTGGGGCCGAAAACCAAACCGGGGCCGACAGATGCAGCGCAAACTTCTTCTCATCATTCTCGACGGGGTGCCGTGGCGCAATTGGCGCCGGCTGTTCGGCAATCTGGAAGGTTGGGTCGACAGCGGCGAGGCCCGGGTATGGAAACTGCGCTCGGTGCTGCCCTCGATCTCGGCCTCCTGCTATGCCTCGATCCACACCGGCGTGGCCCCGGCGGAACACGGCTGTACCGGCAATGGCAATGTGTTTCGGCTGCGCCACGGGGATGTGTTTTCCCAGGTGCGCCAGGCGGGCGGCGTGACCGGGGCGGTGGCGCATTCCTTCTGGTCGAGCTTCTTCAACCGCCATCCCTTCGATCTGGTCCGGGACATCGAATATGACGAACCGGAGAGCGAGACGATCAACCACGGGCGGTTCCACACCATGACCGGCTACGGGCTGGTCAACCAGATGACACCCTCGGACGTGGATCTTTTCGCCACGCTGACCAACCTCTGCCAGCGGTTCGATCTGAATTACGGCCTGCTGCATACCTGCACGCTCGACAGCATGGGGCACCGGTTCTTTCACGACTGTCAGGAGATGGATCATGCCTGCGCCATGATGGACGAGATGCTGGCCCCCTTCATCCATCAATGGCGCGCCATGGGATACGAGATCATCGTGACCGCCGATCACGGCCAGGACGAACGCGGCCATCACGGTGGCCGCAGCCCCCTGCAGCAGGAAGCGGCGCTCTATTACTTCGGCCCGGCCGAGGGGCCGGCGGGAGACCAGGTTATCGACCAGTTACAACTGGCCCCCACCATCCTGTCCCGCCTGGGCGCGCCGATTGCCGAGACGATGAAGGCGGAGTCGTTTCTGGGCTGAGCCGCCGTCGGGCAGAAGGCACTGCCGCCGCCCCGGCGGCAGTCACATGCCTGGATCGACCGGTTCGACCATCGGGCCAGCGGCGGCTTTCCACGCCTCCAGTCCGCCCATGTTATAGACCTCACTATAGCCCATCTCTTTCAAAAGCTTGCCAGCAAGGGCCGCACGCCCGCCCGAGGCGCAATGGACCACCACGGGGCGTTCCGGGCTAAGTTCGGGATCGTGGAACGGGCTGGCAGGATCAGCGCGAAACTCCAGCATGCCGCGGGGAATGTGATGCGCCCCAAGCGCATGACCGGCCTTCTGCAGTTCAGGCGCATCACGCACATCCAGCAGCAACGCACCATCGGCCACCAGCGCCTGCGCGCGGGTGCCGTCGATGCGCGGCACCACGGCATTTGCGGCATCCATCAAATCCTGCAAGGTCAGGGCCATTTCGGGTCTCCGTTCTGATCGGAATAGGGTTGAAGATCTCCGGTCTCGCCAAGCTATCATACCACTCCGGTCACGAAAGCACCAAAGATGCGGGCGAAAGACCGTGACAGAGAGATGATGGTACGGGCGGTGGGACTCGAACCCACACGGGACAAAGCCCTTCGGATTTTAAGTCCGATATGTCTACCATTCCATCACGCCCGCGAGGGAAAGCCCGTCTGGTTTAGCCTTCCGCTCTGGCGGGTACAATGTGGTTTTCGACCTTGCCCTGCCTACTCCATCGGGTTGAGCGCGCCGCTTTCCTTCACCGCCTGCATCGCCACGTAGGTCGAGGTGCTGGCGACATACGGCAGGGTCGAGATCTTCTCGGCCAGAACCCGGCGATATTCCGACATCGAATGGGTCCTAACCTTCATCAGATAGTCGAAATTGCCGGCGATCAGATGCACCTGTTCGATCTCGCCTATCTTCGCCACGGCGGCGTTGAAGGCGGCGAGCGCGACTTCGCGCGTGTCGGTCAGCCGCACCTCGACAAAGGCGACATGATCCAGCCCCAGGCGGATCGGATCAATCAGCGCGCGATAGCCGGTAATCACCCCCTCGGCCTCGAGCCGCCTGAGACGCGCCTGGGTCGGAGATTTCGACAAGCCAATCCGACGGGCCAGATCGGCGATGGACAGCCGCCCCTCTTCGGCCAGAACGCTCAGAATCGCGCGGTCGAAACGGTCGAGATCAAGAAAGTCCATTTGCATCAAAATAACCCATATATTCGGTCCATCCGCCTGTAATATCCATATCATTAGGCGAATGACCTTCATAATCGCAGGTATGAAGGCGGAAATCCATCGGAGTTTCCCCATGCCTCTCGCCTATGCCGACATGCGCCGCGCCATCGACGCCCAAACCTATGCCGACCCGCAAGCCGCGCTTGAGCGTCTGACCGCCCAAGCTGCCCTGACCGAAGCCGATCGCGCCGCCATTTGCCAAGCGGCCGCCCAACTGGTTCGCGATATCCGCGCCTCGACCGCGCCTGGGTTGATGGAGGTGTTCCTGGCCGAATATGGCCTGTCCACCGATGAGGGTATCGCGCTGATGTGTCTGGCCGAAGCGCTGCTGCGGGTGCCCGACGCCGAAACCATCGACGCGCTGATCGAGGACAAGATCGCCCCCAGCGACTGGGGCCGGCATCTGGGGCAATCCTCCTCCTCGCTGGTCAATGCCTCGACCTGGGCTCTGATGCTGACCGGCCGGGTGCTGGACGATCGCCGCCCCTCGCCCGTCCGTGCGTTGAAAGGGGCGATCAAACGGCTGGGCGAACCGGTCATCCGCAGCGCCGTGGGCCGCGCGATGAAGGAGATGGGCCGCCAATTCGTGTTGGGCGAGACCATCGGCGGTGCCCTGAAACGGGCCGAGATCATGCAGGCCAAGGGCTTCACCTATTCCTACGACATGCTGGGCGAAGCGGCACGGACCGAGGCGGACGCAGCGCATTACCACCTGTCCTATTCCCGCGCGATCACCGCAATCGCCGAAGCCTGCACCCATGACGATATCCGCGACAACCCGGGTATTTCGGTCAAGCTCTCGGCGCTGCATCCGCGCTATGAGGTGGCGCAGGAAGAGAATGTGATGGAGACCCTGGTGCCCCGGCTCAAGGCGCTGTCGCTGCTGGCCAAGGCCGCCAACATGGGGCTGAATGTCGATGCCGAAGAGGCAGACCGGCTATCCTTGTCGCTTGAGGTGATCGACCGCGTGATGTCCGATCCGGCACTGGCCGGCTGGGACGGCTTCGGCATCGTGGTACAGGCCTACGGGCCGCGCACCTCTTTCGCCATCGACGCGCTCTATGAGATGGCCGAGCGCTATGACCGCAAGATCATGGTGCGCCTGGTCAAGGGTGCCTATTGGGATACCGAGGTCAAGCGCGCCCAGGTGATGGGGATGGAGGGGTTCCCGGTCTTCACCCAAAAGGCGGCGACCGACGTGTCCTATATGGGCAATGCCCGCAAGCTTCTGGGGATGACTGACCGCATCTATCCGCAATTCGCCGGCCACAACGCCCATACGGTCAGCGCGATCCTGCACATGGCAGGCGACAAGCCGTTCGAATTCCAGCGCCTGCACGGCATGGGCGAGACGCTGCACAATCTGGTCAAGGAACGGCACGGCCGCCGTTGCCGCATCTATGCGCCGGTAGGGGCGCATCGCGATCTGCTGGCCTATCTGGTGCGGCGTCTGCTGGAAAACGGTGCGAACTCCTCCTTCGTCAATCAGATCGTCGACGAGAGCGTGCCGCCCGAGGTGGTGGCCGCCGATCCCTTCGAGGCGGTAAAGCAACCGGCAAAGCCGCTCCCCACCGGGACGGAGCTGTTCCTTCCGGAGCGGCGTAATTCCATCGGCTTCGATTTGCGCGACCTACCAACGCTCGACCGGATCGAGATGGCGCGGACACCCTTCGCCACCTATCAGTGGCAGTCCGCCCCCCTTCTGGCGGGTGAAGCAGCGCCAGAGGCGCCGCAACCGGTTGCCAACCCCGCCCTGCCCGGTGATGCTCCTGGCACCGTCGCTTGCGCCAGCGCGCAGGATGTCGAAACCGCGCTGTCCCTGGCGCAGCCCTGGGACGCACCCGCCGAAGAACGTGCCGCCACTCTGAACCGTGCCGCCGACCTTTATGAGAGGCAGTTCGGCGAGATCTTCGCGCTCCTCTCCCGCGAGGCCGGCAAGAGCCTGCCCGACGCAGTGGCCGAACTGCGCGAAGCGGTGGATTTCCTGCGCTACTATTCTGCGCATATCCCCGATGCGGCACCGACCGGCCTCTTCACCTGCATCAGCCCGTGGAATTTCCCGCTGGCGATCTTCACCGGCCAGATCGCCGCAGCGCTCGCCACCGGCAATGCGGTCCTGGCGAAACCGGCAGAGCAAACTCCGCTGATCGCCCATCGCGCGGTTCAACTTCTGCATGAAGCCGGTGTGCCGCGCACCGCGCTGCAACTGCTGCCGGGCTTCGGCAATGTCGGCGCCGCGCTGACCTCGGATCCGCGGGTGGGCGGCGTGGCCTTCACCGGATCGACCGAAACGGCGCTGAAAATCCGTGCCGCCATGGCCGACAACCTGCGCCCCGGCGCGCCGCTGATCGCCGAGACCGGTGGGCTGAATGCGATGATCGTCGATTCCACCGCCCTGCCGGAACAGGCAGTGCAGGCCATCGTCGAAAGCGCCTTCCAATCTGCCGGGCAACGCTGCTCCGCCCTGCGCTGCCTCTATGTGCAGGAGGATATCGCCGACGACCTGCTGACCATGCTGAAAGGCGCGATGGAGGTTCTGCGGCTGGGCGATCCCTGGCAATTGACGACCGATGTCGGCCCGGTGATCGACTTGGAGGCGCTGACTGATATCACCAACCATATCGACCGTGCCCGTGCCGAGGGCCGGGTGCTGAAGGAACTGCCGGTGCCGCAGGGCGGCACCTTCGTATCGCCGACGTTGATCAAGATCGACAGCATCACCGACCTGGAAAAGGAGATCTTTGGCCCGGTCCTGCATGTCGCCCGCTTCCGTGCCGGCGATCTGGACCGCGTCATCGACGAAATCAACACCACCGGATATGGGCTGACCTTCGGGCTGCAAACCCGGATCGACGATCGTGTCCAACATGTGACCGAACGGGTTCATGCCGGCAATATCTACGTCAACCGCAACCAGATCGGCGCTATCGTCGGCAGCCAGCCCTTCGGTGGCGAGGGGTTGAGCGGCACCGGCCCCAAGGCCGGCGGACCGAATTATCTGCCCCGCTTCGCTGCCGCCGACCGGCAGGAGGTAACCGCCGCCTGGGCCGCCGAGATGACGACGCTGCCGGCGCCGGAAGGCGCCAGCGATGGACTATCCCCCACCACCCTGCCCGGGCCGACCGGGGAATCGAACCGGCTGATGCTGGTGCAGCGCCCGCCGGTCCTCTGCCTGGGACCGGGCGAAGCGGCGGCAGAGGCGCAAGCCAAGGCGGTGCTGGCCCTCGGCGGTCAGGCAATCCGCGCCACAGGCCGGGTCGATCCCGCACGGCTGACCGACTACGGCACGCTGGGCGGTGTGATCTGGTGGGGCGACGAGGCGACGGCGCGGACCTATGAACAGGCCCTGTCGAAACGGCCCGGCCCCATCGTGGCGTTGATCCCCGGCCAGCCCGATCTGGCCCGGGCGATGGGCGAACGCCATGTCTGTGTCGACACCACCGCCGCCGGCGGCAATGCCGCGCTTCTGGGCGGGATGAGCTGAGGTCCGGACACCGGAAAATAAAATGGGCGGAGGCAAAACCAGAAATGCCTCCGCCCGACCAAGCTGAAACCACTACCGATGCAATCTTCGAGGTACCCCCTCCGAATTCCTCGAAAACCCTCCAGCTTTCAGCTCAGATTCGCATACTGATCACATCATCAGCCAAGCCGTGCAGGCGAAGAGATAATGTGAACAAACCTCAAACCGCTGAACACACGAATTTCAAACGCATATCTCTTTCCTCCCCACGATCATAGACCCCGCTGAATCTTCGATTAAAAACGGAAAACCCGAAATCCAAATCCAAATCCGCAAAGAGAAAACCATACGCCGCCCAGATTTATTAAATACAGATTCCTCAGACATTTATTCAAGATAATCAAAACATCAAATCAATCTCAACATCCCATTTCCAAAAAACCACAAATAAACATATCGATCTGAATGTATCTTCCAGGCCATAGCCCTCCCCTGTAGGTCGGGCGCTCTTGACGACCGGGTGCGCAGGCCTCAGCTTCGGCCCATGTTTCCGATCCGAGATCACAACCCCTCCGGGCGCACACCCTATGTCGTCTACGCCCTGATCGCGCTCAACGTCGCGATCTTTCTCAGCTATTGGTCGCTACCCGAGCAGGACATCCTGCACCGGGTCTATGCCCCCTATGCGCTGATCCCGGCGCGACTGGACCAGGGGGAAGGATATGCCACGCTGGTCACCTCGTTATTCCTGCATGGCGGCGTCATGCATATCTTCGGCAACATGCTGTTCTTGTGGATCTTCGGTGACAACCTCGAAGACGTGATGGGCCATGTCGGCTTTCTGCTGTTCTATCTCGCCTGCGGGATCGGGGCCGGGCTGGTGCATGTGATGACAGCATCGGGGTCGATGGTCCCCACCGTCGGCGCCTCGGGGGCCATTGCCGGGGTGATGGGCGGGTATCTGCTGCTCTATCCCCGGGCGCGGGTCGATATCCTGATCATCCTGGTGATCTTCTTCCGCATCTTCACCGTGCCGGCCTGGCTGATGCTGGGGTTCTGGGCGGGGATGCAATTTCTTGGCGGGATCGGCGCCGATCCCAATCAGGGCGGCGTCGCCTATTGGGCCCATACCGGCGGTTTCGCGGTCGGGCTGTTGCTGACCCTGCCGATCTGGCTGCGGCGCGGCGCGCATGGCTACTGGTCCCGCCACAGCGGCCGCCCCCCCTATCCGCAGGGGCAGTTCCGCTATGGTCAGAGCCACATTCCCCGCGTCCCGAGGCGAAAATGACCGGGCTGTCCGCGATCCCCGAGATCCGCCTTGCCCGTTGCCATTGCGGCGCCGTCGTGATCGAGGCCTTTCTGCCCGAGGGGCTCGCCTCGGCCCGACGCTGCGACTGTTCGCTCTGCCGCAGGCGTGGCCCCGGCGCCGTCACCGCGCTGACCGCACGGCTCAGGGTGCTGCAGGGGCAGGACAACCTTGGTCTCTACACCTGGGGCACCCATCGGGCGCGCCATTATTTCTGCAAGACCTGCGGGATTTACACACATCATCAACGCCGGTCGAACCCGGCGGAATGCGGCATCAACATCGGGTGTCTCGATGGCATCGACCCGCGCGATTTCAGTGATATTCCCTGGACCGACGGGGTGAACTACCGGCTGGATGGGCCGGATTGATCCCCGCCACCGCCACGCAGGTAAGGCTCAGCCCCGGATCACTTTCGAGAACGCGTTGAAGATCGGCTCGTTGGCGCAGATCACCTCGCGATCTTCCAGGATATCGCCATCCGGGTCGATCGGCTGCACCAGCCCGCCAGCCTCGCGCACCAAGATGACACCGGCAGCCATGTCCCAGGCATTCAGACGGCGTTCCCAGAAACCATCGTAACGACCGGCGGCAACATAGGCCATATCCAGCGCAGCGGCGCCCCAGCGGCGCACGCCGGCACAGGTCGGCAACAGGCGCGCCAAATCCTGCAGCGTCGCCGGCAGATCGGACCGGCCGCCGAAGGGCAGACCGGTGGCAAAGATCGACTCGATCATCCGGTTCCGCCCGGAAACCCGCAGACGGCTTTCGTTCATCCAGGCACCGGCGCCCTTCTCGGCAAAGAACATCTCGTCCTTGGCGGCATCATAGATGACCCCCGCCACGATCTTGCCCTTGTGTTCCAGCGCGATCGAAACCGCCCAATGCGGCAACCCGTGCAGGAAGTTGGTGGTACCGTCCAGCGGATCGACGATCCAGCGCCGGGTCGGATCCTCACCCGGGATTTCGCCCTCCTCCTCGGCCAGCCAGCCGTAGGTCGGGCGCGCGCCCAGAAGTTCCTGCTTGAGGATCGCCTCAGCAGCGATATCGGCCTTGGACACGAAGTCGCCCGCCCCCTTCATCGAGACCTGGAGGTTCTCCACCTCGCGGAAGTCCTTGACCAGCGACCGCCCCGCCTTGCGTGCGGCTTTGATCATGATGTTGAGGTTGGCGCTGCCAATCATGGTTCCGGCTCCTGTATCGGTCGGGTCGCGCATTGCCTCGCGCGCGGCATCTGGGGATCAGATCGCGCGTATACGCGCGTGAAAGCGGCTTGCCAACCGCAAAACACAGCGGAGCAAGCGCATCGGCTGGCCCCTCTTCCGCAACGTCAGCCCCCCAGCTGCCCCGGTCCGGCCCCGGCTCTGCTTGCCAAGCCCGGACATGCCCGGCACCGTGCCGCCACATTCGCGCGAAGAGGAGACGCAGCAATGACAGACCAGATGTACCGTGTGGCGCTGGCCAGCCGCCCCAGCGGCGCCCCCACCACAGAAAACTTCCGCTATGAACCCGTCCCGATGCCGGAACCGGCCGAGGGCGAGGTGCTGGTACGGGTTCATTACATGTCGCTCGACCCCTACATGCGGGGCCGGATGGACGATGCCAAGTCCTATGCCGCCCCGGTGCCGATCGGCGGCACCATGGAGGCCGGCGCGGTAGGCGAGGTGATCGCCTCGAACTCGCCTGCCTTCAAGCCCGGCGATTTCGCCTTCGGCATGTTCGGCTGGGCCACCCATGGCTGCCTGCCGGCCAAGATGCTGCGCAAGATCGACCCGGATCAGGCGCCGATCACCACATCGCTGGGCGTGCTGGGAATGCCGGGCTTCACCGGCTGGCAGGGGCTGATGGAATACGGCCGTCCCAAGGCCGGCGAAACCCTGGTGGTGGCGGCAGCCACCGGGCCGGTGGGCTCGATGGTGGGCCAGGTGGCCCGGCTGATGGGGCTCAGGACCGTGGGCATCGCCGGCGGTGCCGACAAGTGCAGAATGGCGACCGAGACCTTCGGCTTCGACGACTGCCTCGACCACCGCGCCTATGCCACTGCGAAGGATCTGCGCGCCGCCCTGTCCGATGCCTGCCCGGACGGCATCGACATCTATTTCGAAAACGTCGGCGGCAAGGTGCTTGAGGCGGTGATCCCGCTGATGAACAACTTCGGCCGCATTCCGATCTGCGGCATGATCGCCTGGTACGATGCCGGCGGGCTCGGCGCCGGGGCTGCGGCCGAGGGGCTGAGCGCCCCGGCGCTCTGGCGCAATATCCTGGTGAAGTTCCTCTCGGTGAACGGCTTCATCATCTCGAACCACTGGAACCGCTTCCCCACCTTCCTCAACGAGATCGCGCCGAAGGTCGCCAGCGGCGAGATCAAATATGTCGAGGATGTCGCCGAAGGGCTGGAAAACGCGCCCGCGACCTTCATGTCGATGCTGAAGGGTGGCAACCACGGCAAGCAGATCGTCAAGGTGATTTGATCGCCACAAGGGCGGGCGCAGGTCGTCCGCCCCTTTCTGCGGCTCGCCATCGCCCGAAATCCTGCTAAAGTCTGTCGGACAAGTAGGCAGGCGAATACGGATGATCACGCAGAAGACCAAATACGCGCTGAAGGCCCTGATGGTGCTGGCCGACGAGAAGGCCCAGGACGGCGAAGCCCTGAGGATCGAGACCATCGCCCTGCGATCCGGGGCACCGAAGCGGTTTCTGGAGCATATCCTGCTTGACCTCAAGCGCGCCGGGCTGATCGGCAGCCGGCGCGGTCGCAATGGCGGTTACGAGCTGATCAAGGAAGCGCGCAGCGTCTCCCTGGCCGAGGTGCTGCGGCTGATCGACGGCCCGCTGGCGCCGCTGCCCTGCCTGTCGCGCAAGGCCTATCAGCGCTGCGAGGATTGCGCCGACGAAGAGAATTGTCGCGTCCGTGCCGTCTTCGGCGGGTTCTATTGGAGCTATCTGGTGATGATCGAATCCCTGACGCTCGCCGATCTGCAAAAGAACGCCGAGCCGCTGGAACGTTTCGCCCTGCAAAACCTGCCCCCTGAGACGCCGGAGGTCTGAGCCCCCGGCGCCGACCCCTTTCGACCGGGGCACCAGATCAAAACGGGAAGAACAGCGGAAGGATCACCACCGCCACCACTGCAAAGATCAGGTTCAGCGGCAGACCGACCACCAGAAAATCGCGGAACTTATAGCCGCCGGCACCATAGACGAAGGTGTTGGTCTGATAGCCGATCGGCGTGGCGAAACTGGCCGAAGCCGCGAACATCACCGCCATGATGAAGGGCCGCGGGTCCAACCCCAACTGATGTGCCAGCGCGATCACGATAGGCCCGATCAACACTGCCACGGCGTTGTTGCTGACCATCTCGGTCAGCGCCGAGGTCAGCACATAGACCGCCGCCAGGATCGCCACCGGCCCGACGCCTTCGACCAGCCTGACCACCTGTTCGACGATCAGCCGGGCGGCGCCGGTCTGCTCCATCCCCTGGGACAGGCCCAGCATGCCGAAGATCAGGAACAGGATGCGCCAGTCGATGGCGTCGAAGGCATCCTCGGGGTCGATGCAGCGGGTCACCATGACGACCACGGCACCGATGATCGCCAGCCCCGCGATGGGCATCACCCCGAAGGCCGCGAGCAACATCACCCCAAGGATCGTCAGAATGGCGATCGGCGCCTTGGCCCGGCGCACCGGTCGTTCGTTCAGGGCCGAAAGGTTGACGATACCGCCATCCTCGACCAGCCGCGCCAACCCCTCGGGCGGGCCCTCCAGCAGCAACGTATCGGCGAATTGCAGGCGCACATCGTCAATGCTTTCTGACAGTCGGGTATCGTTGCGATGCACGGCCACCACATAGATCCCGTATTTCCGCCTCAGCTTCAGTTCACCCAGCGCGCGACCGCGCAGGTGGGAATTGGGGCCGACGCTGGCCTCCATCGTCACCATGGCATCGGCCGTGACCGGCTCCACCCCCTGATCGGAGATATCGCGGAATTCGACCTGGCCGTTTTCCTTCAGCCCAAGGATTTCGCCGGTGCCGGTTTTCAACACCAGCCTGTCGCCAGCTTCCAGCACCAGACCGGACAACTCCCGCCGCAGCGACCGCTCGCCCCGGATCACATCCAGAACCCGGGTTTCCGCCGTATTGAACGGCAGTTCCTCCAGCCGCTTGCCGATATATCTGGAATCGGCCGGGATCAGCAGCCGCGCCACAAAGCGCCGCCGTCCCCCCTGACCCAGCAACGAGGCGAGCGAGGCGCGATCAGGCAGCAGATATCGCCCAGCGAACAGCATGTAGATCATCCCGACCGTGGCAAAGATCGCCCCCGCACCGGTCATTTCGAACATACCGATCGGCGGCTGGCTGGCGTCACGGGCGACCCCGCTCATCAGAATGTTGGTCGAGGTGCCGACCAGCGTCAGTGTGCCACCGAAGATCGCCGAGAAGGACAAGGGGATCAGAAGCCGCGAGGGGGCCACCCCGACACTGGAGGCGACCGAGATCATCACCGGCGTCAACAGCACGACCACCGGCGTGTTGTTCATCAACGCCGAGGCCACCACCGTGCCGACCATCATGATCAGGATCGCCCTGAGGTAGGACCCGCGCGCCTGGCGGCGCAACAGATCGCCCAAGACCGCCAACACCCCGGTCCGCTCCAGCGCGGCAGAGATGATGAACATCATCGCGATGGTGATCGGCGCGCTGGAGCTGAAGACCTGAAGAAAGCTCTTGGTTTCGATGATACCGGTCGCCAGCAGCACCGCCGAGGCGCCCAGCGCCGTTACCTCGGGCGGATAGATTTCCCGAAAAAAGCTCAGAAAGACGGCCCCCACCAGCAGCAGGACCAAAATCTGTTCAAGCGTCATCGGGTATCCTTTCGCGTCACACCCTCATCTATCCATACAGATATAAACTATATCGACGATCCATTTTATCGTGTTAAATGCGAAATGTGAACGCGACCGGTGACCGCACCGGCTTTAACCAGCCCAGCGTCGGCGCTAAAGCCCCTGCAGCCGGTGCGCTTCGGTTCGGGCCAGGGCGATCAGCTCGCGCATGAAGGGCTTGTCACGGTCGTCGCTGCGCACGGCGGCATAAAGACTGCGGGTCACACCCTCTCTGGTCAGCGGACGGGTTACGTAATCGCTGCTGTACTTCACCTCGCGCACCACCCAGTCGGGCAGGACCGACACACCGCGGTTCGACGCCACCAGCAACAGGATCATCGCCGTCAATTCGACTTGCCGCACTGCGGCGGGCTCAACCTTGGCAGGGATCAGAAGCTGGCTGAAGATATCCAGGCGCGACCGCTCCACCGGATAGGTGATCAGCGTCTGATCGCGAAAATCCTCCGGTTCGATAAACGCTTTCTCGGCCAGCGGGTGACTGGAGGCCGCGACAAAGACCGCTGCATAGTCGAACAGTTCTATGAACTCGACCCCGGGCAACTCTTCCGGATCCGAGGAAACGACAAGATCGACCTCTTCCTTGATCAGCGCCGGCAGGGCGTCGAAGGCCAACCCTGGGCGGATGTCGACATCAACCTCGGGCCAACTTTTCCGGAACGCCTCCAGCACCGGGAACAGCCACTCGAAACAGGCGTGGCATTCGATGGCGATATGCAGCCGCCCGGCCCTCCCGGTCTTCAGCGCCGAGAACTCGGCCTCCATCGCCTCGACCTGAGGCAGGACCTGCTCGGCCAGGCGCAAAAGCCGCAGCCCCGCCGCCGACAATCGCATCGGCCTGGAGCGGCGCACAAAGAGCTCGACCCCGGCCTGATCCTCCAAGCCTTTGATTTGATGGCTTAAAGCACTTTGCGTAATGTTGAGTTGGTCGGCGGCCCGCGCCAAACCGCCATATTCATGGATGGCCTTGATCGTCCGCAGATGACGGAACTCCAGATGCAAACCCACAGTTCAGCTCATATTGTTGTTGAGAATTATGAGTTTGTCTCACAATGCCGAACATGCGACAAGATCGAAAAGACAAAAGGAACCCCACAGATGTCCGCCGCCACTCAGAAAGTGCCCGAAGTTTCTTTCGAATTCTTCCCGCCGCAAACGCTGGAGGCTTCGTTCCGCCTGTGGGATACCATGCAAACGCTGGCGCCCCTGGGCCCGCGGTTCGTGTCGGTGACCTATGGCGCCGGCGGCACCACCCGCGATCTCACCCGCGAGGCCGTGGCCGCCCTGCACAAGTCCTCCGGCCTGAAAGTGGCTGCGCATCTGACCTGCGTGAACGCCACCAAGGAAGAAACCCTGACCATCGCCGAGGATTTCGCCAAAGCCGGCGTGACCGAGATTGTCGCCCTGCGTGGCGATCCGCCCAAGGGAGAAGGCAAGTTCACCCCCTATCCCGGCGGGTTCGCCAATTCGGTGGAACTGATCGAAGCGCTCGCCGCCACCGGCCAGTTCAGCATCCGCGTCGGCTGCTATCCGGATACCCACCCCGAGGCCGCCAGTGCGGCTGCCGATGTCGACTGGCTGAAGCGCAAGCTTGACGCCGGCGCGGACGAGGCGCTGAGCCAGTTCTTCTTCGAGGCGGAAACCTTCTTCCGCTTCCGCGATGCCTGCGAGAAGGCCGGCATCGACGGCGCCAAGCTGACCCCTGGGATCCTGCCGATCGAGAACTGGAAGGGCGCGCGCAACTTCGCCCGCCGCTGCGGCACCAATATCCCGCAGTGGGTCGAAGAGGCCTTCGACAAAGCCGTTCGCGACGGGCGCGAGGATCTGCTGGCCACCGCCCTGTGCACCGAGCTGTGCAGCGATCTGCTGGCCGGCGGCGTCGACCGGCTGCACTTTTATACGTTGAACCGCCCCGAACTGACTCGCGATGTCTGCCACGCGCTCGGGGTCGCGCCGAAAACCGGCCTGCAGAACGTGGCGTAACGGCTTGCCCCTTGACGCCGGGCTGCTAGCGTCCCGGCGTCAAGAGGAGGACGCACGCATGGCATTTGCCGAAAGTCTGGATGATCTGCTCAGCCCCGAGGAGCTCTCGAAGATGTCGGGGCTGGAGTTCATGGAAGGCATGCGAGACGGTCGCCTGCCAGCCCCGCCGATCTCGAGAACACTGGGCTATACCCTGCACGAGATCGAAAAGGGCCGCGTGGTGTTTCGCGGCACCCCGAAATTCGCCTTTACCAACCCGCTCGGCACTGTGCATGGCGGCTGGTACGGCACGCTGCTGGACAGTTCGATGGCCTGCGCGGTGCAGACGATGGTGGAGCGCGGCGCCACCTACACGACGCTGGAATACAAGATCAACATCCTGCGCTCGATCCCGCTGGGCACCGAAGTCGATTGCATCGGCATCGCCGATCACGTCGGCCGATCCACCGGGGTGGCGCATGGGGAAATCCGCGGCGTTACCGATGGCAAGCTTTACGCCACCGGATCAACGACCTGCATCGTGATGCGCCTGCCCGGCTGAGCCCACGCCCGACACCCCAAGAGCTGCGCCCCGGATCACAGGGCGCGGTCGATCTTGGTGCTCAGGTGAATGAGGCTTTCCAGGCTCCTCACTCCTTTCGCCTCGCCAATTCGATCCAGCGTCTGATCCAGCGCCACAGTGGTCTCGGCGGCGATCTGAACCATGAAATCGAACCGCCCCGAGGTCGTATGCACGGTTTCGACAGCCGGCAGGCTGCGCAACCGCGCCAGCACCGCCGGGCCATTGCGCGGCTCGATCGAGATCAGCACCGTCGCCCGCAGCGGCGGCCGGCAGACAGGTGAGGCGCGCAACGTATAGCCGGCAATGACATCGGCACGCTCCAACCGGTCGATCCGCGCCTGCACCGTGGTGCGCGCCAACCCCAATTGCCGGGCCAGATCGGTCACCGACATCCGCGCATTTTCGCGCAACAGCCCAAGCAACCTGCGGTCCATCTGGTCAATCTGATCAATCATTACGACAATCCGCCAAAAACTATTGGTCATTTTGTCAGAATGACGCATGAATTCTGCCGAAGACAAGGCCAGCCTGGGAAAAACACATGCGAGGCATCCCGATGAAGCACCTGGCCACCCCTTGGGCGGATCCCGAAACCTATCTGAAGCGCATGCAGCCCGATCACCCGGTGCTGTTTCTGTCACCTGCCGTCCTGCAGGGCACCGCGCGACGGTTCCAGACAGGCTTTCCCGGGCTGGTCAGCTATGCGGTCAAGGCTAACGAACGGGCCGAGGTTCTGGCCAATCTCGATGCCGCCGGGCTGGCCGCCTTCGATGTCGCCTCCCCCGCCGAGATGCGGGCTGTGCGGGCAATCAATGCGGCGGCGGTGCTGCATTACAACAACCCGGTCCGCAGCCCGGCCGAGATCGCCACCGGCGTCGACATCGGCGTCGAAAGCTGGGCCGTCGATCATCCAAGCGAGTTGAAGAAGCTGGACAAGGTACCACGCAGCGCCGAAGTGACAGTGCGCTTTGCCCTGCCTGTTGCCGGTGCGGCCTATGATTTCGGCGAGAAATTCGGCGCGCCCCCCGATCAGGCCGTGACCTTGCTGAAGGAAGTGGCCGCGGCGGGTTGGAAGCCCGCGCTCGGGTTCCATCCCGGCACCCAATGCGAGGATCCGCAGGCCTGGGCCGCCTATATCACCGAAGCCGCCCGCATCGCCGGCCGGGCCGAGGTGCGGATCGGGCGGCTGAACGTGGGCGGCGGCTTTCCGGCCCATCGCGCCGGAGAAGCCCCCGACCTGACCGGTATTTTCCAGACCATCGGAACCACCGCGGCGCGAGCCTTCTCCAACACGCGCCCGCAACTGGTCTGCGAACCCGGTCGCGCCATGGTGTCCGAGGCCTTCACCCTGGCGACCCGGGTCAAGTCGCAGCGCGACGACGGACGCACCATCTACCTGAACGACGGGATATATGGCGGGCTGGTAGATCTGCGCGACATCGGACTGCCGGGGCGGGTTCGGGCGATCAGCCCCGATGGCAAGCCGCGCAGTGGCCGCCGGGTCGCCCGTCGGGTCTTCGGGCCCACCTGCGACAGTCTCGACCGGCTGCCCGACGGGCTACCCCTGCCATCGGACACCGCCCCGGGGGATTACATCCTCTTCGACGCGATGGGGGCCTATTCGATCGCCCTGTCGACCGGTTTCAACGGATATGGCGTGCGCAATGTCGTGACCGTGCTGGGGCTGGCTGGACATTCCCGCGAGGGAGATTAGGCTTCCCCCCAAAAGCTGTCAAAGCAGGGGGCGCGCCATGGAAAAATTCGGGAAAAGCCAGCCTGTCACGCGGGTCGAAGATATTCGCCTGCTGACCGGGTATGGTCGGTATATCGACGATATCGTGCCCGAAGGCGCGCTTTACGCCCATCTGTTGCGCTCACCGGTGGCGCATGGGGTGATCCGCCATCTCGATGTCGCCGACGCGCGCGAGGCCGACGGCGTGCATCTGGTCCTGACGGGCGCGGATCTCGAGACCGCCGGCATCACCGCCAGCATGGCCGGCGTGCTGGTGGACAATCGCGACGGGTCGAAAGGCGCCGATCCGCACCGCCCGGTGCTGGCCGGGGACAAGGTCACCCATGTGGGTGAGCCCATGGTGCTGATCGTGGCCGAGACGCTGACCCAGGCGCGCGACGCCTCGGAGATGATCGAATTCGATATCGACGATCTGCCCGCCAAGCTCGACCTTGCCCGCGGGGGCGAGACGATCCACCCCGAAGCCCCCGATAATCTGGCCTTCGACTGGGGACTGGGGGACGAGGCCGCGACCGAGGCGGCCTTTGCCACCGCCGCCCATGTGGTCAGCCTCGAAGTCGGCGACAACCGGATCATCGTCAACCCGATGGAGCCGCGCGGCTGTTATGCCGAATGGGACGGGGAGCGGCTGCATCTGGCCTTTGGCGGCCAGGGGGTCTGGGGCATGAAGGGCGAACTGGCGCGGCTGCTGAACCTCGACAAGGAGGCGGTGCGGGTCACCACCCCCGATGTCGGCGGTGGTTTCGGCATGAAGGCCGCGCCCTACCCCGAATATTTCGCCGTGGCCCAGGCGGCGCGTATGCTGGGCCGCCCGGTGCGCTGGATGGCCGACCGGACCGAGAGCATGCTGTCGGACCACGGCGGTCGCGATCTGGTCTCGGTCGCCGAACTGGCCTTCGACAAGGATCACAAGATCACCGCCTATCGGGTCAGGACCCGCTGCAACCTTGGCGCCTATAACTCCAACTTCGGGCAGGCGATCCAGACGCGGCTGTTCTCACGCGTGCTGATGGGGGTCTATGACGTGCAGACCACCTGGTTGCAGGTGGAAGGATATTACACCAACACCACCCAGGTCGACGCCTATCGCGGCGCTGGCCGGCCCGAGGCGATCTATGTGCTGGAGCGGGTGATGGACCGGGCCGCGCGCGAATTGGGCGCAGTTCCTTGGGAGCTGCGACGCAAGAACTTCATCCGCCCCGAAAGCTTTCCCTATACCTCCGCCACCGGGGAAACCTATGACGTCGGCGATTTCGACAAGGTATTGGGCCGCGCCCATGCCGAAGCCGATGCCGACGGTTTCGCGGCGCGCCGGGCTGCGGACGCGGCACGCGGGCTGCTGCGCGGCCAGGGCATCTGCTATTACATCGAAAGCATCCTCGGCGATCCGAGCGAAGGCGCCAAGGTCGAATTCTGCGACGATGGCACTGTGAACCTCTATGTCGGCACCCAGTCGAACGGCCAGGGGCACGAGACGGTCTATGCCCAGTTCCTGTCGGATCAGACCGGCATCCCGGCACATCTGATCCATGTGGTGCAGGGCGACAGCGACCGCATCGCCAAGGGCGGCGGCACCGGCGGATCGCGATCCGTCACCACCCAGAGCACGGCGACGCTCGCCACCGTCGATACGATGATCGCGGCCTTCACCCCCTATCTCGCCGACAAGATGGGGGTCGAGCCCGAGGCGATCAGCTTCGATGACGAACGCTTTCGTGCGCCGGGGTCAAACCTGACGCCCACGATCCTGGAGGCGGCGCAGATGGTGCGGGCGGACGGCCGCGCCGATCTGCTGACCCATGAGGCCCGCGCGACCCTGCCCGGCCGGTCCTATCCCAACGGCTGCCATGTGGCCGAGGTGGTGATCGACCCCGAGACCGGCAAGGCGATTATCGACCGCTATACCGTGGTCGATGACTTCGGCAATCTGATCAACCCGCTGCTGGCCGAAGGTCAGGTGCATGGCGGTGTCGTCCAGGGGCTGGGCCAGGTCTTTGCCGAACATGTGGTCTATGACGAGGACGGCCAGCTCCTGACCGCCAGCTTCATGGACTACGCCCTGCCCCGGGCCGGGGATGTGCCGATGATCGGCTTCACCTCGGAACCGGTTCCCTCCACCGCCAACCTGATGGGAATGAAGGGCTGTGGCGAGGCCGGCACGGTCGGGTCGATGGCCGCGGCGGCCAATGCGGTGCAGGATGCGCTTTGGTCCGCCGGCGTGCGGCAGGCCGACATGCCGTTCACGCCCCTGAAACTCTGGGAGCTGATCCGCGATGGTGCTGCAACGGCTGCGTAGCCGGGTTCTCGGCTGGTTCGCCCGGCCGTTCCGGTCTGAACACTCTGCCGAAACCCTCCACCGCGGGCTGCAGGCGCATGTCATCATCCTGGATGGCACCCTGTCGACGCTGGAACCGGGGTATGAGACCCACGCCGGCATGACCTATCGGCTCTGCCGCGAGATGGGGGCGCGGGTTTCGGTCTATTACGAGGCCGGAGTGCAATGGCCCAACTGGCGCGCCACCGCAGATGTGGTGATGGGGCGCGGCATCAACCGGCAGATCCGCCGTGCCTACGGCTATCTCGCGTCGCGCTATCGCCCAGGCGACCGGATTTATCTGATCGGCTATTCCCGTGGCGCCTATGCGGTGCGCTCGCTCGCCGGTGTGATCGACCGGGTCGGACTGCTGCGCGCCGATTGCGCGACCGAGCGCAATATCCGGACCGCCTATCGCCTCTATCAGGACGGGGACGGCAGCCGGGCGCTGCACGACTTTGCCAGTGTCCATTGCCATCCCGAGGTGGGGATCGAGATGGTCGGCGTCTGGGACACGGTCAAGGCGCTGGGGCTGCGGCTGCCTCTGTTGTGGATGCTGACCGAGGAACGACATGCCTTTCACAGCCATCACCTCGGCCCGTCGATCCGCAACGGCTTTCATGCACTGGCCCTCGATGAAACACGCGAAGTCTTCGAACCGGTGATGTGGGACTGCCCCCAAGGCTGGGATGGTCATATCGAACAGGTCTGGTTCCGCGGCACCCATGGCGATATCGGCGGCCAGCTCGGCGGCTATGAACCGGCGCGACCGCTGGCGAATATTTCGCTGATCTGGATGCTGGAACAGGCCGAGGCCTGTGGCCTGCCGCTGCCGGCAGGTTGGAAACTGCGGTTCTACACCGATGCCGCCGCCCCCTCCGTGGGGACCTGGCGCGGCTGGGGCAAGCTGTTCCTGCTGCGCAAACGTCGCGTGGTTGGGCATGACCCGTCAGAGCGGCTGCACGAAAGCGTTGCCCGCGCCGCCGCCTGATCCGTCACGGGCAGCGGGCGCTATTTCCCCAACAGCCCCAGACGCCGGAACAGCCAGCCCAGCAAGACCCCGATGACCACCAGAAGCAGGCAAACCAGCCAGAAGGCCGTGGGCGATCCGGCCCCGGGGATGCCCCCGACGTTGATGCCCAGAAGCCCGGTCAGAAGGCTCATCGGCAGGAAGATCGCCGCAACCACCGACAGGATCAACATCTGCCGGTTCATCGTCTCGGCCCGCAGATCGGTGATCTGATCCTGCACCACCTGCGCCCGGTCGCGGATCGCATCGAGCTCCTCCGCCAGCCGCGTCACCCGTTCGGTCGCCTCGCGCAGCCGACTGCGGTCGCGCTGGCTGAGCCAGGTCAGATCCTCGATCTCCAGGGTGGATAGCGCATCGCGTTGCGGGAACATATAGCGGCGCAGCAGGATCGACTCGCGGCGAATATCGGCCAGTTCGGCGCGTTCCGCCCTGCCCGGCCCCTCCGGCGCGTCGACCGCGTCCTCAAGATTGTCGGCCCGTTCGTTCAGCGCCGCCACCACCGGCTCGGCCCGGTCAGCAAGCCGGAGCGCCAGCCGGGCGATCAGATCCCCGGGCGAGGCCGGCCCGGCGCCACGGTCGAGGGAATCCATCAGATCGTCGACCGCCTGCAGATCGCGGATCTGGGTCGAGATCACGATATGCTCGGACACATAGAGCCTGAGCGAGATCATATCCTCGGGCTCCGCCCCGGGAGTCAGGTTGACACCCCGCAGGTTCATCAGGGCGATATCGCCATGAACGGTGCAACGCGGTCGGGTTTCCTCGGCCAGCATCGCCTCCAACACGAAGGGTTCCATCCCAGCGGACTGCAACCATTTGCGCCCCTCGGGCGTCCAGCCATCCACATGCGCCCAGACAAACCCATGATCTGGCACCTTGGACGTGCAGACCTGCAAGGGATCGGGGTGCATGGACCAGGCCTTGCCTTCGCAGTCGAAGCCATAGATCCGAATCTCAGCCGATCGCCCGGTGCCCATGCCGTGCCTGCCCCCTGTCGCCGTTCCTGCCCCATGTTTGCCCCGCCCGGTCAGGCGTGTCACCCGCTTTCGGCCACGCCGATGCGGCAAATAACTTATCGCTTCCACCTTTCCCTTGCCCCAGCCTTTCGCTAGGAGTTTGCCCCGAAACAAGAGATTTTGACGAGGGGATCCCCCGCATGGCGATGGAAAAGACCTTCAACGCGGCGGAAGCCGAAGAACGTTTGTACAAGGCTTGGGAGGACGCGGGCTGTTTCCGCGCCGGCGCCAATGCCAGCCGGGCCGAAACCTTCTGCATCATGATCCCGCCGCCGAACGTCACCGGCAGCCTGCACATGGGGCATGCCTTCAACAACACCTTGCAGGATATCCTGATCCGCTGGCACCGGATGCGCGGGTTCGATACCCTGTGGCAGCCCGGACAGGACCACGCCGGCATCGCCACCCAGATGGTGGTGGAACGCGAACTGGCCAAGCAACAACAGCCGTCGCGCCGCGAACTGGGCCGCGAAGCCTTTACCGCCAAGGTCTGGGACTGGAAGCAACAGTCCGGCGGCACCATCATCAACCAGTTGAAACGCCTCGGCGCTTCCTGCGACTGGAGCCGCAACGCCTTCACCATGTCCGGAGCCCCCGGCGCGCCTGCGGGCGAGGAGGGCAACTTCCACGACGCGGTGATCAAGGTCTTTGTCGACATGTACGACAAGGGGCTGATCTATCGCGGCAAGCGACTGGTGAACTGGGATCCGCATTTCGAGACCGCGATTTCCGACCTCGAGGTCGAGAACATCGAAGTCGCCGGCCACATGTGGCACTTCAAATACCCGCTGGCGGGCGGCGAGACCTATACCTATGTCGAGAAGGACGAGGACGGGAACATCGTGCTGGAGGAAGAGCGCGATTACATCTCGATCGCCACCACCCGCCCCGAGACCATGCTGGGTGACGGCGCGGTGGCGGTGCATCCGTCGGACGAACGCTATGCGCCCATCGTCGGCAAGCTCTGCGAAATCCCGGTGGGCCCGAAGGAACACCGCCGGCTGATCCCGATCATCACTGACGAATACCCCGATCCGACCTTCGGTTCGGGCGCGGTGAAGATCACCGGTGCGCATGATTTCAACGACTATCAGGTCGCCAAGCGGGGCGGCATTCCGATGTATCGGCTGCTGGACACCAAGGCGCATCTGCGCGCCGACGGGCTGTCCTATGCCGAATGTGCCACCCGGGCACAGGAAATCTCCAACGGGGCCGAATTCACCGAGCTGGAAGTCGACACGCTGAACCTGGTGCCGGACGAGCTGCGCGGTCTCGACCGGTTCGAGGCGCGCAAGCGCGTGGTCGAACAGATCACCGAAGAAGGCCTGGCGGTGATGATCCCCGCCGAGGATGGCGAACTGGAGCCGCTGGTCGAGAACAAGCCGATCATGCAGCCCTTCGGCGACCGCTCCAAGGTGGTGATCGAACCGATGCTGACCGATCAATGGTTCGTCGACACCGCCCAGATCGTCGGCCCCGCGCTCGACGCAGTGCGTGGCGGCGATATCACCATCCTGCCGGAAAGCGGCGAGAAGACCTATTACCACTGGCTCGAGAATATCGAACCCTGGTGCATCTCGCGCCAGCTCTGGTGGGGCCATCAGATCCCGGTGTGGTACGGGCTCGACCTCTCGGCGCCGGGCTTCCGCGATGACGAGGGCGACGGCGCGCTCGACGTAGTGGAAATGGGCCGGCTGCTGCTGAACGGGCTTGTCCACATGGGTTCGGTGCATCACTGCGCCGCCGACTTCGACGGGGTGATCGACGCCTTCCGTCAGGAGCTGGCCGATACCCCCACCCCGATCGCCGACGCCCGCATCGTCGAAGTCGCCGACAAGGCGGCGGCGGTGGAACTGCTGGCCGCAAGCTTTGCGCAATACGAGATGGATCAGGACCCGACCAAGCTGGTCTATCCGGTCTGGCGTGATCCCGATGTTCTGGACACCTGGTTCAGCTCGGGTCTGTGGCCGATCGGCACGCTGGGCTGGCCGGAGCAGACGCCGGAACTGCAACGCTATTTCCCGACCGACGTTCTGGTCACCGGGCAGGACATCCTGTTCTTCTGGGTCGCCAGGATGATCATGATGCAGCTTGCCGTGGTGGATCAGATTCCGTTCAAGACGGTCTATCTGCACGGGCTGGTGCGCGATGCCAAGGGCAAGAAGATGTCCAAATCAGTCGGCAACGTGGTCGACCCGCTGGAGATCATCGACGAATACGGCGCCGATGCGCTGCGCTTCACCAATGCCGCCATGGCCTCGATCGGCGGGGTGCTGAAGCTCGACATGCAGCGGATCGCCGGCTATCGCAACTTCGGCACCAAGCTGTGGAACGCCATGCGCTTCGCCGAGATGAACGGCGTGTTCGAAGTCACTGCGGACAGCATCCCGACCCCGGCACAGACGGTGAACAAGTGGATCATCGGCGAAACCGCCAAGGTTCGCGCTGAAGTCGACGAGGCGCTGGAGACCTTCCGTTTCAACGATGCGGCCAACGCGCTTTATGCCTTCGTCTGGGGCAAGGTCTGCGACTGGTACGTCGAATTCGCCAAGCCGCTGCTGCAGGGCGAGGATACCGAGGTTCAGGCGGAAACCCGACTAACGATGAAATGGGTGCTGGATCAATGCCTGATCCTGCTGCACCCGATCATGCCCTTCATCACCGAAGAGCTGTGGCAACTCTCCGGCAGCCGCGCCAAGATGCTGATCCATGGAGATTGGCCGGAATATTCGGCGGCCGATCTGGTCGACGCCCAGGCCGATCACGAAATGAACTGGGTGATCGGGCTGATCGAGGCGGTGCGCTCTGCCCGGGCGCAGATGCATGTGCCGGTGGGTCTCTATGTGCCGATGCTGGTGACCGAGATCGACACCCGCGGCCAGGACGCCTGGGACCGAAACGAGACGCTGATCAAGCGGCTTGCCCGGATCGAGGGGCTGTCCCGCGCCGACAGCCTGCCCAAGGGCACGGTGACGATCCCGGCCGAAGGCGCCACCTTCGGCCTGCCGCTGGCCGGCATCATCGACATCGCCGAAGAAAAGACGCGGTTGGAAAAGGCGCTGCAAAAGCTCGCCAAGGAGCTCGGCGGTCTGCGCGGTCGGTTGAACAACCCCAAATTCGCCGACTCAGCGCCGGAAGAGGTGGTCGAGGAAACCCGCGCCAACCTCGCCGCCCGCGAGGAGGAAGAGGCCCGGATCACCGAAGCTCTGGCCCGTCTCGCCGAGCTGGAATAGACGCTGCCGCGCGGCTGAAAATCGAATGAAACAGCGTTTCGGGGCCGGATGCCATTTTCCGGCCCCGTTCCTTTGCCCCGGGCCAAACCAAGCCCCCAAGGATGGCGCAACAGCGGCGCCAGATCCCCTTCCCCACCCCGCGACAATCAGAGATAGTCGCCGCATGTCCCCCAAGGAGATCCGGCCTATACTCGATGTGGACGGCGTCCTGGTGACGGGGCGCCCCGCAGACGGGCTGCGCAGGGACCACCAGCAGTTCGAAGACACCAGAGTGGCGCCCGACAGCCTCGGCCGGCAGCTCTTCGCGCGCGACTTGGACGATATCGTCACCGGCAGGAAAGCTCTTCTGCCCCCCCTTTCGGATGCCCTTCGGGCAATTGGGTCTCAGGTCAACGCGGAGGACCTTGCCCACTACTGGTTCGACATGGCTTCCTGTGTCGAACAGGCCGTCCTGGCGGATTGTCGCGCCGCGCCACGCCAGGGGCTCGCGATATATCTGGCAATAAATCAGGAGCATATGCGGGCACGCTATCTGATGCAGACCATGAAGCTCGACCAGGAGGTCGACGGTATCGTCTATTCGGCGCAGGCCGGGTGCAGGAAACACCAACCCGAATTCTTCGCCCATGCCGCCGAGGCCCGCGGATTTGCTCCGCGAGATCTGCTGCTGGTCGACGATACCCAGGACAATGTGGAAACGGCCCGCCAGGCGGACTGGCAGGCCGTCCACTGGACCGGGGCCGAAGCGCTGTCTTCGGTCCTGCAGCGCTGCATCTCGCGATAGCAGCCCCAACCGTCCCCGGGGACGGCCTGACCAAGAAGGGAGCCGGCCCTACTTGAACTCCGGCTTGCGCCCCTGCATCTGTGCCATCACCACCTCCATCTGCTCGGGCTTTCCGATGACGCTGACCTGTTCACGGGATTCCGCCAACAGCACCTCGGACTGACCGGCGCTTTCGGCAACCTCGATCAGCCGTTTGGCGGCGCGGATTGCCGCCGGACTCTGGCCTGCGATATGGCTCGCGATCTCCAGCGCGCGGGCCAGCGGATCATCGGCCAGTTCGGTGACCATCCCCCAGCCTTCGGCCTGCGCCGCCCCGATCGGCGTGGCGGTATAGGTCAGAAGCCGCAGCACATCGGACCGCACCAGCCTCGGCAATAGCGCCATGCCCCCCATGTCGGGCACCAGGCCCCATTTCATCTCCATCACCGCGAATTTCGCATCGGGCGCCGCGATGCGGATATCCGCCCCCAGCGCCAGTTGCAGCCCACCGCCGAAGGCCGCGCCCCGGATGGCGGCGATCACCGGCATCGGCAGGCGGCGCCAGATCATCGCCACCTCCTGCATCTTGTTGGCGTCGTGATGGGTACGATCCATCAGCCAGCTTTCGATATCGGGCATCTGCCCCATCTTGGCAAAGCTCGCCATGTCGAGCCCGGCGCAAAAGCTCTTGCCCTCACCCGACAGCACCACGACCCGCGCGTCCGAGGCCGCCACGTCCTCGCCCGCGGCAAGGATGGCGTCGACCATCGCGTCGTCCAACGCATTCATCTTGTCCCCCCGGGTCAACGTCACCCGGGCAATGTGATCCTGATAGTCGACCGATACGCGCGCCATGGCGTCCCCTCCTCTATTCTCGGGCGCCACTCTGCCCCGCGAGGCCTCGCGAAATCCAGTCAGACGTTAGGGCATTCAAATCGCTTGCCCACGCCCCATTTCCGGGCTTATCTGCCCGCCATGACTGAGCCTCGCTACACCCCGCTTGTCCGCGCGCTGCCCGCCACCGTGCCCTTCGTCGGCCCGGAAACGCAGGAGCGTCTGCGCGGCACCCCCTTCACCGCGCGCCTCGGCGCCAACGAGAATGTCTTCGGCCCCCCGCCCCGCGCCATCGCCGCGATGCAGGCCGAGGCCGCCGAGATCTGGAAATACGGCGATCCCGAAAGCCATGATCTGCGCGCCGCGCTGGCCGCGCATCACGGCGTGCGCCCCGAGAACATCATGGTGGGCGAAGGCATCGACGGGCTTTTGGGCTATCTGGTGCGGCTGCTGATCGGCGACGGCGATCCGGTGGTCACCTCCGTCGGCGCCTACCCCACCTTCAACTATCACGTCGCGGGCTTCGGCGGGGTGCTGCATACGGTGCCCTATATCGACGACCGCCAGGATCCCGCCAGCCTCTTCGTCAAGGCGGCAGAGGTCGACGCCAAGCTGGTTTATCTCTGCAACCCCGACAACCCGATGGGCAGCTGGCGCCCGGGGGCCGAGATCGTCGAGGCCCTGGACACCCTGCCCGAGCGCAGCCTTCTGGTGCTGGACGAGGCCTATGTCGAATGCGCCCCCGAAGGCACTGCGGCAGCGATTGACGCGGATGACCCCCGGGTGATCCGGATGCGGACCTTCTCCAAGATCTACGGCATGGCGGGCGCCCGGGTCGGCTATGCCATCGGCGCACCCGAGCTGATCAATGCCTTCAACAAGGTGCGCAATCACTTCGGCATGAACCGCGCCGCCCAGGCCGGTGCCCTGGCCGCCCTGGCCGACGGCGACTGGCTGGCCCATGTGCAGGCGGAAATCGCCACCGCACGCGACCGCATCACCCAGATTGCCGCCGCCAACGGGCTGACCGCCCTGCCCTCGGCCACCAATTTCGTTACCATCGACTGCGGCCGCGACGGCGCCTTTGCCAAGTCGGTGGTCGAAGCCCTGGTGCAACGCGGCATCTTCGTCCGCATGCCCTTCGCCGCGCCGCAGAACCGCTGCATCCGGGTCAGTTGCGGTACGCCCGCCGATCTCGACGCCTTCGCCGAAGCCCTGCCCGGGGCGCTCGCTACGGCGCGGGGCCGATCGTCTTTTTCTGGCTGAAAATATCCTGGGGGTGAGGGCCCCCGGGGCCCGAGGGGGCAAAGCCCCCTCCCCCTATCAATCCCGACAGTGCCCGGCGATCACCTTCGCCGCCGCTTCAATCGCCCCGCTCCCATGCGGAATATCAAGCGCGCACATCCCGGCCTCCATGCCGCCCAGAAGACCCAGGATCATCTGGCCGTTGACATGGCCCATATGACCCAACCGGAAGAATCCGTCGCCATTGGGATCGTCGGGTTCCGACATGCCAAGACCGATACCGAGGGTCAGGCCGATATTGTCCTGCACCCAGCGGCGCAGCTCGGTTCCATGCGGCGCCCCGATCCGAAGTGCCGTGACAGCATGGGACCGCTGCGCCGGATCGGCGACATTCAGGCGCAGCGGCCCGCCCTGCCCCCAGGCCTCGCAGGCAGCCCAGACCGCCTGTGCCAGCCGCGCATGCCGCCCCCAGACATGTTCCATCCCCTCCGCATGGATCATGTCGAGCGCGACCCGCAGCGCATAAAGATGATGGGTCGGCGCGGTGCCCCCGAAATACTGGAAGAACGCCTCAGGTTCGGCCCGCGGTAACCAGTCCCAGTAACGGCTGACGCGCGGCATCTTCGCCCGGACCGCCGCGGCACGGTCATTGAAGAAGACAAAGGCCAAACCGGGCGGCACCATCATCCCTTTCTGACTGCCGGTCAGCGCCACATCGGCGCCCCAGGCGTCCATCTCGAAGCGGTCGCAGCCCATCGAGGCGATGCAGTCGACCATCAGCAGCGCCGGATGGCCCAGATCGTCCAGCACCCGGCGCACCCCCGGCACATCGTTGCGGACCGAGCTCGAGGTATCCACATGCACCGCCAGCACCGCCTTAATCTTATGGCCCGTATCGGCGCGCAGCGCCTCGGCAATCCGGTCCAGATCCCAGGGCACCGAACGGCCGAAATCGAGAATCTGCGTCTCGATCCCCAGGCCCTGCGCCATATCTGCCCAGCCCATGCCGAACCGTCCGGTCGCGGGCACCAACACCGTTTCGCCCGGAGCCACCGTGTTCGAAAGCGCCGCCTCCCAGGCCCCATGCCCGTTACATATGTAGATGGCGGCATTATGCGCGGTCCGCGCGACCCTCTTGAGATCCGGGATCAACCCCGCCACCATATCGACCAGCGGCCCTTCATAGATATTCGGGGCCGGCCGCTGCATCGCCTGCAGCACCGCATCAGGCATCACCGAGGGCCCCGGAATCGCCAGATATTCACGCCCTTGGGCGAGACTGAAAGTGTTACTCATTGTTCGGATGCCTGTCTTCAAGATCACCCGGCCACAGTAACCCCGGCCAATCTGCGGTCAATCGCAAAGCCCCGCGCCGCTTGCGCCAAGGCCCCAGTCAGCATAAGTCCCCGCCCATGAGATATGCATCCCGTCCCGACCGATCCCGGAGTTCCCGCGCATGAGCAACCGCCCCACCTCTTCGCGTGAGCTGTTGGGATGGCTCTGGTCCGACTATCTGCGCCCCTATATCTGGCTGATCGCCCTGGCGGTGTTCTTCATGCTGGTCGAAGGCTCGACCGTCGGCGCCGTCAGCTACATGATGCAGCCGATGTTCGACGATATCTTCGTTCAGGGCAATTCCGGCGCGCTGGTCTGGGTCAGTCTCGCCTTTCTGGCGCTGTTCTCGATGCGCGGCATCGCCGGCGGCGTGCAAAAGGTGCTGCTGACCTACATCTCCCAGGCCTCGGCCGCAAATCTGCGTCGCGATCTTCTGGCCCGCCTGGTGCGCCAGGACAGCGCCTTTCACCAGACCCATCCGCCCGGCTTCCTGATCCAACGGGTGCAATCGGACGTCAGTTCGATCAACCAGGTCTGGCAGATAGTGCTGACCGGCGCCGGTCGTGATCTGGTCTCGCTCGTGGTGCTCCTGGGCGTGGCGATCAACGTCGACTGGCGCTGGACCGCCGTCATGCTCTTCGGGGTGCCTCTGTGCCTGATCCCGGTCGGGATCGCACAACGCTATGTTCGCAAGAAAGCCTCCCAGGCGCGCGATCTGGGCGCCGATCTCTCGACCCGGCTGGACGAGATTTTCCATGGTATCGTCCCGATCAAGCTGAACAGCCTCGAACGCTATCAAGCCAACCGCTTCAGCGGCCATATGGACGGCTTCGTCCGGGCCGAGGTCAAATCCTCGGTGGGCAGCGCCACCATTTCCGGCATGATCGACATCATGGCCGGCCTCGGCTTCATGGGGGTCCTGCTCTATGGCGGCGCCGAGATCATCGACGGAGAAAAGACCGTCGGCCAGTTCATGAGCTTTTTCACCGCCATCGGCCTGGCCTTCGATCCAATGCGGCGCCTCGCCAACATGAGCGCTGCCTGGCAGGTCGCCGCCGCTGCGCTGGAACGGCTGAAAGAACTGATGGACGCGCCAATCCTGCTGCAGTCCCCGACCAATCCCAAACCCGCCCCCAAAGGCCTGCCAGACATCGCCTTGACGGATGTCACCCTGCGCTATGGCACCGCCGAAGTGCTGCGCGGCCTCAACCTCAGGGCCGAACCCGGCAAGACCACCGCCCTGGTCGGTGCCTCGGGCGCGGGCAAATCCACCGTCTTCAATCTGCTCACCCGTCTGGTCGACCCGCAACAGGGCCGGATCACCGTCGGCGGCGTTCCCGTCACCGAAATGACCCTGGCCGATCTGCGCGGCCTCTTCTCTGTGGTCAGCCAGGAGGCGCTCCTCTTCGACGAGACTCTGAAGGAAAACATCCTGCTCGGGCGCACCGATGTCAGCGACGCGGAACTGCAGCGCGTGCTCGACGCCGCCCATGTCAGCGATTTCCTGGACAAGCTGCCCGACGGGCTGGAAACGCTGGTCGGCCCTCGCGGCTCAGCGCTCTCGGGTGGGCAACGGCAACGGGTGGTGATCGCCCGGGCGCTTTTGCGCAACACCCCGATCCTGCTGCTGGACGAGGCCACCAGCGCGCTCGATGCGCAATCCGAGAAGGTGGTGCAAGCAGCGCTCGACAAGCTGTCAGGAGGGCGCACCACCTTGGTGATCGCGCACCGGCTCGCCACCATCCGCAACGCCGACAAGATCGTGGTGATGGATCGCGGCCAGGTCATCGACCAGGGCACGCACGAAGAGCTTCTGGCCCGGGGCGGCACCTATGCCGATCTCTACCGGCTGCAATTCCAGGACGGCAAGACGGTGATCGACCCGGAGGGCACCGCCGCCCTCACCCCGCATGCCCCCGACCTGGATCAGCCGCAACCGGGCTGGCTCAGGCGCAAGCTGCAAAAACTCTTCGGCTGAACAAGATCAGACCATAAGGCAACGACCGGTGGGCTTGCCGGTCGCCGTCAGGCCGAGAAGCCACCCGGTCGCGGCTGAAAACAGTCCGCTGGACTGTTTGTCCCTGCACCGCTCACCTCCCCGTTTTTCTGGCTGTAAATATCCCGGGGGGAGGCCGAAGGCCGTGGGGGGCAGAGCCCCCCGCCTGCGCGGCCACCGGGCCGCCACTCAGCGGTGATACCTGGCCGCCAGCAGCTCCGGGTCGGCCCCGGTGAAATACCGCATGAGGATCCAGAGATTTCCGGCTCCCCGCCGCAGCCACCCACCGGCAGCATAGCGCGCCGCGCTGGTCTGCGCCGTCACCGGCAGCGCGATCGCCCGACGGTCCAGGTTGCGCACCAGCGCCACATCCTCCATCAGCGGCTGATCGGGATAGCCCCCCGCCGCCTCATACTCGCGCCGCCGGATCAGCAGCCCCTGATCGCCATAGGGCAGCGCGAAAAGCCTGGCGCGCAGATTGGCCCAGCCGGCCACCAGCCGGCCCCGCCAACCACCGTCCCGGAAACCCAGCCGAAAATAGGCCGGCGGCGCATCGGCGCGCGCCACATGCGCCGCCACCGCAGACGTCCAGCCCGGTTCCAGCACGGTATCGGCATGCAGGATCATCACCCATTCACCGCGTGTCGCCGCCACACCGCGCCTGAGCTGACCACCGCGCGAAGCCGGCCCCTCGACCACTTCCGCCCCCACCGCATCGGCGATCTCGCAGGTGGCATCCCCCGATCCACCATCGGTGATCACCAACTCCCGGATCAACCCGAGCGTCAGCCCCTCCGCCAGCACGGCGAGACATTGCGGCAACTCGGCCTCGGCGTTGAATGTCGGGATCACCAGGCTGATCGGTGCGGTCAAAGGCAACTCCTGTCATCGTCAAGGGCACCCTGTTCAAGCCCCGGCGCCCTCCTATATCACGAAGCACGAAAGACAAGAAACCATCACGGGACCAAGACTATGACCACGCGTCGCATCCTGCGCCTGAGCGGGCCGGAGACCCAGGATTTCCTGCAAGGGCTGATCAGCAACGACATCCGCAAGCTGGATCAGGGGCTCGTCTACGCCGCGCTGCTGACGCCACAGGGCAAGTTCATCGCCGATTTCTTTCTTGCCCGTCAGGGCGAAGACGTGCTGCTGGACGTGGCCGAACCGCTTGCCGACGATTTGCAGCGGCGACTGACGATGTACAAGCTGCGCGCCAAGGTGACGATCGAACCCGCCGGGCTCAACCTTCAACGCGGCACCGGCCCTGCCCCCGACGGCGCGCTGACCGACCCGCGCGACCCGGCGATGGGCTGGCGCGCCTATACTCCCGCGCCCGAGGCCGACGACGGCAGCGACTGGGACGCGATCCGCGTCGCCCATTGCATCCCCGAGACCGGTATCGAACTGACGCCCGAGACCTATATCCTCGAGGCCGGGTTCGAACGGTTGAACGGTGTCGATTTCCGCAAGGGCTGCTATGTCGGCCAGGAGGTCACGGCGCGAATGAAGCACAAGACCGAGCTGCGCAAGGGGCTGACCCGCGTCGCGATCGAAGGCGAGGCCCCAGCCGGAACCGAGATCACCGCAGACGGCAAACCGGTCGGTATGCTCTTCACCCGCGCGGGTGCAGAGGCCATCGCCTATCTGCGCTTCGACCGTGCGCAAGGCACGATGCAGGCCGGAGGAGCGACGCTGCGCCGGCTTTGAGAGCCGACATACCGGTCCGGCGCGCGGTGGCCACGGGAATGTCACCGGACTGTTGCGTCAGTGTTGCATCCTCGTGGTCTTGCAAACGTCACGTTTCTGGAGCCACCGCAAACCGGACTGACCAATGACCGATCTTCTGCCTACCATCCATTCCATCGTCCTGATCGCCGCCATCGTCTCGGCCCTGCTGCTGGGCGGACTTCTGGCCTGGAACCTCTATCGCCCCGCCTTCGGCTTCTGGCCGGCGGGAGAAGAGGCACCGGTCCGCCACCACCTCGCCTTCGGCCTGTTCCGCATCTTCTGCGGCAGCACCGTCGTCTTCGCCCTGATGGAAATCGGCACCCAGGGCTGGGGTCACTGGGGCCGCTATGCCATCGGCGTACCGCTGATGGTCATCGCCTTCGGCATCACCCTCTGGGGCTACAAGTTTCTCGGGATCGAGAACACCTATTGCGAAAGCGACGGGCTGGTGACCGGGGGCATGTATGCCTATTCGCGCAACCCGCAATATGTCACCTCGGTGCTGGCCACCGTCGGGCTGGGGATCGCCTCGGGCTCTGTCATCACCCTGGGCTTCGCCTTCGTGCTGTTCCTGCTCTACTTTCTCTTCGTGCTGAACGAAGAACGCTGGCTGCTGCAGGGCTATGGCGAGGCCTTCCGCGACTACATGCAGTCGACCCCACGCTTCGTCGACGAGCGCAGCCTGATTCGGGCGCGGGCGGCGATTTTGGAAAGCTTTTGACAAATTGCAAGAAAGCAAAAAGGCGGGTGATCACCACCCGCCTTTCCCAACTTGCCGATTGTCGCGATCCCGATCAGGCGCGCTCAGCGTATTCCATCGTCTCGGTGTTGACGATGATGTCCTCGTCCGGGCCAACGAAAGGCGGCACCATGACCTTCACGCCATTTTCGAGAATCGCCGGCTTGAAGCTGTTGGCCGCGGTCTGCCCCTTCACCACCGGCTCGGTCTCGGTGATCTTGCAGGTGACCTTCTGCGGCAGCGTCGCGTTCAGGGCCTCGGCGTCGTAGAACTCCACCAGGATGGTCATGCCATCCTGCAGGAAGGGGCGCCGATCACCGAGGATCTCGGCCGGCAGCTCGACCTGGTCATAGGTCTCGGTATCCATGAAAACCAGCATCCCATCGGTTTCATAGAGAAATTGCATGTCCTTCTGTTCCAGACGGACGCGCTCGACCTTGTCGGCGCTGCGGAAACGTTCGTTCAGCTTGGAACCGTTGCGCAGGTTGCGCAGCTCCACCTGAGCGAAGGCGCCGCCCTTGCCGGGCTTGACGTGATCGACTTTGACGGCCGCCCACAAACCGCCGTTATGTTCAAGCACGTTACCGGGGCGGATTTCGTTACCGTTGATCTTGGGCATGAGTAAATCCTTGTACGCAAGGTTGATGCATGGCTTTGCGCCCCTATATCTGGCAGTGCGTTGCCTGGCAAGCCGACGAGATATAGTACCACGCGCGCAAACAGATATGCACCAAAAGCAATGCTGCCATGCAGAAACGGGGTGCCCGAATCGTGCGCAATCCGTCATAAGCAGCAGCACGCCGAAAATTGCAAGAGCAAGAAAAACAAGGGAAACGGGATGAAAGATTTCGTTGACGGCACCGCCTTCAATAATGAGCAAGGCAATCGTGCGCGTAAACTGTTCGCGGCCGTTGTGCTGGCCGCCCTCGACGATGCAATCGCCGATGACAAGAAATATGGCAACGGTCCGGAGCAGATCGCCCGCTGGGCGCGGTCGCGCGATGGCCGTGAAGTTCTGAGCTGTGCCGGGATCGACCCCAACGAACGCGTTGTGTCGGGCCTGATGGAGTTTGTCTCCAAGGGTGTGCGGACCTCGGTCGCACTCTCGCGCGAAGAAAGCGAGCGGCGCCACGCCGCAGAGCAGGCCGAAGCGGCCTGATCTCCGCCTATCCCGTCACTAAAAAGCGCGCCTGAAAGGGCGCGTTTTTTTGCGCCCGAACAGCCAAAGGATCGCACCGCATGACCCCGGCCGTGATGATACAGGGCACCGGATCGAACGTCGGCAAATCGCTGATCGTCGCCGGCCTGTGCCGCGCGTTGCTGCGCCGGGGGCTGACGGTAGCCCCGTTCAAGCCTCAGAACATGTCCAACAATGCCGCCGTTACCGACGACGGTGGCGAGATCGGTCGCGCTCAGGCGCTGCAGGCGCGGGCCTGCCGCCGCGCCCCGCTTAGCGACATGAACCCGGTACTGCTGAAGCCCGAAAGCGACACCGGCGCCCAGCTTGTGGTGCAGGGCCGTCGCCGCAGCACCCAGGAGGCCGGCTTTTTCCAGCGCAACAAGGGGGCACTGCTGCAGGCGGTGCTGGAAAGCTTCGAGCGGCTGGCAGAGACGGCGGATATCGTCATCGTCGAGGGCGCTGGCAGCCCGGCAGAGACCAATCTGCGCGCCAATGACATCGCCAACATGGGCTTTGCCCAGGCCACCGGGATGCCGGTGGTCCTGGTCGGGGATATCGACCGGGGCGGCGTCATCGCCCAGATTGTCGGCACTCAGGCTGTTCTGGACGATGCCGACCGCGCCCGGATCGCGGGCTTTGCCATCAACCGCTTTCGCGGCGATCTCAGGCTGTTCGACAAGGGGCGCGACGATATCGCCGACCGCACCGGCTGGCCCAGCTTCGGCGTGATCCCCTGGTTCACCGAGGCCTGGCGACTGCCGGCCGAGGACATGATGGATATCGCCTCTCACAAGGGGGGGGGCTGCAAGGTGGTGGTTCCGCAATTCCCGCGCATGGCGAATTTCGACGATCTCGATCCCCTCGCCGCCGAGCCTGCGGTCACCGTCGAGATCGTGGCCCCCGGACGCGCCCTGCCCGGCGATGCCGATCTGGTGCTGATCCCCGGCAGCAAGTCCACCCGTGCGGATCTGGTCTTCCTGCGCGCCCAGGGCTGGGACATCGACATCCAGGCCCATCTGCGCCGCGGTGGCCATGTGCTGGGGCTCTGCGGCGGCTATCAGATGTTGGGGCGCTCAATCGCCGACCCAGAGGGGCTGGAGGGCGCGCCAGGCACCGATCCGGGCCTCGGCCTGCTTGATGTCGAAACGGTGATGAGCGGCAATAAGACGGTGCTCCAGCGTCGCGGCCGCGCCCTGCCCGGCGGCGAGGCGATCACAGGATACGAAATTCACCTTGGCCGGACCGAGGGCCCCGACTGCCAGCGCGGCTGGCTGGAGATCGACGACCATCCGGAAGGCGCCGCCAGCCCCGATGGACGGGTGCGCGGCAGCTATCTGCACGGCATGTTCAGCTCGGACGCGTTCAGAGCGGCCTTTCTGGCCGGGCTCGGCCATGGCTCTCAGACAGGTTATGAAGATGGTGTCGAGGCCACGCTTGATGCGCTGGCAGACCATCTGGAACGCCACATGGATATTGACGGCATCCTGAAGGTCGCCCGCTCCCGCACGTTACCGTAACCCGGAGCCCGCCTATTCCAGGTCTTGCGACACCATCGCCCGGTGAATTTCGCGACGCACCAGCTTGCGCACATTTCGGGTGATCCGTTCGCCCAGGGCGCCCTGAAGCTCCTGACGGACGATTTCGGCCACCAGCTCGCGCAGGGCGTCTTCATCCATCACCGCTTCGTCCTCGGCGGTCGGGGCCTCGCTCTGTGGGGCAGAGGCGCCGGCCTGCTGGCGCGGCCCCTCGACATGATCCTGCCAGCTAATCGCCTCGCCGCGCGTTCCCGCATAGGCATCGGCGCTATCGCCGTCCGGTTCCCACTGATCGCGGGTCCGCCCGATCGCGGCCTCAAGCGCGGCAATCTTGGAACTCAGGCTGTCGGATCGGGACGACTGGAAAGAGGGCTCGACAAAGGGCGCCTCCTCTTCCTCCGGATCGGCAGACATCGCAACATCGGGCTGATGGGCGCCGACTCGCCCTAGCGCGGCGGTCAGGTCGCCCGTCGTCGCCTCTTCGATCGGCTCCATCCACTCATGACCAGAGGCCTGAAGCATGGCATCGTCGCTATCTTCAACCGCGTCGAACGCGCGGGGCTCCGCCTCGAATTCATAGCTTTCTATGGGGCTTACTTCGGGCTGCCCGCTTCCGGCCATCGTCTCTTCGGCCATCGTCCCGGACACGGGCGCAACCGGAGCCGAAGCTTTCTCGTCGATCCGCAACGATGGCGTCAACACCAGCCGATCCACGCCGGAGGCCAACGCCTCTGCCTGTGCATCGCCCCGCGGCTGCGATACCGCAGCGGCATTTCGCCCAGCGTCAGGCCCGGGGCTGCTTTGGGAGTCTTCGCTGACCAAGCGACGGATCGAGGACAAGACATCCTCGATCTGCGCATTCGTGACGGGGTTGGGCATATGTTGGTTCCACTCTCACCTTGCTAGCCAGTGTAGACCCTCGCCGGGCTTCACACAACCGAAAGCGAAAATCGCCGAATCACGCCCTGATTGTCACTCTTTCCCCAGAGCCTTGAGCACACGGTCGAGATCACGGCTGCGCTTGCTGACCTTGGCCGGCGCATTCTTGACCAGGTTGTAATAGAGGGTCGGATCATAGATCTGAACCGCCAGGCCCAACCTTTCGGCCGTCAGCAGCCCTTGGGCCACCAGCAACTGATAAGTCGCGATCCCCTCTTCCGAGCGCGCCGAAATCCGGTTGGTCTGAGCGTCCAGCAGATCCTGTTCCGCCGACAGCACGTCCAGCGTGGTACGGGCGCCCAGCTTGGCCTCTTCGCGGATACCGTCAAAGGCCACCTGCGCCGCACGCACCTGTTCGGCGGTGGAGATCAGGTTGGCTTTCGAGACCTGAAGCCGGACATAGGCATCCGCCACATCCTGCACCACATTATTCTGCGCCGTCAGCAGCGCCGACTTGGCGGCATCCCGGCTGGCCAGGGCCGACCGGTAGCGGGCGGACAAGGCACCGCCCTGATAGATCGGTTGCGACACCGACGCGCCGATGGTGGCGCTGTGGGTGTAATCCGACCCGGTGGTTTCCTCGGTCCACCCCAAGCTGGCCGACAGCCCAGCAGTCGGGCCCATTGCCTTGGAAACCGCCTGAGCACCAAGCTCTGCCGCCCGGACCTGATGCTGCGCCGACAGGATGCTGGGGTGATTGCGCACGGCAATATCGGTCGCCGCCTGTTTCGATGCGGCAGCCTTGGGCAGGCGTGGCTCACCAGCCAGCGGCCCCGGCTGGTGCCCGGTTGCGTTATAATATTCGGCCTGGGCACTGACCAGCGTGCCGCGCGCCGACGCCAGGCCGGAGCGGGCCGCGGCCAGCTGTGCTTCGGCCAGGGCCACATCGGTCCGGGTCACCTCCCCCACATCGAAACGGTCCTGGGCCGCGCGCAATTCTTCCTGCAGAAGACGCACGTTGTTTTCGCGCAGCCGAACGTTTTCGCTGTAGAGCACCACGTTCAGATAGGCCGATGCGGCGCGGAACAGGATTTGCTGTTCGATATTCAGCAAGGCCTGACGCGTGGCCAGAACGGTTTCCTGTGCCGCCTGTCGGTTGAGCTGCGAGGCGCCACCGTCATAAAGCAGTTGCTCCAACGTCAGACCGGTGAAGAAATCGCTCTGATAATTGTTGATCTTGACACCGCTATTCTCAGTCTTTGCCAAAGTGCGGGTCAATTGGGTGGTCCAGTTGATCACCGGACGCAGGGCCGACAAGGCAATTGCGACATCTTCATCAGCCGCCCGCAGAAGCGCGCGCTGCTGTTCCAGCAGACCGCTGGTGTTATACGCCCCGATCATCGCGTCCACGATATTCTCGGCGCTCGCCCGTTGCGGCGCCATCACCGCGGCGGCCAGCCCGCCGGCCATCACCGCCGACCTGAGAAGCCGCTTGATCCCTGCTGCCTTGCCCATATCCTCGTCTCCGATTGCCCGTCTTCGGGGTCCAGATTGTCGAAGGGCGCCATCTTGTCCGATCGCGCCCTCTCTTGCCTTCAGAGCGAAAACGCCCTTTGCTTTTCGAACCCCGGCAGCACCGGGGCAGCGGCATTGAATACATAGCGCCAAGACATGCGACCGCCACGTTTAAAGCCGATCCGGACCTCGCCCAGAGCACCTTCGATAAAGATGCAGATCATCCGGCCACCCTCCTTGAGCTGATCGATCAGAGCCTGCGGCAGCTCCTCGACCCCGCCTTCGACGATGATCACGTCATAGGGACCATGCTCGGCCGCTCCGGCAGCCAACGGCCCCTGATGAAGGATCGCGCTGTCCGCCCCCGCCTCGGCCAGAAGCTCCGGAGCCTCTCCGGCCAGCGTCTCATCCTCTTCGACAGCCACGACGGCCTGTGCCAGCGTGGCGATCACTGCAGCGGAATAGCCGGAGGCACAGCCCACATCCATCACCAGCTCGTCCTGACGGATATCCAGCGTGTCGAGCATCTTGGCCAGGGTCCGCGGCTCCAGCATTACCCGATTGGGCGAGAATGCCAGGTCTTCCCCGGTATAAGCGACATCACGCAGCGCATCGGGGGCGAAGATTTCACGCGGCACCGTCAGCAACGCGTCGATGATCGGATATTTCGTCACATCGGAGGGCCGGACCTGGGTATCGACCATCATGCGACGGCGGGCAGCGAAGTCTGTCATAGCTAAACTCTTTTGTTCAGTCCCTGCCATGGCTTTTGCCACATCCCTTCGGCCCCGGCAACGGTGACCGTGAAATTTCCCGCCCGACAGCCCCCGACAGCACTCCGGCAGAGCGCGAAAACAGCGGTTTTCCTGCGGCTGCGGCATCACCGGAGGCGCGGCCTGCCCATCAGCGCACATCCTGCGCACCGCAGAGGCCCCAGCTCCGCCTCCGCCCCCACGTTCTGCATGTGTATATAGTGTAGGCTCCCGACGGCGGCACCGGAACGCGGTTCGCCCCCTCGAAACCGTATGGCCATCAGCTCCCCTGCCCCTATGCGTCACCTCGATGTCACGGATCGCCACAGGCACGAAAACATGACCAGATATAAGCCTGCGGCCCTGACGCTCACCGCGTCGCAAGACGGAGCGAATTCGCTCCGAGACCGCCCCTTGCCCCCCTGAGGATTCAAGCAAGGCCGGGAAGGCATTGAAAGACCGGGAAGGCATCAGGCTGTGGATTGCTGAATCCCCCTCTTCGACCTCGGCGGGGCTGATCTGCGCCGCTGCCGCCCGCTTGCCGACAGGATCGGCAGAGCCACCGGCAGCCGGAGAAACACCAACCGGACCGGCCCGGAGGGCAAGACCTTCGCGATAGACCAACGAGATTGCCCGGATCGCGTGGCATTCCCACCCTGCCACGCGATGCCCCGCCCCTCCGACCTTGAACCCGAGCACCGGACGGTGCCCACCAGCATCCTCGTCACAGCAGCAGACAATCCCGTCCGACAGTGCCCCCACGCCCACGGAGCCGCCGGCTTGCGTCGACACCGCCGAGCGCAGAGACGTAAGACATTCCGCAGCATGTTCTCCGTTACCTCAGAGCACATGCCCCACGGCAGAAGCGAGCAGGAACAGATGCAAATGATTGGCAAGCTGTGTGGCAACACTGAAAATCATACTTGCGGCCACCCGAAGCGACCGCTATATCGCCCCAAACCACATGGCATTTTTGCCACCGGCGGCGAGTTGGCGGAGTGGTGACGCAGCGGATTGCAAATCCGTGTACACCGGTTCGATTCCGGTACTCGCCTCCAATATTTTCAAGCACTTGCGTCACCCTGTGTGTCCTCTCGTTTGAAGTTTGAAATAGCCGTTGAAACATTCACGTTCCGGGCTTGTTCTGTTCCATGCGATTTCGCGCCTCTTGAGCACGGCTTGCCAATTCACGTTGGCGCACCTTGCCGCCATATCTTCTCAGCATCTCTACGCTTGAATGGCCCGTGACGGCCTTGACCATCTCATCACTGCATCCGGCGTGATAGAGCTCGATTGTCGCGTTCTTGCGCAGGCCATGCGTGACGTACTTCGCGGCGTCGGGATGCTGCATGTTGGCTTTTACCTTGCGCATCTCATCCGCAACTGTCCGGTATCGCACGGGGCGCCCCGCCGCATCCGTGACAACGGTTAAGCCTTTCTTGTCCACTGTCGCCAGATAGGCCTTGAGGCGTTCCGTCAGCGGTATCCAAAGCTCTTTATCTGTTTTGCCCTGGGTGAAGTCATAGGCTCCATCCTTCAAGTGGCCCCAGCGGATCTTGAGCACGTCACCGATGCGCTGCCCCGTGCCGATGCAAAGCTCATAGACAAGCCGTGCGCGGGGTGTAGCGATACGCTCGAATTCGGCGCGCACATCGTCAGGCCAAGGCTCCCAGCCTTCGCTTTGCTGCTTGAAAAGCGGGATGCCTTTTGCCGGATTGCCGTGCTCCTTCTTCAGGAAGCCAGTGAGACGGGCATGATTCATCAGAACCACAAGCACCTGCACGAGGTAGTTTGCCTGACGCCAGCGGTCGGCATTGGCCCTGTGCAATTCGTAGACGTGATGTGCTTCAACCTTAGCCGGGTCTTTCTTCCCCCAAATGGTCCGAATGTGCTCGATGTACTTGCGATAGTCAGCCCTGGTTCGGGGCTTCAGTTTCTTGTACGCATCACTTTCGTAGTAGCTCAGAATGAGTGCTTCGAAGTTGCGCTTGGATGAAACCGGCCCGCGCCCCTTCAGAAGGCGGTTGTAGTGCTCATAGAACTCAGGCGTGCCCGGTTCTTCCTTCATCATGACAGACTGACCGCGCGCGCGTCGGATAAAACGGACATATCCGCGATCTTCATACACGTACTTTGGAAGCTGTTTTCTGGTCATTTCCCCATCCGCAGATCACTGGATAGAAAGTCATCGTCGGTGTCGGCCTCGGTCATACCGGCGTCCACCGTCACGCTTCCATCAGGCTTCCATTCAACCTTTGCCCACGCCCATCCTGCGCGCCGCGCTGCATCAAGAATTTCCGCGATTGTGCGGCGGACAGTGGCTTGCGGCTTCGGCATGGCTAGACACCTTTCGAAGATATAGCCCGCACCGTGCGGATAGGGGTTCGGCTGGCGCGAGAAATGCGGCGGTCGAGGTCTGCGATTGCTGCGGCCATTTCGGCATCACTGCCATATTCCAGCCGCTTGCCCTCATAGGCCGTCACGCGGACGCCACGGGCGCGAGCTCGAATGAGCTCGTCCCGCAGTCCTTCCAGTTCGCTGACCTCGATAGCCATTACGTCACCGGTGCGCCGGGGTTCTTGACCATCGACCGATGGTCCACCCAGCCCGCGCCGAAATCGAGGCGGACCTTGATGGACATGCCGTCCACCTCGAAGCCCGCTTTCGTTTCGATCTGCGGCCCCGGTGCGCCCTCAAGGTACGCATATTCGATGCCGTCCAAGGCGGCGGGGTCAGCGGCCATGTACCAAGCCGACGCATCGGTCAGGTATCCATCCACGATCAGAGACAGGCCGCTGAACGGGTTCGCATCATCAGTCCTGGTCGCGGTAATCGCCGCCAGCGCCTGTTCTGCTTCGGTTTCGCGGTCGGGCGATACCAGCAGGAAGCGCGGCGTGGAGTTGATCTTGCCGCCGCCAAGGCCGGTCTGTGAGCGCAACATCAGGCGGGACGATGAAAGCCCGGCGGTGTCGATGACCGACGCCGTGTCGAGGTTCGCATGATCGGCGTGGAACACTGCCACACCGTCCGACATGACGGGGTTGCCGTCGATCAGACCGGCCAACGTCTTGGCCTCGAACGCGGCAGCAGCCTGCCCCATCATGGCCGGGACGCGGGTGAATGCGCCCAGATCGTCGTTGATGAGCGCCTGCCGGGTGATCGCGAAGATTTTTCCGAAGGTTTCGACGCGGTAGGATTCCGCACCTTCCGCAATCGTGCCGTAGGTGTATTCTCCACCTTCCAGCACCTTTTCCAGTTCCGGCGCTTCGCCCAGCATGACGGCACGCTTTGCCCGGAAGTCGCGGGCCGTGGTTTAGCGGGCGATCTGGCGAATGCCGGACGGTGCCGCCTGATAGGCGCGGCGCAGTTCCCGGTTGACGGCATCGCCCAGGATCAGCGGAAAGTCGGACGTGGAGTGCAGCGCCCGCGTGACAAGGCTTTCCGTCGCCGCCCCCGTGGTCGAGATGCCAGACCGAGTGAGGCACTGGCGGGCGACTTCGGGGATGGTAAGGCCTGCATACTGCCGGGCCGGTGCCGAAAGGTCATGAGCGGGGTTCGATCGTGCAAAGAGCGCTTCGCCGGCCCGTTCCGCGATCACCTGCGGGTCGGTATGATCTGCCGTGATTTCGATGCGCGCAGACCGGGTGCGGGTCTGTTCCTGACGCTGCGCCATTTCGGCGAAGGCGGCGGCGCGTGCGGCCTCGGGGGTGGCTTCGGCGTCGATCTGCGAGTCCACCCAGTCGGCAGACAGGTTCGCCAGTTGACCGATGGACCGGATTTCCCGGTTCATGTCGGCACGGGTCGCGGTTGCCGCCGTGGAGGCGGTTTCGATGGTCTCGTTTTCCATTTGGGTTGCTCCATTGCGGAAGTGCGCCGAAGGATCGGCAGGGATCGGGACAACGCTGACTTCAAGCGGCGTCCATTTGGCGGCGGTGCGCACCCGCCGATTGCTTTCGCGCGCTTCGGCCCATTGCTGGACCGTGTAACCGACACTCAGGCCGCGCAACGTACCGTCGGCAATGTCGGACAGCACCGCTTTGGCGGCTTCATTGCTGCGGAATTTGATGCGGACCCAAAGCCCCTCGGGCCGCACCTCGGCGGCTTCGATGATCCCCAGTTGGTCGCGGGTCGTTTCCGAGCGGTGCCCGTCCAGAACAGGGCCGCCCACCAATCGCGACAGATCAGCGCCGGACAGGTCGAGCCGTTCGACGTAGCCTGCGCGGGGGGTATCGGCCCCGGTGGAAACGATGGCTTCAACGGTTCGGGACGCGGTGTCGAGGGTCGAGGGGCGCGGCGTCACGCTGCGCAGATGAATGGTCATGCGTCACCTTCCTGCCGGGCCGCGCGGCGGTCGGCTGCAATCTCGTCGTCCAGTTCATCAATGTCGCGGCCTCGGCTCGCCACGACTTCGGCTCGGGATTTCAACCCAGCTTCGATGGCGCGCACCTCGGCATTGACCTCTTTCTGGGGGTCTACCCACTGCCAACCCGGCGCGACGAAGCGAACGGCGCGATAGTCGGGGCTTTCCGCGTCATCGGCGGCGATTTCCCCGGCCAGCGCCTTCCAGTTAATCCACTGCCGCCAGAGCGGACGAAGAAGCTGGCATTCGATAAGGCTGCGCTGGCGCTGTTCGGCCAAGCGGCGGAATTCCAAGAGGCCGAAACGCGCGCTGGAATAGTTCGCTTCGGACAGATCGCCACTCAGTTGCTCATACATGAGGCCGGTGCCCACCGCGATTTCCCGCAGCTGCGCCTTGAGAAAGCCAACCTGTTCCGTCAAGCCGCCGCCGGGTTGGGCAAACTTCACGTCACTGCCTGGCGGCAAGATGCGCATTGCGCCGGGCTCCAAGCTCACGTTGACCGTGCCGCCGCCCTGGTCCCCGTCAAAGCCCGCTGCACCGCCCTCAAGATCGGTGACGAAACCCGCGAACAGGCTTTGGGTCTTGAGATTCATCAGCATCGCGTCGGACGCAGCGTCATAGTCGGCCAGCTTCAAGAGGACCGGTGCGAGCCATGTCACCCCGCGCACCTGGCCGGGAAAAATCGGGTCAAAGATGTGGAGGATTTCGGCGGCGGGAATGCGCAGCGGTTCGCTGTAGTAGGCAAAGGCGGTGCCGGGCGCATCGGGTAGGACGTGATAGGCAACAATCTGTTCCGACGCGTCGAATTCGACGCCCGCGACGACGCGGCCACCATTTCCCAAATCGCGGGTCATGGCCGGGTCAACTTGATCGGCGGGCAGCACGGAGAGGCGGAAGCCTTGCGCGCCGCCTATCAGCCGCACGAAGCACTCGCCGTCCCGCACCACCGCGCGGGCGATCAGCGGCAGAAGAGGGCCAACAAGGCTTTCAAGCTCGGCATTGAGAGCGCGGGCAATCTGCCGGTCGGGGTGCTGTGCCTGCGCTTGCCAGCCCTTGCCGACAAGTGCGCCCGTCCAAGTCTCGATAATCCGCGCGGCGATGCCGTTGTTCTGCGACAAGGCGGCGGCACGCGCCTTAGGCTCAGGACCCATTAATCGGCTTGCGGCGCCACTGGCGGCGTGATTCACGCTCTCCAACTATAGGAGGGTGTGGTGAGCAATCTTTTCTGG
>NZ_AUBS01000006.1 GCF_000429365.1 Pseudodonghicola xiamenensis DSM 18339 | reverse complement strand
CGCCCTCGGTGCTGAAGAACCTCAACAAGATGCGAACGGGATCGGGCGGGGAAATCCAGCTCACCGACGCGATCGCCGAGGATATCGAGGCGGGCGTGCCGGTGCATGGCTACCGTTTCCGCGGCCAGCGCTATGATTGCGGCTCGAAAGCCGGCTTCCTGCAGGCCACCGTGGCCTTCGCACTGGCCCGTGACGACCTGCGCGACGAGCTGCACCAGTTCCTGACCGAGATCGTCCATCTCGACAAGGCCGCGCAATAGGCTGCGCAAGACAGTATTGGGACAGACACAGGACACGAGGGCAGAACGTGACCAACATTCTGGTAACCGGCGGCGCGGGCTATATCGGCTCGCACGCGTGCAAGGCATTGAAACAGGCGGGCTATACGCCTGTCACCTATGACAACCTGGTGACCGGTTGGGAGGATGCGGTGAAGTTCGGCCCGTTCGAGCGGGGCGATCTGTCGGATCGGGCCCGGCTGGACGAGGTTTTCGCCAAATATAAACCGGCAGCGGTGATGCATTTCGCCGCCCTCAGCCAGGTCGGCGAGGCGATGAGCGAACCGGGCCGCTACTGGCGCAACAATGTCTGCGGATCGCTGACGCTGATCGAGGCCGCCTGCGCCGCAGGTTGCCTGAATTTCGTCTTCTCCTCGACCTGCGCCACCTATGGCGAACATGACAATGTGGTACTGGACGAAAATACCCCGCAAGAGCCGCTGAACGCCTATGGTGCCTCGAAGCGCGCGGTGGAAAATATCCTGAGGGATTTCGGGGCTGCCTATGGGCTGAATGCGGTGATCTTCCGCTATTTCAACGTCGCCGGCGCCGATCCCGAGGCGGAAGTGGGCGAACACCACCGGCCCGAGACCCATCTGATCCCGGTGATGCTGGAGGCGATCGACGGCAAGCGGCCGGCGCTGACCATCTATGGCACCGATTACGACACGCCGGACGGCACCTGCATCCGCGATTATGTCCATGTCTGCGATCTGGTCGACGCCCATGTGCTTGGGCTGAAATGGCTGGAAGAAGGCAAGGAAAGCCGCGTCTTCAATCTGGGCACCGGTTCGGGGTTTTCTGTGCGCGAGGTGATCGACGCCTCTCGGGCGGTGACCAACCGCGAGGTGCCCTATTCCGAAGGGCCGCGGCGCGGTGGGGATGCGACCAAGCTGGTCTCCGGTTCGGTCCGGGCCGAGAAAGAGTTGGGCTGGAGCCCGGATCGGTCTAAGATGGATCAGATGATCGCCGATGCCTGGAGATGGCACCAAACTGGACACTACGAAAAATAGCATTCCACTGGCGCCCGTTCCGGCGCGCCTGCTGGATCTGACCCGCCTGATCCGTCGGGCGGGGCGGCGTCCCACCGGGGTCGACCGGGTGGAATTGGCCTATTTGCGGCACCTCTCGCATGAGAGCGTGCCGCTTTTTGCTTTGGTCCGGACCACCCTGGGCTATGTGCTGCTGGGGCCCGATGGGGTGATGCAGATTGCAGCCCGTTTGCAGGGGGCGGAGGATTGGGGCCGATCCGACCTTCTGGCGCGGTTCACCGTGAGGGCCGAAATGCTGCGGCGGGCGGAAAGCGACCTGCGCCGCTTTGCCCTGGCCCGGGCCCGGGCCCGACCGCGACATCTGGCGCGGATGCTGAGGCGACATCTGCCGGATGGCTTCGGCTATCTCAACGTCGGGCACAGCGATCTGACGGCGATGACCCTGCGCGGGGTGCGGCAGGGGGGCGCCGGGCGCATCGCGGTGCTGATCCATGACGCGATCCCGTTGGACTTCCCGCAGTATCAGCGCCCCGGCTTGGCCGAGGAATTCGCGGCCAAGCTGCAGCGGGTGCGGGCGCATGCGGATCTGGTGATCTACAATTCCGCCGATACCCGGGCGCGGGTGGAGCATCATATGCGGGCCTGGGGATTGTTGCCGCCCGCTGTGGTTGCGCATCTGGGGGTGGAGCTGCCCGATCCCGGCGATCTGCCGGCCGGTATCGACCCGACGCGGCCCTATTTCGTCGCGATTGGCACGATTGAGCCACGCAAAGGGCATGATTTCCTGCTCGATCTTTGGGAAGAGATGGGAGAGGACGCGCCGGGCCTGCTGATCTGCGGCGCGCGCGGTTGGAACAACGAGGCGGTCTTTGCTCGGCTTGATGCGCTGCCGCCGGGGGGGCCGGTCCGCGAGCTTTCCGGCTTGGACGATGCCCAGGTTGCGGCCGTGCTGCAGCAGGCGAGGGGGTTGCTGTTTCCAAGCCGGGCCGAAGGTTATGGGCTGCCGCCGGTGGAGGCAACGGCGCTGGGGGTTCCGGTGATCTCGACCGATTTGCCGGCAATTCGCGAAGTGCTGGGCAACATTCCGGTTTACGCGAAAGAAACTGATCGGTATCAATGGCTAAGCGCTATCAAGAGCCTTGAAACCGGCCGGCTGGCGCAACAGGAGGCGGTAAGAGTAGCAGATTTTACACCCCCCCTATGGGAGGATCACTTCAACCTCGTCTTAAGGTTAACCTGATAGGCCGAGGCGGGAGAGGTCTGTGGTAGATGTGAAAAGGGTTCGAATTGGGCGTATGGCAGTCATACCGCCTCAGATTGCAGCGGCAGCGTTGGCGCATTCGTGCGTTCCGCAAGCGTCGCGATCTTTCAGCGGTGGCCAATCGTACCCGGGCGATCCGACCTGACGATATCCTGCTTTATTCGACCCTGCGAAACGAACGTGTCCGGCTGCCTTACTTCCTGGATTACTACCGGGACCTCGGGGTCAATCATTTCCTGATCGTGGACAATGGCAGCAATGATGGATCGGCTGATTATCTTAGGGAACAGGCCGATGTATCGCTTTGGGCCACGGGGGAAAGTTACAAGCGGTCCCGCTTCGGGGTGGATTGGCTGAATTGGTTGCAGCGTCGTTATGGCCACGGCCATTGGTGCCTGGTGGTCGACCCGGATGAATTCCTGATCTATCCGTTTTGCGACACCCGTCCGCTGCGGGCCCTGACCGACTGGCTTGATGCCTCGTCGATCAAGTCGTTCTCGGCGATGCTTCTGGATATGTATCCAAAGGGGCGGCTTGATGCGCAGCCCTATCGCGAAGGTCAGGACCCGATCGAGATCGCACGCTGGTTCGACAGCGGGAATTACACGCTGCGCAAGAACAAGCGCTATGGCAACCTGTGGATTCAGGGCGGGCCGCGCAGCCGGGTGTTCTTTCCCGATGCTCCCGAAAAGGCACCGGCGCTGAACAAGATTCCGCTGGTGAAATGGGATCGTAAATATACCTATGTCAGCTCGACCCATATGCTGCTGCCGCGCGGGCTCAATCAGGTCTACGATGAATGGGGCGGAGAGAAGGCCAGCGGCGTTCTGCTGCATGCCAAGTTCCTTGATACCTTTTCGGCCAAGGCCGCGGAGGAGCTGGAGCGCGGGCAGCATTATTCTGCCTCGGTCGAATATCGCGCCTATGCGGAGAGCCTGAAGGATGATCCCGAGCTGTGGTGCAAATGGTCGGAGAAATACATCAACTGGCGCCAGCTTGAGATTCTGGGGCTGATGTCCAAGGGCAACTGGGCATGACGGGCAGCGTCGGTATCATCATGCTGGTCCATACCGCGCTGCACCGGGCGGAGCAGGTGGCCCGGCATTGGACGGCGGCGGGCTGTCCGGTGGTGATACATGTGGATCGCAATGTCTCTGGCCGGGTCTATCGTGATTTCGCGCGGTCTTTGTCGGACGATCCGCAGATTCTGTTCAGCCGGCGCCACCGGTGCGAATGGGGCAGTTGGGGGATCGTCGCAGCGACGCTTTCCGCAGCAGAGCTGATGCTGGCGCAGTTTCCTGAGGTGCGGCATGTCTATCTTGCCTCTGGGGCCTGTCTGCCGTTGCGGCCGGTGCAGGAGCTGATCGACTATCTGGAGCTGAGGTCGAGCACCGATTTCATCGAAAGTGCCACCACTGCCGATGTGCCGTGGACTGTGGGCGGGCTGGACGAGGAACGCTTTACCCTGCGGTTTCCGTTCTCCTGGAAGCGGCAGCGGTATCTTTTTGACCGCTATGTCGAGTTGCAGCGCCGGTTGGGGATGAAGCGACGTATCCCAGAAGGGCTGGTGCCGCATATGGGTAGCCAATGGTGGTGCCTGACCCGCCAGACCCTGTCCGCGATCCTGGAGGATCCGAAGCGCGGCACCTATGAGCGGTATTTCCGTCGGGTCTGGATCCCGGACGAAAGCTTTTTCCAGACGCTGGTGCGGCGCTATTCCACCAATATTGAAAGCCGGTCGCTGACCCTGTCCAAATTCGATTTTCAGGGCAAACCGCACATCTTCTATGACGACCATCTTCAGCTTTTGCGGCGGTCGGACTGTTTTGTCGCGCGCAAGATCTGGCCGCGGGCGGATCGGTTGTATCAGGCGTTTCTGACCGATAGCGCCGGGGCGATGAAGCGGACTGAACCGAACCCGGGCAAGATAGACCGCCTGTTCGCCAAGGCGGTGGAGCGGCGCACGCACGGGCGGCCGGGGCTTTACATGCAAAGCCGCTTTCCGAACCACGGCTGGGAAAACGGCATCACCTCACACCCTTATTCGGTGTTCCAGGGGTTTGCCGAACTGTTCGACAATTTCGAAAGCTGGTTGGCAAAATCCAGCGGCGCGCGGGTGCATGGGCATCTGTTCGCGCCGGAGCGGGTGGAATTCGCCGGAGGTCAGACCTTGATAAACGGCGCACTGACGGACAGCGCGGCGACGCGGGATTATGATCCCAAGGGATTTCTGACCAGCCTGATCTGGAACATGCGGGGTGAACGGCAGTGTTTCCAGTTCGGTCCGGCAGACAATCAAAAGATCAACTGGACCGTGGCGCGCGATCCCAATGCACAAATCTCGGTCATAACCGGGGCTTGGGCGGTGCCGCTGTTCCGGTCAAACCGAAATTTCGCCGAACTGAGGAAAGAGGCTGCGCGGTTGCAGCGGATCGAAAGCAAGCATCTGGATATCCTGCGCTCGACTCACGTGAAGGCGCGGGTGCGGGTCTGGAACATGGCGGAATTCATTGAGGCTCCGATGGAGCCGCTGCAAAGCATACTTGACGAAATTCGCCCGGCGATAATGCGCCAGCATCTTGCCGAAGCGCCGAGGATGGTGGCGCTGGACGGTTTCGGCCAGTTTCTGCAAAATCTGAAAAACCAGGGGATGCACCCCTATCTGATGGGGGATTTCCCGGTGGAACAAGTGGCTGTCGGCGCCAAGAAGCCCGCGCGCAAACCCTATCTGGTGCGGTGATCCGCGATGGTTGCAACGAAAGCCTTCGATTACTTTGTCGTCTTTGCGGAAATGCGCACGGGGTCGAATTTCCTTGAGGTGAACCTTAACGCGCTTGACGATGTGGCCTGCCATGGTGAGGCATTCAATCCGCATTTCATCGGCTATCCCAATCGTGACGCGATCCTCGATGTGACCCAGGCGCAGCGCGATGCAGACCCGGACCGGTTGCTGGCCGCCGTACGGGCGACACCAAGGGCGCTGGGTGGGTTCCGCTATTTCCACGATCACGATCCGCGCGTGCTCGACACGCTGCTGGAGGATCCGCGCTGTGCCAAGATCGTGCTGACGCGCAACCCACTGGACAGCTATGTGTCGTGGAAGATCGCCCAGGCCACTGGCCAGTGGAAGCTGACCGATGTGAAGCGCCGGAAAGAGGCGCAGGCGCATTTCGAGGCGGAGGAATTCGCTGCGCATGTCGCCTCCTTGCAGGCCTTTCAGGCGCAGCTTTTGAACCGGTTGCAGACCAGCGGGCAGACGGCCTTTTATGTTGCCTACGAGGACTTGCAGGATTTGGGCGTGATGAACGGCCTGGCGCACTGGCTGGGGGCAACGGCGCGGCTCGAGGAACTTGACCAGTCGTTGAAGCCGCAGAACCCGGGTGCGGTGATCGACAAGGTCGACAACCCGGAGGAGATGGCGCAGGCGCTTTCGGGTCTCGATCGGTTCAATCTGACCCGGACACCGAATTTCGAACCCCGCCGCGGGCCGGCGGTGCCCAGCTATGTGGCGGGGCGGGATGTGCCGCTGTTGTATTTGCCGGTGCGCGGTGGGCCTGAGGCCGAGGTGGTTGACTGGCTCGCGATGCTGGAGGGGGTCCCGGTCGAGGATCTGGCATCTGAGATGACGCAGAAGGATCTGCGCCAGTGGAAGCGCCAGCACCCGGGGCACCGCAGCTTTAGCGTGCTGCGTCACCCGGCGGCGCGGGCGCATCATGTGTTCTGCGAAAAGATATTGAACGAGGGGAAAGGCAGTTATCGCCAGATCCGCGATCTGCTGCGCAAGAAGTTCAAACTGCCGATCCCGAGGAAATCCCCCGATGCCAGCTATGGCCGGGCCGATCATCGCGCTGCCTTTGTGGCGTTTCTGGAATTTCTCAAGATGAATCTGGCCGGGCAGACGCCCGTGCGGGTGGATGCCGCCTGGGGCTCCCAGGCGCAGGTTTTCTCCGGGTTTGGAGAGTTTGCCCTGCCTGATCTGATCCTGCGAGAGGAAGAGCTGGCCAGCGCATTGCCGGCATTGGCACGACAGGTCGGTTGTGACGTCTCGGTTGTGCCGACCTCTGCGGCACAGGATGTGCCCTATCCGCTTTCCGACATCTACGACGATGAGATCGAGGCGCTGGTCGCCGACGTCTATCAGCGCGATTACATGATGTTCGGCTTCGGGGCCTGGCGCGCCTACTGAGCCTGTCGGCTCAGGCCGCCAGGGTGTGGCTTTCGGTCAGCAGGGTGTAAAGCGTCGCCGGATCCGGATTGGCCCGCAGCTTGGCGCACAGCGAGGCATTGCGCAGCGTCCGCGATACCAGCGCCAGGGCTTTCAGGTGTTCGACGCCTGCCTCTTCCGGTGCGAAGAGCGAAAAGGCGATGTCGACAGGCTGACGGTCGACCGATCCGAAATCTATCGGCTTTTCCAGCATCACGAAGGTGCCCACGACACCATCGAGCCCCGGCATCCGCGCATGCGGCAGGGCGACGCCATGGCCCACACCGGTGGGGCCAAGGCTTTCGCGTTCGAGCAGAGCGTCAACCGTGGTCTGGGCATCCAGGCCATAGGCGCTCTGAGCGAGATCCCCGATTTCCTGAAACAGTCGCTTCTTGCTGGAGACAGCAGAAAAAACCTTCACGGCCTCAGGTTTGAGGATACTCGCTAGTGCCATCAGAGATTGCTCCGCTCAGGCGTAGGTAATCCAGCGCCTAATGCTATCAGTTTCCGGTCTGCGGGTCGATCCATCCAATATTGCCGTCATCGCGGCGATAAACGACGTTCAACCCGTCCTTGCTCTCGTTCCGGAAGATCAGCACCGGGGCGCCCGCCAGCTCCATCTGCATCACCGCTTCGCCTACAGAGAGAGAGGGAATCTTGGTTTCCATCTCGGCGATGATGATAGGTTGAAGCGTTTCGGGCTCCGCATCTTCGGTCTGTTCTTCTGCGGCGAGGATATACGAGGCCGCGCCCATAAGTTCAACCGGTTCCGAGCGGTCCTTGTGGTGGTCTTTCAGGCGGCGTTTGTAACGCCGCATCTGTTTGTCCATTTTCTCGCAGCAGGCATCGAAAGCGGCATAGATTTCGGTTGCGCTGGCCTTGGCCTTGGCGGTCAGGCCGGTTGAAAGATGTACGGTCGCTTCGCAGACGAATTCGTATGCGTCGCGGGAAAAGATCACAATGGCGTCGATCGGGTTGTCGGAATATTTCGTGATCGCAGCGCTCAGTTGCTCTTCCACATGGGTTTGCAGGGCTGCGCCGATGTCGATCTGCCGTCCGCTGATTTGGTAACGCATGTGCTCTCCTTTTCATTATGCACCCGGCATCGCCCGGGTATATTCCCCGGCCTTGCGTCAGTTGCGGGTGGTTAAAGATGGCATCGCGGCAGAAACGGCGCGATCGGGCCCCGGAATGAAGGCCGGACCGGAAATCGCAAGGGATCGCACGCGTGCCATGCCCCATTTGAGGCGAGATCCGAGACGAGTGTCAACGTATCTTGCGTGATGGTGGATAAATTTCACTGGATCGGCAGGCCTGCGCCGATCCAGGTCAGAGCTCAGGAAATCCGGAAACTGTCGCCCAGATAGACGCGGCGGACGTTTTCGTTTTCCACCACTTCCGACGGGGTGCCCGACATAAGCACCTGACCATCGTGCAGAATATAGGCGCGGTCGACGATCTCCAGCGTTTCGCGCACGTTGTGATCAGTGATCAGCACGCCGATGCCGCGCTTTTTCAAATCGGCAACAAGATGGCGGATGTCGCCGACGCTGATCGGATCGACCCCGGCGAAGGGTTCGTCCAGCAGCAGATATTTCGGGTCTGCGGCAAGGCAACGGGCAATTTCCACCCGCCGGCGTTCGCCGCCCGACAGCGCTAGCGCCGGCGCCCGGCGCAGGTGTTCGATCGAGAAGTCCGACAACAGTTCTTCCAGCCGTTCGCGTCGGGCATGGGGATCGCGCGCGGTGATGTCCAGAACGGCAAGGATATTGTCCTCGACGCTGAGGCCGCGAAAGATCGACATCTCCTGAGGAAGATAGCCGATGCCCATTCGGGCACGGCGATACATCGGCAGGGTGGTCACCGTCTGACCGTCCAGTGTCACGGTCCCGGCTTCGGGAAAGACCAGCCCGGCGATGGCATAGAAGGTCGTTGTCTTGCCCGAACCGTTCGGACCCAGAAGTGCCACGACTTCGCCGCGATCCAGCGAGATCGACACGTCGCGAATCACGACGCGCTTGCGATAGGATTTGCGGACACGTTCGACACGTAGCCCCGAGGTGCTGGCGCTGGCGTCCGGTCGCGCAGTCGTCATCAGTTGTCGCCGTCGGAATTGAGGATGGTTTTGACCCGACCGGCCATCCGGGCAGTACCGGTGGCCAGTTCGATCGTCATCCGGTCGGAGCTGAGTGCGCTGGCACCCTGGCTCAGCAACACGTTGCCGGTCATCACGATGGTGCCGTCGTCGATGCTGTAATCCGCACGTTCTGCCTCTGCCGCGTCCTGTCCGCTGACCAGCACCACATCTCCCGTCGCTTCCAGCCGGGCGATCCGGCTCTGGCCGCGATCATAGACGACGAAGACGCGGTTCGCGGTCAGCCGCATGTCGCCCTGAACCACCAGGACGTCACCGGTAAACTCAGCCGATCCATCCGACTGGTTCACATCGAGACTGGCCGCCGTCACCTCGACCGGAGCCGAGGTGTCGGCCTTGCTGTTGCCGAAGGCGACGCGGGTGTCCTGCGCGACGGCCATATTCGCACCGAGGACCAGCACAAGGCTGAGGAACAGAAGGCGTATATAGTTCACTGATTAGTCTTTCCCCGGATTTCGCGGATCGTATACCAGCTTTACGCCCTTGGTGAAAAGCATATGGACTGGCGCATCCTGGTTTTTTGCGCCGATTTTCATTTGGCCGGCGGTGATATCGCCAAAGGGGCCTGTCGCCTCGACCTGGCCGGGGGTTTCGGCGGCAAGCGTCTCCAGCCCTGTGTCAAGCTGCTGTGTCCTGACCGTGTAGCCGGTCGAGGTGGTGATCAGAACATTGCCGCGGAAACTGGCCTGCGACTGGGTCGGATCGACGGTGCCGGTGTCGGACTGCAGCCGGATGTCGCCCCCCTGCGCCAGCGTCATATGCGCCCGCAGCTCTTCGGCGTCGGCGCTGCCATCGGTGTTGGCGGGGTGGGCGGTGCTGGCGCTGACGGTGATCTCGTCACCGCTGGCGGTGATGCCGGAAAAGAAGGCGCCGGTGATCTGCTGGCCGCGCACCCGGTCTTCGATATCCTTGTCGGCGAAGGGGGCGGTGCCTGTGGGGGCGATACTGCGCGACAGCAGGAACAGCGTCGACATCAGCGCCAGCGCTGCCAGTGGCAGCAGGACCTTGAAATAGGCCACCAGACGGGAATGTCGATCCATCCGTTTCTCTGCTCCCTCTCAGCCCAGACCGACGCGCAGGCAGTCGTGGATGTGCAAAATGCCCTCGGCCTTGCCGACGCCTTTCGGGTCGACGACGAAGAGGCAGGTGATCTTGGGGTCGGGCAATGTCATCAGCGCCACCGCCTTTTCGGCCATGGCGTCGGGGCCGATGGTGCGGGGATGCGCCGTCATCACCTGATCCACGGTCAGACCCAGAAGCCCGTCCATGTGGCGCCGCAGGTCACCGTCGGTGACGATACCGATCAGGCGGTCGGCAGGGTCGGTCACGCCGACCACGCCAAATCCCTTCTGGCTCATCTCCAGCAGCGCTTCCCCCATCGGTGTCCCGGTGCGAACCGTGGGCACATCCAGATGCATTAGGTCGCGCACCTTGGACAGTTGCGCGCCCAGCTTGCCGCCGGGGTGGAAGTCGCGGAAGTTCTCGGGTCCGAAGTGACGGTACTTCATCAGCGCGACGGCCAGCGCGTCGCCCATCGCCAGGGTCAGCGTGGTAGAGATCGTGGGCACCATGCCGAAACCGCAGGCTTCTCCCATCGCGGGGATCAGCAGATGTTCGTCGGCCTGGGTCATCAGGGTGCTGTCCGCCCGGCTGGAAAGGCCGATCAGCGGGATGTCGAAGCGGCGGGTATAGGCGACTAGATTGGCCAGTTCCGGCGCCTCGCCGGAATTCGAGATCGCCAGGACCACGTCGCCCTTGGCGATCATGCCCAGATCGCCATGGCTCGCCTCGGCGGGGTGGACGAACTGCGCCGGTGTCCCGGTCGAGGCCAGAGTCGCCGCGATCTTGCGGCCGATATGGCCGGATTTTCCGATGCCGCTGACGATGATGCGGCCCTTGGCGCTGAGGATCAGTTTCAGCGCACGGACGAAGCTGTCGTCCAGCGCCGCGGCCAGCGCGTCAAGCGCGCGGGCCTCGTCGGTGATCACCTGGCGCGCGGTGTCGAGGAAGGTGGCTGTATTGGTGTCGGTCATGAGTGGGCGAAGATATCCGTTTCGGGCCAGCCTTGCAGATCCAGAAGCGAGCGGTGGGGAAGAAAGTCGAAACAGGCCTGGGCGATCTCGGTCCGTCCCTCGCGGGCGAGGCGCTTGTTCAGCTCCTTGCGCAGGCGGTGGAGATAGAGCACGTCCGAGGCCGCGTAATCCAGCTGCGCCGCGGTCAGCTCCTCAGCGCCCCAATCGCTTTGCTGCTGCTGCTTGGAGATGTCGACGCCGATCAGTTCGGCGGTCAGGTTCTTCAGCCCGTGGCGGTCGGTATAGGTGCGCACCAGCCGGCTGGCGATCTTGGTGCAATAGACCGGCGCGGCCAGTGCCCCGAATGCGTTGTACATGGCGGCGATGTCGAAACGGCCGAAGTGGAACAGCTTCAGCACCTTGGGGTCGGTCAGCATACGGCAGAGGTTCGGTGCCTCGGTCTGACCCCTGGCGACCTGGACGATATGGGCGTTACCATCGCCGCCCGACATCTGGATCACGCAAAGCCGGTCGCGATGCGGGTTCAGCCCCATGGTTTCACAGTCGATGGCAACCATCGGCCCGAGGTCGAGCCCGTCGGGCAGATCGTTCTTGTATAGGTGGTTTGCCACGTCTGGATCCTCTGTTGGGCCGTCTGACTGGGGATGCTGGCCCGAGATAGGCGCTTTGGGACGCAAACTCAACTGTGCGCGGGGCTTGCGGTGGGTGGCATTCCGGGGAATGCTGTGGCCTTTCCGGACTCGGATCAAGATGCAAGAGACCCAAGCAGACCCTTCACTGTTGGCACAGTCGCCGCCCGCCGATCTGATCGCGCGGCTGCGGTTGCGCGGTCTGCTTCCGGGCGAGGGGGCGGAGGCTCTGGCAGGGGGGCGGTCGAACCGGGTCTGGCGGCTGACGGGCGGGTTGGTTCTGAAGCTTTACGATCCCTCTGCCGCGACACCGATCTTTGCCAATGATGCGCGCCGCGAGGTCGCGGCGTTGACCGCGCTGGCCGGGACGGGACTGGCGCCGGAATTGATTGCGGCAGAACCGGAGGCGCCAGCGCCCTGGGTGCTATATCGTCATCTGCCGGGGGGGCGCTGGGCAGAGGGGGCTGCGGCGGTGGCGGGGCTGCTGGGGCGGCTGCATCAGCAACCGGCGCCCGATCTGCCCCATGCCCCCGATGGCAGCGCCGCGCTGGCGCGGCAGGTGCGGCAGATCCTGGCGCTTTGCCTCGATGATGCCGGTCTGGCAGCGCTGGAACCGGCGGGCGAGGTGGCCCCCTGCGGCGCATGCGCGTTGATCCATGGGGATCCGGTACCTGGCAATATCGTCATCGGGCCCGAGGGCGCGGCGCTGATCGACTGGCAATGCCCGGCGCTGGGCGATCCTGCCGCCGATCTGGCGATCTTCTTGTCACCTGCCATGCAGTTGATCTATCGCGGCGCTCCGCTTGGTGCCACAGAGGAGGCGGCGTTTCTGGCAGCCTATCCCGACCGCGGGGTCATCGCCCGCTTGCGCGCGCTCCTGCCCTGGTTTCACTGGCGGATGGCGGCCTATTGCCACCTGCAGACCGGGCGCGGCCAGACCCCCTATGCCAAGGGTCTGGCACTGGAGAAGGCGGCGCTTCAGAGGTCCTTGAGGCGATAGGCCAGGTAGGCTGGCGGCATCACGATGCGGCGGAACCGGCCGAAGGGAAATCGGCCCATGGGTTTGCTCATGAAGCCCGGATAGGGGCTGTCGGGACGTCGGCCCTGGGCCAGCGCGGCCAGCAGGCTGCCGGCATAACTTCCCATGGCGACGCCATTGCCGTGATAGGCCAACCCGGCGAAAACGCCCGGCATTCCCGGCACCGCGCCGGTAAAGGGGATCTGGTTGCGCGACACGCAGACCATGCCCGACCAGCTATTGGGGCTTTCGACATGGGCCCAGGCTGGGAACATGGTTTCGAAATCGCGCCGCACCCGCGCGCGGGAGGCGGCCTCGGCCGCGGGGGTGGACATCAGCCCGCCGCGCATGCCGAACAGGAACCGCCGGTCGGGCATCAGCCGGAAGTAATGCAGCAGGTGCCGGGTGTCATAGGCCATCTGATCTGTGGTCCAGCCCTGCGCCGCCAGTTCCTCATCGCTAAGCGGCCGGGTGACCAGCGCAGTCGATTGCGCCGGGATATAGCGGTCCGCCAGCCAGTCCGGCAGATCGTCGCTGGAATAGCCGTTGGTGCAGATCAGCACGGTTTCGGCGCTGAGACTTCCCTGCGGCAGGGCGATCACATTGCGGTTGCCCTGCCGGGTGATCCCCCTGGCGGGGCTGTTCTGATAAAGCCGGGCGCCGGCGCCTTGGGCCGCGGCGGCCAGACCAAAGACATATTTGCGCGGGTTCAGGCCGAAGCCATGGCGCATCGTCAGCGCGCCATGAAACGGGCCGGTCATGCCGGAGGCCGAAAGCCCCTGCGCGGCCAGGTCGTCCTTCTCGGTCAGGACGGCATCGGGATCGCCTTCGGCCTGACGGCGCAGGGCAGCCATGGCGCGCGGCGAATGGGCCAGTTGGGTTTCGCCATCTGAATGGGTGTCGGCGTCGATCCCGAACCGTTGCAGGATGTCGGCCACCAAGTCGATCGCTGCCACTTCGGCGCGATAGAACTCCTCGGCCTGATCCTTGCCATAGGTCCGGGCGATCTTGTCACCGCTCAGCTTGGCGCCGCCCAGACAGCAGAACCCACCATTGCGCCCGGAACCGCCCCAGCCGGGATATTCCGCGTCGACCACGGCGACATCGACCCCCGCCTCGGCCAGGTGCAGCGCCGCCGACAGGCCGGTAAAGCCGGCGCCGATGATGGCGACATCCGCCGTCAGGTCGCCCTTGGCATCTGGCCAGACCGGGGCTTCGATGGTTTCATCCCACCAGCACCCATTCCGCGGCCCCGCGGAATAGGCGTAACGTCCAAATATGTGTTTCATTCTTGTGTTCGTGCGGCTTCCTGTTCGTCGCGCTGCTGACGAACCTTTTGGGTCTTGGTGATCAGCGAGGTGGCGATCACGCCCACTGTCACGATGCCGATCATCACCGTCGACAGCGCGTTGATCTCGGGCGAGACGCCCAGACGCACGGCGGAGAAGATCTTGATCGGCAGGGTGGTTGACGAGGGACCGGAGGTGAAGGAGGCGATCACCAGATCGTCGAGCGACAGGGTGAAGGCCAAGAGCCAGCCCGAGACCACTGCCGGGGCGATGATCGGCAGGGTGACCAGCCGGAAGGCTTCAGCCGGGGTGCAGCCCAGATCGAGCGCTGCTTCTTCCAGAGATTTGTCGAAGGTGACGAGGCGGGAGGAGACCACCACCGAGACATAGCACATCGAAAAGGTCGTATGCGCCAGCACGATGGTCATCACGCCGCGGTCCAGGCCGATGCCGATGAACAAGAGCAGCAGCGACAGGCCGGTGATCACCTCGGGCATCACCAGCGGCGCATAGATCATGCCGGAAAACAGCGTGCGACCGAAAAACCGCCCGCTGCGCACCATGACATAAGCGGCCATGGTGCCCAGCACGGTGGCGATGGTCGAGGACAGGACCGCCACCTTCAGCGTCACCCAGGCGGCATTCAGAAAGGCCTGATCCTTGAGAAGTTGCCCATACCATTTGGTGGAGAAGCCGGCCCAGACCGTCACCAGCTTGCTTTCGTTGAAGCTGTAGATGACCAGGATCACCATCGGGATATAGAGAAAGGCAAACCCGAGCGTCAGCGAGACCGTGTTGAACCAGCTCAGCCTGTTCATTGCTCTGCCTCCGCCTGTTTCTGCTGGTTGCGCTGGAACAGCACGATCGGGATCACCAGGATCGCCAGCAGAACGATCGCCACGGCGCTGGCCACCGGCCAGTCGCGGTTGGAAAAGAACTCCTCCCACAGAACCTTGCCGATCATCAGCGTGCCGGAACCGCCCAGAAGCGAGGGGATGACGAATTCGCCAAGCGCCGGGATGAAGACCAGGAAACAGCCGGCGACGATGCCGTTCCGCGACAATGGGATGGTGACCAGCCAGAAGGCCGAGAGCCGCGAACAACCCAGATCCTCGGCTGCCTCGATCAGCGATTCATCCAGCCGGTCGAGCGCGGCATAGATCGGCAGGATCATGAAGGGCAGATAGGTATAGACGATGCCGATATAGACCGCGATCTTGGTGTTCAGGATGATCAGCGGCTGGTCGATCAGCCCGGTCCACAGCAGGAATTGGTTCAGGACCCCTTCCTGGCTGAGGATGCCGATCCACGCATAGACCCGGATCAGGAAGCTGGTCCAGAACGGCAGGATGATCAGCATCATCAGCGTGGCGCGCCATTCCTCGGGCGCGCGGGCCATGCCATAGGCGATGGGATAGCCCACCAGTAGCGTCAGCGCGGTGGAAATCAGCGCGATCATCAGGCTGGAGAGATAGGCCTTCCAATAAAGATCGTCCTCGGTCAGCCAGACGAAATTCTCGAGATCCAGTCCGGTCAGGAATTCCTTGATCCCCTGCCAGCCGGCCGAGAAATCCAGCGTCGGCGTATAGGGCGGGATCGCCAGCGCGGTATCGCTGAGCGAGATTTTCAGGACGATGATGAAGGGCACCAGGAACAGCGCCAACAGCCAGAGGTAGGGGACCGCGATCAGGAAAAACCGGCGCATCGGATCACTCCGCCAGCAGGACGCCGCCGGTGACTGTCCAGGACAGCCAGACGGGATCGTCCCAGGTGAAGCTGCGGCGCGAGATGCGGCGAGTGTTGGCGGTTTGCGCTTTGATCACCGTGCCCGAGGGCAGTTCCACATGATAGGTCGAGATATTGCCGAGATAGGCGATATCCAGCACCTTGCCCTGCACGGCGTTCACCGCCTCTGCCGGGCGGTCCGCCGAAATCGTCACCTTCTCTGGCCGGATCGCCAGGGCGCATTTCTCGCCGGTGGCAAAGCTGCGGGCCGATGTGGCGCGGATCGGTTCCTGCCCGTCGGCCCAGTCGATGCGATAGGTTTCTTCCCCGTCGGGGGTGGCGGTGCCCTCGATGATGTTCACCTCGCCGATGAAATCGGCAACATAAATGCTGTTGGGGCTTTCATAGATGCGATCCGGGGTAGCGACCTGCATCAGCCGGCCTTCGTCCATTACCGCCACGCGCGAGGCCACTGTCATCGCCTCTTCCTGGTCGTGGGTGACGATCACGAAGGTGGTGCCGGTCTTTTCCTGGATGTCCATCAGTTCGAACTGGGTATCCTGGCGCAGCTTCTTGTCGAGTGCGCCCAGCGGTTCGTCCAGCAGCAGGAGCTTGGGCGCCTTGGCCAGGCTGCGCGCCAGCGCCACCCGCTGCCGTTGTCCGCCCGAGATCTGATGCGGCTTGCGCTTGGCGAATTTCTCCAGCCGGGTGAGCTTGAGCATCTCGGCCACTCGGGCCTCGATCTCGGGCTTGGGTTTGCTGTCGCGGCGCAGGCCAAAGGCGATATTGTCCCAGACCGTCAGATGCGGGAACAGCGCATAGGACTGGAACATCATGTTCACCGCGCGCTTGTTCGGCGGCACGCCCGAGATATCCTTGCCAGCCAGCTCGATCCGGCCTTCGGTCGGGTTTTCGAACCCGCCCAGCATCCGCATCATCGTGGTCTTGCCGCAGCCCGAGGGGCCGAGGAGCGCAAAGAACTCTCGTTCGTAGATATCCAACGACAGGTTATCAATCGCGGTGAAGGTTCCGAACCGCTTGGTGACGTTCTGAAAACGGATCAGCGGTTTCGCCTCTGGGTCTGCCCAAGGTGCAAATTTCGTCGAGTTCACTGGCAAAGGCCCCCGATGTGTTCCGGACAACAAAAAAGGGCGGGTCCCGTCTGTTGAGCCCGCCCGCTGTTCGGGATCAGGTGCCCGATTTGATCTTGGTCCACAACCGGGTGACGACCCGCTGCACCTTGGCGTTATAGGGCGTGGTGGTGAACAGGTTGTCCATCGCCTCGGCCGAGGGGTAGATCGCCGGATCGCCGATCACGTCCTCGTTGAGAAATTCCTGCGATGCCTTGTTGCCGTTGGCGTAATAGACATAGTTCGACGCCGCTGCCATGTTCTGCGCGTCCATGATGAAGTTCAGGAACTTGTGGGCGGCGTCGGGGTTCGGCGCGTCGGTCGGGATCGCCATCATGTCGAACCACATCTGTGCGCCTTCCTTCGGCGCATTGAAGGCGATTTCAACACCGTTGTCGGCCTCGGCCGCCCGATCGCGCGCCTGCAGCACGTCCCCCGACCAGCCGACCGCGACGCAGATGTCGCCGTTGGCCAGCGCATTGATATATTCGGAAGAGTGGAATTTCTGGATATAGGGCCGGATCGCCATGTAGACCGGTTCGACCTTGGCGATGACGTCGGGGTCGTGGCTGTCCGGATCCGCGCCGATGTATTTCAGCGCGGCCGGGATCATCTCGGCCGGGGCGTCGAGGAAATACACCCCGCAGGAGGCCAGCTTTTCCATGTTCTCCGGCTTGAAGACCAGATCCCAGCTGTCGATCGGGGCATCTTCGCCCAGCACCTCTTTGACCTTGCCCAGATTCACGCCGATGCCGGTGGTGCCCCACATATAGTTGATGGCGTATTCGTTGCCGGGATCGTATTTCGCCGTTCGCGCTGAAATGACATCCCACATGTTCTTGATATTGGGCAGTTTGGATTTATCGAGCTTTTGGAAGGCGCCCGCCGAAATCTGCCGCTGCAGGAAAGTGCCGGTGGGCACCACCACGTCATAGCCCGACCCGCCGGCCAGCATCTTGGTTTCCAGCACCTCGTTGCTGTCGAAGACGTCATAGATCAGCTTGATGCCGGTCTCTTCCTCGAATTTGGACAGCAGGCTTTCGTCGATATAGTCCGACCAGTTGTAAACGCGGACTTCTTCGGCCTGGGCAGCGGTCCCCAGGGCGATAAGTGCAGCAATCGCGGTCGCTGTGAGCGATTTAAAGGTCATTCTGAAGCTCCCCGACAGGGCGTGAGTTGAGACCGCCCCCGACATTTGATCAAGTTTTTTGCCTTCTTCCGTGGCACAAGCTATGTTTCCATGCGGATCCGCACAGCGCAAGCGTCGTCATTTGGATTGGAACGAGTCAAGTGAATTTGATCAAAAAACCGGCAGAGAATGCCCGTAAACCGGCCGCAAAGACCGCTGCGGCGCCTCCGGTACATGAACAGGTTTACCAGAAACTCCGGGCTCAGATTCTGTTCGGTGAGATGGCGCCGGGGCAGGCGGTGACGATTCAGGGGCTGACTGATTCGCTTGGCGCCGGCATGACACCGGTGCGCGAGGCGATCCGGCGGCTGATCTCGGACGGGGCGCTGATGTTTCAGGGGAACCGACGGGTTTCGGTGCCTGTTTTGTCGGCAGAAGACGTTGAACAGCTGATCTTCGTGCGCCGCACGATTGAGGCGGAGCTGGCCCGCCGGGCCGCGCGCCATGCCCCGCCAGAGCTGGTGGCTGAGCTGGAACAGATTGATGCGGAACTGGATTTCGCCATCGCCGCCGGTGATGTCTCGGGCTATCTGCTGCAGAATTATCGCTTTCACTCGGTGCTTTACGCCAATTCGCAGGCTCCTATCCTGGCCGAGATGGCAGAACGGCTCTGGTTGCGGTTCGGGCCATCTCTGCGGGTGGTCTGCGGCCGTTTCGGCACCCAGAATCTGCCGGATCGTCACAAGGAAATGCTGGCGGCACTGCGGGCGGGAGACGTCGAAGGCGTTGGCCTGGCAATTGAGCAGGATGTCGATCAGGGCGTGCAAATGGTGATCGCCGTGCAGGCGGAACGCGCTGTGTCGTCCTGATTCGATTGACAGTGCGGAATTTGATCATATCTTCGGGCTCGACACTGAATTAGCCGGGAGTTCCGCGATGCCTGCCATCACAAACCACCTGCCCACCGCCGAGCTTCAGGCTCTGGACGCAGCCCATCACATGCACCCTTTCACCACTGGCGCCGATCTGGCCGCCAAGGGGGCGAGGGTCATCACCCGCGCCAAGGGCGTCTATCTGACTGACAGCGAGGGGCATGAGATCCTCGATGGCATGGCGGGGCTGTGGTGCGTCAATATCGGCTATGGCCGCGAGGAGCTGGCCGAGGTCGCCGCTCGTCAGATCCGCGAGCTGCCCTATTACAACACTTTCTTTCAGACCACCCATGTGCCCGCCATCGCGCTGGCGGCCAAGATCGCAGAATTGGCGCCTGGCGATCTGAATCACGTGTTCTTCGCCTCGGGCGGGTCGGATGCCAACGATACCAATATCCGCATGGTGCGGACCTATTGGGACGTGAAGGGCAAGCCGGGCAAGAAGATCATCATCGGCCGCAAGAACGGCTATCATGGCTCTACCGTCGGGGCGACGTCGCTGGGCGGGATGTCGGCTATGCACGCCCAGGGCGGGCTGCCGATCCCGGACATCCACCATATCAACGAACCCAACTGGTGGGCCGCCGGTGGCGAGACGAGCCCGGAAGATTTCGGTCTGGCCTGTGCGCAAGAGTTGGAACAAGCGATCCTGGAGTTCGGTGAAGATCGCGTCGCCGCCTTCATCGCCGAGCCGGTGCAGGGCGCTGGTGGTGTGATCATCCCGCCCGAAACCTATTGGCCGGAAATCCAGCGGATCTGCGACAAATACGAAATCCTGCTGATCGCCGACGAGGTGATCTGTGGCTTCGGCCGTACCGGTAACTGGTTCGGCAGCCAGACCATGGGCATCCGCCCCGATATCATGACAATCGCCAAGGGGCTGAGCTCGGGCTATCAGCCGATCGGCGGTTCGGTGGTGTCGGACGAGGTTGCCGCGGTGCTCGACAGTGTGGAGTTCAACCACGGCTATACCTATTCGGGTCACCCGGTGGCCGCTGCCGTGGCGCTTGAGAACCTCAGGATCATGGAAGAGGAAGGCGTGGTCGAACACGTCCAGACGGTCGCCGGCCCCTATCTGGCCGAGAAATGGCATGCGCTGGCCGATCACCCGCTGGTGGGTGAGACCAAGCTGATCGGCATGATGGGGTCGCTGGCGCTGAGCCCGAACAAGGAACCCCATGCCACCTTCGCCGCCGAGGCGGGGACCATTGGCTATATCTGCCGCGAACGCTGCTTTGCCAACAATCTGGTGATGCGCCATGTCGGCGACCGGATGATCATCTCGCCGCCGCTGGTGATCGCGCCGGAGGAAATCGACATCCTCATCGAACGTGCCCGCAAGGCGCTGGACGAGACCTATGCCCGGGCCAAGGACGAGGGGCTGCTGCAGGCTGCGTCGTAAGTCCGCATCTGAAATTTCGATCTGACGGCGCCGGGGAACCCTCGGCGCCGTTTTTCATTTAGGTCGGTCTACAGGGGCCGGGTAGGCGTGCCTTGTCACAAGGGCGGGGGTGGACAAGGCGGCGCAAAGTCATTCGTCTTGAGCGGGCTCATGAGGCAGTTTCATCTTTTACGGGACGAGAAGACCGTGAGGTGAGTGTAGGCTTGGAAACGCCGTGCGAATCCCCGGAACGGCTGACCATGGCTGCTCTGAGCCGGATGATCTGGGTCTGTCTCAATCCCGCGGGAGGCCGCGATCCCTGGACCCCGGCCTGAATGTCACAAAGGGTTCTCGAAACCATCACTGATCTTTTGGCAAAGCCTTACAGATCGGCCCCGTGGTTTTCGCGTAGCGTTTCAAGCCCTTCGGTTCGGGTCTCAAGCCATTCATCCTTCAGGACGTCAGCCATGATCCCTCAACGCCTTCTCCGCCCCAGTCGTCGTGCCGTGCTGGCCGGTGGCACCGCCTTCGCCGCCTCGCTGGCGATGCCCGCGCTGTCCCGCGCGGCCTCGCGTCCGGTTTTCACCCATGGGGTGCAATCCGGCGATGTGACCACTAATTCCGGCATGATCTGGACCCGCACCGACCGCCCGGCGCGGGTGATGATGGAAGTCTCCACCACCGAGAGCTTTGCCAATGCCCGCCAACTGGCGCCCTTGACTGCGATGCCGACCAGCGATCTCGCCGTGAAGCGGATGGTCGAGGGGCTGCCGGCGGATCAGGATATCTTCTATCGCTTTGTCGCCGCCGATCTCAGCGACATCAATGCGGTCTCTGACCCGATCGTCGGCCATTTCCGCACTGCTCCGGCCTCGCGCCGGTCGGTCCGCTTCGTCTGGTCGGGCGATACCGCCGGTCAGGGCTGGGGCATCGACGATCAGGGCATGCGCACCTATCGCACCATGATGCAGCACGACCCGGATTTTTTCCTGCATTCGGGGGATACCATCTATGCCGATGGCGCCATGCAGGACGAGGTGGTGAAGGACGGCCAGGTGATCTGGAAGAACGTCGTTCTGACCGACGAAAAGCGCAAGGTTGCCGAAACGCTGGATGAATATCGCGGCCAGTGGAAATACAACATGATGGACAAACATGTGCGCGCGATGAGCGCCGCAGTGCCGACCTTCTTCCAGTGGGACGACCATGAGGTCCTGAACAACTGGTCGGATTCGAAGGATCTGAGCGGCGATGACCGCTATGCCGAAAAGTCGATCCATGTGCTGGCGTCGCGTGCCGCCCGCGCGTTCCATGAAATGACGCCGATCTCCTACACCCCGGCGGAACCGGGCCGGGTCTATCGCAAGATCGCCTATGGTCCGATGCTGGATGTCTTCTTCCTCGACATGCGCAGCTATCGCGGCCCGAACGGTCCGGCGATGGAACCCGAGATGACGCCGGAAAGCCGCATTCTTGGTGCCCAGCAGGTCGCCTGGCTGAAGCGCGAGCTGGCCAATTCCAAGGCCACTTGGAAGGTGATCGCTGCCGATATGCCGATCAGCCTGATCGTCTGGGACAACTGGAAAGAGCAGACCGGGGCAGAGGCGGTGGCCAATGGCGACAACGGTCCGGCCAAGGGCCGCGAGCTTGAGATCGCCGATCTGCTGCGCTTCATCCGGGATGCCAATATCACCAACACCGTCTGGCTGACGGCGGATGTGCATTACACCGCGGCGCATTATTATGATCCGTCCAAGGCGCAGTTCCAGGAGTTCGAACCCTTCTGGGAATTCGTCTCGGGCCCGCTGCATGCCGGCACCTTCGGTCCGAACGCGCTGGACATGACTTTCGGTCCCGAGGTGAAATTCGTGAAAGCCCCGGCCGAGGGCCAGGTTAATCTGCCGCCTTCGGCCGGGATGCAGTTCTTCGGCATCGTCGATATCGACAGCGCCACCCAGCAGATGACCGTGCGGCTGATGGACGTGGGCGATACCGAATTGTGGTCAATCACGCTTGACCCTGCGGAACAGTCGCTCTGACCCCCAACAGCCCGGATCGGCCGGGCCCGGGCGCCCCCGCAGATATTGCGGGGGCGGTTCCCTGTTTTATGCGATGGCCTCTTGTTAAATCCGATTCTTTTTGTCAGATATCGCGCGACGCCAGATGCGCCCCGTGTCCAGCCCTTGGGAATTCAGCCTTTCGGGGTGGCCCGTGGGGGATCCGGTGCCAGGCGCCAGGGAAACCCGCCGTCACCCCGGAAACGAACCGGACGCCCCTCCCGGCGTCCCAGGCAAGGAGCCGGACATGCGGGATCCATTCGATGAACTGCTGGCGATGCATCGCGCCGCCGAAGGGTTCGGCAGTGGCCTGGCGCCCCGGCTTCTTTCGGCCATCGAGCAGAAGTGTCGGCAACAGGCGCATATCCGGTCGCAGCCAAACGTGGTCTCCCTCGGGATTGCGTCCAGCCAATCGGGTCCGGCGCGGCGGGCCAGCGAGGGGCGTCTGGCGACGGAGGGCGGGGTGATCGCCTTCCGCCGCCGGGAGATTGACCCTTAGAAATCTACTCCGCGCTGGGCCTTTATGCCGGCCTGAAAGGGATGTTTCACCTCGGTCATCTCGGTGACAAGATCGGCGTAATCGCAAATCTCGGACGGCGCATCGCGGCCGGTCAGGATCACTCCGGTGCGGTCGGACCGGGCCCTGAGCCCCTCCAGAACCTCCTCGGTCGAAAGATAGCCATAGCGCAGGGCGATATTGATCTCATCGAGCACGATCAGATCGAAATCACCGCTCTGCATCATCTCGCGCGCCTTGGCGAAGGCGGCCTGTGCCGCGGCGATGTCGCGGTCACGGTCCTGGGTATCCCAGGTGAACCCTTCACCCATAGTGTGCCAGGTCACCCCGCCCAGTCGTTCGAAGAACTGCCGTTCGCCGGTGATCCAGTTGCCCTTGATGAACTGCACCACGCCGACGGACTTCCGCCATCCCATTGCGCGCACCACCACCCCGAAGGCCGAGGATGACTTGCCCTTGCCCTTGCCGGTATGCACCAGCACCAGCCCGCGTTCGGGATCGCCGGCCTCGGCCACCTTGGCACGATGTTCGGCCTGCAGTTTCTGCATCTTCGCCTTGTGGGTTTCAGTGTCGGCCATCGGCATATCCTCCTGATCTTCGGGACAGAACATAGCGCGCCGGGCGCTGGCGTCACCCCTTGGGATCGCTCACCGCGCGGACCTTGGCGCGGGTCAGCCCCAGCTGGTGTTCGCGCCAGGCCACCAGGACGTTGCCGGCGATCACCAGCGCGGCGCCGGCCAGCATGATCAGCGTCGGCGCCTCGTCGAACCAGAGAAAGCCGATCAGGATGGCAAAGAGCATCGAGCTATATTCATAGGGCGTCAGCATCGAGGCCGGGGCGAAGCGATAGGAAGAGGTCAGCAGAATCTGCGCCCCGCCGCCGACCAGACCCGCCATCACCAGCTGCGTCGCAGTCAGCGCATCGGGCATCACCCAGCCGAAGGGGATGGTCAGCAGTGCCAGAAGTGCCGCAGTCGAGGAGAAATAGAACACGATGGCCGAGGTGCGCTCGGTCTCCACCATCCGGCGGATATGGATTTGCACCAACGCCTTCAGCGCTGTGGCGCCAAGGATCAGCATCGCGCCAAGCGTCGCGGCGCTGTCTGCCGTGGTGCTGCCCAGCCGCGGCCAGAGCATGATCAGCACTCCGACCATGCCGATCACCACCGCCGAGATGCGGATCAGCCGGATCTTCTCGCCCAGCATCACCGCCGCCAGCACCAGCACCAGCATCGGCGTGGCATAGTCGATGGCGGTGACCTCGGGCAGTGGCAGCAGGCCCAGCCCGGCAAAGATCAGCCCCATCGACGAGGTCCCGATCACGCCGCGCCAGAAATGCATCATCGGCCGTTCGGTCACCAGACCGCTGCGCAGCTCGCCCCGCGCGGCAATCCAGATCAGGATCACCGGGATGGCGAAGAGCGACCGGAAGAACACCGCCTCGCCCGGTGGCACCGCGTCGGAAGAGGCCTTGATGAGCGCCGACATCACGGCGAACAGCAGGACTGAGCTGAGCTTGAGCGCGATTGCAAGGCCGGGACGGTGTGAGGTGAGGGACTGTGCCATGAGCGCGACCCTGATCACGGTTACCTGAAAAGATCAATCGCTTGCGTTTGCCTCGGTCCTGGACGCAGAAAGGTCCGCAGGAGAAGGAGTTCCAAATGCAGCCATCCACATACGCCGACAACTATCTGATCACCCGCCTGCACGCCGCCTCAGTCGGCCATGAAACACGCAATTTCGCCACCTTCCCGGCCCGCGCCAGCATGACCTTCGGGGAGCTTTTCGCCGGTGCCGAACGCAATGCGGCGGCGCTGGTGGCGATGGGCGTGAAACCCGGTGACCGGGTCGCGGTGCAGGTGGAAAAGACCATCGAGGCGATCCAGCTCTATCTCGGCACGGTGATGGCGGGCGCGGTCTTCCTGCCGCTGAACACCGCTTATACCACGCCTGAGGTCGCCTATTTCCTGGGCGACGCCACCCCGCGGGTGGTGGTCTGCGATCCGGCGAAATACGAGGCGATCGAAGGTGTCGCCGGCGAGGCGCGGGTTGTGACGCTCGATGCCAAGGGGCAGGGCACGCTGATTGACGCGGTGGTCGGGCGCGGAAGCTTCACGCCGGTGCCGCGCGGCCCCGATGATCTGGCGGCGATCCTCTATACCTCGGGCACCACCGGGCGGTCGAAGGGCGCGATGCTGAGCCACGCCAACCTCGCCTCGAACTCCGAGATGCTGAAAGAATATTGGCAGTTCACCGATCAGGACGTGTTGATCCACGCGTTGCCGATCTTTCATACTCATGGGCTCTTCGTCGCCACCAATGTCGCCCTGCTGGCCGGGGCGCGGGTGATTTTCCTCAAGAGCTTCGACGCCGATGAGATCCTCAAGGCGATGCCGCAGGCCACCGCGCTGATGGGGGTGCCGACTTTCTACACGCGGCTGCTTGCCGATCCGCGCCTGACCCGCGAGCGCGCGGCGAACATGCGCCTCTTCATCTCCGGATCGGCGCCGCTTCTGGTCGATACGCATGAGCAATGGGAGGCACGAACCGGTCACCGCATCCTCGAACGCTACGGCATGACCGAAACCAACATGAGCTGTTCCAACCCCTATGTGGGCGAACGCCGCGCCGGCACCGTCGGCTTTCCGCTTCCCGGCGTCGAGGCGCGGGTGATGCGGGACGGGGGCGAGGTGCCGGCGGGCGAGATCGGCGTGCTTGAAGTGCGGGGCGCCAATGTCTTCAAGGGCTATTGGCAGATGCCCGAGAAGACGGCAGAGGAACTGCGCCCAGATGGCTGGTTCATCACCGGCGACATGGCGATGATCGACGCCGACGGCTATGTCAGCATTGTCGGCCGCGCCAAGGATTTGATCATCACCGGCGGCTTCAACGTCTATCCGAAAGAGGTCGAGGCGCTGATAGACGATCTCCCCGGCGTGCAGGAAAGCGCCGTGATCGGTGTGCCGCATCCCGATTTCGGCGAAGGCGTCGTCGCTGTGGTGGTGCCCGAGGGCGAGGGGACCACGCCCGAGGCGATCGCCGCCGCGCTCGACGGCCAACTCGCCAAGTTCAAGCAGCCGAAGGCCATCGTGATGGTCGACGCGCTGCCCAGAAACACCATGGGCAAGGTTCAGAAGAAGGCGCTGCGCGACACCTATGCCGAGCTTCTCGGCTGAGGTCGCGCCCGGTGGCGGCCGCAGGTCTTGCCGTATTTGGGACGAGAAGAAGTGCGGGGGCCGCGCCCGGGCTTCTTCTCGTTGAAAATACGGCCGGGGGAGGCGCCCGTCAGGGCGACGGGGGCGGGCAGCCCTCTGCAAGGCCGCTCATGGGGCCTCAGACCAGCCAGGCCAGAAGAAGGTTCAGTGTCACGAAGGCGCAGGAGGTTGCCAGCAAGAGCGCGATGGCGGCGGCCCCGCCCAGGCCGCGCTCCTGGGCGAGCAGGGGATAGATGCTCAGCACCGGCATGGCGGCCGAGAGGATCGCCGCGATCCGCATGTCATGCGACATGTCGATCAGGCCCAGATGGGTCAGAAGCGTGGCGACGAGCGCGACCATCGCCGGGTGCAGCAACAGCTTGGCTGCGGTGATCTGGGCCGCCAGCAGCCTGTTGCCCATGAGTGGCAGCCCGACCAGCGAACCGCCGATCACCACCAGCGCCAGTGCCGCGGCCGAGGTGCCGAACATCCCGGTCAGTCGCAAGGCCGGCTCCGGCAGAGACAGGTTCATCGCGGATACGCATAGCCCCGCCAGCATGGCAAGGACCATGGGCCGGCGCAGCAAGCCGGTCAGCACCGCCCAGAGCAGGCGGATAGGCGACAGCCCGCCGCGCCCCGAGGCCAGATCCAACAGCACCAGACCAAGCGGGATCAGCGCGACATTTTCCAGCAGCAGATTCAGTGCCAGGATCACCCCGGCCTGATCCGGAAACACCAGCAGCATCACCGGATAGCCGATAAATCCGGAATTCGGGCAGGCCGACCCCATCACCGCCAGCGCTCGACGCAGCGGGTCGGGCGCGGTAATCGAAAACCATCCGAAGCTGATGGTTTGGGTCAGAAGCGCCCCGCTCAGCATCACCAGCAAGAAGTCGGGGCGGATCACCTCGCTCAGGGGCTTTGTCGCCAGCGATGAGAACAGCAGTGCCGGCAGGGCCAGATTCAGAACATATCTGCCGAAGATCTGCATGTCGTCGGGGCGAAACCAGCCCAGGCGCACGATCGTATATCCGATCGCTATCGTGGCATAGATCGGCGCGGTAATGCTGAGGATATCGCTCAAGACACAGTCCAGTCGTCGGGGAGCTCGGTGCCGATCTCATCGGCAAGTTCTTTCAGAAACAGGATCATGCGCGCGGCGCGTGCCTGCGCAAGCTCCCGACCGCGCGGGGTCAGCATATCCGCCGGTAGTCTCAGCAATTTGACGCGAAAATGATCGAGCGTCTGGCGGCGATCGTCCAGATCGCGCGCGTTGGCGAAGGGGTCGGAGGGATCGTAAAGCGGGCGGCCCAAGGCGCCCGAGACCGCGAAACAGCGCGCGATGCCAACCGCTCCCAGCGCATCCAACCGGTCGGCATCGCGCAGGACGCGCGCGTCTTCGCTCTGCGGTGCAATCCCGGCCGAAAAACTATGCGCGGCGATGGCGTGTTGGGTGGCGGCGATCCGGTCGTCATCAAACCCCAGATCGTGCAGGATCGGCGCCGCCGCCTCGGCTGCAAGCGTGGAGGCGCGGGCGCGGTCTGGGCTGTCCTTCGGCAGGTTGACCAGATCGTGCAGATAGCAGGCCGCCAGCAAAACCTGCTGGTCAATGTCAGGTCCAGCGATGGCGCGGGCATTGGCCCAGACCCGGTCAAGATGGGCCAGGTCGTGGGCGCTGTCCTGCGCCATCCCGTTGCCCGCGATCTGCCGCAGCCGCGTGCGCAACCCGCTCAGATCAGCCAATGCGGCCCCGGGTCTCGCCCACGGCGCCGCCGATCTGGCCACGGTTCAGCAGGATATGATCAAGGATCACGCAGGCCATCATCGCCTCGCCCACCGGCACGGCGCGGATGCCGACGCAGGGGTCGTGCCGACCCTTGGTGATGATCTCGGCCTGTTCCCCGGATTTGGTGATGGTCGCCCGTGTCTTCAGGATCGAGGAGGTGGGTTTCACCGCAAAGCGCACCACGATCTCCTGTCCGGTGGAGATGCCGCCCAGAATACCGCCCGCGTGGTTCGATGAATAGGCCGGCTTGCCGTCTGGGCCGATGAAGATCTCGTCGGCGTTCTCTTCGCCGGTCAGCAGGGCGGCGGCCATGCCCTCGCCGATCTCGACACCCTTGACGGCGTTGATCGACATCATCGCCGCGGTCAGATCGGTATCCAGCTTGCCATAGATCGGCGCACCAAGGCCGGCCGGCACACCGCGCGCCACCACCTCGACGATGGCACCGACGGAATTTCCGGATTTGCGTAGGGCATCCATATAGCCGGCCCAGTCCTCTGCCGCTTGCGGATCGGGGCACCAGAATGGGTTCCGGCCGATCTCTTCGGCGTCAAAGCGCGCCCGGTCGATCCCGTGCGGCCCGATCTGGGTCATATAGCCTTGGATCTCGATGCCCGGGGCCAATTCGGCCAGGGCGGCGCGTGCCAGCCCGCCGGCGGCAACCCGCGCCGCCGTTTCCCGTGCCGACGACCGCCCGCCGCCGCGATAATCGCGGATGCCGTATTTCTGCCAATAGGTGATATCGGCATGGCCCGGGCGGAACTTCTCCATGATCTCGGAATAGTCCTTGGAGCGCTGATCGGTGTTCTCGATCATCAGCTGCACCGGAGTACCGGTGGTGCGCCCCTCGAACACGCCGGAGAGGATCTTGACCGCATCGGGTTCGCGCCGCTGGGTGGTGTATTTGCTGGTCCCCGGCTTGCGCAGGTCCAGCCAGCGCTGGATCATCGGCTCGTCGATGGCGATGCCCGGCGGGCAGCCGTCCACCGTGGCACCGAGCGCCGGCCCGTGGCTTTCGCCCCAGGTGGTGACGCGGAAGAGATGGCCGAATGTATTGATGGACATGGGGGCTCTCCTTTGCCGTGGTGATTAGCGGCGCGCGGCGCATGGCTCAAGCGGATTCGCGGGCAGGCACAGACCTGGCCACGGTGGGCCGTCGGCGGAGACCTCCCTTGCATCCTGTCGCACCGGTCCGCCGGATCAGGCGGGGCCCCGGCTTCTTCTCGGCCCAAATACGGCCGCCGGAGGCACGCGCCGCAGGCGCGTTCCTTGTCTTGAGCTTCGCCCCGAGCCGTCAATCCGCTTGCCTCATGCCTTCCCCGCGCATAGGGTCGGCGCCACCTCGGGGTGCCTGATCGGGCTGAGATGCGTCGCGCGAACCCGTTGAACCTGAACCGGCTCATACCGGCGGAGGGAAGGTTTATGGACATGCCTCCACCCTGCCCCGACGCCGCAAAGGAGGATGCCATGAAGTATCTTGCATTTGCAGCGGGACTGATCACCAGCGCAGCGGGCCAGATGGCCGCGGCCGAGACCCCTGTTCTGACCGTCTATACCTATGACAGCTTCGTCAGCGAATGGGGCCCGGGCCCGGCGATCGAGAAGGCGTTCGAGGCCGAATGCGGCTGTGATCTGAAATTCGTCGCCGCCGGCGACGGTGCCGCGCTGCTGGCGCGGGTGCGGTTGGAGGGCAAGCGGTCCGAGGCCGATGTTGTCCTCGGTCTCGACACCAACCTGACGGCGGCGGCGCGCGAAACCGGGCTGTTCGCTCCGGTCTCGGTCGATGTCGATTACAGCCTCCCGATCTCGTGGGCGGATGATGAGTTCATCCCCTATGACTGGGGTTATTTCGCCTTCGTGCAGAACCGCGATCTGGCTGCGCCCAACAGTTTCCGCGCGCTTGCCGACAGCGATCTGAAGATCGTGATCCAGGACCCGCGCTCCTCCACTCCTGGGCTTGGGCTCCTGATGTGGGTGAAGGCCGCCTATGGCGACGAGGCGCCGGCGATCTGGAAAGGGCTTTCCGACAATATCGTCACCGTCACCAAGGGCTGGTCCGAGGCCTATGGACTGTTCCTGGATGGCGAGGCCGACATGGTGCTCTCCTACACCACTTCGCCGGCCTATCACCTGATCGCCGAGGGCGACGACAGCAAGACCTCCGCCCTTTTCGACGAAGGCCATTACATGCAGGTCGAGGTTGCCGGCAAACTGGCGGCCTCCGATCAGCCGGAGCTGGCGGATCGGTTCCTGCAGTTCATGGTGACCGACGCCTTCCAGTCGGTGATCCCGACCACCAACTGGATGTATCCCGCCGTCACCCCGGCCGAGGGGCTGCCCAAGGGGTTCGAGACCCTGACCCAGCCGAAGACCGCGCTGCTGTTCTCGCCGGATGAGGCGGCGGCGCTGCGTGATCCGGCGCTGGCCGAATGGCTCGCCGCGCTCAGCCGTTAAGCGCCGCGCCGGGGATCATTGCGACGGTCTGTGTCGCGGTTCTGATCCTCGGTGCGCTGGCGGCGGTGTTCTGGCGGGCAGAGACCGGGAGTGGCCTTGGTCCCGCTGATTGGCAGGCGGTGCGCTTTACCGTGGTTCAGGCGGGGCTGTCGGCGGGGGTGAGCGTCTTGCTCGCCCTGCCGGTGGCGCGTGCCCTGGCGCGGCGGCGGTTTCCGGGCCGCGCGGCACTGATCGCGCTGATGGGGGCACCCTTCATCCTGCCGGTGATTGTCGCGGTGCTGGGGCTTTTGGCGGTCTTTGGCCGGTCTGGCTGGATCAGCCTTGGCCTGGGTCTGGTCGGTCTGCCGCCCCTGCGCATCTACGGGCTGCACGGGGTGGTTCTGGCGCATGTCTTCTTCAACCTGCCGCTGGCGACGCGTCTGATCCTGCAGGGCTGGCAGGAGATCCCGGCAGAGCGGTTTCGTCTGGCCGCCCAGCTTGGGGCAGGGCCGGCGGCGATCTGGCGGCTGCTGGAATGGCCGATGCTGCGCCGCACAGCGCCGGGGGCGCTGGCGGTGATCTTCGCCATCTGCCTGACTTCCTTCGCCGTGGCGCTGACGCTCGGGGGCGGGCCGCGTGCGACGACAGTGGAACTGGCGATCTATCAGGCCTTCCGATTCGATTTCGATCTGACCCGCGCGGCGCTGTTGTCGGTTCTCCAGATCGCCCTGACAGGCGCGGCCGCGGCGCTGGCCCTGCGTGCGGCGATGGGGGAGGGATTCGGTGTCGGCCTTGATCGCGCGATCCGGCGCTGGGATGCCCAGGGCTGGACGCTGAAACTGCGGGACTGGCTGGCCATCGGGCTTGCCGCGCTGTTCCTGCTGTTGCCGCTGGCCGCCATCGCGGCCGAGGGCGCGGCGGGCCTGTTTGCCCTGCCGGCCAGCGTCTGGTGGGCGGCGCTGAATTCGCTGCTGATCGCGGCGGGCAGCACGGCGATCCTGCTGCTGATCGCCCTGCCGATGGCTGTGGCCGTGGCGCTGATGCGCCATCCGGGCTGGGTCGAGGGCGCCGGACTTCTGGGCATGGCGGTATCGCCCCTGGTGATCGGCACCGGCGCCTTCATCGTTATCTATCCTCTCGCCGACCCGGCGGCCTTGGCGCTGCCGGTGACGGCGCTGGTCAATGCGCTGATGGCGCTGCCCTTCGGCTTGCGCATCCTGGTGCCGCGGGCGCGGGCGGTGATCGGCGATTTCGGGCGCCTGGCGCTGAGCCTGAACATGGGGCGCAGGGCGTTTGTGCGGCTGGTGCTCTGGCCCCGGATGCGGCCGCAGATCGGATTTGCCGCCGGGCTTGCCGCGGCGCTGTCGATGGGCGATCTGGGGGTCATCGCGCTGTTTGCCGATCAGGAGGTCGCTACCTTGCCCTTGCAGATCTATCGCCTGATGGGCGCTTACCGGATGGAGGCCGCGGCCGGGGCCGCGCTGCTGTTGCTGGCACTTTCGGTCTTGGTATTCTGGCTCTTCGACCGCGGAGGGCGCCGCCATGCTGAGGCTTGAGGGCGTGCAGATCCGGTCGGGCGATTTCACCCTGCGCGCTGACTGGCAGGTGGAAACCGGTGCGCGGGTGGCGGTGATCGGCCCCTCGGGGGCAGGCAAGACCACGCTGCTTGAGGCGATTGCCGGGTTTCGCGATCTGGCGGCGGGGCGGATATTCTGGGACGGGCGCGATATCAGTCGAGACGCCCCGGGGGCGCGACCCATCGCGATGCTGTTTCAGGACGGCAACCTGTTTCCGCATTTGAGCGTGGCGCAGAATGCAGGATTGGGGCTGTGTCCGGATCTGCGGCTGACGCCGGCGCAGTGGGGCCAGGTGCGGCAGGCGCTGGCGCGGGTCGGGCTGGAGGGGTTGGAGATGCGTCGGCCTGCCGAATTGTCGGGCGGGCAGCAGAGCCGCGCGGCATTGGCGCGGGTGTTGTTGCAGGGCAAGCCGCTCTTGCTGTTGGACGAGCCCTTCGCGGCGCTGGGCCCGGCGCTGAAGCTGGAGATGCTGGACCTGGTCGCCGAGCTGGCGGAGGAGAGCGGCGCCACGCTGATGATGATCAGTCATGATCCCGCCGACGCCCGGCGGATCGCCGATCAGGCCGTTCTGGTGGCCGATGGGGAGGCCGTGACGCCGCAGCCGGTCTCGGCGCTGCTTGATACCCCTCCGCCGGCGCTTCGGGCCTATCTGGGGGAAGGGTAGGGGCGCTGCCCCCATCGCCTGCGGCGATTCCCCCGGGATATTTGAGGCCAGAAAAAGGGAGGGCGGCGCCCGGGAAACGCTCCGGGTGAGCATTTCTGCCGCAGCAGGCGCTGCCCCGGGAAGGCGCTCAGGCGACGCAGGGCTGCACGCCCCTTCGCAAGCAGGCCCCCCCCCGGGGGGGCAGTGGCACGGGGACAAAAGGCCCAATGGCCGTTCAGCGGAACAACGCTCTGTCGGAGCGTTTTTGTTCCGCTTTCCTCAGTCGCGAATTGGTGGGGCCTGGAGAGGTGTTCAGGGTTTTTCATGCGGCTGGCGTTCGGGGGTGGCTGGCTGGGTTCGTGACGGGGAATTGTCCCATTGATCCGAGAAATGCGGCAATTCGAGATGGACGCCTCGCGCGATTGCAGGTCCCGCGAGGAGCGTCAGCGATGAGCGGCCGGAGGGCGAGCCTCCGGCGGAGCGTCATTCGGCGGCCAGTGGTCGCAGGGCGGTGCGGGTTCTGGTGATGGCGAGCGCAGCCTCGGCAGCTTCCCGGCCCTTCTGGATGAAATGGGCGCGGAAGAATTCCGTGTGCTGCGGCGTTTCCTGATAGTGGTGCGGTGTCAGCGACACCGAGAGCACCGGGACCCCGGTGTCGAGCCCGGCGCGCATCAGCCCGTCGACCACCGCCTGGGCGACGAAATCGTGGCGATAGATGCCGCCATCGACCACCAGCGCGGCACAGGCCACGGCGGCATAGCGACCGCTTGCCGCCAGATCGCGCGCCAGAAGCGGCATTTCGAAGGCGCCGGGAACGTCGAAGACATCGACCTGATCGGCGGGGATCAGCTGCAGGAAACCGTCAAGCGCGCGGTCCACGACATCGGCGTGCCACTGGGCTTTGACGAAGGCGAAGCGGGTGGGTGTCATTTCAGATCTCTCCTATAGGGTCAGACACGTCACCCAAGGCGATCACGGGCGTCCGCACCGGCGGGCCGGGCAGGGCGCACGTTCTCTTTCATCCGGACTGTGACCGTCGGCTCCGGCATCTCACCGGATCTGCTGACACCCCGATCGGTTGCGAAAGGGGCCGCTCGCGGGCTTGTGGGTCGTGCCCGCATACCGCCGGTGGGGAATTTCACCCCGCCCTGAGAACGCCGCCAACTTGCCAAGCCGCGCGGGAGCTTTCAAGACTGTCCGTGAAGGAGACGTAACGATGCACCCGAATCCGGTCTTTCATACCGCCAGCGTGGCGGAAAACCTGGCCTTTGCCCGGGCCCGCAGCTTTGGCATTCTGGCGGTGTCGGCGGCCGAGGCCGCGCCGATGCTGAGCCATGTGCCCTTTGTCCTTTCGGAGGACGGGCGGGTGGCTGATCTGCATCTGGTCCGCTCCAACCCTATCGTGCGGGCGCTGAAGGCGCCGCTTGCCGCGCGGCTCGCCATCAGCGGGCCTGACAGCTATGTTTCGCCCGACTGGTACGGGGTCGACGATCAGGTGCCGACCTGGAATTATGTCGCCGTGCATCTGACCGGTGTGCTGGAGCCGCGCCCGCAGGAAGAGCTGGCAGCGTTGCTCGACCGGCTGTCTGATCTCTTCGAGGAACGGTTGTTGCCCAAGACACCCTGGCGCAGTGCCAAGATGGACGCGGGGGCGTTGGAGCGGATGATGCGCATGATCGTGCCCGTCCGCCTCAGGATCGAAGCGGTAGATGGCACCTGGAAACTGGCCCAGCACAAGGAGGCTGAAGTGCGTCTGGCCGCCGCTGACGGCATCGAGGCAGCCGGGATCGGGGTGGAGCTGGCCGCGCTCGTTCGGCTGATGCGGCAAGTATAGACAGCGACGTGACCTGCGCCTAGGGTCGTGAGGAAACGGAAGGAGGAGTTCGTTTTGATGAAGCTGATCATGTCGTCGGCCTCGCCCTTCGTGCGCAAGGTGCGGGTGGCGGCGATCGAGACCGGCCAGCAGGGCGACATCGAGGAAGTGCCCGTGGCCACCACACCGGTCAAGACTGCAGACCAGGTTTGGGCGGCCAATCCATTGGGCAAGATCCCGGCGCTGGTGCTGGAGGATGGGCGTGCGCTTTACGACAGTCGGGTGATCACCCGCTATCTCGACGCGCGGGTCGCTGCGGGGCTTTATCCCGAGGCGCGGCTTTGGGATGTGTTGACCCTGGAGGCGACCGCCGACGGCATTCTCGAGGCCGCGGTGCTGATGGTCTACGAGGGGCGGGTTCGACCCGAGGAGATGATCTATGCCCCCTGGGTCGAAGCGCAGTGGGGCAAGGCTTTGGGCGGGGTGCGCGCGATCAACGACCGGATGATGGATCAGCTCGCTGGTGGGCTCGATATGGCGCAGATCGCAGTGGGCTGCGCGCTGGGCTATCTCGATTTCCGGCATCCGTCCCGGGACTGGCGCGAGCCCTGTCCCGAGCTGGCGGCCTGGTATGCGGAGTTCGACAGACGCCCCGCGATGATAGCGACCCGACCGTAAAGATGAATTTGAGCCATAAAATTAAGGGGCTTGATCGGTCACGCATATGTGACCATTCTGCTTCAGGCGGCCCCTTGAAAGCGGCCTTGGGTGACCAAGGCGGCTGGACGGCGGGCGCGCTGACCGATATTTACGCACGCTAAGATGGAGGGCATCGCGCCTGCGGTGCCAGCGCATATCGCCCCACGCGGGCCTGGAATTTGGAGAAACCTCGTGTCCCACGCAGAAGACAACGAAGGCACCCGGAGAGACTTCCTTTACTACGCGACCGCCGGGGCAGGCGCAGTGGCCGCCGGCGCGGTGATCTGGCCCTTGGTCAATCAGATGAACCCCTCGGCCGATGTGCAGGCGATGTCCTCGATCCGGGTTGACGTCAGCGGGGTGGAGACCGGCACCCAGATCACTGTCAAGTTTCTCGGGAAACCGGTGTTCATCCGTCGCCGTACCGAGAAGGAGATCGAAGAGGGGCGCGCGGTTGAGCTGAGCGCGCTGGTGGATGGGAATGCTGAAAACAGCAATCTGCCCGCGGATGCGCCCGCCACGGATCAGAACCGCACCATGGACGAGGCCGGTGAATGGCTGGTCATGATGGGGGTGTGTACCCACCTGGGCTGTGTGCCGCTGGGCAATAACTCGGGCGACTACGACGGTTGGTTCTGCCCCTGCCACGGGTCGCATTACGATACCGCGGGCCGTATCCGCAAAGGGCCGGCACCCCGTAACCTGCCGATTCCGTTGGCGGAATTCGTCGACGAAACCACCATCAAGTTGGGGTAAGGGAGGCTCCTTCTCATGTCCGGAATTCCGCACGACCATTACGAGCCCAAGACCGGCGCAGAAAAATGGCTGAACAGCCGTCTGCCGATTGTCGGGCTGATCTATGATGTCATCATGATCCCCACGCCGAAGAACCTGAACTGGTGGTGGATTTGGGGCATCGTCCTGGCGTTCTGTCTGGCGCTGCAAATCGTTACCGGCATCGTTCTGGTGATGCATTACACCCCGCAGGTGGATCTGGCCTTCGCCAGTGTCGAACATATCATGCGTGATGTGAACGGCGGTTTCATGCTGCGGTATCTGCATGCCAACGGCGCTTCGCTGTTCTTCGTGGCGGTCTATATCCACATCTTCCGCGGCCTGTTCTACGGATCCTACAAGGCCCCGCGGGAGATCACGTGGATCATCGGCATGCTGATCTACCTGCTGATGATGGGCACCGCCTTCATGGGCTATGTGCTGCCCTGGGGGCAGATGTCCTTCTGGGGGGCGACGGTGATCACCGGGCTGTTCGGTGCGATCCCCTTCGTGGGCGAGGCGATCCAGACCTGGCTCTTGGGTGGGCCCGCCGTCGATAATGCAACGCTGAACCGCTTCTTCTCGCTGCATTATCTGCTGCCCTTCGTGATCGCGGCACTGGTGATCGTGCATATCTGGGCGTTCCACACCACCGGCAACAACAACCCCACCGGGGTCGAGGTGCGTCGCGGGTCGAAGGCCGAGGCGCAGAAGGACACGCTGCCGTTCTGGCCCTATTTCGTGATCAAGGACTTCGTTGGCCTGGCCATCGTTCTGGTGGTGTTCTGGTCGATCGTCGGCTTCATGCCGAACTATCTGGGTCACCCCGACAACTATATCGAGGCCAACCCGCTGTCGACGCCGGCACATATCGTGCCTGAATGGTATTTTCTGCCGTTTTACGCCATCCTGCGCGCCTTCACTTCGGACGTCTGGATCGTGCAGATCGCCTCGTTCCTTACCGGCGGCATCGTCGATGCCAAGTTCTTCGGTGTGATTGCGATGTTCGGGGCCATTCTGGCGATGGCGCTGGTGCCCTGGCTGGATACTTCGACGGTGCGTTCGGGCAAGTACCGGCCGATGTTCAAATGGTGGTTCCTGCTGCTGGTGATCGACTTCTTCGCGCTGATGTGGCTCGGCGGTATGCCGGCTGAGGAGCCCTATGCCTCGATCTCGCTGGTGGCGGCCGCTTATTGGTTTGCCTACTTCCTGGTGATCCTGCCGATCCTCGGTGTGATCGAGAAGCCCAGCCCGATTCCAGCCACCATCGAAGAGGATTTCAATGCTCATTACGGCAAGAAAACCTCTGAGGCGGATATGTCTGCGGCCGATACGGCCCCGGCCGAGTGAGAGAAGGGACGGATAAGATGCTGAAGAAATTTGCCACCGCTGCCGCCCTTGCCCTGGTGCTTGGTCCGGCGGCGGGCCATGCGGCAGGTGCCGGCGGGCATATGGAAGACATTGCCTTTTCTTTCGAGGGGCCATTCGGCAAGTACGATCAGAACCAGCTCCAGCGCGGGTTGCAGATTTACACCGAAGTCTGCTCAGCCTGTCACGGGATGAAGTTCGTGCCGATCCGCTCGCTCGGGGATGCGGGCGGGCCGGCGCTGCCCGAGGATCAGGTGCGGGCCTATGCCGAACAGAACTTCGAGGTCTTCGACCCCGAGCTGGATGATTTCCGCCCGGCGAAGCCTACGGATAACTTTCCGGCCAATACCTCGGCAGGGGCTCCGGATCTCAGCCTGATGGCCAAGGCGCGGGCCGGCTTTCACGGGCCGCTCGGCACCGGGCTCAGCCAGCTGGTCAACGGGATCGGCGGGCCGGAATATATCGTTTCGATCCTGAACGGCTATACCGGCGAGACCAAGGAAGAGGCGGGAACGCTGTTCTACGAGAACCACGCCTTTTCGACCGGGTGGATCGCCATGGCGCCGCCGCTGTCGGGGGAGGATGTGGAATTCGCCGATGGTCATTCCAATTCGCTGCATCATGAGGCGCAGGATGTCGCGGCCTTCCTGATGTGGGCGGCGGAGCCGAAGATGATGGCGCGCAAGCAGGCGGGGCTGGTCGGGGTGATCTTCCTGGTGATCCTGGCGACGCTGCTTTACCTGACCAACAAGCGTATCTGGGCGCCGATCAAGGGCAAGAAATATCAGGCCTGATCGCGGCCCCGGACCACTGCAAGGAGAGCCCCTGCCTGACCCGGCGGGGGTTTTCTTTTGGGGCGCGGGGCAGGGGGCCTTGCCCCCTCGGGCCATGCGGCCCTCACCCCCAGGATATTTTCAGCCAGAAAAAGACAGGATGGCGCGCAGGGCTGGCCGTCGCCGTGTTTTCTGAATGCTTTCGGGATCCCCGATCAGGTCAGTCTGGGAGGTTCTTGGGCGCGGCGAAGAAGGCGGAGCGGGGCAAGGGGGCTTGCAGTCGGGCGAGGATGCGGCCGGCGTTGTCTTCTGGCGATGCACTGCCGTCGAGGCTGAGGTCGTAGGTCAGGCCGCGATGGATCTTGTGATAATCTGCCTCGGCGCTGCCTTGCGGTCGGTCGGCACGGTCGTGTTCGCGCAGCCGGAGGGTTTCAAGCGGCGTGTGCAACCCGATGAAGAGGAGATCGTGCGGCGCGAAGAGGCTTTGCAGATCCGCCTGCCAGCCTGGGGTGTCGAGGATATGTTCAACGATCAGATCGTTCTGCGTATCGGCAAAGGCGGCGAGGGCGCGGTGGAACCCCGAGAAGAAGCCGGGCCGGGCGGCGCGCCAGTTCGGATAATCGGCCGGGGTCCAGGCGCCGCTGTCGCGCAGATGGTCGATGGAGAGGTGCAGAAAGGGGCGGTTGGCCCGCAGGCGCAGCTGTCTGGCGAGGGTGGATTTGCCGCTGCTCGAGGCGCCGTGCAGAAACAGGATAAGCGCCATCGGGGAACCTTTGCGCGGATCAGGCCAGAAGCTGGGTGCCGTCGCTACCGGTGATGGTGGCGGTGATCAGGGCGCCCTCGGTCTGGGGGGTGGCGAAGCGGACTTCGGTGAATTGCTCGGTTCGGCCCATATGCGGATTTTCCATCAAGATGTGATGTTGGCGGCCGATCTGTTGCGCCAGGTGTTTGTCGACCTGGGCTGCGCCTGCCGCGCGCAGTCGGGCGGCACGGTCCTTGATCGTGGCGCCGTTCACCTGGCTGGGGATACGCGCGGCGGGGGTGCCAGGGCGTTTGGAATAGGGGAAGACGTGCAGCCAGGTCAGGTCGCAGTCGGTCACCAGCTTCAGCGAGTTCTCGAAATGCGCGTCGGTCTCGGTGGGGAAGCCGGCGATGATATCGGCGCCGAAGGTCATCTCGGGGCGCAGGCGGCGGGCCTCTTCGCAGAAGCGAATCGCGTCTTCGCGCAGGTGGCGGCGCTTCATCCGCTTGAGGATCAGGTTGTCGCCGTGCTGGAGGCTGAGGTGCAGATGCGGCATCAGCCGGGGTTCGGTGGCGATAGCCTGCATCAGGTTCTCATCCGCCTCGATCGAATCGATCGAGGAGATGCGCAGCCGCGGCAGATCGGGGATCAGCCGCAGGATGCGCATCACCAGATCGCCCAGGCGCGGTTCCCCGGGCAGATCGGCACCCCAGCTTGTCAGGTCGACGCCGGTGAGCACGACTTCGTTATAGCCTTTCTGCACCAGCCGCTTGATCTGGTCGACCACCACCCCAGCGGGGACGGATCGGGAATTGCCGCGGCCGTAGGGGATGATGCAGAAGGTGCAGCGGTGGTCGCAGCCGTTCTGCACCTGGACATAGGCGCGCGATCTTGTACCGAATCCGTCGATCAGATGGCCGGCGGTTTCGGTCACCGACATGATGTCATCGACCAGAACGCGTTCGGTTTCGCCGATGAAATCAGCGGCCATGCCGGCCCAAGTGGCGGGCTGCATCTTTTCGGTATTGCCGATGACCTGATCGACCTCGGCCATGGCGGCGAAGGTTTCCGGCTCGGTCTGGGCGGCGCAGCCGGTGACGATGATCCGCGCCTCGGGGTTCTCGCGCCGCAGCCTGCGAATCTCCTGCCGCGCCTTGCGTACCGCCTCTGATGTGACCGCGCAGGTGTTGACGATGACTGCATTCTCCACCCCCGCCTCCTGGGCGAGTTCCTTCATCGCTTCGGTCTCATAGGTGTTGAGCCGGCAGCCAAGAGTGGTGAAGACCGGCGCGCTCATCCGACGCTCTTCAGGAAATCGGGGGTGAATTGCCCGGAGAAGACATGCATTGTCGGGCCGGTCATCCAGACGCCATCGTCGCGCCAGTCGATCTGAAGCGTGCCACCGTCGAGTTCGATGGTCACCTTGCGGCCGGTCAGCCCGCGCCGGGCCGCCGCGACGGCAGTGGCGCAGGAGGAGGAGCCGGAGGCCAGTGTCGGCCCCACGCCACGTTCCCAGACCCGCATGCGTAGATGATCGGGGCCGATCAGGCTGGCGAATTGCACGTTGGTGCGCTGCGGATAGAGCGGATGGTGTTCGATCGCGGCGCCGCGCGTTTCCAGATCGACCGCCTCGGCATCCTCGACGAAGAAGGTGCAATGCGGGTTGCCCATGCCGGTGGCGGTGGGCTCTCCCTCGATCGGCAGGCGCAATGTATCCATCTCATGCGCCAGGGGGATTTCATCCCAGCGCAGTTGTGGTTGTCCCATGTTGACCGAGGTGAGCCCATTGCCGGCCTCGCGGGCGTAGAGCGTGCCGCGTTCGGTGGTCAGGGTTAGCGCGTCGCGGCCCGTCTCTGTCATCAGGTGGCGGGCGATGCAGCGGGTGGCATTGCCGCAGGCGGCCGAGGTGGAACCATCGGCGTTGTAGAAGATCAGATGCGCGTCGGCGCCGTCCTGCCCGGGCGCGATCACGGCGAGTTGGTCAAAGCCCACCCCGAAGTTGCGATGCGCGATGGCCTGGATCAGCCGCGGCGGGAGGTCGACGGGCTGCGCCCGCGCGTCGATGATGACGAAATCGTTGCCGAGACCGTGCATCTTCATGAAGGGGAGGGGCTGTGTCGCGCTTTGAGTCATGGCGGGCATATAGACCTGCGCCGATGGGGAATCCAGTATCGCGCGTCGAATCCTGCGTTTTGGGGCTTGACCCATGGCCACAGGGCTTTTAGGTACGCCGCCATCCGGATGCGGGGTTGAACAAAATCCCGCTCCGGCTGCGATTTAGGCGTTGAACCCTTCCCGGTTCTATCCTAGGAAGCGACACCGCGCGGGGCACCAGGCCCGTCGGACAGAGTGGGCCGTTAGCTCAGTTGGTAGAGCAACTGACTTTTAATCAGTGGGTCGCAGGTTCGAATCCTGCACGGCTCACCACTCTAAGAAGGTCGACTGTTTCAGCAGCCGAAAAGAATGGGCCGTTAGCTCAGTTGGTAGAGCAGCTGACTCTTAATCAGCGGGTCGTAGGTTCGAACCCTACACGGCTCACCATTCTTTTCCTGTGAAAGGCGACAGTAGGTTTGTAATTTACGACAACGGTTCGGCGCCTATCGACACTTCGATTGGCGCTTTTGCTTTTTCGGCGTAGTGGTTCGGGTGTGGCTTCGAAAGACCTATAGAGTTCACCGTGACCGTCTGCGGACATGGGCGCCATTGCGGGTGGATCGCGCTTGTTGTGGCATGTGATGTTTCAAACGGCCCTCGTCACAAGCCATCACAACTCAGTCTTGAAAAATTTTGCTGACCGTCTTCGCGCCGCCGGAAAACCACATAAGGTTGTCATCATGGCCGTCGCCCGGAAACTTGTTTCAATCGCGAACGCGCTCTGTAAACCTCGTCAAAAGTGGACCGCTCAGCCCGCATGAGAAATACAGTTTCTTGTGCCCCTTATCGTAGTTCTGTCGTTCGTGAGGTTCTTTTCCTTTCGCTACTCAATAGATAACCTCGGTGACGCGCTTGCGCGCCTGCGGGATCATTCGATGGAACAGATGTCAGAGTTCAGGCGTGGCGCAGTCTGGTCGAGCGATTTCTGGGCATCTTCCAAGTGGCTTTCGCCTGGGGCGAGATCACAATCTGTCGTCAATCCTGGTTTAGGTGGGCTTGATCGGGCGTCCCGCCTCAGGTTGATCCCGGGCCTCCAAGTGACGCTCGGGACAAGGAGATCAAGCGCCTCCGATACGGTCGATGAGCGCCTTAAGTGCGGCCGTCTCCGCCGCGCTCGGGTCCTCGAGGGGCGTGCGCACCAGGTCCGCGTCGAAGCCCTGAAACCGCACACCAGCCTTGATCAGCGACACCGCGTAGTCCGCCTTGCGTCCGCGCATGGCCATGAACGGGTAAAAAAGCGCTGCAGCAGATCGTTGCAGGTGGCTGTGTCATGGGCACGCACGGCGGCGTAGAATTTCACCGCCAGTTCCGGAACGAAGTTGAACACTGCCGAAGAATAGGTGGTGAACTCCGCCGCGAGATAACTTTCCGCAAAGAGCTTGGCAGTGGGCATGCCGCCAAGATAGGTCAGGCGGTCGCCCAGTGCTGAGGTCACGTGGCGCACCGGGCCCATGTCGCCGCTGCCATCTTTGAAGCCGATGAGGTTCGGGCACGCCTCGGCCAGCTGCGCCACGGTGTCTGAGTGGTAGATGGCATTGTCCCGGTTGTAGATCATCACGCCAATCTTGACCGCATCGCAGACCGCCTTGGCATGGGCGAAAAGCCCGTCCTGAGGGGCGTCGATCAGGTAATGCGGCAGCAGTAGCAGCCCGTCCCCAGTCCCTCAGGCATGCTTCGTGTCCATATCTTATGCCGATTTATTGCCCGCTGCATTAGAGTCCTCGAGCAGCGCAATGGAGGCCGCATCCTTCGTCAGCTCCCACAGAAGGCCGTGGCCATCCGGGTTAAAGGTCGGGTCATAGTCGGCCGCGCTCGCCTCGGGCCGTTCCACGGTGTTAGCCAGGGCCACCATTACGTCGGCATCGGCCTCGAAACGGTGGGGAACCGCTGTTTCTGATCGGAGCAGGTCATCGGGGCTAGCCTAAACGGCGCGCTCAGGCCTCAGCCTCCCCGAATTTTGGCAACAGTGGCACCATGTGTCGAAAACCGCCAATTTGTTGTCGAGGCGCAAATGGCGATTTCAACATATCAATAGCTTACAGAAGGCCAAGGTGCCAAACTACGTGTCGTTCGGGACCCTGCAATAGCTGATGTGCATGTCCGGTTGCGGGCGGGACCCGCCCGCTGTCTGGCAGCCGGCGAGTGCGTCGTCTGTTCGCGGATGACCTGGTCGTTTGACCGGGCCTTTTGACGGGGTCCGTTCGGCAGGCGGGATCGGCCGGTGGCGGGTTCAGCGAAGCCGTGACACGCCGGGCAGGGCGCAGAGCATTTCGAACAGGAAATTCGCCGCGATCACTGCGGTGTTGCCGGTGGGATCGTAGGGCGGCGACACCTCGACCAGATCACCGCCGACCAGATTGAGCCCGGCGGTGCCGCGAATGATCTCCAGCCCTTGCATGGTGGTCAGTCCGCCAACCTCGACCGTGCCGGTCCCTGGTGCAAAGGCGGGATCGAGACTGTCGATATCATAGCTGAGGTAGACCGGCGCATTGCCGATCTTTTCACGGATTTCGGCCATCAGCGGGGTCAGAGATTTATGCCAGCACTCTTCGGCCTGGATGCAGCTCCAGCCCTGCTTGCGGCCCCAGTCGAATTCCTCGCGGCTATAGCCGCTGCCACGCAGACCGATCTGGAACACCTTGTCGTTGATCAGGCAGCCTTCCTCCCAAGCGCGGCGGAACGGGCAGCCGTGGGCGACCTTTTCGCCGAACATGGTGTCATTGGTGTCGGAATGCGCATCCACGTGGATCAGCGCCACCGGCCCGTGCTTTGCCGCCATCGCCCGCAGGATCGGCCAGGTCAGCGTATGATCGCCGCCCAGCGTCAGCGGGATCGCATCATGGCTCAGCACCTCGCGATAATGCTGTGCGATGATCTCGACCGATTTCTTCAGATCATAGAGGTTGATCGGCACATCGCCGATGTCGGCCACCTGAAGGTGGTCAAAGGGCGCGGCGCCGGTTGCCATGTTGTAGGGGCGGATCATCCGGCTTTCGTCCCGGATCTGGCGCGGACCAAGGCGCGTGCCCGGGCGGTTCGAGGTGCCGATATCCATCGGAATCCCCAGGAAGCAGGCGTCAAGCCCGGCGGCGCTTTCCGCCGCCGGCAGGCGCATCATCGTGCCGGGACCGCCGGTGCGGGGCATGGTGTCGCCGCCAAGCGGCTGATTGAGTGTTCTGGTCATGAGCGAGCCTCCATTCGAGGTCAGCATGGCGGAAAGCGGGCGGATGGAGAAACGACAAAGTTGAGTTGTCGCAGCGATCCGGGCCGGAGTGCCGAAAATTGTGCCGCATCCCGAGGCGGGCCAGCGGTGCCGGCGCAGGGGTCGTGATCCATGGCCAATTTGCCACAACGTAATGGGCAGACATTCCCGATTCGCCTCTCCATAATGCGCTCGAATCTGGACGAGGAGACATTCAGTCATGACCGAGATCGTAATTCTGGACGGCGCGCGAACCGCCATTGGCACCTTCGGTGGGTCGCTTGCGGGCGTCGCCCCGATCGACACCGCCACCATCGCATCGAAAGCGGCGATGGAGCGGGCCGGGGTTGAACCGGCGCAGATCGGTAATGTGGTCTTTGGCCATGTCATCAACACCGAACCGCGCGACATGTATATCTCGCGCGTGGCGTCGTTGCAGGCGGGTGTGCCGAACGGGACGCCGGCGATGAATGTCAACCGGCTGTGCGGCTCGGGCGCGCAGGCGATCGTCTCGGCGGTGCAATCGCTGATGCTGGGGGATGCGGATTTCGCCCTGGCCGGTGGCGCTGAATCGATGTCGCGGTCGCCCTACATCCTGCCGCAGGCGCGTTGGGGCGCCAAGATGGGCGACGTCAAGGCGCTGGACATGATGCTGGGTGCGCTGAGCTGCCCCTTCGGCACCGGCCATATGGGCGTGACCGCCGAGAATGTCGCCGAGGAGCATGGCATCACCCGCGAGGCGCAGGACGCCTTCGCGCTGGAAAGCCAGAAGCGTGCGGCGGCTGCCATCGCGGCCGGGTATTTCGAGAAGGAGATCGTGCCGGTCCCGGTGAAGGTCAAGCGCGACATGGTCGACTTCAAGGTCGATGAGCATCCCAAGCAGACCAGTGCCGAGGCGCTGGCCGGGCTGAAGACCGTGTTCAAGAAGGACGGCACCGTGACTGCCGGCAATGCCTCGGGCATCAATGACGGTGCGGCCGCCGTGGTGCTGGCCACCGGCGATGCCGCCCATCGCGCCGGGCTGAAGCCCAAGGCGCGGGTGCTGGGCTATGCCGTGGCCGGTGTGCGCCCTGAGGTGATGGGCGTGGGGCCGATCCCGGCGGTTCAGAAGCTGCTGAAGAAGACCGGTCTGAGCGTCGCCGATTTCGACCTGATCGAATCGAACGAGGCCTTTGCCGCCCAGGCGCTGGCGGTCAGCAGTGAGCTGGGCTTCGACCCGGCCAAGGTGAACCCCTATGGTGGTGCCATCGCGCTGGGTCACCCGGTCGGCGCCACCGGTGCGATCCTGACGGTGAAGTCGATCTATGCGCTGGAGCGGACCGGCGGGTCGAAGGCGCTGATCACCATGTGCATCGGCGGCGGTCAGGGCATCGCGCTGGCGATCGAGATGATCTGAGGTCGGCGCGGGGGGCTGTCTGCCCCCCGCTTGCCCGTGCCGGGCAGGGGCTTCGCCCTCGGCCCCCCGAGGATATTTTCAGCCAGAAAAAGACCGGGAAAAGGCCAGGGGCGCAAAAGATGCGCCCCCTTTTTTTGTGCAGATAGGCGCGCCGGCCCGGGTGCGCAGCAAAGGAGTCACGTATCATGGACATGATAGCCCCCTTTCTGGCCTATGCAGCGGCCTTGTCGATTGCTGCTGTGATTCCGGGCCCCGGAATCGCGGCGCTGGTGGGGCAGGCGCTGGGGAGCGGCACGCGGACCGCGGTGTTTTTCCTGTCGGGCATCGCGTTGGGGGATTTGGTCTATCTGACTGTCGCGGTTGCCGGGCTGGCGGCGGTGGCGCAGGTCTTTGCCGGGGCCTTTTTGCTGGTGAAGCTGCTGGGCGGTGCTTATCTGCTTTATATCGCTTGGGTCTTCTGGACCAGCCGCGGCGGGCTGACCGAGGTGCACGCGCTGCGGGCACGCCGCGGAGGGCGGGCCTTTCTGGCCGGGTTCACGGTGACACTGGGCAACCCCAAGACGATCGTGTTCTATCTGGCGTTGTTGCCCACGGCGATGGATCTGAGCAAGGTGGGGGTTGGCGAATGGGCCGGGTTGGCGGCGCTGACGCTGGTGATCCTCTATGCGGTCCTCTTGCCCTATGCGCTTCTGGCCGGGCGGGCGCGCCGGTTGCTGGGGCGACCCGCTGCGCTGCGGCGGCTGAATTGCGGCGCCGCCGCAGTGATCGGTGGCGCCGGGGCACTTATTTTGGGGCAGGCAGCCTTGGCCGCCCTGCGCCGGGCCTGATCAGTCGAGGATCAGGGTCAGCGCCGAGGCCAGTGCCGCGCCAAGGGCGAGGCCGGCGAACCCGGCGGCAAGGATCGTGCCCCAGCGCGTCTTGGCGGGGGTGGGGGCCGGGTGGGTCTGGGCGATCAGCGCCGCCTCCACCAGGCCGGGCAGACGCGGGCCGAAGCGGCCCATGACCTTGGCGGTCTTGACCAGATCATTCAGTACCGCACGCGGGCCGATGGATTGCTTGATGTAATCCTCGACCACCGGCTTGGCGACTTCCCAGATGTTGATGTGGGGATTGAGCGAGCGTGACACCCCTTCGACCACCACCATGGTGCGTTGCAGCAGGATCAGTTCGGTCCGTGTCTCCATCCCGAAGCGTTCGGTCACCTCGAAGAGATAGGAGAGCAGCCGGCCCATCGAGATATGGGTGGCGTCCATGCCGAAGATCGGTTCGCCTACGGCGCGCAGCGCGCGGGCGAATTCATCGACATCGCGATCGGCGGGAACATAGCCTGCCTCGAAATGCACTTCAGCCACGCGTTTGTAATCGCGGCGGATGAAGCCATAGAGGATCTCGGCATAGACCCGGCGGGTGTATTCGTCGATATGGCCCATGATGCCGAAGTCATAGGCGATGATATCGCCGTCGCGGCAGACCTTGAGATTGCCCTGATGCATGTCAGCGTGGAAGAAGCCGTCGCGCAGAGCGTGGCTGAGGAACAGCGTCAGCACCCGTTCGCCCAGCATGGCGCGGTCCAGTCCGGCGGCGTCCAGCGCATCGTTATCCCCGAGCGCGATGCCGTCGGCCCAGCCCAATGTCATCACCCGCCGGGCCGAAAGCCCCCATTGGATCGCGGGCACGCGAAACCCCGGGTCATCGGCCGTATTGGCGGCGAATTCCGAGGCCGAGGCGCTTTCCAGTCGCAGGTCCAGTTCGCCGCGAACCACGCCGTCGAAATGGGTGATCACATCCATCGGCCTGAGGCGCCGGGCGCCCGGGGCAAAGAGTTCGACAATCCGGGCGGCGAAATAGAAGGCGTCGACATCGCGGCGGAAGGCGCGTTCGATGCCCGGACGCAGCACCTTGACGGCGACGTCCTGGCCGGTCTCGGCCAGTCGGGCGCGGTGCACCTGGGCAATCGAGGCCGCTGCGATCGGTTCGGAGAACTCCGAGAACACCTGATCGACCGAAACACCCAGTTCTTTCTCGATCTCGGCCTTGGCGACGGCGCGGGGGAAGGGGGGGAGCTGATCCTGCAGCACCCGGAGCTGCTGGGCCAGATCGCCGCCGACCACATCGGGGCGGGTCGAGAGCACTTGGCCAAACTTGATATAGGCCGGTCCCAGCGCAGTCAGTGCGCGGGTGGCGGGCGGCATTTCGGGATCGCCCTTGTAGCCCAGCCACATGAAGGGCTTGCCGAGGGCGTGGGCGACGACCCGCAGGGCGCGCGGCGCCTCGAAGGCATCGAGCACCACGCCCATGGCGCCGGTTCGCTCCAGCGTGGCGCCGGTGCGGATCAGGCGCCAGATGTTATGCGGGCCCCTCACAGTTTCCAGCCCGAATGCAGTGCAGCGATGCCCATCGACAGGTTGCGGTATTTTGCATTGTCGAAGCCAGCGGTGCGGATCATCGACAGGAAGGTGTCCTGATCGGGGAACTTGCGGATCGATTCGACCAGATACTGATAGCTGTCGTAATCATTGGCGATCAGTTTCCCCATCCGCGGGATGACGTTGAAACTGTAGAGGTCATAGAGCTTTTGCAGCCCCGGGTTGGGGAGCTGGCTGAACTCCAGCACCATCAGCCGGCCGCCGGGCTTGAGAACGCGGTAAGCCTCGGCCAGGGCATCCTGCGGCCGGGTCACGTTCCGGATGCCGAAACTGATCGTGTAGACGTCGAAGGTATTGTCGGCGAAGGGCAGTGCCATGGCGTCGCCCACCACCCAATCGAGGCTGTCGGCCATTTGCGAGGCCTCGGCCCGCTTGCGGCCCTCGATCAGCATGGGTTCGGTCAGGTCGAGCACGGTGGCATGGCCATGGCCCGCGCGGTGCAGGAAGCGGAACGAGATGTCGCCGGTGCCGCCTGCCACGTCCAGCAGACGCTGACCGGGGCGCGGCGCCAGCCAATCCATCATCGCGTCCTTCCAGACCCGGTGGATGCCGACGCTCATCACATCGTTCATGATGTCGTATTTCGACGCGACCGAGTTGAACACGCCCTGCACGCGTCCGGCCTTTTCGGCCTCGGGCACGGTCTGAAATCCGAAGTGGGTTGTCTTGTCCGTCTGGTCTGCCATGGGGTCTTGCCGTTCCTTGCGATCCGCCCTTGTTATAAGGCGCGCGCGGGCAGGCACAATGCGGCCCGGTGGATCAGGAGCGACAGAATGCCGGAATTACCTGAAGTCGAGACGGTTCGTCGCGGTCTGGCCCCGGTGATGGAGGGGCAGGTGATGGCGAAAGTCGAGGTGAATCGCCCGGATTTGCGTTGGCCCTTCCCCGAGCGGATGGCGGAACGGCTGACGGGGCGGCGTATTCTGCAACTGCGGCGGCGGTCGAAATACCTGTTGGGTGATCTGGACTCGGGCGAGACGCTGCTGGTGCATCTGGGCATGTCGGGGCGGATGACGGTATCGGGCGATCCGCTGGGGCGGTTCGTGCATGATCACCCGGCGGTGCAGAAACACGATCACGTGGTCTTTCACATGGAAAGTGGCGCCCGCATCACCTTCAACGATCCGCGCCGCTTCGGGGCGATGGATCTGATGCAGACGGCAACGGCCGATCAGCACAAGCTGCTGTCGGTCCTGGGCCCCGAACCCCTGGGCAACGAATTCGACGAGGCCTATCTGATCGCGGCCTTCCGGGGCAAGAACACGCCGGTCAAATCGGCGCTGCTGGATCAGGGAATCGTCGCCGGGCTTGGCAATATCTATGTCTGCGAGGCGCTGTTCCGTTGCGGCATCTCGCCCCTGCGCAAGGCCGGGCAGATTTCCGCGGCCCGGGTCGCAAGCCTGGTTCCGGCGATTCGCGATGTGCTGGAGCGGGCCATCGCTGCCGGCGGCTCGTCTCTGAAGGATTTCCGCCAAGCCGATGGAGAGCTTGGATATTTCCAGCACTCTTTTGATGTCTACGGGCGCGAGGGCGAACCCTGCCACACCCCGGGATGCAATGACACGATCAACCGCAAGGTGCAGTCGGGGCGATCGACGTTCTATTGCCCCTCCTGCCAAAGATAACTTGAACCACGGCGCTTGCGTGGTAAGGAATCTCAGCGAACGGGAACAATCGAGAGCAAATGCACATGGCCTTTGAGACGATCAACGTCGAAGTGGACGACCACGTCGCCCTCATCAAGCTGAACCGCCCCGAGGCTTTGAACGCGCTGAACTCCCAATTGTTGGGGGAACTCTGCCGGGCGTTGGCGGATGCGGATGGCAACGACAAGGTGCGTTGCGTCATCATCACCGGGTCGGAAAAGGCCTTTGCCGCAGGCGCCGACATCAAGGAGATGTCGGAAAAGAGCTTTGTCGACGTCTTCACTGAAAACCTCTTTGCCGATGCGATCGACCAGATCGCCGGGACTCGCAAGCCGGTGATTGCCGCCGTGGCGGGCTATGCCCTGGGCGGCGGCTGTGAATTGGCGATGGCCTGCGATTTCATCATCGCCGCGGAGACCGCCAAATTCGGCCAGCCCGAGATTAACCTGGGTGTGATCGCCGGCATGGGTGGCACCCAGCGGTTGACCCGCGCGGTGGGCAAGGCCAAGGCGATGGACATGAACCTGACCGGCCGTTTCATGGACGCCGAAGAAGCGGAGCGTTCGGGGCTGGTCAGCCGCGTGGTGCCTGCCAAGAAGCTGATCGAAGAGGCGATGGGCGCGGCGCAGAAGATCTCCGAAAAGTCGATGCCCTCGGTTCTGGCGGCGAAGGAATCGGTCAACCGGTCGTTCGAAACCACCCTGGCCGAAGGCATGTTGTTCGAGCGCCGGGTGTTCCATTCGATGTTTGCCACCGAAGATCAGAAAGAGGGCATGGGCGCCTTCCTGGAAAAACGTCAGCCGCAGTTCCGCGATAAGTGAAGCCTGGGCGCGCCGGTTCCGGCGCGTGGCTGTCGTGCAAGACGCCGTAGGGCTTGTTTCCTGCGATGGCCGGGCCCCTGTTTTTTGGGGCTTGGCAATAGCGGACAAAGAGAATATTCAGCGCCGCTATACATGCGTGTGAGGCCCGCTCTGGCCAGAATCACTCTATCCGGAGGGCCGAGGCCCGGGATCGGAGCTCGGGTTTGGCCCATGCGCTTATTGACGTAACCGAACCCGAAAAGGTCCGAATCCATGGCTAATACGCCCCAGTCCAAGAAACGCGCCCGTCAGAACGAGACCCGTTTCGCTGTCAACAAAGCGCGCCGCTCGCGTATCCGCACCTACCTGCGCAAGGTCGAGGAAGCGATCGCTTCCGGCGACAAGAGCGCAGCAGAAGCCGCTCTGCGTGAGGCTCAGCCCGAGCTGATGCGCGGCGTCACCAAGGGCGTGTTCCACAAGAACACCGCATCGCGGAAAATGTCCCGCCTGTCGTCCCGGGTGAAGGCTCTGGGCTAAGCGCTCGCAGCATTCAATTTAAAAGTGTTTTGTGTAAAGGCGTTGCGTTTCGCAGCGCCTTTTCGCGTTGTTCCGGCGCCCTGTGGCTTTCCGCAACGACGAGAGATTCTTTGTGGCGAAAGGCAGAGTCAACATCATAGTTTCATTGCCGCTCTCGGTCGGGACTTGGTATCCCTATCTATGCGATTCACTCGCTTGGGGGGACAGGCTGGTTTCGTGACGGACCGACGGGCATCGGGCTGACTCGAGACATTTCGTCGAGGGGTTTTGGAATTTATCCAAAGCTTCTGGACCTGCTGTGCATCAGTTTCGCACTGGTGGCGTGGCCCTGTCATGACAATGAGTGCATAGCGGTACGGTAGGGTGTGTCCCATCCGGAGACGGGTGATTTGTTTGCTGATTCCTGACGTACTGCAATGTCGTCCATATGGAGGATGACGCCTGCCGTGTGCCCGGCAGGTGCATCAATGTCCTGTGACGTGAATCCTGCCGGGGAAACCTGGTCAATGATATGAACAGGCTGCAAGGCCGAAGTACGGGATATGAGGCGCTGGATGACGCAAGAAAAATGGGGACAACTAAGACAACGGCTTTTGAAAACGGTCGGTCAGAATAACTATAAGACCTGGATCGAGCCGCTGGAATTCGCCGAGCTTCAGGATGGGGTTGCGGTATTTAATGTTCCGACCAGCTTCATGGGCAATTACGTTAATCAGAACTTTTCTGACCTGATCCTTTACGAATTGACGATGTCGGGCGCCTCGGTGCAGCGACTCGCCTTTCGGGTTGCGGCCAATGCCGTGACCCGCCCCGCGGCCGTGGCAGCTCCGGCTCCGATGGCCGAGGTCGAAACCGCGCCGGCAGCGGCTGAAGTGCATTATCCCGGCACTCAGTCCGAGACCGAGCCCGATAACGTGGTCGAGGCGCTGCAGGCCGCGCCGCTGGACGCTCGTTTCACCTTCGACACCTTTGTCGTCGGCAAGCCGAACGAACTGGCCCATGCGGCTGCCCGCCGGGTCAGTGAAGGTGGCCCTGTGACCTTCAATCCGCTGGTTCTTTATGGTGGCGTGGGTCTGGGTAAGACCCACCTGATGCACGCCATCGCCTGGGAGCTGCGCGCCAAGCGGCCAGAGTTGAATGTGCTCTATCTGTCGGCGGAACAGTTTATGTACCGCTTCGTTCAGGCGCTGCGCGAACGCAAGATGATGGATTTCAAGCATCTGTTTCGGTCGGTCGACGTGCTGATGGTGGATGACGTCCAGTTCATCGCCGGCAAGGATTCCACGCAGGAGGAATTCTTTCACACCTTCAACGCGCTGGTGGATCAGAACAAGCAGATCATCATCTCGGCCGACCGCGCCCCGGGCGAGATCAAGGATCTGGAAGATCGGGTGAAATCGCGGCTGCAATGCGGTCTGGTGGTTGATCTGCATCCGACCGATTACGAACTGCGGCTGGGCATCTTGCAGACCAAGGTGCAGCAGTATCGGCTTTCCTATCCCGACCTGAAGATCGCCGACGGCGTGCTGGAATTCCTCGCTCAGCGGATCAGCACCAACGTGCGCGTGCTCGAAGGGGCGCTGACCCGTCTGTTCGCCTTTGCCTCGCTGGTCGGGCGCGAGATCGACATGGAGCTGACCCAGGACTGTCTGGCCGATGTGCTGCGCGCCTCGGAGCGCAAGATCACCATCGAGGAGATTCAGCGCAAGGTTTCGGATTATTACAACATCCGGCTCAGCGACATCATCGGGCCAAAGCGCCTGCGCTCCTACGCGCGGCCGCGGCAGGTGGCGATGTATCTGTGCAAACAGCTCACCAGCCGGTCCTTGCCGGAAATCGGTCGTCGTTTCGGAGGCCGCGACCACACCACTGTGATGCATGGTGTGCGCCGGATCGAGGAGCTGAAGACCACCGACGGTCAAATCGCCGAGGACGTGGAAATCCTGCGCCGCGCGCTGGAGGCCTGAGATCCCGGTCACGCTCGGCGTGGTGCTGCGTGGTGCTGGGCGATCGTATCTGACGGGCGGCTCCTGCGGGGCCGCCCGCTTTCTTTTTGATTGTCGCGATCGCGGGCAGCGGGAGGCAATCCTGAACTGGGGGTCCGGGAATGCCCCCGGGGGCCTTGACGCCCCGGGCATTCCGACCGACAACTTCTGACGATGAAATACCAGAAAAACCTTGTGCCGCAGGGGCGAACGGCTAGTGTGCCCTTCCCGGCAGATGCGGAGGGTGAAGGGACATGAAGATCAGCATTGAGCGCGGCACACTTCTGAAGGCCGTGGCGCAGGCGCAGTCGGTGGTGGAGCGCCGCAACACCATTCCGATCCTGGCCAATGTGCTGATCGAGGCCGAAGGCGATACCGCCAGCTTCCGCGCCACCGATCTGGATATCGAAGTGGTCGACAAGGCGCCTGCTCAGGTCGAACGCGCGGGCGCCACCACGGTTGCCGCCACCACTCTGCATGAGATCGTGCGCAAGCTGCCCGATGGGGCGCTGGTGACGCTGACGGCCGATCCCGCCGCCGGGCGGCTGACGGTCGAGGCCGGGCGGTCGAACTTCTCGCTCGCCACGCTGCCGAAGGAAGATTTCCCGGTGATGGCCTCATCGGAATATCAGTCGAATTTCTCGGCTAATGCCGCTGTGTTGCGGCGCCTGTTCGACAAGTCGAAATTCGCGATTTCCACCGAAGAGACCCGTTATTATCTGAACGGTGTCTACATGCATGTGACCGAGGCCGATGGGCAGAAGGTGCTGCGCTGCGTTGCCACCGATGGCCACCGTCTGGCGCGGATCGACGCCGATTTGCCGGCCGGTGCCGAGGACATGCCGGGCGTCATTGTGCCGCGCAAGACCGTGGGCGAACTGCGCAAGCTGCTGGATGATGACGAGCAGGACATTGCGGTCTCGGTGTCTGAAACCAAGGTGCGTTTTGCCACCCCGACCATCACGCTGACCTCGAAGGTGATCGACGGCACCTTCCCGGACTATTCGCGGGTGATCCCGCAGAACAATACCCGCCGGCTTGAGGTGGATGCGGCCGATTTTGCCAAGGCAGTGGATCGGGTGGCGACGGTGAGTTCGGAGCGCTCCCGCGCGGTGAAGCTGCAACTGGACGAGGATCGGCTGGTGTTGTCGGTCAATGCGCCGGATAGCGGTGCGGCGGAGGAGGAACTGGCCGTCGCTTATGCCGACGAGCGGTTGGAGATCGGTTTCAACGCCAAATATCTGCTGGAGATCGCTAGCCAGGTGGATCGCGAGAACGCGGTGTTCCTGTTCAACTCCTCGGGCGATCCGACCCTGATGCGTGAAGGCAACGACCTGAGCGCGGTCTATGTCGTGATGCCGATGCGGGTGTGATCGCGCTGACGCGCGATGCCTCCGGCGGCCGTATTTTGAACGAGAAGAAGGGGCCGGCATGTCTTTGGCCCTGACCGACCTGACCTTGTCACATTTCCGGTCGCACCGGCGCGCGCAGATCGCGGGCGACGGGCGGCCGGTTGCCATTTATGGGCCCAATGGCGCCGGCAAGACCAACATCCTGGAGGCGGTGTCGATGTTTTCGCCGGGGCGTGGGCTGCGGCGCGCGGCGGCGGCGGAAATGGCACGCCGGCCCGAGGCCTTGGGCTGGAAGCTGAGCGGGGTGCTGCGGCTGTCGGGCCGGGTCCATGAGATCGAGACATGGTCGGAGGAGGGGGCCGCGCGTCAGGTGCGGATCGACGGTAAGGCGGCAAGCCAGGTCGATCTGGGCCGGGTGTCGCGGGTGGTCTGGCTGGTGCCGGCGATGGACCGGCTGTGGATCGAGGCCGCCGAGGGGCGGCGGAGGTTTCTGGACCGCATGGTGATGAGCTTCGATCCCGGCCATGCAGAGGCCTCGCTGATTTATGAGAAGGCGATGCGGGAACGCAATCGGCTGTTGAAGGATCAGGTGCGAGATGCCCATTGGTACGCGGCGCTGGAAAGTCAGATGGCTGAGGCCGGGCATCGGATAGATCAGGCACGTCGCTCCGCGCTGGCCGAACTTGTGGTAGCGCAGGCGGGGGCGGAGACCGCTTTTCCGACTGCAGAGCTGACGCTGGTGCAGGCTGAGGGCGAGCTGTCCGGGTCGGAGGCGGAGCTGCGCGCGGCGTTGGCCGCGGGGCGGGGGCGGGACCTGCAGGCGGGGAGGACGCTGATCGGCCCCCATCGTGCCGATTTGCACGCGGTCTATGCCGCCAAGGATGTGGCGGCGCGGGAGTGTTCCACTGGCGAGCAGAAAGCGCTTTTGGTGTCGTTGATACTGGCGAATGCGCGGGCATTGGCGGCACGTGACGCAGCGGCGCCGATCCTTTTGTTGGATGAGGTGGCTGCGCATCTGGACGCGGGGCGTCGGGCGGCGCTTTATGACGAGATCTGCGCGTTGGGGGCGCAGGCCTGGATGACCGGGACCGGTCCGGAGCTGTTTGCCGAACTGGGTGCACGCGCGCAGTATCTGGAGGTGACCGAAGAGGCCGGCGAAAGCCATGTGGAGCGAAGGGAGCAGCCATGACGCCGCAACGTGTGACAGCGATCACCCTTGGGGTCGCGGATCTGGAGCGATCGAAAGCCTTCTATGCCGCTTTGGGCTGGAAGCCGGCGGAAGCGACCGAGGGAGTGGTGTTCTATCAGTTGAACGGTCAGGTGCTGGGCTTGTTCGGCCGTACCGCGCTGGCCGCGGATCAGGGACGTCCGGGTACGGAGCTGGGTACGGGAGCGATCACTCTGGCACAGAATTTCGCCTCCGAGCCAGAGGTCGATACCGCTTTTGCCGCTGCGCTCGAGGCCGGGGCGACCGGGTTGAAGGCGCCGGAAAAGGTGTTCTGGGGCGGCTATTCCGGGTATTTTGCCGATCCCGACGGCCATGTCTGGGAACTGGCGATGAATCCCTTCTGGCATCTGGGCGAGGACGGCGCTGTCACGATTGCCGTACCGGAGGCCGAATGACCCTGTCGATCTGGGATATGGTGCTTTATTCGGGGGCGCTGCTGATCTTGTTCCTGACGCCGGGGCCGGTCTGGCTGGCGATGGTGGCACGGGGTGTTTCGGGTGGCTTCGCCTCGGCCTGGCCATTGGCGTTCGGCGTGGCGGTCGGGGATGTCGTCTGGCCCTTTCTCGCTGTCGTCGGCATGGCCTGGCTGGTGTCGGAATATGGTGCCATCCTGGTGGTGCTGCGCTGGGTGGCCTCTGCGGTGTTCCTGTTCATGGGCTGGATGGCGATCCGTCATGCCAATTCCGAAATTCAGACCAACGGCCGGCTGACCCGGCCGGGGCGATGGGCCGGGTTTCTGGCCGGCGTCATGGTGATCCTGGGCAACCCCAAGGCGATCCTGTTCTACATGGGGGTCTTGCCGGGGTTTTTCGATCTGGGGGCGGTGACGCGTCCCGACATCGTGGCGATCGTGGTGCTTTCGGTGGCGGTGCCGCTGATCGGCAACCTCGGGTTCGCCTTGGTCATCGACCGGATGCGCCGGATTCTGGGCACGCCGCGGGCGATCCGGCGGATGAATCTGGGCGCCGGCGGGTTGCTGATCGCAGTGGCGCTGATCCTGCCTTTCACCTGACGGCGAGGGGCCGCGGCGGACCGCTAAATCTTGTGTCAGCCGCGTGACAATCCCCCCAGAAAAGCCTATATACTCAGCAAAATAACCACGGGAAACGAGCATGTCCGACACCGCGCAGCAGCCCAACGAGTACGGCGCTGAATCCATTAAGGTTCTCAAAGGCTTGGAGGCTGTCCGCAAACGTCCGGGCATGTATATCGGCGACACCGATGACGGCTCCGGTCTGCATCACATGGTCTATGAGGTCGTCGACAACGGCATCGACGAGGCGCTTGCCGGTCATGCCGATATCGTGTCGGTCAAGATCCATGCGGATTCCAGCGTTTCGGTGCAGGACAATGGCCGCGGCATCCCGGTCGATATCCACCCCGAAGAGGGGGTTTCGGCGGCTGAGGTCATCATGACCCAGCTTCACGCTGGCGGGAAGTTCGACAGCAATTCCTACAAGGTCTCGGGCGGTCTGCACGGGGTCGGCGTGTCGGTGGTGAACGCCCTGTCGGTCTGGCTGGAGCTGCGCATCTGGCGCAATGGCAAGGAGCATGTCGCACGGTTCGAACATGGCGATTGCACCGAACATCTGAAGGTGGTGGGCGATTGTGGCGACCGCACCGGCACCGAGGTGCGATTTCTGGCCTCGACCGAGACATTCTCGAACCTCGACTATTCCTTCGAGACGCTGGAAAAGCGCCTGCGCGAACTGGCGTTCCTGAATTCCGGCGTGCGGATCCTGCTGGAAGACGAACGCCCGGCGGAACCGCTGCGGGCAGAGCTGCATTACGAGGGCGGCGTCAAGGAATTCGTCAAGTATATCGACCGGTCCAAGACCGCGATGATGGCCGATCCGATCTATATCACCGGTGAGCGCGACGACATCGGTATCGAGGTCGCGATGTGGTGGAACGACAGCTATCACGAGACGGTGCTGCCCTTTACCAACAACATCCCGCAGCGCGATGGCGGCACCCACCTGGCGGGGTTCCGTGGCGCGTTGACCCGGACCCTGACGAAATACGCGCAGGAAAGCGGTATCGCCAAGAAGGAGAAGGTCAATTTCACCGGCGACGATGCCCGCGAGGGGCTGACCTGCGTGCTGTCGGTGAAAGTGCCGGATCCGAAGTTCTCCAGTCAGACGAAGGACAAGCTGGTCAGTTCGGAAGTGCGGCCGGCGGTGGAGAATCTGGTCAGCGAGAAGCTGTCCGAATGGTTCGAGGAACACCCGGCAGAGGCCAAGGTCATCGTCGGCAAGATCATCGAGGCGGCGCTGGCGCGGGAAGCGGCGCGCAAGGCGCGCGAGCTGACCCGGCGCAAGACGGCGATGGATGTGAACTTCCTGGCCGGCAAGCTGAAGGATTGTTCGGAAAAGGACCCCTCGAAGACCGAAGTCTTCCTGGTCGAAGGGGATTCGGCCGGTGGCTCGGCCCAGACCGGGCGGGACCGGCGGACCCAGGCGATCCTGCCGCTGCGCGGCAAGATCCTGAACGTGGAACGGGCGCGGTTCGACAAGATGCTGAGCTCGCAGGAGATCGGTAACTTGGTGATGGCGCTTGGTACCGGGATCGGCCGGGACGAGTTCAATATCGACAAGCTGCGTTACCACAAGATCGTCATCATGACCGATGCCGACGTCGACGGTGCCCACATCCGGACGCTGCTCTTGACCTTCTTCTATCGGCAGATGCCTGAGCTGATCGAGGGTGGATACCTCTATATCGCGCAGCCGCCGCTCTATAAGGTCGCGCGCGGCAAATCCGAGGTCTACCTAAAGGACCAGGCGGCGCTGGATGATTACCTGATCCATCAGGGCGTCGAGGGGGCGGTGCTGAAACTGGGCACTGGTGAGGAGCTTGTCGGTGCCGATCTGGCCCGCGTGGTCGAGGAGGCGCGGCAGTTGCGCCGGGTGCTCGAGGCCTTCCCGACCCATTACCCGCGTCACATTCTGGAACAGGCCGCGATCGCGGGCGCCTTTGTGCCGGGCGCCGTGGATGCCGATTTGCAGGGGGTGGCCGATCGGGTGGCCGCACGGCTCGATCTGATCGCGCAGGAATACGAGAAGGGCTGGCAAGGGCGGATCACCCAGGACAAGGGTATTCGTCTGGCACGGATTCTGCGCGGGGTCGAAGAGGTTCGCACGCTGGATGGCCCGATGCTGCGATCCGGTGAGGCGCGCCGTACCGGCAGCACCTTCACGGAGTCGTTGCAGGAGATTTATGGTCAGGCCGCGCAGTTGGTGCGCAAGGACCGCGCCCAGGTGATCTATGGGCCGCTGGGGTTGTTGAGCGCGATCCTCGAAGAAGGGGAAAAGGGGCTGACGTTGCAGCGTTACAAGGGGCTGGGCGAGATGAACCCGGAACAGCTGTGGGAAACCACGCTGGACCCGGAGGCGCGGACCCTGCTCCAGGTCAAGATCAACGATATGACCGAGGCCGACGATATCTTCACCAAGCTGATGGGCGATGTGGTGGAGCCGCGGCGCGAATTCATCCAGCAGAACGCGCTGAACGTGTCGAACCTGGACTTCTGATCCGGAAAGCTGGGGATGGGGGCTCTGCCCCCGTCTCCTGCGGAGACGCCCCCGGGATATTTCGACCAGGTCGAAGGGGCGGGCAGAGCGCAGTGGCCGGCGCTCAGGGCAGTGGCGCGGCCTTGAGGAGCATCTGCGCCAGCTCATCCGGTTTTTCCACCTGCAGGCGTACCGGTAGTGGCGTGACCGAGAAGCGGAGGGCTTCGGGCAGGCGGGCCACGTCCTTTTCGGTGGTGACCAGCAGGGCGTTCTGGGCCAGAGCCTCGGCCAGCAGGCGCTGGACCAGTGTCGGGCTGAGCGGCTGGTGATCGGCGAGCGCCTCGGTGCGGATCAGTTCGGCGCCGAGGTCGCGCAGGGTGGCGAAGAATTTCTCGGGGTATCCGATGCCAGCAAAGGCGAGCACGCGGGTGCCGGCCCAGTCCATGCCGGTTTCCAGCGGTGTGAGCTCGGCGGTGAAATGCGGCAGGTCGATTTGCCGGCCCCATGTGTCGCGGAATGTCTCTTGCGCGGCACTGTCACCGATGGAGAGGATCAGGTCAGCCCGGGCCAGGCCCACGCTCACTGGTTCGCGCAGCGGGCCGGCGGGAATGCAGCGGCCGTTGCCCCAGCCGCGGGCGGCATCGACCACCACGATCGAGAGATCCTTTTTCACGGCGGGATTCTGGAAGCCGTCGTCGAGCACGATCACGCTGGCACCGGCGCTGGCCGCGGCGGCGGCGCCAGCTGCGCGGTCGCGGGCGATCCATACCGGGGCGAAGGCGGCCAGAAGCAGCGGTTCGTCGCCGACCTGGGCTGCCGAATGTCTGGCTGGGTCGACCCGGGTGGGGCCGGTCAGGCTGCCGCCGTGGCCGCGGCTGACCACATGGGGGGTATGGCCGGCGGCGCGCAGCGTTTCTGTCACCCAGATCGCCGTCGGGGTCTTTCCGGTGCCGCCGGCATTCAGGTTGCCGATGCAGATCACCGGCACCCCGGGGGTGAGGCCGGGGCCCCGGGCCAGCCGGCGCGCGGTGGCGCGGGCGTAAAGGGCCCCGAGCGGAGCGAGAAGCCACGCCTTCCAGCCGGGGTGTCGGGGCGAGGCAGACCAGAACTCAGGCGTGCGCATGGGCCGCCTCTCGCCGATCCAGCCGGTCCTGGATCATTTCAATCAGATGATCGGTAAGGGCCGCGCTTTCGGTCAGGGTCTCCCAGCCGGCGAGGGCCATTGCCGCGGCATGATCGGGGGCGCAGAGCTGGACCACCGCGTTGGTCAGGCTGGCCATATCGCGCACGGCCCGGGCGGCGCCTGCTGTGGTCAGCCGGGTGTAGGCGGCGGTGTGATCGGTGATATGGGGGCCATAGAGTACCGCCGAGCCAAGCGCGGTGGCCTCATAGGGGGAATTGCCGCGGGCGCCGGGCCTGAGCGATCCGCCGATGAAGGTCAGCGGGGCCATCCGATACCATAGGCCCAGATCGCTGCTGTCGTCGCAGATCAGAATCTGGGTGTCCTCGCCGATCGGATCGCCGCCATGCCAGTCGGCGCAGCGCAACCGGTTGTCTCGGGCCGCTGAGATCAGCCTGGCGCTGTCGTCGGGATCGGTCGGCACCGCGACCAGCAGCAGCCGGTGCTGAAACCTGAGCGCTTCGCGATGGGCGGCCAGCACCGGCGCGATTTCCTCGCGGTCCAGCAGCGCGGCAAGCCAGAGCGGGCGTCCGGCCAGCGCCTGAGTGGCGGCATTCAGGGCGGTTTCGGGGCAGGGCGGTGGGCTGGCTCCGGTGCTGAGCCGCCCCATGGCGGAGATCTTGCGTCCGGGCAGGCCCAGTCGGCGCAAATGGGCGGCGGTCTCGGCGGTGTCGGCCAGCAGCGCGTCGAAGCGCATCAGGCAGGGACCGGTGACATCCGACAGCCAGCCGTTGCGCCGGCGGGGCAGGTCGGCATTGCCGATATCGGCAATGATCATTTCGGTTCCCTCATCTGTCGCCATGCAGATCAGATTGGGCATAAGATCGCCTCCGGTCCAGAGGCAGATGTCCGGGCGCCAATGCGCGAGAAAATCGCGTACGGCCGTTGGGTGGTCCGAGATCAGTGCCTGTACCGGCCCGGCTCGGCCCTCGATGCGGTGGCCGGTTGCCGGATCCGAGGGGGAGACGCCGGCATTGACGGTCAGCAGAAGATTGACATCAGGGCGGTGGGCGCAAAGCCTTTGGCCCAGGTCGGACAGGGCCGAGAACCGTTCGGCGCTGGTGGCGTGAAGCCAGAGCAGGGAGCCGTCGGGACGTGGCGGCGGTGCCTCCTGCACGGGCTGAGCGGCCCGCCAGGACAGCGCACGATAGGCGGCGAGCCCCAGCGAGAGCCGCAAGGGCTCAGCCCAGTTCTTCGGTCGAGGAGGCTTCGAGTTCCTCGTCGCGGAGCCGGTGGATATGGGCGATGAAATAGCGCATGTGGGCATCGTCGACGGTGCGCTGCGCTTCGGCCTTCCAGGCGGCATAGGCGGATTCGTAATCCGGATACATGCCAACGATATGAATGTCGTTGACGTCCTTGAAGACGCTTTTGGAGGGGTCGACCAACTCACCTCCGAAGACGAGATGCAGACGTTGGGCCATGGCGCTTTCCTTTCCGCTTGTCAGCCGGTCCGAGGCTGGGCGCACCCTACGCCTTGGGCGCCGGGGGTCAAGATCCCGGTTGGGCGGGGTCTGGTAATACCAGCTCGGGGGCGAGCGCGGTGGCCAGCCGGTCGTGCAACCGGGGGCCTGCGGCGATCACCCCGTTGACCTGGGGGCGGGGATTATTGAAGCGTAATTCAGTGCCGTTGCGGTCGGTACAGCGGGCGCCGGCCTCGCTCAGGATCAGATCTCCGGCGGCAATATCCCATTCCCAGCTGGGTCTGAGCGTCAGCATTGCGTCGAAGCGGCCCTGTGCGACCAGTGCCATCCGGAAGGCGAGCGAGGACCGATAGGCGCTTTTGAAGCCGGGAAAGATACCGCCGCGCCAGTGCCGGGGGTCTAGATTGGGGCGGGTCGCCAGAATGGTCGCCTGGGCCAGATCGGTGGCATTGGCAGCCTGGATCGGGGTGCCGTTAAGCCAGGCTCCGGCGCCACGGGCGGCGGAATAGAGCAGATCACGCATCGGCAGATAGATCACCGCCGCAGTCACCCGGCCGGCTTCGGTCACGGCCAGTGCATGGGCCCAGTTGCTGTCACCTTCGGCAAAGCCGCGGGTGCCGTCGATCGGGTCGACGATGAAAATGCGGTCATGGCCCAGCCGATCGGCATTGTCCTCGCTTTCCTCCGACAGCCAGCCGTAATCGGGCCGGGCCGCGCGCAGCCGGTCTTCCAGCATCTCGTTCACCGCCAGGTCGGCCTCGGTCACGGGGCCGGCGCCGCCGGGTTTCTCCCAGCGTTTGGCCTCGGGGCCGGAGTAACGGCAGGCGATGTCGCCGGCGGCGCGGGCGGTATCGATCAGCAGGGGCAGGTCAGTTGCCGGCAAGCGTCATTCCTTCGATCAGCAAAGAGGGGACCACGCGTGATAGATAGGTGCGTGCGTCGTTGGCGGGAATGATCCGCATCAACATGTCGCGCAGATTTCCGGCGATGGTGCATTCGTTGACCGGATAGGCGATCTCTCCCGCCTCGATCCAGAAGCCGGCGGCCCCACGGGAATAATCGCCGGTATTGGGGTTGATGGTCGATCCGATCATCGAGGTGACCAGCAGCCCGGTGCCCATGTCGCGGATCAGATCGTCGCGGCTGGCATTGCCCTGGGTCAGGGCGAGGTTCCAGTTCACCGGCGACGGGCCCGAGGAGACGCCGCGCGCCGCATTGCCGGTGGGGGTCATGCCCAGTTTCCGCGCGCTGGCCAGATCGAGCGTCCAGCCGGTCAGTGTGCCGTTTTCGACGATGGCGCGCCGGGCGGTCGGCAGCCCTTCGGCATCGAAGGGGCGGGAGCCGGCAATGCGCGGGCGGAACGGATCCTCGATCACCGAAAGGCCTTCGGGCAGCACCTGCTGGCCCAGGTCGTCCTTCAGCCAGGAGGAGCCGCGCGCCACCGCGGCACCATTGGCAGCGGCCAGCAGATGGCCGATCAGCGATGCGGCGATGCGTTCATCGAAGAGAACCGGATAGGTGCCTGTCACCGGTTTGCGCGCGCCAAGCCGTTCGATCGCGCGTTCCCCGGCGCGGCGGCCGATCTCTTCAGGGCTGCGCAGATCGCTTTGGAAGGTGCGGCTGTCGCCATCGTAATCGCGCTCCATCCCGGTGCCGGTTCCGGCGATGGCCACGCAGGAGGTGGAGCGGCTGGTGCGTTCATAGCCGCCGGAAAATCCGTTGCTGGCGGCCAGGTGCACCCGGCTGCGGCCATATCCGGCCCCGGCGGCTTGCACCTGGGTGACGCCCTCGATGGCCAGCGCGGCGGCCTCGGCCGCCAGTGCATCGGCTTGCAGCGCCTGTGGATCGGGTTCGGACGCGGGGTCCGCAAGTTCGAGCGCAGCCAGATCCCAATCTGCCGCAAGCTGGTCGGGATTGGCGAGACCGGTATAGGGATCTTCGGGCGCTTCGCGTGCCATGAAGACCGCGCGCTCGGCCATCGCGGCCAGGGTTTCCGCCCGGGTGTCGGAGGCCGAAACGACGGCGGAGCGCTGGCCGACGAAGATCCGCAATCCCAGATCGGTGCTTTCGGCGCGTTCGGCCTTTTCCAGCGCGCCGGCGCGGATGTCGATTTCAACGGAGCCGCTTTCGATCGCGATGGCATCCGCGCTGTCGGCGCCGGCAACACGGGCGGCCGTCAGCAGGGCCTGGCAAAGCTCTTCCGGGGACTGGGTCATTGGGGGCTCCTGCTTGCGGGTATGGGCGGCCTCAAGGGCCTGACAGGAGGTAGCCTCGGAACCGCGCCGCTGCAAGGGAAGGGCGGAATTTCCAGGCGAGAAGGCCATCGGGGCCGGTGGTGACCGGCCCCGCGGCGGTATTGCGTCGGGATTACTTGAGGCGCTGGCCGTTGGCGAAGATTTGGCCCGAGGGTTTCACTTCGATATGCGAGGTCAGCGTATCGTCGCCCTCGCCCGGGGTGCCCAGCATGCCCATCATCATCCGTGCGCCCATGGCGTCCTGATCTGAGATGAAGCCCATCTGGATCAGCTTGTCGATCAGCCCGTTGCCGCCGGTCAGTTGCAGATCCGCGGTGCCGTCCGGTGCCGGCAGGCCGTCGAAGGTGGTCACGTCGCTGTTGTCGAAGGTGAAGCTGCCTTTAGCGGTCAGGCTGGTGCCGGCAGCGGAAAGCTGCAGGTCATTGATCGTCAGCGCGGTCAGTTCGGCCGGGGTTTCGGGGCTTTCCTCGAACTTCGGATCGAAGATATTCGCCAGAACCCGCGCCTTGCCGTCCAGATCGAGAATGGCGGTCGCCGGATCGCGCGGCAGGATCTGGCCCGGATCGAAGATGCCCCACAGTTCTTCCGGCATGGTGAAGCCGACCAGCGTCAACCCGAAGGCAAAGGGTTGTTCGTTCTCGGATTTGACCAGAGGCACGTTCAGCTTGAACCCCATCTTGTCGCTTGCCAGCGAGATCGGGAAGGGCAGGTCGCTGGTCTGCACCACGATTTCGCTATCGTTTTGCAGAACGTCATAGGACAGTGCGCCCTTGCTCATCCCCGAAGCGAAACTGCCGCCCGCCGAGGTCGAGGTCATGGTGAAATCCTGACCCTCTGCCTTGCCGTTGAGCCGCGAAGAGCCGCTGTCGAAAGTGAAGCGGGCGTTATAGTCGAACCCTTGCTCAAGCATCTGGGTGAAGTCGGCGACTGCCAGCGCATCCGGCACGGTGGTCTGGCCTTCGAAGGTCAGATTTTTCAGGGCGAGGGTATAAAGGCCCTCATCGGGGGTGTCCGGGTCACTGAAGAAGAAATCAGCGCTCAGCTCTTCCATGCTGCCGGATTGGACGTAGCTTCGGCTCTCGTCGGCCTTCGTCATACGGGAGGTGCTGATGATCTGTTTCCCTGCCACCGCCGCGCGCAATGCATCGGCGGGCAGCGGTTCGTTATTCACGGACAGGCTGGAATAGGCGACGACCATTTCCGCCGAGCGGTAGTTCTGCGTTATCTCCTCGGGAGAGCCCGTGAAGACCACGCTGGCCCCCAGTTGCGTCAGCTTGAGCTGCGCGTCCATCTCGTCCTCGCCGCCGGTGGTCTGGATGTGCAGCGGCATGGTTTCGGGCATATCGAGCGAAACGCTGCCGTCGCCGTTGTCGCGGAACACCAGGGTGCCGAAGCTGACGGTCAGCTTGCCCTGGTCATCGGGCAGCTCCATGGTGAGGGAGGGGTCGCCGATCGTCAGCGTGTTGTTGAACAGCGTTTCCGTCGCGTCCAGCTCGTAACCATGGGAGGTCATGTAGTCTTTCCAGTCCGACCACACGTCCTGGGGGGACAGGTCGGCCAGCGCCATCTGGGCGGAGCAGGACAGGATCAGCGCCGCAGCCGTTCCCTGCAAAAGACGTGTTTTCATAAAATGGTCCTCCTGGAAATTTTGACCTTATGCTCTGTTCTCGGTGCCGGGGCGTCAAGGGGAAGTCAAGTGGCGAAGCGGCGCAGGTCGGGGCGGGGGCTGGACCCGGGCGCCGCCGCGCAGTACCACGATAAAACACAGGGATAGCTGGGATTTTCGCGATGGATATGACGGGGCGGACGGTGTTGATCACAGGTGCGAGCCGGGGCATCGGGGCCGAGGCCGGGCGGGTTTTCGCCAAGGCTGGCGCCAATGTGGTGCTTTTGGCGCGAAGTGCGTCGGCGATCGAGGCGTTGGCGGCCGAGATCGGGCCGAAGGCGTTGGCGCTTGGCGCCGATGTCAGCCGCTTTGCGGATATGGAGGCCGCTGTTGCCCGCACGGTCGAGACCTTCGGTGGGCTCGACGTGCTGATCGGCAACGCCGGGGTGATCGACCCGATCGCCCGGCTGGGCGAGGCCGATCCCGAGGCCTGGGGCAGGCTGATCGACATCAACCTGAAGGGTGTCTTCAACGGCATGCGCGCGGTACTGCCGGTGATGCATGCCGCTGGCAGCGGCACGGTGCTGACGATCAGCTCAGGCGCTGCGCATCGTCCGCTTGAGGGCTGGAGCGCCTATTGCGCCTCGAAGGCCGGGGCGGCGATGCTGACCGCGGCGCTCGATCTGGAAGAACGCGGCAATGGCATTCGCGCCCTGGGGCTGAGCCCGGGGACGGTGGCGACACAGATGCAGCGCGAGATCAAGGCGAGCGGGCTTAATCCGGTCAGCGCGCTGGATTGGTCGGACCATGTCCCGCCCGAGTGGCCGGCGCGGACGCTGCTGTGGATGTGTTCGGCTGAGGCCGATGAATTCATCGGCCAGGAAATTTCTCTGCGGGAACCGGTGATCCGTCAGAAAGTGGGGCTGCAATGATCAGGCTGGATCAGGAGGACGGGCTGTGGATCGTCACGATCGACCGTCAGGACAAGGCCAATTCGCTGACCGAGGCGATGCTGGATGAACTGGTCGGCATCGCCGAGAGCGCCGGCGAGGCCAGGGCGCTGATCCTGACCGGGGCCGGCAAGGTGTTCAGCGCCGGGGCCGATCTCGAGGCGGCGCGGGCGGGGCTGGCGACCTCGGATTTGTGGGAGCGGCTGTCGGGCGCCATCGCGGCGCTGCCGGGGCTGACCGTGGCGGCATTGAACGGCACGCTGGCGGGCGGTGCGACCGGCATGGCATTGGCCTGTGATCTCAGGATCGCGGTACCTTCGGCGAAATTCTTCTATCCGGTGATGAAGCTGGGGTTCCTGCCGCAGCCCTCCGATCCGAAGCGGATGGCTGCACTGATCGGTCCGGCGCGCACCAAGCTGATCCTGATGGGTGGCCAGAAGATCACCGCGGAGGAGGCGCTGACCTTCGGTCTGATCGACCGCATCGTCGAACCCGAGGCGCTGATCGAGACCGCGCGGTCGCTGGTCGCCGACAGTTGCGCCGCCGATCCGGAGATTGCCCGGGCGATCGGGGCGCTGTGCACGCCTGAGTCTTGAGCGGTTGGCGGCGCATCGGCGGCGGGAGCCTCCGGCGGCCGTATTTGCGACGAGAAGAAGCCTGGGAGGCGCTTGGGCGATCAGCGTTTTCGACGCCTGCCCGGTATCCGTGAGCGGAAGCCGGGCGGGCGCTTGCTGACCCAGGCGATGAATTTCGCCAGGCGCGGATGGCTGTGCAGCGCGGCGATGGTGCTGTAGTCCTGTGCCAGTTGTCCTTCGGTCAGGCTGGCGTGGATTTCGCGGTGGCAGATATCATGCAGCAGGACGGTCGGCCCGCCCTTGCCGCTTTTGAGCTTGGGGATCAGGTGATGCAGGCTTTGCGGCACCTCCCGCGGGATCGGGCGGAGACAGAGCGGGCAGATCGGATCGGCATCATCTGGCATCGGGGCAGATCGAATGGGGCGTGGAGCGGACAGGGTGACGGAATTGGGGATGCAGGGCAATCCCGAGGCGGTGGTGATCGGGGCGGGGCCGGCCGGGTTGATGGCGGCCGAGATCTTGGGCCGCGCTGGAGTGTCGACCCTAGTGGTCGAGGCCAAGCCGTCGCTGGGGCGTAAGCTGCTGATGGCGGGAAAATCGGGGTTGAACCTGACCAAGGACGACCCTGTCGAGCCGTTTCTGGCCGCCTATGGCGATGCGGCAGATTGGCTGGGGCCGATGCTGCGCGATTTCGGGCCGGATCAGGTGCAGCAGTGGGCACGCGGGCTGGGGCAATCTCTGTTCACCGGGTCGACCGGGAGGGTGTTTCCCGAAGCGATGAAGGCCTCTCCGCTGCTCAGGGCCTGGCTGGCGCGGCTCGAGGGGCTGGGGGTGTCTTGGCGAACCCGCTGGCGCTGGACCGGCTGGGGCGACGGCGGGCTTGGTTTCGACACGCCGGCGGGGCCGCTGTGCCTTCGCCCGCGGGTGACGGTTCTGGCACTGGGCGGGGCGAGCTGGGCGCGGCTCGGGTCCGATGGGGCCTGGGCAGGGCTGTTGGCGGAACAGGGGGTGGAGCTGGCCCCCTTCGCGCCATCGAACGTCGGGCTGCTGGTCGAATGGTCGCCGGTGATGCGGGCCCGCTTCGGCGCCCCGATCAAAGGGGTGCGCTTCGATGCCGGGGGGCTGTCGTCCCGCGGCGAGGCGGTGATTTCAAGCCGCGGGCTGGAAGGTGGCGGGCTTTATCCGCTGACCCCGGCCCTGCGCAGCGGCGCCCCCCTGACCGTTGATCTGCTGCCTGACCTGACGGTCGAGACCGTTGCGGAACGCCTGGGGCGACCGCGCCGAAAGACCAGCCTGTCGAACCATTTGCGCAAGACGCTGAAGCTGGAACCGGTGCGGATGGCATTGGTGATGGAATTCAGTCGGCCGCTGCCGGAAAGCCCGCAGACCCTGGCGCAGCGGCTGAAGGAGCTGCCGATACATCACGCCGGGTTGCGCCCCATGGACGAGGCGATTTCCACCGCCGGTGGGGTGACGGCGGCGGCGCTCGATGCCGATCTGATGCTCAGGGCGCAGCCCGGGGTCTATTGCGCCGGCGAGATGCTGGATTGGGAGGCGCCGACTGGCGGCTATTTGCTGACCGGTTGTCTCGCCACCGGGCGCTGGGCGGGCCGCGCGGCGGCGGCCCGCATCAAGGGCGCGGGCGATCAGCCCATCTGAGCGAGGGAACGCTTGTAGGCATCGCGCTCGCGCAGGGTTCTGGCATAGTTGTTCATTGTCTCGTTCTCGAGCGGGAAGCCGGCGCCCTTGGCCCAGCCGAGGCAATGGACGCAGAGGATATCCGCGATGGTCATCTTGTCGCCTTGCAGGAAGGGGCCGGTAAACCGTTTGGCGAAACGTTCCAGATTGCGTTCGAACTCCCATTTCAGGCTGTCCGAGATGCCGGGGAGCCGCAGTTCTTCCGGCAGGAAGGCATGGTGGCGCGCGGCGGTCCAGAGCACCGCGTCGAATTCATCGAGCAGGGTGTGGATCAAGGCGTCCTGATGGGCCCGCTCGACGGTTCCGGCGGGATAGGTCAGGGTGTGATGCTTGTCGGCCAGATAGGTCATGATGGCGACAGAATCGGTCAGCACCGCATCGCCGTCGACCAGGACAGGGATCTTGCCCGAGGGGTTCAGCGCCAGCGCTTCGGCACTGTTGGGCTTGATCTGGAACAGCTCATAGGGCTGGCCGATCTCTTCCAGCATCCAGATCACGCGGAGGGCGCGACTGGCGACGGCGCCATAGACTTTATACATCGGTGTATCCTACCTGTTTTCGATTGGTCGCAGTTTCGGCGGTGATGGCGGGTACCGCAAGGGGCGCTTTGCCTGTCGCGGCCCGAGGGATCAGATCAGCGCCGGCCCATCATCGCCAGTCGGATCAGCGTGCGCTCCATCAGCGCCATCGCCGGTGCCGTTTGCTGGGCCGAACGCAGTTGCAGGTCGGTGTCGGTCAGGAGGGTCAGCGCCGATTCCAGTCGCATCGCGCCCCAGCCCTGGGCCTGCCGCACGATCCGGTCGCGCCGCTTGCCATAGACCGGCGGCCGCAGCCGCCCGACGCCTGAGGCCGGACCGCCGGGGTCGGCGGCGGCGGTATAGAGGGTGCGGAAATGGCGCGTCGCCCCGATGCAGAGCGACACCGCGTTGGTTCCCTGCGCCTGCAGCCGGCGCAGCAACGGGCCGATCTCCTGGCTGCGCCCTTCGGCCACCACGTCGAACATGTCGTCCAGCGCGGCTTCGGTCGAACGCGGCGCGCAGGCGGCGATATCTTCCAGGCTGAGCGGGCTCTGGTCCTGGAATTTGTAAAGCGCGATCTTCTCGGTCAGCCGGGCGAAATCGCCGGGGCCGAGGGCATTCGCCAAGTCGGTGAGGGCAGACATGGAATCGCGCGGCACGTCGCGCATGCCGGCATCGGCCAGGGTGCGTTCGATTTCTTCCCGGCTGGGAGGGTCATCGTAAAGGCCCATCGCATAGGCGTTGGGATGCAGCTCGAAGGCCTTGCGAAGCTTCGATGTCGCCTTGAGCGATCCGGCGGCAACCACGATCTGCGCATCGCCTGGCGCCCAGTCTTCCAGTGCTGCAGAGACGGCGGCGGCGATGGTGTCGGTGGCGTCTTCGACGAAAACCGCGCGGGCGCCGGGAAAGAAGCCGACCGCCTTCACCGCATCGAGAAGCTGCGCCGGATCCTTGCGCAGTTCGCCGCCCTGCAGCCGGCTCAGGCGCATTTCTTCCTCGGCGGCTTCCCCCAGCAGCGCCTTGAGTACCTGCTGGCGTTTCAGCGCCACCCGCATGGTGTCTGCGCCATAGATCAGCAGGCCGGCACGTCCGGCCTCTGGTTTGGCGAAATAGCGTTCGGCCTCCCGTGCGGAAAGCTTCATGCCGGCAGATCCACCGTGGCATACAGCCGGGTAACGATCTGATCGGCCAGAATGGTCATCAGCCGTTTTGCGGCATCGCGTTCGCCAGCCAGCGTTTCGACGGTGGAGCCGGTGGCGGAGTAGCCGGTGAAATTCTCGACCTGACCAGAGGCGACGACCTGGCCGGTTTCCAGGGCGGTCAGGGTGTAATCGACCTTGCCCACCAGGCTGTAACGGGTGGTTTCGTTGGTCACGGTCAGGGATTGGCCCTTGGTCTGGGTCCGCAGCGTGAAGCTCAGCCCATAGCGGGCTGTGGCGCCTCCGCGGCCCAGCCGGTCTTCGAGCGTGCGGACCAGAAGATATTCGTCAGGCGAATCGGGTTCCTGGACGCGGACGCGATCCCGCAGGGCCCGGCCTGCGCCGCCGGGACCATAGACAGGAGTAAAGCCGCAGGCGGCAAGCGCCGCCAGCGGCAGGATCAGCAGGCTTCTGCGGTCAAGCGACGACATTCACGATCCGTCCGGGGACGACGATCACCTTTTTCGGCGCCGCCCCGTCCAGCGCCTTCTGGACAGCCTCCACTGCCAGCGCGGCTTTTTCAACCTCTGCTTTGTCCATATCTTTCGGCACGCTGATTTCCGCGCGCCGCTTGCCGTTCACCTGGATCGGCAGGGTGATCGTGTCGTCGATCAGCATGGCGGCATCCGGCGTCGGCCAGGCGGCGGTTGCGATCAGACCCTCGCCCTTGAGCAGGGTCCAGATCTCTTCAGACAGGTGTGGGGTCATCGGTGCCATCAACTGCGCCAAGACCAGCGCCGCCTGCCGTTTCGCCGCGCCGCCGGCCTTGGATTTGGCCAAGGTGTTGGTGAAGGCATAGAGCTTGGCGATCGCCGCGTTGAAGCCGAAGCTTTCCACCCCGCCGGTCACGTCATGGATGCATTTGTGCATCTCGCGCAAGAGCGCGCTGTCGTCATCGGTGGCAGGCGCCTCGACGTCGATCTCGGCGGCCAGACGATAGACCCGGCTCAGGTGCTTGAAGGCGGCCTCGGCGCCAGCGGCGGTCCATTCCACGTCACGTTCCGGCGGGCTGTCGGACAGCACGAACCAGCGCGCGGTGTCGGCGCCGAACTGGCTGATGATGCTGACCGGGTCGACCACGTTCTTCTTCGACTTCGACATCTTGGCCGAGGGGATGATCTCCACTGCCTCGCCGGTGGCCTTCAGCTTGCCGGATTCGACCTCTTCGGGCAGGTGGTAGACCGGGCGGTCGTTGGCGTCGCGGGTCTGATAGATTTCATGCGTCACCATGCCTTGGGTGAACAGCGCGTCGAAGGGTTCGATCGCCTTCTTGGGCAGGTGGCCGGTGATCTGCATCGCCCGCGCGAAGAAACGGGAATAGAGCAGGTGCAGAATCGCGTGTTCGATGCCGCCGATGTACTGATCGACGTTCATCCAGTATTCGGCCTCTTCCGCCACGGTGGGCGTGTCGGCATGCGGCGCGGTGAAGCGGGCATAGTACCAGGACGAATCGACGAAAGTGTCCATCGTGTCGGTTTCGCGACGGGCCGGCTTGCCACAGGTCGGGCAGGTGCAGTCGCGCCAGGTCGGATGCCGATCCAGCGGGTTGCCGGGGATCGAGAAGTCGATCGGTTTGCCGCCCTCGTCATAGGGCAGCAGAACGGGCAGGTTTTCCTTTTTCTCCGGCACCACGCCGCAATCGGCGCAATGCACCACCGGAATCGGACAGCCCCAATAGCGTTGGCGCGACAGCCCCCAGTCGCGCAGGCGGAACTTGGTGACGCCCCGGCCCCAGCCCTCGGCCTCGGCCTTGTCGACGGCGGCATTCACGGCCTCTTCGCCGGTTTGCACCTCTTTGCCGGCAAAGCCCGCGATGTAACGCACCTTTTCGGCCTTGGTGGGGGTGAAGGCCTCTTTCAGCCCGGCCCCGCCCTCGACAGGCTCGAAAGTCGGTTTGATCGGCAGGCCGTACTTGGTGGCGAAATCGAAGTCGCGCTGGTCATGTGCAGGGCAGCCGAAGATGGCGCCGGTGCCGTAATCCATCAGGATGAAGTTGGCGATCCAGACCGGCAGCTCCCAGCTCGGATCAAGCGGATGCTTGACCCGGATGCCGGTGTCGAAGCCCAGCTTTTCACCGGTTTCGATGGCCTCTTCCGTGGTGCCGCCCTTGCGGCATTCAGCCACGAATTCAGCGACTTGCGGGTTATCGGCCTCAAGCGCCTTGGCGATCGGATGATCGGGCGAGATGCCGACGAAGCTGGCGCCCATCAGGGTATCGGGGCGGGTGGTATACACCTCGATCGGATCAGTCCCGTCAGTGCGGGTAAAGGCGAATTGCAGCCCGCGCGACTTGCCGATCCAGTTCTCCTGCATCAGCCGCACCTTGGCCGGCCAGTTCTCCAGCCCGTCGAGCGCATCGAGCAGCTCTTCGGCCATGTCGGAGATCTTGAAGAACCATTGCGTCAGTTCGCGACGTTCCACCACGGCGCCCGACCGCCAGCCCTTGCCGTCGATCACCTGTTCGTTGGCCAGGACGGTCATGTCGACCGGGTCCCAGTTCACCACGGCGTTCTTGCGATAGACGAGCCCCGCCTCGAGCATGTCGAGGAACAGCGCTTGCTGCTGGCCGTAATATTCCGGATCGCAGGTTGCGAACTCGCGGGACCAGTCGATCGACAGGCCCAGCGGCTTCATCTGGCCGCGCATGTCGGCGATGTTGCCATAGGTCCAGTCCTTGGGGTGCCCGCCCGAGGCCATGGCGGCATTCTCCGCCGGCATGCCGAAGGCGTCCCAGCCCATCGGGTGCAGCACGTTGTGGCCGGTCGCCAGCTTGTAACGCGCGATCACGTCACCCATGGTGTAATTGCGCACATGCCCCATATGGATGCGCCCCGAAGGGTAGGGAAACATCTCAAGCACATAATATTTCGGCTTGTCGGCACTGCGCTTGGCGGTGAAAATCCCGGCCTTGTCCCAGGCCTGCTGCCATTTGGCTTCGATTTCAGCGGCGGAATAACGCGACATCGCTGCGGTCCTTCTGGAATGAAAGCGCCGGGCGTGAACCCGGCGTGGTGGTCTTGCGGTTCCGGCTGACTTTCCAGTCCGGTTACCGGTCTGTGTCAGAGCCTCTTGTCACGCACACGCAATTGCCGGGCGCGGGTCAGGATCGCATCCTCGACCGCGCGGGCGGTCGCCGGAGACGTGGCATGGCCACCCTGCGTTTGCAACGAGACATTCAGCGAACGGGCATCCAGCGCGGGATCGCTGATGTGAACGACAGCCCGATAGGCGCGGCCACCGCCGGGCGGCGTGCCGTAGCCGGTGACGATCACGCCGGTGAAGGGATCGACCGACTGCACCGGCAGAAAGCTGAGCACATCAAGCGAGGCCACCCAGAGGTATTTGTTGACGTTGACAGTCCGCTCCGCCTTGCTGGGGCCGAAAATGTCCCAGAACGAAGACTTTGCCGACATGCCGGCGCTTTCGCGGTTGGTCGTGAGGGGGTCGAAATTCGACGCCGCAGTGCCTTTGCCGCGCGGGCCACAGGCCGATACCCCTGCGCAGAGCGCTAAAACCACTGTCAATTTCAGGCAATTTTGCAGGTTCATCGTCATTCCCGGCGCTTGGCTGTTGATGAGAAGTCCTATCCAAGCTGCCGATCTGGAGCAAGGCCTTAGTTCCCTTATGGGCGTGAGTTCCCTTAAGGGCGCGCGCGCGTGTGCGTCTGCATCAGGGGCGCCGGCGCGTGTCACGGGGCGTGTCACGAGGCGCGGGTCTGGTGGCGGATGCAGGGCGGCTTTGTTACTGTGGCAAAGCTGCACCATCCGCCGTGACTTTGAGGGCGCCCGGCTCGCGAGCCTTGCCAAATTGACCCCGAAAGAGCGAAACCCCTTTGCATACCCACACCGGATTCCCCGGTTTGGGCGTATGAATCGAAAACCGAGGGAAAACTATGAAAAAGATTCTCTTCGCTACGACCGCGCTGGTTGCGACCGCTGGCATGGCCGCTGCCGATGTGAAGATCAGCGGTTATGGCCGCTTCGGTCTGGATTACAACGAAGCCAACAAAAACGTTATTGGCCGTTCGGATACCAACATCACCAGCCGTCTGCGTCTGCAGTTCGACATGTCGACCGAAACCGACGCCGGCGTCGTGTTCAACGCACGTGTCCGCATGCAGTCGGAAAACCGTGACGGCAACCCGGGCCGCAGCGCCCCCGGTGGCGACAACGGCTTCAACGGTGCCCGCTTCGGCGTGAGCTACGGCGGCCTGACCGTCAACGTCGGCAACATCATCGGCGCCATCGAAAACGCCCCGGGCCTGTACACCACCACCATCTCGACTGGTACCGGCATCGACGGCATGGACTTCCACTCGCTGCCGATCAAAGGCATGAACGGTGTGGGCTGGTACTGGGACTCGTATGACTCGGACGGCATGGGTGCCAACGGCATCGAAGCTCTGTACACCTTCAGCGGCTTCACCGGTCACGTGTCCTACTCGCGCAACAACGGCGGCACCGTCGCCGGCGAAGCGAAGGGTGAAGCACGTACCGCAATCATGCTGACCTACAGCTTCTCCGACTACTATGTCACCGCGGCTTACCAGTCGTCGGAAAATGGCCCGACCCGCGTGATCAACGGCAAAACCGTTGAAACCACCGACGGCATCACCTTCGCCGCTGTCGGCGCAGACTTCGGTCAGTTCGGTGCCAAACTGGCCTACGGTGACACCGAAGAAGCCAGCAGCTGGACTCTGGAAGGCAACATGGACATCGGCGCCGCGTCGAACGTCGTGCTGTGGGTCAACTCGACCGACTCCGAAGTTTCGACCGACGCTGCTGACGGCACTGCCTACGGCATCAACTACCAATACGACCTGGGCGGCGGCGCCACCCTGGTTGCCGGTTATGTTGACACCGCCGCCAACGACAGCCAGTTCCAAGCCGGTGTGTACTTCAAGTTCTAATGCTTGAAGTCATTCCGCAGGGAATGCGAGGGCAGGTCTCAGGACCTGCCCTTTTTCGTGCGGGCGTCCCGGTTCGGGCCCTTTCCTTTTGGCGCCAACTGGTGTTTTCCTGCCCGCGCGCATCCATCGCAACAGGAGGCTCGCATGTCGCTGCAAGAGATCAAGACCCGTATCGCAAAGGCCGAACAGGAGGCCGGGCGGGCGCCGGGGGCGGTCACGCTGATTGCGGTGTCCAAGGTGCAGCCACTGGAGCGGGTCGAGGCGGTTCTGGACGAGGGGCAGCGTATCTTCGGTGAGAACCGGGTGCAGGAGGCCGCGGGGAAATGGCCTGCCTTCATGGAGCGTTTCGAGGGCGTCGAGCTGCATCTGATCGGGCCGCTGCAGACCAACAAGGCCCGCCAGGCCATTGAGCTGTTCGATATGATTCATTCGGTCGATCGTCCTAAGCTGGCCACGACGCTGGCCCGGCTGGCCCAGGAAGAGGGCAAGTGCCCCGAGCTTTTCATTCAGGTCAACACCGGGGAAGAGCCGCAGAAGGCCGGTATCCTGCCGGCTGATGCCGATGCCTTCGTGGCCGAATGCCGGGGGCTCGATCTGCCGGTGAAAGGGTTGATGTGCATCCCCCCGGTTGATGAGGAACCGAGCCTGCATTTCGCACTGCTGGCCAAGATCGCCGAGAGGAACGGGCTTTCCGGCCTGTCGATGGGGATGAGCAGCGATTTCGAGACCGCCATCGCACTTGGGGCGACACATGTGCGCGTGGGCTCGGCGATCTTCGGCGATCGCAGCCATCCGGTCTGAGGTGGGGCGCCAAATTTCCTCGAAGAAATTTGTTCGGAAAATTTGAATTTTCCGGATCGTCTGAAAGGGTGTGATGGCGGCTTCGACCGGGGCCGGAGCCGCGCGCCCAAAAGGGATATGCCCTGCGCCGAAGCTCCCCGAGGGGCTTACAGAAGATGCCCGGATTTCTTCGCCTTGGTTGCCAGATAATGGCGATTGTAAGCGGTTTCCCCGACTTTCAGCGGCACCCGTTCGGCCACCGTGACGCCAGTCTTTTCCATCATCGCGATCTTCTTGGGGTTGTTGGTCAGCAGCCGCACCGATGAAAATCCGAGTTCGCGCAGGATGTCAGCGCCGAGGCGAAAGTCACGCTCGTCGTCCTCGAAGCCCAGCCTGTGGTTGGCTTCCACGGTGTCGAAGCCCTGATCCTGCAGTGAATAGGCGCGCATCTTGTTGGCCAGGCCGATGCCGCGGCCTTCCTGGTTGAGATAAAGCAGGACCCCGGCGCCTTCCCTCCCCATATGCTCCAGTGCGGCGTGAAGCTGCGGGCCGCAATCGCATTTCAGGCTGCCCATCACGTCGCCGGTAAAGCAGGCCGAATGCAGTCGCGCCAAGACCGGTTTCGACCGGTCGGGGCGGCCGATTTCGATGGCATAATGTTCTTCTCCGCCGTCCTCGGGGCGATAGATATGCAGCCGTCCGGCTTCGGAGGCTGCCATCGGCAGCCGGGCATGGACGACCTCGTTCATCACGCTGCGTTCGCCCAGGTGCGGTTCCGCCAGCGCGTGATTGAGCCGGGTCAGTCCGAAATCGGCGGCATAGCGCGCCCCTTCGGTGATCGGCACCAGCACCACCGCCGGCAGCAGGCGCGCGCTTTTGGCCAGGGCGATGCCCAGTCGTGCCAGGGCGGCAGAGCCGCCGCGCTGACTGTTCAGCGGGCCCTTCATCGGCGTGATCAGATCATCGGCCGGATCGGCCACAGAGCGGATCCAGCCAAGATCGGTATCGCGGGGGATCAGCACCCGGGCGACATCTCCGTCATAGGGGCGGGCCTTCAGTGTTTCGGCCCGCCGCGCGGTGATGGCGATCACCGGATCGCCGATCTGTCGCAGATCGCCCAGCCGTTCGGGTGTGAGCGTCTCGGCCGAGATCGCAAGCGCTGCCTCTGTCCCGGTTTCCAGCACCAGGGGCACCCCCATGCGCAGATCGGCACGGGCGCGGGCGATCAGTTCATTGATGTCGGGCAAGAGGCTCATGAGATCGGATCCGGAAAATACGTCCCGACGTATCTAAGCGCTTTTGCGCAAATGTGAAACAAAACCCGTGTGCTGGACACGACAGCGTGAGGGTTTTGCAGCAATACTTGTCCCGTGACGTGATCACCCGCATTTGACATCACATCAGACAGGAGGGCCAACATGCCGCAGACCAAGAAAATCTTGCTGGTGGACGATGACGAGGATCTGCGTGACGCGCTGGGAGAACAGCTTGTCATGACGGAGGATTTCGAAGTGACCGAAGCCGGCGACGGCCATGCCGCGATGGAGCGGGTGAAGGACGGGCTTTTCGATCTTTTGATCCTCGACGTCGGTCTGCCGGACACCGACGGGCGTGAGCTGTGCAAGTTGATGCGCAAGCAAGGGGTCAAGGCGCCGATCCTCATGCTGACCGGTCATGATACCGATGCCGATACGATCCTGGGCTTGGATGCCGGGGCCAATGACTATGTCGCCAAGCCCTTCAAGTTCCCGGTGCTGCTAGCGCGCATCCGCGCCCAGCTTCGTCAGCACGAACAGTCCGAGGACGCGGTGTTCAAGCTGGGGCCCTACACGTTCAAGCCGTCGATGAAGATGTTGATCACCGGTGATGACCGCAAGATCCGGCTGACCGAGAAGGAAACCAATATCCTGAAGTATCTCTATCGGGCGCCGGAAAGCGTGGTTCCGCGCGACATTTTGCTGCATGAGGTCTGGGGGTACAACGCGGGGGTTACAACGCACACGCTTGAGACCCATATCTATCGCCTGAGGCAGAAGATCGAGCCCGATCCTTCGAATGCACGCATTCTGGTGACCGAAGCCGGTGGCTATCGTTTGGTTGCATGATTGCGGCAAAGGTTCTACCATAGGGCGACTTGACCCAGGTCAAAGCTGAGCTGAGGTCAGGTTGCTACATGCAAGCTATCCCGCGCATGTCCGGGTTATGACATGCACCTCCCTGTTGGACCTTGGCCGGGCCGTGTGCCCGGTCTTTTTTTTCCGCCGCCGCTCTGTGGCGGAAGAACCGAAATCATGCCCGCCGGGGCTCTCCCATTGTTGGGAGGCGAAGGATTTTCCAGTCCCCGCTGAGGGGGGAGAAATGCTATTTTGGGTTGTATAACCCATTTTGGTAAAGGGATGATTCGACGGTGAGCGTTCCGGCCCGATACTTCGGATGTGTCTTCGTGCCCTTGGTCTTGTTTATCCTGACCGATTATCTGTTCTTTCACACCGGCTTCTCAAACCCGCATTTGCCGGACCTTACCTTGAATATCGTGACCAAGAGCACCTATGCCGAAACGGGGAGCCGCTATAAATTCATGGCTATGACGGTGCTGTTCGTGAGCATCGCCTTGCTGATCGTCTTCGCCTTCCTGTCCGAGCTCTTCGCGCGGCATCCGGAGGCCAATGGGGGTTTCTATTACGACACTGTGACGATCAGAAATGCATTGCTCGCCTTTGCCGCGGCTGTGGGGATTGCGATAATTTACTATCTCAGCACCCGTGAGGTTCGCCTGCATCATTTCCTTGGACAGAATCTGTTTGCCGAGGCGCTGAATGTTTGCCTGTCTCCCGGAAAGGACGACGATGTTTGTCTTTTCGGCAGCAAGGACGAAGCGAGTGGCGGCACATCCGGGGTGAACGTGATGCAGGGGCTGGGCGCGGGATCGGCCATTCTTGCGGTTGGCGCCGCTTCTCTTGGCGCTGCCCTGTCTCTTGGACAATCGCGGCAGGCATTGTGCAGCCCCAACCGCAATCATGTGTTCCGGCTGCCGCGCTTGTTCCTCTATCTCACTTCGGTCTTGTTCACGATCGGAATGCTGGCGATCCTGGCGCTAATGGAATTTCCGAAATCGGTGCTCGCAAAAGACGCGCTTTCCAGTTACGGCCACGCGGTCTCCGGCCTGTCGGTCTATTTCGGGGTAAGCTATTCACTGGCAATTGCCGGGTTCTATGGGCCGGTGGTGTTGCTTCTGAACGGCAGGATCGCCAGGGTAACTTCTGAAACGCAGTCTTTGTCAGAGCCGGGAGAGAGCGCATTTGCCGCGATGCAGCGCCAGGTTGAGATGGTGGCTGCGATCCTTGCGCCTCTGGCTACCACACTTCTGACATTCGTTGGTGAGCAGTAAGGGGGCTACTGCTGTTCCGGCAGAACCACGTCGAAACTGCCGTCGATCCGAACGGCTGGCAGGGGGGCGGTCAGGCGCAGCTTGATCTGGTTGCTGAAGGTCGCGCTGGCGCTGAACTTGCCGGACAGGTGCAGCCCGTCCGGGCGCTGTTCGGCCAGGGACAGAGTCACTTGGGTCAGCCCGTCCTCCACGGCCAGATAGCCGCTTTTATAGCCATCCTTCAGATATTGCAGCCGGGCGTCAGTCGCTGTCATCGCCTCGCCCACGGAGATCAGGCTGAAGTCGAGCAGCAGCGCACCCTGAGGCGATTCCGGGGTGTCGGCCGAGGCCGCCCCCCAGAGCGTGACCTGGCGCACTCCGCTCATGACCGTCGTGGCGGCGCTGCGGCGGGATGTGCTGTCGTTGATCACGACCCAGTCGTGCGGAGCGCCATCAACCGTGCCGGTGATCTGCCCGAGCTCTCCTGCCGCCGCGAGGGCAGGGAGCAGGAGCGTCAGGGCCAGCGCGGTGGCAAGTCGTCTCACTGAAAAGCTCCTTTGCTGCGGGCGCGTGCGTCGAACCTAGGGTAACCTAGTCACCCTCACCCGCAGAACAAGCCCCGGCTTGAGCCCCGCTGTTTCAGCGCCTAGGGTGCCGCAACCCTGTCAGGAGAGACGAAATGCCCTTCACCCTCGCCACCTGGAACATCAATTCGGTCCGTCTGCGCGAACCGATCGTGCTGAAGCTGCTGGAGGAAGAGGCGCCCGATGTGCTGTGCCTGCAGGAGTGCAAAAGCCCGGTCGACAAGATCCCGGTCGAAGGGTTCCGGGCATTGGGCTACAATCACATGATCGCGCGCGGCCAGAAGGGTTATAACGGCGTGGCGATCCTGTCGAAACTGCCGATCGAGGACATGGGCGATATGGATTTCGCCGATCTGGGGCATGCCCGGCATGTCGCCGGGCGGTTGGAAAATGGGGTGGTGATCCATAATTTCTACGTGCCCGCCGGCGGCGATGTGCCCGATCGCGCGGTGAACGAGAAATTTGGCCAGAAGCTGGATTACCTTTCCGGAATGCGCGATTGGTTTCACAAGGAGCAATTCGGTAAGTCGGTCCTGGTGGGGGATCTGAACATCGCCCCGCGCGAAGATGATGTCTGGGATCACAAAAAGCTTTTGAAGATCGTCAGCCACACTCCTGTCGAGGTCGAGGCACTGGGTGATGTGATGACTGCGGGCAAATGGGTCGATGTCACCCGTGCCGATATCCCCGAGGGCAAGCTCTATTCCTGGTGGTCCTATCGGGCCAAGGATTGGGACGCTGCCGACAAGGGGCGCCGGCTGGATCATGTCTGGGCCACGCCCGATGTCGCGCCGATGGCCCATGGCAGCCGTGTATTGCGTGACGCCCGCGGCTGGGAAAAGCCCAGTGATCATGCGCCGGTGTTCGCCAGCTTCGACCTGTAGCCTGCGCCTCCCTGCCTCGGGCGATGGGCTTGGGGTGGGGGATGCCGCTATCGCCTGGTACCCCGCATGTTCGATACATCGCGGCGGAATGCGCGTGCCTGATCGTTGATCCACAAGGCAAACTGATGCGCCGCCGGGATCTCGGCCCGCTGTTCGGGCTGCACCAGCCAATAGCTGTCGGCGGTTGGAACCGGCCCGCCAAACGGCAGCAGCAGTTCTTTGTTCTCAAGCTCTGTCTCGACGTAGAGCAAGGGGACAACCGCCAGTCCCGGGCCGCTTTTTGCGACGGCAATCAACAGCTCGCTGTGTGGGAACCTCGGGCCGCAGATCGCCCCCCCCCCTGTGGCGCAATCCGGCCTTCTGCAGTTTGCTCGGGGCGGAGCTTCGGCGTGTTCAGGACCTGCCCCCGGATGACCGCGAAGCCAAGGCAACCGGCTTTCATTTTGCCTCTCGCGGCCCGCAGGCGATAGAGGAGGCATTCGCCCGTTTATCCGATACTGGCGGTGGCGCTCCGGATGTGAGCCGCGGTGCTTTCGGCGCCCTCTACGACAGGCTGGAGCATTTCTATCGCCAAGATCGCAGTTTTGACGGGTTTCGTGCCCTCCTGCGGAATCACGTGATCCGCATATGGCCTCTCGCGGCCGGCGAGATGGTCCTTGGCCAAGAGGTCCAGGCGCGCCAAGTGCATTCGCTTCTGACTGCCTCAGAGGAAACTGGCATCACAACGGCTTTACTGGATTCATTGCTGACCGAGGCTGGTGTTTTTACACAGGATGACACGCGATCACCGTCAGGCGAGATCTTCGATGCAGAAGTCCATACAGGCCTCTTGCACGAGATCGCGACCCGGATCGGACCGAACGCCATGTGCGAAGCAATGGGCGCGACGCTGTCTGAGTTCAACGCGCTTGTTGCGGAAGGTGTTCTGGAACCCAGATCACGGCTTCCGAAGATCAAGAATCCTTGGCATCTGCCCGACGGACTGGCCCTGGTCAAAGAGCTGGAGCATCATGCAGTCCTTCTGCCACCCGAGGCCACGGGATGGGAGACCATTCAACGGGCCAGCAAACGGTCGGGCCTCGGTGTTGGCCGCATTATCGGCGCGATCCGAGAAGGGCGTGTTCAGGCTGGAAAACGGTCGGAGGTATTCGGCTATCATGGTATCGTCGTCGAACTTCTCTTCCTGGACGCACTGCATAAACAGCAGATGGCTGCGTCAGCTTTTGCCCGTTCGATCGGGTTGAGAGACTACTCGGCCTTCACCGCTCTGATCGAGGGGGGCCATATTGCTGCCACTCAGGTCAAAAGCCCTAAGACGGCGCGTTTGCAGTGGCTGATGTCCGAAGCCGAAATCGCGGATTTTCGGAAGAGGTTCGTGACGCCCACGATGATCACCCAGGAGACCGGAGCACATCGCAACACGATATTCGCGGTGTTCTCTGCGGCCGGCGTCAAGCCGTTCCAGCCTGAAGGGCTGGAGGCGGGCCCTATTTATCTGCGTGAAGTCGCGATGCGCGCGATCTCGAACCATCAGGAAAAGCGCTAAGATTCGCCCGTCGCAACATTTCTCTTGACAGGGGGTGTGCGTGAAAACTGCCAAATCGTGCAAACTTATGCTTCATTGGCAAAACTTGATAAATGGTGACCCCGGCAGGATTCGAACCTGCAACCTGCCCCTTAGGAGGGGGCTGCTCTATCCAGTTGAGCCACGGGGCCGCCGCGGTTTCTTTAGACTGGATCGGCGGGCTTGTCACCGCCCTAAACAGCCGCTGTCGGCATGCTTGAACATGCATGCCGCTTCGCGCTACCCTCGCCCCATTCCGATACAAGGGACCCACCGTGACGGCTGAGAACAAACGCCCGCTCACTCTGCGCGATGTTTCCGAGGCCTCGGGCGTCTCGGAGATGACGGTCAGTCGTGTTCTGCGCAATCGCGGCGATGTCTCGCAGGCGACCCGCGCCCGTGTGCTCGAGGCGGCCAAGGCGCTGGGATATGTGCCGAACAAGATCGCTGGTTCGCTTGCCTCGAACCGGGTCAACCTGATCGCGGTGATCATCCCGTCGCTGTCGAACATGGTGTTTCCTGAGGTTTTGACTGGCATCAACCGGGTGCTGGAGGATACTCCTCTGCAACCGGTGGTCGGCGTCACCGATTATCTGCCGGAAAAGGAAGAGCGCGTGCTTTACGAAATGCTCTCCTGGCGGCCCTCGGGGGTGATCATCGCCGGGCTCGAACATTCCGAGGCTTCGCGCGCCATGCTCAAGGCCGCCGGCATCCCGGTGGTCGAGATCATGGATACCGATGGCACCCCGGTTGATGCGATGGTCGGTATCTCGCATCGCCGTGCCGGGCGCGAAATGGCCCGCGCGATCATCGAGGCGGGCTATCGTCGGATCGGCTTCATGGGCACCAAGATGCCGCTGGACCACCGGGCGCGGAAGCGGTTCGAGGGTTTCACCGAGAAGCTTGCCAAACACGGGATCGAGATCGAGGATCGGGCCTTCTATTCTGGCGGCTCGGCCCTGGCCAAGGGGCGCGAGATGACGGCGGAAATGCTCAGCCGCTCGCCCGATCTGGATTTTCTTTATTACTCCAATGATATGATCGGGGCGGGCGGGTTGCTCTATTTACTGGATCAAGGCATCGACATTCCGGGTCAGATCGGGCTTGCCGGTTTCAACGGGGTGGAGCTGTTGCAGGGGCTGCCGCGCCAACTTGCCACGATGGACGCCTGCCGGCTGGAGATCGGGTGCAAGGCGGCCGAGATCATTGCCGCCCGGCTGGAGACCCCGCCGCGCGAGATCGAGAGCCTGGTCACCCTGACTCCGAAGATCAGCTTTGGCGACACGCTGAAGCGGAGCTGAGATGCCCCTACCGCGCCTGGATCACCGGGCCGCGCGGCGGCTGTTCCTGCATCGTCACGGGCTGGGCCAGGCGCCGGTGGGGCCGGGCAGGGGCGCCGATCTGCTGGATGTCATCAAAGATCTGGGTTTCGTGCAGATCGACAGCATCAACACGGTTGCCCGGGCCCATGATCTGATCCTGTTCGCGCGTCGCCCGGCCTATCGGCCCGCGGCGCTGAAGCGGCTTTACGAAACCGATCGGGTGCTGTTCGAACATTGGACCCATGACGCCGCGATGCTGCCGGTGACGCAGTTTCCCCATTGGCAGCTTCGGTTCCGCCGCGATGCAGACCGGCTGAAGACCCGCTGGCGCGACTGGCAGGGCCATGGGTTCGAAGATCGCTTCACCCCGGTCTTGCAACATGTGCGCGATCATGGGCCGGTGACCTCTTCCGATTTTGGCGGCGATGAGAAGAAGGGATGCTCGGGGTGGTGGGATTGGCACCCGTCGAAAACGGCGCTGGAATATCTCTGGCGCACCGGCGCACTCAGTGTGACCGGGCGGACGGGGTTTCAGAAACGCTATGATCTGACCGAACGGGTGATCGACGAGACCCTGCGCCAGACCGCCCTCGCAGCAGAGGAAACCATTGCCTGGGCCGCCTCTGCCGCGCTCGACCGGATGGGGTTCGCCACCGCCAAGGAACTGGCCGACTTTTGGGATATCATCACCCTGGCCGAGACGCGCGATTGGGCCGGCGCGGCCCTTGCCCGGGGGGAAGTCATCGAAATCGAGGTGGAAAGCCGGGACGGCAGCCCGCGTCGCGCGTTCGCCCGCCCCGATGTCCTGGCCGAGGCTGCCGGCCTGTCACCTGCGCCGGGGCGGTTGCGGGTGCTCAGCCCCTTCGATCCGGCGCTGCGCGACAGGGCCCGGGCATTGCGTCTCTTTGGCTTCGATTATCGGATCGAGGTCTTCGTGCCGGCTCCGAAGCGGAAATACGGCTATTACGTCTTTCCGCTGCTGGAGGGCGACAGGATCGTCGGGCGCATCGACATGAAGGCGGATCGCGCCGCAGATCTTCTGCGGGTCACCGCGCTTTGGCCTGAACCCGGCATCCGCTGGACCGCCCCGCGCCAAGCCAGGCTGGAGGCGGAACTGGCCCGCCTGACCCGGCTTGCCGGGGTGGCTGAGGTCACATTCGCCAACGGCTGGCTGCGCGTACCAGGCTGATCACCGGTTCCGGGCCATCGCCCTTGGTGAAAATAGCCCTGGGGTGACTTCGCCAGGCTGAGAGGCCCCGACATGCCTGAGCTCAGACGCCGTCGCGCTTTTTCCCCAGCACCATCTCCGGCAAGGTCAGCGCATCAATCAGCGCCATGCAGAGGCCGCCGCAATCGGAACAGCCGACACAGGGGCCGTTCAACTGGGAGAGTTCGACCGAAAGGGCATTCAGATGCGGGGTTTCCGCTTTGGACCTGCTGATATTCATGACATGGCTCTGGCTTGAATGGCTAAGTCGATGGTCGTCACAGCATGACAATGGCCGTGACCTACTCGCAACTTAGCACAGGTCGGGGTGTTTGTGCAAAACCGTCCAGACGGTGCGGCGGCTTCGGCCTGCCTTCGGTCCTGTCCGGTGGTGCCGCCGTCCGGGATCACTCCAGCGGTCGCGCCTCGCCCACCAGCATGACGGGGATGCCGTTGCGGATCGGAAAGGCGAGGCCGGCAGCCTTCGACACCAGCTCCTGCCGCTGTGCATCATATTCGAGCGTGGTATGGGTCTGCGGGCAGATCAACGCTTCGAGCATGCGGCGGTCGAAGGCCGGTTGGGGGGCAGGGCCGGATTCGGCGGGAATGTCGGTCATATCGTTCATTGCAAGGTCTCCTCGCCCGGTCCGCTGCGCATCTGGAATTCAAGCAGGGTGACCAGGGTCTCGCGCCGCGTTTGCAGCGATGGCGCTTCCAGCAGCGCCTGTTTGTCCTCGGGGGTGAAATCCAGCAGCATCGACAGCGAATTGATGAGCAATTCGTCCTCTGCCTCCTTCAGCGCGTCCCAGTCAGTTTGCAGATGGCGAGAGGCGAAAAAGCGGCTCAGCAGATCAAGGAAACGGTTGCGGCTGAAACAGGGATCCGTTTCCGTCCCGCCCAGATCGCGGCTGAACCCCTCCCAAGAGACGGAACAGCGGCGATAGGGGGCAAAGCCGTCGATCTCCGACTGGATGCGAAACCGGCTGATGCCGGTCAGGGTGATCATGTATCGCCCGTCTTCCGTTTCCGAAAACTGGGTGACCCGACCGGCGCAGCCGATCGCGTGCAACGCATTGCTTCGGGCCGGTTGCGGGCAGGGCTGCACCATGCCGATCAGCCGTTGCGGCGTCTTCAGTACGTCTTCCAGCATCTGCAGATAGCGAGGCTCGAAGATATGCAGAGGCAACCGTGACCGGGGCAGCAAAAGCGCCCCGGGCAGGGGGAAGACGGCAATGGTCTCCGGCAGGTCGACGGCTTGCATCATAGAGATGAACTTAGCCCTGAAACCGGATCAGGCAAATATCATCGAACTGAGCTTGCGCCGACCATGCAGCACGATGGGATCGTTCGGTTTGAGCGCCTCGAAAATGGTGAAAAGCTGCGACTTGGCCGCGCCGTCGTTCCACTCCCGATCACGGCGGAACAGCTCAAGCAACTGATCGACCGCCTCCTGCACCTTGCCCGAGGCATGCAGCGCCTGGGCCAGATCGAACCGTGCCTGCAGGTCGTCGGGATTGGCGGCCACGGCGGCCTCGAGCTCGGCCACCGGGCCGGCATCGGCTGCCTGCCGGGCGAGTTCGAGTTGCGCATGCGCGGCTTCAAGCTCGGGGCTGTGAGAGATGTCTGCCGGGGCGCCATTCAGCACCGCTTCGGCCTGATCCAACTCTCCGGCGGCGATATGGGCGCGCACCAGCCCCCCATAGGCGCCGGCGTGATTGGGGTCTTCGCCCAGAATGGCGGCGAAGGTCTGGGCCGCGTCTGCTGCCGCGCCTTCGGCCAGCATCTCTTCGGCCGCGGCCACGGCCTCATCGAGGCCGGCCCCGGGGGTAGCACCGCCAGAGGCCTGAATAACCCGTTCGATGAAAGCCTTGACCTCGGAGCCGGGCAATGCGCCCTGGAACCCGTCGATCGGTTGGCCCTGATAAAAGGCATAGACCGTCGGGATCGACTGGATCTGAAGCTGCGCCGCGATCATCTGCGATTCATCGACGTTGACCTTGACCATGCGCACGGCACCCTTGGCGGCCTTGACCTCTTGTTCAAGAAGCGGTCCGAGCGTCTTGCAGGGCCCGCACCAAGGGGCCCAGAAATCCACGACCACCGGGACCTCTTTCGAGGCGTCGACAACATCGACCATGAAGGTCGCTTCGGTGATATCCTTGACCAGATCGGCGCCTTCGGCCGGGGAATTGCCCGAGAGTATATCCATCATTCTGTCCTCTCCGCGTTCAACTTGGCTTCTATATGATGGGACGGGGCGGAAAAACCAAGGGAGGAATGGGGCGGGTCGCAGCAGAATTCCCCAGGCTCGGTGTCATAACCCGCAGTCTCATCCGGGTCGGCAGACCGGCTTCGGTCAGGTTCTGGCCCGCGCGGTTCGACAGGCATTGATCGCCAGGCCGCCGTCGTGGCATTCCACGACATGATGGAGGGCCGAGAGTTGACCAAGACCACGTTTCGCGCCAGCGCGAGGTTGCTACTGCCGTATCTTGTCGCCGCCGGGCTTTTCTCGCTGGGCGCCTGGTCGCTTTATCGTCTGCTGGCACCGGTTCATCTGGACGAGGTGATGGCGATGATCCGCGCCACCCCGGCCAGCAGCATCGTACTGGCACTGCTCTGTACGCTGGGGGGCTATGCGGCGCTGATCGGATATGACTGGTCGGCGCTGCGCTATATCGGGCGCAAGCTGCCGTTCCCGGTGGTCGCCGCCGGTGGATTCCTGGGCTATGCGGTGGGCAATACCGTGGGGGCCGGGCCGTTGACCGGAGGAGCGGTGCGGTATCGCATCTATTCCGCGCTGGGGCTGTCTGCGCTGGATATCGCGGGCATTTCGGTCTTCGGTTCGATCGCCTTTGGCATCGGTGTGGTGACCATCGGGGTTGGCGCGCTGAGCTGGCACCCGCATGCGTTGCAGGCGTTGGTGTCCTGGCCGGCTTCGACGATCCGCTGGGGCGGTATCGCGATTCTGGCTGCCAGCCTGGGTGTGATGCTGATCCTGTCCTTGCGCGGCGGGGCGCTGAGGGTGCGGGGGCTGACGCTGCATGCGCCGTCCCCCGGGCTGATGGCGGGGCAGTTTCTGTTTACTGCCGGCGAAACGCTGTTCTCTGCCCTGGCGCTGTATCTTTTGCTGCCGTCGGACGGGGTGGGCTTTGCCACCTTCCTGGCGGTTTTCGCCGCCGCTGTGATGGCCGGTGTCGTGTCCCATGTGCCGGGCGGCATCGGGGTGTTCGAGACGGTGATCATCGCGGCGTTGCCCTCTACCGTGCAGGTGGGAGAGGCGGCGGCGGGGCTGCTGATGTTCCGGCTGATCTATTACCTCGTGCCCTTCGCGCTTGCGGTCGTCCTTCTGGCCCTGGCCGAGCTGCGGATGGCTGCGGCGCCGGCCCGGGCCCTGCTGGTCCCTGTCTTTCGGGCGATCAGCGCGGTCAGCCCGTTGGCGCTGGCGGTGATGGTCTTCGTCTCCGGTGCGATGATGATGATCGCCAGCCTGATCCCGCCGACCGATGCCTGGGCCGAGGATCTGGAGCGGATTTTGCCGCTGGCCTTCGTCGAAGGCGGCGCGCTGGCGTCAAGTGCGCTGGGCGCCTGTCTGCTGGTCATCGCGCATGGGTTGCTGATCCGGGTCGAAGGCGCCTGGTGGCTGGCAATGGCGGTGCTGCTGAGCGGGGTGGTGGCCAGCCTGGCGCATGGGCTTGATTATGATCGGGCGGTGGTTCTCGCGCTGGCGGCCCTGGTGCTGCTGCCGGCGCGCCGCGAATTCTACCGCGCGACACGGCTGACCCGGGATGTGCTGAGCCTGCGCTGGAGCCTGCTGATGCTTTGCCTCGGGGGGACGCTGCTGGCGGTGCTGTTCTTCGCCCATAAGGCGACGCTCTACAGCGGCGATCTCTGGTGGCAGTTCGCTTCGGACAAAGCGGCGCCGCGGGCGCTCAGGGCGGCGCTGGTGGGGCTGGTGGTGATCGGCCTGCTGTTGCTGCGCTATGCGTTGCGACCGGCGCGGCTGAAGGAAGTTCCGCCCGATGCGACCGATCTGGAACGCGCTGCGGCGATCATCAGGGCCGGGGCCGATCCCGAGGCCAACGTGGCGCTGACAGGAGATAAATCGCTGCTGTTTTCGGAAAGCGGCGAAAGTTTTCTGATGTACCGCGTGCAGGGCAGGAGCTGGGTCGCGCTGCACGAACCGGTCGGTCGCCCGGATGAGGCCGGGGCCCTGGCCTGGGAGTTTCACGACGCCGCCTATGCCGCCAACGCGCGACCGGTGTTCTACGCCGTGCGCGGCAGTTCGGCGCCGATCTGGATCGACATGGGGCTGGTGCTGCACAAGCTGGGCGAAGAGGCTGTCGTCGATCTCGGGGCTTTCAGCCTTGAGGGCAGCGAGCACAAGCGGCTGCGAACGACGCATAACCGGGCCTTGCGGGATGGGCTGAGTTTCGAAGTCCTGACCCCGCCGCATTCCGCTGCGCTTCTGGACGAGCTCAGGGCGATTTCAGATGCCTGGCTTGCGATCAAGTCCGGTGGCGAAAAGGGGTTTTCGGTCGGGGCCTTCGATGTCGCCTATCTGAATCGCACTCCTCTGGCCCTGATCCGCCACAACGGGCGCTGCGTCGCCTTCGCCAATCTCTGGGTCACCGACCGCAAGCAGCGCGCGACGCTGGATCTGATGCGCCATGTGGAGGCGGCGCCCTCCGGCGTGATGGAGTTCCTGTTCACCGAACTTCTGCTGCATTTCAAGGCCGAGGGTTTCGCCGAATTCAGTCTGGGCAACGCGCCGCTATCGGGGCTTGAGGCGCGACCGGGCACGCGGCTCAGCACGCAGCTTGGTGCGCTGATCTATCGGCACGGCGGGCAATTCTACAATTTCGAGGGGCTGCGCTCGTTCAAGGAGAAATTCGATCCCGATTGGCGACCGGTCTATGTCGCGGTTCCGCCGCGGGTCAACCTGGTTGCCGTGGCCACTGATCTTGTCGCGCTGATCGGGGGCGGGGTGTCGAAGAACCTCAAGATCAGGCAGCGCTGAGCTGGCGGTGCGTCCTGCGCGCGCCCCTGTGGTGAGGCGCGCGCAGGATGGTTCTGGATCACTCGTTCGGGCGGACCCGCGCGGCGCTCTTGTCGGCGAAGGCGGCCAGCCGAGCGCGGGCGTCGGGCTGGGTGTTGACGATGCCGGCGACCACCGATTCCGCATAGGCCGCGTCCAGCGCCGACATGTTCTGCACATGGCTGATCGCCGAACAGATGGCGAAGTTGGTCAGCGGCAGGTTTTCCGCCGCGCGCCGCGCCAGTTCCAGCGCCTTGTCCATGCTGGAGCCTTCGACGATGTATTGCGCAAGCCCCAGATCGACGGCCTCCTGCCCCTGATAGACGCGGCCCATCAGGATCATGTCGATCATCCGCGCCTTGCCGATCAGATCGGCGACCCGGATGGTGGCGCCGCCGCCGGTGAACAGGCCCCGCTGGCCTTCTGGCAGGGCGAAATAGGTGGTCTGATCCATCACCCGCACATGGGCCGAGCTGGCCAGTTCCAGCCCACCGCCGACCACGGCGCCCTGCAGCGCGGCGACGACCGGCACGCCGCCGTATTCCATCTTGTTGAAGGCCTCGTGCCAGCGCAGGCAGACATGCATGAAATCGGCCGGGCTACGGTCGGCGTCATGGTGTTCGATCAGGTCGAGCCCGGCGCAGAAGTGCTGGCCGGCGCCGGCCAGCACCACCGCCTTGACACCCGCGCGCGGCGCGGTGGAGAAGAAGGTGACCAGCTCCTCCACCGTGGCGAGGTCGAGCGCGTTGCGCTTTTCGGGCCGGTTCAGGGTGACGATCCAGACGCCGTCCTCCTGCGGGTCAAGCGCAAGGCGGGTGTAATCCCTGGGGTCGATGGTGACGGGCATGGGGGCTCCTCTCAGTCTTAGGGCGCTCAGAACGCAGCGGCGAGCAGGCTTTGCGCCCCCTCGGTGATGCGCAGGCGCTGGGTGTCGGTTTCGGGCAGGATGTGATCGGCATAGAAGCGCGCGGTGGCGATCTTGGCGGTCATGAAGGCGGGGTCGTTATCCATCGCCGCCTCTGCTGCCAGCAGGGCATGGGCCAGTTGCCAACCGGCCACCAGGTTCCCCGCCAGCATCAGATAGGGCACGCTGCCACCGAAGGCGGCATTTGGGTCACCTTCGGTGCAAAGGTAGTCGACCGCCGCCTCGAAATCGCCGCGCGCCTTGGTCAGCCGGGCGGCGACGGCCTGGGCGGCGGCGCTGCCGGCAGCAAGTTCGGTTTCCGTCGCGGCGATCATCGCGGCCAGCCGGCGGGCGGTGGCGCCTTGGTCGCGCAGGGTCTTGCGGCCCAGCAGGTCATTGGCCTGAATCGCGGTGGTGCCTTCGTAAATCGGCAGGATTCGGGCATCGCGGTAATGCTGGGCGGCACCGGTTTCCTCGATGAACCCCATACCACCATGCACCTGTACGCCGAGAGAGGCGACCTCGACCCCCGTCTCGGTGGAATAGCCCTTGACCAGTGGCACCAGGAACTCGGCGATCTCGGCGGCGCCGTCGACCTGCCCGTGGTGGGTCAGATCGTGCCAGCCGGCGGCACAGGCGGCAAGGGCGCGGCAACCTTCGGTCAGCGCCTTCATCCGCATCAGCAACCGGCGCACATCGGGGTGGTGGATGATCGTCACCGCCTCGCGTGCCGATCCGTCGACCGGGCGGCTTTGCACCCGTTCCCTGGCATAGGCGATGGCGCGCTGGGTGGCGCGTTCGGCGATGGCGACGCCTTGCAGCCCCACGGCATAGCGGGCGGCGTTCATCATCACGAACATGTAATCGAGGCCGCAGTTCTCTTCGCCGACCAGAAAGCCGGTGGCGCCTTCATAGTCCAGAACGGCGGTCGGGCTGGCCTTGATCCCCAGCTTGTGTTCGACGCTGACGCAGCGCACCGCGTTGCGGGCGCCGAGGCTGCCGTCGGCCTCGACCATGAACTTCGGCACCACGAACAGGCTGATGCCCTTCACCCCGGCCGGCGCATCGGGCAGGCGGGCCAGCACCAGATGGACGGTATTTTCCGCCATGTCGTGTTCGCCATAGGTGATGAAGATCTTGGTGCCGGTGATGCGATAGCTGCCATCGCCCGCCCGCTCCGCCCGGGTGCGCAACAGCGCCAGATCGCTGCCCGCCTGCGGTTCGGTCAGGTTCATCGTGCCGGTCCAGCGGCCCGAGGTCAGATGCGGCAGATAGGTCTGTTTCTGCGCCTCCGACCCGGCGGTCAGCAGCGCCTCGATCGCGCCATCGGTCAACAGCGGGCAGAGCGCGAAGCTCATGTTCGCGGCGTTCAGGATCTCGGTCGCCGCCGCCCCCACCACGCGGGGCAGCCCCTGGCCACCCCAGGCCTCGGGGTGCGGCAGGCTTTGCCAGCCCATTTCGACGAATTGGCCATAGGCCTCGGCGAACCCTTCGGGCAGCACAACCTTGCCATCGCGGAAATGCGAGGCCGCCTGATCGCCGGGCTGGTTCAAGGGCGCGATCACCTCGGCGCAGAACTTGCCGAACTCCTCCAGCACGGCGCCGGCATCCGACAGGTCGATGCCGGAGTAATCGGGCAGGGCGGTGACCTGATCCCACTGCGACAGATGCGCGATATTGAACAGAAGATCCTGAACCGGGGCTTCGAATGTCATGGGGCGGGCTCCTTCGCTCTGCGCTTCGAGTGACATGTAAAAGGCGTAATACCGGGCGGCTATCTCTGCCATGGACGGAGAATTTGCAAAAAGTGACAAATTGGCGGAAGATCGGGGCATGATCTCGCCGCAACAGACCCTTTCGGTGGCGTCCCCGGTGCCGCCGCCCGTTCTGCCCACGGTCTCCTTCGCCTTTGTCGAGGATTGGCTGATGGCGCTGCGCGCCTATTGCCCGCCGGCGCAGCTTGCCGGTTTCCTCGATCAGACCGGGCTTGCGGTGGCGGAAGGGCAGCCACGTGCGCGGGTGACCCATGATCAGATCGTGCGGCTCTATCAGCTTGTCGCCATCGGCACCGGGGATGAGATGATGGGGCTCTGGAGCAGGCCGATCCGGTCGGGCGCGTTGAAACATCTTTGCGTTTCGGTGCGCGGGGCCTCGTCGCTGGACGGTGCGCTTTATCGTTTCACCACCTTCTGGAACCTGCTGCTGGACGACTATCGGCTGAGCTTCGAGGCCGAGGGAGAGGCGATGCGCGTCAGCCTGCTGCCGCGCGGCGCCGCCCTGCCGCAGCGCTTCGGGCATATGCTGCTTTTGAAGCTGACCCATGGCATCGCCTCCTGGCTGGCGGGGCGGGAGCTGCCGGTGCGCGCGGTGGGTTTCGTCTTTCCGCGCCCGCCCTTTGCCGAGGATTACCCAATCCTCTTCCCCGCCCGGGTGGATTTTGCGCAGCCTTGTTCCTTCATCGCCTTCGACCGCTCGCTCGGCGCCCTGCCGGTGGCGCGCAGCGAGGCCGAGATGCGGGATTTCCTGCATCGGGCCCCGCGCGACTGGATCTTCACCAGCTCGCGCGAACATGCGCTGTCGCTCAGGGTGCGCGAGATGGTGCAGCTTTCCGACCGGATAGGGCTTCAACTGACCGATGCGGCGCGGGCGCTGCATCTGACGCCGCGCACCCTGATGCGGCGGTTGGAGGCCGAGGGCACCTCGTTTCAGGACATCAAGGACGGGTTGCGCAGGGATATCGCGATCCGCGACCTGACCCAGGGCAGCAAGAGCCTTGAGGCAATCTCGCAGGATGTGGGCTTCGCGACGGTGGCGAATTTTCACCGCGCGTTCCGGCGCTGGACCGGGATGACCCCGGGCGCTTATCGGCGGAAGCGGCGCTGACGCCGCGATCTTCAGCGTTTCGGTCTTCGTTGGGCATTTGACGGCGCGGAAACCACTGTGCGCGCTTGGCGGTGGTCGGTGGAAGTGTAGGGAGGAAGGAACAAGGCCGTCCGGGCGGGCGGCGGCGATCGGGAACTTGGGTGAGACATGACCATCAGCAATGAAATTGGCGCCTTGGCGCAGTCGCTCTGGACCGCGACGGCGCCGGAACCCACCGTCGGGCCGGTGTTGGGCGAAGATCTGAGCGCGGATATCTGCGTCATCGGCGGCGGCATCTCGGGGCTGTCGACCGCACTCCATGCCGCCGAGGCCGGGCAATCCGTGGTGCTGATCGAGGCCGAGACGCCGGGCTGGGGCGCCTCCGGTCGCAATGGCGGGCAGGTGCTGCCGGGGCTGAAGGAAAACCCGCGCGAGGTGGTCGCCCATTTCGGCGAGATCGGCAAACGCATGGTGGCGGCGACCGGGGCGGCACCCGATCTGGTCTTCGACCTGATCCGCCGCCATGGCATCGACTGCGGCGCCCGGCAGGAGGGCTGGGTCCATGCCGCTGCGGCGCATGGGCTGGACGGCGCGCGCGATCGGGCAGCGCAATGGCGGGTGCTGGGCGTCGATATTCACGACTTATCTGCCGCCGAGACGCGGGAGATGTTGGGCGGCGGCCAATATGCCGGGGCGCTGTTGGACCCGCGCGGCGGCGGCGTGCAGCCCTTGGCCTATTCGCAGGGGCTGGCGGCGGCGGCGGCCAAGGCCGGGGTGCGGATATTCGCCCAGACCCGCGCCGAAGCGCTGGCGCAGGGCAGTGACGGCTGGATCGTCACTACGCCCAAGGGCCGGGTGCGCGCCGGTCAGGTGGCGATCTGCACCAATGGATATTCTGGCCCGCTTGATCAGCGGGTGAAGCGCAACGTGATCCCGATCCGCTCTATCCAGGTGGCAACCGATCCCTTGCCGGCGGAGGTCACCCCGGACATCCTGCCGGGCGGTCAGGTGGTGTCGGATACTCAGAAACATCTGCTCTATTTCCGCCGCGACGCCGGGGGGCGGTTCGTCATGGGCGGCGCCGGGGCTTATACCGACGCGGCACTGGAGCGCGCCTTCGATCGGCTCAAGCGCCACGCGCTGGAGCTTTTCCCGCAGCTCAAGGGGCAGGCGTGGCGTTATCGCTGGGGCGGCAATGTCGCGGTGACCGTCGATCATTTGCCGCATCTGGCCGAACTGGCGCCGGGGCTGCATGCGCTGATCGGGCTGAACGGGCGCGGCGTGGCGGCGGCGACGGCGCTGGGCCGGGTGATGGCCACCCGTCTGGGCGGGGAACGGCCCGAGGCACTGGAGTATCCGGTCCGCGATCTCAAGCTGATCCCGTTCCACCGGTTCCATCGCCACGGGGTCAAGATGGTGATGCTCTGGGCGGCGCTGCAGGACCGGCTGAAGATCGGATAGCAGGCTCTAACCCGCCAGACCCGCCCGGGTCTGGCGCAACATCTCGGCAAGCGCCCGGAACACCGGCTTGCGGGCCGAGGTCGGGCGCCAGGCCAGGATCACATGGCGAGGGCAGGCACCGATCAGCGGCGCGATATCCACCCGTTGCCCCGCCAGCACACCGGCGTCGATTGCCAGATCGGGCAACAGCGTGATCCCCAGCCCTTCGCTGACCATCGAGATCAGCGTCGGCAGGCTGGTGGCGGAAAAGCTTTCGTCTTGCTGGATGTCGCGGTCGGGAAAGGCGCGCAGCGCGTGGCGTTGCAGGCAATGGCCCTGTTCCAGCAGCAACAACCGCGCCCCTTCCAGCGCGCCACCATCAACCGGTGTGCCCGTGGCCCGGCCCCAGCCCGGCGGCGTCGCCAGGTGATAACCGTCGTCGAACAGCGGCACATGTTCTGCGGTGCCGATGTCGAAGGGCTGGGCGATCAGCACCACGTCGAGCCGCCCTGTCGCGAGGCCTTCCAGCAGGGAATCTGTTTTCTCCTCGCGCAGGAACAGCCGCAGCTTGGGAAAGGCCCTGCGGATCTGCGGCAGCGCCTTGGGGATCAGGAAGGGGCCGATGGTGGGGATCGCGCCCAGCTTAAGATCGCCCTCCTCTGGTGCCTTGTGGGCGGCGGCAAGGTCTTCGATCTCATGCGCCGACAGCAGCAGGGCGCGGGCGCGTTCGGCGATCTCCAACCCGATGGGGGTCATCAGCACCGAGCGTTTGCTGCGTTCCGCCAGTTGCACACCAAGGAGCTGTTCCAGCTCCTTCAACCCGGCGCTCAGCGTCGGCTGGGTGACGAAACAGACCTCTGCCGCGCGGGAAAAGTTCAGCTCATCCGCGAGGGCGACGAGAAAGCGAAGTTGGCGCAGGGTGATCATGCGACAAACATATAGAAAATCCCTATCAGTGAAAGATTTATAATCAATTTCACATATTTATGCCCGCCCCCTATCTCTGGCTCATCGCAACGACAGAGACGGAGACACCAAGATGACCGACACTTCGCAAGCCCCGCAAATGCCCCGGTTGAACGAACCAGCCCCGGCCTTTGACGCCCCTACCACCGATGGCCGCAAGACGCTGGCGGACTATAAGGGGAAATGGCTGGTGCTGTTTTCGCACCCCGCAGATTTCACCCCGGTTTGCACCACTGAATTCATCGGGTTCGCCAAGCGGCAGGACGATTTCGCGGCGATGAATACGGCGCTTCTGGGTCTGTCGATCGACAGCGTGCACAGCCACATCGCCTGGATGCTGAACATCAAGCAGAATTTCGGGGTCGAGATCGGCTTTCCGATCATCGCCGACCTGAACATGAAGGTGGCGCAATCCTATGGCATGATCCAGCCGGGCGCCTCGGACACGGCGGCGGTGCGGGCGACCTTCATCATCGACCCTGAGGGCGTGCTGCGCGCGATGGTCTATTATCCGATGAACGCGGGCCGGTCGGTCGATGAAATCTATCGTTTGCTGGTCGCATTGCAGACGGCGGACGCCAACAAATGCGCCATGCCCGAGAACTGGAAGCCCGGCGATCAGGTGATCGTGCCGCCGCCCGCCACGCCCGAGGCCGCCGAGGCGCGTGCCGGCGAGGGGTATAATACCGTCGATTGGTACTTCTCGACCCGGGCGCTGTGATCCATCTTTGACCACAAGAGCCCCGGCACGCCGGTGCCGGGGCCGACCATGAAGACCGGAGGAAGACCGATGACCAAATCCCCTGTTGTGAAATCCTTCTGGGACGAACCGACCGGCAGTTGGCAATATGTGTTCCACGACCCCGCCACCATGCAGGGCGCCATCGTGGATCCGGTGATGAATTACGACCCGAATGCCGGCGCCACCACGATGCAAAGCGCGCAGGAAATTCTGGACTATGTTCGCGCCACAGGGATCGAGGTGGTCTGGATCCTCGACACCCATCCGCATGCTGATCACTTCTCGGCCGCGCCCTGGCTGGCGGAACAGCTCGGGGCGCCGACTGCCATCGGCGACCATGTGACCGAAGTGCAGGCTCTGTGGAAGGACATCTATAACCTGCCCGACAGCTTTCCCACCGATGGCAGCCAGTGGGACAAGCTGTTCTATGACGGTGAGGAGTTCATGGTGGGCGAGATCCCGGTTCGGGTGATCTTCTGCCCCGGCCATACGCTTGCCTCGATCACCTATGTCGTGGGCGATGCGGCCTTTGTGCATGACACGCTGATGATGCCCGACAGCGGCACCAGCCGGGCGGATTTCCCCGGAGGATCGTCCCGGGTGCTCTATGCCTCGATCCAGAAAATCCTGGCGCTGCCCGATGACACCCGGGTCTTTGTCGGCCACGATTACGCCCCCGGGCGACCGGCGGCCTGCGAAGCGACGGTGGCCGAGCAGAAATCCTGCAACATCCATCTGAAGGGCGGGGCGAGCGAGGCGGAGTTCTGCGCCATCCGCGACGCCCGCGACGCGACGCTGCCGCTGCCCAAGCTGATGTTGGCGGCGTTGCAGATCAACATTCGCGGCGGTCGCAAGCCGGAGGCGGAGGATAACGGGCGGTCTTACCTCAAGATCCCGCTCGATTATTTCGAGCCGCGCTGAGGGCACGGTTCAGGGGCTGGGCGCCGGGGCATCCGTCCCGGCGTCGGTCCGCGCGGCGATCAGAAATCGACTGCGATGCCCTTCTTCTCCCAATCGCCATAGCGCACGGGTTCCGGGCCGTCACGGCCGCCCAGCTCCTTCGGCATCGGGTTGGCCGCGGCCTCGGCTTCGGCCTGACGGCGGCGTTCGGCGGCCTCGGCCAGCGCGCGGCGGGCGGCGGGGGGAAGATCGGCTGGGATATCGTCGGGGAGCTCTGGGGCGGTCCCGGGAAGGGGCTTGTCACTCATGGCGGGTTCCTTTGTGCTTGTGCCATGATATACGCCCCTGTCGGCCCCGGACAAGGCGGGGAGACGCAGACAGCGGGACGGATCATCATGGACGACAGTGGCACGGCAGCGCGACGCAGCGCGATCTATCTGCTTGATCAGGTGCTGGGCGAGGGGCGGCTGATGTCCGAATGCCTGGGCGCCGGGGCGCTGGACCGGCTGGAGCCGGCCGATCGCGCCCGTGCCCAGCGGCTGGCGCTGGACACGCTGCGCGGGCTGGAACGCGTCGATCGGCTGCTGTCGAAACACCTCAAGCGGATGCCGGCGCTGACTGTGCGCAATGTGCTCAGGCTGGGTACGATGGAGCTCTGCCATGGTGCCGCTGCCCATGGCGTCGTCAATGCGATGGTCGAGATCGTCGGCAAGACACGGCGGTTCGGTCACATGAAGGGGCTGGTCAACGCGGTGCTGCGCAAGATCGCGACCGAGGGGCCCGAGGCCTGGGCGGCGCTGCGGGCGCCACGGCTGCCGAAATGGCTGCGCAACCCGCTGGTCGCCGCCTGGGGCAGCCCGGCGGTGGCGGCGATGGAACTGGCGCATCTGGCCGGCGCGCCGCTTGATATAACCCTGCGCCCGGGGGCCGAGGTCGATCTGCCGGGGGCGCGGGCAGTGCCGACCGGGTCGCTGCGGCTGGACGATGCCGGCCAGGTTTCGGCCCTGCCGGGGTACGAGGCGGGCGCCTGGTGGGTGCAGGATGCCGCCGCGGCGCTGCCGGCCAAGGTTTTGGCGGCCAAGCCCGGAGAGCGGATCCTCGACATGTGCGCGGCGCCTGGCGGCAAGACGCTGCAGATGGCCGCCACTGGCGCCGATGTCGTCGCGCTCGATATCTCCGAGGCGAGGCTGGGGCGGCTGCGTGAGAACCTGGCGCGGACCGGGCTGAAGGCCGAGGTCGTGATCTCGGACGCGCTACGACATGACGGGCAATATGACGCCATCCTGCTGGATGCGCCCTGTTCGGCGACCGGCACCATCCGCCGCCACCCCGATCTGCCCTTCGCCAAGGACGGGTCTGAATTCGGTGGGCTGATCGAGCTGCAAAGCCAAATGCTGGCGCATGCCTGGGGTCTGCTGAAACCCGGCGGCCGGCTGGTCTATTGCACCTGTTCGCTATTGCCCGACGAGGGCGAGGTGCAGATCGAGGAGGCGTTGGAGATCCTGCCCGGCGCCCGTATCGACCGGGATGCCCTGGCGCTGCCCGGAGTTGAGCCGGATTGGGTGACAGAAGAGGGTGGGCTGCGGCTCAGGCCCGATTACTGGGCCGATCTGGGCGGGATGGACGGATTTTACATCGCCTGCCTGCGCAAATCCCTCTGATCCCCGGGTTTCAGAAGTGACTTGAGGGACCGGCCCCGCTATGCTCCGCGCAAACGCCAGAGAGCGTGAGAGGCAGAGCGCGCATGTCCAGTCCAGACAGATTCGCCGGCCGCGGCACCAGGATGCTCAACCGGCTCTATGCCCGGATGAGCCGGCGCCAACGTGGGGCGACGGGATTCGTCTCGCAGCCCGAGCCGCGCACCATCGGCAGTTTCGCGCGGGGCCGGCAGCTCATCGCAGGAAATCTGCTCTTCGCTGGGTATCTGATTGAATCAAAGGATACTGCGCTGTGGGACGTTCTGGCGCCGAATGCCGCCTTTGACGCCGAACGCCATGGGTTTGCCTGGCTGGACGATCTGGCGGCGGTGGGCGACATGGCGGCGCGGGCCAGGGCGCAGGCCTGGCTCTGGGGGTGGATCGCAGCGCATGGCGACGGGCGTGGTCCGGGATGGAGCCCGGATCTGACCGGCCGGCGGGTGATCCGCTGGATCAACCACGCTTTGTTCCTGCTGCGCGGTCAGGACAAGGCCGCCAGCGATGCCTTCTATCGCGCGCTGTCGGCGCAGGCCTGGTTTATGTCAAAGCGCTGGCAGGGGGCCGTTCCCGGCCTGCCCCGGTTCGAGGCGCTGACCGGGCTGATCTATGCCGGCCTGTCGCTGCAGGGGCGGGAGGATCTGGCCGATCCGGCGGTGCGCGCCCTGGCCAGGGAATGCGAGGCGCAGATCGACGGGCAGGGCGGGTTGCCCACCCGCAATCCGGAAGAACTGCTCGAGGTCTTTACCCTGCTGACCTGGGCGGCGGCGGTGCTGCATGACGTCGGGCGCGGCGTGCCGCCGGCGCATCAGGCGGCGATCGAACGGATCGCTCCCACCCTGCGGACTCTGCGCCATGCCGACGGCGGGCTGGCGCGGTTCCATGGCGGCGGGCGGGGAATGGAGGGGCGGATCGACCACGCGCTGGCCGCCAGCCAGATCAAGCCGCGTCGGCCCGATGGGCTGGCGATGGGTTATGCCCGGCTGGCCGGAGGGCGCACTACGGTGATCGTCGATGCCAGCGCTCCGCCGGTGGGGGCGGCCTCGTACAACGCCCATGCCTCGACCCTGGCGTTCGAGCTGACCTCGGGGCGGCGGCCGTTGATCGTCAATTGCGGCTCGGGCGCTTCCTTCGGAATTGAATGGCGTCGGGCCGGACGGGCGACGCCGTCGCATTCGACGCTCTGCCTCGATGGCTATTCCTGCGCGCGACTCAGTGAACCTGAGCGGGGGTCGGGCCACGAGGCCTTGGTCGATGGGCCGCGCCGGGTGCCTATCGAAATTTCGGAAATGGACGATGGCATCAAGTTTCAGGCTGGTCACGACGGGTATATCCCCGATTTCGGCCTGACCCACGTGCGCAGCCTGGAGCTGACCTTCGACGGGCGTGGTCTGGCCGCAGAGGATATGTTGCTGGCGGTGGAGAGGCCCGACAAGCGCCGGTTCGACAAGGCGATGGATGCCTCTGTTCTTGCCGGCATCGGCTTCGATATCCGCCTGCATCTGCATCCGGAGGTCGACGCTACCGTGGATCTGGGCGGGGCCGCCGTTTCCATGGCGCTGAAAAGCGGGGAAATCTGGGTGTTTCGCCACGATGGGGTCTGTGCACTGACGCTGGAACCGAGCGTTTACCTGGAGCGTGGCCGGCTGAAACCGAGGGCAAGCCAGCAGATCGTCTTGTCGGGGCGGGCGCTGGGGCATCACAGCCGGGTGCGCTGGTCCCTGAGCAAGGCGCAGGACACTGCCGTCGCCATCCGCGATCTGCATCGTGACGAGATCGACTATTCCGGTTTCTGAGCCCGTTTTCGGGCCGAGCGTGATGTGCAGCCCGTTAATATCGTGCATTTGCCACAAAACGGGTGGTTCTATCCCGCCGGGTTATGGATTATGCCGCGCTCAGGAATTCACCGAGATCAAGGACTGACTCATGACTGACCTGTACCCCGTTCGCCGTGCCCTGCTTTCCGTGTCCGACAAAACCGGCTTGATCGACCTCGGTCATGCACTTGCCGCGCGCGGGGTCGAGTTGATCAGTACGGGGGGGACGGCCCGCGCGCTGCGCGAGGCCGGGCTCGAGGTGCGGGATGTCTCAGAGATCACCGGTTTCCCCGAGATGATGGACGGCCGGGTCAAGACCCTGCATCCGATGGTGCATGGCGGCCTGCTGGCGCTGCGCGACGACGCCGGCCATATGGCGGCGATGGAGACCCATCTGATCGCGCCGATCGACCTGCTGGTCGTCAACCTCTATCCCTTCGAGGAAACTGTCGCCAAGGGCGCCGATTACGCCACCTGCATCGAAAACATCGACATCGGCGGCCCGGCGATGATCCGCGCGGCGTCGAAGAACCATCTGTTCGTCAACGTGGTGGTGGACGTGCAGGATTACGATGCGCTGCTGGCCGAACTGGACGCCAATGACGGCCAGACCTCCTATGCCTTCCGTCAGCAACTGGCGCTGACCGCCTATTCGCGTACCGCCGCCTATGACGCCGCCGTGTCGGCCTGGATGGCCAAGGCCCTGAAGGAAGAGGCGCCGCGCCGCCGCGCCTTCGCCGGTGAGCTGGCCCAGACCCTGCGCTATGGTGAAAACCCGCATCAATCGGCTGCCTTCTATACTGACGGGACCAACCGCCCCGGGGTGGCGACAGCGGTGCAACATCAGGGCAAGGAGCTGTCCTACAACAACATCAACGACACCGACGCGGCGTTCGAACTGGTGGCGGAATTCGATCCCGAGGAAACGGCTGCCTGCGCCATCATCAAGCACGCCAATCCCTGCGGTGTGGCCAAGGGCGCGACCCTGCTTGAGGCCTATAAGGCCGCGTTTGACTGTGATCGCACCTCGGCCTTCGGTGGGATCGTGGCGCTGAACAAGCCGCTCGATGCCGAAACCGCCGAGGAAATCACCGGCATCTTCACCGAGGTGGTGATTGCGCCGGGGGCCTCGGAAGAGGCCAAGGAAATCTTTGCCAAGAAAAAGAACCTGCGTCTGCTGACCACCGAAGGGCTGCCGGACGTTATGGCGGGCGGCAAGACCTTCCGCCAGGTCGCCGGTGGCTTCCTGGTGCAGGACAAGGACAACGGCTTCATCGGCATGGACGATCTGAAGGTCGTCACCAAGAAAGCCCCGACCGAAGAACAGATGCGCGACCTGCTGTTCGCCTGGAAGGTTGCCAAGCACGTCAAGTCGAACGCCATCGTCTATGTCAAGGATCAGGCCACGGTCGGCGTCGGCGCCGGTCAGATGAGCCGGGTGGACAGCGCGCTGATCGCCGCCAAGAAGGCCGAACGCATGGCCGAGGCGCTGGGTCTGGCCGAACCGCTGACCATCGGGTCGGCCGTGGCCTCTGACGCCTTCTTCCCCTTCCCCGACGGGCTGATGGAAGCCGCTGCCGCCGGCGCCACCTGCGTGATCCAGCCGGGCGGGTCGATGCGTGACAATGAGGTGATCGCGGCGGCGGACGAGGCCGGGCTGGCGATGGTCTTCACCGGCATGCGCCACTTCCGCCACTGATGCGCCCGATGCGATTCGCGTTTTTGTTCTGGGCCGGTTTTTGGGCCTTTTTGTTGGATCAAGCCAGCAAGTATCTGGTCGTCCACTGGATGGGCCTGGCCCGGTTGCGCAGCATCGACGTGCTGCCGCCAGTGTTGAATTTCCGGTATGGCGAGAATCGCGGGATCAACTTCGGGCTGCTTGACAATAATTCCGATCTGGCGCGCTGGTTGCTGATCGGGTTTTCCACAGCGGTCTGCATCGTCGTTCTGACCTGGGTGATGCGCACCCAGCCGGTTCGGCGCATGCAGATCGCCGCCGGCCTGCTGGTCGGCGGCGCGCTGGGAAATGTCGTTGACCGGCTGCTCTATGGCTATGTTCTGGATTTCCTCAACATGTCTTGTTGCGGCATCGAGAATCCCTTTGTTTTCAACATCGGGGATGTCTTCATCTTTCTGGGGGCGGCGGGGTTGATCTTGTTCGAAAACCAGAGCGACCGGCAGCGGAAAAAGGCCCCGTGACCTCCGGCAGCAAATGCGCTAAAACCTCTGAAACAGTCGGGAGACGGATGGCCATGCGGCGCCCTCTGGGGATCATCATTGTGGTTGCGGCGGTCGCTCTCGCCGGGTGCTCGAAAAAGGGGCTGATGGATATCCGTCCCACCGGCAATGGTCCGGATGAATTTCTGATTCTTCCGGCCAAGCCGCTGACCGCGCCGTCGGATTATTCCAAGCTGCCCGAACCGACGCCGGGGCAGGCGAACCTGACCGATCTCAATCCTGAAGCGGATGCAATGGCCGCGCTTGGTGGTCGTGCGACCAGCGGCATTCCCGCTGCTGACGGGGCCCTGGTGACGGCGGCCAGCCGTAACGGGGTGGAGCCCGGGGTGCGCGAGACGCTCGCCGCCGAGGATGCCAAGTTCCGCAAGCGCCAGTCGCGTATGACACGGCTGCGGCTGTTCCCGGTCGATCGTTACAGCCAAGCCTATCGCCGGCAGGAGATCGACCCGTTCAAGGAAGCCGAGAAATATCGTCGCGCCGGGGTCGGAACGCCCAGTTCCCCGCCCGAGACCATCAAGAAATAATTCCGGCCCCCGTCTTGCGGGGGCTCACTTTTCCGATATCCGGGTTGAACCCCCCAGGTCTGTGCGTAGGTTGGCGTCAGCGTGAAAGCGCGCAGCAACGGAGGATCACGGATGATCAGAAAATTCGCCCTTGCCGGGGTTCTTGCCGCAGGTCTGGCCCTGCCGGCCATGGCCTTGCAGCAGGAGACGACCCCCGATCCCGTGACCACCTTCGATCTGAAGAACGGCATGCAGGTGGTGGTGATCGAAGATCACCGGGCGCCGGTGGTCGAGCATATGGTCTGGTACAAGATCGGATCGGCGGATGAGCCTGTGGGATCCTCGGGCGTGGCGCATTTCCTGGAACATCTGATGTTCAAGGATACCGACAATATGAAATCGGGTGAATTATCGGCGACCGTGGCGGCCAATGGCGGCCAGGACAATGCCTTTACCAGCTATGATTATACCGCCTATTTCCAGCGGGTCGCCGCTGACCGGCTGGGGCTGATGATGAAGATGGAAGCCGACCGGATGACCCATCTGCGCCTGACCGAGAATGATATCGCCACTGAACGCGACGTGATTTTGGAAGAGCGCAACATGCGCACAGACAACAATCCGCGCGCGCTCTTCACCGAGCAGATGAACGCGGTGCAATACCTCAATCATCGCTATGGGGTGCCGGTGATCGGCTGGAAGCACGAGATGGAAGAACTCGATCGTGCCGACGCGCTGAATTTCTACCACACCTATTATGCGCCGAATAACGCGGTGCTGGTGGTGGCGGGGGATGTCTCGCCCGATGAGGTGAAGGCATTGGCAGAACAGTATTATGGTGTCATTCCGGCCAATGATAACCTGCCGCCGCGTCTGCGTGCGCAAGAGCCGCCGCAGATCGCCGCGCGCCGGCTGACCTACAAGGACGCGCGGGTGGCGCAGCCCTATGTCAGCCGCTCCTATCTGGCGCCGGAACGCGATCCGGGCGATCAGAAGGCCGCCGCCGCACTCTATCTGCTGGCACAGATCCTTGGTGGCGGGCAGACTTCCTATCTGGCGCAGAAACTGCAGTTCGACAGCCGTGTCGCGGTATTCAGCGGTGCTTTCTACAGTGGGACCTCGCTGGACAAGACTACGTTCAACCTGGCCGTGGTGCCGGTTGACGGGGTCAGCCTGGCCGACGCCGAGGCCGCGATGGATGCGGCACTGGCGCAATTCATGCAAGATGGTGTCGACCCGGATCAGCTGGCGCGGATCAAGTTGCAATTGCGCGCGGCGCAGATTTACGAACGCGACAATGTCGCCGGGATCGCTGACCGCTATGGTCGGGCGCTGACTACAAGTCTGACGGTCGCGGATGTGCAGGCCTGGCCCGATCTACTGCAGCAGGTCACCGCCGAGGATATCATGGCGCAAGCCACCAAGGTGCTGCGCCCTGAGGCGTCGGTTACCGGCTGGCTGATGCGCGGCGAGGCGCCCGAGGGTGCCCAGGTGCAACCGGTGTCGCAATTGCCGATGCAACAGGAGGTGACCCAATGAGGGCGCTGGTTTCGTTTCTGCTGCTGATCGTTTTCACCCTGCCTGCCGCCGCCGCGGTCAAGGTGCAGGAGATCACCAGCCCCGGCGGGATCAAGGCCTGGTTGGTCGAGGATCATTCGATCCCCTTCACCGCGCTCGATCTGCGGTTCCGGGGCGGCACCTCTCTGGATGCGCCGGGCAAGCGAGGGGCGGTCAACCTGATGACCGGACTTCTGGAAGAGGGCGCCGGAGATCTCGATGCCCAGGCCTATGCCCGCAAGCTTGAGGGGCTGGCCGCCAGTTTCAATTTTGACGCAGACGCGGACACTGTGTCGATTTCGGCGCAGATGCTGACTGAAAACCGCGATCAGGCGATGGAACTGCTGCGCCAGACATTGCTGGCGCCGCGGTTCGATCCGACGGCGATTGAACGGGTGCGGGCGCAGGTGCTGTCCGGTCTGCGCTCTGACGCCAAGGACCCCAATGCCATCGCCTCCGAGGCGTTCCGCAAGGCGACCTATGGAGATCATCCCTATGGCAGCGACGGCGCTGGCACCGAGGGCAGTGTCGGCGATCTGACCCGCGACGATCTGATCGCGGCCCATGCGGAGGTTTTTGCCCGCGACCGGATGTATGTCGCCGCTGTCGGCGACATCACCCCCGAAGCCCTGGGGCAATTCCTGGACACTCTGCTGGGCGAGTTGCCCGAAACCGGTGCTCCGCTGCCTGAAAAGGCCAAGGTGACGATTGACGGGGGCACCACTGTGATCCCCTTCGAGACGCCGCAATCGGTGGCGCTTTTCGGTCAACCGGGGATCAAGCGCGACGATCCGAATTTCTTCGCCGCCTATATCCTGAACACCATTCTGGGCGGCGGCAGTTTCGAAAGCCGGCTGATGAAAGAGGTACGGGTCAAGCGTGGACTGACCTATGGGGTTTATTCCTATCTGGTGCCGCGCGATCTGGCGGCGGTCTATATGGGGAGCGTGGCGTCGTCCAACGACAAGATGGCGGAGGCGGTGCAGGTGATCCGCAATGTCTGGGCCGATACCCAGGCCCATGGGGTGACGGGGAAAGAGCTTGAGGATGCCAAGACCTATCTGACCGGCGCCTATCCGCTGCGGTTCGACGGCAATCAGCGGATCGCTTCGATTTTGGTGGGAATGCAGATGGATGCCTTGCCGATCGACTATATCGCCACCCGCAATGACAAGATCAACGCGGTGACGCTGGAGGATGTGAACCGGGTCGCCGCCAGGTTGCTGAAGCCCGATCAGCTTCATTTCGTCGTGGTCGGAGAGCCGGAGGGGCTGGAGACCAGCACCAACTGACGCGGAGGTGTCTTGCGCGCGGGGGCGGTTCAATCGTCGCCGCGCCCGCGTTCCCAGCGTCTGCGATTGGCGAAAACCGGGGTGCGCACCAGCAGGGCCACCCCGGCATAGACGGCGAATCCCACCGGATCCGAGACCAGAAGTTCAAGCTTTCGCAGCCCATCGGGGGCGGTGCGCTCGCCGGCGACATGGAGGCCGGGGCAGGCGATGGACAGTTCGGTCAGGCCCTGATTCTGGCGCCGCCGTACCCGCACCAACCGGACCAGCCCTTCGGCGATCGGCCAGGAATACGTATCGGGAACCGCAGTGCGCTCCTCGGGGGAGAAATGGCTGCGCACGAAGATATCGTCGGCGGTCACCTCAGGTATCTGTGTCCAGCGGGCGCGACCGGCGGCGTTGACGGCATAAAGCCCGCAGCCGGGGACGCCGGTGGCCATGAACGGCAACCGTTGCCAGAACTGGGCATAGCGGTGCGAGAGCCAGCTTTGTGCTCTGCGGATTCGCGGCCGGCCGCTGGCATAGCAGGGCTCTGGCCGGTCAAGCGCGCGGTCGAGCGCGGCGAACAATCCGGGAGAGACATGGATGTCGGCGTCGACAAATATCTGTTTCGGATACCGTGCCGCGGCGCTGCCGGCGTTCAGCGCCAGGGTCTTGCTGCCGGTGGGTAGCGCCAGAACCTTGAGCGCCCAGCCCCTTTCGAGAAAAGCGCCGGTCAGCTCTTGTGCCTCGGCGACGGTTGCATCGCGGCAGCCGTTGGCGACCACGATCACCTCGACAGGCGGCGCGCCGGAAGGGATATCAGGTTGCGCACCGGCCACCTTTGGCGCTGGCACATCAGATTGCAGCATGAGCTGCAGCGTCTCCCCGATGAAGCCTTCTTCGTTATAGGCGGGGATGATGACGCTGATCATGCGGCCTGGCCTCTCGGCAACAGACGCTTGCGGGCCAGTCCCAGCAGCCGGCGGGGGCGACGGTACAGCGGGACGCGGCCCTCAAGCGCGGCAGATAGGGCCGCGTCGTCCATGGTGGCGTCGATGCAGTTGCGTGGCCGCAGGAACCGCCGGCCAGAGGCGCGGCCCCAGTCACTGGTATAAAGTGCCTCGATCCCCTCGGCGGCCAGCAGTGTGGTGACTCGTCGATCATAGAGCCCGAAGGGCGCTGCGGCCAGGGTAATGGGGCGACCGGAGAGATCGGCCAGCCGGCTGCGGGCGTCGCGGAATTCCTGCCTGCGGGTCTCGGAGTCCAGATGGCGCCAATCCCGGTGGACATGGCCGTGCAGCCCGATGACCTGTCCGGCCTCGGCCAGGGCCGTCACATCGCCCGAGCCGAGCGATCCGGGCCGATCCAGCCGGTCGCTCAGCAGGAAGAAGGCCGCGCTCAGCCCCCGGGCCGTGAGTTCGGGCAGGGCGATTTCGATATCCGAGGCATTGCCATCGTCGAAGGTGATCTGTGGCGCGGCGGGGCCCATGGCAACAATCCGATCGAGCAGGGCGCAAAACCGGTCCCGGCTTAGCCAGAACCGCGCTTCTCCGGGCTCCAGCGCCCGTGCGGCGGTGCCGATGCCGTGGAGAATCAGCACAGAATGTTCTGAAGCAGGGGCGAGAAACTCCAATGAAAACCGACCTTCCTAAGTCATGGCTTTGGAAGTATGCGGGATTTACGTAACGTCACAAGAAAAAAATCGGGCGTTGGCCCCGTCTCACGGGGGGAAGCTTGGGCAGGGTCGGTTCAGGCGCCATAGGGCAGCCAGACCGTCTTGATCTCGCTTGCCTGCTCCAGAAAGGGGCGCAGATCGGGATTGTGCCAGTCGTGTGCCTGCGCGTTGTTCACCCAGGTGCGTTTCAGGTTTCCAGCGGCGGAGTGTTCGATCTTGGCGGACAGGTCGGTCGAGGAAAAGCTCCAGACCGCGTCAACGCCCAGATGCGCGGCCAGTGGTCCTGCCAGATCGGCATGCGGTCCGGTCAGGATATTGACCACGCCCGCCGGCACGTCTGAGGTGTCGAGGATCTGATAGAAATCGGTCGCCGCCAGCGGGAAGGGCTCGGAGGCCGTCAGCACCACCCGGTTTCCCAGCGCGATGGCGGGCGCCAGGACGGTGACCAGCCCCAGCAGCGGCGCCTCATCAGCGCAAAACGCGCCGATGATCCCCACCGGTTCCTTCAGAGCTACCGCCATGCCACGCAGCGGCACGCTGGCGGTGCGCCCGTCCCATTTGTCGGCCCAGGCGGCAGCGGTGAAGAGGTGTTGAATGGCGGTGTCGACTTCCTTTGCGCCATGGCGCTTGCCGGTCATCGCGTCGATGCGGTGGGCGAACTCCTCGGCCCGGGCCGAGAGGTTCTCGGCGATGTAATAAAGGATCTGCGCCCTGAGATGTCCGGTGGTGCCGGCCCAGCCGGCAGCCGCCTGTGCCGCCTCAACGGCGTTGCGCACATCCTTGCGCCCGGCGATCGGCGCATGACCCAGCAGCGCACCGGCCTTTGACCAGATCGCCTGGGACGATCCGCCATCGGGCCGGGCCTGCTTGCCCCCGATATAGAGCTTGGGCGTGCGGTCGATCGGGTCGACCGGCCCACCGTTGCCCGCCGGCATCGCCGTGACCGGGGCCAGCGGCTTGGCGTGCGCTCTGGGCCGGGTATAGGCCGCAAGCCCCTCCCTCCCGCCTTCCCGGCCGAAACCGCTTTCGCGCAGGCCACCGAAGGGGGCGGCAGCGTCGAACAGGTTGGCCGCATTCACCCAGACCACGCCGGTGGCCAGCTTCGGCGCGATGTCGAGCGCGGTGTTGATATTCTCGGTCCAGAGGGTGGCGGCCAGCCCATAGCGGCTGTTGTTGGCCAGTTGCACCGCCTCCGCCGGGGTGCGGAAGGTGGTGGAGACCAGAACCGGGCCAAAGATTTCCTCCTGCATCAGCGGGTCGGAGGGGGTGAGGCCGGTGATCAGCGTCGGCGGATAGAAACAGCCCGCAGCCGGCATGTCGCAGGCGGCGCGGTGCGTGGTGCCGGTGCCATTGGCGGCAACCATGCCGGTGACCCGGGCAAGCTGTTCAGCACTGACCAGCGCACCGATATCGGTGCATTTGTCCAACGGATTGCCCACACGCAGCTTGTCCATCCGCGCGCGCAGCTTCACGTGAAACGGTGCCGCGACGGATTCCTGCACCAGCAGGCGCGATCCGGCGCAGCAGACCTGACCCTGATTGAACCAGATCGCATCCACCAGCCCCTCGACAGCGGAGTCCAGATCGGCATCCTCGAAGACGATGTAGGGCGACTTGCCGCCCAGCTCCAGCGTGAGGGATTTGCCCGATCCGGCAGTCGCGGCGCGGATTTTGCGCCCCACCTCGGTCGAGCCGGTAAAGGCAATCTTGTCGATGCCCGGATGGGTGATGATCATCTCGCCCACCGCGCCGTCGCCGGTGACGATATTGACCACGCCCCTGGGCAGCCCGGCCTGCCGGCAGATATCGGCGAATAGGAGCGCGGTGAGAGAGGTCTGCTCCGCCGGTTTCAGCACCACGGTGTTGCCGGCGGCCAAGGCCGGGGCGACTTTCCACGCCAGCATCAGCAGCGGGAAGTTCCAGGGGATGATCTGGCCGCAGACGCCAAGCGCGCGCTGATCGGGCAGCTCGACCTCGATCAACTGGGCAAGGCCCGCGTGATAATAGAAATGTCGCTGGGCCAGGGGTACGTCGATATCGCGCGCCTCGCGGATCGGCTTGCCACTGTCCAGCGTCTCCAGCACGGCGAACAGACGCGCGTGTTTCTGCAACAGCCGCGCCAGGGCATAGAGGTATTTCGCCCGGCCGGGGCCGCCCAATCCTTCCCACTTCGGTTGTGCCTTGCGGGCGGCGGCGACGGCGGCCTCGACATCTTCAGGAGTGGCCTGGGTCAGATGCGCCAGAACGTCCCCCGTCGCGGGGTTGATCGCGTCAAAGCTTGTGCCCGGGGCGGTGAACTGGCCGTCGATGAATTGGCCGAAACAATCGCCCTGATCGACCAGCCAGCTCAGCGCCTCGATGGCGCTTTCGGGGGCGGGGCCGTAATCCATGGTTTCGAAAATCTCTTTGACGGTCATGGCATTACCGACCATTTGCGACCATTTAGCGTGAGCTTGCCTGAGGCTCTGAGCTTTTGCGCTGCCCACCTCATGTCATATTGCCAAGTGAAGAAGAGGTCGCCGGAGCACCGAAGCTCTGTTTCGTGACTAGTCCAAATTTTTTTCGCCACATCCAGAACAGAAGCCTCCCCACCACTTTCGATTACGGCATCCAGGACCCAAGTTTGCAGATCTTCACGGTTATTCATTGACTACTCCAATTACCCCACCGCATGCCGATACCCGGCGGAATAGGCGCCGGTCACATGGTGTTCCAACTGCCGTTCGATATCGCCCAGAAGCGAGGAGGCTCCGAAGCGGAACAGGTCGGGCTGCAGCCAGCGATTGCCCAGCTCCTCCTTGATCAGCGACAGATAGACCAGCGCATCCTTGGCCTTGGAAATCCCGCCGGCGGGCTTATAGCCGATGCGGATGCCGGTGCGGTCGTAATAATCGCGGATCGCCCGGATCATCACCAGCGACACCGGCAGGGTGGCGTTCACCGTCTCCTTGCCGGTCGAGGTCTTGATGAAATCCGCCCCCGCCATCATGCAGACCAAGGAGGCGCGGGCGACATTCTTCAGCGTCCCCAGTTCCCCCGTCGCCAGGATCGCCTTCACATGCGCCTCACCGCAGGCCTCGCGGAACAGCCGCATCTCGTCGTAAAGCGCCTGCCAGTTGCCTTCGAGCACGTGGCGACGCGAAATCACGATGTCGATCTCCTCGGCCCCGGCGGCGACGCTTTCACCGATCTCGGCCAGCCGCAGCGCGAAGGGCGAGAGCCCGGCGGGAAAGCCGGTGGAGACGGCGGCGACTGGGATGCCCGAGCCCCTGAGCGCGGCAACGGCGGGCGCCACCATCTCGTGATAGACGCAGACCGCGCCGGTATGGAGGCTGTCGAAGCCGAGCGCGGCCAGCAGATCGGGGCGCAGCGGCTGGCGCGCCTTGGCGCATAGCCGGCGGACCCGTTCGGCGGTGTCGTCGCCGGCGAGCGTGGTCAGGTCGATGCAGGTGATCGCCTTCAGCAGCCAGGCGGCCTGATAGTCCTTCTTGACGCTGCGCCGCGCCGGCAGGCTGGCGCAGCGGCGTTCGATGGCGGACCGGTTGGCGGTGGCGGCCCGCACCCAGCCCAGGTCCAGCGCCATGCCGGGATTGCGCGGCTCGGTCAGCTTGGGCAAGGGGGCGGTGCGGGCGATATCGGTGGTCTGCATGCGCGGGCGATCCGGTTATTCAATCGCCACCAAGCTGGCACGGGGCCGCCGGCTTGGCAAGCTGGGGTGGGGCAGGCGGAGGGTTGGGCTTGGCGGGGGATGGTTCTGAGGGGGGGGTGTCATGAGATGCTCAAGCTGCGAAAGGCCGCTTGGAGCCCACTTTCACCGATGCTGCATATTGCGCAAATGTCAGCTTTTACGCACGCGGCCAGAAACGCAAGAAACTCAGAGATGGCTTCAGCAAGTTGATAATCCTATACGCATCAAGCGGTTGATGTCTTGCGCCGAACCCGACAAACTCATTTTGTGTTGTTATAGGAGATACGATCTTGCCAACCAGCAAAGCTCTTCAGAGATTTCAGGACAGAGTCCGTGCGTTTTCCGAGGACTTGGAACTCGCTGATCTCCTAGTCAAGCAGCTTAGAAGTCTCAATGACAGCGATAAAAGTATCTGTGAGGAGCTTGCGGGTCAGCCAGATAGACACGAGCGTCTTCACGCAAGACGGAATACAGCGGCATCCAGAGGGATCATTAGTAACCACTTTCGCCGGACCATTCAGAGCGCTTTCATCAAAGACCTACACGAGGACTTTTCCGAGTATCTTGCAACGTCTCTAGGACGAGCAGCGCTCACCGAGATTGACCCGAATAGATATACCGGTGAAGTGAAAATCGACATCAAGGCGTCAGAACTACTGGCAGCAGGAAGCTGGGAATCCGTGGTTTCTTTGATTTCGTCGAAGATTTTTAGGGCCTTGGAGAACGAAAAAAGCACACGAAAGCTAATCAAGAAGATTTCAGACCGTGTTGGTCTCGAATTAGACGATGCGATTTTGGACACCGCTATGCCGTATCTCGATGCGCGGCATATTCTCGTCCACGCGGATGGCATAGCGGATGTAGAATACAAGACCGCTTATCCTGATATCGAGCTCAATGATGACAAATTATCGATCAACTTCACTTTCGTTACGCATGCGAAGGACGCCGTTCATAAACTTGCATGTCACATCGATGAACAGTTTCTCGACAAGGGATTAGTACCTCCCGCATTCATCTCGGGTCCTGCACCAGAGCCCGAGTGAATTAAGCTACCGTATGTGACATACTCGAAAACACCGAAGCGGACCTTGGCGCAACCGCAGCGAATGCACCGTTTGTCCCGCACAACAGACATTCCGGCCATACCATCGCGCCCCCTCCGAAATGCAAAAGGGCCTCCGGAGGGGCCCTTTCTCAGGATCGGACAGGGGATCACTCCGCCCAGCTCACCGCGGTCAGGTCGGTCGCCTGGGTCGGCGCGTTGGCCCAGAGGCCTTGCACCCCGGCCTTGGCCACCGTCAGCGCCGGCAGCTGGAACAGGTAGCCGTTGACGTAATCGTCGGCGATGATCTTCTGCGCCTGTTGCAGCAGCTCGGTCCGTTTCGCCGGATCGGTGGTGGCTGCCAGGGTCTTCATCAGATCCTGGAACGCCGGGTTGTCATAGCCGAAATAGTAATCCGGCCGGGCATAGATGCCGATGTCCATCGGTTCGGTATGGCTGATGATGGTCAGGCCGAAATCCTTGCCCTTGAACACGGTTTCCAGCCATTGCGCCCATTCGACGTTGACGATCTGCGCCTTGATGCCGACCGCGGCCAGCTGGGCCGCCACGATTTCGCCCCCGCGTCGGGCATAGGAGGGCGGCGGCAGGTGCAGCGTGGTCGTGAAGCCGTCGGGCAGCCCGGCCTCGGCCAGCAGCTTTTTCGACAGCGCCGGGTCAAAGGCCGATTGCGCGGTCAGATCGACATAGGCCGGGTTGTGCGGCGCGAAATGGGTGCCGATCGGCGTGCCATATCCGAACATCGCCCCGTCGATCAGCGCCTTGCGGTCGATCGCATGGGCCACCGCCTCGCGCACCAGCTTGTTGTCAAAGGGCGCGCGCTTGTTGTTCATCGCCAGGATGGTCTCGCCCTCGGTCGAGCCGACCAGAACCTGGAACCGCGGATCGGCCTCGAACATCGGCAGGTTCTCGGGCGCCGGGAACATCGAGAAGACATCGACGTCCTCGGCCATCACCGCGGCGAAGGCGGCGGTCGGGTCGGAGATGAACTTGAAGGTCACCTCGTCCAGCTTGGCGGGGGTGCCCCAATAGGCGGGGTTCTTGTCCAGCACGATCTTGTCGCCCTGCACCCATTCCTTGAACGCGAAGGCGCCGGTGCCGACCGGATGCTGCTTGATCCCCTCGATGCTCTCGGGCGCGACGATCACCGCATCGCCCCAGGCCATGTTGAACAGGAAGCTGCCGTTCGGTTCGCTCAGCGTCACCTTGACGGTCAGCGGATCGACGACGGTCACCTCGGCGATATCGGCGAACAGCGCCTTTTGCGCATTGGCGCTGTCGGCGGCCCGGGCGCGGTCGAGGCTGAATTTCACATCCTCGGCGTCCATCGTGGTGCCGTCGTGGAACTTGACCCCGTCATGCAGATGGAAGGTATAGCTCAGCCCGTCGTCCGAGATATCCCAGCTTTCGGCCAGACCCGGCACGACCGAACCGTCTCCCATGAAGCGGGTCAGCCCCTCGAAGACATTGGAATAAAGCACCGAATCGATGGCGCCGGCGGCGGCGCTGGTCGGGTCCAGATGCGGCGGTTCAAGCTGCATGGCGACGGTGATGTCCGAGGCCAGGGCCGGCGCCGCGCCTAGGGCCGCAACAAGTGTGATGGCGGAAGCCAGGCCGCGCGGGTGGCGGAAAATTCTCATTCAGACGTCTCCCTGTCAGTCTCCGGTTTCGCCCGGAAAGATGATCGGAGTGTTCCCGCAAGTGCGCCGGCAATCAAGGGGGGGGGCGGCAATGTTGGCGCAACCAGACTGGAACAACGTTGCGGAGGTTGATATCCCCGTGCAGCTATGCCGCACGGGAGGGCTTTGCCTGCGGCTTCGTCGAAAGTTGGGAGGACAATGAGCGTATCCAAACCGACCCCGGCCGTTACCGCCGGGGATATCCGCGCCCGCAAGGGCGGTGATCCGGTGGTGAGCCTGACCTGCTACACCACCCCGATGGCACGGCTGATGGATGAGCATTGCGATTTCGTCCTGGTTGGCGACAGTGTCGGTATGGTGCTGCACGGGCTGTCGTCTACGCTTGGTGTCACGATGGAAATGATGATCCTGCATGCCCAGGCGGTGGCGCGCGGGCTGAGCCATGCGCTGATGGTGGTCGACATGCCTTTCGGCAGTTACGAACAAGGCCCGCAGCAGGCCTTTGCCAATGCGGCGCGGATCATGGCGGAAACCGGGGCTGGTGCGGTCAAGTTGGAAGGCGGGCGGAGGATGGCCGAGACGATTGCCTTCCTGGTGGCGCGCGGCATTCCGGTGATGGGTCATGTGGGGCTGACGCCGCAATCGGTGAATGCGCTGGGCGGCTACAAGGTGCAGGGCCGCTCTGATCAGGCCGGGGTGGTGCGGGCCGATGCCCGTGCGGTGGCCGATGCCGGCGCCTTCGCCGTGGTGCTTGAGAAGATGCCCGCCGCCCTGGCCAACCGCATCACGGCGGAGATCGCGATTCCCACCATCGGCATCGGTGCCTCGGCCGGTTGTGACGGGCAGGTGCTGGTGGTCGATGACATGCTGGGGCTGTTCGACGTCTTCAAGCCGAAGTTCGTCAAACGCTATGCCGATCTGGCAGAGCAGGCGCGGGAGGCGATCGCCGATTATGCCGCTGAGGTGCGTGCCCGCCGGTTCCCCGGGCCTGAGCACGTCTTTGCAGAACAAACCGAAAAGGGCGCGAAATGACCGCACCGATCATCCGTAAACTGTCTGATATCCGTGCATTGACCGCCGGCTGGAAATCCACTGGCGAGCGGATCGGCGTGGTGCCGACCATGGGGGCGCTGCACGCCGGCCATATGTCGCTGGTCGAGGCCGCCAAGGCCGAGTGCGATCGGGTCATCGTCTGGATCTTCGTGAACCCCAAGCAGTTCAACAATCCCGAGGATCTGGCGAATTACCCCCGCACCGAGCGGGACGATGCGGCGAAACTGGCGCCCTATGCGGTCGATGTCGTCTATGCGCCCGATGTCGATCAGGTCTATCCCGAAGGCTTCGCCACCACGGTATCGGTCTCCGGGCTGACCGAGGTGCTCTGTGGCACGCATCGGCCCGGGCATTTCGACGGGGTCGCCACGGTGGTGTCGAAAATCTTCCTGCAGACCGGGGCGGATCGCGCCTATTTCGGGGAAAAGGACTTCCAGCAATTGCAGGTGGTCCGCCGCATGGCCCGCGATCTGGACATCCCGATCGAGGTTGTGGTCTGCCCGACGGTGCGCGAAACCTCTGGCCTGGCGCTGTCGTCGCGCAATCTGCGGCTGTCCTCGGCGGCGCATGAGGTGGCGGCGAACATTTATCCCGTGCTGCGGGATTTGGCCGAGGAACTGGAACAGGGTAGCAGGTTTCATCCGCTTGAGGCCCGCGGGCGTGCCCGTCTGGCCGAGGCCGGGATCAAGGAGGTCGAATATCTGGAATTGCGCGGCGAAACGGGGTTGGAGGCGCTGGATCATGCCTCGGTCCCGGCGCGGCTCTTCGTGGCGGCCTGGGTCGATGGCGTGCGATTGATCGACAACGTTCCGGTGCGCCCGGCGTGACGGTGCGGCGGCCCGCTTGCTGCGGGCTGGCGATCCGGGGCCGGGCTGATAGGGTGCGGCAAAGATCGCAGGAGGACCCCGCATGAGTTTCGTTCTGGCCATCGACCAGGGCACCACGTCATCCCGCGCCATCCTGTTCGATGCCGCGATGCGGGTGATCGGCGTGGCGCAGCGGGAGTTTCGCCAGATCTTCCCGCGGGGCGGCTGGGTCGAACATGATGCTGAGGAAATCTGGCAGACCACCCTGTCGGTTTGCCGGTCGGTACTGTCCAATCACGGCGTCGCGGCCGGGCAATTGGCCGGCATCGGCATCACCAACCAGCGCGAAACCACGGTGATCTGGGATCGTGCCAGTGGCAGGCCCATCCATAACGCTATCGTCTGGCAGGATCGCCGCACCGCCGCTCTCTGCGAGGCCTTGGAGGCCGAGGGGGCCGAGCCGCTGGTCGAGGCGGTAACCGGCCTGCGGCTTGATCCCTATTTCTCCGGCACCAAGGTGAAATGGCTGCTCGATACCCTGCCGGACGCGCGGGCGCGGGCCCAGCGGGGAGAATTGGCCTTCGGCACCATCGACAGTTTCCTGATCGGGCGGCTGACCGGCGGGCGGATGCATGCGACGGATGCCACCAATGCGGCGCGGACGCTGCTGTTCGATATTCATCAGGGCGTCTGGAGCGCCGAGATTTGCGCGCTGCTGGACGTGCCGATGGACATGCTGCCAGAGGTCAAGAACAGCGCTGATGAGTTCGGGCAGACCGATCCGGCGCTTCTGGGCGCGGCGGTGCCAATCCTGGGCGTGGCCGGCGATCAGCAGGCGGCGACCATCGGTCAGGCCTGTTTCGCTCCGGGCATGATGAAATCCACCTATGGCACGGGATGTTTCGCGCTGCTGAACACCGGTGACCGCCCCGTCGCCTCCGGCCACCGGATGCTGACCACAATTGCCTATCAGCTCGATGGCAAGCGGACCTATGCACTGGAAGGTTCGATCTTCATCGCCGGGGCGGCGGTGCAATGGCTGCGCGACGGGTTGGGGATCATCGACAGCGCCGCGCAATCGGGCAAGCTGGCGCAGCAGGCCGACCCGGGCCAGCAGGTGACGCTGGTGCCGGCCTTCACCGGGCTGGGCGCACCCTATTGGGCGCCTGACTGCCGTGGCGCCGTCTTCGGGCTGACGCGCAATTCCGGGCCGGCGGAATTCGCCAAGGCGACGCTCGACAGCGTGGCGTTCCAGACCCGCGATCTGTGGGAGGCGATGCGCGCCGATTGGCTGGGCGCACATGGGGCCAGCCCTGATGTGGTCCTGCGCGTCGATGGCGGGATGAGCGCCAGCGATTACACCATGCAGGGGCTGTCCGATATCCTCGGCGCGCCGGTCGATCGGCCGGTAATGCAGGAGACCACGGCGCTGGGCGCTGCCTGGCTGGCCGGGATGCGCGCGGGGCTGTATCCGGGGATGGAGGAGTTCGCGGCCGATTGGGCGCTGGACCGGCGGTTCGAACCGCAGATGGAGGCGGGCGCGCGAGAGGCGGCCTATGCCCGCTGGAAACGCGCGGTGGCGGCGGCGATGACGGTCTGACTCTGCGCTTGTCGCTGGAAGAATCGCCCCGACAGGTCTAGATCTGGGGGCATGTCCAGCACAGACCCCCATATCAGCGAAGCGCGCCGCCCCGTCATCCGCCAACTGGATGATGCGGCGATCAACCGGATTGCCGCCGGTGAGGTGGTTGAACGACCCGCCTCTGCCGTCAAGGAGCTGGTGGAGAACGCCATCGACGCCGGCGCCACCCGGATCGGGATCGAGATCGCGGACGGTGGCAAGACGCTGATCCGGGTCACCGACAACGGTTGCGGTATCGCGCCGGATGAGCTGCCTCTGGCGATGTCGCGACATGCGACCTCGAAGATCGACGGGTCGGATCTGCTGAACATCCACACCTTCGGCTTCCGGGGCGAGGCGCTGCCCTCGCTCGGTGCGGTGGGGCGGCTGACCATCACCAGCCGGACCGAGGGGGCGGAGGCCGCCAGCATCCGCGTCGCCGGTGGCAAGATGGAGCCGGTGAAGCCCGCCGCGCTGCGCGCCGGCACGGTGGTCGAACTGCGCGATCTCTTCTTCGCCACCCCGGCACGGCTGAAGTTCATGCGTTCGGATCGTGCCGAATCGCAGGCGATCACTGATATCGTCAAGCGGTTGGCGATGGCGGAACCCTCTGTCGGCTTCACGCTGCGCGATGTCTCCGGCGGTGGTGAGGGGCGGGTGACCTTCCGGGCCGATGCGGAAACCGGCGATCTCTTCGATGCACTGGGGGCCCGGCTGGGGCAGGTGATGGGGCGGGAGTTTGTCGAAAACGCCCTGCCGATCGACGCCACGCGCGAGGGGATTCGCCTGTTCGGCTATGCCGCCCTGCCGACCTATTCGCGTGGCGCGGCGGTGGCGCAGTACCTGTTCGTCAACGCCCGGCCAGTGCGCGACAAGATGCTGACCGGCGCGCTCAGGGCGGCCTATTTCGATTTCCTCAGCCGTGACCGGCATCCGGCGGCGGCGCTCTTCATCGACTGCGATCCCATGCTGGTCGACGTCAACGTCCACCCGGCCAAGTCCGAGGTGCGGTTTCGCGATCCCGGCGTACCGCGCGGGCTGATCGTCTCTGCCCTGCGTCATGCGCTGGCTGAGGCGGGGCATCGTGCCTCTTCCACCGTCGCCTCCGCGACGCTGGGGGCGATGCGGCCCGAACCCATGGGCGATGCGCCGCGCGTCTATCAGATGGACCGCCCCTCTCTCGGCGCGCGAATCGCGGCCTATCGGGCGCAAAGCCCCGAAGGCATGGTGCCGGCACCGGCCTATGGCACGCCTGCGCCCGGCTATGAGCCGCCGGCACGGGCGGAGCCCGGTTTCGCCGAATTCTCCACCGCTTATAGCGGCCGGGTGATCGAGGAGCCGGTGGAACAATCGCCCGATCAGGTGCCGCTGGAATCCCTCCCCCTCGGCGCCGCGCGCGGCCAGGTGCACGAGAATTACATCATCGCCCAGACCGAGCGCGGCATGGTGATCGTCGATCAGCACGCGGCGCATGAACGGCTGGTCTATGAGAAGCTGAAAAAGCAGATGGCGGAAAACGGCGTCGCCGCCCAGGCACTGCTGATCCCCGAGATCGTCGAACTTTCCGCCGGTGATTGTGCCCGGCTGCTGGAGGTGGCAACGGAACTGGAACGTTTCGGCCTCGGCATCGAGGCTTTCGGCGGCTCCGCCGTGGCGGTGCGGGAAACCCCGGCGATCCTGGGCGAAGTGAATGCCGAGGCGATGCTGCGCGATATTCTCGATGAGCTGGACGATGACGGCGAAAGCAATCTGGTGCAGGCCAAGATCGAGGCGATCCTGTCCCGCGTTGCTTGCCATGGCTCGATCCGCTCGGGCCGCCGGATGCGGGCGGAAGAGATGAACGCCCTTCTGCGCGAGATGGAGGCGACGCCGCATTCCGGCCAGTGCAACCATGGCCGGCCCACTTACGTCGAACTCAAGCTGTCGGATATCGAGCGGCTGTTCGGGCGCACCTGATCGGCGCCAAGCTTGCTTTTTCCGCTGCGGTAGTTCAACTGGGAGGCGATAGAACCAAACGGGAACGAGGCGGCGCGCATGACGATGGATGAACTCTTGGCTACTCTGCGGGCGCTGCCGTCGGAACAGGTGCTGGGTTGGGCCGCCGCCGCCCTGGCGCTGCTGGCGATCCTGCTGCTGACGCGCCTTGCCGCCCTGCGCCGGCTGCGGGCGGAGCTAGAGGCAGTGGGGGCAGAGCTGGAGCAGGCCGCGGCAGAAGGCCAGGCCCTGCGCGAGGCGTTGGCGGAACAGCGGGCGCAAGCCGGGCGCATCCCGGAACTGATGCAGTCGATCGAGACCATGCAGGTGCTGCATCGCGACGAGCAGGACCGCCGCATCAGCGCCGAGACCGAATTGAAGACGCTGAAGACCGAACATGCCGCCCGGCTGGAAGAGCTGCGCGGTATGAAGAAGGAGATGGAGGATCGGTTTTCCTCCCTGGCCGCCGGCGTGCTGCGGCAGAATTCGGAATCCTTCCTGAAACTCGCCTCCGAACGCTTCAAGTCGCATGAGGTGACGGCGACCGAGGATCTGGAGAAGCGCAAGCTTGCCATCGAAAATCTGGTCAAGCCGCTGAACGAAAGGCTGACCGTTTTCGACAGCCGGATTCAAGAGATCGAAAAGGCCCGGAACGAAGCCTATGGCGCCATCCAGCAGCAGGTGCGCCTGTTGGCCGAGGGGCAGAGCACGCTGGGAACCGAGACCCGCAAGCTGGTGCAGGCGCTGCGCGCACCCAAGACCCGCGGTCGCTGGGGCGAGATGCAGCTGAGGCAGGTGTTCGACATGGCCGGCATGGCCGAGCACGTCGATTACACGCTGGAGCACCATATGCAGACCGATGCCGGCGCCCGCCGCCCCGATGCCATCGTCAACATCCCCGGCGGCAAGAGCATCGTGGTCGACGCCAAGACCCCGCTCGAGGCCTATCTCGACGCGCTGGAAAGCGAGACGCCGGAGCTGCAGCAAAGCAACCTGAGCCGCCATGCCCGGCATGTGCGCGATCATGTGAAGCTGTTGTCGTCGAAGGCCTATCAGGACCAGATCCCGACGACGCCCGATTTCGTGGTGATGTTCATCCCCGGCGAAACCTTCGTCTCGGCGGCGGTGGAGGCCGATCCCGAGCTGATCGAATACGCCTTTGAACGCAAGGTGCTGATCGCCACGCCGACCACGCTGATGGCGCTGGTCAAGGCCATTGCCTATGGCTGGCAGCAGGAGAAGATGGCCGAGAATGCACTTGAGGTGCAGAAGGTCGCGAAAGAGCTTTATGACCGGCTGAATGTCTTCGGCGGCCATCTCGACAAGGTCGGCAAGGCGTTGAGCAGTTCGGTGAATTCCTACAATCGCGCGGTGGGGTCCATGGAAAGCCGGGTGCTGCCCTCGGCTCGCAAGTTCGAGGCGATGGGCGTGGTGACTCAGGGCTCCGAGATCGAGACGCCGGCACTGGTCGACACCGAGGCGCGGGCGCTGACCAATCTTGCCGGCGACGGCGATTGATCATGCCGCGGGCGCCGCTGCGGGTGGATACCGTCCGGCTGTTTCATCAGGCCGAACTGCGGGCCGAGGCCCTGGTGGGCCTGTTGCGGATGCTGGCGGCGGTGGCGCTGGGGGTGTCCTTTACACTGGTGACCCGCCACGAGACCAAGCCGGAAGAGATCGAGTTTCTGGCCCGTCAGCGGCTCTATGCGCTGACGATGATGGCGGGCTATTTCAGCCTGGGCGCCTTTTCGCTGCTGGGATACCGTCGCGGCTGGCTCAGGATCTGGATGATCTGGCCGGCGGCGGCGGCGGATTGTCTCTATTTCCTCTATGGTGTCTGGACCAGCATGATCAGCACCGGGCTGCCGGGCAGCCATGCCTTCGTCTTTCCGGCGGTGTGGTTGGCGCCGGTGGTGCTGGCCTATGGGGTGCTCAGGTTCAACCCCGGCATTCAGGCCTTTATTGCCAGCCTGACGGTGGGCGGGCTGGTCTGGCTGGTCAGTCTGCCGGCGGGCGATGGGTTTACATCGGGCAATGGGATGGCTGCGCCGTTTCTCTCCTTTGCGCCGAATGTGATGCGGGTGGCGATGCTGGCGCTGGCGGGCGCCGTTCTGGTGATCGCGGCGGTGCGTACCCGCAAGCTGCTGCTGCGCTCGATCACCGAGGCGCAGAAGGCCTTGAACCTGACCCGCTATCTGCCAGCCCAGCTTGCGCCGCGGCTGGCTGCCGGAGGTCTTGAGGAACTGCGTCGGGGCCGGTGGCACCAGGCCGGGATTCTGTTCATCGACCTGCGGGGCTTTACCGCGCTGAGTCAGGGCATGTCGGCCGAGGAATTATCTGAGTTCTCGACCGAGTACCGCCAACGGGTGACGGTGGCGGCGGTGCGGGGAAACGGGCTGATCGACAAGTTCATGGGCGATGCGGCGATGATCGTTTTCGAGGATGATCTGGCACCGAGGCGGGCGGCTGCGGCCTGTGTCGACTGCACCTTCGCCCTGCAACGCGAGATCGCCGATTGGTCGGCGCAGCGCCAGGCGCGGGGGCTGCCACCGGTGCGGGCCGGGGTCGGCGCGCATTGGGGCGCGGTGTTCAGCGGTGTGGTGGGGCCGGGCGAGCGGCTGGAGTATTCCGTCTTCGGCGATACCGTGAATGCTGCCGCGCGGCTCGAGGAAGAGACGAAGCGGCTGAATGTGTCCATTCTGGTTTCCTGCGACATACTGAAGATGGCGGGCCGTGATCCTGACGCCGCCCCCTGGGACGTGGCGGCGGAAACCGAGCTGCGTGGCCGGGACGGCGCCCTGGCCTTGCGGGGCTGGCGCGGGGATCGGGGCGGGCCGGAAACTGGCGCGGCGCCGGAACCCGGGGCTGGCGCGGCGGGGTAAATCCGGCTAAGCCGCAGAATAGGCGCATATGGCGCAGGATCGGGAAAGACCGGGAGGCTGGCCACAGGCCCTTTCCCGGAGGCCACGAGAAGGAGAGTGACGGATGGAGATTTCCCCGCGCAAGGTGGCGCAGGTGGCGATGATGGCGCGCGAGCTGGAGCGTGCCGAACCTGAGCTGCGCGCCTTTGTCGACCGGATGAGCGAGGATGAGCAGGCCGAGCTGGTGGCGATCATGTGGATCGGTCGCGAAAGCTTTGATGCCGACGATCTGGAGGAGGCGATCGCGACCGCCAAGGCCGAGGCGTCGATCCCCTGTGCCGATTACCTGATCGGTACGCCGCATGTTGCGGATCATCTTGAAAACGGTCTCGACGCCCTGGGCATCTCTGCCGAGGATGAGGAAAACGACCTGATGTGAGGCCTTGCCGGAAAACCGCAGGTTTTCCGGACAATTCAGCTGCGCCCTGTGGGCACGCCACCTGTGGCGGGCTGGGGGGCAGGAAGAAGCTTCGGCTCGGCCCTCAGTTGCGGGGGCAGGCGCCTATTGATTTCGGGCCAGCCGGCTGGCGATCTTTGGGCATCGGGCCGGCTGCGGCGCTGCCGGGCGCACAGAGGCAATGCGGCATCGCTGGCTTACATATGCGTTTGCGCGAACTGCCTTTCCGGCCGGTCCAGATGCGGCACCGCGTTGAACAGTACCGGGCTCAGCCGGTTGCCGATCGGGAACAGGCGGTGCATCGAGGTGTTCATGATCGCCAGCGCCATCTGCGACATGGCCGGGATATCGAGTCCGAGATGCTGGCGCATGACCATCGAGATCAGCCCGCCCGATGTCACCACCAGCGCCGGGCCGGACCCGGCGGCGATGTCGGAAATCGCCTCGCGAACGCGGGTTTCGAATTCGACGAAGGTTTCCGGCGCATTGTCCAGCTCATCGCGCTGCCAGGCGCCGAAGACCTTCGGCATGTGTTCGGCGATCGTGCCGCGTTCGGTCGGGATCGGGATGCCGTGCTGTTCTTCCATGAGCTTGGACAGGGTGAAATATTCCAGCTCGTTCAGGCGCGGATCGACGATCATCTCTTCGCCCAGCCCCATGGAGCGCGCGGTTTCCAGGTGCCGGGTGAGCGACCCGCAATAGACCCGCCCCTGGACCGTGCCGGAGCTGCGCAGATGGTCCCCCAGCCATGTTGCTTGTTGGTGCCCGAGCGGGCTGAGCTTGTCGTATTCGGCTTCGTCACGGGCATCGGTATTGGCCTGGCCATGACGGATCAGGGTAATGTTGGACATCGCGGCGCTCCTGCTTTGGGCCCGTCTTATGCGAGGCTTGCCGAGGGGAAAAGGGTGGAGGTAGGGCTTTGGGAATTTCCCGCGCGGCGGGGCTGTGATTTCGCTGAAAATGCGCCCGCCGACGGTGGGGGGACGGCCTGCCACTCAGCTCCAGCGCACGTCCCCCAGAAAGATATAGCCGGCGCCATAGATCGTCTTGATCAGGCGGGGGTTTTTCGGATCCTCGCGCAGTTTGGTTCTGAGCCGCGAAATGCGTACATCCATCGCCCGGTCGAAGCTTTCGCCTGCCGCGCCTCCCAGCAGGTCCTGCATCTGCGTCCGGCTGATCAGCCGTTTCGGACTATCAAGGAACAGCCGCAACACCTCGCCTTCGGCATGGGAAAACGGCGTTTCGGTGCCGGTTTCGTCTTCCAGTGCATAGCGATCGAAATGCGCTGTCCAGCCGTTGAAATGCGCGGTCTGGCCGGATTGCGCCGGCGCCTTGCCGCCGCGCAGCCGGGCACGGATGCGGGCGACCACCTCGGCCGGGTCGAAGGGTTTGGTGATGTAATCGTCGGCGCCCAGCTCCAGCCCGGTGACCCGATCCTGCACCTGCGCCCGGCCCGAGATGATGATCACCTTGGCGCCCTGTTCCAGCGCCAGCCGATGCACCAGCGCCAGCCCGTCGGTATCGGGCAGCGACAGATCCACCAGGCAGACATCCGGCGTCACCCGTTTCAACGCGGCCTCGAACTCCCGGGCGCGGCCGAAGCATTGGGTGCGAAACCCGGCATCTTCCAGCGCTTCGGTCAGAATGCCGCGAATCGCCGGTTCGTCGTCGAGAATGGTGACCAGTGGGGCGCTCATGCGTCTGTCTCCCGGGCGATCAGCGCGGCAAGCTGGCGGCGCGAGAAGGGTTTGCGCAAGACTGGTGCTCGGGCCAGGGCGCTGATGTGAAGCGGATCGGAGCGGGGCAGAGATGTCATCAGAACGCAGGATAGTCCGCAGTCGGCGATCCGGTCCAGCAGATCGAGCCCGGTGGCCGCCCCGGCCAGCCGGATATCGGAAAGCACCAGCCGGACGTCCTCGAGATCGTTCAGCAGGGCAACCGCCTCGTCGACCGAGGCCGCCTCGATCACCGCATGGCCGAGTTCGACCAGCATGTCGCGGATCGTCTCGCGCAGATCGGAGCTGTCCTCGACCAGCAGCGTCAGCCCGCCCGCCGGCAGCGGCGCGGCGCGATAGGGCAGGCGCAGGGTGACGCAGGCGCCGGTGGCTGTATTGCTGAGCCTGAGATCGCCGCCGGTGAGTTTCACCATGTCATAGACCATCGGCAGACCGAGGCCGGAGCCGTGCTCTCCCTTGGTGGTGAAAAAGGGATCGAGAGCCTGTTCCAATGCCTCTGGGGTAAACCCGGGACCGGTGTCGCTGACGGCGATCTCGATCCAGATGCCGCCGACCGGATGGGCGCTGACGGTGATCAGGCCAGAGCTTCCGCAGGCGTCGCGGGCATTGAGCACGAGGTTCAGCAACGCATCTTGCAACATGCCCGGGTCGAGCAGCAGCGGCGCGTCGGGGGCGTGATCCAGCACGCTGAGCCCGACGCCTTGCGGCAGGCTGGGGGTGGCGAGGATATGCAGGTCGCGCAGCAGGACATGCAGGTCGGTGGCCTGGGGCATCAACTGTCGCTTGCCGGTCATGTCGGCGATCCGGTCCAGCAGCCGACCGCCGCGCCGGGCGGTGGACTGGGTGGCCGCGATCAGTTCGCGCGCCTCGTCCGGGAGTTCCATCTTCGCCAGCTTCCCCTGCATTCCGAGGATGATGGTCAGAAGGTTGGAAAAATCATGCGCCAGTCCGCTGGTCATCTGGGCCGCCAATTGCCGGCGGCGGGTTTGCTGCAGGGCGACGCGGGCCTGGGTTTCCCCGGTCACATCCATCGACAGCAGATAGACGCCGCCCTGGCCGTCCGGTGTCATCGCCACGCGGATACGGCGGGAATCGTGATCTTCGGTGAATTCGAACACGGGGCAGGCGCCGTCATAGGCCGCCTTGAGATAGGGGCCCACCCGGGCAAAGCTGCTGGGCCCAAGAACCTCGGACATATGCATCCCGAGGATCTCGGACGGCCGTCCCGGCAGCACGGTGTTCAACTTTCGGTTGGAATAGAGATAGCGCGCCTCGGCATCGACATGGGCGATATGGGCCGGCATCATCTCAGCCGTCATGCGGGTGCGGGCCTCGATCACGGTCAACTGCCGCTTGGCCTCCTCCAGCGCGGTGATGGTGGCGGCGAGTTCGCGGTTGGCGGCGGATAGCTCCTCGGCATGGGTAAGCACCTGGTCGGAGAGTTCTTCCGAGCGGGTGCGCAGCAATTCCTCGGCCCGTTTGGCGCGGCTGATGTCGGTATAGACAGTGACCCAGCCGCCCTGAGGCAGTGGCGAACCCTCGACCGAGATGGTGCGCCCGTTGGCACGGGTGCGTTCCATGTAATGTGGCTCGAAGGCGCGGGCCTGTTCGACCTTCTGGACGACGAAGGCCTCGATATCGCCGACCGGGCCATATTCCCCGGTTTCGGCCAGATAGCGGATGGTTTCGTCGAACCGGGCGCCGGGGGTGGCGAGCCGCGGGGGCAGGTCGAACATTTCCTGAAACCGGCTGTTGGAGACCGCAAGCCGCAGGTCGCTGTCGTAGATCGACAGGGCCTGAGCGATCAGATTCAGCCCGGCTTCGGTCATCTTGCGGAGCTGCTGGTCGTTTTCCTCCACCCGGATCTCCTCGTTCCTCCGGCCTCATGGCTAGCACCGTGTCGCGGTTTCGCAAAGGGGGCTGCTTCGGCCCCTCAGCCTGGCGCGCGCCACGCCCTCTTCGGGGTGGGGCTGTAACAATTCGTAAGGATTGGGAAATGATCACGTAAAGGTTGCCCGTCTGTATGGCGATTGTCCTAATCGGACCAGACCGTTGGGAGGCGGTCAGGGCCGGCCGATGTGCCGGACAGGGAGGAGAATATACATTGGCTCAGACGCAGTCTGGCGCCGCGGGGCTTTTGTCGCTCCCCGCGCTGCTTCATCGTAACGCCACCCAATATGGGTCGGCCCCCGCCTATCGGGAAAAGGAATTCGGGATCTGGCAGAGCTGGACCTGGGCCGAGACCGAGAAGGAGATCGAGGCGCTGGCGCTGGGGTTGCTCAACCTCGGGGTCAATGAGGGCGATTTCGTCGCGATCATTGGCCGCAACCGACCGTCTCTTTATTGGTCGATGGTCGCAGCGCAGTCGGTCGGCGCGATTCCGGTGCCGCTCTATCAGGACGCGGTGGCCGAGGAGATGGCCTATGTTCTGGGTCATTGCGGCGCGCGTTTCGTCATCGTCGGCGACCAGGAGCAGGCCGACAAGGTGATCGAGGTGCAGGACCAACTGCATCAGTTCGAACATCTGGTCTATCTCGATCCGCGCGGTATGCGGAAATACGAGCATTCCCACCTGCACCAGTATTCCCATGTGCAGGACCAGGGCCGTGCGGCCCATGACGAAAACATCAACGAGTTGGAGCGGCGGCGGGCGAAGCTTGATTACGACAGCACCTGCGTGATGCTCTATACCTCGGGCACCACGGGTCGGCCAAAGGGCGTGGTGCTGTCGAACCGCAATGTCATCGAGACGTCGCGCAATTCCGCCGCCTTCGACAATCTGACCAAGGGTGAGGACGTCCTGTCCTATCTGCCGATGGCCTGGGTAGGGGATTTCATCTTTTCGGTCGGTCAGGCCTATTGGTGCGGCTTCTGCGTGAACTGCCCGGAAAGCGCCGACACGATGATGACCGATCTGCGCGAAATCGGGCCAACCTATTTCTTCGCGCCGCCGCGGGTGTTCGAGACCCAGCTCACCAACGTGATGATCCGGATGGAGGATGCGGGCGCGCTGAAGCGGCGCATGTTCCACCACTATCTGGCCCATGCCAAGAAGGTGGGCGGGCGTATCCTCGATGGTAAGCCAGTTGGCCTCTGGGACCGGATCAAATACGCCATCGGCAACGCGCTGGTCTACGGGCCCTTGAAGGACACGCTGGGGCTGGGCCGGGTGCGCGTCGGCTATACAGCCGGTGAGGCGATCGGGCCGGAGATTTTCGAGTTCTACCGCTCGCTGGGCATCAACCTGAAGCAGCTCTATGGCCAGACCGAGGCGACGGTGTTCATCACCGTGCAGCCCGATGGCCAAGTGCGTGCCGATACCGTCGGCGTGCCGGCGCAGGATGTGGAAATCAAGGTCGGCGACACGGGCGAGATCTTCTATCGCTCGCCCGGGACCTTCGTGGAATATTACAAGAACCCCGAAAGCACCGCCTCGACCAAGGATCCGGAGGGCTGGGTGGCCACCGGCGATGCCGGCTTCTTCGAGGAAGAGACTGGCCATCTACGCATCATTGATCGGGCCAAGGACGTGGGCAAGCTGGCAAACGGGGCAATGTTCGCGCCGAAATACGTCGAGAACAAGCTGAAGTTCTATCCCGACATTCTCGAGGCCGTGCTGTTCGGCGACGGTCGCGATCACTGTGTCGCCTTCATCAATATCGACCTGGTGGCGGTGGGAAACTGGGCCGAGCGCAATAACATCGCCTATGCCTCCTATCAGGAATTGGCGGGGCATCCGAAGGTGCTCTCTTCGATCCAGAGCCATGTCGAGGCGGTCAACCGCTCGGTGGCGGAGGATGCAATGCTGTCGGGCTGCCAGATCCATCGGTTCGTCGTGCTGCACAAGGAACTGGACGCGGACGATGGCGAGATGACCCGCACCCGCAAGGTGCGCCGCCGCATCGTCGAAGAGAAATACGCCGATATCATCGCCGCGCTTTACGATGGGTCGGAGCGGATCAGTACCACGACCGAAGTCACCTATGAGGACGGTCGCAAGGGGTCGATCAGCGCCACGCTGGAGCTCCGCGACGCCGCGGTGGTGCCGGTGACGCCGCAGCGGATGGCCGCGGAATGATGGCGGCGGCGGGGCGCGGCATCGCGGAGAGAACCGCCTCTGGCGGTCAGAGTATGAGCGACAAGAAGGAGGCGGCGCGTGCTTGATCAGGCCGAAGGTTTCGTCACCGCGGATGGCCGCAAGATCGGCGGCGTGGTGATGGAGATGAAGAACATCACCCTGCGGTTCGGCGGTGTGGTGGCGATCAAGGATATCTCGTTCGACATCCGCGAGGGAGAGATCCGGGCGATCATCGGGCCCAACGGGGCCGGCAAGTCCTCGATGCTGAACGTGATCTCGGGGTTTTACACTCCCTCCGAGGGGGAGGTCTGGTTCCGCGGCAAGAAACGGCCGCCGATGCGCCCCTATGAGGTGGCGCGCCAGGGCATCGCGCGGACCTTTCAGAATATCGCGCTGTTCGATGGCATGAGCGTGCTGGACAACGTGATGACCGGGCGGCTGACGCAGATGAAAGCGGGGCTGTTTTCGCAGGCTCTGTGGAAGGGCCGGGCCGAGAAAGAGGAAATCGCCAATCGCGAGATGGTCGAGCGGGTGATCGACTTCCTGGAAATCCAGCACATCCGCAAGACGCCGGTGTCGCGGTTGCCCTATGGGCTGAAGAAGCGGGTGGAACTGGCCCGCGCCCTGGCGGCGCAGCCCAAGCTGCTGTTGCTGGATGAGCCGATGGCGGGGATGAACGTCGAGGAGAAAGAGGACATGTGCCGCTTCATCCTCGATGTGAATGACGAATTCGGCACCACCATCGCGTTGATCGAACACGACATGGGCGTGGTGATGGATCTCTCGGATCGCGTCGTGGTGATGGATTACGGCAAGAAGATCGGCGACGGCCCGCCTGACGAGGTGCGCAGTAACCCCGATGTGATCGACGCATATCTGGGGGTGGCACATGACTGAGCGGCGCGGGCAAACGCCAGGAAAATTCGAATTTTCTTGGCAAAATTCTTCAAAGAATTTTGCCGGAGGGGGGAGCCATGTCTGATCAATTTCTTTTCGCTGCGGAGGTCACGCTGAACGGGCTGATGTCCGGCGTGCTCTATGCGCTGGTCGCATTGGGTTTCGTGCTGATCTACAAGGCTTCCGGCATCTTCAACTATGCCCAGGGGGTCATGGCGCTTTTTGCGGCGATGACGCTGGTGGGGATCATGGACGGACAGGTGCCGTTCTCGCATCTGATCAACGCCATCTTTGGCACCGAGATTCACCATTTCGGCTGGCATTTGCCCGGGCTTCTGGCGATCCTTTTGACCATGGTGGTGATGGCGGGGCTGGCCTGGTGCGTGCAGCAATTCGTGATGCGCCACCTGATCGGCCAGGCGCCGATCATCCTGTTCATGGCAACCATCGGGTTGGCCTATCTGCTTGAAGGCGTGGCCGATCTGATGTGGGGATCGGAGATCCGCAAGCTTGACGTCGGGCTGCCGCAGGGGATCAACGAGACGATCGACAGCGTCACCTATGGCATGTTCGGCTATGGGTTCTTTATCGACAACCTTGATATCGTGGCGACGGTGATCGCGGCGCTTCTGGTGATCGCGCTGGTGATCTTCAGCCAGTACACCAAACAGGGCCGCGCCATGCGGGCGGTGGCGGACGATCACCAGGCGGCGCTGTCGGTGGGGATTTCGCTGAATTTCATCTGGGTCATGGTCTGGTCGGTGGCGGGCTTCGTCGCGCTGGTCGCGGGCATCATGTGGGGCACCAAGTCGGGCGTGCAGTTCAGCCTGTCGCTGATCGCGCTGAAGGCGTTGCCGGTTCTGATGCTGGGCGGTTTCACCTCGATCCCGGGGGCCATTGTCGGCGGGCTGATCATCGGGGTCGGCGAAAAGCTGTTCGACTTCATGTTCGGCCCGATGCTGGGCGGTGCGACCGAGAACTGGTTCGCCTATGTTCTGGCGCTGCTGTTCCTGGTGTTCCGGCCGCAGGGCCTGTTCGGTGACCGGATCATCGAGAGGGTCTGATGGTGCATCGCTTTCGCATAGGGGGCGCCTTTGTCGACCGCATGCCAGCCGATCCGGCGGGGGCGGTGGCCTTGCGGTCCCCCCGGTCGGGCGCAGCGTGGAGCCTCGGGGCGGAGGGGGCGGCATGAAGAAGCTGATCGCCATTCTCGCCGTGGTGTCCTGGTCGGGCTTCTGGGCCTTTGGCTATATCGCGCTGGGCGCAGACGGCGTGTCGGAGAGACAACTGGTGATTGCCGCCGTATTGGCCTTTGCCGGCTTCCTGACCGGGGTGCTGGCCTATCTGAAACTCTGCCGCGCCTCGGAGGAGGCCGGATTGGAACGTCGCCGCCAGATGGACCCGGCGCGACGCGAACGGGCGCAGGCCCAGGGGAGGAGCTGAATCGTGTTTTACCGTGAAGCGGGGGATTTCAAGACCTCCTACCTTGAGGACAACCAGACCTTTCCGATCCGGTTCGATCGCTATCGCTATTATGCGGTGCTGGCGGTGGCCTTTCTGGTGGTGCCCTTCATCATCAACGATTACTGGGCCAATGCCATCCTTTTGCCGTTCCTGATCTATGGCATCGCCTCGATCGGGCTGAACGTCCTGACCGGCTATTGTGGTCAAGTCAGCCTTGGCACCGGCGGCTTCATGGCGGTGGGGGCCTATGCCTGCTACAAGCTGATGACTGCTTTTCCTGAGGTCAGCATGTTCATTCATGTAATCCTCGCCGGGGGCATCACCGCAGTGGTCGGCGTGCTGTTCGGTCTGCCGTCCTTGCGGATCAAGGGGTTCTATCTGGCGGTGGCGACGCTGGCGGCGCAGTTCTTCCTGGTCTGGCTGTTCAACCGGGTGCCGTGGTTCTACAACTACTCTGCCTCGGGGCAGATCTCGGCGCCCGAGCGCAGTGTCTTCGGTGTTCTCATCACCGGGCCGAACGCGCCGTCTTGGGCCACCTATCTGTTCTGTCTGATCTTCCTGACACTGGCCGGCATCATCGCCCGCAACCTGACCCGTGGCACCGTCGGACGCAGTTGGATGGCAATCCGCGACATGGATATCGCGGCCGAAATCATCGGGGTGAACCCGCTCAGGGCCAAGATGACGGCCTTCGCGGTCAGCTCGTTCTTCGTAGGTATCGCCGGGGCGCTGTTCTTCTCGATCTACCTCGGTGCGGTCGAGGTCGGCGAGGCCTTCGGTATCCAGAAATCGTTCCTGGTTCTGTTCATGGTGATCATCGGCGGGCTGGGGTCGATCTTCGGGTCGCTGGCGGGCGCGGCCTTCCTGGTGGTGTTGCCGGTTGTCCTGAAGCTGATCGGTGTCGATATCCTGGGCTGGCCTACCGATATCGTTGCGCATTTCCAGCTGGTTATCGTGGGGGCGCTGATCATCACCTTCCTGGTGCTGGAGCCGCATGGCATCGCCCAGCTCTGGCGGGTGATCAAGGAAAAGCTGAGACTTTGGCCCTTCCCGCACTGAGCGGGGGGCAGGCACCCTGTCCGGTGGGTGCGCATGGTATGCAAGGAACATCGGACAAACCAATGGGAGGAGGACCCCGATGAAGACGAAACTGACTGCGCTGGCCCTTGGGGCGCTGATGGCGGCGGGACCGGCTGTGGCCGATCTGACGATCGTCGACACCAGCTATCGTACTGGGCCTTACGCGGCGAACGGCATCCCGTTCTCGGATGGCTATCAGGATTATTTCACCCTGCTGAACGAACGCGATGGTGGCATCGGCGGCGAGCATATCAACATTGTTGAATGCGAAACTGGCTATAACACCGAGAAGGGCGTCGAATGCTATGAGGGGACCAAGGGCGACGAGCCGCTGGTCTATGAACCGCTGTCGACCGGGATCACCTATCAGCTGATCCCCAAGGTGACGGCGGACGGCTTCCCGATGCACACGCTGGGCTATGGCCGCACCTCGGCCAAGAACGGCGCGGTGTTCCGCAACATCTTCAACTATCCGGCCAACTATTGGGATGGCGCCTCGGTTGCGATCGAACATATCCTCGATCAGGAAGGCGGCGACATCAAAGGCAAGAAGATCGCGCTGGTCTATCACAACTCCGCCTATGGCAAGGAGCCGATCCGCACGCTCGAGGAGCTGGCGAAGAAGCACGGCTATGAGCTGAGCCTGCTGCCGGTGGATCACCCCGGTCAGGAGCAGAAGAGCCAGTGGCTGCAGATCCGCCGGGAAAAGCCGGATTACGTGATCATGTGGGGCTGGGGCGTGATGAACCAGGTCGCCATTCAGGAGGCGGTGAACATCCGCTATCCGATGGATCATTTCATCGGCATCTGGTGGTCGGGGTCGGAAAACGACGTGCTGCCGGCGGGCAAGGGCGCCAACGGCTACAAGGCGCTGACCTTCCACAACATCGGTTCGGATTATCCGGTCTACGACGACATGAGAAAATATGTGGTCGAGGCCGGCAAGGCCGCAGGCGCGGGCGATCAGCTTGGCACCACGCTGTATAACCGCGGCATGTATGCCGCGATGCTGGCGGCCGAGGCGATCAAGACCGCGCAACAGATCGCCGGGACCTCCAAGATCACGCCGGCGCAGATGCGTGACGGTATGGAAGCGCTGGAAATGACCGAAGAGAAGATGGCGGCGCTGGGCCTGCCGCACTTCGGACCGGCCTTCAAGGTCACTTGCGAGAATCACGGTGGCGACGGCTATGCCGCAGTGACGCAATGGGATGCCGATGCCGGCGCCTACAAGATGATCACTGGCTACATGCAGTCCGACCAGGAGGTGCTGGCGCCGCTGATCGAAGAGGATTCCATGGCTTATGCCAAGGAAAACGGCATCACGCCCGGTTGTAACTGAAACAGCGATTGAACCAGGGAAGCGGCGGCGCGCCGCCGCTTCCGCCGAACCGTCAAACCGTCCGCGAGGCTTCTGTCGCGGGACGTGGAAAGAAGGACACCAGATGCTGGACGCCGGATCTACCAGAGAGACCCTGCTTGAGGTCAACAATATCGAGGTGATCTACAACCATGTGATCCTCGTGCTCAAAGGTGTGTCACTGAACGTGCCCAAGGGCGGCATCACTGCCCTGCTGGGTGGCAATGGCGCCGGCAAGACCACTACGCTCAAGGCGATTTCGAACCTGCTGCAATCCGAGCGCGGAGAGGTCACCAAGGGAACGATCAGATACCGTGGTGAGGTGGTGCAGGCTTCCGATCCCGCCGATCTGGTCCGCAAGGGGGTGATCCAGGTGATGGAGGGGCGCCATTGTTTCGAGCATCTGACGGTCGAGGAAAACCTGCTGACTGGGTATTACACCCGGAACACCGGCAAGGCCGAGATGATGCGCGATCTGGACAAGGTCTATACTTATTTCCCACGACTGAAGGAGCGCCGTCGCAGCCAGGCCGGCTATACCTCGGGGGGCGAACAGCAGATGGTGGCGATCGGTCGGGCGCTGATGTCACGGCCCGAAACGATTTTGCTGGATGAGCCCAGCATGGGACTGGCACCGCAGCTGGTGGAGCAGATTTTCGAGATCGTGAAGGATCTGAACGAGAAGGAAGGCCTGACCTTCCTGCTGGCCGAGCAGAACACCAACGTGGCGCTGCGCTATGCCCATTACGGTTACATCCTGGAATCCGGTCGGGTGGTGATGGACGGCCCGGCGGCGGAGCTGCGCGAAAACCCCGACGTGAAGGAATTCTACCTCGGTGTCTCGGAAGAGGGCCGCAAGAGCTTCCGCGATGTGCGCAGCTATCGCCGCCGCAAGCGCTGGCTGAGCTGAGCCGATCGTGAATTCCGAGGGCAGCAAGGACAAGGACCCCAAGAAATGACCGCCTACTTCGACGATCTGGAGACCCGCTCGGCCGATGCCCGCGCGGCGGCGCAACTGGAGGCGCTGAACGCCAATCTGGCGCGCAACGGGATGGCGCCCCTGGCCGATCTGGCCGGCCTGGCGGCGCTCCCGGTGTTGCGCAAATCCGAGCTCAGCGCGCGGCAGAAGGCGCAGCCGCCGTTTGGCGGGCTGCCGGTCAGCAATGCGGTTCATATCTTCCAGTCGCCCGGGCCGATCTATGAGCCGGGCGGGATCAGCCTCGACTGGTGGCGGATGGGCCGTTTCCTGAACGCCGCCGGCATCGGCAAGGGCGATATCGTGCAGAACTGCTTTGGCTACCACCTGACGCCCGCCGGCATGATCTTTGAGAACGGCGCCCGCGCGGTGGGGGCGGCCGTGGTGCCCGCCGGCACCGGGCAGACCGAGCTGCAGGCGCGCGCCGCCCATGACATCGGGGTGACCGCCTATGCCGGCACGCCCGATTACCTGAAGATCATCCTCGACAAGGCCGAGGCGATGGGGCTGGCCTTGAAGATCACCAAGGCGGCGGTTGGCGGCGGGGCGCTGTTCCCCTCGCTGCGCCAGGAATACGCCGATCGTGGCATCGCCTGCCTGCAAAGCTATGCCACCGCCGATCTGGGCAACATCGCCTATGAGAGCGCTGCAATGGAGGGGATGATCGTCGACGAGGGCGTGATCGTCGAGATCGTCACCCCCGGCACCGGCACCCCGGTGGTGCCGGGTGAGGTGGGCGAGGTGGTGGTGACCACGCTCAATCCCGATTACCCGCTGGTCCGCTTTGCCACCGGCGATCTGTCGGCGGTGCTGCCGGGGCAATCGCCCTGCGGGCGCACCAACATGCGGATCAGGGGCTGGATGGGCCGGGCCGATCAGACCACCAAGATCAAGGGCATGTTCGTGCGCCCCGAACAGGTGGCGCAGCTGGTCGAGAAACATGCCGAGATCGTCAAGGCCCGGGTGATCGCGACCCGCGAGGGCGAGATGGACGCGATGACGGTGCGGATCGAGGCGGAGGGCGGCGATGCCGGCGCCTATGCTCGCAGCGTTGCTGATCTGTTGAAGTTGAAGGGCGCGGTCGAGGTAGTGACGCCCGGCAGCCTGCCGAAGGATGGCCTGGTGATCGAGGATCTGCGCAAATACGACTGAGCCGGTATCGGTGAGCTGGGCGAGAGTGGTCGGGCTTTCGTTGAAAGCCCGGTTGCGCCCCTGCGGGACGCAGCCTCCGGCGGGGATATTTGCAGCCAGAAAAAGGCCGCAGGGGCACGACCGTGCCGGGGCGCGCGCGCCGATTGGCACTGGAAAAAACGCCCCCGAGCGCAGATAAGGGGGGCAAACCGGAGCCCCGCCTTGTCCCAGAGCAGTTGCGTCACATCCCAGACAGAGCTTGCCCCCGGGGGCACCCGCCGCAAGGCGCGCGGCACCCGCGCGCTGGCGTCGATCGCGACGCTGGTGGCGGCTGCCTGTCTGTTGCCGATGTTGGCGGTGGCGCTGGCGGCGGTCACCGGCGGCACTGATACGGTCGAGCATCTGATCGCGACCGTTCTGCCGGGATATGCCGGAACCACGGTGTTTCTGGTGGTGATGGTCTCTCTCGGGACCTTTGCGCTGGGGGTTGGGGCGGCTTGGTTGGTGACGATGACGCGGTTTCCCGGTGTCCGTGCGTTGGAGGTGGCCTTGGTGCTGCCGATGGCCTTCCCGTCTTATGTTCTGGCCTATGCCTATACCTATATCCTGGATTACCCCGGTGTGGTGCAGACCGCGTTGCGAGGGATGACCGGGTGGGGGTCGCACGATTACTGGTTCCCCGAGATCCGCTCTACCGGCGGGGCGGCGACCATGTTGATCCTGGTGCTGTATCCTTACGTCTATCTGCTGACGCGGGCGGCGTTTCTGCAGCAAAGTTCGGGCGCGTTTCTGGCCGCGCGGACCTTGGGGCATAGCGCCTGGTCGGCCTTCTGGCGGGTCAGCCTGCCGATGGCACGGCCGGCGATTGCCGGCGGTGTGCTGCTGGCGGTGATGGAGACGATCGCGGATTTCGGCACCTCGGCCTATTTCGGGGTGCAGACCTTTGCCACCGGGATTTACACCAGCTGGTTCACCATGGCTGACCGCGCGGCGGCGGCGCAACTGGCGCTGTGTCTGCTGGCCTTTGCCCTGGTGCTTGCCGTCGCGGAACGCAGCAGCCGAGGCGCGGCGCGGTATCACGCCGCCGGCAAGCGCCATATGAAGATGCCGCCCGAACCGCTGACCGGCCTGCGCGCGGCTCTGGCCTTTGGGCTTTGCGCGCTGCCGGTTGTGTTGGGCTTCGTCCTGCCGGCGGTGGTGCTGGCGGTGATGGGGCTTGACGGGCAGCAGGATTTGCTGAGCCGGCGATACCTGCGCTTCATCCACAATTCGCTGACGCTGGCGGGGACGGCGGCGGTGGTGACCGTTTGTGCCGCCATCGCGGTGGGGTTCTATCAACGGCTCAAGCCCGGGCGGCGGTCGACGGCGACGGTCTATCTGGCGCGGCTGGGATATGCCGTGCCGGGCGGGGTGATCGCGGTCGGTCTGATGGTGCCCTTCGCCGCCTTCGACAATACGCTCGACGCCTGGATGCGTGCGACCTTCGATATTTCCACCGGGCTCTTGATCACCGGGTCGATCTGGTTGCTGGTCGCGGCCTATATGGTGCGGTTCCTGGCTGGGGCGCTTGGGGCCTATGAGGGCGGGCAGAGCACGGTGCATGCCAATATGGACGCCGCCGCGCGGTCACTGGGGGAAACGCCTCTGGGCACGCTCAGGCGGATTCATCTGCCGATCCTGACGCCCAGCCTGCTGACCGCCCTGCTGATCGTCTTCGTCGATGTGATGAAGGAGTTGCCGGCGACGCTGATCATGCGGCCGTTCAATTACGATACGCTCGCGGTGCAGGCCTATCGCCTGGCTTCGGATGAGCGGCTGGAAGGGGCGGCCGTGCCGTCGCTGGTGATCGTGGCGATCGGGCTCTTGCCAGTGATCCTGATCTGTCGTCAGGTCGGGCGGCACGACCGGGGCTGAAGCGGTTTTGCGGCCGATCCGGGGGCGCTGCCCCCGGGCCCCCGCCGTATTTTCGACGAGAAGAAGCCCCGGGATGGAGGCGGAAACGAAAGCGCCGCCCGAGGTGTCGGGCGGCGGCGTGTTTTGCGGTGATCCCGGAGAGGGATCAGGTCATTTCCAGCCGACCTCGTCGAAGATCTTCTGCGCTTCGGGGATTTGCTTGGCGACGACCGAGAGGTCGATATCGTCGGGTTTGAAGAAGCCGAGCTGGGCGACGCTGGGCGGCAGGCCGACGCCGGGGACTGCCGGGTATTCGTCATTGCCGGCCGAGAAGTATTTCTGTGCCGAATCGCTGGAGAGATATTCCAGGAACTTGATGGCATTCTCGCGGTTTGGTGCGTTCGCCGCGACGCCGGCGCCGGAGAGGTTCATATGCGCGCCATAGCTGTTCTGATTGGGAAAGATCCAACCGATCTTGTCGAGGTGGTCGCTGACGCCCTCGACATCGGTGCGGATGGTGCGGGCGAAGTAATAGGTGTTGGCCACCGCGATCTCGCATTCGCCCGAGGCCAGGCCGCGCAGCTGATCGGTGTCACCGCCCTGCGGTGCGCGGGCCATGTTGTCGACCACGCCCTGGGCCCATTCCTTGGCCTTCTCGGGGCCGTCATGGGTGATGAGTGCCGCCAGCAGCGTCTGGTTGTAGGTGCTGGTGGAGGACCGGATGCAGACCATGCCCTTATATTTCGGGTCGGCCAGCGCCTCGTAGGTCTGGGGCGGGTCGGTCACGTCCTGCTTGTTGTAGAAGATCACCCGGGCGCGTTGGGTGAAGCCGAACCATTCGTTGTCCTTGTCCTGCAGGTAGGCGGGGATGCGCGCCTCGAGCACGGGGCTGTCGATCGGCTGCAGGATGCCGGCGTTCTTGGCGCGCTCCAGCCGCGAGGTGTCGACGGTCAGCACCACATCGGCGGGCGAATTGCGCCCTTCGGCCTTGATCCGGGCGATCAGCTCGTCCGCCTTGCCTTCGATGCGGTTGACGGTGATGCCGGTGGCCTCTTCGAAATCGGAATAAAGCCGTTCGTCAGTATCGTAGTGGCGTGAGGAATAGATGTTCACGTCGCCGCCGGCGAAGGCGGCGGGGGTCATTGCGGACAGCAGGGCCGCGGCGCAGGTCAGGGAAAGTGTTTTCATTGCAAGGAGCCTCCTTCTTCCGATCCCGGGGTGGATGCCGGATCATGCCACAGATAAGGGATTCTGACACAACGGCAACACAAACTTGAGTGTTTTGATCGGAAACCGGGAGGCGGGGAAGATTCGATGTAGGCGAATCGTTGGGCGTGAAAAAGCCGGGGCACAAAAGAAAACCGCGCCCGAGGGGCGCGGTTTCAAACGGATTGCAATCCGACCTGATCGCTCAGCCTTGACGGGCTTTATAGCGACGCTGGGTCTTGTTGATCACATAAACCCGGCCTTTGCGACGCACGATCCGGCAATCACGGTGCCGGTTCTTCAGCGAGCGGAGCGAGTTCTTGACCTTCATGGCCTGTCTCCTGTCCTGCGGCGCGGGCCAGCGCCAGTGATTACGGGGCCCCGGAATTTCCGGGACAGTGAATTCATGGTGGGCGGTACAAGGTTCGAACTTGTGACCCCTACGATGTCAACGTAGTGCTCTACCACTGAGCTAACCGCCCATGAATGCCTGCGCGACCTCTCTGCCCCATTTGTCGATGGCTTCCCATAATCAAATGGGGCGCGGAAATCCGCGCCGGTAGCGGGGTCTATAATCAGACTCGTCGGGGTGATCAAGGGCTTTTGACAAAGGATTCTGCAAGCTATTGTCCGAAGGGTGAGGAATGTCGATGTCGAACCCTGCTTTTTACCTGTTTCACCCTGCCCGGCACCTCTCCAGTGTCGTATTCGCCTCGCCCCACAGCGGCCACGAATACCCTGAGGGATTCGTTCGCGCCTCGGTGCTGGACCGGCAGGCGATCCGGTCGTCCGAGGATGCCTTTGTCGATCGGCTGTTCGATTGTGCCCCCGCATTCGGGGCGCCTTTTCTGTGCGCGCGGGCGCCGCGGGCCTATGTTGATCTGAATCGCAGCCCTGATGAGCTTGATCCGGCACTGATCGAGGGGGTGCGGCGGCACGGGCACAACCCCCGGGTGGCCTCTGGGTTGGGGGTGATTCCCCGCGTGGTGTCGAACGGACGGGCGATCTACCGCGGGAAATTGCCGATGAGCGAGGCGCAGGCACGGCTGGATGCACATTGGCGGCCCTATCACGCAGCGTTGCAGGATTTGCTGGATCAGGCGCATCACCGCTTTGGCGAAGCGATCCTGATTGATTGTCATTCCATGCCGCATGAAGCGATGGACGGGGTTGCGCGCCGCGGCGCCCCGCGGCCCGAGATCGTTCTGGGTGACCGTTTCGGTGCGGCGGCCAACGGCGGGATTGTTGACCGGGTCGAGGCCGCCCTGGTCGGCGCCGGGCTGGTGGTGTCGCGCAATACGCCTTTCGCCGGCGCCTATGTCACCCAGGCCTATGGCCGGCCATCGCGGCGCCAGCATGCGATCCAGATCGAAATCGACCGCCGCCTTTACATGGATGAGCGGCGAATCGAGCCGAATGCAGATTTTGAGGCCTTTCGCGCGTTGCTGCGTGGGGTGATCGCTGAAATCGCGGCGATCGGATTGCAGGAGGCCCCGCTGGCGGCCGAATGAGAGGTGAAGCCGGAGAGGGCGGCGAATCGCCCGCTTTTTTCAGTAGAGGCGAGTGCGTTCATCCGCGCTGTGATCGTCTTCGACCTCTTGCAGGGTCTGCTCCCTGTCGACGGTCGCGATGACCCAATCCGCCAATGTCGGGGCGGTCTTGCGCGCTGGCCACTTGTCCGGATGCCAGAGCCGTGACCGGATGAAGGCCTTGGAGCAGTGCATGAAGGCTTCTTCGATCTCGACAACCATGGCCAGAAGCGGAGCCTTTCCATTCACGGCAAGACGGTCGCTGATCGCCTTGTCCTTCACGATGCGGGCTTTGCCGGCGATCCGCAGAGTGTCCCCGTGTCCGGGGACGACGAACAGCAAGGCGATGTTGGGATCCTCCAGAATGTTCTGAAAACCGTCGACGCGATGGTTCCCCAGCCGGTCGGGAATGATGAGCGTCTTGTCGTCGTAGACTTCGACGAAGCCGGAGGGGTCGCCTTTGGGGGAGACGTCAATCAGGCCAGAGGAGGATGATCTTGTCGCGACAACCAGGAAGGGGGCGAGCGAAATGAAGGTGCGGGCAACCTCGTTCAGGCGATCGCTCACCTTAAGAAAGGTATTGGTGAAACCTTCGGTGGGCATCAACTCGCGCAGCCGGGACAGGCTTGTGATTTCTTCGTCGATCGACAGCATTCGTGACCTCCTCCCATAAGCATCGCCAATCAGCCTAAGTCCGAATAGGGCGGTGCGGCAAGAAATGCCGGGGTGTTCGGGAGAGGCGCGGACCTGTTGTCGGCTCAGCGCAGGGCACGGCCTTTGCGAATCGCATCCTTGCCGAAGCGGCGGCGAATCTCGTCGGTGGCGCGCTCGGCGGTGCTGCGTCGCTCTGCTCCCGAATCGAGCAGATCGCCCGATAGGCCGGCTTGGTTCTCGGGGCAAAGCTCGCTCAACCCGACCCCCAAAAGGCGATAGGGGCCAGTATCGCCGCGGTGATCGAACAGCTCACGCGCGGTGCGATAGATGGTGTCGGCCATCTGGCTGGGCTCGCGCAGGGCGTGGCGGCGGGTCAGAAGGGAATGATTGGCGCGTTTCAGCTTCAGCACGATGACGCGCCCCGCCAGCCCCTTGGCCTTGGCCCGGTCCGAGACCTTTTCCGACATGCGCCACAGGTGGCCGTCGAGGATGTCTTCGTCAGCAGTATCCTCGTTGAAGGTGGTTTCGTTCGAGATTGACTTGATCGGCGCATGGGCGGTGACGCGGCGACGGTCGTTGCCGCGCGCCAGGTGATACAACCGTTCTCCCATTGTACCGAAGCGCGCGTGCAGGTCGCGTTGATCCCAGCGCAGCAGATCGGCGAAGCTGCGGATGCCGGCCCGGTCGAGCGAGGCCTGGGCAGCGGGACCGATGCCCCAGATCAGCCGCACCGGCTTGTCGTGGAGGAAATCCGCCGTTTCCGCCTTTCCGATCACCGAAAATCCGCGCGGCTTGTCGAGATCTGAGGCCACCTTGGCGAGGAACTTGTTGTGGCTGAGCCCGATCGAGCCGGAGATTCCCAACTCGTCCCGCATACGCTTGATCAATCGGGCCAGCATCACCGCCGGCGGCGCCCCATGCAGTTTCGTTGTGCCGGAAAGATCCATGAACGCCTCGTCCAGAGACAGCGGTTCCACGTCGGGCGTCAGCTCCTCCATCATCGTGCGGATGGCGCGGGAAACCTCGGCATAGACTTCCATCCGGGGCCGGATCACCACCGCGTCGGGGCAGAGCTTGAGCGCCTGGAACATCGGCATGGCCGAGCGTACGCCGCGGATGCGCGCCACATAGCAGGCGGTTGAGACCACGCCACGCTTGCCGCCGCCGATGATCACCGGTTTGTCGGCCAGCGCCGGGTTGTCGCGTTTTTCCACGCTGGCATAGAAGGCGTCGCAATCCATGTGCGCGATGGTCAGGTCGAACAGCTCGGGATGTGAAAGCAGGCGCGGGCTGCCGCAGGCCGCGCAGCGCTGCCCCCTGCGAGAGGGGGTGTCAAATCGGGTCAGGCAATCACGGCAAAGAGAGGGCATGAGACAGAGCTGGCGAAAGGGCACGGCGCCGCATATCTGTTCTGGGGTGGCGGCCACGAGATTAGGACAATAGGGAGCGACAGTCATCATGACAAACTCCGATATGACCGGAGCCACCGATTTCGCGGGATCGAAGTTGGCGCTTTTTCTCGGGCCAGAGCTCGTGGTGATCCTGCGCGACGACAAGCCAGATATTCCCTGGCCGGGGCATTGGGATTTCCCCGGCGGTGGCCGGGAGGGGGCGGAAAGCCCGCTGGACTGCGCGCTGCGTGAAACATCTGAGGAAATCGGGCTGGTTCTGACGCCGGAACAAGTCTCCTGGGGGACCAGCTATCTCAGGCCGCATGGACGCGTGTGGTTCTTTGCTGCGCATCAGCCGGCATGGCGGGTCGATGATCTGCGGCTTGGCGACGAAGGGCAGGAATGGCGGCTGATGTCGCCCGAGACCTATTGCAACCATCCGCTGGCGGTGCCGCATTTCGCAGAACAGCTTTCGCAATATCTTGCGTATTTGCAGGGGAATTGAGCGCGCGTTCCCTCTTGGGAAAGGCCCCCCGCAGCCAAGGCGGGGGGAGGTAACGAACCTCAGGAAGAAAACGGTTCGTTGGGGGAGTGTCTCATAAGACAGGGTCGCCCAAGACCGGCCGCTTGGGAAGCGCGGCGAAGTCCCTGGTGAAACAGATATTTTATATGTGTTGTTTTTGGCACATCTGAGGGTTGAGCTTCCGCAAGGGAAGCTCTTGCCGCCTGACAGCCCCGCCGCGGGATCAGAGCGTGGCGAGTTCGTCGACGATGGCCTGGGCCGCGGCGCGCGGATCGGGAGCCTGCCAGACAGGGCGCCCCACCACGATGTGATCGGCGCCAGCCGAGATCGCGCTGGCCGGGGTGGCGACGCGCTTTTGATCGCCAAGAGCGGCTCCGGTCGGGCGCACCCCAGGGGTCACGATCAGCCGGCCAGCCGCTTCTGGCAGCGCGCGGATCATCGCGGCCTCCTGCGGGCTGGCGATGACGCCGTCGGCGCCCGCGTCAAAGGCGCGCCCGGCACGTTCCGCGACCAGATCGGGAATGTCACCGGCACGGATCAGGCCCTCGTCCAGATCCGCCCGGTCGAGCGAGGTCAGGATGGTGACGGCAAGGATTTTCAGATCCTTGCCGGCGGCGCCTTCCTTGGCGGCGCGCACCACATGCGGGTCGCCGTGAACGGTAAGGAAATCCAGATCGAATTGCGCAAGGCCGCGCACCGCCGCTTCGACGGTGGCGCCGATGTCGAACAGCTTCATATCCAGAAAGATGCGCTTGCCCTGTTCTGAGATCAGCTCGTTGGCCAGCCCGAGCCCGCCGCCGGTCAGCATGCCCAGCCCGATTTTATAGAAGCTGACGGCATCGCCTAGCGTTTCGGTCAGTGCCAGCGCCTGCAGGGCGTTCGGCACGTCAAGGGCGACAATCAGGCGGTCGTCGGACATCGGGGCTCTCCTTTGCGGCTGCGCGGCCTGTCTAAGCCGGGCGGGGCTGTCGGGCAAGAGCCCCCGAGGTTGCTGCGCCTTGGGTCAGGCCGCGAGCGGGAGCGCGTCCGCGGGAAGCGTGGTCGCGGGAAGCTCGATGGATATCTGACCGCTGCGGCATTCGGGCATGCGGCGCAACTGGCGCAGGGCCTCGTCGATCAGCGCGGCGTCGCGGTCTTTCTCCGAGGTGGCCACTGGCAGGCCGATGGTGCAGAACAGGGTGACGAAACGGTCGGCGAAGGCCACGCCGACATGGGCGCGATGCAGGCCCTGCGCGGCATCGGGGAAATGGTCATAAATCTCGATATCGGTGATTTGCATTTTTCTGCTCTGGACAGGGTTATTTCTATGTCGTCATTCTGATGTTTGAATCGAGCGGGAATATGGCATTGGCCGGGGTTTCCCGTGGCAGTGGAATAGCCGATTGGCAGGGCGGTTAAAAATCCTTGTTCACAAGGTCTTGAACTGCTTCGGGGGGCTCCCAAATTGAAGGGCGAGGCCCAACAAATGGCGTGCCGCGAAGCGGGCGCCGACATAGGGGCGCTTGAAAAAGGAGAGTTTCATGGACTTGAACAAGTTCACTGAGCGTGCACGCGGATTCGTGCAGGCGGCGCAGACCATTGCGATGCGCGAAGAGCACCAGAGACTGGTGCCGGAACATCTGCTCAAGGCATTGATGGATGACGATCAGGGGCTGGCCAGCAATCTGATCTCCCGTGCCGGCGGCGAGCCGGCCCGTGTGGTCGAAGCTGTCGAAGCCGCGTTGAATAAAATGCCGAAAGTCAGCGGGGATGCCGGGCAGGTCTATCTTGACGGGCAGACCGCCAAGGTGCTGGACGAGGCCGAGAAGGTCGCGAAAAAGGCCGGTGACAGCTATGTTCCGGTTGAGCGGATCCTCATGGCGCTCTGCATGGTGAAATCCGGAGCGAAGGACGCGCTGGATGCCGGTGGGGTGACAGCGCAGAAGCTGAACGAGGCGATCAACGACATCCGCAAGGGGCGCACCGCCGATAGCGCCAATGCCGAGGAGGGTTATGACGCGCTGAAGAAGTATGCCCGCGACCTGACCGAGGCCGCGGAAGAGGGCAAGATCGACCCGATCATCGGCCGTGACGAGGAAATCCGCCGGTCGATGCAGGTGCTGTCTCGCCGGACCAAGAACAACCCGGTTCTGATCGGTGAGCCCGGTGTCGGTAAGACCGCCATCGCCGAAGGGCTGGCACTGCGGATCGTCAACGGCGACGTACCCGAGAGCCTGAAGAACAAGAAGCTTCTGGCGCTGGACATGGGCGCGCTGATCGCCGGCGCGAAATATCGCGGTGAGTTCGAGGAGCGGCTGAAAGCCATCCTGAGCGAGATCGAGGCCGCTGCCGGTCAGATCATCCTGTTCATCGACGAGATGCACACGCTGGTTGGTGCCGGCAAGACCGATGGCGCGATGGATGCGGCCAACCTGATCAAGCCTGCGCTTGCCCGGGGCGAGTTGCACTGCGTCGGCGCCACCACGTTGGACGAATATCGCAAATACGTCGAAAAGGACGCCGCTCTTGCCCGCCGGTTCCAGCCGGTCATGGTCGAGGAGCCGACGGTCGAGGACACGATTTCGATCCTGCGTGGCATCAAGGAGAAATACGAACTTCACCACGGGGTGCGCATTTCCGACTCGGCGCTGGTTGCCGCGGCAACGCTGTCGCATCGCTACATCACCGACCGGTTCCTGCCCGACAAGGCCATCGACCTTGTCGATGAGGCCGCCAGCCGTCTGCGGATGGAAGTCGACAGCAAACCGGAAGAGTTGGATCAGCTCGACCGGCATATCCTGCAGCTTCAGATCGAGGCAGAGGCGCTGAAGAAGGAAGATGATGCGGCGTCTAAAGACCGGCTGGAAAAGCTGGAGAAAGAGCTTTCGGATTATCAGGAACGTTCGGCTGGGCTGACTGCGCAATGGCAGGCGGAGCGCGACAAGCTCGCTTCGGCACGCGAACTGAAGGAACAGCTGGACCGTGCCCGGGCCGATCTGGATATCGCCAAGCGGAACGGCGATCTCGCCAAGGCGGGGGAGCTGTCCTATGGGGTGATCCCGCAGCTTGAAAAGCAGCTCGCCGAGGCCGAACAGGCCGAGGAAGAGGGCAAGATGGTCGAAGAGGCGGTGCGCCCGGAACAGATTGCGGCTGTGGTCGAACGCTGGACCGGTATCCCGACCTCGAAGATGCTGGAAGGCGAGCGTGAGAAGCTGCTGAAGATGGAGGACGAGCTGCACAAGCGCGTCATCGGTCAGGATGCTGCCGTGCGTGCGGTTGCGAATGCGGTGCGTCGGGCCCGTGCCGGGCTGAACGATGAGGGCCGGCCGCTGGGATCGTTCCTGTTCCTGGGGCCGACCGGCGTCGGGAAAACCGAGCTGACCAAGGCGGTGGCCAATTACCTCTTTGACGATGACACGGCGATGGTCCGCATCGACATGTCGGAATTTATGGAGAAACACGCGGTTGCCCGTCTGATCGGCGCGCCTCCGGGCTATGTCGGCTATGATGAAGGCGGTGTGCTGACCGAAGCCGTGCGGCGTCGGCCCTATCAGGTCGTGTTGTTCGATGAGGTCGAAAAGGCCCACCCGGATGTCTTCAACGTGCTGTTGCAGGTGCTGGACGATGGGGTGCTGACCGATGGTCAGGGCCGAACGGTCGACTTCAAGCAGACGCTGATCGTGCTGACCTCGAACCTTGGGTCGCAGGCGCTGAGCATGCTGCCCGAAGGCGCCAGTAGCGAAGAGGCCAAGTCGGATGTGATGGACGCGGTGCGGGCGCATTTCCGTCCCGAGTTCCTGAACCGTCTGGACGAGATCATCGTGTTCGACCGGTTGAGCCGGAACAACATGGACGGGATCGTCGACATTCAGCTCGGCCGGCTCGAAAAACGTCTGGCAACGCGCAAGATCGCGCTGACATTGGATGCCTCGGCGAAAACCTGGCTGGCCGATGAAGGCTATGATCCGGTGTTCGGGGCGCGGCCGCTGAAGCGGGTGATCCAGACGTCGCTGCAGAACCCGCTGGCCGAATTGCTGCTGTCGGGCGAGGTGATGGATGGCGATACCATCCCGGTGTCTGCCGGGCCGGAAGGCCTGATCATCGGCAATCGGCTGACCGGTGGCAATGTCGAGGACAAGCCAGATGATGCCGTGCTGCATTAAGGGGGGCCGATAGGCTCTGACAGATCGGAACAGGCCCGCCGGAAACGGCGGGCCTTTTTCGTTTTCACGGGCATGGACAGCACTCGCCCGTGCCGGCTCGTTTTGCAGGAAGTTTGTCCTCGACGGGACGTTCTGGTTCCGGGCGGTGACCGAATATCCAAAGGAGGGCGTGCGGTTTCGCCGATCAGCTGCCGCGTTGCAGCCCCTTGGCGGCGCGAATCTGGCCGACCTCGATCTGGCGCCGGTTTCGCAGCACCGGGGCCATGCGCTTGATCGTGGCCGGGTGCCCGGGGTCCAGCACCCCGAGCCCGACCAGCAGCGCCGCGATGGCTGCTTCGCTGGCGCGTGAGGCACCATCGGTGATCTTCAGGGCGACCCCCAGTTTCTTTTCCGGAACGATGGCGACGAAAACGCCCTCGGCCCCGGTCTTGACCGCCACCCGGCCCTCCATCGCGCGCATCAGCTCGGTGCAGGCGCGGCCCTCGCCGGCGACCAGATCGGGATGGGCTGTCATCGCCGCCACCAGCTGTTGCGCTGCCCGGCTGTGGCTGTCGTTGCGGTCGTGGGACGAGGCGAACCAGGCCATCGCACGGGCCAGCCCGGCCAGCGTGGTCTGGAAATTCGGGGCGGAACAGCCGTCGATGCCATAGCCGGGGCTGGTGGCGTCGGTGACCTCTTCGAAAGCTTCGCGCACAGCGCGCTGAACCGGGTGGTCGATCTCGACATACTCCGGGCCGGCACCCAGATGCTGCGACAGGGTGAGAAAGCCGCAATGCTTGCCGGAACAGTTGTTGTGGTACTGGCAGGGCTGCTGATCGGCGCGAATCAGCGCATAGCGCGCTTCGCGGTCGTCGGGCATCTGCGGGCCACAGCGGAAATTGTCATCACCCAGCCCCAGATCCTCCAGCCAGGCGCGCACCCGCGTGGTGTGGATCGCGGCCCCGTTATGCGAGGCGCAGGCCAGGGCAAGCTGTTCGGAACTGAGCCCATAGGCCGCCGCCGCGCCCGAGGTCACCAGCGGCAGCGCCTGGATCATCTTGCAGGAGCTGCGCGGATAGATCAGCGCCTGTGGATCGCCCCAGGCCTGAACGATCTGGCCACTGTCGTCGCAGATCACCGCATGCCCGAGATGCAGGCTTTCCAACAGGTCGGCGCGCCAGATTTCTGCCATGGGAACGGGATTGGTCATGTGATGCTCCGCCAATATGTGTTTTTCTGCTGCAGCATATGGCGAATTTCTGCCAATCGCCCTTTCGCCCGTGGCGAAAGGTACGTTACTGTGGCTAAGTCGGCAAGCGATGGCTGCGTGTGGGACAGATGGCTGGGAAAGCTGCGGGCGCGCCGGAGTAATTGAGGTAAAAGGACAGTCTGGAGGCTGGACAAATGGGATCGAAACACGCCCGTACCATTGCGGGCCTGTGCTTGGCCGGAATGGTCGCATTCACTGGAGCAATTCCCGCCATCGCGCAGGAGGAAAGCACCAATCGGGTCGCGGCCAAGACCGACTGGAGCGTCTTCGTCGAAAAAGACCCGAAAGAATGCTGGAGCGTTTCGGCTCCGAAGGAAACCGTCAATACCCGCGATGGGCGGGTGGTTGCGGTGCGGCGCGGCGATATTTTGCTGTTCGTCTTCTTCCGCCCGGCGGCGGGCGTGTCGGGGCAGGTGACCTTCACCGGCGGCTATCCTTTCGCGGGCGGCTCCACCGTCAATCTGACCATCGGGGACGATCAGTTCGAGCTGTTCACCGAAGGCGAATGGGCCTGGCCGGCGAGCGAGGCCGACGATGCCAAGATCATCGCGGCGATGAAGCGCGGGGCCAGCGCGGTGCTGACGGCACGATCGGCCCGTGGCACGCAGACCAAGGACACATTCTCGTTGCTGGGCTTTACCGCCGCAGTCGAGGACGCTGAAACCCGCTGCAAATAACGCGCGGGATTGCCGAGGTCGTGACTGACGCCCGTGCATGTGCCGCGGGCGAAATCCTTTTGATTCGGACGGAAAACCCTATATAGGGGCGATCTGCCTGAAAACTTGTCCTCGTAACCGCGAAAGCCGTGTCCATGTCCGTTCCCACATCCGCAAGCGCGCCTATCACCCAGGATGTCATGACGATCCCCCGCAAGCTGCCGGAGGGGGCGGTCAATCTGGTGGGGATGACCCGCGATCAGATGCGCGCGGCGTTGATCGAGGCGGGCACGCCCGAGAAACAGGCGAAGATGCGGGTCAATCAGATCTGGCAGTGGATCTATCAATGGGGCGTGCGTGATTTCGCCCAGATGACCAATCTGGCCAAACCCTATCGTGCCCTCCTGGCCGAGCATTTCACCGTCGACATCCCCGAGGTGGTCAGCCGCCAGGTCAGCAGCGATGGCACCCGTAAATATCTGGTGCGTATTGCCGGCGGCCATGAGGTCGAGGTGGTCTATATCCCGGAAGAGGATCGCGGAACGCTCTGTGTCTCCAGCCAGGTGGGGTGCACGCTGACCTGTTCCTTCTGCCATACCGGCACGCAAAAGCTGGTGCGCAACCTGACCGCGGGTGAGATCATCGGCCAGGTGATGATGGCACGCGACGATCTGGGCGAATGGCCGGTGCCCGGAGCGCCCAAGGACGAAACGCGTCTGCTGTCCAATATCGTGCTGATGGGCATGGGCGAGCCGCTTTATAACTTCGACAACGTGCGCGATGCGATGAAGATCGCCATGGACCCCGAGGGCATCCAGTTGTCGCGCCGGCGCATTACCCTGTCGACCTCCGGTGTGGTGCCCGAGATCGCCCGCACCGCCCAGGAGATCGGCTGTCAGCTGGCCATTTCCTTCCACGCGACGACGGATGAAACCCGCGACGTACTGGTGCCGATCAACAAGCGCTGGAAGATCGAGGAACTGTTGAACGCGTTGGCCTCCTATCCCAAGGCGTCGAATTCCGAACGGATCACCTTTGAATATGTGATGCTGAACGGGGTGAACGACACCGACGAGGATGCGCATCGGCTGATCAAGCTGATCAAGGACCATAACATCCCGGCCAAGATCAACCTGATCCCCTTCAACGAATGGCCTGGCGCGCCCTACAAGCGGTCATCGAACAATCGTATCCGGGCGTTTGCCGATATCATCTACAAAGCCGGCTATGCCTCTCCGATCCGAACGCCGCGAGGCGAGGATATCATGGCCGCTTGCGGTCAGCTCAAATCGGCCACCGAACGTGCCCGCAAGTCGCGCAAGCAGATCGAGGCCGAGGCCGGGATCGCCAAGTAGGCCCGACAATTGCTGCGTTTTCGGGAGCAATCCCGGGGACGGCCGCAAAAATTCCCCAATCCCGGTACAATTAAGCCGTCGTCAACAATCAGTTTCCATACTGCAAACAGCAATGAGTGCAGAGGAGACGAGTATGGCACAGGGTATTTGCCGCATGACCCCGGTCGAGGTGCCGGTTCTGGAGCTTCTGATGCGGGAGCGCGAAAAGGCGTTGAGCCCGCGGGAATGGAAATTCCGGCTGGCGGGCTATGGTTACGAAATCAGGGATGTGGCGGGGCGCCAGATGGTGACCAAGCTGCCAGAGAACACCGACCTGGGGTTTCTGCCGGCGCAGGGCTGCTGAACGAATGTCCGACCGGGGCCGTGGGGCCCCGGAGGGCAGGGTCAGAGCCGCCCGGGGATTTCATCGCGCGGTGGCGCGGGTTCCCAGTTTTCGATCAGTTCGGCGGCCTCGGCTGCCGTATCGACAAAGCGGAAGAGGGTCAGATCTTCGGCCGAAATGGTGCCGGCATCGGCCAGCGCCTCCCAGTTGATGACCTTTTCCCAAAAGGCGCGACCGAACAGCAGGAAGGGCACGCGCTCCATCCGGCCGGTCTGGATCAGGGTCAGGGATTCGAACATCTCGTCCAACGTGCCGAAACCGCCGGGGAAGATGCAGATCGCCCGCGCCCGCATCAGGAAATGCATCTTGCGGATGGCGAAATAGTGGAAGTTGAAGGCCAGCTCGGGCGTTACATATTGGTTGGGTGCCTGTTCGTGCGGCAGCACGATGCCAAGGCCTACGGAAATGCCGCCGGCATCCGCCGCGCCCCGGTTGCCGGCCTCCATCACGCCTGGGCCGCCGCCGGTGGTCACCACGAATTCTCGGTTGTTCGTGGCAAGGGACTTCAGCGTCATCAGCCGGGCGAATTCGCGCGCCTCGTCATAGAATGCCGACAGTTCGGCCAGCGTTTCGGTATGGGCCCGGTGCTTTTGCGCAGGCTCCGGGATCCGGGCGCCGCCAAACAGCACGATGGTGCTTTCGATCTGGCGTTCTGCAAGTAGCAGCTCGGGTTTGAGCAGCTCCAGCTGCAGCCGCACCGGGCGCAGTTCGTCGCGGAGCATGAACTCATCGTCGGCAAAGGCCAGCCGATAGGAAGGCGAACGGCTTTGCGGGGTGTCGGGGATTTGCCTGGTAGTGCTCCGGTCGCTGTGGGCGTCGCGGAATACGCTGATGCGGTCTTCGCTCATGAATTCGTCCCAAATGGAAACCAGTCAAGATCTAGCGGTTTTGCCGCAACAAGGCTAGGGCCGACCGGAGATGCGAGAGCCGGAGATGCGAAATCCGGTTCACCCCGGCCCGCTCCGGCGGTAGAAGGCGGTGACCGAATTGTAACGGAGTTCTCCGATGACCGCCCCCAAACCCGTTGTGCTGTGCATTCTGGATGGCTGGGGTCTTTCCGACGAAGCCAGGAACAACGCGCCGCTGCAGGCCGCGACGCCGAATTTCGATGCGATCATGTCGAAGGGGCCGCACGCCACGCTGATCACCTATGGTCCCGACGTGGGGCTGCCGACTGGGCAGATGGGCAACTCGGAAGTCGGGCACACCAATATCGGCGCCGGTCGGGTTGTGGCGATGGATCTGGGGCAGATCGACCTGTCGATCGAGGATGGCTCGTTCTTCGAAAACGACGCGCTGTTGGCCTTTATCGCCAAGCTGAAGGCGACCGGCGGCACCGCACATCTGATGGGGCTGGTGTCCGACGGCGGGGTGCATGGCCACTTGAACCATATCGCGGCCGCAGTCCGCACGATTGCAGCGAGCGGCGTGCCAGTGGTGCTGCATGCAGTGACCGACGGTCGCGACGTCGCGCCGAAATCGGCGTTCGAATACATGCGCGAGCTTGAGGAGCATCTGCCCGAGGGCGCCTGCATCGGCACCGTGGTCGGTCGCTATTACGCGATGGACCGGGACAACCGTTGGGCCCGGGTGACCGAGGCCTATAACGCCATGATCAAGGCCGAAGGGCGGCATGCGACCAGTGCCCATGCCGCGATTGATCAGGCCTATGAACAGGGCGAGACCGATGAATTCATCGGCGCCACCGTGGTCGGTGATTACAAGGGGGCCAGGGACGGCGACGGTTTCTTCTGCCTGAACTTCCGCGCTGACCGCGCCCGCGAGATCCTGCGCGCGATTGCTGAGCCGGGCTTTGCCGAATTCGATACCGGCATGCGGCCGAAATGGGCTGCGCTGCTGGGCATGGTCGAATATTCGGTGCAGCATAACGAATATCTCGATACAGTCTTTCCCAAGCGCGAAATCATCAACACGCTGGGGGCCTGGGTGGCGAAACAGGGGCTGCGCCAGTTCCGCCTGGCGGAGACCGAGAAATATCCGCATGTCACCTTCTTCCTCAATGGCGGCAAGGAAACGCCCGAAGAGGGAGAGGATCGTTTCATGCCGAAGTCGCCCGACGTGGCGACCTATGATTTGAAACCCGAGATGTCCTCGGTCGAGGTGACCGACAAGCTGGTCGAGGCGATCGGGGCGGGCTACGACCTGATCGTGGTGAATTATGCCAACCCCGATATGGTCGGCCACACCGGCGATCTGCAGGCGGCGATGAAGGCCTGCGAGGCGGTCGATACCGGGCTGGGCCGGGCGATTGCGGCGCTGGAAAAGGCCGGTGGCGCGATGATCGTGACGGCCGATCACGGCAATTGCGAACAGATGTGGGACCCGGAAACCAATGGACCGCATACCGCGCATACGCTGAACCTGGTGCCGGTGGCGCTGGTCGGCGGGCCTGCCGGGGCTGGGCTGCACAACGGGCGGTTGGCGGATCTGGCGCCGACGGTGCTGGCGCTGATGGGGTTGCCGCAGCCTGAGGAAATGACCGGGAAAAGCCTTCTGGAATGACGCTGATCCGCGCTGTCTCTGTCGCTGTCTGTCTCGCCGGTCTCTGGGCCGGCGTGGCGGTGGCCGAGGCTCCGAAAGACCCGGCGGCGGCAGCGCGGGAGGCCGCCGACCAGCTTGAAAAGGCAGCGGTGGAGCTTCAGGGCGCCGTCGATGCGCGTGATCGTGTCAAGGCGCTGACCGAGACGGTGCGCGCCTATGAGGCGGGGCTCGAGGCGATGCGAGACGGGTTGCGGCGGGCGGCGCTGCGCGAGGCCCAGCTCAGCCGGCGGCTGGAGGCGCGCGAAGGCGAGATCGCCCAGCTCATGGGGGTGCTGCTGACCATCGAAACCTCGCCGCCGCCGGTGCTGATGCTGCACCCGCAGGGGCCATTGGGCAGCGCGCGCTCTGCCATGATCCTGGCCGAGGTCACGCCCGAGCTGAACGTGAAGGCCCAGGACCTGCGTCACGATCTCGAAGAGGTGCAGACATTGCGCCTTCTGCAGCAGAACGCCGCCCAGACGCTGGAAGACGGGCTGTCCGGCGTGCAGCAGGCGCGGGCGGCCCTGAGCCAGGCGATCGCCGACCGTACAGATCTGCCGCGTCGGTTCACCGCCGATCCGGTACGCACGGCGATCCTGATCTCCTCGACCGAGACATTGGCCGGTTTCGCCAGCGGCCTGTCCGAGATGTCCGACAAGCCGATCGCCGATAGCGATGGCGATATCTCGGCCCAGAAGGGCGCGCTGCCGATGCCGGTGCAGGGGGTTGTTCTGCACAAGTCGGGCAGCGCCGATGCAGCCGGCATCAAACGGCCGGGTATCGTTGTCGCCACTCGCCCGCGTGCCCTGGTCACCAGTCCGACGGCTGCGACGATTCGCTATCGCGGCCCGTTGCTGGACTTGGGCAATGTCGTGATTCTCGAACCGCAGCCCGACATGCTGATCATCCTTTCCGGCCTGGCCGAGGTCTATGGCGAGGCGGGGCAGGTGATTCCGGCGGGAACGCCGGTCGGATTGATGGGCGGGAAGGTCCCGGAAATCGGGGCGATCTTGTCACTAAGCGGTGATGGCACTGGCGCTGAGCGTTCGGAAACGCTCTATATAGAGATCCGAGAGGCTGGACGCCCAGTGGATCCCGAGACATGGTTCCGGACCGACAAGGATGGATAGGACGGTATGAGAAAGTTCGTGATGGCCGCGCTGTGCGGCACGGTGGCTGGCATCGTTGCGACCACGCAGGTGGCCGGTCCGCTTCTGGCCGAGGAAAGCGCGCGCGGCTCGAACGTCTACGAACAGCTTGACCTGTTCGGTGATATTTTCGAACGCATCCGGTCGCAATATGTCGAGCCGGTGGACGAATCCAAGCTGATCGAGGCGGCGATCAACGGCATGTTGACCTCTCTCGATCCGCATTCCAGCTATCTGTCGCCCGAGGACGCTGCCGCCATGCGGGTGCAGACCCGCGGTGAATTCGGTGGTCTTGGTATCGAGGTCACCCAGCAGGACGGTTACGTCAAGGTCGTCTCGCCGATGGACGGCACCCCGGCGGATGAGGCCGGCATCGAGGCGGGGGATTTCATCACCCATGTGAACGGCGAAAGCGTTCTGGGGCTGACCCTGGATCAGGCGGTGGACATGATGCGCGGCCCGGTGGGGTCGGAAATCGTGATCACCGTGGTTCGCGAGGGCGAGGAAGAGCCGTTCGATGTCACCATCATCCGTGACACCATCAAGCTGACTGCCGTGCGCGCCCGGACCGAAGGCAGCACGGTGGTGTTGCGGGTCACCACCTTCAACGATCAGACCACGCCGAATTTGCAGGCGGGTCTTGCCGAACAGATCAAGGCTGCCGGCGGCATCGACAAGGTCAACGGTATCGTGCTCGACCTGCGCAACAACCCGGGCGGGCTGCTGACCCAGGCGATCAAAGTGTCGGATTCCTTCCTCAACAGTGGAGAGATCGTCTCGACCCGCGGGCGCAACCCCTCGGATGGTGAGCGGTTCAACGCCACGCCGGGCGATCTGGCCGAAGGCAAGCCGATGGTGGTGCTGATCAATGGCGGCTCTGCCTCGGCATCGGAAATCGTCGCTGGTGCGCTGCAGGATCACCATCGCGCCATCGTCGTTGGCACCAAGAGCTTTGGCAAGGGATCGGTGCAGACGGTGATGCCGCTTCGGGGCGATGGCGCCATGCGGTTGACCACGGCGCGCTACTACACACCGTCGGGGCGGTCGATCCAGGCCTTGGGGGTGTCCCCCGATATCGTGGTCGAACAGCCCCGCCGTCCGGTCGGTGCCGCCGCCACAGAGGAGCCGACCCGGCCCCGTGCCCGTACTGAGGCCGACCTGCGTGGCCGGCTGAGCAACGACAGCCTGACCGAGGATGAGATTCGGCAGATCGAGGAAGATCGGGCCAAGGCCGAAGAGGCCGCGCGGTTGCGTGATGAGGATTATCAGCTCGCCTATGCGATTGATATCCTCAAGGGGCTCTCGGTGATCGCGACCGAAAACACGGGCCAGTAACCTGCCGCGGCGGGGAGAGTTCGGCGCGGCGCGGGCTCTGATCCGCGTCGCCGGCCTGTGTGCCGGTATCTGTGGTTTGTTCTCAGGCCCGTTCTCGGGCCTGACCGTCAGCGCTGCCCCGGCCGAGGTGATCTCTTTGCCAGGCCCGTCGGGGCCGTTGCGCGGCGCCGCTCTGCTGCCGGAAAATCCTCGTGCGGCGGTGGTGATCATTCCCGGGTCCGGGCCGACCGATCGCGATGGAAACAGCCCTCAGGGGCTCAGTTCCGACACCTACCGGCTGCTTGCCGAGGCGCTTGAGGCGCGCGGCATCGGCTCGGTTCGGATCGACAAGCGGGGCATGTTCGGCAGCGCCGGCGCGCTGGAGGACGCCGAGGCGGCCACCATCGCCGGCTATGCCGAGGATGCTGTCGCCTGGGCCGGGGCGCTGGCCGGGCGCACCGGGCAGTCCTGCGCCTGGCTGGCGGGTCACAGCGAGGGCGGGCTGGTGGCCCTGGCGGCGGTTTCCGGCGCCCGATCGGGGCCTGTCTGTGGGGTGATCCTGCTGGCCACACCGGGCCGGCCGCTTGCCGCGCTGTTGCGCGAACAGCTCCAGGCGAACCCTGAAAATGCCCCCTATCTGGACCAGCTTGACCGGGCGGTGACGGTGCTGGAGCGGGGTGCAATGGTCGATCCGGAGACGATCAGCCCGGTGCTGAGGCCACTGTTCCGGGCCGGGTTGCAACGTTACATGATCCAGCTTTTTGCCTATGATCCGGCGGTTTTGGCCCGGGCGGTGCAAGTGCCGGCGCTGATCGTTCAGGGCGGGCGCGATCAGCAGGTGCGTCCGGTTGATGCCGATACCCTGGCCCGGGCGATGCCGCATGCAGGGCGCCTCGATCTGCCGCAGATGACCCATATGCTGAAGGCCGATCAACCCGATCAGCCGTTCGCCACCTATACCGATCGCAGCCTGCCGCTGGTGCCCGAGGTCGCGGCGACGATCAGCGATTTCATCTTGACCCGCAACGACTGATTATGCCGTTTCCAGACAGTGCCGGCGGAAAACGCGTTTGAGCATGTCGAGTTCAGCACGCAGCAATTCGACCTCGGCGCGCAGGTCGTCATTGGCGATCTCGCCGGCGATCAGGGTGAAATCACCCAGCTTGCCATCGGTCGCCCCATCATAGATCAGGACGGTATGTACCCCGTCGGCCACGGCTTCCTCGGGCACCGGTACGATCAGCTCCCAGCTCCCGGGCGTTTCGCTCTCGGTCAGCTCCACCCCATCGACCGGACGGTCGAGATAGGCGGCGCGCACATCGGGCCGGGCGCCGCTGGTCCTGGCCCCGGTCAGCCGGCCTTCCCAGCGGCCATTGCGCATGCGGATTTTCGTCAGGGTTAGATCGCTCATCCCGGAGCCTCCTAAATCGCGGCCCGGCGCCGCCGGGAAAATGTGAGATCGCGGATCACCACCTGATTCATCTCGGGCGCCTCGAAGATCAGATCGAGCCAGATCTTTTCGATCCGCTTTTCGTTCAGTCGGGAATAGGCGAGATCGAATTCCACCTTCACCTCTTCCTCGTTCAGGGGCAGTTCGCGGACGATCTGTTCGGTGTTGGGGCCGTGCTGGATATTCAAGCGGGCAAAGATCTCCAGCGGCTTCTCCACTTCGATGATGGTGTCGGTCCTGATGATATGTTCCCGGGTCAGCCCGGCTGTGGCGTCTGGTGGCAGGTCGATCACCAACGACATGAAGGACCCGTCGAAGTTGAACACGTCCAGGCGCAGCCCATAGGCGGCGAGATCGGCCTCGCGGGTGTTGCGAAGCTGGCGCAGGGTCAGTTCGGACTGACTGCAGTCGTGAAACAGGGTCACCTCGTCGCCCAGCATCGACTCGCTTTTGACCGAGCTCAGACCGGGCGCCGGTAACGGCCCGCGCCACAGCTCGGGGCGCCAGGCCCAATCGGTGCCATGCGGACGCGGGAAGTAAGAGGTGCCGATATGCGGCAGCGCCAGCCGGCCGTCGGCGATATGGATCAGGCTGTCCAGATGGGTGCGCAATTCGCGCGCGCGGTTGCGTTGCAGGCGAAGCCTGGGCAGGGGGGTCACCTTGGCCTGAGCTGCAGCACGCTTCCAGCGGCGCAGAAGGCGCGCGAAAATCAGACGATCCAACGTTCTGCCCATGTCTGCATCCTTTTCCCGGACCGGACCGGGCCAGTCGTGATTGCAGCCAGTTTATCGACACGGAGGGGCCAAGATAAACCGGCAATTGTTTCTGTTGTCGAAATAACTTGCCGCCGGGAGCGGGCGGGGACGCGACGCTTTGTCCGGACGCGGGGCGCCCGCCCGTCTCAGCTTGATCCGGGTCTGGGCTGCGGCGTGGTGGCTTTGGAGCCACTCGCAGAGCTGTGCGCAGCGGCGCGGCTGGCGGTGCGGGTCCGGCGGGCGACCTCGGCCAGCAGATCGGCGGCCGTTCCCTTCGGGGCGGGGGCGCTGGCGGGAACATAGATGGCAAGTGCCACCAATTGGCCGTTCAGCGCGAAGGCGCCGCGCCATTGTTCGCCCGAAAGGGCGGCTGCGGTGCCGGGGGCGTCGGTCAGCCGGATCAGCGGTACAGAGCCGCGGGTCCGGGTTTCGATCACCCGGGCGGGGGCGGTGGACTGGCGCAGATCGTTCAGCGATGGTGCGCGCTGGCCCTCAGCCATAGGTGCGGTGGTCACGGTGATCAGCGCCAACCTGCGGTTGTTGACCAATTCCCGCCCCCCGAGCGTATCGCAGCGCGCCATCAGCGCGAAACCCCCACGGGGGCCCGTCTTTAGTGACCGGCGGTCAATGCAGTATCCGGGGGGCGCAACGACCTGCACCTTGCCCCGGGGGCCCTGTGCCAGGGTGGCCTCGGTCAGCTCTGCCGCGCGGCCGCCCCCGGGGGGCAGCCCCTCGGTGCAGCCGATCAGCAAGCCGAGAGCGAGGGCTGCCAGAGACGACAGGACCGTTTTGCGACAGACCGGTTTCATGCGACGCAGATAGCGGCGGCTCCGTCCCGGGACAAGTCCGAACCCGTCGGGGGTTTTGCGGTGCCTTGTAATCGCGGGGCGCAATGCGTACCGTCAGGCGACGCGCGGAGCCCGGGGCCGCCCGTGCAACGAGAGACGAAGCGGTGCCCTTGGGCACATCGGGCACAAGGGCCGGGTGATGGAACCCAACCTGTTTTCTTTCATCTGGAAGCACTCCAGGCGCCAGCAGCTCTGGCTGCTCCTCTTGACGTTTGTATCCTTCCCCTTCCTCTACCTGTCGCTTGAGATCCCGAAGAAGATCATCAACGACGCCATCGGGGCGCAGACGACGCAGATCGACGTCTACGGGATGCAGCTCGGTCAGGTGGAATACCTGCTGTTGCTTTGCTGCGGGTTCTTCGGGGCGGTGCTGATCGGCGGGTTGATGAAGATGTATATCAACACGTTGAAAGGGGTGCTGGCCGAGCGCATGTTGCGACGGCTGCGGTTCGAGCTGATCAGCCGAATGTTGCGGTTCCCCAAGCCCTATTTCCGCACCACCAGCCAGGGTGAGCTGGTGTCGATGATCTCCTCCGAGGCCGAGCCGATGGGCGGGCTGATGGGGGATGCGGTGGCGCAGCCGGTCTTTCAGTTCGGCCAGATGATGACGGTGATCTTTTTCCTGTTCATGCAGAGCTTCTGGTTCGGCATCGCGTCGGTTGCGCTGATCCCGCTGCAGGCCTGGCTGATCCCGATGTTGCAGCGGCAGATCAACCTGATGAACAAGGAGCGCATCGTCGAGGTGCGCAAGCTGTCGACCGAGATCGGCGAGACTGCCGCCGGCATCACCGATCTGCGTGTGAATGGCGGCTGGCGGTTCCGGCTGGCACTGTTCACCGACCGTCTGGGCAAGCTCTTCGAGATCCGGTTCCGGATCTACAAGAAGAAATATTTCATGAAGTTCATCAACAACATGATCGGGCATCTGACGCCCTTCATGTATTATTCGGCGGGTGGCTACCTGGCGATCCAGGGGGAAATTACCGTCGGCGCCCTGGTGGCGGCGCTTTCGGCCTATAAGGACTTGTCGAGCCCCTGGAAGGAGCTTTTGACCTATTACAACCAGGTGCAGGACATGTCGCTGCGCTGGGAGGTGGTGACCGAACGTTTCGCGCCCAAGAACATGATCCCCGAAGCGCTGTTCGATGGTGAACCTTCGACGATGCCGCATCTTTTGGGCGCGATCGAGCTGCGTGACGTCACGGTGCGCGATCAGGACGGAAATGTGGTTCTCGAAAACATCTCTGTGACCATTCCGCCGAAATCTCGGGTGGCGATTCAATGCACCAAGCCGACCGAACGCACTGCTCTGGCTGAGCTGCTGCTGCGCGAGACATTGCCGTCCAGTGGCGAGGTGATCATCTCCGGCCACCCGATCAACAGCCTGCATCAGGCGGTGATCGCGGCGCGGATCGGCTATGCCAACTCGCACCCCTATCTGTTTGATGGGACGCTGGGGGATAACCTGCTGATGCCGCTGAAGACCCGGCCGCAGACAACGCCGCATGCGGCGCGTTCGCGTGCGATGGCCGAAGCGGCGCGGGCGGGCAACAGCACGGACCCGTTGGATGTGGATTGGGTCGATCCTGAAATCGCCGGGCTCACTGACGGGGCCGAGGTGCGGGACTGGTGGTTCAAGCTGGTCGAGGCGATGGGGATCGACGAATCCATGTTTCGCCGGACCCTGCGGTCCTGTTTCGATCCGGCGCTGCATCCCATGCTGGCGCATGACATCGTGGCCCTGCGCCCCGAGATCGCGGCCAAGTTACACGAGCGGGGGCTGGATGAGGCGCTGTTCCGTTTCGATCCCGATCAGTTTAATCCGGCAGTGCCGCTGGCTGGAAACCTTCTGTTCGCGACGCCGATTCGCGAATTCACCCCCGAGGCGCTGTCCCGTGACGACCGCTTTTTGCAGATGCTCGATGGCGAGGGGCTGACGGAAGAGGCGATTGCGATCTCGATCGGGGTGATCGACACGTTGAACCGCGCATTCGGGCGGGACGGCACCCACCACCCGCTGTTCCGGCGCCTCGGTCTGGACGAGGATATCTATCGGCGGGTGTCCGATATCGCGGCGGCCCGTAACTCCCGGCGCGGCAAGCGGATGTCGCGGCAGGATCGCGCCATGCTTCTGATCGTGCCCTTCATGCTGACGGCAGAGCAGATTGGCCCGACCTTCCCGGAGGAATACAAAGAAAAGATTCTGGCCATCCGCCGGGCGCGGGGGGCCGAGCTGCGTGAGAAGCTGAGCGATACCTTCTTGCCGGTGACGCCGGACCACTATGTGCCGCGGCTGACGGTGATGGAAAACGCGATCTATGGCCGGGTGTCGCAGATGGCAGGGGCCCGGGCCGACGAGATCGAGGATGTGGTGGCCGAGGTGCTGAGCGCCCACAATCTGCGTCACCGGACCACCGCCATCATCTATGACCTTCAGGCCGGGCTTGGCGGCACCAATCTGGCGCCGGTGTTTCAGGAACGCACGGCCTTTACCCGGGCGGGCATCAAGCGGCCCGATATCCTGATCATGGACAATGTTCTGGCCAGTCATAACGCGGCCAGCCGGCTGCGTACGCGCGAAAGGTTGCGCGATCTTCTGCCCAGGTCAGTCTTGCTGTTCATGGAGGCAAAGTTCGAGAACCCCGACGCCTATGACATGTTCATTGAAATCCGCAACGGTCGCATTGACGGCAGCCTGCGGTCTGTGGCGGCGGCGGGAGAGGGCGCCGGCGACGATCTCAGCCGCAAGATCGCCATTCTGTCCGCCAATTCTCTGCTGGGCGGGCTGAGCCTGCCGAACCGGCGTCTGCTGGCCTTTTCCGCGCAGTGGTACGAGGCCGCAGCGGGGCAAAAGGTCTTTTCCCACAATCAGGCCGCGGATGCGGTCTATCTCTGTCTCGAAGGCGAGGCGGAATTGCACTGGCCTGATTCGGAACAGACCATGCTGGCGCCAGTGTCTACGGTGCGGCCCGGCCGGCTGATCGGTGATCTTGCCGTGATCACCCGGGACAAGCGGTTTCTCGATCTGGTGGCGGTGAAGCCGACCAGATTCCTGCGGATCGGAGCCGAGGAATTCCGGGCGGTGATCGAAAACGATGCCTCGGTGGCGCTGGCATTGCTCGAGGCGGTGGCGGCACATCTGACCGGTGCGACGGCGCTGCTGCAACAGGCCAGGATCAATCTGGCAGATTATGCTGGCCCGCCGGCGGGGCCGTTGTCGCCGGAAAAGCTGAACGAGTATTTCGATGACTGAATATCGCTCTTTCGCGGCCTATGCCGAGCATGCACTTCTGGTGGAGCCGATCCGGTCGCGGCGCGAACTCTGGCGCTTGCTGCTTGGGGGGGTGCTGATCCTGGTGATCATCTTCGGCCTGAATTCACTGTTTTATAATCTGGTTCGCACCCTGGCGCCCGCCGCCTGGTATGCGGATCTGTTCACCGGGCATTTGCCCGGGCCGACGCTGTTGATGCTGGCAAGCTTTGGCTTCATGACATTGGCGACGCTGGTGGCGGCCAATCTCTTGCAAAAACGTCCGGGGCTGAGTGTTCTGGGGCCGCCCGCGCGGCTGATCTGGCAGTTCTGGCGGGTATTGCGGCTGCTGCTGGTGCTGGGGGCGGTGATGCTGCTGCTGCCGCCCTATGATGTCGGTGAACCGCTGGTCCCGAACCTGTCCTTCGGCCATTGGCTGATGCTGTTGCCGTTGTCGCTGGGGGCGGTTCTGATTCAGACCAGCGCCGAAGAGGTATTGTTCCGCGGCTATTTGCAGCAAAGCCTTGCGGCCCGGTTTTCCAGCCCTCTGGTCTGGATGGTGATCCCTTCGGCCTTGTTCGCGTTGGGCCATTATATGCCGGTCGAGGCTGGCCCGAACGCCGGGTTGGTGGTGGTCTGGGCCGCGCTCTTCGGGGTGCTGATGGCGGATCTGACCGCGCGGGCAGGATCGCTTGGCCCCGCGATCGCGGTTCATTTCTTCAACAATATCACGGCGCTTCTGTTCACCGCCTCGCCCGAGGTTCTGAATGGCCTGTCGCTCTATCTGCTGCCATTCCCGATGAGCGGCACGGAGCTGGCGCGGGACTGGCTGGCGGCAGATTTCGCCATGCTGTTCATCTGCTGGCTGGTTGCCAGGCTGGCGATCAGGCGCTGATTGCATTTACCGGCCTGCGGGCTTATCTCAGGCCCCGAAGCCGCTGCGACGGCTTCTGATGCGCATCTGCCCCTGCGAGAGAGGCCCGACATGAACTGGATCACCAATTACGTCCGCCCGCGGATCAATTCGATCTTCTCGCGCCGGGAGATGCCCGAGAACCTCTGGCAGAAATGCGATGAATGCGGCACCATGCTGTTTCACCGCGAACTTTCTGACAATCTGAACGTCTGCACCAATTGCGGGCATCATATGGCGATCAGCCCGAGAGAGCGGTTCAAGGCCTTCTTTGACGGAGGCGTGTTTTCCGAGATCTCCGTGCCCGAGCCGATCGCGGATCCGCTGCAGTTCCGCGATCAGAAGAAATATCCCGACCGGATGAAGGCGGCGCAGAAGGCCACCGGCGAAAAAGAGGCGATGCTGGTCGCCCGGGGCGAGATTGGGCGCACTCCGATTGTCGCTGCGGCGCAGGATTTCCGGTTCATGGCGGGCTCGATGGGGATGTATGTCGGCAATGCCATCGTTGCCGCAGCGGAAGAGGCGGTGAAGCTGAAACGCCCGCTGATCCTGTTTTCCGCCGCCGGCGGCGCGCGGATGCAGGAAGGCATCCTGTCGCTGATGCAGATGCCGCGCACCACCGTTGCGGTGCAGATGTTGAAAGAGGCGGGGCTGCCCTACATCGTGGTGCTGACACATCCGACCACCGGTGGGGTGACCGCTTCCTATGCGATGCTGGGCGACGTCCAGATCTCCGAGCCGAACGCGCTGATCTGTTTTGCCGGGCCCCGCGTCATCGAGCAGACGATCCGTGAAAAGCTGCCCGAAGGGTTCCAGCGGGCGGAATATCTGCTGGATCATGGTATGTTGGACCGGGTGACGCCGCGCACCGAACTGCGGGACGAGCTGATCACCATCACCCGGATGCTGCTGGGGTTGCCGCCGGCGATTCGCGGTGACTTACCGGCCCCTGATGCAAAGGCCGGGGGCGTCGACGCGCCCGAGGATCAGGCGCCCGCCGCCAAGCCCGAGGCCGACGCCGGCAAGACCGACAAGCCGGCCAAGGTACCGAAGTCGAAATAGACCGGAAGGCCCGGACCCGGGGCGTGGCTGGCATTGACCTGTGGCGGCCCCGGGTGGATACCAGACTTGCATCATTTCCCCGCGCCCGGTCTTAGGGCGCTTTTCAGGCCAGACGATCATGCATTCCCAGAACCAGGCCCGGGATCGGGCGGCATCCGATGTCATTCTCGAACGGATGATGGCGCTGCATCCGAAGATCATCGACCTGACGCTTGATCGTGTCTGGCGGTTGCTGGCCGCGCTGGACAATCCGCAGGACCGGCTGCCGCCGGTGATCCATATCGCCGGCACCAACGGCAAGGGATCGACCCAGGCGATGATCCGCGCCGGGCTCGAGGCCGCGGGCAAGCGCGTCCATGCCTATACCTCGCCACATCTGGCGCGGTTTCACGAGCGTATCCGGTTGGCCGGGGAACTGATCTCGGAACCGGCGCTGAGCGCGATCCTGGACGAATGCTATGCCGCCAATGACGGTGGCAATATCACCTATTTCGAAATCACCACCTGCGCGGCGTTGCTGGCCTTTGCCCGCACGCCCGCCGATTACACCCTGCTCGAGGTCGGGCTTGGCGGCAGGCTCGATGCAACCAACGTGGTGGCGCGGCCGGAACTGACGATCATCACGCCGGTGTCGATCGACCACGAGGCCTTCCTGGGGGATACGCTGGCGAAAATCGCTTTCGAGAAAGCCGGGATCCTCAAGCGCGGCGTGCCCTGTGTCGTCGGCCCACAGGAAGATGAGGCGATGGAGGTGATCGAGGCGCAGGCCGCCAAGCTTGGCGCGCCTTTGATCGCCCATGGTCAACACTGGCATGTCCAGCGCGAGGGCGACCGGCTGGTCTATCAGGACGAGACTGGATTGCTGGACCTGCCGCTGCCGAACCTGCCCGGAGCGCATCAATTGCAGAACGCCGGAGCGGCGTTGGCGGGGCTGCGTCATCTGGGAATGGCGGAAGAGGCTTGCGAGGCCGCCGTCACCCGCGCCACCTGGCCGGCGCGGCTGCAGCGGCTGCGGAACGGTCCGCTGGTCGAGGCTGCCGGGCAGGCGGAGCTGTGGCTGGACGGCGGTCACAACCCGGCGGCCGGCCTTGCGCTTGGCGCGCATCTGGAAAGCCTGCCGAAACGGCCGACGCATCTGATCTGCGGCATGCTCAATACCAAGGACGTGACCGGTTATCTGCGACCGCTGGCCGGGCAGGCGCAGACGCTGACCGCCGTGTCGATCCCGGGCGAGGCCAATACGCTGTCCGCCGGGGAAACCGCTGCCGCCGCTGCGGCTGTCGGGCTGGACGCAGGGACTGCGGAAAGCGTGCGCGCGGCGGTTGAGCGGATTGTCGCGGCGGAACCGCAGGCGCGCATCCTGATCTGCGGGTCGCTCTATCTGGCCGGGACGATCTTGCGCGAAAATGGCTGACCGCCGCTCTTCGCCAGGGGCTCATCGCGGTGGCGCGTCGGGTGTGGCTTCCAGGTCTGGGGACTTGGGCTGAGGCCTGCAAGCGGGGGAATGCCTCAGAGGGGTCGGCATCAGTCCAGCGTCTGGCCCCAATCCTTGTCCTGCATCTCGCGCAGCCGGCTGGCGGTGCGTTCGAACTCGAAGACGCCCTCACCCTCGACATAGAGCATCTCCGGTTCGGCCGCAGCCGAGCAGATCAGCTTCACATGCGCCTCGTAAAGCGCGTCGATCAGGGTGACGAACCGCTTTGCCTCGTTGAAATTCGACCGTGACAGCAGCGGGATATCCTCGAGGATCAGCAGTTTCACCGCCTGGGCGATGGCGAGGTAATCGCCGGGGCCGAGGAAATGGGCGCAAAGATCGTAGAACCGCGCCCGGGCGATGCCGTTGCGATAGGCCGGCAGCTTGACCTCGCGACCTTTGACTTCGAGGATCAGCTCGGCGCCGGGGCCGCCGGCCAGATCGTCCCAGATCGCCTGGATGGCAGCATGGGCATCGGGGCCGGAGGGGGTGAAATAGACCGGCGATCCCGCCAACCGGTTCTGCCGGTAATCCTTGGGGCTGACCAGCTCGTGTACCACCATCTGTTCCTTGATCAGGGCGATGAAGGGCAGGAAAAGCTGGCGGTTCAGCCCGTTCTTGTAAAGATCGTCCGGTATCCGGTTCGATGTGGTGACGATGACCACACCGGCGTCGAACAGCATTTCAAACAGCCGCCCGACAACCATCGCGTCGGTGATGTCGGTGATCTGCATCTCGTCGAAGGCCAGCACCTTGACGCTGTCGATCACCGCCTTCGCGGCTGGCGCCAGGGCATCGGCGATCTCCTGCTTGCGGGCCTCGTGCATGGCGGCCTGGATTTCCTGCATGAAGGCATGGAAATGCACCCGGCGTACCGGGATGTCGCTGCCCAGAGATTCGACGAAGAGATCCATCAGCATCGACTTACCGCGTCCGACCCCGCCCCAGAGATAGAGCCCCTTGGGCGGCGGCGGTGCCTTGCGAAACAGACCGCGCTTGACCGGCTTGGCCAGGGCTGCGCGGATGCGTTCGAATTCGGGCAGGACGGCCTCCTGCGCGCTGTCGCGGTGCAGGGCGCCTTCGGTGATACGGGCGTTATAGAGGGCGAAGATATCCGACATGCGCGAGCCATAGCGCGGCAGTGCAGCATTGAAAAGCACTGAGGTGGGATCATCACCGTCGCTGATGCACCACAACACATTTCTGCGATTGATCTTCACCCCGGGGTCCTTACCCTGCGCGAACCTTTGGAGGGAGGAGAACCCGATGACCCGCCGCCTTGACAGTCTGACCCCGGTTCTGGTGGTCAGCTGTATCATTATCGCCGTCAGTTTCGCGGTGCGCGCCTCTTTCGGGGTGTTCCAGATCCCGGTGGCCGAGGAATTCGGCTGGGCCCGATCGGAATTCTCGCTGGCTATTGCCATCCAGAACCTGGCCTGGGGGATCGGTCAGCCGATCTTTGGCGCGATCGCCGAAAAGATCGGGGACCGCAAGGCGATCTTTCTGGGGGCGTTGACCTATGCCGCCGGCATGGTGCTGACCGCTGGGTCGATCACGCCGTTTGGGCACCAGCTTTATGCCTGGCTTGTGGGGTTTGGTATCGCCGGCACCGGTTTCGGGGTGATCCTCGCGGTGGTGGGCCGCGCGGCACCCGACGACAAACGCTCAATGGCGCTGGCAATCGCTACTGCGGCAGGCAGCTTCGGCCAGATGGTGGGTGCGCCGGTGGCGGAATGGCTGCTTGGGTTCCTGAGCTGGCAATCCACCTTCGTTGTCTTTGCGGTGCTGATCCTGACCCTGGTTCTGACGCTGCCCTTCCTGCGCGCACCGGTGGCCGCCCATGGGGCTGGCGTGGGGGAAAGCATGGGGGCGATCCTGATGAAGGCGCTGCGCGATCCCTCCTATACGCTGATCTTCCTGGGGTTTTTCAGTTGTGGCTATCAGTTGGGCTTCATCACCGCCCACTTCCCCGCCTTCGTGACCGAGCTGTGCGGCCCGATCGCGCCGGGCGGGTTGCTGCATGGGCTTGGCATCACTTCGACCTCGGCGCTTGGCGCGGTGGCGATTTCACTGATCGGCGCCGCCAATGTGGGCGGTACGCTGCTGGCCGGCTGGGCGGGCAAGTATTATTCCAAGAAATACCTGTTGTCGGCGATCTATGTCGGCCGAACCATCGTATCCGCGGCCTTCATCCTGTCGCCAATCACCCCGGGGTCGGTTCTGCTGTTCTCGGTGGCCATGGGCGCGATGTGGCTCGCGACCGTTCCGCTGACCTCGGGCCTGATCGCCCATATCTATGGGCTCAGGTACATGGGAACGCTCTATGGCATCGTTTTCTTCAGCCACCAGCTCGGCAGCTTTCTGGGCGTCTGGCTGGGGGGGCGGATGTATGATGTCTTCGGCGATTACACTTTTGTCTGGTGGATCGGCGTCGGCGTCGGCGCCTTCAGCGCGCTGGTGCATCTGCCGGTGAAGGAGCGCCCCCTGGAGCTGCGCGCGCTGGCCTGAGGTCGAAAACAGACAAGGCGGGCTTTCGCCCGCCTTGCGTCCAATGGTCCTGTCGATCGCGCGATTATTGCGCCGCTTCCCAGCGATCGAGGATATAGCGGCTGGTCATCAGATCCAGATGTGCGCCGCCGCCGTTCTTGAACAGGGTGATCTCGTCTTCCTTGCCCTGTTCGAAGGCGTCGAGCTGATAGAAATCCGCCAGGATATCGGCCTCGGTGATCACGCCTTCGTCCAGCGGGATCTGAATCTCGCCGATATGGCCGATGGTGGTGTCGCGGCTGTCGACATAGATCCTGGCGCGGCGAAGCGCCTCGTCATCGGTTTCGCGCATGTCCGGGCGATAGGCGCCGATCAGGTTCAGGTGCTGCCCCGGATGCAGCCATTCGCCCCGGATCATCGGCTGCGATGACATGGTGGCCGAAACGACGATATCCGCCCCGCGCACCCCGGCTTCGAGATCGGGGGCCAGATCGACGCTGCCGATCTGATCGGCCAGCGCCTCGGCCTTCGACAGCGTGCGGTTCCAGACCGAAATCTTCGCTTGCGGAAACGCCTCGGCGAAGGCATCGCACAGCGATCGGCCGACGGTGCCGGCGCCGCAGATCAGGATGCGTTCGCTGTCGGGGCGGGCCAGACGCCGCGCCGCCAGCAGGCTGTCGCCGGCGGTCTTCCATTTGGTGACCAGATGGAAATCCACCAGCGCCTCGAGCTGGCCGTCGAGATCGGAGAACAGTGTCACCGCCCCGTTGACCATCGGCGTGCCGTGGTCGGGGTTGCGGGGAAACACCGTGGCGGTCTTGACCAGGCTGCCCAGCCCGTCGATCCAGGCTGCCCGCGACAGCAGCGTGTCGGGGTCGCGATAGAGAAAGGTGTCGCCGATCTCGGCCTTAGGCAGGCTGTGGCCATCGGCCAGCGCCTGGGTCAGCTCCAGCCAGTCCAGCAGCTTTTCGCCCTCGGCAAAGGGGATGATGGGAATGGTCGTGCTCATTGCGCCTCCTCCTCGGTCAGCAAGCCAGTCGCGACCAGACGATCGGCCCAGTCGTCGGGCCCGGTGAAAAGATGGGTCTGCCAGCCGCGCGCGTCAGCCGCGGCGATATTGTCGGGCCGATCGTCGGTGAACAAAAGCGCCCCGGGCGTGACGCCGCAATCGTCCTCGACCATCTGATAGATTTTTGGATCGGGTTTGATCACCCCCATGTGGCCCGAGATATAGGGGCGGTCGAATTCCAGCAGAAAGGGATACTGCGTGGCAGCATAGTCAAAGCTCTCGATCCCGAAGTTGGTGAGCGAGAAGACCGGCACCCCCTTGGCCCTGAGCGCTCTGAGCAGCCGCACCGACCGGTCGATCGCCGGGGTGGCAAGCTCTATCCAGTGATCGTGCCACATGCGAATTTCATCGCGCCACTCCGGATAGGCCTCGGCGGTGGTATAGATGGTTTGGGTGAAATGATGGCCCATGTCGACCCGGTCATTCATGCCATGCAGATCGACCGCGGCGAACATGGCGCGGCGGCGATCCGGGCCAATCGTGGCATCATAGAAACGTTCCGGCTGCCATTCGATCAGCACGTTGCCGATGTCGAAAACCACGGCCTGAGGTTGCATCCTTGCGGTCCCTTCCCGCCAAGAAAATCCGGAATTTTCTTGGCAAATTTTCTCGAAGAAATTTGCGGCCTAGGGCTGTCGCCCCGCCGTCCTGATCTCGCGTTCCAGCGCGTCCAGAAAACGGGAGCGGTCGGCCTTTGTAAAGCCGCGTCCACCGCCGCCCGCGCCCAGCGGATTGGCCGCGCGCAAATCCGCCATCAGATCGCGCATGGCCAGTTGCTGGCCGATATTCGCCTCGGTAAAGGCCTCGCCGTTATGGCGCAGCACCCGGGCGCCGGCGGCGACGCATTTGGCGGCGAGCGGGATATCGCCCGTCACCACCACGTCGCCCGGCCCGCATCGCTCGGCGATCCACTTGTCGGCCTCGTCGGCCCCCTCGGCCACGATTACCGTCTCGACCAGCGGGTTCGGCGAGGGCCGGAGTCCGCCGTTCGAGACGACATACATCTTCAGCCGGTGGCGGGTCGCCACGCGTTCGGCCTCGGCCTTCACCGGACAGGCGTCGGCATCGATGTAAAGCGCGGCCATCGCTGTCAGGCCCAGAGGGCGCTGGCGTGGAAGGTCACATGGTCTTCCATGAAGGAAGACACGAAGAAATAGCTGTGATCATAGCCCTTCTGCATCCGGAATGTCGCCGGTTGCCGGCGCGAGGCAATGGCCGCAGCCAGAGCTTCGGGTTTCAGCAGATCCAGGAACTGATCGCTTGCCCCCTGGTCGATCAGGACCGGCCCGTTGAACCCCTTGTCCCGCATCAGAAGGCTGGCATCATGTGCCGCCCAGGTGCTTTCGTCGTCGCCGAGATAGGCGGCAAGCTGTTTGCGCCCCCAATCCGATCCGGTTGGATTGGCAATTGGCGCAAAGGCCGAGACCGAGCGGTAGCGGCCCGGCAGGTTCATCGCCAGGGTCAGCGCCCCGTGACCGCCCATCGAATGGCCGGTGATCGACTGCCGCGTCGGGTCGATGGCGAAAGTCTCAGTCAGCAGCGCCGGCAATTCCTCGGCCACATAGTCCCACATGCGGAAATGCGGTGCCCAGGGGGCTTGCGTGGCATTGACATAGAACCCTGCGCCCTGGCCCAGATCATAGGCGGCATCGTCGGCCACGCCTTCGCCGCGCGGCGAGGTGTCGGGAAAGACCAGCGCGATACCCTGTTCGGCGGCCCAGCCCTGTGCCGCCGCCTTGGTCATGGCGTTCTCGTGGGTGCAGGTCAGTCCGGACAGATACCACAGCAGCGGCACCGGGCCGTCTTGCGCTTCTTCCGGAAGGAAAAGGCCAAAGGTCATATCGCAGGCGCAGGCCGCGGACCTGTGCTTGTAGACGCCTTGCACGCCTCCGAAGGCGGTGTTCTCGGACAGGGTTTCCATGCTCGTTTACTCCAATATCGGCTTGTCTCTGGCTATCGGGACGGGGCGCTTGCGTAAAGGGCGGGCGCCGGCAGGGCGGCATTTTTCGGCATTCCTGCTCCAATAGTTTTCTTCTCGGCAAAAATACGGCGGGGTCCGGGGCAGCGCCCCGGTCCGACAGCGAGCATAATTGCGGCGACCCGGGCCTCAGCCGGCGATCAGCGAAATCACCACAGGAACCGAGATGATGCTCACAAGGGTCGAGATCAGGATCGCGGCCGAGGCCCGGTGTGGCGCGGCGTTGTAATGCTGGGCGATCATATAGACGTTGCTCGCCACCGGCAGGGCGGCGGTGGTGATGACCACGGTGGCGGCGAAGGGCTCGATCGGGAAGATCACCAGCACCGCCAGCGCGACAGCGGCCGGGTGCAGCACCAGCTTGCAGACCGACAGCCAGCCGGCGATCTGCAGCCGCTCGGCGGATTTCCCGGCAAGCGAGGCGCCGATGGCGAAAAGCGCGCCCGGGGTAGCGGCGCCGCCAAGGATGGACAGGAAATCGTTCAGCGGCTGCGGTACCGGCAGCGCTTGTGCCGACCAGATCATGCCGGCGACCATGGAGACGATCATCGGATTGCGTAGCAACCCCATTCCCATCACCCTGAGGGTCGAAAGCTTGACCCGACCGTCGCGGGCGCCGTTGATCAGCATCACCACCAGCGAGGAAAACACCAGAAGATCGACGATCAGCACCAGCATCAGCGGCCCCACGGCCTGGGGGCCGAACAGCATGGTCAGCATCGGCAGGCCCAGAAAGCCGGTATTGCCGATCACCGCACATTGCGCCTCGATCGCGGTGGTGGGGATGTCCTGGCGGCGGAACAGCGCCACCAGCGTGGCCAGCAGATAGACCGCCGCAGTACCGCAGAAATAGCCGAGCATCAGCCGCAGATCCAGAATCTCGGCCAGTGACAGATTGGCGACGACCCGGAAGATCAGCGCCGACAGTGGAAAGAAAAACACGAACTTGGTCAGATAGGCGGTCGCCTCCTGACTGATGAAGCGCGTCCGCCCGGCCCAATAGCCAAGGCCGATGATGGCGAAAAAGGGCAGGGTTCTGAGAAAGATATCGACCATGCGCAAGCGGTAGCGGTTGCCGCGCGTGCCCGCAAGCGGGACCCGACGCGGTCGCGCCCTCAGCCGCTGCCGATCAGGATGCCCGCCCCCAGAACCAGCGCACCGCCCAGCACCACCTGGATTGCGGCCCGGAAGAACGGCGTCTCCATGTACCGCTTCTGAATCCAGGCGATCGCCCAAAGCTCGCAGAAGACCACGGTGAAGGCGATGATGGTGGCGGTCCAGAAATGCGGGATCAGATAGGGCAGCGCATGGCCCAGGCCCCCCACCGCCGTCATCACGCCGGAGGCCAGTCCGCGTTTCAGCGGTGAGCCACGGCCCGAGAGCTGGCCGTCGTCCGAGGCGGCCTCGGTGAACCCCATGGAAATCCCCGCCCCGACCGAGGCGGCAAGTCCGACCAGGAAGGTGGTGGTGGTGTTCTGGGTGGCGAAGGCCGTGGCGAAGATCGGCGCCAGGGTCGAGACCGAGCCGTCCATCAGCCCGGCCAGGCCGGGTTGCACCCAGGTCAGCACGAATTGCCGGTGGGCGACGATATCTTCGTCATGGCGGCTGTCGTGATCCAGATATTCATCGGCCAGCTTGCCGGCCAGCGCCTCGTGCTTGGCCTCTGCGGCGGCGAGATCACCCAGAAGCTTGCGGGTCGAGGCATCGGTGCAGCGTTTGGCGGCATTGACGTAGAAGGCCTCCGCCTCCTGCTCCATCATCACGGTCTCTTCCCGAATCCGCTCGATGCCTAGATTTTCAACAAGCCAGATCGGGCGGCGCGTATAATATCCGGCCACATGCTCGCGCCGGATCAGCGGAATGGTGTCGCCGAACCGCTCTTTGTGGAGCGTGATCAGCCGTTGGCGATGGCCGTCCTCTTCCTGGGCCATGCCCTCGAACATCTTGGCAGTGGCGGGGAATTCCGCGCGCAAACGCTCGGCATAGCCACGATAGATACGGGCATCGTCCTCTTCCGAGGAAATCGCCAGAGCCAGAACCTCTTGTTCGTTCAGGTCCCGGAACCGCTTTCGAGAAAAGAACTGCATCTGCCCGCCTGTCTTGAGTTTAGATTGATTCTAAGTACATTGGAGGAAATCGCTCTGCAAGTCTCGCAAGCTAAGTCGTTGTTTCGTGTGAACTGCTGGGTTTATAGTGTTCTGGGTGGTAACGGAGTAAGGCGATGGGCAGCGCTTCTGCAGTCGTGCGAACCGGGAGGAAATTCGACCAGGTCCTGGCCGGGGCGCGCGAGGTTTTTCTGGCGGATGGGTTCGAGGGGGCCAGCGTCGACGACATCGCGCGGGTGGCCGGCGTGTCGAAGGCAACGCTTTACAGCTATTTTCCCGACAAGCGGCTGCTGTTTCTCGAGGTGGTCGTCAACGAATGCAATCTGATGGCCGCGCGGGCGCTGGATCACCTGGACAGAGCTCGCCCCCCGCGTGAGGTCTTGACCGAAGCAGCCCGAAAATTGTTGCACTCGCTGCTGTCGGAATTCGCCCAACGGGTGTTCCGCATCTGTGTGGCTGAACGCGACAGGTTTCCCGAACTCGGCAACGTCTTTTATACCTGTGGCCCTGAAATGGGCACCAGGCGGCTGAGCGATTATCTCGAAGAGGCGGTGGCCCGCGGGACGCTGGTGATCGACAATATACCGATGGCGGCGGAACAATTCACCGAACTTTGCAAGGCGCGGCTTTGGGCGCGGGCGATGTTCGGTGTGCAGACCGAATTCAACGATGCCGAGATCGAAGAGGTGGTCGCCTGCGCCGTCGACATGTTCATGGCCCGTTACGGCGCCTGAAAACCGCCGCGGCGGGCCGGGGCCGGCGGATCAGTCGATCCGCCGCACCAGAAGTTGATTGCCTTCGCTGGCCTTGGTCTCGAAGCGCTTCAGTTCCTTGATCAGTTCCGAAAGCTTCCGTTTGCCGTAGCTGCGGGTATCGAAATCCGGATTTGCGGCGGTGATATACTGCCCGATCTGACCCAGTGAAAACCATTCGTCCTCCTGGTCGATCGCGTCCATCGCGCGGGTCACCAGCTTGGTGGGATCCTCCAGTTCTGCGGGCGCTTCGCTGCTGGTCTGCGGCTCTGCCGGAGGCGGCGCGATATCGCGGGGCGAACTGGGTTTGGCCGGTTTCGGCCTGGGTTTGGCGGCCTCGGGCATCAAGTTTTCGACATAGATGAACCGTTTGCAGGCCTTGACGAAGGCGGCGGGGGTCTTGCGCATGCCGATGCCATAGACATCCAGCCCCTGTTCGCGGATGCGACTGGCCAGCCTGGTGAAATCGCTGTCCGAGGAAATCAGGACGAAACCATCGAACCGGCCCGAATGCAGGATATCCATGGCGTCGATCACCAACGCAATGTCACTGGAATTCTTGCCGGTGGTATTGGCGAATTGCTGATGCGGCAGGATCGCCAATGCCGCCAGCTTGTCCTTGGACCAGCCCTGCGGTGCGCCGCCGGAGAAATCGCCATAGATGCGCCGGATGCTGGCCTCGCCGAAGGAGGCGATTTCCTCGAAAATCGCCTCGGCATATTTGGCCGAGATATTGTCAGCGTCGATCAACACCGCCAGAAGCGGGGTATCGGGTTTCTGTGTCATGGGCGGGGCCTTTCCTTTCAGTCGTCTGTGACCCGAGCCGGCGCGTGATGCAACGTCAAAGCTGGCGGAACATCACCAGCGCGTCGACATTGCCCCTCTGGGGGTGGCGATAGGCTCCGGGCAGCCTGCCGACAGTCTCGAAACCGGCACGGGTCCAGGTGTCGACCGCGCGGGTATTGGTCGAGATCACGAAATTATACTGCATGGCGCGGAAGCCCGCCGCCCGAGCCCGGTCGAGGGAATCCGCCAGCATGGCGCGGGCGACACCTCTGCCCTGGGCCGCCGGCGCGGTGACGTAGCCGCAGTTGCACACGTGATCACCTCCGCCCGGTACATTGGCACGCAGGTAATAGGTGCCCAGAACCGCACCATCCCGTTCGGCTAGCAGCACGGTGTTCGCTGCAGCGAACCAATAGGCCTGCGCATCCCGGCGGCTCATGTCCCGGGGCAGCGCATAGGTCTCGCCAGCCCGGATCACTGGCTCCAGCATCGTCCAGATCACATCTGCGTCGGCCTCGGTCGCGGGGCGGATCGTTATATCGGTCATGGGTCTCCCGGGGTCAAATGCGCCCGGCCTGTCGGCCGGGCGCGGCTGTGATCAATATTCGACGACGGCGCGGATCGACTTGCCTTCATGCATCAGTTCGAACCCGTGGTTGATCTCCTCAAGCTTCAGCTTGTGGGTGATCATCGGGTCGATCTCGATCTTGCCGTCCATGTACCAATCGACGAATTTCGGCACATCGGTACGGCCCTTGGCGCCGCCGAAGGCGGTGCCCTTCCAGACCCGGCCGGTGACCAGCTGGAACGGGCGGGTCGAGATCTCGGCCCCCGAAGGCGCAACCCCGATCACCACCGACACCCCCCAGCCCCGGTGCGAACATTCCAGCGCATCCCGCATCACCTGCACGTTGCCGGTGGCGTCGAAGGAATAATCCACCCCGCCGATCTGATCGGCGCCGCGCTTGGTCAGATCGACGATCTGCTGCACCACCGGCACGTCCGATTTCGACGGGTTGACGAAATGCGTCATGCCGAACTTCTTCGCCATCTCGGCCTTGTCGTCGTTCAGATCGACACCGATGATCATGTCGCAGCCGGCCATCCGCAGCCCCTGGATCACATTGAGCCCGATGCCGCCCAGACCGAACACCGCCGCGGTCGAGCCGATCTCGACGCCCGCGGTATTGATCACCGCGCCGATGCCGGTGGTCACGCCACAGCCGATATAACAAATCTTGTCGAAGGGCGCGTCCTCGCGCACCTTGGCCAGCGCGATCTCCGGCATCACCGTGTGATTGGCGAAGGTCGAACAGCCCATGTAGTGATAGATCGGCGTGCCATCGAGCATCGAGAACCGCGTCGTGCCGTCGGGCATCAGCCCCTGGCCCTGGGTGTTGCGGATCGCGGTGCACAGGTTGGTCTTGCCACTGAGGCAGGACGGGCATTCACGGCATTCCGGCGTATAAAGCGGGATCACGTGATCGCCGGGCTTCAGCGTGGTCACGCCCTCGCCCACCTCGATCACCACGCCGGCGCCCTCATGGCCGAGGATGCAGGGGAAGATGCCTTCCGGGTCGGCGCCCGA
>NZ_AUBS01000005.1 GCF_000429365.1 Pseudodonghicola xiamenensis DSM 18339 | reverse complement strand
TCGGCCCTCGGAAGAGCCGAAACCGAAGTCGCCGCCTGAAGCCAGCAGGGAAAGGGGCAGCTCAATCTCAGCGCCGAATAGCGCAACAAGCCCTCTGAACGGGACGAAATTCCCATTTATCAACGCCCACATTCACGCTGTTTCGCGAGCCTGCCCATTGGTCGTGGACGTGGCCGAACAGCTGTAGGGCGCCTCTGCGTGCGCCGTTCCAAGTGATCATCGGATAATGGCACAGGACGAGGCTGTAATCGCCGTCCTGGATCTCGGCCATGTACTCTGTGCTGGCCCAGGGGAGCGAGATTACTGCTTCATCGTCGTGGTTGCCGATGATCAGATGCTTGCGGCCGGGCAGGCTGTGAAACCAGTTCTCGAACTGTGCCGTATCATCAGCGCGACCGAAGGCGAAATCTCCCAAAATCCAGAGGTCATCATCATGCGCGACACAGGCCTGGAAGTTGGCGATCAGGACCGCGTTCATCTCTGCGGTTGAGGCGAAGGGGCGCTTGCAGAAGTCGATAATGCGGTGGTGGCCGAAGTGCAAGTCGGCCGAATACCAGTTGGCCATACCGGCGCCCTCCCGTGTTCGTCAGACCACAGTTTAGGGACGAGATCACACCGGCGCAAATGTCTGTCAGTTCAGAAGGATTCTGGAAAGCGAGACGTTCGGAATATCAGCAGATGCCAGTCTTGCCCGAGCAATATGCCAAATAGAACCGGATAGGCTCCAATCTTCGGCGAATGTCACAAAAAGGGAACTGGCTGGGGTGGTAGGATTCGAACCTACGGTACACGGTACCAAAAACCGCTGCCTTACCGCTTGGCTACACCCCAACAGTGAGCGGCTATCTACGCGGCTTGTTCGGAGGGATCAAGGGCCCTTTTGAAAAAAAATCACGGCGTCGGTGTCCGGTTGGTATCTGGCAGTGCCTGGTTGGAAAATCGGCCCGCCGGGGGGGCCTTCGGGGGGCTCTCATGGGGCCATGATGACAGGGCTGGGCGCGCGGGTGGACGGCTCAGTCGCGAATCTCGTCGTCGTCGACGCCCCAGAGATTGGTCTTCAGTGTCCAGCCGCGATAGCCGCCTGAGGAAATCCGGCACCAGTCCCTGGTGCATTCGCCGAGTCGGGCGATCACCCCCAGTTCGAACCGGGCGTTGAGCTGGGATTGCGGATCGGGGCGGTTGTAGATCGGGATCATATCCTGTTCGACCAGCACCGTGCGCACCCCCGAGAGCAGCGCGTAATGGACCCAGCCGCCGGCGCCGTCGCGGTCCTGCACCCTGCGCCAGTGACCGTGTTCGGCGGTGACCTGCAGCGGCATGTCGCGGCGTTTGAACACCCAGTCGATGCGATGGGTCAGCGACGGGCCGCGCCTGACGTTGCCCTCGTCCGTCTTCAGAGAGACATAGCGCGGCAGCGGCAGATGGGTCACCGGGCCCAGATTCTGCTCTTTCGCCTGTGCCGGCAGGGTGAGAAAACTGATCGCCAAGAGCGCCATGGTTCGGCGCGTGATACCTGATGCCATGGTCAAAGACGGCCTGCCCGCAATTTTCTTTCGTCTCGGATGAAAAAGCCTGCGTCATAAGTGCATGGGGTTCTTGTGCCCCGGCTGTTCCTGCGCCACGATGCCATGGCGCAGGCAAGTTTGGAAGCTTTGGAGGAGCAGAAGTGTCAAGAGAACGACTGAGTGTTGTTGTCACGCGACGGTTGCCGGAGGCCGTGGAAACCCGGCTGAGCGAGCTTTTCGATGTGCGTCTGCGCGAGGACGATACGCCGATGACCCGCTCTGAACTGGTCGAGGCGGTGAAACAGGCCGACATTTTGGTGCCGACGCTGACCGATTCGATTGATGCCGGCCTGATCACCCAGGCGGGTGAGCGGCTTAAGCTGATTGCCAACTATGGCGCCGGGGTCGATCATATCGACGTCGCCACGGCGCGGCAGCGCGGGGTGCTGGTGTCGAACACGCCGGGCGTGCTGACCGACGATACCGCGGACATGACCATGGCGCTGATCCTCGCCGTTACCCGCCGCATCCCCGAGGGCCTTGCCCTGATGCAGAAGGGCGACTGGAGCGGCTGGGCACCGACCGCGCTGTTGGGCGGGCGGATCAGTGGCCGGCGGCTCGGCATCCTCGGCATGGGGCGGATCGGTCAGGCGGTGGCGCGCCGCGCCGCGGCCTTCGGCATGCAGGTGCATTATCACAATCGGCGCCGGGTGCGCCCGGAGATCGAACAGGCGCTTGAGGCCACCTATTGGGAAAGCCTCGATCAGATGGTGGCGCGGATGGATGTGATTTCCGTCAACTGCCCCTCGACCCCCAGCACCTTCCACTTGATGAACGCGCGGCGGCTTGGGCTGATGAAACCCTCGGCGGTGATCGTCAACACCTCGCGCGGCGAGGTCATCGACGAAAGCGCGCTGGCGCGGTTGATCCGTGCGGGCGATATCGCCGGTGCCGGGCTCGATGTTTACGAACGTGGCAGCGATGTCGCCGCCAAGCTGCGCGATCTGCCCAACGTGGTGCTGCTGCCGCATATGGGATCGGCCACCATCGAGGGGCGGATCGAGATGGGCGAGAAGGTGATCATCAACATCAAGACCTTCGAAGACGGTCACCGGCCGCCCGATCTGGTGGTGCCGGGGATGCTGTAACCCCAGAGCGATGCGGGCCTTTCTGGCCATCGCCCTCTCTGACGCGGCAATCGCCGCGCTGAGCCGGCTGCAGGCGGGGCTGCCCCTGGGCCGCCCCGTGGCGCCGGAGAACCTGCATCTGACCCTGGCCTTTCTGGGCGATCAGCCGGAGGAGGCGCTGGAGGCGCTGCATGAGGAGCTTGAACGCCTTGCGGTCAAGCCCTTTACGCTGCACTTCACTGGCCTGGGCCGTTTCGGTGCCGCCAAGCCCCGACTGATCTTTGCCGATGTCGCGCCCGATCCGGCCTTGTTGAAATTGCGCGAGGATATCCTGCGCGCGCTCCGCCGTGCCGGCCTCTCCGCGCCGAAGGAACGGTTCCATCCCCATGTCACCCTCGCCCGGTTGGGCGGGAACGCAGGCAGCGGACGCGAGGCCGAGGTGCTGCAGGGCTTTTTCGAACGGTTCGGCGATACTCTGCTGCCGGAGGTGCCGGTGACTTGCTTTGGACTCTATCGGTCGGTCCTGCATCCGAAGGGGGCCCGGTATGATCGGCTGGCAGACTATGGGGCCGCGGCGATCTGAGGGCTTCTCCGGATTGCCTGCCGGCGCCGATCCGCTACACTCCGCCAACTCATCGAAAGGGGAGAGCATCCCATGCGTCAGTTCACCTTTGCCTGTCTTTCCGGGCTGCTCCTCGCCTCGCCGCTTGGCGCGCAACAGGCGGCCGATACCGTCGCGCCGGAAGAGGCGACAGAGGCAGGTGGTGGATTTGCCGCACTGTCTCCTGCGGTGGCGGCGGCATTGGAGGCCAAGGCGGCGGGCCGGCCGGTCGAAGCCACGCATTGGATGATCGCGGTGGCCAACCCGCATGCGGCCGAGGCCGGTGCCGCCGTGCTGCGCGCCGGCGGCACCGCGGCGGATGCGATGGTCGCGGCGCAGACGGTGCTGGGGCTGGTCGAGCCGCAATCCTCGGGGCTGGGCGGCGGGGCCTTTCTGGTCTGGTACGATGCTGCCAGCGGTGATCTGACCACGCTCGACGGGCGCGAGACCGCGCCGCTCGACGCCCGTCCACGGCTGTTCCAGGATACCAGCGGCCAGCCGCTCGGATTCTATGATGCGGTGGTCGGTGGCCGGTCGGTCGGCACCCCGGGGACGCCGGCGCTGCTGGCCGAGGCGCATCGCCGCTGGGGGCGTACCGACTGGCGCGATCTGTTCCGGCCTGCCATCGACCTGGCCGAGGGAGGCTTTGCGGTCTCCGCGCGCCTGGCGGCGCTTGTCGAGGCGGATGCCGAACGTCTGGCCCGGTTCCCGGCGACGGCGGAATACTTCCTGCCGGGTGGTCAGCCCCTGGCGGCGGGGCAGCGGCTGACCAATCCGGCCTATGCCGACACGCTGAGACAATTGGCGGATAACGGCGCGGCAGGTTTCTATGCCGGTCCGGTCGCTGCAGATATCGTCCGCACGGTGCAGGAGGGGGCAGGGGACAATCCCGGGGTGCTCTCGGGGCTTGATCTGGCGCTTTACCAGGTGCGGGAACGGGCGCCGATCTGCGTGCCCTATCGGACATATGAGGTCTGCGGTATGGGCCCGCCGTCCTCCGGGGCGCTGACGGTGGGGCAGATCCTCGGCATGCTCAACAGTTTCGCGATGCCGGGGCCTGACAGCCCCGAAGCCTGGCGGCTGATCGGCGATGCCTCGCGGCTCGCCTTCGCGGACCGGGGGCGGTATATGGCGGATGAGGATTTCGTGCCGATGCCGACCAAGGGGCTGGTCGACCCCGCCTATCTGGCCGAGCGCGCCAAGCTGTTGGAGGGGGGCGATGCCCTGCCCGAGGTGGCGCCGGGCAATCCGGTCTTTGATCACGCCTTGTTGCAGGCCGATGACGAGGCGATCGAATTCCCCTCGACCTCTCATATCTCCATCGTCGATAGCTATGGTAATGTGTTGTCGATGACCACGACGATCGAAAACGGCTTCGGGTCGCGGCTGATGGTGCGCGGCTTTCTGCTGAACAACGAACTGACCGATTTCTCGTTCCGGACCCACAAGGACGGGTTGCCCATCGCCAATCGGGTGGAGCCGGGCAAGCGACCGCGGTCGTCGATGGCCCCGACCATCGTGATGGCCGAGGGCAAGCCGGTGCTGGCGATCGGTTCGCCCGGGGGCAGCCGCATCATCGGCTATGTGGCGCAGGCCATCGTCGCCTGGGCGGACTGGGGCATGGATGTGCAGCAGGCGGTGGCGCTGCCGCATGCGGTGAACCGCTTCGGCACCTATGATCTGGAGGCCGGCACCGGGATCGAGGCGCTGGCGCCCGAGCTGGAGGAGATGGGCTATGAGGTGGCGCCGAAGGTGCTGAATTCGGGCCTGCATGCGATCGAGATCGGCCACGGGCTGAAGGGGGGCGCCGACCCACGTCGCGAGGGGATCGCTCTGGGCGACTGAGGCGCTGCCCGCCACCGCCAGCGATCCGGGTGGCCGATTGACGAGGGGGGGAAACCGGGTATTGTCCGCCCCCTAAACGGAGTGAGAGACATGGTGCAAGCAACCGCGCTGCCGCGCAATGAAACCGGTATCGAAACCGCCGTCGGCATCCTGAAGCAACGTTTCGGCGATCGCTGCCAGACCGGCCTGTCGATCCGAGAGCAGCACGGCCATACGACGACCTATATCCAGAACCAGATCCCCGATGCCGTGGTCTTTCCCGCAGGTACCGAGGAGGTTTCCGAGATCGTCAAGATCTGTGCCGAACACAAGGTGCCGGTCATCCCCTTTGGCACCGGTACCTCGCTGGAGGGCCATGTGAACGCCCCCGCCGGCGGTATCTCGGTCGATTTCACCCAGATGAACCAGATCCTCGCCGTGCATGCGGGGGATCTCGATTGCGTCATCCAGCCCGGGGTGACGCGCGAACAGCTCAATACCCATTTGCGCGATCAGGGGCTGTTCTTTCCGATCGACCCGGGCGCCAATGCCTCGCTGGGCGGCATGGTCTCGACCCGCGCCTCGGGCACCAATGCGGTGCGCTATGGCACCATGAAGGACAATGTCGTCGCGCTCGAGGTGGTTATGCCCGATGGCGAGGTGATCCGCACCGCGACCCGGGCCAAGAAAAGCTCGGCCGGTTATGACCTGACCCGGCTGATGGTGGGATCGGAAGGCACCTTGGGGCTGATCACCGAGATCACCCTGCGCCTGCAGGGCATCCCCGAGGCGATCTCTTCGGCGCGCTGTTCCTTTCCTTCGGTCGATGCTGCCTGCCAGGCGGTGATGATGACGATTCAATACGGCGTGCCGGTGGCGCGGATCGAGCTGCTGGACGAGTTGAGCGTGAAGGCGGCCAATATCTATTCCAAGCTCGATCTGCCGGAAACGCCGCTCCTGCTGCTGGAATTCCACGGGTCCGAGGCCGGGGTGCAGGAGCAGGCGGAGACTTTCGGGTCGATCGCCGAGGAATTCGGCGGCAACGGCTTCCAGGCCACCACCAGCACTGAAGAGCGCAACAAGCTCTGGCAGGCGCGCCATGACATGTACTGGGCGTGCCACGGGCTGCGCCCGGGCGCCAAGGGACTGTCGACCGACGTCTGCGTGCCGATCTCGCGGCTGGCGGAATGCGTTGGCGCCGCGACCGCCAAGGCGGCCGAACTGGGAATGATCGCTCCCATCGTGGGCCATGTGGGCGACGGTAATTTCCACTGTCTGCCGCTGATCGACATGGAGAGCGCGGAGGAGATCGCAAAGGCCGAGGAATTCGTCGGCTGGCTGAATGACCTGGCGATTTCGGTCGAGGGCACCTGTACCGGCGAACATGGTATCGGCCAGGGCAAGAAGCCCTATCTCTACAAGGAGCTGGGGCCGGCGATGCGCTACATGGCGGCGATCAAGGCGGCGTTCGATCCCGACAACATCATGAACCCCGGCAAGATCGTCTGATCCGACCTCAGGTTTTCATATGCCTCCTTCCCATGCGGGGAGGGGGCGTGATGGCGCGCGGCGCCTGCGGGCCCTTGTGCAAGCTTTGACTGAGGGAGTCTCCGGCGAGAGTATCGTCGCAGAGAGGAAACTGCGGTGGCGTCTCGGACGCTTGATCGGCAGGGCCGGGGGCGCGCCGATCTGGCTTGCCGGGCACCGGGCTTCCGGTGAAGATACTGCACCGGCTCCGGGATGCGACGATCACCGAGGACAGCCCCAATGACCCGAAGACCCGAACCAACCGCGTCGACGGCTGAGACAGGCGCCTTCCGCAGGCTGGCGCTGGTCCTGTTTGCCGCGCTGGCGCTGGTCGCTGCGGCTTATTCCGACAGCAACCCGCTGACCCGGCGCGCGGAGGGCTATGCCCGCACCGTCGCGGTGGCGAGCGCGGGAGTCTATGTCACCCTGCGGACGTTGAATGCCGTGCTCTCAGCCGCGCAGGAGATCGAGGTTGGCGGCTCCATGGTGGTTTCCGGTACCGCGCAACCGCTGAAGCTGCTGGAGCCGATCGACGACACCGTCGAACGGGTGGCGGGTGGCGTTTTCGCCCTGATGGTGACGACCGGCATTCTGTCGGTGTCGATGGCACCGGTCGGCGCAGTGGGGTTTGGTCTTCTGGCATTGGGGTGCGGGCTGGCGGCTCTGGGGCGGGGGGCGCTGCAGGCGCCGGCGCAGCGGCTCGGATGGTACGGCGGCAGCCTTGCGGTGATGCTGCCGCTGGCCTTCGTTCTTTCGGGGGTGATCGCCGATCCGATGACGCAGGCGGCCTGGGATCGCAATATGGCGGTGATCGAAGATATCACTGCGCAGGTTAACGGGACAGCCCCCACTGCGACTGAGCCGGGCGGTTGGGGGGCCAGCCTGCGGTCCGCCCTGGGGGAGGTCGATCGCTATCAGGAACTGGCACGAAACCTTTATACACGCGCGGACGAGATGGTCGGCAGTTTCGTTGCCATCTTCGCGATTTTCGTCTTCAAGCTCTTCGTGCTGCCCCTGCTGCTTCTGGGCGCCTGCTGGGGGGCGCTCAGATCCTTCGCGCGCCCCGCGGCCTGAGAGGCCCTGCCGGCGGGCGGCGAAGCCCCCGGCTGGGCCGGTGCGACCGGGTTAGGCGGCGCTCAGCTCGTCATAGCATTCCAGTGCCTTGGCGGCATACATCATGGCCGGGCCGCCTCCCATCTGGATGCACATGCCGAGAACGTCTGCCACCTCTTCCCGGGTGGCGCCGGCCTTGATCAGCGCGTCGATGTGCAGCCCGATGCAGGCCTCGCAGCGTTCCGCCACGGCGATGCCGAGTGCGATGAATTCCTTGACCTTGAAGTCCAGCACGCCGCCGTCCTTGACCGCCTTGCTGAGCGATCCGAAGCCGCGCATCACCTCGCCGTTGGCGCCGTTGAAATTGCGCAGGCCGTTGCGGGTGTCAGCGATCTTGTCTTTCCAGCTCATTTTGATGCCTTTCACAGTTAGGTTTGTTCCCACTGATCATGGCGATGCGGGTAGGACATTGATCTTGATCAGAAAGCCGGCTTTTCTGCGACGACGGCCAGATTGTTGGCGGGCATTTCCTTCTGGGTCCTGACAGTCAACCCGGCGGTGATGAGCAGGCGCAGGATATCGGCAATTTCCTTGTAGCCGATGCGCGGGTCCTGCGCCGTCAGGCTGGCATGAAAGGCGCGATCGCCGTCGCTGATGAGCTGGCCGTCGCGCAGGAACGGCCCATAGAGGACGAAGCGTCCACCGGGGGCGAGGGCCTGGGCAGCCTCGGCGATCAGCACCTTGACCCAGTCCATCGGGATCAGGTGGAGCAGGTTGACCAGCAGGATCAGCTCCTGCCCGGCCAGCCGGCGGCCCCAGCCGGGGGTGGCGGCGTCGAGGTCGAGCGCGGGGGAGATATTGTCCCGGCCGCTTTCGGCGGCATAGGTGTCGATGCTGGCACGGCGAGTGGGGTCGGGATCGCTCGGCTGCCAATGCAGCCCGGGCAGGCGCGCCGCGAAGGCCGCAACATGCTGGCCGGTGCCGCTGGCGATCTCCAACGCGCGGCCGCAGCTGGGGGCCTCTTTCGCCAAGAGTGCCGCGATCGGTTCCAGATTGCGACTGGCCGAGGGGGCGACCAGCTTGCCGCCTTGGGCCTGAGTGGCAATGCTGGCGGTGTCGGGCAGGGTCAGACGGTTGGTCATCTGCCGAACCTCCCGGGGCTGAGCGCGGCGCGGATATCGGCCTCCAGTTGCGGCGGGCGGCCGAGGATCAGATCGGCGGCCAACTGACTGGCAGCGGGGCAGGTGAGAAAGCCATAGCCACCCTGGCCGGCCAGCCAGAAGAACCCCTTTGCCACCGGATCGGCACCGATCACCAGATTGCGGTCGGGGGCGAAGCTGCGCAGCCCCGCCCAGTTCGAGATCATCCGGGTGACCGGAGTGGTCACGAAGGCCTCGTATCGCGCGATCCCCTCGGCCAGCACCATGTCGTCGGCCCAGGCATCATGCGGCGTGGTCGGATCCTCTTCCGCCGGAGAGATCAGAAGCGCGCCGGCGTCGGGTTTCATGTACCATTCCTCCCGCACGCCGAAGATCATCGGCCAGGGGGCGGGGTCCATCCCCTCGGGGGCGGCAACCCGCGCCATGGAGCGGCGCATGGGGGTGAGGCCGATGGGGGCGACGCCGGCCATTTGCGCCAGTCGATCGGCCCAGGCGCCGGCGGCATTGATCACCAGGTCGGCCTCGTAACGGGCTCCGGGCGTGGTCACCTGCCAGCGGCGGCCGGGGGTGATGGCGGTCACCGGCGATTTGGTCAGGATCTGGCCGTCATGAGCGCGGATCGTCTTGGCGAAATCCTGCATCAAGCGGTCGGTGTCGATATCCCAGGCCTCGGGGGTGTAGCCGACCTGCGCGGCGATCTCGGGGTCCAGAATCGGCAGCTGCTTCAGCGTCTCGGCGGGGCTCAGCCGTTCCATCCCCATTTCGGCGCATTCGCTGGCAAAGGCTTCGGCCTGATCGGCGCGACCTGCCAGCATCAGCCCGCGGGGGCTGAGGTAATCGCTCTGGTTCAGGAAAAAATCGCCGCTGGCACGGGCCAGCGCCATGATGGAGGGCTTGCCATAGCTGGCTTCGTAAAGCGCGGCGGACCGGCCCGAGGCGTGATAGCCGGTGGCGGTTTCCGCCTCCAGCAGGGTGACAGTGGCATGGGGGGCGAGGCGCGCGCCGGCGGAGAGCCCGGCGATGCCGCCGCCGATGATCAGGATATCGGTTTTCATATCGGTCATGAGCGGGAGACTGCCATGGGGCGAGGAACGGGGGAAGGGGAGAGTGCAGGTCGGGGGTATTCAGGAGGCCTTCGTTGTTGTCCCCGGCGAAGGAACACTGGGCGGACGAGATGAGAGTTCGGTTTGATCGTGTCAATGTCGCTGGCTTTGGGATCAGAAAGTTCCGATGTATATCGAACCGTAGGCCTGCTGGGTCTACGCCAATGCCACAGCTGCGTTCGAATGAACTCACGTCCGGAAAGAGACATGCTGCATGATTGCCTACGTCACAGTCGGTGCGGATGATATCGCGCTTGCAAAACGCTTTTATTCCGCGCTCTTGCCAGCCCTTGGCTACGAGCTGGCGGAGGGGCAGGAGGGGCTGAGCTATTCTCTGCCCAAGGCGCAGGGGCAGTCTCCTGTTCTGCCCGATTTCTACGTCAAACCACCCTTTGACGGATGTCCGGCTTCGGCCGGAAACGGGGCCATGGTCGCCTTCGAGGCGGGCAATCAAGGCCAGGTTCGCGACCTCCATGCCGCCGCCCTTCTCGCTGGCGGGACCGACGCGGGGCAGCCGGGCTTTCGTGCCGCCTATGGACCCCATTTCTATGTCGGTTACCTTCGCGATCCCCAAGGCAACAAGATCGCACTTTTCTCCAGCAATCCCAACGAAGCGGGACGAGACGGATAGGCGGGAGACATGAATGTCGGAGGCCCTTCGCCGCTGATGGCGGTCCGACGACCGCAAAGGGGCGACTGCTTGGGCCGATCTTGGAGCGATATTTGGCAGCTCGTGATCTTTCATCACGCGTTGGCTCCGCGAGACAGAGTGAGATAAGGGGGCGGCCTCGATCCGCCCGTCCCGGCACAGGGTGCGATAGTCCCGAGACCCGCCCCCAACGAAAAAGGCCCCGGGAGGGTTCAACCGCCCGGGGCCTGATGAGCGTCGCGTTCGAAACCCTTATTGCGGGATGCTGCCCTCGACGCCTTCGACATAGAAATTCATGCCGGCGAGCGTGCCATCGTCAGCCACTTCGCCAGCGGCCAACCAGGGGGTGCCGTCCTGCTTGTTCAGCGGGCCGGTGAAGGGGTGGTATTCGCCCTTGGCGATCGATTCTTTCAGCGCCTCGGCCTCGGCCTTCACGTCGGCCGGCACCGCATCGGTGATCTCGCCGATGCCGACCATGCCGGTGCTGATGCCGTCCCAGGCGTTATGGCTTGCCCATGTGCCGTCGATTACCGCCTGAACCTCTTGGATATAGTAAGGCGCCCAGTTGTCGATGATCGAGGACAACCGCGGTTTCGGCGCGAATTCGATCATGTCGGCCGCCTGACCGAAGCCATAGCCGCCGTTCTTTTCCAGCACCGCCAGCGGTGCGGTCGAATCGGTATGCGCCAGCACCACGTCGACGCCCTGGTCGATCAGCGTCTGGGTGGCATCGGCCTCTTTCGCCGGGTCGAACCAGGTGTTCAGCCAGATCACCGAAAGCTTGACGTCCGGGTTGGCCTTCTTGGCATGGATATAGGTCGAGTTGATGCCGCGGATCACCTCGGGGATCGGGAAGGACCCGATATAGCCGATCTTGTTGGTCTTGGTCATCTTGCCGGCAATGAATCCGGTCACCGCACGGCCTTCATAGAAACGAGCGGAATAGGCCGACATGTTCGGTGCGGTCTTATAGCCGGTGGCGTGTTCGAATTTCACCTTGGGGAATTTCTTGGCCACGTTCATCGTCGCATCCATGAAGCCGAAGGAGGTGGTAAAGATGATATCTGCCCCCTGCAGCGCCATCTGGGTGATCGCCCGTTCCGCATCGGCACCTTCGGGCACGCTTTCCCGATAGACCAGCTCCACCTTGTCGCCGAAATGCTCTGCCATCTTCTTGGCGGATTCGTGATGGTGTTGGCTCCAGCCGCCGTCGTTGATCGGGCCGACATAGATAAAGCCGACCTTGGTCTTATCCGCGGCCATGGCGGTCGAGGCCAGGCCGATCGCCAGCGCGGCGCCGGCAAGCAGTTTGCTGAGTTTCATACGAAAAGGCTCCCTTCGTTCGTATCGTTGCTGTTGGCTCGCCCTCAGGACGAAGCGTGGAAAATCCGTCCCAGCGATCCCGGCGCACTGGATTTGTCCCGGGACAGGAGCACCAAGACGATGATGGTGATCACATAGGGCGACATGGAAAGATATTCGACGGGAATGGCAATTCCGACCCCCTGCAGGTTGAACTGCAACACGGTGACGCCGCCAAAAAGATAGGCGCCGGCCAGCACTCGCCACGGCTTCCAACTGGCGAAGACCACCAGCGCCAGGGCGATCCAGCCAACCCCCGCGGTCATCCCGTCGGTCCATTGCGGCACCCGGATCAGGCTGATGTAGGCGCCACCCAGGCCGGCACAGGCGCCGCCGAAAAGGATCGCCAGAACCCTTATGCGCACCACCTTGTACCCCAGGGCATGGGCCGCATCGTGGTTTTCACCCACCGCTCGCAGGACCAGGCCCATGCGGGAGTATTTCAGCACCGCCCAGACCGCGGCCACCAGCCCCAGGCTGAGGTAGAGGATCGGGTCATGACCGAAGAGGATCGGCCCCACCACCGGCAGATCGTTCAGCGGGCCGAGATCGACCTCGGCCATGGGTGGTGGCTTCTGGCCGCCATAGCTCTGTCCGATCAGCGCGCTGAGTCCGAGCCCGAAGAGGGTGAGCGCGAGGCCGCTGGCCACATGGTTGGCCAGCGCCACCTGGGTCAGGATGGCGAACAGCACCGACAGCAGCGCACCACCGGCCGCCGCCGCCAGGAATCCAAGCCAGGGCGATCCGGTTTCGACCGCCACGGCGAAACCGCTGATCGCGCCGGTGATCATCATCCCCTCGACCCCGAGGTTCAGGACACCGGCCTTCTCGACGACGAGTTCGCCGATCGCCGCCAGCAGAAGCGGGGTGGCCGCCACCATCAGCGTGGCGATCAGCTTTATCGGGTCGATATCGCTCAAATCCATCTCAGGTTCTCTCTTTCACGGCCAGCCGAAGCCGGTAGTTTGTCAGCAAGTCGAGCGCCAGCAGGAAGAACAGCAGCATCCCCTGGAACATCTGGATGGCGGCGGCGGGCAGTCCCAGATTGTCCTGGGCGATCTCGCCGCCGATATAGGTCAATGCCATCAGTGCCGCGGCCAGCAGGATGCCCAGCGGATTGAGCCGGCCCAGAAAGGCCACGATGATCGCGGTAAAGCCATAGCCCACGTTGAAATCGATGTTGATTTGGCCGGCAGGCCCTGCCACCTCGAACAACCCCGCCATGCCGGCCAGGGCGCCCGCCAGCCCGAGGCAGAGCAGGATCAGCCGCGCCGGGTTGACGCCGGCAAAACGCGCCGCGCGCGGTGCCTCGCCGCTCAGCCGGATGTGAAAGCCCAGCATGTGGCGGTTGAGAAGGACATAGGCAAAGATCACCGCGATCAGCGCGGCGGCGACGCCCCAGTGCATCCCCAGATCCTGCGCGATCCAACTGTTTCCCGCCGGGTAGTCATTGAAATTCCGGCTGCCCGGGAAACCATAGCCCTCGGGGTTCTTCAAAAGCCTCGTCGACATCGAGCCCAGGATCAGTTCCGCGACATAGACCAGCATCAGCGAGACGAGGATTTCATTGGTGCCGAATTTCACCTTCAGCAGCCCCGGGATCATCGCCCAGGCCCAGCCGCCAAGCGCGCCTGCAATCACCATGAGCGGAAAGACATACCAGGCGTCCAGCGGATAGAAGGCCAGCCCGACACCGGCGCCCGCCAGCGCCCCCATGATGTACTGGCCTTCCGCCCCGATGTTCCAGATGCCGGCCCGAAAGCCCAGCGACAGGCCGATGGCAATCAACACCAGCGGCGCGCCCTTCACCAGCAACTGCGGCCGATAGAAAAAGGAATATTCGCCGAACAGAGGGTCCCAAAAGATCGTCTGGATCGCGACAAAGGGGTTCTTGCCAAGGGCCGCGAACAACAGCCCGCCGAAGACCATCGTCGCGACCACGGCCAGCAGCGGGGTCGCCATCGACCAGGCGCGTGACGGCTGCGGTCGTTTCTCCAGCCGGATCATGCACGCTCTCCTGTCGGTCTTCTTCTCGTTTCAAATACGGCCGCCGGAGGCGGAATTTGGCGCCAGGTCTCACGCATGCGCCACCTCCATCCCATGGGCCCCACCCATCATCAGCCCGATTTCGTCGACGCTCAGCCCCTCGGTCGGGCGCGGCTCGCTCAACCGGCCCTCGTTCAGCGCGGCGAAGTTGTCGGCGATCTCCATCAACTCGTCCAGATCCTGGCTGATGCAGATCACCGCTGCGCCGCCGGCGGCCAGATCCAGCAGCGCCTGCCGGATCGACGCGGCGGCGGCGGCATCGACACCCCAGGTCGGCTGGTTCACCACCAGCACCTTCGGGTCCTGTAACACCTCTCGCCCGATGACGAATTTCTGCAGGTTGCCGCCCGACAGCGACCGCGCCGCATTCTCCGGTCCCGGGGTGCGCACATCGAAGGCCTGGATGATCCGCTCCGCGAAGCCCCGTGCCGCGCCCCATTTCAGAAAGCCGTGGCTTTCCAGCCTCTCGCGTACCACGCCGGTCAGCAGCGCGTTTTCGGTCAGGCTCATGTCCGGGGCGGCGGCGTGGCCCAGCCGCTCTTCCGGTGCTGTCAGCACCCCCAGTTGCCGTCGCGCCGTGGGCCCCATGCGTCCGATCGGCTGGCCGGCCATCTTGACCGCCCCGGCATCGGTCGTGATTTCCCCTGAGAGGACGCCCAGCAGCTCTTCCTGCCCGTTGCCGGCCACCCCGCCAATGCCGAGGATCTCGCCCACGCGCACGATCAGATGCAGGTTCTTCAACGCAGTGCCGAATTCGGTCGGAGAGGACACTGACAGCCCGGTGATATCGAGCGCGACGGGGCCAAGCGTTCGGCCGCTGCGCTCCGGCGTCTTCAGGCTGCTGCCCACCATCATTTCGGCCATCTGCCGCGCGGTGGTCTCGCGCGGGATGCAGTCGCCCACAACCTGGCCCAGTCGCAGAATGGTGGCCGTGTCGCAGAGCGTGCGAATTTCCTCCAGCTTGTGCGAGATATAGAGGATCGAGGTGCCCTCGGCCTTCAACTGCTGCAGTGTCTTGAACAGGATCTCGACCTCCTGCGGGGTCAGCACGCTGGTGGGCTCGTCCATGATCAACAGCTTCGGATCCTGCAACAGGCAGCGGATGATCTCGACCCGCTGGCGTTCGCCGGCCGACAGATCGCCCACCGTGCGAAACGGATCGAGCGGCAGCCCATAGGTTTCCGACACCTCGCGGATGCGGCTGGCCAGATCGCGCAGGGCGGGCGGGTTCTCCATCCCCAGCGCGATGTTCTCGGCGACGTTCAGCGCGTCGAACAGGGAAAAGTGCTGGAACACCATGGCGATGCCGTCGGCCCGCGCCACCCGCGGCTCGCTCGGTGCATAGGGCGCGCCGCGCAGGGTCATGCCGCCGCTGTCGGGTTTCACCAATCCGTAGATCATCTTGACCAGTGTCGATTTCCCGGCGCCGTTCTCGCCCAGCAGCGCGTGCACCTCCCCCTCTCCGATATCGAAGGAGATCTCGTTATTGGCGATCACGCCGGGATAGGCTTTGGTCAGCCCCTTCAAGCTCAACAGCGGCTGGCTCACGCGCGCTCCCTCGTTTCCGTTGCGGCCGTGGCGGCGCGGTGCAAAAGCTGCGTGGCGACGCCGATGGCGATCTGTTGCGGGTGTTTGCCCAGGCCGGGCTCTCCGATCGGGCAGGTGATGCGGGCGATGACATCGGGACCATGCCCCAGCGCCGCCAGCCGTGACCGGAATCGCGCCCATTTCGTAGCCGATCCGATCAGCCCCGCAAAGCCAAACCCGTGGGAAAGCAGCTGGTGGCAGAGCTCAAAATCCAGGGCGTGCGAATATGTTAGCACCAGATGCTCGGCATCGCGGGGGGCATAGCGGACCAGATCGGCCGGCTGCGACGTGGGCAGGGGGGTGACACCCTCGGGGATGTCTTGCGGGAATCGTTCCGCCCTGGTGTCGATCCAGGTGATCGCCAGATTCGGCAGGGGAGACAGAACCGACACCAGCGCGCGCCCGACATGGCCTGCGCCCCAGATCCAGAGCTGCCGGTCAGGGCGGCTGACCGGCTCGATCATCCAGCCGTCGATCAGTTGCGGCTCGGGCCGTTCGCCCTGTGCCCGGGCCCGGTCGAGCAGACGCCGAACGCTCAGCGGCAGGGGACCATCCCCGGTTACCGGGCGGGCGATCACCTCGCCCTTGAACGCCGCCAGCGCTGCCACGTCATAGACCTCCGACAGCAGAATGACCGACCCGCCGCAGCATTGCCCCAGCTCCGGCCCCAGCGCATGGCGGGTCAGCCGCCGCGCGCCCTCTTGCCCTCGCGCGGCTTGCGCCGCCGCATATTCCAGCGCGCCGCCGCCGATGGTGCCCGATTGCCCGCCGCTCGCCGCATCGCCCCAGACCAACATCGCGGCCCCCACCTCGCGCGGGGACGAACCGCTCAGGCCCGCGATCACCACCCGGGTGACGCGGCCATGGGCCTCTATGGCGGATTTCAGCGCTTCGAGTTCGAAACTCATCCGCGCACCCTCCGCACCGCCGCCCAGACCCGCTCGGGCGTTGCCGGCGCATCCAGCGCCGGATAGGCGCTGCCACAGGAGGCCACCGCATCGCTCAAGGCGAGAAAGGCCGAAATCCCCAGCATGAAGGGCGGCTCCCCCACCGCCTTCGAGCGATAGATCGTCTCCTCCCGGTTGCATCCATCCCAGAGCGCGACGTTGAAGATATCGGGCTGATCGGAAAACGCAGGGATCTTGTAGGTCGAGGGCGCATGGGTACGCAAACGCCCCTGCTGATCCCAGACCAGTTCCTCCGTCGTCAGCCAGCCGGCTCCCTGGACATAACCGCCCTCGACCTGGCCCAGGTCCAGCGCCGGGTTCAGGCTGGCGCCGGCGTCATGCAGGATGTCGGCGCGCAGGATGCGGTATTCCCCGGTGCGGGTGTCCATGGCCACCTCGGTCACCGCCGCGCCATAGGCGAAGTAATAGAACGGCCGCCCCTGTCCCTTGACCCTGTCCCAGGACACCTTGGGGGTCTTGTAGAAGCCGGTGGCCGACAGGCCCACGCGCCCCTCGTAACAGCGCTTGGCCGCCTCGGCAAAGCTCAGCACGGCACTGCCGACACGTACCTCGCCCGCTTCGAACCGCACCTCCTCCGGCGCCGCCTGATGCGCCTCGGCCAGATACGCCGCCATCCGGTCCCGGATCGCGTCACAGGCGATCTGCGCTGCCATCCCATTCAGATCGGACCCCGACGAGGCCGCGGTGGCCGAGGTATTGGGCACCTTGCCGGTATCGGTTGCGGTGATCTTCACCGCCTCCAGTCCGACACCGAAGCGGCTTGCCGCCACCTGCGCCACCTTCTGGAACAATCCTTGCCCCATCTCAGTGCCGCCGTGGTTGAGGTGGATCGACCCGTCCTGATAGACATGCACCAAGGCGCCCGCCTGATTGAGATGGGTGAGCGTGAAGGAAATCCCGAATTTCACCGGCGAAAAGGCAATCCCCTTGCGGATCGCGCCGCCCTCTGCGTTCCACTCCGCCACAGCCTGTTTCCGCGCCGCGTAATCACAGCTTTCCAGCAGCGCGGCGGTGATCCCGTGCAGCGCGAAATCCTCCACCTCCATCCCGTAAGGCGTGGTCTGGGGCAGGGCGCCGCTCCCCCCCTTTTTCTGGCCGGAAATATCCCGGGGGGGCTCCGCAGGAGCGGGGGCAGGGCCCCCCGTGGCCTCGGCGTAATAATTGCGCCGCCTGAGCTCGACCGGCTCCAGCCCCAGTTGATGGGCGGCGTGATCCATCAACCGTTCCATCCCCAGCATGCCCTGCGGCCCGCCAAAGCCACGAAAGGCGGTGGCGCTCTGGGTGTTGGTCTTCAGCCGGTGGCTCTCGATCCGGGCTTGGGGCAGCCGATAGGCGCTGTCGGCATGCAGCATGGCTCGGTCTGCCACCGGCAGCGACAGATCCTGTGCCCAGCCGCAGCGGGCGTATTGGAGGAATTCCACCCCCTCGATCCGCCCGTCCGCATCGAAGCCAGCGCGATAGCTGACCCGGAAGTCATGCCGCTTGCCGGTGATGATCATGTCGTCGTCGCGGTCATAGCGCATCTTGCAGGGCCGCCCGGTCAGACGCGCCGCGACCGCGCAAGAGACCGCCAGCGCATTGCCCTGGCTTTCCTTGCCGCCGAAGCCGCCGCCCATCCGCCGCACCTCGACCCGGACGCCATGCATCGGCAGGCCAAGCGCCTCGGCCACCTTATGCTGGATTTCGGTGGGATGTTGGGTGGAGGAGTGGACGACCATGTCGCCGCCCTCCTGCGGCAGGGCAAGCGCGGCCTGGCCTTCCAAATAGAAATGCTCCTGCCCGCCGATCTCGAAACTGCCCTCGATCACATGGGCCGCCCCGGCGATGGCGGCGGCGGCATCGCCCTTCTGCCAGATCACCGGGCCGCCCTCGAACCGGCTGTCGGCGGCCAGGGCCTGGTCGATGGTCAGAATCGGCGTCTCCTCGGTGATCCGGATGTCGCCCAGCTTCGCCGCCTTGCGCGCCGCCAGATGGGTTTCGGCGACCACCAGGAACAGCGGCTGGCCGACGTAGTTCACCCGATTCACCGCCAGCAGCGGCTCGTCATGGATGGAGGGCGAGACGTCGTTGGCAAAGGGCAGATCGGGCGCGGTCAGCACCGCGACGACACCCGGCGCCGCGCGAACAGCGGCCAGATCCATCGCCTCGATCACCCCGCGCGCCACGGGGCTCAGGCCGAAGGCCAGATGTAGCGTGCCGCGCGGGGTCGGGATATCGTCGATATAGCGCGCCGCACCCGTCACATGCAGGCGGGCGGCATCATGGGGCAGGGGGCTCGTCACGCTCATGCCGACACCTCCAGCACCGTGCCGGTCTCGCCCTGATCCTCGGCGAAATAGCGGCCCAGCATCGCCCGCGCGGTCTCCAGCCGATAGGCGGCGCTGGCGCGCATGTCGGAGAGCGGCGCGAAATCGGCGTCGAACCCGGCCTCGGCCATACGGATGGTGCCGGCCTCCCAGGGTTGGCCCAGAAGGGCGCTTTCCACATGGCGGGCGCGTTTTGGAATGCCCGCCATGCCGCCGAAGGCGATCCGCGCCCCGGTGACGATGCCGCCTTCGACCGTGATGTTGAAACAGCCGCAGACGGCCGAGATATCCTGATCGAAGCGTTTCGACAGCTTGTAGCATTTCAGCCGGTCGGGCTGGCGCGGGATGCTCACCGCCTCGACGAATTCGCCCGGGCCGCGGTCCTGCTTGCCGTAGTCGACGAAGAACGCCTCGATCGGCAGGCTGCGCCGCGCGTCGCCTTTCCGCAAATGCAGATGCGCCCCCAACGCGATCAGCGCCGGCGGGTTGTCCCCGATGGGGGAGCCATTGGCGATATTGCCGCCGATGGTTGCCGCCGCCCGCACCTGGGTGGAGGCATAGCGTCGGATCATCTCGGCATAAGAGACGAAATGCGGCGCCAGCGCCGCGCGCACCGCGTTCATATCGGTCATCGCGCCGATGCGGAGTTCCGCATCGGCGATCTCCACGCCCTTCAGATCGTCGCAGCCAGCCAGAAAGATCACCGGATCGAGATCGCGCAGCGCCTTGGTGACCCAGAGGCCCACGTCGGTGGCACCCGCGACCAGCGTTGCCTCTGGATGGGCGGTATAGATCTGCGCCAGCTCGTCGGCGCTGGCGGGGCGGAAGGCGTCGCCCGTGTGGCCGGGCAGGTCATCGTCCAGCCAGCCCGGCACGGGCTGATCCGCTGCAGCCTCGGCCGCGCGCAGGATCGGGGCATAGCCGGTGCAGCGGCAGAGATTGCCGGCGAGCGTGGTGGCATGATCGCGGTCGCCGTTCAGATGCGCCACCGCCATCGACATCACGAAGCCGGGGGTGCAGAAACCGCATTGGCTGCCGTGGTGATCCACCATCGCCTGTTGCACCGGGTGCAGCTGACCCTCCGGACCAGAGAGCCCCTCGACCGTGCGCACCGCCTTGCCGTCGAGCTGCGGCAGCAACAGGATGCAGGCGTTCAACGCCCGGGCGCCATCGCCATCGCGCAGCATCACCGTGCAGGCGCCGCAATCGCCTTCGTTGCAGCCCTCCTTGGTGCCCGTCAGCCCGCGCGTCTCGCGCAGCCACTCCAGCAGCGTGAGCGTCGGCGCACTATCCGACAGCTCAACAGTCTCTCCGTTCAGAAGAAACCTGATCGTCATCCGTGAAACCCGTCGCCTTACCCCGTTATACCCTGAAATGCCCCCTTCGATGCGACGTAGAAGGACAGGCGGGCCTTGTTTTCCCTGGGCAACAGGTTACGGACAGCCCGGTTCGTTAGGCAAGGAAAACTGCGGCCTGGGGGGCGCGCGCCGCAGTCGGAGAAACCGGCGTCGCCAGGGCGAGAGCGTGAAAATTCAACGTTTTTGACCCCCGGCGGCGCTGGCAGGCCCGCTGGTGGCGTTGAAACTCCTTCAGGAAAAACGATAAAATTCTGCCATATTTTTCAGCTTTTCCGGTTGGTCTCACTGTGGGGCTGCCGGTCAGGCCCGTTCGGCTGCCGCCGGGTAGACGCCAAGGATGGTGACATTCGTGGTGAAATAATCCAGCTCGTCCAGCGCCAGCTTGACCATCGGATCCTCTGGGTGGCCTTCGATATCGGCATAGAACTGCGTCGCGGTGAAGGAGCCTGCGACCATATAGCTTTCCAGCTTGGTCATGTTAATCCCGTTGGTGGCGAAGCCACCCAGCGCCTTGTAGAGCGCGGCGGGAATGTTGCGCACCTGGAACACGAAGCTGGTGATCATCCCGTGCTTGCCTCGGCGCGAGAAATCGGCCTCGGGCGACATCAGCAGGAAACGGGTGGTGTTGTTCGACTGATCCTCGATATGCCGTGCCAGCACGTCGAGCCCATAGATCTCGCCCGCCAGTTCGCTGGCCAGCGCCGCGGTGGTGGGATTGCCCTCTTCGGACACCTGCCGGGCCGAGCCGGCAGTATCGGCGCCGGTGATCCGGCGGATGTCATGGGCGTGCAGGAATTCCTTGCATTGCCCCAGCAGCACCGTGTGGCTCATCGCGTGGGTGATGTCGGACAATTGCGTGCCGGGCAGGCCGAGCAGGTTGATATGCACCCGCACGAAGGCCTCTTCGATGATCTTCAGCCCCGAGCGCGGCAGCAGGGTGTGGATATCGGCCACCCGGCCATAGGTCGAATTCTCGACCGGCAGCATTGCCAGATCGGCGCGGCCGGATTTCACCGCCTCGATCGCGTCCTCGAAGGTGCGGCAGGGCAGGGCCTCCATGTCGGGGCGGGCCTTGCGGCAGGCTTCGTGGCTATAGGCGCCGGGCTCTCCCTGAAAGGCGATGCGGTTTGTCATACCTTGGTTTCCATGCAACATTGGGGCGTATTGGGTGGTTGGTCGTGGTCTCTATACCTTGCCAGACGCAAGGGGAAGCCTTAGACAATCTGCTAATGCGCAGCTAGATAAACAGCTAGAACGGACAAGAGAACCATGTTTGACACAATGACAGTGACGAAGGCCGCTGCCGGTGTTCTCGGGGCCTTTCTGGTGCTTCTGCTGGCGAAATGGGGGGCCGAGGGAATCTATCACACGGAGGCGCATGGCGCTGCTTCCTACGTGATCGAGACGGCGTCCGACGAGCCCGCCGAAGCTGCCCCGGAAATGAGCTTTGAGGAGATGCTTGCATCCGCCGATGTCGGCAAGGGCGCAAAGGTGTTCAAGAAATGCCAAGCCTGCCACAAGATTGAACCGGGCGTGAACTCCACCGGCCCGTCGCTTTATGGCGTGGTGGGGCGGCAGGTCGCTGCGGTTAGCGATTTCGGCTATTCGGCGCCGATGTCTGAACATGGTGGCGCCTGGACGCCGGAAAACCTGGATCATTTCCTGACCAAGCCGAGTGCAGAGGTGCCGGGCACCGCGATGAGCTTTGCCGGCCTCAAGAAGCAGGCCGACCGGGTCAATGTGATCGCCTATCTGCAAAGCGTGGCGCAGTGATCCCGGCGCAGTGATCCCGGGCGTCACAGGTTCGGAGGGCGCCCGTTCCGATCATCAAGGACAAAACGCCGCGGCCCGGTTTTTCCCCGGGGCGCGGTTTTCACGTTCCTCTGTCGGCCTACTCACGGAAACTCAACTTGAACATTCCTGCCGCAGACCATTAGCTTGTGGCGCAGTACCGCCCAACGGAGGAAGCGCCAGATGACCCCACCCCGTGCCGCCACGCGCGTGTCTTCGCCCGCAAGGGCCGTTGTCAGCAGTGTGGAGGGGCGGCTTTTGCCGGTTCTGGCCCTGTCCCTTCTGATGCTGCTGGCCTGGACCGGGCTATTGGCGGCACAGCAGGAAAAGATCATCAAGAGCCATGGCTTTTCCGAATTCGGCGACCTGAAATATCCCGAGGGGTTCGCGCATTTCGATTATGTGAACCCGGACGCGCCGAAGGGGGGGGAACTGTCCTACGCCGCGCAGGGCACCTTCGACAGCCTCAATCCGTTCAGCCGGCAGGGCCGGGCGGCGGCGCGGTCGGGCGACCAGTATGAATCGCTGCTGACCCCCTCCTATGACGAACCGGGAACCTATTACGGTCTGCTCGCCGAGAGCCTCGAATATCCAGAAAGCCAGGACTGGGTGATCTTCAACCTGCGCCCCGAGGCGAAGTTCTCCGACGGCACGCCGGTGACGGCGGAGGATGTGGTCTTCTCGCACGAACTTTTGCTGGATCAGGGGCTGAAGTCCTATGCCGACGCCGTGCGCAAGCGCATCCCCAAGGCCGAGGCGCTGGGGCCGCATCGGGTGAAATTCTATTTCAGCCCCGATTATCCGCGTCGGGCGATGATCAGCCAGGTCGGCGGCACCCCGGTGTTTTCCAAGGCATGGTTCATGGCCGACCCCGAACATCGCCGGCTCGACAAGTCGCGGATGGTGCCGGGGATCGGCTCGGGGCCCTATGTGCTGGAAAGCTATGATACCAACCGGCGGGTGATCTATCGCCGCAATCCTGATTACTGGGGCGATCATCTGAATGTGAATGTGGGCCGGAACAATTTCGATACCATCCGGATCGAATATTTCTCGGATTCCATCGCGGCACTGGAGGCTTTCAAGGCCGGTGAGATCACCTTCCGCCGCGAGAACAATTCCAAGAGCTGGGCCTCGGCCTATGACTTTCCGGCGATTTCCAACGGTTGGGTGGTGCGTCGTGAGCTTGAGGACGGTAATGTCCCCAGCAACGCCGGTTTCGTGATGAACCTGGACCGACCGCAGTTCCAGGATATCCGAGTGCGCGAGGCGGTGCAGCTTGCCTATAACTTCGAATGGACCAACGAGAGCCTGCAATACGGCCTGTTCCGGCACCGGTCGTCCTTCTGGCAGAACAGCCCGCTCGAGGCCAAGGGCCTGCCCGAGGGGCGCGAACGCGAGGTGCTCGATGCGCTCGGCGACAAGCTCGATCCGGCGATCCTGACGTCTGAGCCGGTGATGGCGCATGAAAGCCGCGCCGAGCGGCCCAACGACCGCAAGAACCTGCGCGCAGCGATGAAGCTGCTGGACGATGCCGGCTGGGCGGTTGGCCAGGACGGTATCCGCCGCAACGCCTCGGGCGAGGTGCTGAAGATTGAATTCCTGTCGGCGGATCCGGTGATGGACCGCCTGGTGATGCCCTTCGCGGAAAACCTGCGCACCATGGGGATCGACGCCAGCTATAACCGCATAGACGACGCACAGTTCACCTTGCGTCGGCGCGAGCGTGACTTCGACATGATCTATGCCGCTTATCCCAGTTCGCTGGAGCCTTCGACCGGTCTCTATCAGCTTTATGGCGAAGAGGCAGCGAGCTATAGCGTGTTCAACCCCTCTGGCGTCCATGGCCCCGATATCGAGGCGCTGATCGACAATATCGTCCAGGCCAAGACGCGCGAGGATCTTGAGGCCAATGCCCGCGCTTTGGACCGGGTGCTGCGGTCGAAACGCTTCATGGTGCCGACCTGGTATCTGGGCAAGTATTGGGTGGCCTTCTGGGACATGTACGAGTATCCGGATCTGCCGCCCTATGCGCTGGGGTTTGAGGACCTGTGGTGGATCAACACCGACAAGGCCGCCAAGCTGAAATCCTCCGGCGCGCTGCGCTGAGCTGAAGAAGGTCCGCCGCCCCGATGGGAGCCTATATCCTCCGCCGCCTGTTGTTGGTGATCCCGACGCTGCTGGGCATCATGATCATCAACTTCACGCTCGTGCAATTTGTCCCCGGTGGGCCGGTGGAGCAGATCATTGCCCAGATGGAAGGCGGCGGCGATGTGTTCCAGGGCTTTGCCGGCGGCGGCGCCGATGTGAATACCCAAGGGGCGGGGAACGAACGCTATGTCGGCGCCCGCGGTCTGCCGCCAGAGTTCATTGCCGAGCTTGAGAAGGAGTTCGGTTTCGACAAGCCGCCGCTGGAACGGTTCCTCAACATGTTGTGGAATTACATGCGGCTCGATTTCGGGCAGAGCTATTTTCGGTCGATCAGCGTGACCGATCTCGTGCTGGAGAAGATGCCGGTGTCGATCAGTCTGGGTCTGTGGTCCACCATCATCGCCTATCTGGTGTCGATCCCTCTGGGTATCCGCAAGGCGGTGAAGGATGGCAGCCGTTTCGACACCGGGACCAGTGCTCTGATCATCGTGGCCTATGCGATCCCGGCGTTCCTGTTCGCCATTCTGTTGCTGGTGCTCTTTGCTGGTGGGTCTTATTGGCAGATCTTTCCGCTCAGGGGGCTGGTATCTGACAATTGGTCCGATTTCAGCCTGTTGGGAAAAATCGTCGATTATTTCTGGCATATCGCCCTGCCGGTTGTCTCGCTGACCATTTCCGCCTTTGCGACGCTGACATTGCTGACCAAGAACAGCTTTCTCGACGAGATCAAGAAACACTATGTCATGACTGCCCGCGCCAAGGGGCTGTCCGAAAGCAAGGTGCTCTACGGCCATGTGTTCCGTAATGCGATGCTGATCGTGATTGCAGGCTTTCCGGCGGTTTTCATCGGTGTCTTCTTCTCCGGTTCGCTGATTATCGAGACCATCTTCTCGCTCGATGGGCTGGGCCGGCTCGGGTTCGAAGCGGCGGTGGCGCGGGATTATCCGGTGATCTTCGGAACACTCTTCATCTTCGGGCTGCTCAGCCTGGTGGTGGGGATCCTGAGTGATCTGATGTATGTGCTGGTCGATCCGCGCATCGACTTCGAAAAGCGGGAGGGGTGAGGAATGGCGCTCTCCCCCCTGAACCAACGCCGCTGGCGCAACTTCAAGCGCAACCGCCGGGCCTTCTGGTCGCTGTGGATCTTCGCCGTGCTCTTCGGTCTGTCGCTGTTTGCCGAGTTTCTGGCCAACGACAAGCCGATCCTGGTGAACTATCGCGGTGGCTATTACATGCCGATCTTTCGCTTCTATCCTGAAACCGCTTTCGGCGGCGATTTCCAGACCGAGGCGATCTATCGCGATCCCGAGGTGCAATGCCTGATCGTCTCCGGCGGGGTGGAGGACTGTTTTGACGAACCCGAAAAGATCATGGCGGCGATCAAGGACAGCAGCTTCGACCAAAACACCGAAGGGTTCCGGAAGGGCTGGGCGATCTGGCCACCGATCCCCTATTCCTTCAACACCACGGTCGACCGCCCCGGCGCGGCGCCGCTGCCGCCGAACCGGCAGAACTGGCTGGGAACGGATGACACCAAGCGCGACGTGCTGGCCCGGGTGATCTATGGTTTCCGGCTGTCGATCCTCTTCACCCTGATGGTGACCAGCGCCGCCAGTCTTGTCGGTATCTTCGCCGGCGCCATTCAGGGGTTCTTCGGCGGCAAGATCGACCTGATCTTCCAGCGGCTGATCGAGATCTGGGGGGCGACGCCGTCGCTTTACGTCATCATCATCATGTTCGCCATCCTGGGCCGCAGCTTCTGGCTGCTGGTGGCGCTGATGGTGTTGTTCTCCTGGACCTCGCTGGTGCATGTGGTGCGGGCTGAGTTCCTGCGCGCCCGCAATCTGGAATATGTCCGCGCCGCCAAGGCGCTGGGGGTCGGCAACCTGACCATCATGTTCCGTCACATGCTGCCCAACGCCATGGTGGCGACGTTGACCATGCTGCCCTTCATCGTCACCGGCACCATCGGATCGCTGGCGAGCCTCGACTTCCTGGGCTTCGGTCTGCCGTCCTCGGCCCCCTCGCTGGGCGAGCTGACGTTGCAGGCGAAACAGAACCTTCAGGCGCCCTGGCTGGCCTTCACCGCCTTCACCGTCTTCGCGCTGATGCTGTCGCTGCTGGTCTTTATCTTCGAGGGCGTGCGCGATGCCTTCGACCCCAGAAAGACCTTCTCATGAGCGGCTTCACCTGTTCGTCCCGTGCCCAATGCCGGCTGAACGGCCTGTTCGGCACCGCCGTGGCGCTTTGTACGCTGATGCTGCTGTGGAGCGGTGTCGCCATGCTGACCTCGGGTGCGGCGCCGCTCGCCGCGCTGGGGCGCATGGCCGGCGTCTGGCTGACGCTGCTGGCGCCGACCAGCCTGTCTGTCCTGCTCTGGGTCGCGATGCGCGCCACCGGGCGCCAACCGGGCTGGCTGACCTCCGGCTTTGTTCTGATCGGGGCGGTCTGGGGAATTGCCATGCTGAACGGGGTCGCGCGGCTATGAGCGTTCTTGAGGTTCAGAACCTGCGCGTGGCCTTCCGCCAGGACGGCGAGACCATCGAGGCGGTGCATGGGGTGTCCTTCTCTGTCGACCGGGGCGAGACGGTGGCGCTGGTCGGCGAAAGCGGTTCAGGCAAGTCGGTTTCGGCGCTTTCCACCCTGTCGCTCTTGGGCGAGACGGCCGAGGTTTCCGGGTCGGTCACCTATCGCGGCACCCAGATGATCGGTGCTGCCGAGGCCGATTTGCGCCGGGTGCGTGGCAATGACATCAGCTTTATCTTTCAGGAGCCGATGACCTCGCTCAATCCGCTGCACACGATCGAAAAGCAATTGGCGGAATCGATTGCGCTGCACCAGGGGCTGGCGGGCGAGGCGGCGCGGGCGCGCATTCTGGAACTGCTGACCAAGGTGGGCATCCGCGATCCCGAAAGCCGGCTGGGCGCCTATCCGCACCAGCTTTCCGGCGGGCAGCGGCAGCGGGTGATGATCGCCATGGCGCTGGCCAACAAGCCCGAGATCCTGATCGCCGACGAACCGACAACCGCGCTCGACGTCACCATCCAAGCGCAGATCCTCGATCTGCTGGCCGAGCTGAAGGACAGCGAGGGCATGGGGCTGTTGTTCATCACCCATGATCTGGGCATCGTGCGCCGCATCGCCGATCGGGTCTGTGTGATGAAGGGGGGCGAGATCGTCGAGGAAGGCCCGACCGAGGCGATCTTCTCCAACCCGCAGCACCCCTATACCCGCAAGCTTCTGGCCGCCGAACCCTCGGGTGAACCCGAACCGGTGGCGGAAGACGCGGCAGAGATCCTGAAGGCCGATCACCTCAAGGTCTGGTTCCCAATCCAGCGCGGGTTGATGCGCAAGACGGTGGATCATGTGCGCGCGGTCAACGATGCGACGCTTTCGGTGCGGGCAGGTGAGACGCTGGGCATCGTCGGTGAAAGCGGCTCGGGCAAGACCACGCTGGCGTTGGCGTTGATGCGGTTGATCGGGTCAGAAGGCGGCATCATCTTTCAGGGCCGTGACATCCGCAGCTATAGCACCCGGCAGCTCAGGCATCTGCGCAAGGACATGCAGATCGTGTTTCAGGATCCCTTCGGCAGCCTCAGCCCTCGGATGACCTGTGCCCAGATCATCGCCGAGGGGTTGGCGATCCACAAGGTCGATCCGCACCGCGCCCCGCGCGATCTGGTGGCCGAGGCGATGCGGGAAACCGGGCTCGATCCGGCGGCGATGGATCGTTATCCGCATGAATTCTCCGGCGGGCAGCGGCAGCGGATCGCCATCGCGCGGGCCATGGTTCTGCGTCCCCGCCTGCTGGTGCTGGACGAGCCGACCTCGGCGCTCGACATGACGGTACAGGTGCAGATCGTCGAGCTGCTGCGCGGTCTACAGCGCAAATACGGTCTGGCCTATCTCTTCATCAGCCACGACCTGAAGGTGGTGCGGGCGATGTCGCATAAGGTTATGGTGATGAAGCAGGGCGATGTGGTCGAGGCCGGCAGCGCCGCGCAGATCTTCGAAGATGCGCAAACCGACTATACCCGGGCGCTGATCGCCGCCGCCGGCTGATCTGAGAGGGATTGCCGAGGGGCGATATCGCCCCTCAGATTGCCGAACTGTGGCCGGCCTTGCTCAGATCATAGGCATCGAGGGCGCGGGCGATCATCCGGGTCAGCGGATAGGCCTCGTGCCGGATCGCCAGTGCGTCGGGGCCGATTTCCAGCATGCCGGGAAAGGCCTGCGCCACTTCTTCGAACATCGCCTGCAGCGCTGGCGCGGAGATATGGAAATCTTCGCTGATCTCTCCGGCGTTGATGCGGCGATCGCACATCAGCATCTCGATCATCCGGCCCCGCATCAGATCCTCTCCCTGGAATGCGTGTCCCCGGCTGGTTGAAAGCCGCCCCTCGCGGATTGCCCCGGTATAGGCGGAGGTCGCCGGTGCGTTCTGGGCGTAGCCTTGTGGAAAGCGCGAAATCGACGAGGCGCCGACGCCGATCAGAACCTCGGCCTGGTCGTCGGTATAGCCCTGGAAGTTGCGCTTCAGCGTGCCGGCCTTCAGCGCTCGGGTCAGCCCGTCTTCGGGGCGGGCGAAATGGTCGATGCCGATCTCGGCATAGCCGTCCCAGAGGAACAGCCGTCGCGCGGTATCGAACAGCTCAAGCCGCGCCTCTGGCGTCGGTAGGGCATCAGAGGGGATCAGTTGCTGTCGCTTGGCCATCCACGGCACATGCGCATAACCATACAACGCCACCCGGTCGGGGTTGAGCGACAGCAGCTTCTGCACGCTTTCGGTCATCCGCGCCTTGCTTTGATGCGGCAGGCCGAAAAGGATATCGGCGTTCAGGCTGTAGATGCCCCGAGCGCGGATCATCTCCACTGCCTGGCGTGTCACGTCATATCCCTGAATGCGACCGATGGTCTTCTGAATCTCAGCGTCGAAGTCCTGCACCCCGATCGAGGCGCGGTTCATCCCCGCTGCCGCCAATGCGTCGAGCCGCGCCTCGTCGATCTCGTTCGGGTCGATCTCGACCGAGAATTCGGCCTCCGGACCAAGCGGGGCCAAGGCGAAGATCGCCTCTGCCAGTTCGGTCATCAGGGCCGGTGTCAGCAGGGTAGGGGTGCCGCCGCCCCAGTGCAGTCGCGACAGGGTCACGCCAGCAGGCAATCGGCGGGCCAACAACGCCAGTTCCGCCTTCAGCGTTTCGACATAGGCCGCGACTGGGGTGTCGCTTTGGGTGCCCTGGGTCCGACAGGCGCAGAACCAGCACAATCGCCGGCAGAAAGGCACGTGGACATAGAGCGAGATCGAGGCGCGCTCGGGGATCGCCTCGATCCAGTTGGCATAGGTATCGGGCCCGACCGCCGCGCTGAAATGCGGTGCGGTGGGATAGCTGGTGTAGCGCGGAACCCGCGCGTCAAATAATCCCAGCTCGGCCAATTGTGATTTCACGGACATGTGGCTAAGCTATCGGGGAACGAAGGCGCCATGCCTTGACGCAGATCAACTGGGGCTGAGATGTCTGTGCAGAGCCAAGCATTCACCGGCAATTGTTCGGACTGCCCGGTCCGGCATCGAGCAGTCTGTGCGCATTGCGAGATTGACGAGCTCGATGAGCTTGAGAGCATCAAGTATTACCGGACTTTCGAGGCTGGACAGACCATCATCTGGTCGGGTGACAAGATGGCCTTTGTCGGTTCGGTCATTGCCGGCATCGCCTCTCTGACCCAGACGATGGAGGACGGGCGGACCCAGATGGTCGGTTTGCTGTTGCCATCGGATTTCGTCGGCCGCCCAGGGCGCGACGGATCGGCCTATGATGTCACTGCGACCACCGATGTGGTCATGTGCTGTTTCCGCAAGAAACCTTTCGAGCAGCTTATGGCGCGGACGCCGCATATCGCCCACCGTCTGCTGCAGATGACATTGGACGAGCTGGACGCGGCACGGGAATGGATGCTGGTGCTGGGACGCAAGACCGCGCGCGAGAAGATCGCTTCGCTGTTGTCGATCATTGCCCGCCGCGATGCCTCGCTCAGCCCGAACGGGCCGTCTGGGGCGATGGTGTTCGACCTGCCCCTGACCCGGGAGGCGATGGCGGATTACCTTGGCCTCACGCTGGAAACCGTCAGCCGCCAGATGTCGGCGCTGAAGCGGGACGGGGTGATCCTGCTCGAGGGCAAGCGCCACGTCACGGTGCCCGACATGGGCCGGCTGATGGAAGAGGCCGGCGACGACAGTGACGGCGGCCTGATGGCCTGACGGCCTTCCTGTCTTTCGTGGATGTGCGATGCGCCGCGCCGCTTGGCGTTGCGGTTCGCGGCAGGGCCTTGCCGCGAACTCCCGCTTGAACAGCCCATGAGATCATCGGGCGCGCCGCCAGAACGATCAGGGCGCTGGTGGCCTGTATGGGATGGAGGTCGCCGCGCCTACAAGGTCACGACGGACATAAGACATACCGGGGTGCAGAGACAAAGCGCGCCCCGGGGCTCTCAGGCCGCGGGGCGCGTAATCTTTCCGATGCCGTCGGTCGGCAGGTCAGCGCGACATGAAGACCGGCACGGTGGCCTGTTCCAGCATGTTTCGGGTCGCTCCGCCCAGGATCGCCTCGCGGAAGCGCGAATGGCCATAGGCGCCCATCACGATCAGGTCCGAACTGGTATCGGTCGCGTGACGGTTCAGGATGTCCGAAATCCGCGGCATCGTCTTGCTCAGCACGTCGATCTCGCAGGTCACGCCCTGACGCGCCAGCATCTGCGACAGCAGCCCGCCCGGATCAGAGCGTTCCGGCCCGTGTTGCGGCGGGTCGATCACCACGATGCGCACTTGTTCGGCCGCGGTCAGGAAGGGCATCGCCTTGCGGATCGCCGCCATCGACTCGACGCTTTCGTTCCAGGCGACCAAGACGTTCGAGAACGTGCCTTTGGGCGTATTGTTGTCGGGCACCACCAGAACCGGGGCGTGGCCTTCGAACAAGGCGGCCTCGACGATCGGTTCGGCCTCGGCGCCGCGATCTTCGCCATAGGGGCGCGGCAGCACCACCAGATCAGAGAAGCGTGCGCGATAAGCGATATGACGGCCCAGATCGGCGATCTGGGCGACACCGTCCTCGACCGACCAGCGGACATCGGACAGGCCAAGCTTTTCTTTCGCGTAGGCGAGGGTCGCTTCGGCCTCGGCACTGGCGCGTTCCAGGGTCTCCTGGAGGATCATCGCATTGGCACCAGCGTAGTAGTACCCGGTCTGGGTACGGTCGACGCCCAAGCAAAGCGCTTCGGCGTGGGCGTCCTGCGCCTCGGCCAAGGCAACAAGCTGCGCCATGGTGGCGTCTGACACCTTCGGATCGGTCAGAACGGTCAGCAGGGATTTATAAGCCATTGGAACCTCGTTGTATTCGGGCATTTCTCAGAATGAGCGTCTGGACAGCCTTCGACCCCCAGTTTCGATGCCTGCCACGGAAATGGCAAGGGCGTCTTGACGCAGATCAAAGCGTGCAAGAAAGCCATCTTGCAGGTAAGCTTGTAGTCTGAACCCGTCTGACGCGGCGGCAGAATCGCGTGGGACTAGGCAAAGGGACGAGGAATGTCTAACACAATCAAGCTTATTGCGCTTGGTCTGGTCACATTGTTCGCAGCAATGGCGGCAAACTATGCGCGAGATACGGCCTATATGGTTCACGCCATCATTGTGATGCTCGTGGCCGGCGGTCTGTTTCTCTTCACATTGCGGCGGACCGGGGAACCGGTGCTGGCTGCTCCGCAAAATGAATATTTCGATAGCGTCGTGCGCGCCGGGGTCATCGCCACCTGCTTCTGGGGCGTCGTCGGCTTTCTGGCGGGCACGTTCATCGCCTTTCAGCTTGCCTTTCCGCATCTGAATTTCGAATTCCTGCAGGGGTATGGCAACTTCGGGCGGCTGCGTCCACTGCATACCTCGGCGGTGATCTTCGCCTTTGGGGGGAATGCGCTGATCGCCACTTCGTTCTATGTGGTGCAGCGAACCTCCGCCGCGCGGCTCTGGGGCGGTAACCTCGCCTGGTTCGTGTTCTGGGGCTATCAGCTCTTCATCGTGCTGGCGGCAACCGGTTATCTGCTGGGCGCCACCCAGTCCAAGGAATATGCCGAGCCGGAATGGCATGTCGATCTGTGGCTGACGATCGTCTGGGTTGCCTATCTGGCGGTCTTCCTCGGGACCATCATCAAGCGCAAAGAGCCGCATATCTACGTCGCCAACTGGTTCTATCTGTCCTTCATCGTCACCGTGGCCATGCTGCATGTGGTCAACAACATCTCGATCCCGATCTCGATCTGGGGATCGCGGTCGGTGCAGGTGATGAGCGGCGTTCAGGACGCCATGACGCAATGGTGGTACGGCCATAATGCGGTGGGCTTCTTCCTGACCGCAGGCTTCCTGGGGATGATGTATTATTTCATCCCGAAGCAGGCCGAACGCCCGGTGTTCAGCTATAAGCTGTCGATCATCCACTTCTGGGCGCTGATCTTCCTGTATATCTGGGCCGGTCCGCACCACCTGCACTACACCGCGCTGCCGGATTGGGCCTCGACGCTGGGGATGGTGTTCTCGATCATGCTGTGGATGCCTTCCTGGGGTGGCATGATCAACGGTCTGATGACGCTGTCGGGCGCCTGGGACAAGCTGCGCACCGATCCGGTGATCCGGATGATGGTGATCTCGGTCGGCTTCTACGGCATGTCCACCTTCGAAGGTCCGATGATGTCGATCCGCGCGGTGAACTCTCTGTCGCACTATACCGACTGGACCATTGGTCACGTCCATTCCGGCGCTCTGGGCTGGAACGGCATGATCACCTTCGGCGCACTTTATTTCCTGACGCCGGTGCTGTGGAAGCGTGAGCGGCTCTATTCGCTGCAGATGGTGTCCTGGCACTTCTGGCTCGCCACCGCCGGCATCGTGCTCTACGCCGCCTCGATGTGGGTGTCCGGGATCATGGAAGGCCTGATGTGGCGCGAAGTGGATGCCAACGGTTTCCTGGTGAACTCCTTCGCCGATACCGTCGCGGCCAAGTACTGGATGTATGTGGTGCGGGGCCTGGGTGGGGTGATGTACCTGAGTGGTGCGCTCATCATGGTCTATAACCTGTACATGACCGTTCGTAAGGCGCCGGCCAAAGAGGCCAGCCTCGCGGTCACGGTTCCCGCCGAATAAGGGAGGAGGGAACAATGTCCATTCTGTCAAAGCACAAGTTCATCGAAACCAACGCGACCCTTTTGCTGGTCTTCAGCTTTCTGGTCGTGACCATCGGCGGCATCGTCGAGATCGCGCCGCTGTTCTGGCTGCAGAACACCATCGAGAAGGTGGATGGCATGCGCCCCTACACCCCGCTGGAGCTGGCCGGGCGCGAGATCTACGTCCGCGAGGGCTGCTATGTCTGCCACAGCCAGATGATCCGCCCGATGCGGGACGAGGTCGAACGCTATGGCCATTACAGCCTAGCGGCTGAATCGATGTACGATCACCCGTTCCAATGGGGGTCGAAACGGACCGGGCCGGATCTGGCCCGGGTTGGGGGTCGCTATTCGGATGAATGGCATGTCGACCACCTGACCAACCCGCAATCGGTTGTGCCGGAATCCGTGATGCCGAAATACGGCTTCCTCAAGCACAAGATGATCGAAGGTCAGTACATCGAGGACGTGATGAAGAGCCATGCCTTCGTCGGTGTCCCCTATACCGAAGAGATGCTGGCAAGCGGTCAGGCCGATTTCCTGGCCCAGGCCGATCCGGATAGCGATTACGACGGGTTGCTGGAACGCTACGGGGAAGACAGCGTGAATGTGCGCAACTTCGACGGGCAGCCGGGCGTATCGGAAATGGATGCGGTCATCGCCTATCTGCAGATGCTGGGCACTTTGGTCGATTTCTCGACCTTCACGCCTGACGAAAGCCGCTGAGGAGGGCCGAGATGGATCATTATTCGTTTCTGAGGCAATTCGCGGACAGTTGGATGCTGCTGGTCCTCTTCTTCTTCTTCGTGGGGGTGGTCTTTTGGGTGTTCCGCCCGGGCAGCAGCAAGACCTATCGCGATACGGCGGATATTCCGTTCCGACACGAGGACAAACCCGCGACGGATAAGACGGATAAGGAGGCGCGGACATGAGCAAGGCACCCCAACATCACAAGGGCGACCCGCAAACCACCGGCCATAACTGGGACGGGATCGAGGAATTCGACAACCCGATGCCGCGCTGGTGGCTGTGGACCTTCTATGCCTGCATCGTCTGGGCGATCGGCTATTCCATCGCCTATCCAGCCTGGCCCGGGATCAAGAGCGCCTCGGCCGGTCTGCTGGGCTGGTCTACCCGCGCCGATGTCGCCCGGGAGATCGAGGCGGTCAACGAGGCCAATGCCGCGATCAATGCGCGGCTGGTGGCGGCTGATCTGACACAGATCTCGAATGATCCGGAACTGAACAGCTATGCAGTGTCCGCCGGGGCCGCGGTCTTCAAGACCTGGTGCGCCCAATGCCACGGGGCCGGCGCTGCCGGCGCCAAGGGCTATCCCAACCTGCTGGATGATGACTGGCTGTGGGGCGGGGATATCGAAAGCATCCATTACACCGTCACGCACGGGGTGCGGAACGAGGATGACGGCGATGCGCGTTATTCGCAGATGCCGGCTTTCGGTCGCGACGATCTGCTGAGCGACGAAGAGATCGACCAGGTCACGAACTTTGTCATGTCGCTGTCTGAAACGCCGATGGATGCGTCCCTGGTGGCAGCTGGCAAGGTGGTGTTCGAGGACAACTGTGCGTCTTGCCATATGCCCGACGGCACCGGCGACCGGACGCAGGGGGCGCCGAACCTGACCGATGCGATCTGGCTGTATGGTGGGGATTACGACACCATCAAGGAGACCGTGACCAATGCCCGTTTCGGCGTGATGCCGGCCTGGGGGTTGCGGCTGAACGAGGATCAGATCCGCGCTGCCGCGCTCTATGTCCACCAATTGGGCGGTGGCGAGTGATCTGAGATAACGAATACCTGCGGGCCATTTCCGTGGCCCAAAGGGGCGGCGCCGGCTTTTCGATCTGTTCGCGCGTTTCCTGGAAAGCCGGCGCCGATTTATTGTAACTCATAGGCAAGATTCAGGGGCCCGTCCACAGATGTCGCTGTGGGCGGGCCCTTTGTCATTCGGCCGCATGTGCTGGCGGGCGGGGCGCTGGGGCGAGACGGGGCCGCGCCAACCGGAAACGCCGGGGTAACCAGCCGCGCCGCCGGGGCCTTGGCGCTTCGACCTTGCGTGTTGGCGCAGGGGGGAAGTCGGCGTTCACCCGCGTCGCAATCATGAAAGTTTTGGCATAGATTCCCAACATGTTCCGCTCCTATTTTGGGTTTCCATCTCCTGTCATTCTTGTCTGATGGGGGATTTCATGCCATTCAATTCCCTATCCATCGTGTAATCTGGGATTACATATGAACTGGCTCTCCTTGCCGCCGCTCTCATCCCTCAGGGCCTTTGCCGCCTTTGCCGAAACCGGCAACCTGGCGCGGGCGGGGGGCGCATTGAATGTCAGTCATGCCGCGATAAGCCAGCAAATTCGCGCGCTTGAGGGGCATCTGGGCGTCGCGCTTGTCGACCGCTCGGGCCGGGCCATGGTGCTGACGGCAGAGGGGCGGCAGCTTTCTGATGCGCTGGCGCTGGGATTCGGCGCGATCGGGGCCGCGGTGCAGGATCTGGCGGCGCAGACGGCGGATCGGCCATTGCATGTCAGCGTGACGCCCAGCCTGGCGGGCTATTGGCTGTTGCCGCGGCTGGCCGGGTTTTCGCGCCTGCATCCCGAAATCAGCCTGCGTGTGGACCCCTCCCCGGAACTGGTCGACCTAAAGCCCGGAGGGATCGACCTGGCGCTGCGTCATGGCGAAGGGGGCTGGCCAGGGGTGGAAAGCGAGCCGCTGTTGCCGGCGCCGCTTGCGATCGTGGCGGCGCCGCAGCTCTTGCAGGGGCAGCGGGTGGCGACGCCCGCCGATCTGGCCGATCTGCCCTGGATCGAGGAGCTTGGCACCACCGAGGCCAGCGCCTGGCTGGCCGAGCAGGGCGCGCGGATCGGGGCCGGGCGCAGCACGCAATTGCCGGGCAATCTGACACTGGAAAGCGCCCGTGCCGGGCAGGGCTTGTTGCTGATCGTGAGGCTTTTCGTCGAAGCCGATATCGCCGCAGGCCGCTTGGTCGAACTGTTCGCGACACGACAGAACAGCCATTATCACATCATCACCCGCCCGGGGGTGCAGCGTCCCGCTGCCCGCGCCTTTATCGCCTGGCTTCGCCGGGAGGCGCGAGGGGCGGGCGCGGCAGGGCGCTCCGGGGCCGAGGCGAGGGATGGGGGCGGACAGTAGCGCCCCCGCCACTGCGGTGTCTGCGTCAACTGGAACATGGGCAAAGATGCGTGTCGAATGCTATGATTGACTCAAATCAATGTGTGTAGGCCACCGGAATGGGACAAGGCGTGCACCCCAGAGCTTGACGCCGGAGAGCTTACGTGACCGAAACCAATCCCGCCCCCAGCTTGTATTCCGCCAGGGAGCCGATCTTTCCCCGCCGCGTGTCCGGCAAGTTTCGCAGCCTGAAATGGGTGCTGTTGTCGCTGATGCTGGGGATCTATTACCTCACCCCTTGGATCCGATGGGATCGTGGTCCGGAACTGCCGGATCAGGCGGTGTTGCTGGATCTGGCAAACCGGCGGTTCTATTTCTTCTGGATCGAAATCTGGCCGCATGAGTTCTATTTCGTTGCCGGTCTGCTGATCATGGCGGGGCTTGGGCTGTTCCTGTTCACCTCGGCGCTCGGTCGGGTCTGGTGCGGTTATGCCTGCCCGCAGACGGTCTGGACCGATCTTTTCATCCTGGTTGAGCGTTGGGTCGAAGGCGATCGTAACGCGCGGTTGCGGCTGCACCGGCAGAAAAAGCTGGATTTCCGCAAGGTCCGGTTGCGGCTGACCAAATGGACGATCTGGTTCCTGATTGGTCTGGCCACCGGTGGCGCCTGGGTGTTCTATTTCGCCGATGCGCCGACCCTGCTGCACGATCTGGTCACTGGCCAGGCGCATCCGGTGGCCTATACCACCATGCTGGTGCTGACCTTCACCACTTTCTTCTTTGGCGGTTTCGCCCGCGAACAGATCTGTATCTATGCCTGCCCCTGGCCGCGCATCCAGGCCGCCATGATGGACGAGGATACGCTGGTCGTCGGCTATCGCGAATGGCGGGGGGAGCCGCGTGGCAAGCACCGCAAGGCCGATGGCGCAGAGCAGCTGGGCGACTGCATCGACTGCAATGCCTGCGTCAACGTCTGTCCGATGGGGATCGACATCCGCGACGGTCAGCAACTGGCCTGCATCACCTGCGCGCTGTGCATCGACGCGTGCGACGATGTGATGGCGAAGATCGGCAAACCACGCGGGCTGATCGACTACATGGCGCTGAGCGACGAGGACAACGAACGCTCCGGTCAGGCGCCGCGCAGCGTATGGAAACATATCCTTCGACCGCGCACCATTCTTTACACCGTGATGTGGTCACTGGTGGGCTTTGGCCTGTTGTTCGCGTTGTTCATCCGGCCCGATATCGACCTGACGGTCGCGCCGGTGCGCAATCCGACCTATGTGACCCTGTCCGACGGCACCATTCGCAATACCTATGATATACGGCTGCGCAACAAGCATGGCGAGCCGCGGATGTTCGAATTGTCGGTGGTGGGCGATCCCTCGATGCAAATCCAGCTTGAAGGTGTCGATGGCAGCAAGGTCCAGGTGCCCGCCGATACGGCTTATTTGCAGCGGGTCTATGTGACCTCGCCCAAGGGGGCTGCACCGGCTGCGGCCGAGGCAACGCCGCTGCGCTTCTGGGTGGCGGATCTGGTCAGTGGCGAGCGGGCCTATAAGGACAGTACCTTTAACGGCAGGGGGCGTTAATAGATGGCAGAACGGGAATTCACCGGACGGCATGCGCTGATGGTTTTCGTCGGGGCCTTCACGGTGATTATCGGCGTCAATATCTGGATGGCCTATAAGGCCATCCGCACCTTTCCCGGGCTGGAGGTCAAGAATTCCTACGTCGCCAGTCAGGAGTTCAACACCCGCCGCGCCGCGCAGGAGGCCTTGGGCTGGACCGTCAATGTCCGCTACGCTGGTGGGCTGGTGATCATGACGGTCACCGATGGTGCAGGCGCGCCGGTTCGCGCAGCCGAGATCGCGGCGACCATCGGGCGGGCCACCGAACGGCAGGACGATTTCGTCCCGGCGTTCGACTTCGACGGGGTTGCCTATGTTGCCCCGGCCGAGCTGCGCCCGGGCAAATGGGATCTGCGGCTGAAGGCGCAGGACCGTGACGGCACCGAATTCGTCCAGCGCCTGGTGTTTCACGTGAATGGCTAGGCTAGGTGCGCCTCGTCTTTTTCCGGTCGGTCCGCCTGAACCGGCCTCGGTTCGGAGCCCTTGGAGCGCCTTATGACGGCAGAGTTTCGCCCCCCTTCGGCCGCCGCCTGCCAGGGCTGTCTTGCAGCCCCGGTCGGGCCGGTAGAGGATGCGCCGAAAGACGCGCGCATCGCCCTGTCGCTGCCTGGGGTTCACTGTCAGGTCTGCATCACCACGGTCGAACATGCGCTGAGCGATCTGCCCGGGGTGCATTCGGCGAGGGTCAACCTGACCCTGAAACGCGCCCTGATCGAGGCCGATCCGGAGGTGCGCGCCGCCGATCTGATCCCGGTGCTGGAAGGCGTCGGATACGAGGCGCATGAGCTTGATTCCGGTGCGTTGCAGGCCACCCAGACCGACAGGGCCGGGCGCGATCTGCTGATGCGCCTCGCAGTCGCCGGCTTTGCCTCAATGAATGTGATGCTGCTGTCGGTGTCGGTCTGGTCGGGGGCGACAGATGCGACCCGGGACATGTTCCACTGGATTTCGGCGGCGATCACCCTGCCGGCCATCGCCTTCGCCGCCAAACCCTTTTTCGTGAATGCCTGGAGCGCGCTGCGGGTCGGGCGGCTGAATATGGATGTGCCGATCGTTCTGGCCATCGTCCTGGCGTTGGTGACCTCGCTTTGGGAAACCTCGCTTTCCGGCGAACACGCATATTTCGATGCGGCGCTGACGCTGACCTTCTTCCTGCTGGCGGGCCGTTACCTCGATTATCGCACCCGGGCCGTCGCCCGATCGGCGGCCGAGGAGCTTTCGGCGCTGGAAGTGCCGCGGGCCCTGCGGCTGACCGGCGATGGGCAAGAGGAAGAGGTTGCTGTCGCCGCTCTCGGGATCGGCGATCTGATCCGTATCCGCCCCGGTGCGCGGATGCCGGTCGATGGCGAAATCACCGAGGGCCGGTCTGAACTGGATCGCTCCCTGCTGACCGGAGAGACCCTGCCGGTCTTCGCCGAGCCGGGGCTTGCGGTCAGCGCGGGGGAGGTCAACCTGACCGGCCCGTTGACGATCCGCGCCACCGCCGTCGGCAAGGATACCTCGCTGCATCGGATGGCCGATCTGGTGGCGATCGCTGAATCGGGCCGTTCGCGCTATACCTCTCTGGCTGACAGCGCCGCCAAACTCTATGCGCCGGGGGTGCATATCCTCGCGGCGCTCAGCTTTCTGGGCTGGTATCTCTATTCTTGGGATGTTCGCACGGCGCTGAACATCGCCGCTGCGGTGCTGATCATCACCTGCCCCTGCGCGCTTGGGCTCGCGGTGCCGGCAGTGACCACCGCCGCCTCGGGACGGCTGTTCCGCAAGGGGATGCTGATCAAACATGCCACCGCGCTGGAGCGGCTGGCCGAGGTCGATACCGTGGTCTTCGACAAGACCGGCACGCTGACCGCGGGCACGCCTGAACTGACCAACCTGCAAGATCACGCCAGCACCGATCTTGCCGTCGCGCTGGCGCTGGCCGAAGTCTCGGCGCATCCGCTTTCCGTCGCGCTGACCCGCGCCGCGCGCGCCGCCGGGATCGTTCCCGCCGAGATCACCGATGTGACTGAAGTGCCGGGATACGGCACTCAGGGTCAATGGCAGGGGCGCCTGGTCCGTCTTGGTCGTGCTACGTGGGTCGGGGCGGCTCAGGGCAGCCAAACGGCCGCCTGGCTGTCGGTGGGGGAGGGGGAGGCGCGGCCGTTCTTCTTCTCTGACGCGCTGCGCCCGGGGGCCACCGAAGCGGTGGCGGCGCTGCAGAAGGCCGGGGCGGAAGTGGTGCTGATGTCGGGGGACACCACGCTGGCGGTGGAAGCGCTGGCCCGGCGTCTTGGGATTTCCCGCTGGGTGGCCGAGGCACTGCCGCAGGACAAATCCGCCCGTATCGTCCGCTTGTCGGAAGAGGGCAAAAAGGTGCTGATGGTGGGCGACGGGCTGAACGATACTGCGGCACTGGCTGCGGCCCATGTCTCGATCTCGCCGGCCTCGGCGTTGGATGCGGCGCGTGTGGCGTCGGATATCGTGCTTCTGGGGCAGGATCTGGCACCGATTCCCGAGGCCTGTGACGTTGCCCGCAAGGCGACCCGACGCATCCGCGAAAACTTCCGGATTGCCACGGTTTATAACCTGATCGCCGTACCTCTGGCGGTGGCCGGGCTGGCGACGCCGCTGATGGCCGCGCTGGCGATGTCCTCCTCCTCGATCACCGTTTCTCTCAACGCGCTCAGGCTGAGGTAATCGCCGATGGACGTTCTGGTTTTCCTGATTCCGATCTCGCTCTTTCTGGGCGGTGTGGGGCTGCTGGGGTTCATCTATACTGTCAGATCCGGCCAGTATGACGACCCCGAGGGCGATAGTCACCGCATTCTCAGCGATGAATGGGACGATCACCCCAGGCCGTGATTCAATCCGTCCTTTCGGCGCTCGCCGGTTACCGCCGGGCGGCAGGCAAACAAAAAAGGAGTGGCCGGGCCACTCCTTTCTTCTTTGTCAAAGATCAACTGCTGGGGCCGATCAGGTCGGGCCGATCAGATTGCAGGTCACGTTGCGCGCCTTCAGGCGGCGGCAGGCCAGATCGGCAGTTTCCTCGCTCATGCCAAGGAAATTCGCGTCAAAACCGCGAGGGCTGTGAACCACCTTGCGCAGGGTGCCGTCGAGAGTTTCCATTTCTGACAGAGCTGTCCGCAGCAGTACTTTTTCAGCGTCATACCGGCTGGAATAGCGGCCGACGTTGATGCCCCAGTGCCGGCCACCGTTGGTGGATACGCGGGTCACGACCTCAAGTTGTTCGGCTCCGGCATCTGCCACGACCAGATCATCGCGCAAATCCTCGGGGCGCATGGCTGGGCGCGGTGCCGTGGCGGGTGCCTCTCCGTCCGACGAGCTCAGGATGGCTTCGGCGACGGCGGCGGCGATGATATCCGCGTCCGGCGTGGTGTCGGCGCGGGCCACCAGTTCGGTTTCAGCCGAGGCGGGGGCCGAGGAGCCGCCCGGGCGCGGCACCGGGCGCAGGCTGGCGACAACGGCACCGTTCACGCGAATGGTCTTGCCTGCGGGGCCTGTGTCCTTGCCGACATAGGCCGGCGGCGAGGGTTTGCGCAGCGGTGTCGACCGCGGTGCCCGGCGGAACCCGACATCCAGAAGCTCGGCCACCTTGGCATTGCGCCAGGTCGAGGATTTGCCGCCGAAAACTGTGGCGATGATGCGCGTATTTCCCCGTTGGGCCGAGGCCACGAGGTTGAAGCCAGCGGCCCGGGTATAGCCGGTCTTGATGCCGTCGGCGCCGCGATAGCTGTCGAGAATCCGGTTGTGAGAGGTCACCGTCTTGATGCCCGCATTGGTGCTGCGGCGCGAGAAGAGGTTGTAATATTCGGGGTAATCGTAAAGCAGATGCCGCCCCAGGATCGTCATGTCCCGGGCGGTGGAGAGATGGCCGTTTTCGGTCAGGCCATGGGCGTTCTTGAATGTGGTCCGTTTCATGCCCAGGGCCTTAGCGGTCCGGGTCATCCGGAGGGCGAAGGCGTCTTCCGATCCGCTGATCGCCTCGCCGATGGCGGTGGCGGCGTCATTGGCGGATTTCACCGCCGCGGCCCGCACCAGATAGCGCAGCGCGATCTTCTGCCCAGGTTTCAGGCCCAGTTTGGACGGGGGTTCCGACGCGGCATGAGACGAAACCCGCACCATCGTATCCATGGAGATCTCGCCATTGCGCACCGCTTCGAAGGTGACGTAGAGCGTCATCATCTTGGTCAGGGAAGCCGGATGCAGCCGGGTATCAGCGTTGCGGGATTGCAGGATTTCGCCGGTACGGGCGTCCATCACGACCTCGGCATAGGGGGCTGCCTGCACCCTGTTTGCACTGGCCGTGACCAGTAACACGCCCCAAAGCGACGCCAAAAGGAGTGCGAAGAAGAGATTCAGCCCTGACCGGGCCGACCGAATACGCCGGACCTGCACGATATTGCCTCTGTCTGCCTCGTCGGGCCCGGTTGATCCCGACCCGTTTGTGGATTTGTTTCGACCAAGATATCATAGGAAATAATCAAAATAAACCCGCAGCTTGTGAGGGGATGTTGAAACGCCGTGATGGCTAATTCCCACATCTTGGGGTGTAGGGCTCGGCATCCGCAACACCGGCTAAACAGGGCCTGAGGCGGGGCGTGCAGGCCGATCACATTTTATTCAATATATGCCAAGTCTTTCATCAATCCGCGCCACCAGGCCAGGCAGGTCTCCCAGGGTGTCGATGCTGTGATACCGGGGCGATCCCTCGGGGGTGTCGGCCCGCTCGATCTCCCAGATCAGCCCATGCGGGACATAGACGCCCCAACCGCCGGCCGCGATTGCCGGCACCACATCCGAACGCATGGAGTTGCCCACCATCAGTGCCCGGTCGGGGCCATCCCCATGGCGTGAGAAGATCTCGGCATAGATTGCGGGGGTCTTCTCGGATACGATTTCGACGCCGTGAAACAGGTCTCCCAGGCCGGATTGCGCCAGCTTGCGTTCCTGGTCGATCAAATCGCCCTTGGTGATCAGGATCACGCGGTGGCTGTCGGCCAGGGTTTCCACCGCCTCGCGGGCATGGGGCAACAGCTCGATCGGATGGGCCAGCATTTCCTGCCCGGCCTCGATCAATTCCCGGATGACGTTGGCGGGCACGCGGTCTTCGGTCACCTCGATCGCGGTCTCGATCATGGACAGGACGAAGCCCTTGATGCCATAGCCATAGTGCTGGATGTTGCGCCGTTCCGCCGCCAGCAGCCGTGCTGACAGAAGGTCCGCCTCGGCGAAATCCTTAAGCAGGTCGGTAAAGCGGGCCTGGGTCAGGCGGAAAAAGCGCTCATTATGCCACAGGGTGTCGTCCGCGTCGAAACCCACCGCCGTCAAACTGCCCGCCATGGCTTGCTTCTCCGCTTAGGCTTTTCTAAACCCCACGGAGCGTTATATATAGGGGACCCATAAATCCCCATACCCCGGATTAGAGCTTCGCGATGCTGCTACAGCCATTGAGGATGTCGGACAAGCAGGATGACGAAGGCGATACCTCGATCCTGCTCAAGACCCGGCCCAAGACCCAGCGCCCGCCCCTGTACAAGGTGCTGCTGCTGAATGACGACTACACGCCGATGGAATTCGTCGTCCACGTGCTGGAGCGGTTCTTCAACATGACGCACGCCCAGGCGTTCGAAGTGATGCTGACCGTGCACAAGAAGGGCGTCGCCGTTGTCGGCGTCTTCAGTCATGAGATTGCCGAGACCAAGGTGGGACAGGTGATGGATTTTGCCCGTCGGCATCAGCATCCGCTGCAATGCACCATGGAAAAAGAGGAATAGGGGCGCTTGACCGTCCGTCTTGCACTTGCTGTCGGTGAAGGAGGGCTGACCCTTCCCGAGACCGGCCCGTTGGCGGTGTTCCACCCTCGCGCAAGCGCCGATCTGTCGGTGCTGCCACGCGATCGGGCGCTGCTGATTCAACCCTTCCGCCCCGATTATGATGCGCTTGCCGCCGCTGGCTGGGCGGTGGATAGCCAATTGCCGCAGGATATGCGCTGTGCTGCCGCGCTGGTGTTTCTGCCCCGTGCCAAACGTCAGGCTCAGGCGTTGATCGCCCGCGCTGCTGCCTGCTGCGACGGGCTGGTGGTGGTCGATGGTGCCAAGACCGACGGGGCCGATAGCCTCTGGCGTGAGGTGCGCAAGCGGGTGCCGGTGCTGGGCAGCCTGTCGAAGGCGCATGGCCGGCTGTTCTGGTTCCAGGCCGATGAGGGCGCCTTCGCCGATTGGGTCGAGCCTGCGGCACAGGGCGTCGAGGGATTCGTGACCGCCCCGGGCGTGTTCTCGGCCGATGGTGTCGATCCGGCCTCGCGCCTTCTGGTCGAGAGCCTGCCGCCGCATCTGGGCGCCCATCTGGCCGATCTGGGCGCTGGCTGGGGCTACTTGTCCACGCATCTTCTGCGGGACGATCGGCTGAAGACGCTGGAGGTGGTCGAGGCCGACCGCATCGCGCTGAACTGCGCAGAACGGAATATCACGGATCCTCGCGCCCGGTTCCATTGGGCCGATGCCACCGGTTTCAAGCCGGATCAGCCGCTGGATGCGGTGGTGATGAATCCGCCGTTTCACACCGATCGCAACGCCGATCCGGGGTTGGGGCAGGCCTTTATCCTTGCCGCCGCCAGGATGCTGGCGCCGCGGGGGCAGCTCTGGCTGGTGGCCAACCGTCATCTGCCTTATGAGACGACGCTGGCACAGGTCTTCGCTGAACATCAGGAAGTGGCCGGCGACAGCCGGTTCAAGATCCTTCATGCCGTGCGTCCCGTGCGGCTTCGTGCCTGAACGATCCACAGGAGAGTTGAGATGTCATTTTCCATCGCCGGCAAGACTGCCATCGTAACCGGCGCCGCCAATGGCATTGGTCTGGCTATCGGTCGGCAATTTGCCGGAAAAGGGGCGAATGTCATGTTCGCCGATATCGACGAAGCCGGCCTGATCGAAGAGTTGGGCGAACATGTCGAGGACAGCAATGTCCGTTATTTCGCTGGCGACCTGCGCGAAAGGTTGACCATCGCCAACCTGCTGTCAGCCACGATCGACGCCTTTGATCAGGTCGATATCCTGGTCAATGGGGCACGGCAGGTGACCCCCTCTGATCCGCTGGATCCGGACGACGATTCGGTGATCGCGTTGCTGAACCAGAACGTGTTGCCGGCGATGCGGCTCAGTCAGCTTGTCTCTCGGCGGATGATCAAGCAAGCCAAGGAACGGCCCGGCGCGGGCTGCGCTGGGTCGATCATCAACCTCAGCTCGATTGCCGCGCGCCGGACACACCCTGATCTGATGGCCTATTCTGTCAGCTCGGCGGCGCTGGATCAGTTGACCCGGTCGTTGGCAGTGGCGCTGGCGCCGCATCGGATTCGGGTCAACGCGGTCGCCATCGGCTCGGTCATGAGCGCGTCTCTCAAATCCACGCTGAAGGACAATCGCGAATACCGTCAGGAAATCGAGGATCACACGCCGTTGGCGCGCATCGCCGCCCCCTCCGAACTTGCCGATACCGCGCAATTCCTGGCTTCGGACGCTTCCGGTTTCATGACCGGGCAGATCCTGACACTCGACGGCGGGCGGACGCTGCTCGATCCTGTTACCGCCCCCGCGCATTGACGCGCCCCCCTTCCAGCGCTTGCCGGGTGTGCCGGCAGGCAGCAAGACATCAACCGGGGAACAGCCATGACAGATTCGTTCGACCGTGAAAAAGCCCGTGCCGCGGCCTGGTTCCGCGATCTGCGCGACCAGATCGTCGCCGCCTTCGAGGGCCTGGAGGACAGCCATGCAGAAGGTCCCTTCGCCGATGAACCGCCGGCGCGGTTCGAGGTGAAACAGACCCGGCGCGTCTCGGAGGACGGTAGTGACGCCGGCGGCGGCCTGATGAGCGTGATGCGCGGCGGTCGGGTGTTCGAAAAGGTCGGTGTCAATGTCTCCACCGTCTATGGGCAACTGGGAGAGCGGGCCCAAGCCGCGATGATGGCACGCAAGGGGCTGCCGGGAATGAAGGATGATCCGCGGTTCTGGGCCTCGGGGATTTCGCTGGTCGCGCATATGCGCAACCCGCATGTTCCTGCGGTTCACATGAATACCCGAATGTTCTGGACCCCGCATGCCTGGTGGTTCGGCGGTGGCTCGGATCTGAACCCCTGCATCGAATATGCCGAGGATACCGCGCATTTCCATGCCACCCAAAAGGCGCATCTGGACCCGCATGGGGCGGGTCATTACCCGCGGCTGAAAGCCTGGGCGGATGAATATTTCTATATCCCCCACCGCAAGCGGGCGCGCGGTGTCGGCGGGATTTTCATGGACGATTATTGCACCGGCGATTGGGAGGCCGATTTCGCCCTGACGCAGGACATCGGCCGCGCCTTCCTGCCGGCCTTCCTGCCGCTGGTGGAAAAGCGCCGGGGGCACAGCTTTTCCGAGGCGGATCGCGACACCCAGCTTATCTATCGCGGTCAATATGCCGAATATAACCTGGTTTATGACCGGGGGACCAAATTCGGGTTGGAAACCGGTCACGATCCGGAAGCGGTGCTGATGAGCCTGCCGCCCCTGGCGAAATGGCCCTGAGCCGTCTTCCCCGGTGATTGCCCGCCCCAGTCGTGGGGCGGGATCGGGAGTTGTTCAGTCGAAGGTGCCCGCGACCCGGCCCACCAGCATGAAGGCGCGGGCGGTGCGGGTTTCGGCCAGCGCGGTGATTTCGGCATCTGTGGCCTCTTCCGCGAAGGCTGCGAACATCTGATCGAAGCGGCGCAGGAAATGGTGGACCGCATCGCGAAAGATCGGGTCCTGTTTCATCCGCGCTGCCGTCAGCGCCAGTGAAGACCTATCACGCACGCCGCCAAGTGCTGCTACTGCACGACCGCGGACGCCTTGCGCGAATTGCCGCCACACTTCCGGACGGGCGCGGTCCGGGTGCAGGTCATCCATATAGATGCCATCCTGGCTGAGCAGGGTCAGAACGTCCTGTGCAGCCTGAATCAACTGTGCGGCCTTGCGATCCTTCAACGTCCGGCGCAGCGCACCGAAGCCTTCTTCGTCTTCTGCGGTTTCCGGGAAATGCAGTGCGCGGACGAAATCCTCGATCACCAGTGGTGCCGAAAGCGCCTCGGCCGGGGTGCCCAGTTCCAGTGCCGCCTGATCGTCGCTGTCGCGGGCTGGTGCCGGGACGGGCGGGGTCACCGGGCGGGGCTCGGACTGCCGGATGGTGTGGAAGGTCGCCAGCGCGGTCTCGGTCTTTTTCGCCGTCGCGGCGATTTCATCCAGTTTCTTCTGGATCGCGCCATCGGCCGGAATCGCGCCCCGCTGGGCCTGGGCAATCTGCGCCTGGCGGATCGCGTCGACCGCCATCTGCAGCCGTGCGCTTTCCTCGCGCATGACCCGCGCGGTGCGCAAGGTGGTGGCTGCGACCCAGATCATCGCCACGGGCAGGAAGATTGCCATCAGCGTGACGACAAACCGCAATCCGTCAACCGCCGTCTCGCCGGAGGCAGGGCGCGTCAGGAGATACAGCGCCGAACCGGCCAGCCAGATCAGGCTGAGCGCGCCGGCGGTCAGCTCGATCCCGGACAGTCGCGCGGCGCTGGGGCGGGCATACATGCCCAGGGGGGTGCTGCGGTCCCGGTCGCCGGGGCGCGATTCTGAGCGAGGGTCAGACATTCTGTTCGACCCCGTCAGATATATGCAATCTTCAGCACCTCGTAGGATCGTTGGCCGCCGGGCGTGCGGACCTCGACGCTGTCGCCTTCGTCCTTGCCGATCAGGGCACGGGCGATCGGTGATTTGATGTTCAGCAGGCCGTTTTCGATATCGGCCTCATGCTCGCCGACGATCTGCCAGGTCTTTTCCTCGTCGGTATCCTCATCCACCAGGGTGACGGTGGCGCCGAACTTGATCGGACCGGAGAGTTTCGAGGGCGTAATCACATCGGCCAGGGACAGAACGCCTTCAAGCTCTTTGATGCGGCCTTCGATGAAGGACTGTTTTTCCCGTGCAGAGTGATATTCCGCATTCTCCGACAGGTCGCCATGTTCGCGGGCCTCGGCAATCGCCTTGATGATCGCGGGGCGCTCGATGGACTTGAGCTGTTTCAGTTCGGCCTCGAGCGCGGCGAAGCCCGTTGGCGTCATCAGGATTTTTTCCATATCTTTCGCTTCCACGCATGATTTTCGCCCCGCCGCACGATGCGCCGGGGCGATTGATAGGTTGGCGAATACCTGACCCAAACGCATGGCAGAATGCAAGGGGGAGTACGCAGGTTGGGGCGGGGAGCTGCCTATCGCCACTGCTCAGGCGGTGGTGGCGGCGGTGGCGGCCCCCAATAGAGCGGTGAGCTGATCCGCAGCTGACAATCAATCATCATAGGCCACCACTTCGAATTCGACGCCGTCGGCATCGTGAAAATAGAACCGCTTGCCAGGTTCGTAATCGGCATGGCTGTGTGGAGCGAACCCCGCCGTCCTGACCCGCGCTTCGGTGGCGTCAAGGTCATCGACGCGGATGCCGATGTGGTTTAGCCCGCCTAGCTGGGTATAGCTGTCGTTGCCCGACCGCAGTGGTTCGGCCGGACGGTAGAGCGCGAGATAGTCCGACCCGTTGCCCACATGCACGGTATACCCGCCGCCGAGCGCCGGCCCCGACCAGCGGACTTGCCATTCGAACACCTGCGTCAGCCAGGCGGCAGTGGCATCCGGATCGGTGACGGTGAGATTGCCGTGTTCCAGTTCAGAGGTCATCGGCCAGTCCTTTTCGTTTTGCCTTGACCTGATCGAGTCTAATTTCTCAACCTAACTTGAGGTCAAGATGTTTTTGAAAGGTGGGCAATGGCGCTGCAGAAGGATACCCGGAAGGGGCTGTCGATCGGGGCGCTGGCGGCGCGGACCGGGGTGGCCGTCTCGGCGATCCGTTATTACGAAGAACAGGGGCTGATTACCCCGTGGCGCAACTCTGGCGGGCAGCGCCGGTTCCTGCGCGCCGATATCCGCCGGCTCAGCTTTGTTAGGATCGCACAGCAGTTTGGGTTCACCCTGCCGGAGATTCGCGACCTTTTGGCCGAATTGCCCAATGGGCGCACCCCGACACCTGCAGACTGGAGCCGCATGGGCAACGGCTTTCGGGCCAGGTTGGACGCGCGAATCGAGACCCTGCAGCGGCTGCGCGACAATCTGGATGGCTGTATCGGCTGCGGCTGCCTGTCACTGCCGAAATGCGCGCTCTACAATCCCGGCGATCAGGCCAGTCAAAAGGGCGATGGGCCACGCTATCTTATGGGGGACAAGCCGGAAATCTGAGCCGAAATGTCGTTTCCGTGGGAGTCGTGCTGACGCGGTGTTGCGATTGACCGAAGGGGCTGCCAAAAGGTAACGAGCCACGAAAGATTGTTGCCCACAATATGGGCACTCGAAGAAGATCTAGCCAGGGAGCCGCTCAATGGCCGAAATTGAACGCGAAGCGATGGAATATGATGTGGTGATCGTCGGGGCTGGCCCTGCTGGTCTCTCCGCCGCCATCCGCCTGAAACAGCTCGACGCCGATCTGAATGTGGTCGTTCTTGAAAAAGGTTCCGAAGTCGGGGCGCATATCCTGTCCGGTGCTGTACTGGATCCGGTCGGTCTGACCGCGCTGATTCCCGACTGGAAGGAAAAGGGCGCGCCGCTGAACACGCCGGTGAAGGAAGACAACTTCCTGATGCTGGGCGAGGGCGGCAAGATTCGCATTCCGAACTGGCCGATGCCGCCGCTGATGAACAACCACGGCAATTATATCGTGTCGATGGCCAATGTCTGCCGCTGGATGGGCGAGCAGGCCGAGGAGCTGGGCGTCGAGATCTTCCCGGGTATGTCCTGTTCCGAGCTGGTCTATGGCGAGAACGGTGAAGTGAAGGGCGTTGTTGCCGGAGAGTTCGGCAAGAACCCCGATGGCACCCCCGGCCCCTCCTATGAGCCGGGGATGGAACTGCACGGTAAATATGTCTTCCTGTCGGAAGGGGTGCGCGGTTCGTTGGCGAAAGAGGTGATCGCCAAATACGATCTGTCCAAGGGACACTGCCCGCAGAAATTCGGTCTTGGCATGAAGGAAATCTGGGAGATCGACCCGGCCAAGCACAAGGAAGGCTCGGTCACCCATACGATGGGCTGGCCGCTGGGATCGAACGCCGGCGGCGGGTCCTTCATCTATCACCTTGAGAACAATCAGGTTTACATCGGGTTCGTGGTTCACCTGAACTATCAGAACCCCTATCTCTTCCCCTATATGGAGTTCCAGCGCTTCAAGCATCATCCGATGATCGCTGAACTTCTCGAGGGCGGCAAGCGGGTGGCCTATGGCGCCCGGGCGATCTCGGAAGGCGGCTGGCAGTCGATGCCGAAGATGGTCGCCCCGGGCGTGGCGCTGCTGGGCTGCTCGGTCGGCATGGTCAACGTGCCGCGCATCAAGGGCAACCATAACGCGATGCTGTCGGGCAAGGCCGCGGCCGAGGCCGCCTATGAGGCGATCCAGGCCGGTCGTTCCGCCGATGAGCTGACCGCCTATGAGACTGAAGTGCGTGAAGGCGCCATCGGTCAGGACCTGAAGAAGGTCCGCAACGTCAAGCCGATGTGGTCGAAATGGGGTCTGCTGCCGTCGCTGGCCTTTGGCGGGCTCGATATGTGGACCAATACGCTGGGCTTCTCCTTCTTCGGTACGCTCAAGCATGGCAAGACCGATGCGGCGGCCACAGGCGAGGCGAAGAACTTCAAGCCGATCGACTATCCCAAGCCCGATGGCAAGATCAGCTTTGACCGGCTGACCAACGTGTCGTTCAGCTTCACCAACCACGAGGAAAGCCAGCCCTGCCATCTGCAGCTCAAGGATCCGTCGATCCCGCTGCAGGTGAACCTGCCGAAATACGCCGAGCCGGCGCAGCGCTATTGTCCGGCAGGTGTCTATGAGGTGGTCGAGGAAGAGGGCAAGGATCCGCGCTTCGTTATCAACTTCCAGAACTGCGTCCACTGCAAGACCTGCGATATCAAGGACCCGAGCCAGAACATCAACTGGACTACGCCGCAGGGCGGAGACGGCCCGAACTATCCCAACATGTAAGAATGCATAGACAGAACGCGCCCCAAGTCGGGCGCGTTCTTGCCCTTGTCTGCCGATCAGCCTAGCTTGGGGCTGTCGCATGAAGAGAGGCAGATTTCTGGTGACATCCCTGTTCCGTTGCGCGGCCACCGCCCTTCTGGCCGTGTCGGTCGCATTTCCCGCGCCGATCTGGGCGCAAACCGCAGACACATCGCCCCAAAAGCCCATCGTCGAAGTCGGGGCTGGCGCCTATCTGGCGGGGCGCCATGCATTGTTCGACAGTGATTTTTCGGCATCTGCCGGGTATTTCGCGCGGGCGCTGGCCGAGGATCCCGATAATCCGGGCCTGATGGAAAGCCTGGTGCTGTCGCAGCTTGCGCTGGGGCGGGTCGATCTGGCGCTGCCCGTGGCCCAGCGGATGACCGCGATGGGGCTGCAAAGCCAGGCGGCGCGGATGGCCATCGCGGCCGATCGGATCATGCGCGAGGATTTCATGCCGCTGACCACAGCGGATGGCGACAAGGACGGCATCGGCCCGCTGATCGACGGGCTGCTGGCAGCCTGGGCCTATATGGGCACGGGGTCGGTTTCCAAGGCGCTCGAGCGGTTTGACGCTCTGGCCGAGGAAAAGGGGCTGCGTGGCTTCGCGCTTTACCAAAAGGCGCTGGCGCTGGCGCTGGTCGGTGATTTCGAGAGCGCCGAGGCGATCTTTGCAAATGATCGCACCGGGCTGTCAGGCTTGTCGCGGCGGGCGGTGATCGCACGTGTTGAAATCCTGTCTCAGCTTGGCCGCGATGATGATGCGCTGGAGATCATTGCTGACGCCTTCGGGACCGGCCTCGATCCGGCGCTGAGCGCCCTGGCTGAGCGCCTGACTGCAGGAGAGACGGTGCCTTTCGATCACGTCACCAGCATCCGCGATGGCATGGCAGAGGTGTTCTTTACCATCGGCGCGGCGCTGAGGGGGGAGGGCTCGGAAGATTATGCGCTGATCTATGCCCGCATCGCCACCTATCTGCGTCCGGGTCATGTCGATGCGGTGCTGCTGAGTGCCGATCTTCTGGACAAGCTGGGCCAATACGACCTTGCGGTGGAAACCTACAAGCAGGTGCCGATCGGCAGCCCGGACAGGCATGCCGCGGAGCTGGGCCGGGCGGAGGCGTTGCGGCGCGGCGGCAAGTCCGAGGCGGCGATCGAGGTGCTGGAGCGGCTGGCGCGGGATTACCCGGCACTTCCCATGGTGAACAGCGCCTTGGGGGATCTCCTGCGTCAGCAGGAGGATTATCAGGGCGCCGTCGCGGCCTATGACAAGGCGCTGGAGTACACCGAAGAAGGGGCGCCGGGCGAATGGTTCCTGCTCTATGCCCGGGGGATCGCGCGAGAGCGGCTGAAGCAATGGGACAAGGCCGAGGCCGACTTCCGCCATGCGCTGCGGCTCAATCCCGACCAGCCGCAGGTGCTGAATTACCTGGGCTATTCCATGGTCGAGCGGCAGACCAATCTGGACGAGGCGCTGGCGATGATCGAGCGCGCCGTCGCTGCACAACCCGACAGCGGCTATATCGTCGATTCGCTGGGCTGGGTGCTGTATCGCATGGGGCGCTATGACGAAGCGGTCGAGCATATGGAGCATGCGGTTGAGTTGATGGCCGTCGATCCGGTGGTCAACGATCACCTGGGGGATGTCTATTGGGCGGTCGGCCGCACGCGCGAGGCGGAATTCCAGTGGCGGCGGGCGCTGTCCTTCATCAAGCCGGACGACACCGACGGCGAGGCTGACCCGGCCCGGATCCGGCGCAAGCTGGAGGTCGGGCTGGACGTCGTGTTGCAGGAAGAGGGCGCCCCGGCGCTGCATGATCCGCATGGCGATTGAACTGGCGGCCCCTGTCAAGATCAACCTGACATTGCATGTCACCGGGCGGCGCCCCGACGGGTATCATCTGCTCGATTCCCTCGTGGTCTTCGCTTCTCTGGGGGATCGGCTGTGGGTGGAACCTGCCGAAGAGATGGCGCTGCAGCTGAGCGGCCCTTTTTCCCGAGGGGTGCCGGCGGATGGGCGAAACCTGGTCTGGCGTGCGGCTGAACTGGCAGGGCAGGTTCTGCGAATCCGGCTGGAAAAGAACTTGCCGCATGGCGCTGGGATCGGCGGTGGCTCTGCCGATGCGGCGGCGATCCTGCGGGCCTTCGACGCGCCGCAGCGCGCGATCGAACTGGGGGCAGATGTGCCGGTCTGCCTGTCATCGCGTCCGCAGCGGATGCAGGGGATCGGTGACCGGTTGAGCCGGGCCGAGACGGTGCCGGCGCTGCCTCTGGTCCTGGCGAACCCAGGGGTGTCATTGCCGACCCCCGCCGTCTTCAAGGCGCTGTCCGAGCCGGAAAACAACGATATGGGAGAGCTGCCGGCCTGGCCGGATCGGGATGGCTTTCTGGACTGGCTCGGCGCGCAGCGCAACGATCTGGAGCGACCGGCGCGCGGCCTGGCGCCGGTGATCGGCGATGTCCTGGCGGCCTTGAGCGGGGCCGGGGCCGGACTGGCGCGGATGTCCGGGTCGGGCGCGAGCTGTTTTGGCCTGTTCCCTTCAGAAGCGGCGGCAGAGGCCGCTGCCGATCGGATATCCCGTGCACATCCCGGCTGGTGGGTGCGCTCGGCGGTTACCATTCCGGGGGCTGACCTCTGAACCTGGCCGTTTCCCCGCTCTGAAAACGATCCGGAATTCCTGCAACGTTCGACGCGCCCGCCGGGCGGCGCCTTGGCTGCAAAGATCGCAGCCCGTCAGGGTCTCGGGGTGGGCCCTGCGGTGGACTGGCCGTCAGGGCAGGACGTCAGGACAGCCGCGAGACCACATAGGCCGAGAGATCGTGCAGCATATCCCGGATCTCGTGATCGGGCAGGGCAGTCAGCGCTGCCTGCGCCTTTTTCGCCCAAGCCTCGGCGTCGCGGCGGGTGGCGGTGAGCGTGTCGTATTTCGCCATCAGCGCCAGCGCCTGATCCAGGTCGCCATCCTCTTGCTGCCCCTTCTCGATGGTCCGTTTCCAGAACGCGTGTTCTTCGGGCGTCGCCTTGGCCACGGCCTTGATCACCGGCAGGGTCAGCTTGCGTTCGCGGAAATCATCGCCAACGTTCTTGCCCGTGGCAGAGCTGTCGCCCTGATAATCCAGCAGGTCGTCGGCGATCTGGAAGGCGATCCCCAGCGCATCCCCATAGTCGAACAGCGCCTTGACCTCTGTTTCTGAGGCTTGGGCAATGACGCCGCCGGCCTCGGTCGCCGCCGAGAACAGCGCGGCGGTCTTGCCGCGGACCACTTGCAGATAGACGCTTTCATCGGTGCGCAGATCGGTGGCGGCGGTCATCTGCAGGACCTCGCCTTCGGAAATCGTGGCCGAGGCGTTCGAGAGGATTTCCAGCACCCGCAGGCTGCCGGTCTCCACCATCAGCTGGAAGCTGCGGGAGAACAGGTAATCGCCCACCAGCACGCTGGATTTGTTGTCCCACAGCAGGTTGGCGGTGGGCCGGCCCCGGCGTTTTTCACTTTCGTCGACCACATCGTCATGCAACAGCGTTGCGGTGTGGATGAATTCCACCGCAGTGGCGAGGCCGATGTGATGTTCGCCCTGATAGCCTGAGAGCTTGGCCGCTGCCAGGGTCAGCATCGGGCGCAGCCGCTTGCCACCGGCTTCGACCAGATGGGCGGTGATTTCGGGGATGCGGGGCGCGTGATCCGAATGCATCCGGGCCCGGATCAGCCGGTCGACCGCGGCCATTTCCTCGGACAAGGCCGAAGCCAGCCGGTCATGCGGTTTCGTGACGATAGTGATATTCATGGCGCTTTCATCCCCGAGGCTCGACATCGCGCGTAGCTTGCCCTTACATCCCGTCTTATGAAGGAACTTTTGCGCAGCACCGACCCGACCGTCCTGGCCTTTGCCTCTGCCCTTCTCGAGGGTGAGGGTATAGACTGCTTTCAAATGGACGTAAATATGAGCGTTCTCGAGGGCGGCATCGGAATCTTTCCCCGCCGAATGATGGTGCGCGAGGATGATTATGACGCGGCGCTGCGTGCCCTGCGCGACAATGATGTTCCGCTGGGCCGGTGATCCATTTCGCCGATCATGAGCTGAGCCGGGATGCCTTTCTGGGCGGGCGGCTGCACCTGTATCAGCCAAAGGCCGGCTATCGTGCCGGGGTCGATCCGGTGCTGCTGGCTGCGGCCGTTCCGGCCCGACCGGGGCAGAGCGTGCTGGAGCTGGGCTGTGGTGCCGGGGCCGCGATTTTCTGTCTGGGCGCGCGTGTCGCCGATCTTGCGCTGACCGGGGTGGAGCTGCAGCCGGCCTATGCCGAGCTGGCGCGGCGCAATGCCGCGGAAAGCGGGCTGCCGTTCGAGATCTTTTGTGCTGATCTGGGCGCATTGCCTGCCGCATTGAGGCAACGTCAGTTCGATCATGTGATCGCCAACCCCCCGTATTTCAGGCCTGGGGCGCATTCTCGGGCGGTTGATGCCGGGCGCGCCACGGCCCTGAGCGAGACTGAAACGCCACTTGCTCTCTGGGTGGCGGTGGCGGCCAAGCGATTGGCACCAAAGGGATATCTTCACATGATCCAGCGTGTCGACCGGCTGCCCGAGATGCTGGCGGCCTGTGAGGGGCGGCTGGGGGCGCCGGAGGTGTTGCCGCTTGCTGCGCGTGCCGGCCGGGCACCGGAGCTGGTGATTCTGCGCGCCCGCAAGGGCGGGCGGGCCGCGTTCCGGCTGCATGCGGCGACCATTTTGCATGACGGTGAACGGCACCTTGAGGATGGGGAAAGTTACTGCCCTGAAATCATTGATATTTTGCGGGGTGGTGCCGGGTTGTCCTGGCCGCTGTGAGCGTAACGTTACCTAGGGTCGCAACACCGTTAAAGGCAATATGTCGCTTTTGTAAAAATCTAATGCGACTGCAGCGTGACAGGGGGGCAAACTTGTGCTCCACTGATCTTGCATCACAGTCAGAGGAGGATTGCCATGAGCGTAAGTTCGTATCTGTCGGAACTGAAGCGGAAGCATGAAAGTCTGAGCTCCGAAGTGGAGCGAGCGCAACGGACGCCGAGCGTCGATGCGCTGCATCTGGTTTCCTTGAAGAAACGCAAACTGAAGCTGAAAGAAGAAATCGAACGCCTGTCAAACTGATCCGGCGCAGGTTGCAACCGGAAAGGACGGGAATACAGGAAAAGCTGTGCTCCTTTCGGGGGGGGGGGGCTTTCCTCCGCTGAGTGTTTCAGAGGATTCTATTTTGTCGCCGGCCAATCCCTTTGGGATGGCTTGTGGAGTTGTCATGCGGGCCGGTCCCGCGTGGTGGGAAACGAGAAGGGCCGGCCTGGTGGGCCGGCCCTTTGTCTGCGTCATGCCGGGATCGGTGGGGTCAGACGAAGAACTGGCCGCCGTTCGCGGTGAGGGTCGATCCGGTGATGAACCCGGCGTCATCGGCGGCAAGGAAGGCCACGCAGCGGGCGATTTCCTCAGGCTCGCCCAGCCGGCCCACGGGGATCTGGGCGATGATCGACTCGCGCACCTTTTCCGGAACGGCCATCACCATGTCGGTCCCGATATAGCCGGGGCAAATGGCGTTGGCGGTGATATTGAACCGGGCGCCTTCCTGGGCCAGCGATTTGACGATACCCAGATCGCCGGCCTTGGTGGCGGCGTAGTTCACCTGGCCGAACTGTCCCTTCTGCCCGTTGATCGAACTGATCACGATGACCCGGCCGAACTTGCGCTCGCGCATGCCGGGCCAGATCGGGTGGATGGTGTTGAACACGCCGGTCAGGTTGGTGTTGACCACGTCGTGCCATTGCTCGGGCGTCATCTTGTGGAAGGGGGCATCGCGGGTGATGCCGGCGTTGGCCACCACCACGTCGATCGGGCCCAGATCGGCCTCGACCCGGGCGATGCCGGCCTTGCTGTCTTCATAGTCACCGACATTCCATTTGTAGGTCTTGATGCCGGTTTCTTCGCTGAATTTCGCCGCGGCCTCATCATTGCCGGCATAGGTGGCTGCAACCGCATATCCCTGGGCCTTCAGGGTCTGCGAAATCGCCGCGCCGATACCGCGCGAACCGCCGGTGACGAGTGCTGTACGTGCCATTGAGGTTTCCTCCACTCTCAAATTGCCTAAGTAATGCTGTTACATATCCTTGCCGTTATGAGCAACAATATTTCGTGATGAAACTCCAGGACGAGCGGAAAATATTCCGGTTTTCAGGCAAATCCTTGCTGGAAAAAGAAAAGGGCGCCCAAAGGCGCCCTGTCCGTCTGTTCTGTCAGCGTTGCTGTTACGGCCGCTCAAGGCACATCGCAACACCCATGCCGCCGCCGATGCACAGGGTGGCCAGGCCCTTCTTGGCGTCGCGGCGCTTCATTTCGAACAGCAGGGTGTTGAGGATGCGGCAGCCCGAGGCGCCGATCGGGTGACCGATGGCGATGGCGCCGCCGTTGACGTTGACGATGGCCGGATCCCAGCCCATGTCGGCGTTGACCGCCAGCGCCTGGGCGGCAAAGGCTTCGTTGGCCTCGACCAGATCCAGATCGGAAACGCTCCAACCGGCCTTTTCCAGCGCCTTGCGCGACGAGGGGATCGGACCGGTGCCCATGATTGCGGGATCGACCCCGGCAGTGGCCCAGGATGCGATGCGGGCCAGCGGTTCGATGCCGCGTTTCTCGGCCTCGTCGGCGGTCATCAGCAGCACTGCGGCGGCGCCATCATTGATGCCCGAGGCATTGCCGGCGGTGACGGTGCCGTCCTTCATGAAGGCCGGGCGCAGACGGGTCATCGCTTCCAGCGTGGCGCCGTGACGGATGTATTCGTCGGTGTCCATCACCGTTTCGCCCTTGCGGGTCTTGATGACAAAGGGGACGATCTCGTCGGCGAACTTGCCAGCAGCTTGCGCGGCTTCGGCCTTGTTCTGGCTCGCCACAGCGAATTCATCCTGCATTTCGCGGGTGAGCTGCCATTTGGCGGCGACGTTCTCGGCGGTTTGCCCCATGTGATAGCCGTTGAAGGCATCCCACAGCCCGTCCTTGATCATGGTGTCGATGAACTTCATGTCGCCCATCTTGTGGCCGGCGCGCAGCGCCGCGGCATGGGGGCTGAGGCTCATGCTTTCCTGACCGCCTGCGGCCACGATGGCGGCGTCGCCAAGCTGGACATGCTGCGCCGCCAGCGCCACCGTCCGCAGACCCGAACCACAGACCTGGTTGATGCCCCAGGCAGCGCTTTTGATCGGCAGGCCTGCGTTGATATGGGCCTGACGGGCCGGGTTCTGCCCCTGCGCCGCAGTCAACACTTGCCCAAGGATGGTTTCCGAGACCTCCTCCTTGGCGATGCCGGCACGTTCGACCACGGCCTCAAGAACGGCCGCACCCAGCTCATGTGCCGGGGTGTTGGCGAATGATCCGCTGAAGCTCCCGACGCCGGTACGCGCCGCCGATACGATAACTACATTTGTCATGTGATCCGGTCCTTTGCCATCCAAAGGGCGGTATCCTCCTGATCCGGCCTCGCGGACGGGTCTCTCCTCCGTCCGGGGGACCGCCGCCCCGATATTTCAGGTGATACCGGATTGCTGCGCGCGCAGCAACAACAGCCGTGCGCCTGCGGCATTCGGGGGCAGGGCGGGCCCGCCGCAGGGGCCCGTGCCGGTCAGCCGGCGGCGCGGGTTCCGTCCTGCGCGGCCCAGTCCGGTCGCAGCGTCGGGGCACCGAACAGATAGCCCTGCATGCAGTCGATCCCCAGCGTCATCAGGTATTCGGCATCCTCGCTCTGCTCGACCGACTCGGCGATGATCAGCATGTCGAATTCGCGCGCCATGGCGATCAGGGCCCGCAGCATGGCCTGGGTGTCGTGATCGCGATGCACGCCCCGGATATACTGGCCGTCGATTTTCACCGCATCGAAGAAGAAATCACGGAAATGCCGGATGTTGATGGCCCCGGAGCCGAAATCGTCCAGCGCGAAGGCAATGCCGTGACCCTGCAGCCGGTCCATGAAATCGATCACCAGTTCGGGCACCGTCATGGCTGAGGTTTCGTTGATCTCCAGCGTCAGCCGTTCGCCCAGCCGTTCGTCCCGGCGCAGTGCGCCGTTCAGCGTCTCCATCCAGCGGCTGTAGCCGATCGATCGGGCCGACATGTTGATCGAGAGCCGCAGCGTCGGATGCTGGATCAGGGCCTGCAACCCGCTGTCGAGAGCGAGGCAGTCGATTTCGCGTCCGAGTTCGGTATTTTCCACCACGGGCATGAAGTCTCGGGCGGGAATGACCCGGCCGGTTTCATCCAGAACGCGAATCAGCCCTTCGTAGAAGGCGGTGTTATGCGGCGGTCGGGCCTGAACCACGGGTTGGAAGGCCAGCAGGCATTGCTTGTGACGCACCGCCTGGGCCACCATGTCGAGGGTGGAGCGATCACGCGCCACAAGCGCGGCGTTCAGCGGGCTGTCGAAGCCTTCGGGCTGGTCGGCAAAGCGGGGGCGGGAGCTGTTCATTCCGGTCTCTCGGATTCTGGGGTAAGGGTCAGTTCCAGACCAGCGTCGGCCAAAATCCTTTAGGGGCTATTAACGCTGTCGCAAATTGCATGTTGCCGGAGGAGAGTTTGATGGAAACCACCAGCGGACGTTGCGGTTGGGCCGGGTCGGAGCCGATCTATGTTGCCTATCACGATACCGAATGGGGCGTGCCAGAGCGAGACAGCCGGGCATTGTGGGAGAAACTGGTGCTCGACGGGTTCCAGGCCGGGTTGAGCTGGATCACGATCCTGAAGAAACGCGATAATTTTCGGGCTGCCTTTGCCGGGTTCAATCCCGATGTGATCGCCACCTGGGGCGAACAGGAGGTGATGCGCCTGTTGGCCGATCCGGGAATCGTGCGCCATCGCGGCAAGATCGAGGCGACCATCGGCAATGCGCGCGCCTGGCAAAAAATCGAGGCCGAGCAGGGCTTTGATCGGTATCTGTGGGATTTTGTCGGTGGCGCGCCGATCCAGAATCGCTGGGCGACGCTTGCCGAGGTGCCGGCGGCAACCCCGCTGTCCGCGGCCCTGTCGAAGGATCTGAAAAAGCGGGGGTTCCGTTTTTGTGGCCCAACGATTGTCTACGCCTTCATGCAGGCGGTGGGGATGGTGAACGATCATCTGACCTGTTGCCCCTGCCATGACCGGGTGCGGCGGCTGGGGACGCACGTTTAGGGCGCGTTCAGCAGGTTCAGCCAATGGGCGCGTTCGCTGGTGTCGAGCGTCAGGACGGCTGCGGGCGTGTCATAGTCGTGAAAGATCAATCGCAGCGTTTTGCCTTCGTCGAGAAGGTCGTAATCCAGTAATCGGCGCAGCAGAACCTCCTGACCCGAGGTCCAGACCAGCGCCGGTCCTCCGTCGCCGAGAATCAGGGCCGCGTGTCGGTCGCGCGACAGAGTCATCTGGCGGATCGGTGCGCCGGCGGTGGCGCTTTGCCAGGCTTCGCGGGCGCGGTCCTCGTCCAGAAGGGCCCGGCGCGGTCGGCTGGCGAGGGCCAAAAGGCCGGCTAGGACAGCAATGGCAAGAGAGACCAGCGGAACAATCAGATAGGCTGACATTTCATACCCCTTCGCCCGATCATAGCCGGGGGCAAAGGGGGGGTGTCAAAAGAGAACGTGCCGCTGTCGGCCGGTTTGCCGCCCGTCGTGGGGGAAGACGGGCGGCCGCGGCCGTCAAATCCAGGCGAAGATATCGGAGCCGTCGGTTGCTTCGATCTGGGTTTGAACGGTGCGTATCTCATCGGCCAGCCCGTCACCGTCGACGTCGAAGCTGGCAGTGGCGATCACGGTATTGACGGCGCCCGCCGTGGTGTCGAGCCCGCTCAGCGCGCCGGAAAAGCCAAGGTCGCCGCCGCCAAGATCGACCAGGTCGGCGCTGTTCAGGCCGGTATCGGTTCCGTTAACGCTGAGATTGAATTCGATCACATCCGCCGGAAAGAGCGGCGAGGCGCCAAGCGCGTCCCCCAACTGTGAGGCATTGGCGAAGACCTGCGCGCCGCCGGTGTTGTCGATCTGATCCAGCCGTGGCTTGTCGACCGAGCCGAAGCCGAGCGCGGTGACAGAGGTGCCGGCCGCCCAGATCGCCTGAACTTCGTCCATGTAGTAGCTGGGGCTGGAGGAATTGATGGAGGTGCCGTTGCCGTTCGGGTTGTAGGCGGTCAGGGGCACCCCGTCCGAGATGAAGACCATATAGTTTTCGTCGCCATCCTGCGGCACCAGGAAATCCCTGGCCAGGCGCAGCCCGGCCTCGTAATTGGTGACCTGGCGCAGTTGCGAGGACAGCGGCGTTCCGGTGGTGATATCGTCCAGCGTATGGTCGAAAAGGCCAAAGCTGGCGCCGAAGGCGTCGGGGGTGGAGCTCGGTTCGCCCGAGAATTGCACAAGCTGGATTTCGACATCCGTACCGGTGCCGTCGAAGCGACTGCGCAGCAGGTCGATGGTGTCCTGCACGGCGGCAAGTTGTTGCGCCCATTCCGCCGCGTTGATCGACCCCGAACCGTCGATCACGAAGGAGACATTCACATCCTTCTGCGCCAGGTCGCCGAAATTGATGGTCCCCGCCACCTCGCTTTCGTCGTTATAGGTGCGGTCCTCTGTGGTCAGGCTCATCGCGATGGTCTGACCGTTCAGCGCCGCGACAGAGGAATCGGTGTCGGTTTCGATCAGCGGGTCGATCACATGGACGTAGGCATAGGCGGTATTGCTGGCCGTGCCTTCATTGTCATCGACCGTATAGCCGATGGCGCCGACGCCGGACCCATCGCTGCTGTCGCCGCCTACATCATTGGCGTGAAATTCGATCTGGCCGCTGTTGATCGAGGCGGAACCGAGCGGGGTAGGCGCGACGATCGTCAGTGTCGCGGGATCGAGACTGCCGTCGCGGTCCTCGTCATTGGCGAGCACGTCGATGCTGATGCTGTCGCCGCTTTCCACCACCAGGCGATTGTCCGCGCCGAGACCGTCGTCATAGGCATCGGGCGGCAGGTTGATATAGGGCGCGTCGCCCACGACCTTCTGGCCGCCGTCGCGATCGAGATCGCTGCCGATCGAGGTGACCCGGACGCCGAAGCGCATCTCGCTGAGCAGATCGAGGTTCAGATCGCCATCGGTCGACGCCAGCGTAAAGCTGGTGTGGTCGATGTCGTCCCGGGCCATGCCCGGGGTGCCGAAACCGACCCCGGCGTCAAAGCCGTTGCCCTTGTTGGTGTGTTTGCCGTTCATATTGTTGCCGCGTCCCAGATCGGTGACGTCATTGGCGGCAAATTGCGATCCGGTCACGTCGGCGCCACTGATCGAGAGGGAGCCGAGAGCGCTTTCATCGGCGAGATCGAAATACAGCCCGCGCAGATCGCCCTCGGTGCCGGCGCTTTCGTCGACGCTGACGTCGAACTGCAATTCCCGCAGGCCGGTAAGGGGATTGATGACTTCGGTGACGGTAACGATGGTGTCGACCGTGCCGGGAATGGTGAATGTGACGCTGGCCATGAGCTTGCTCTCCCTGAAAATGGACTTGATCTAATAAACAAGGGCCATTGGAAGGCCCGTAAACTTGTCAACACGCGTGGAAAGAGGGGGGATCCCCTTGGGGCCGAGGTCGGTCGCGGCACATAAACATCCACTCACGACAATCCTGGGATGTCGCGTTGACCTAACGTCTCCTGGCGCAGGTAATCGCGCCGATTTTTTGGGAATCAGTCTCCTTCCATAACGAAAGTTATGCCATGATTCCCGATTTGGGTCACCTGTTGGGTGACTTAGCGTAAACTTTGTGCTGATGGCCGGACTGACGCGGCAGGGGAGGGGCTCAGGCGTCGTCGAGCAGCAGGGCCGAGATGATGGCCTTGGCGCTGTCCGAGCTCCAGTCCGCGTCCCCCATCAACCGGCCGATCTCGCGCCCCTCGGGGTCGACAATCACGGTGACGGGCAGGCCCAGCACCGCCATGTCACGGGCCAGCGCCTGTTTCGGATCCTGATAGCGCGGTAGGTCGGTCACGCCGATCTCGTCGAAGAACTTCCGGATCCCGGCAGGAGAGTTGCGGCCGGTGGCGATGGTGACCACCTGGAAGCGGTCGCCGCCGAACTCCTCCTGCAGGGCGGCGAGCATCGGCATCTCCTTGCGGCAGGGGGCGCACCAGGTGGCCCAGAAGTTCAGCAGCAGATATTTGCCGCGAAAATCGGCCAGCGTTGCGGTTCCTGCGCCATCGGCAAGCTGGAAGGGAAGTTCGGACACCGGTTTCGGCTCGGCGTGGAGGGCCAGTTTCTTCATGTCGCCCTCGCGCAGCGCCCCGAGTTCAGAGAGATCGGCGGCAAAGGCGGCGTTTGCACCCAGAAGCAGGGCCATATAAAGGGTGAGGGAACGGAACAGGCGCATTTTACCTCCACGGGTGCAGAACATGGCAGATCAATCCTCGAACCAGATGTGGGGCGGCCGCTTCGCCGCCGGACCGGACGCGATCATGGAGGCGATCAATGCCTCGATCGGGTTCGACAAGCGGATGGCGTCCCAGGATATCGCCGGTTCCAGGGCCCATGCCGCCATGCTGGCTGCGACGGGCGTGATCAGCGATAACGATGCCGAGGCCATTCGGGAAGGGCTTCTCACGGTCTTGTCAGAAATTGAGGCCGGAACCTTCCAGTTCTCCACCGCGCTGGAAGACATCCACATGAACGTGGAAGCCCGGCTGAAAGAGATCATCGGAGAGCCGGCGGGCCGGCTGCACACCGGCCGGTCGCGCAACGACCAGGTGGCGACCGACTTCAAGCTCTGGGTGCGGGACCAATTCGATGCCGCCGAAGCCGGGCTCATCGCGCTGATCCGCGCGCTTCTGACGCAGGCCGAGGCCGGCGCCGATTGGGTGATGCCGGGCTTTACCCACCTGCAGACCGCCCAGCCGGTGACCTGGGGCCACCACATGATGGCCTATGTCGAGATGTTCGGTCGTGACCTGTCCCGCGTGCGTGACGCGCGTAAGCGGATGAACGAAAGCCCGCTGGGCGCCGCCGCGCTGGCTGGCACCTCCTTCCCGATCGACCGGCACATGACTGCCGAGGCGCTGGGCTTTGATCGGCCGTCTGCCAATAGCCTGGATGCCGTGTCCGACCGTGATTTCGCGCTGGAATTCCTGTCGACTGCCTCGATCAGCGCCATGCACCTGAGCCGCTTCGCCGAGGAACTGGTGATCTGGTCTTCGGCCCAGTTCCGTTTCGTGGCGCTCAGCGATCGCTTTTCCACTGGCTCCTCGATCATGCCGCAGAAGAAGAACCCCGACGCGGCCGAGCTGATCCGCGCCAAGATCGGCCGCATCTTCGGTGCCAATACCGCGCTGATGATGGTGATGAAGGGGCTGCCCTTGGCCTATTCCAAGGATATGCAGGAAGACAAGGAACAGGTCTTCGACGCCGCCGACAACTGGATGCTGGCACTGGCCGCGATGGAAGGCATGGTCAAGGACATGACCGCCAACCGCGAAAACCTGGCCGCTGCCGCGGGCTCGGGCTTTTCCACCGCCACCGATCTGGCCGACTGGTTGGTGCGGGTGCTGAAAGTACCGTTCCGCGATGCCCATCACGTCACCGGTACGCTGGTCGCCATGGCCGAAAAGAAGGGCTGTGATCTGCCCGATCTGACGCTGGCTGAAATGCAGTCGGTCCACGCTGGCATCACCGAGGATATCTTCTCTGTGCTCGGCGTCGACAACTCGGTCAATTCGCGGCTGTCCTATGGCGGCACTGCGCCCAAGCGGGTGCGCGAACAGATCGCCCGCTGGAAAGAGGCTCTGGCATGATCCGTGCGGGTCTGCTGATGCTGGTGGCCTGCGCCGGGCTGGCCGCCTGCGGCGTCGATGGGGAGCCGATCCCGCCCAGCCGGATGGCTCAGTCGGGCCCGGCAGCAGTATTCTAATCCCGGCATTCCTCCGGCCCCGCCCGGGGCCGAGGGCTATCCTGCACCGGTGTGAGAGATGGAGTTGCCGATGTCGCCCCTGCGCATGATCTATCTGGCCCTGGCGATCTGGGGGGCCGCCCATCCGATGGCACATCTGGCGCGCTGGGCGTCGCAGAACGGTTTCTCCCCCTCCGGGCTGATCGCCGAATGGCTGTCCTCCCCCGCCAGCGCGGCGCTGACCTGGGATCTGGTGATCTCGGCCATCGCGCTGAGCGTCTTCATCCTGGCGGAGGTGGCAGTGCGGCGGAACTGGATCGCGCTTGTCGCCCTTCCGGCGACCTTCCTGATCGGGGTGAGCTGCGGCTTGCCGTTGTATTTGTTCCTGCGCAGCCGCCCGGTGGTGTGAGCCCGGGGCGCTTGGGCTTCGCCTCCGGTTTCGGCTTTCCGCGGCCGGTGCTGGCCCAAAGGCCCCTGGGAGGACAGGGGAAAGGCCCCCGCGCGTGTTTATAATTGAACTGTAGCGCGGATTCTCTTAATCGCGCGGTATGGATCATTTTCTCTACAGAGATGGCGCTCTCTACGCCGAAGATGTCCCGCTGACCGAGATCGCGGCTGCGGTGGGTACGCCCTTCTATGTCTATTCGACCGCGACGCTGCTGCGTCACTTCCATCTGTTTGATCAGGCTTTGGAAGGGTTGGATCATCTGGTCTGTTATGCGGTCAAGGCCGCGTCGAATCAGGCGATCCTCAGGACCCTGGCCGAGGCTGGGGCGGGGATGGATGTGGTCTCTCAGGGAGAATACCGCCGCGCTAAGGCGGCTGGTGTCCCGGGCGAGCGGATCGTCTTTTCCGGCGTCGGCAAGACGGCCGAGGATATTCGCGTCGCGCTGAGCGGTGGTATTCGCCAGTTCAATGTCGAATCAGAGCCCGAGCTCGAGGTGATCAGCGCCGTGGCGCAGGAGCTGGGCGTGATCGCGCCGATCACCGTCCGGGTGAACCCCGATGTCGACGCCAAGACCCACGCCAAGATCGCCACCGGCAAGTCCGAGAACAAGTTCGGTATCCCGATTGCGCGCGCTCGTGAGGTTTATGCCCGTGCGGCCAAACTGCCGGGCATTGATGTGATCGGCATCGACGTCCATATCGGCAGCCAGCTGACCCAGCTGGAGCCATTCGAGATGGCCTACCATAAGGTCGCCGAACTGACCGAGCTGCTGCGTGCGGACGGTCACAATATTCGGCGGCTGGATCTGGGAGGCGGTCTGGGGATCCCTTATGCGCGTTCGAACGAGGCGCCGCCGCTGCCATCGGATTATGGCGCTCTGGTGCGGCGCACCCTGGGCCATCTGGGCTGCGAGATCGAAATCGAGCCGGGCCGTCTGGTGGTCGGCAATGCCGGGCTGCTGGTTTCCGAGGTCATCTATGTCAAACATGGCGAGGGCCGGGATTTCCTGATCGTCGATGCCGCGATGAACGATCTGATCCGCCCCGCCATGTACGAGGCGCATCACGATATCGTCCCGGTGATCGAACCAGCGCCAGCGGTGGAATTGGCTCCGATCGACGTCGTCGGCCCGATCTGCGAGACCGGCGATACCTTTGCGCGGCAACGCCCGATGCCGCCGTTGGCGGCCGGTGATCTGATCGCGTTCCGCAGCGCGGGGGCTTACGGCGCCGTGATGTCGAGTGAATACAACAGCCGTCTTCTGATCCCCGAGGTGATGGTCAAGGGCGATCAGTTTGCGGTAATCCGCCGACGCCCGACCTTTGACGAAATGATAAATCGCGATACCATCCCGGAATGGCTCTGACCCCTCGCAGGGCTGTGATGGAGTGTGATCGCTTATGTCCCGGGCGCCCGATGACGACCCTGTGAGCAAGACGCTGCGCCTGCCGCTTGCGCTGACGTGGGTCGGCCTGCTGGCCGAACGGCTATTGCGGGCCTTCTGGCCGGTGACCTCGATCGTCATGGCCGTGCTGGCGGCGCTGATGCTGGGGCTGCACGAGCTTGCGCCGATCGAAGCGGTCTGGATCCTGGGCGTGATCGCCATTCTGGCAACGCTCTGGTTCACGCTGCGCGGCGGGCGGCGGTTCCGCTGGCCGCGCCGGGCCGAGGCGTTGGCGCGGTTGGACGAGACCCTGCCGGGCCGGCCGATCCAGGCTCTGCTGGACGATCAGGCTGTTGGGGCCGGGGATGCGGCTTCGGCTGCGGTCTGGCATGCCCATCAGGCCCGGATGCAGGCCAGGTTGGCCGAAGCGCGTGCGGTCCATCCAGATCCTCAGCTTGCCCGCCGGGATCCCTTTGCGCTGCGCTATGTGGCGCTGTTGGCGTTGCTGGTCGGTCTGATCTTCGGATCGGTCTGGCGCGTGGGCTCGGTTGCCGGAATGGCGCCGGGCGGGGCGCCTGCCGTCGCCGGCGGCCCGGCTTGGGAGGGTTGGATAGAGCCGCCACGCTATACCGGTTTGCCGACGCTTTATCTCAACGATATCTCCGGATCTGACCTCCGGTTGCCCGAGAACAGCCAGATTACCCTGCGGTTTTATGGTGAGATCGGTGCGCTGACCCTGGCCGAAACCGTATCGGGCCGTATCGGAGAGGTGCCGTCCGCATCGGATCCGCAGCAGGATTTCACGGTGACGCGCAGCGGCGATTTGCGGATCGACGGGCCGGGCGGACGTGCCTGGAAGGTCTCGGTTATCCGCGATGCGGTGCCCGAGGTGGGCATCGCTGGCCCGGCCGAGGTGGGACCCCAGGGGCAGATGACACTGCCGTTTCGGGCCCGCGACGATTATGGCATCGTGTCGGGCCAGGCGGTGATCGCCCTGGATATGGATCAGATCGCGCGCCGCTATGGTCTGGCGGTGGCGCCTGAGCCGCGCGATCTCATCACTGTCGATCTGCCGATGCCGATCACCGGGGATCGCAAGGACTTCAGCGAAAAGCTGATCGAGGATTTTTCCAAGCACCCCTGGGCCAATCTGCCGGTGACCGTGACCCTGAGCGTGATGGACGCTGCCGGGCAGACGGGGGTGTCCGCGCCCTTTGCCTCGCCGTTGCCGGCGCGGCGTTTCTTCGATCCGCTGGCGGCTGCGGTGGCGGAGCAGCGGCGCGATCTGCTGTGGTCGCGCGAGAATGCGGTGCGGGTGGCGCAGGTCTTGCGCGCAATCTCGCATCGCCCGGATGAGGTGTTCCGGTCGCAAACGGCTTATTTGCGGCTCAGGGTCGCGCTGCGCCGGCTGGAGAATTACACTGCGCATGGGCTGACCCCGAGCGAACGCGATGAGGTGGCCGAGGCGCTGTGGACGTTGGCATTGGCGCTGGAAGAGGGTGATCTGGGCGATGCGCTGGAGCGCTTGCGACGGGCGCAGGAGCGGTTGAGCGAGGCGATGAAGAACGGCGCCAGCGATCAGGAGATTGCTGAGCTGATGCAGGAGCTGCGCGACGCGACCGACGATTACATGCGCCAACTCAGCCGCCAGGCGCGCGAAAACGGTGAGACCGGCGAACAGGCGACGCCGTCGGGCGATGCGGTTCAGATGACGCAGAACGATTTGCAGCGGATGATGGATCGCATCCAAGAGCTGATGGAGCAGGGCCGCATGGCGGAGGCGCAGCAGGCGCTGCAGGAATTCCAGCAGATGATGGAAAACATGCGCGTGACTCAGGGCGAGGGGCAGGACGGTTCCTCTGAAGGTCAGCGCGCGATGGATGGGCTTGCCGATACGCTGCGCAATCAGCAGGGACTGAGCGATCAGGCCTTCAGAGACCTGCAGCAACAGTTCAATCCCGACAGCGGCGCCGGCCAGTCACAGCAGAATCAGGGGCAAAGCGGCGGTCAGGGTCGGGGTCAGAGCCATGAGGGTCAGCAGGGCCAGGGCAGCGGTCAGGGCGGTGAGACGGGTGGCGAAACGGGGCAGCGCCCGGGCGAGGAGGGCGCGCTGGCGGAGCGTCAGCAGGCGCTGCGGCGTGAGCTGGACCGCCAGCGCGGTGGCTTGCCCGGGGCGGGAACGCCGGATGGCGATGCGGCGCGTGACGCGTTGGACCGGGCCGGGCGGGCGATGGACGGTGCCGAGGAAGCGTTGCGCGGCAACGATCTGGCCGAGGCGATCGACCGGCAGTCCGAGGCGATCGAGGCCCTGCGCGAGGGGATGCGCTCTCTCGGTGAGGCGATGGCACAGCAGCAACGGCAGACCCGTCAGGGACAGGGTATGGCCGAGGGCGATGCCCAGGGCCGGGCCCGCGATCCGCTGGGGCGTGAGGCGGGGGCAAATGGCGCCGTCGGCTCGGATCAGGGGCTGTTGCAGGGCGAGGACGTTTATCGCCGGGCGCGGGAGCTGCTGGACGAAATCCGCCGCCGTTCCGGTGAGGGCGCGCGGCCCAGGATCGAGCTTGATTATCTGCGCCGCTTGCTGGACCGCTTCTGAACCGCGCCCAAGCACCGGGGTCCGCGCACCGGGGTCTGAGCTCCGGAACGGGCCGGAAAATTCAGAATGTTCCGGCTTGGAAACCTTGAAAAATTCCGGCCGCCGTCCGGACTGGTGCCGATGGGATCACTCGCTCGGTTGGCCGCCGAGTTTGGCGTCTATCCAGTAGCGTGCCTGATCGACCATCGCCACATAGGCGCTCAGGGCCGGATCAGCCTGTGGCACGGCGCGGGCGATACGTGGGGCATTGGCATAGGCCAGCAGCAGCAGCGCGCCCAGAACCAGCGCCGCCGCAAAGCCACGCATGAAGCTGCTGCCTCGTGGAACATCTGCATCCTGCACCGGGGTGTCGGCCCCGGTGGTCCGAGCGGCGGCGCCGCCGGTTCGCAGAGTCGAATTGATCTCTTCGATGTCAGGCAAAAGGTCACGACGCGAGGACGAAGAGGGCAGCGGCGCATTGTCCGCGTCCTCATCCTCGAACTGATCGACGGGTCGGCCACGCCGCCGGTCGCGGGGCTCCGGCGCCGGCGTGTCGCTGTAATCGTAATTCTCCAGCCCCAGATCGGGCTGGCTTTCCAGTCCGCTGGCTGTTTCCTTCGCGCGAAGTCGGGTTTCGCGCTCGGCCTCCTCGCGCAGAATGTCCGAGATCGAGGTGTCGATCGTCGGGCGGGCCGTGCCGACAGGTGCAGGAGAGATGTCTTCCTCAGCCTGCTCCTCATCGTCGTACTCGGTAGCCTCGTCCTGCTCTTCCGGCCTCACCACAATCTGTTCCGGGGCCCGCGCCCCGGCGGCGGCTGGCTCTGGTGCGACGGATTGCAGCTGACCAGAGGAAGAGGTCTCATCCGTTTCGGGGACGGGCGCATCTTCGTCGGTGCCGTGGTCCCAGTCCTCGGAACTCTCCGGCGTCTCTGCGGCTTCTTCGCTGGTCGGGTGGTCAGAGATCTGGGGGTGGGGTTCGCCGGCCTGCATGGCCCCTGCTTCGAACAGCTCGTCGCTCAGATTCTGCGGTTCCTGAAACCAGGTGTGGCCACAGGCGGAACATTGCACATCGCGCCCGTCGAGGGGGATCACATCGTCCGGCACTTCATATTGTGCCCCGCAGTTCGGACATGTCAGACGCATGCAGCCCTCCTGGCTTCGGCGAAATTCCTGAGCGTTTGCCCGATCATAGGGCGCAACGCTGGTTCGGGGAAGAGAGGAAACCTGCCCGTTTCACGCCGCGGCCCCGGTGGCGGCGCTCTTTTCATTGAAACTGCGCGGGCGCTGGGGCACAAGACCGTGTGAAACCAAGGGGGCATCGCGTGATCGAGCTGGAGGATGTTGGCTACAGCTATGGCGGTGGTGAGCTGCTGAGCAATGTCTCGGTCAAGCTGGCGCCGGGATCGTTCCATTTCCTGACCGGCCCCTCCGGCGCGGGCAAGACGACATTGCTCAAGCTGTGTTATGGCGCGCTCACCCCCAGTTCGGGCCGGGTGCTGGCGTTCGACGCGGATATGCGCGGGTTGGACCGTGACCAGATGGCACTGCTGCGGCGGCGGATCGGGGTGGTGCATCAGGATTGCCGGTTTCTTGATCACCTGCCGGTCGCGGACAATATCGCCCTGCCGCTGGTGGTCTCCGGCCGGGACATGCTGCGCGAGGCGGAGAACCTGCGGGAACTGATGTCCTGGGTCGGCCTCTCGGCGCGGGCCGATGCACGCCCGCCCGAGTTGTCGGGGGGCGAGCGCCAGCGCGCAGCGCTGGCCCGCGCGGTGATCATGTCACCCGATGTGGTGCTGGCGGACGAACCGACGGGCAACGTCGACTGGGATATGTCAACGCGGCTGCTGCACCTTCTGGTTGAGCTCAACCGGATGGGCAAAACGGTGCTGATCGCCACACATGATCTGTCGTTGATCCGCGCCGCCAAGAGCCAGGTTCAGGCCCGGGTGTTGCGGATTTCGAACCGGCGGCTGCAACTGGCGGGGGCGGATCTGTGAACCGGGGGACCGTCCGCAGCTATTTCATCGGCGACGCGCAGGCCGACCGGGTGGTGCCGCCCTCGGGCTTTACCGCACAGCTCACCCTGTTCGCCGCCGGGGCGATGGCCTTTCTGGCGGTCTTCGCGCTGGCGCTGTCGCTGGCGTCGGGACGGCTGGCGCATCGCTGGGCCAGTGAACTGGCCCGCAGCGCCACCATCCGTATCTCCGCGCCGCAGGACCAGCTTTCGGATCAGACCGCGGTGGCGCTGAAAATCCTGCGCCAGACCCCGGGTGTGGCCCGGGCTAGGGCGCTGAGCCAGAAGGAACAGGCGGATCTCTTGTCACCCTGGTTCGGTCCCGGGCTGGATTTGACGACCCTGCCGGTGCCGCAACTGATCGAAGTCACTGAGGACGAGACCGGCTATGACGCGCAGGGGCTGCGGCTGCGGCTGGCGGCTGAGGTGCCCGGAGCGGTGCTTGACGATCATACCCGCTGGCGCAAGCCGTTGGTCGAGGCGGCCAGCAGCCTGCGGCGGCTCGGGCTGATCTCGATCCTGCTGATCGGCGGGGCGATGGCGGCGATGATCACGCTGGCGGCCAATGCGGCGCTGGCGGCCAATGCCCAGGTGATCGAGGTGTTGCGCCTGGTCGGGGCCCGGGATGTCTATATCGCCAGCGCCTTCGTGCGCCGCTTTACCCTGCGGGCGCTGATCGGCGCGGTGGCGGGCACCGTGCTGGGCGTGGCGGGGCTGTTGCTGTTGCCCGCCGCCTCGGATGAAGGCGGATTTCTCACCGGTCTCGGCTTGCAGGGGCTGGACTGGCTTTGGCCGTTGCTGATCCCCGTGCTGGGCGCGCTGGTGGCCTTCGGTGCCACCTGGGCCGCCGCCCGCCGCCGTCTGAAGGAGCTGACGTGATGCGCAAGCTGCTGCAACCTCTGTTGTCGCTGACCTATGTGGTCCAGGTCTATGTCGCCATGGCTGTGCTGGGGGTTTCCTTCACGCCCTGGGCGCTGGTGTCGAAACGCGGCGCATTGGTCGCCTGCAAGCTCTATGCGCGCTATGCCATCTGGACGGCGCGCTGGATGCTGGGCCTGAAGGTCGAGGTTCGCGGCCCGGTGCCGCAGGGCGAGGTTCTGGTCGCTGCCAAGCATCAGTCGTTCTTCGATATCCTGATCATCTTCAGCGCCTTGCCGCATGCCAAGTTCATCATGAAACGTGAGCTGATGTGGACCCCCTTCATCGGGCTTTATGCCAAGCGGCTGGGCTGTATCCCGGTCAATCGTGGCAAGCGCGGCGGAGCGATCGCCAAGATGGTCAAGGATGTGGCGGCGGAATTCGCCGAACCCGGCCAGCTCGTGATCTATCCGCAGGGTACCCGGGTCGCGCCGGGCGAACACAAGCCTTACAAAGTGGGCCCCGCCGTTTTGTACGAGGGCACGGGCTATTCCTGCGTGCCGGTGGCGACCAATGTGGGGCTGTTCTGGCCGCGCAAGGGGATCATGCGCTATCCCGGGTTGGGAGTGGTCGAATTCCTCGACCCGATTGCGCCGGGGGTGGAACGGCATGCCTTCATGGCGCGGCTTGAACAGGACATCGAAGCACGTTCGGATGCTCTGATGGCCGAGGCGGAGGGGCGAGGACATGGAGTTCGTTGACAGTATCGAGGCGCTGGAAGCGCTCTATGGGCGGCCCCCGGAGGCGGCCATCGTCAAGGTCGCGCGGCGGATGACGCCCTGTTATCGGCAGTGGATCATGGCGTCGCGCCTGTGCGTGCTGAGCACGGTGGGCCCGGAAGGCACCGACGCCAGCCCGCGCGGCGACGATGGTCCGGTGGTGCTGGAGCTCGACCCCGGAACGCTGGCGCTGCCGGACTGGCGCGGCAACAACCGGATCGACAGCCTGCGCAATATCGTCCGCGATCCGCGGGTGTCGCTGATGTTCCTAGTGCCGGGGTCGAACAATGTCATGCGCGTGAACGGTATTGCACGGGTGAGCGCGGACGACGGGTTGCGGGCCAGGTTCGACAAGTCCGGGCGCCGGCCGGTGACGGTGATCGTGATCGAGATCGAAGAGATCTACAGCCAATGCGCCCGGGCGCTGATGCGGGCGCGGACTTGGGCCAGCGGCGATGAAAGCGCCGGCCTGCCCACCGTCGGACAGATGCTGAGCGAGATGACCAAGGGCGGTATCGACGGCGACGCCTACGATCAGGCTTGGCCGGCACGGGCCGCAGACACCCTGTGGTGAACTGGGCGCCCGGGGAATGTCGTCGGGGACGGTGACGGGTGGCTCTTCGACCATCGCGGTCTCATCGCCGTTCTTCCCGGTGCCGCCAGCTTTCCGCCGCGAGGGCGTGAAGCCTGATGCCTGAAGCTTTTTGTGGCAGTGTTCTGAATTGTTGTTTTGCTGTCAGAGCCGCCTCGGCGTCTTCGGGGCCAGAGAGGCGTGTTTCGAACTGCTCAATAGTCGTCAGGCCATCGACCGTCCCATGCCTGACGGGGTCGAAACGGGAAATATCAGGACGCTGCTGGATGATGTCCCAAGGTTTGCGGTCCCCGAAGCCTGACCATGTGCGGCGATCCAGGAGGAGCGGGATCGAGGCGTTCAATTTGGCATGATGCGCTGGCGGCGACGCGCCGCGCCGCCATGGCTGGTGCTTTCGCTTGGCCAGGTCGGCGGAGGATGTTCCTGGAGCTTGGTTCGGCTTTACCGCGCTCGGAGGCTTTCCTGCGATCATGGCGCCCGGGAGGGAGGCCCATGTAGGGGCGACGCGTCGTGGAAAAGGCATCTCGGCTGGAGGGAGAGGCGTGAACGCCCGCGCCGGGCGAAAGGGACGCCCGCCACGCAGATGCGCGGCGGGCGACAGGATCAGATGTGGATCGGGCCGTCGCCGCAGGCCAGGGCCGCCTCGCGCACCGCTTCCGAATAGGTCGGGTGGGCGTGGCAGGTCAGTGCGATATCCTCGGCCGCAGCGCCGAATTCCATGGCAACGCAGATCTCGTGGATCAGCTCACCCGCCGACGGGCCGATGATATGGGCACCGAGTACCCGGTCGGTATCCTTGTCGGCGAGGATCTTGACGAAGCCCTCGGTCGAAAAAGTTGCCTTGGCGCGACCGTTGCCCATGAAGGGGAACTTACCGACCTTATAGGCACGGCCCTCTTCCTTGAGCTGTTCTTCGGTCTTGCCGACATTGGCGACCTCGGGGTTGGTGTAGATCACGCCCGGGATGACGGCATAGTTCACATGACCATGCTTGCCGGCGATTTGTTCGGCCACCGCCATGCCTTCGTCTTCGGCCTTATGGGCCAGCATCGGGCCGGGGATCACATCGCCGATGGCATAGATGCCGGGAACGTTGGTCTGCCAGTCGGCGCCGACCTTGATCTGTCCGCGCGGCAGCATCTCGACCCCGAGCGCTTCCAGACCCAGGCCTTCGGTATAGGGTTTGCGGCCGGTGGCGACCAGCACGGTATCGGCGTCGATCTCATGCTCGCTGTCGTCCTTGCGCAGCTTGTAGGTGACCTTGGCCTTGCCACGGGCGATCTCGGTCTTCTGCACCGCGGCGCCCATGATGAACTCCATGCCCTGCTTTTTCAGGATGCGCTGGAAGCTCTTCTGCACTTCGCCGTCCATGCCGGGGGTGATGAAATCGAGGAATTCGATCACGGTGACTTCGGCGCCCAGGCGCGAGTAGACCGAGCCCAGTTCCAGCCCGATGACGCCGGCGCCGATGATGACCAGCTTCTTCGGAGTCTTGGCCAGTTCCAGCGCGCCGGTCGAGGTCACCACGGTTTTCTCGTCAACTTCGACGCCCGGCAACGATGCGGGTTCGGAGCCGGTGGCGATGATGATGTTCTTGGCCTCGTGCACCTCGTCGCCGACCTTGACCTTGCCGGCCTCGGGGATCGAGCCCCAGCCCTGCAGCCAGTCGATCTTGTTCTTCTTGAACAGGAACTCGATGCCCTTGGTGTTGCCTTCGATCACCTCGTCCTTATAGGCGAGCATCTGTTTCCAGTCGACGCTGGGCGCCTTGCCCTTCAGGCCCATCTTGGCGAAGTTGTGTTCCGCCTCGTGCAGCTGGTGGGTGGCGTGGAGCAGCGCCTTCGAGGGGATGCAGCCGACGTTCAGGCAGGTGCCGCCCAGGGCGCCACGGCCCTCGACACAGGCGGTCTTCAGGCCCAGTTGGGCGCAGCGGATCGCGCAGACATAGCCGCCGGGGCCGCCGCCGATGATGATCACGTCATATGTTGCCATGGGTAGGCTCCTTTCGTTGAAGGGGGAGGGGGCGCTGCCCCCACCGCGCTTTGCGCGGCTCCCCCGGGATATTTGGGGCCAGAAAAAGGCCGGGAAAACGGGTGGGTGTCATATCAGCGCCGCCAGCAGCATCACGATCGTGGCGAGAAAGCCGGCGGCCCAGATGATCGAACGTCCCGGCGCCCAGCCCCGCGCATAGGCGGGGATATAGAGGATGCGGGCGCCGAGGTAGACCCAGGCGCAGGCGGCGGTGAGGGGCGAGGACTGGCCCGAGAGGGTGATCACCACCGCCGCGATGGTGAAGAGCGCCAGCCCCTCGAAATGGTTATCGAGCGCGCGCTGTAGTCGTCCGGCGGTGCCGGTGAGCTGCTTGGCCTCGTCCCGGGGGGAGGCGGCATAGGCGCCGCCGACCTGTTTCTGCGCGCTGGCGGAAAACAGACCGATCTGGACCACCTGCAGCAGGGCGGCGAGGGTGAGGGCGGTGAGTTCGGGGGTCATGGTGCACGCTCCGTGGATCGGAAATCCATCGCCGTCTCGGCACAGGCTGGCAAGCCAGGGGGCCCTGGACCTGATTGGTGCCTGAGGCGGACTTCGGCCCGCCCCGGGCAGGCTGGGCCGAAGCCCGGCCGTCTTTACTTACAGGTCCATCAGCAGGCGACGGGGATCTTCCAGCGCTTCCTTGACGCGCACCAGGAAGGTCACGGCGCCTTTGCCGTCGACGATGCGGTGGTCGTAGGACAGTGCCAGATACATCATCGGGCGGATCTTGATCTCACCGTTGATGACCATCGGGCGATCCTGGATCTTGTGCATGCCGAGGATGCCGGATTGCGGGGGGTTCAGGATCGGCGAGGACATCAGCGAGCCATAGACGCCGCCGTTGGAGATGGTGAAGGTGCCGCCCTGCATTTCCGCCATCGACAGCTTGCCGTCCCGGGCGCGCTTGCCCTTTTCGCCGATCGCCTTCTCGATCTCGGCGAAGGACATCTGGTCGGCATCGCGGATGACCGGAACCACCAGGCCCTGGGGCGTACCGGCAGCCACGCCCATGTGGACGTAGTTCTTGTAGATGATGTCGGTGCCGTCGATCTCGGCGTTGACTTCCGGCACTTCGCGCAGCGCATGGATGCAGGCCTTGGTGAAGAAGGACATGAAGCCCAGGCGGACGCCGTGTTTCTTCTCGAACAGGTCTTTGTACTCTTTGCGCAGTGCCATCACCTCGGTCATGTCCACCTCGTTATAGGTGGTCAGGATCGCGGCAGTGTTCTGTGCATCCTTCAGGCGGCGGGCGATGGTCTGGCGCAGGCGGGTCATCTTCACCCGTTCCTCGCGCGCGGTGTCATCTGCAGACACCGGCGCACGCGGCGCGGCGGCGGCCGGTTGTGCCGGAGCAGCGGCGGTGATGCCGGCGGCCAGTGCCTTTTGGACGTCTTCCTTCATCACGCGACCGTCGCGACCGGTGCCGGTGACCTGATCGGCCGAGAGGCCGGCAGCCGCCATTGCCTTTTGCGCCGAGGGGGCGTTTTCCACATCCTTGGCACCGGACGCTGCCGGGGCTGCTGCCGGGGCGGGGGCTGCGGCGGGGGCCGCGACCACACCGGCAGCGGAGCCGGAGATCACCGCCAGTTTGGCGGCGGCGTCGACCGTGGTGCCTTCGGGGGCCACGATTTCAGCCAGGACGCCGGCGGCAGGGGCGGGAACCTCGACGGAAACCTTGTCTGTTTCCAGCTCGCACAGCATTTCGTCCTGGGCGACGGTGTCGCCGACCTTCTTGAACCAGGTGGCGACGGTGGCCTCGGTCACGGATTCGCCCAGGGTGGGGACCATGACGTCGACACTGTCGGCACCGCCGGCGGCTGGCGCCGGAGCGGCGGGGGCTGCCGTGGCAGCCGGCGCCGGGGCAGCCGCTGCGCCCGCACCTTCGGCGATGGTGGCCAGCAGTGCGTCGACGCCCACAGTCTCACCTTCTGCGGCGACGATCTCACCCAGGGTGCCGGCGGCCGGGCTCGGCACTTCGACGGTCACCTTGTCGGTTTCCAGCTCACACAGCATTTCATCGACCGCGACGGCATCGCCCGGTTTCTTGAACCAGGTGGCGACGGTCGCTTCGGTGACGGATTCGCCGAGCGTGGGGACGCGAACTTCGATAGTCATGTTCCGTTATCCTTCGATCGTGAGCGCTTCGTTCACGAGCGCTTCTTGTTGGGCTTTGTGTTGGCTGGCCAGACCCGTCGCGGGCGAGGCCGATGTGGCGCGACCGACATAGCGCGGCCGTTGGTGCTGGGCCCCGATGCGGGTCAGCGCCCATTCGATATTGGGCTCGATGAAGGTCCAGGCGCCCTGGTTCTTGGGCTCTTCCTGACACCAGATCATCTCGGCGCCCTTGAAGCGTTCCAGTTCCTTGACCAGCGAGATCGCCGGGAAGGGGTAGAACTGTTCGATCCGGAGCAGATAGACATCGTCGATGCCACGTGCGTCGCGTTCTTCCAGCAGGTCGTAATAGACCTTGCCCGAACACATGACGACGCGCTTGATCTTGTCATCCGCAGCGAGCGTGGTGGAGGAGCTGCCGGTTTCCGCATCGTCCCAGAGAACGCGGTGGAAGCTGGAGCCGGTGGTGAAGTCCTCGGCCTTGCTGACCGCCAGCTTGTGGCGCAGCAGCGACTTCGGCGTCATCAGGATCAGCGGCTTGCGGAACGAGCGGTGCAGCTGACGGCGCAGGATGTGGAAGTAGTTCGCCGGGGTCGAGCAGTTGGCAACGATCATGTTGTCCTGACCGCACATCTGCAGATAGCGTTCGAGCCGGGCAGAGCTGTGTTCCGGGCCCTGACCTTCGAAGCCATGCGGCAGCAGGCAGACGAGGCCCGACATCCGCAGCCATTTGCTTTCGCCCGAGCTGATGAACTGGTCGAACATAATCTGCGCGCCGTTGGCGAAGTCGCCGAACTGGGCTTCCCACAGCGTCAGCGCATTCGGTTCCGCCAGCGAATAGCCGTATTCGAAGCCCAGCACCGCATATTCCGACAGCATCGAGTCGATGACTTCATAATTCGCCTGACCCGCGCGAATGTGGTTCAGCGGGTAATAGCGTTCTTCGGTGTTCTGGTTGATCAGGCCCGAATGGCGCTGGCTGAAGGTGCCGCGGGTGGAATCCTGACCGGCCAGGCGGACGCCGTAACCTTCGGTCAGCAGCGAGCCGAAGGCCAGCGCTTCGCCGGTGGCCCAGTCAAAGCCTTCGCCAGTGGCGAACATTTCCTTCTTGGCCTCGAGCAGACGTGCGACGGTCTTGTGCAGAGCGAAACCGTCGGGCACCGTTGTCAGGCCGCGACCGACCTCTTGCAGCGTTTCCGGAGAGATCGCGGTTTCGCCGCGAACATATTCCTCGCCCTCGCGGTTCAGCCCGGACCAACGTCCGTCCAGCCAGTCGGCCTTGTTGGGCTTGAAGTCCTTTCCGGCCTCGAACTCTTCGTTCAGATGCGCCTGGAAGGCGGCCTTCATATCCTCGATTTCGCCTTCCGGGATCAGGCCATCCTTGACCAGCCGCTCGGTATAGAGGCTGAGCGTGGTCTTGTGGGTCTTGATCTTCTTGTACATCACCGGGTTGGTGAACATCGGCTCATCGCCTTCGTTGTGACCGAAGCGGCGATAGCAGAACATGTCGATGACCACGTCCTTGTGGAACTTCTGCCGGAATTCCGTCGCTACCTTGGCGGCATGCACGACAGCCTCGGGGTCGTCGCCGTTGACGTGGAAGATCGGCGCTTCGACCATCAGGGCGATATCGGTCGGATAGGGCGAGGAGCGCGAGAAATGCGGCGCCGTGGTGAAACCGATCTGGTTGTTGACGACGAAGTGGATGGTGCCGCCGGTGCGATGGCCGCGCAGGCCCGACAGGCCGAAGCATTCCGCAACGACGCCCTGGCCGGCAAAGGCCGCATCCCCGTGCAGCAGCACGGTCAGAACCGCGGTGCGGTTTTCCTTATCGTTCAACTGGTCCTGCTTGGCCCGTGCCTTGCCCAAGCAGACGGGGTTCACCGCCTCGAGGTGCGAAGGGTTGGCGGTCAGCGACAGGTGAACCTTGTTGCCGTCGAATTCACGGTCCGACGAGGCGCCGAGGTGATATTTCACATCGCCCGACCCATCGACGTCATCCGGTTTGAAGCTGCCGCCCTGGAATTCGTTGAAGATGGCGCGGTAGGGTTTGCTCATCACGTTGGCCAGCACCGAAAGCCGGCCGCGGTGCGGCATGCCGATGACGACTTCCTTGATCCCCAGCGCACCACCGCGCTTGATGATCTGTTCCATCGCCGGGATCAGCGCTTCGCCGCCATCAAGACCAAAGCGTTTGGTTCCCATGTACTTGACGTGCAGGAATTTTTCGAAGCCCTCGGCCTCGACCATCTTGTTCAGGATCGCCTTGCGGCCTTCGCGGGTAAAGGCGATTTCCTTGCCCAGCCCCTCGATCCGCTCTTTCAGCCAGGCGGCTTCCTCGGGGTTGGAGATATGCATGTATTGCAGCGCGAAGGTGCCGCAATAGGTGCGTTTCACGATGTCGATGATCTGCCGCATCGAGGCGATCTGAAGGCCCAGCACGTTGTCGATGAAGATTGGTCGGTCCATGTCGGCATCGGTGAAGCCGTAGGTCTTGGGATCAAGCTCGGGGTGCGGCACCTTTTCGGAATCGCGCATGTCCAGCGGATCGAGATCGGCGATCAGGTGACCACGGATGCGATAGGCGCGGATCAGCATCAGCGCCCGGATCGAATCCAGCACCGAGCGTTTCAGCTGTTCGTCAGAGACGGCGACGCCCTTGGCTTCGGCCTTCTTGGCGATTTTCTCGCCAGCGGCCTTGGCTTCGGTAGCCGCCGGCCATTCGCCGGTCAGCGCTGCGGTCAGATCGTCATTCGGCATCGGCGGCCAGTCGGTGCGGGCCCAGGAGGGGCCCTGCGCCTCGGCCTTCACGTCCAGCTCACTGTCGCCGAGCTGGCGGAAGAATTCGGCCCAAGCGGCGTCAACCGCGTTGGGGTCGCCGGCATACTGCGCGTAAAGCTGGTCCAGATATTCCGCGTTCTGCCCCTGCATAAAGCTGGAGGCGTGGAAAAAGTCGTTGGGGGAGTGCTCTGTCATCTTGCTACCTCTGAGCGTCTAGCGCACGGATATTCGTGAATTGGGGGCGGGGCCGGATCGGTCACGCAGTCTTGTCCCGGCGGGGCCGGGACTGAACCCTGCGGTCCAGATCCGAACGGTGGTGGCGGAAATCTGATGGCGGGCGATCGCCACGCCTGTGGCGCCGGCGGGCCGGGACATGGAAGAACGGCGATGTCCGGAAAGGCCGGTCGTCATTGCGGCCTGAAGCGGGCAGGCATCTGCTGCCGGGACGGCTAGGGGAACCTTCATGGCTGCACCCCACAGGGGCACGCTCGACCGGCTGCGCGTCCTGCGCTTGGCCGGAGGGAGGTCCGTTCTTGCGACATGTCGACTGGCATCTGCCAAGCCTCCAGGGGAATGCGCCGCCCGTCGCGGGCGGCGCTAGTCATACAGAACAGTTGCGCCGGGCGACAGGGCCGCCCGATGCTGCATCTATGTATTAGCCGATTGCTTTCAACACGGCTTCGCCCAGCGTGGCGGGGCTGTCGGCAACGACGATCCCGGCCTTTTGCATGGCTTCGATCTTGTCTTCGGCGCCGCCCTTGCCGCCGGCGACGATGGCGCCAGCGTGGCCCATGCGACGGCCCGGAGGGGCGGTGCGGCCGGCGATGAAGCCTGCGGTCGGCTTCCAGCGGCCCTTTTTCTTCTGGTCGGCCAGGAATTCAGCGGCTTCCTCTTCGGCAGAACCGCCGATTTCGCCGATCATGATGATCGCCTGGGTTTCCGGATCATCCAGGAACATGTCGAGCACGTCGATGTGCTCGGTGCCCTTGATCGGGTCACCGCCGATGCCCACGGCCGAGGATTGGCCCAAGCCCAGATCGGTGGTTTGCTTCACGGCCTCATAGGTCAGCGTGCCCGAGCGGGACACGACGCCCACCTTGCCGCGCTGGTGGATGTGCCCGGGCATGATGCCGATCTTGCAGGCGCCGGGGGTGATGACTCCGGGGCAGTTCGGGCCAATCAGCCGCGACTTGCTGTCCATCAGCGCGCGCTTCACCTTCATCATGTCCAGCACCGGAATGCCTTCGGTGATGCAGACGATCAGCTCCATCTCGGCGTCGATCGCCTCGAGGATCGAGTCGGCCGCGAAGGGCGGCGGAACATAGATCACGGTGGCGTTGGCTTCGGTCACGTGCTTGGCTTCGTGAACCGAGTTGAAGACCGGCAGGTCCAGGTGGGTGGTGCCACCTTTGCCCGGGGTCACGCCGCCGACCATCTTGGTGCCGTAAGCGATTGCCTGTTCAGTGTGGAAGGTGCCCTGGGACCCGGTGATCCCTTGGCAGATGACTTTGGTATTTTCGTCGACGAGGACTGCCATGCTGGCGTCTCCTGATATCTTGCGGCTAGGCCGCTTATGTTCTCAACTGGTGAGGCGCAGGGGCAGGGCCCGGGTACGCCTCAAACGCTCAGCCCTTGACCGCTTTCACGATCTTCTCGGCACCGTCGGACAGGTTGTCGGCGGCGATCACGTCCAGACCGGACTCGTTGATGATCTTCTTGCCGAGTTCGACGTTGGTGCCTTCCAGACGAACGACCAGCGGAACCTGCAGGCCCACTTCCTTCACCGCGGCGATCACGCCCTCGGCGATGACGTCGCAACGCATGATGCCGCCGAAGATGTTCACCAGGATGCCCTTCACGTTCGGGTCCGAGGTGATGATCTTGAAGGCTTCGGTCACCTTTTCCTTGGTGGCGCCGCCGCCGACGTCGAGGAAGTTGGCCGGTTCCGCGCCGTAGAGCTTGATGATGTCCATGGTGGCCATCGCTAGGCCGGCACCGTTCACCATGCAGCCGATCTCACCATCCAGCGCGATGTAGTTCAGATCGTATTTCGAGGCTTCCAGCTCTTTCGGGTCTTCCTCGGTGGTGTCGCGCAGCTCGGCAATATCGGGGTGGCGATAGATCGCGTTGCCGTCAAAGCCCAGCTTGGCGTCCAGCACCTTGAGGTTGCCGTCGGTCATCACGATCAGCGGGTTGATTTCCAGCATCTCCATGTCCTTCTCGACGAAGGCTTTGTAGAGATTGCCCATCAGCGCCACGCATTGCTTGACTTGCGCGCCGGTCAGACCCAGCGAGAAGGCGATGCGGCGGCCGTGGAACGGCTGGTAGCCGGTGGCCGGATCGACCGAGAAGCTGAGGATTTTCTCTGGGGTGGAGGCAGCGACTTCTTCGATGTCCATGCCGCCTTCGGTCGAGCAGACGAAGGAGATGCGGCTGGACTGACGGTCCACCAGCAGCGCCAGATACAGCTCACGCTCGATGTCCGAGCCGTCTTCGATGTAGATGCGGTTGACTTGCTTGCCGGCTGGGCCGGTCTGATGCGTCACCAGGGTCTTGCCCAGCATCTGCTTGGCCAGTTCGGCGGCTTCTTCCACCGATTTGGCCAGACGCACGCCGCCCTTTTCACCCGCTTCGGGTTCCTTGAATTTACCTTTGCCGCGACCGCCGGCGTGGATTTGCGCCTTGACGACCCAGAGCGGACCGTCGAGCTCGCCTGCGGCGGTCTTGGCGTCTTCGGCTTTCAGGACCGCGCGGCCGTCGGACACCGGCGCGCCGTAGCTGCGCAGAAGTGCCTTGGCTTGGTATTCGTGGATGTTCATCGGTAGAATGTCCTCCCGTCGGGGTGCGATTTAGTTGTGTATAGGCAGGTCTGTGCGCGGCGTTAAGGGAATTTTGGGGCGAGTAAAAGGTTTGGGCGCAAAATCGCGCAGTTTGTGATCACAGATTTTTGTCGTGTGATCACAAAGATGATTTCCGACCGAAAACCGAATATGAGAAAAGGAATCAAACTGTTCGCCGGCTGTGTATTGCCGATCGCCAGGCGGTCACGAGTCGTTCACGGGACGCTGATCCCACGCCATCTGGGGCGGAACGTTTGGGGCGGTTCGGAGAGGCTGCGCCGGGATGAGCCGAGATCCGGGGGAGGGGCGGGCAGTCAGCAAGGCCAAAAGGCCAGGTGCGCACGTCGTGTCCGAAATGAGCCGTGCCCGAAATGAAAAGGGCCGGTCCCTTCCTTGGGCCGGCCCTGTCAGTCTTACGATGCGATGTGGCCTCAGGCCAGGGTGCTGTCGATACCCTTGCAGGCTTCGACCAGGCCTTTGACGGCCGCGACCGATTTGTCGAACATCTCTTGCTCTTCTTTGTTGAGCTTGATGTCGACGATCTTTTCGATGCCGCCGGCGCCGATCACGGTGGGCACGCCCACATACATGTCTTTCACGCCGATCTCGCCGTTGCAGTAGGCGGCGCAGGGCAGAACGCGCTTTTGGTCTTTCAGATAGGCTTCGGCCATTTCGATGGCCGAGGTGGCCGGCGCGTAGAAGGCAGAGCCGGTTTTCAGCAGGCCGACGATTTCGGCGCCGCCGTCACGGGTGCGCTGCAGGATGCCGTCCAGTTTTTCTTGCGTGGTCCAGCCCATTTCGATCAGGTCGGGCAGCGGGATGCCGGCGACAGTCGAATAACGGACCGAGGGAACCATGGTGTCGCCGTGGCCGCCCAGAACGAAGGCGGTGACGTCTTTCATCGACACGCCGAATTCCAGCGACAGGAAGTGACGGAAGCGGGCCGAATCCAGCACGCCGGCCATGCCGCAGACCTTGTTCGCCGGCAGGCCGGAGAATTTCTGCAGGGCCCAGACCATCGCGTCGAGCGGGTTGGTGATGCAGATCACGAAGGCGTCGGGGGCGTGTTTGCCGATGCCTTCGCCGACCGATTTCATGACCTTCAGGTTAATGCCCAGCAGGTCATCGCGGCTCATGCCCGGCTTGCGCGGTACACCTGCCGTCACGATGCAGACGTCGGCGCCGGCGATGTCCTCATAGGACTGGGTGCCTTTCAGCGAGGCGTCGAAACCTTCGGCGGGGCCGGATTCTGCGATGTCGAGCGCTTTGCCTTCCGGCGTGCCTTCCGCGATGTCGAACAGGATAACATCGCCGAGTTCTTTCAGAGCGGCGAGGTGGGCGAGCGTGCCACCGATCTGACCTGCGCCGATCAGCGCAATCTTGGGTCTGGCCATGGAACTAATCTCCGGTCGGGTTGGAATTGCCGGTTGCCTAGTGCCAATCGGACGCGCGCGCAAGGCTTCCGCGTCTGCTCGTGCCGCGGCGCAGCGGCGCAGTGTCAGGGCGGTTTGGCTGAATTGTATCAGGATTCCACAATCTTAGCGCTCAGTGTCTCGCTCCGAAAGGACGTGCTCTTTTTCCCCTCAAGTCCCGAAGCTGTGATCGTTCCATGTGCTTCGGTGCGGCGTTTCGCCCTGTCTCGGCGCCCCGTTTCGATTCTGGTGGCGGTCTGGGGTGGTTGCCCCTGGCCGGCATGGGAGGGGCCGTGTGGCGTGCCGATCCCGCCTTTGTGCTGCGGCGCGGCGATTTTCTCTTGAATTTTCCGGAAAAGAATGCCCCTTTCGCGCGCAACATTATGACCCGAGGAGAGTTTCATGGACCCCCGTTCGCGCCCTTACCGTTCCGTCCTCTATATCCCCGGCTCCAAGCCGCGCGCTCTGGACAAGGCACGTGGCCTGCCGGTGGATGCGATCATCTTCGATCTCGAGGACGCGGTTTCCGCCGATGAAAAGGAAAACGCCCGCGATACGTTGAAAGAGGCGCTGGCGCAGGGGGGCTATGGTCAGCGGATCAAGATCGTGCGGATCAACGGGCTCGATACCCCCTGGGGGCATGATGACGCCCGTGCCGTGCGCGAGATGGACGCCGATGTGGTGCTGCTGCCCAAGGTGGGCTCGCCTGCAGATATCGACGCGCTGGCCGCGATCACTGGCGATCTGCCGATCTGGGCGATGATGGAGACCCCCCGCGGCATGCTGAATGCGGCCGCGATTGCGGCCCATCCGGTGCTGACCGGTATGGTGATGGGCACTAACGATCTGGCCAAGGAATTGCAGACCCGCTTCCGTGCCGACCGGCTGCCGATGATGGCGGGGCTTGGCCTCTGCCTGCTGGCGGCCAAGGCCGAGGGGCTGATCATCGTCGATGGTGTTTATAATGCCTTCAAGGATGACGAGGGGCTGGCTGCGGAATGTGCCCAGGGCCGCGACATGGGCTTTGACGGCAAGACGCTGATCCACCCGGCGCAGGTGGATGTCGCCAATGCCGCTTTCGCGCCCTCGGCGGAAGAGGTCGACCTGGCACGCCGTCAGATCGCTGCCTTCGAAGAGGTTGAAGCCTCAGGCCAGGGGGTTGCGGTGGTCGATGGCAAGATCGTCGAGAACCTGCATGTTGCCACGGCGCGGGAGACTCTGGCAAAAGCCGAAGCAATCGAGGCATTGCAAGCGGGGTAAGCCGACATGGGCTTCACACTTCTGATCCTTGGGCTGGCCCTGTGGTGGGCGGCCCATTTGTTCAAGCGGCTGGCGCCGGCGCGCCGTGCCGCCATGGGCAACGCCGGCAAGGGCGTTGTCGCACTACTGCTGGTGCTGGCCGTCGTGCTGATGGTGATCGGCTTCCGCGCGGCGCCGTTCATTGCGGTCTGGACGCCGCCGGCCTTCATGATCCACATCAACAATCTGCTGGTGCTGATCGCGATCTTCCTGCTGAGCCCGGCGGGCAAGCGGGGCCGCATCCTGCATGGGGTGCGCCACCCGATGCTGGGCGGGATTCATGCCTGGTCGGTTGCTCACCTTCTGGTGAACGGTGATCTGGCGTCGATTGTCCTCTTCGGCGGCATCTTCCTTTGGGCGCTGGTCGAGATGAAGGTGATCAACCGGGCTGAACCGGCCTGGACGCCGGGACCGGCTGGCACCTATGCCAAGGACGTGATGTTCCTGGTCGCTTCAATCGTGCTGATGGGCATCATCGGCTATATTCACGGCCTTCTGGGCTATCCGGTGTTTGGATCATGACCACACTTTATCGTTTCCTGACCGAGGATGATACTTCGGCCTTCTGTCACAAGGTCAGCAAGGCGCTGGCCCAGGGGTGGGTACTGCAGGGCACGCCCACCTATGCTTTTGACGCGGCGCGCGGCGTGATGCGCTGCGGCCAGGCCGTCACCAAGGAGGTGGAGGTCGCCTATACCCCTGAGCTGAAACTGGGAGAGCAATGATGGCTGCCAAGACCAACCCGGGCCGGTTTTTCGAAGATTATGCCGTCGGCGACGTGCTGAAACACGCCGTCCCCCGCACCGTCTCGGGCGGGGAACGGGCGCTGTATCACGCACTTTATCCGGCGCGGCATGCGCTTTATTCCTCGGACGCCTTCGCGCAGGACTGTGGTCTGCCGAAATCGCCGATCGACGATCTGGCGGCTTTCCATGTGATCTTCGGCAAGACCGTGCCGGATGTTTCGCTGAACGCAGTGGCCAACCTTGGGTATGCCGAAGGTCGTTGGCTGCTGCCGGTCTATGAGGGCGACACCCTGCGGTCTGAATCCGAGGTGATCGGGCTCAAGCAGAACTCCAACGGCAAGACCGGCGTGGTCTATGTCCGCACCCGTGGCCTGAACCAGCGCGACGAGGTGGTGATGGACTATGTGCGCTGGGTGATGGTGCGCAAATCCAACCTCGATGCGCCGGCGCCGGAGACCGTTGTGCCGGAGCTGAAAAAGGCGCTGACACCTGCCGATCTGGTGATCCCGGAAGGGTTGGATTTCTCCAACTACGATTTCACCCTGGCGGGGGAGCCGCATCGTTGGGGCGATTACGCCGTGGGTGAGACGATCGACCACGTCGATGGTGTCACCATCGAGGAGGCCGAGCATATGCTGGCCACCCGCCTGTGGCAGAATACCGCCAAGGTGCATTTCGACCTGACCTTCCGTCCGGAAGGCCGGCTGATCTATGGCGGTCACGTGATTTCCATGGCCCGCGCGCTCAGCTTCAACGGGTTGGCCAATGCGCAGATGATCGTCGGGCTGAACGGCGGGGCGCATGCCAACCCCTGTTTCGCTGGTCAGACCGTCAAGGCCTGGTCCGAGGTGTTGGACAAGGCCGAGACCGCGGCGCCGGGCGTCGGCGCGATCCGACTGCGGCTGGTCGCCACCAAGGGCGGTGCGCCCTTTGAGCTGAAGGGCGAGGACGGCAAATACAAGCCCGAGGTTCTGCTCGATCTCGATTACTGGGCCTTGATGCCGATGTAAGGCGGGCAGGTCAGCCCCCCTTGCGCTGCTCTCCTTTGAGTTGAGGCCCCTTGCGCGGAACAAGGCCGGAGGCCGCCGCTTGGCCGACGTAAGCGCGCCGATCAAACCCAGCTCGGATTTGGCTGGGATAAACCGCGCCGATCAGAGGGGGCTGCGCGGCCCCATGATCTGGCACTCGCGCAGCTTGCGCTTTGGCGGCGGGGCTCAGGCCCCGCCGTTTTCTTTCAGCCACTCCGCAATGATCGGCCAGGCCTCGGCCAGGGTATGCGATCCCATGAACAGCCCGATATGGCCCCCGGGCACCAGCTTTTCGACAATATGCTTCTTCGGCGTGCCGATCAGGTCGCGCGCGGCGAAGACCTGTTCCTTGGTGGTGATGTCGTCGGATTCGCCGGCCAGCAGATAGGTGGGGCAGGTGATCGACTTCAGCGACAGTTTCTGCCCCAGCGCGGTGAATTCGCCCTTGGCAAAGAGGTTCTGTTTGAACAGCAGGTCGATGGCCTGCATGTAATAGACCCCTGGCAGGTCGACCGGGTTCTCATACCAGCTTTCGAAATGTTCGGTCCGCTTCAGATAGCTGGGGTCGTCGACATGTTCGTAGAGGTCGAGGTATTTCTCCACATACTGCTTGTCTGGGTGCATGTTCTTCCAGCCAGCCAGCATGTTCTTGCCCAGCATCCGGCCGCCGCCCTGCTTCACCAGTTCCTTGTAGAAGCCGAGCGGGAGGCTGTGAGCCATCTCGCGGATCGGGCCCTCGCCGGCATTGGTGTCGATCGGAGAGCCGGCCAGCACCAAGCTGGCGACCTTGGCAGGGAAACGGCTGGCGTACATCGCCGACATCCAACCGCCCTGACACAGGCCGACCAGATTCACCTTGCCGCCGAGTTCGTCCACCACCACGTTGATTTCGGCCAGATATTTGTCGATATCGAAGTCCCGCATCTCCTGCGTCGCGGTTTTCCATTCGGTCACCAGAACCCGGTCGATGCCGTTGTCGAGCAGGGTCTTGACCAGGCTCTGTCCCTTGCCGAAATCGGCAATGGTCGAGCTGTGCCCGGCGAAGGGGGCGTCGATCAGTACGGGCGTGCCCGTGGCCCCGGAGGCCGAGAAATCCCGTAGCCGCATGGTATCGAGGTCGAGCAGAACCTTGTTCGGCGTCGCCCATTTGGGTTCTGGCGGGTGATCGACCTTTTCGGCCAGGCTGACGAACTTCATGTTGTGCCGGAACATGTCCAGCGCGGTTTCACCCAACTCCATTCCGGCCGCCATGGGCCAGAAGAACGGAACGCTGATCTCTTGGTTGGATTTGTCTTGGCTTGACCGCGTCATCGGAAAACTCCTTTTCTGCCGGGTCCTTCCCTGTCTTCAGATTTGGACAGGATCGCGCGGGATGCAAGTGCAGCATTTCGGACGTGGCGAATTGCTGCGGTGTGGTGTCGGGAAACGGAGACTCAGGGGCGGGGGCGGGTGGTTGCGATCACAAAACAGATGATATTTGTGATCACGGCTGCGTTTCATGTGATCACATTTGAAATATTCTGCATAACCGCGTCAAAAAACCGTAGATTTTGATGTGGCCCGCGCGTGACAGATGCGCCAAAAAGAGTACAAACGGCGCAGCCAATCGGAAAGGAGCCAACATGGCCGATGTCAATCGGGGCAATCGCCCGCTTTCGCCATTCATGCTGGGCAAGTACTACAGGTTTCAGCTCAATTCCGTCACCTCGATCTTGAACCGCATCACCGGCAACGCGATGATCGTCGCCGCGCTGTTGATTGCCTGGTGGTTCCTGGCCGCCGCAACCGCGCCGGAATATTACGCGTTTGTGGATTGGGTCATCACTAGCTGGTTGGGCGATCTGGTGATGTTCCTGTCGGTCCTTGGCATGTGGTATCACCTTCTTGCCGGCATCCGGCACCTGATCTGGGAAAACGCGAAGGGGCTGGACATTTCCACCTCGGACAAGATGGGCTGGGCCGCACTGATCGGCTCGGTCGTGCTGACCCTGATCACTGTCGCGGTTATCTGAGGAGACCTCCCCCATGCGTTATCTGACCGACCGCAAGCGCGTTGACGGGCTGGGCACCGCCAAGTCCGGCGTCCATCATTTCTGGGCGATGAAGGTAAGCTCCATCGCTCTGCTCGTGCTCATTCCTCTGTTCATCTTCACCTTTGGCTCGATTCTCGGGGCGCCTTACGAGGCGGTTCTTGAATATTATTCGCGGCCGTTCCCGGCGATCGTGGCAGCGCTGACCCTGGTCGTGGGGATGCGTCACTTCCACCTCGGCGCGCAGGTGGCGATTGAGGATTACGTGCACGGCTGGAAACAGCGCGGGCTGATCATCGCGGTGATGTGCCTGAGCTATGCCGTGATCGCGGTGGGGCTGTTCGCCATCGCCCGCATCGCGCTCTAACCCCGAACGGGAGACTACAAGCAATGGCTGCTTACGAATACGAGACGCATAATTATGACGTCGTGGTTGTCGGTGCCGGCGGTGCCGGGCTTCGCGCCACGCTCGGCATGGCGGAACAGGGGCTCAAGACTGCCTGTGTGACCAAGGTCTTCCCGACCCGTTCGCATACCGTCGCGGCACAGGGGGGCATCGCTGCCTCGCTGTCGAACATGGGGCCGGACAATTGGCAGTGGCACCTTTACGACACCGTGAAGGGCTCTGACTGGCTGGGCGACACCGACGCGCAGGAATACCTGGTGCGTGAGGCGCCCAAGGCGGTTTACGAGCTGGAGCACTACGGCGTGCCCTTCTCGCGGACCGAGGAAGGCAAAATTTACCAGCGGCCCTTCGGCGGCCATACCACCGAATTCGGTGAAGGCCCCCCCGTGCAGCGGACCTGCGCTGCCGCCGACCGGACCGGTCACGCCATCCTGCACACGCTCTATGGCCAATCGCTGAAGCAGAAGGCGGAATTCTATATCGAGTATTTCGCCATCGACCTGATCATGTCCGAAGACGGGCAGTGCCAGGGCGTGGTCTGCTGGAAGCTCGATGACGGCACCATGCATGTGTTCAACGCCAAGATGGTCGTTCTGGCCACCGGCGGTTATGGTCGTGCCTATTTCTCGGCGACCTCGGCCCATACCTGCACCGGTGACGGTGGCGGCATGGTGGCCCGGGCGGGTCTGGCGCTGCAAGACATGGAATTCGTCCAGTTCCACCCCACCGGCATCTACGGCTCCGGCTGTCTGATCACCGAAGGGGCGCGCGGCGAGGGCGGTTATCTGACCAACTCGGAAGGCGAGCGGTTCATGGAACGCTATGCGCCGACCTACAAGGATCTGGCCTCGCGCGACGTCGTGTCTCGCTGCATGACCATCGAGATCCGCGAAGGTCGCGGCGTGGGCGAACACAAGGATCACATCCACCTGAACCTGTCGCACCTGCCGAAAGAGGCCTTGGCCGAACGTCTGCCGGGGATCTCGGAATCGGCGCGTATCTTCGCCGGTGTCGATGTCACCAAGGAACCGATCCCGGTTCTGCCGACGGTGCACTATAACATGGGCGGCATCCCGACCAACTATTGGGGCGAGGTCATCAACCCGACCGCCTCCGACCCCGATGCAATCGTGCCCGGCCTGATGGCCGTGGGCGAAGCTGGTTGTGCCTCCGTCCATGGGGCGAACCGCCTCGGCTCCAACTCGCTGATCGACCTCGTGGTCTTCGGTCGGGCCGCCGCCATCCGCGCCGGCAAGGTCGTCGATCCCGAGGCGCCGAACCCGGAGCTGAACCAGGCCTCGGTCGACAAGGCGTTCGAACGCTTCGACGGGCTGCGCTATGCCAAGGGCAATATCGCCACCGCCGAACTGCGGCTCGAGCTGCAGAAGACCATGCAGGCTGACGCCGCCGTCTTCCGCACCGAGAAAACGCTGGCCGAAGGGGTGGAGCGGGTCAAGGCCGTGGCCGCGAAGATGGATGACATCCATGTGACCGACCGCTCGTTGATCTGGAACTCCGACCTGATGGAGACGCTGGAGCTGACCAACCTGATGCCGAACGCTCTGGCCACCATCGTCGGTGCCGATGCGCGCAAGGAATCCCGCGGCGCCCACGCGCATGAGGATTACCCCGAGCGTGACGATGCCGAATGGCGCAAGCACTCGATCATGCATGTCGAAGGCAACCAGGTGGATCTGACCTATCGTCCGGTTCACATGGATCCGTTGACCTCGGAAGAGGATGGCGGGATCGCGCTGAAGAAGATCGCGCCGAAGAAACGGGTCTACTGATGATGCACCCCGGTTCCCAATCGCTCGGGCTTCGGCCGGCACTCCGCTTCGCGCGGGTCGCCGGCTGTTACCGGTGCGGTGGGGCCGGGGAGGCCTTCAGCGCCCCTGGGTGCGCCCTGACCGGGGCGGCCCTCGTCTGGGGGGCCGGGGCATGACCCGGCTCGTCCTGCATTGTGGCCTGCAAAAGACCGGCACCACCTCGTTCCATCACTTCGTGCAGAGGAACGCCGGCGCCCTGCCGGAGGGGCTGCGCATCCTGACGCCCGAAAAAGGCACGGTGGCCCGGGCCGCCGGGCGCCGTTCGGTCCTCTGGACCAGTGCGCCGGACGACAAGACCCGGGCTGAGTTCGTCGCTGCCATCACCGATTTGCGCCAGGCTATCGAAGCCGAGGTGGAGGCCGGGGCTGAAACCGTCCTCGTCTCGCATGAAAACCTGCCCGGTGCCATGCCCGGCTATTGGGGCGAGACCCGGCTTTATCCGCATCTGGAAGAGGTCATCGACCTTCTCGATACCCATCTGGCGCCCTTCGTGCCGGAATATGTGTTCTATGTGCGGGAGATGAACGGCTGGAAGCGCAGCGTGCATAATCAGGCGGTCAAGTCGGACGGTTATACCGGCGACTGGGACCAGTTCCTGACCGAAACTGCGGCCTATCCTGACTGGTCCGGCTTTCGTGCCCGTCTGGAAGCTGTGCTGGGGGATCGTCAGCATGTCTTTGCGCTGGAGGACGAAGCCGACGCCAGCCGCCCCGGCACGCAGCTTTTGCAGCATGTGGGATGCCACGAGGACGCCCTTGGCGCGATGACCTTCAAGCCGGCGCGGCTGAACCAGAGCCTGAACGCCGGCGCGCTGGAGTTCATGCGCCAGATCAACGCTCAACACCTGGATCGCGTGGCGCGGCGGAAGGTCGCCCAGCTCGTCCGCGATAATCAGGCCCTTTTCAAGACGGTAGATCCGTAGAGCACCGCCAACCGTAGAGGAAAGCTCAAAATGGTACAATTCTCGCTACCCAAGAACAGCCGTATCACCACCGGCAAGACCTGGCCGAAACCGGAAGGCGCCAAGAATGTGCGGACCTTCAAGATCTATCGCTGGGATCCCGATACCGGTGAAAACCCCCGGGTCGACACCTATTTCCTCGACATGGACAAGTGCGGTCCGATGGTTCTGGACGCGCTGATCAAGATCAAGAACGAGATCGACCCGACGCTGACCTTCCGCCGTTCCTGCCGTGAGGGTATCTGCGGCTCCTGCGCGATGAACATCGACGGGCACAACACCCTGGCCTGCATCTTCGGCCTGGACGAGGTCAAGAAATCCGAGGTCACGATCTATCCGCTGCCGCATATGCCGGTGGTCAAGGACCTGATCCCCGACCTGACCCATTTCTATGCTCAGCACGCCTCGATCATGCCCTGGCTGGAAACCAAGACCAACCGCCCGGCCAAGGAATGGCGCCAGTCGATCGAAGACCGCAAAAAGCTGGATGGTCTTTATGAATGCGTGATGTGCGCGTCGTGCTCGACCTCCTGCCCGTCCTACTGGTGGAACGGCGATCGGTATCTCGGCCCGGCCGCGCTGCTGCACGCCTACCGCTGGATCATCGACAGTCGTGACGAGGCCACCGGCGAGCGTCTGGATGGTCTGGAAGACCCGTTCAAGCTTTATCGCTGCCACACCATCATGAACTGCACCCGCACCTGCCCGAAAGGCCTGAACCCGGCCAAGGCGATCGCGGAAATCAAGAAGATGATGGTCGAGCGCGCAGTCTGATTCCGCAGACGGCTTTCGGTTCATGGCCCGGTCTTTGCGCCGGGCCGTTTGCGTTTTCGAACATCTCAGATGCTGCAATGCAGAAAGCGCATGGCAAGGTTGCGGTTTTTCCGGGGTGTGCCAGCGCCCCCGGCCCATTAGGTAGCCGCTCAGGGAGGACATTGTCCTGCAACGGAGTGTCCGATGGAACGTCGCACCGAAAACACCAAGGTCTCCGCCGAGGCCGCACTGCACATCCTGGAAGAAGCCTGGGCGTATTACACGCCGCTGCCGCTGCCGGCTGAGGCCGAGCATGTGGCCGATCAGGAAGAACTCTTCCACTACCACAACGCGGCCTGATCTGGCTGTGGCGGTTACGACCGGATAGGCAGGGGATATGATCGTTCTCCTGCCCCTTCTGGTTCTCGCCTTGGTCGCCTATTTCACCTGGCGGCATTTCACGTCTTCACTGACCCGAGACTGCCGGTGGCGCCTGGACCGCGCCAGCGGCGTCTGGCGTTGTTCGGCCTGTGGCGCCGAATTGCCCTGCGAGGGAAGCGCGCCACCCCGAATCTGCGCCAACCGAAGCCAGTGAATTTTGATCATATATCCATTTAAGATTTTGATCATATTGAACTTTTTGCGGCTTCAGAGGTGGTTTGGCCGGGTGATGCGGGGAAATTTGCCCTCGGTCGGCTAAAAAAGTGGGTCGGATGCAAATTACCTCTTGATCGACTCGTCATTCGCGACGATATGCGCGCTCAAGACGCCAACGCACGCGCCTCTGGCGAGAGGGGTAAGTCCCCTGCGGTTACGTAGCGACGGTAACGTCTCCCGTGGAAGTGAGCGGTCTGCGCCGGGAAACCGGAATGGCCGGGTCTGATGGAGATGACCAATGAACGCATACGTAACCGGGTTTCCGGTGGCGCAAGACGTGCGCCCGCAATCCCGCATCGAGAACTTTATTCGCTCGACCCAGTTCGATCGTCCGACCTTGGTTCTGGACGTCGATCGCGTCGCCGATCAATATCACGCGCTGAAGGCCGGTCTGGGCCGCGCGCGCATCCACTATGCCGTCAAGGCCAACCCGGCGCGCGAGATCATCGAGCGTCTGGTGAACCTCGGCTCGGGCTTTGATGCCGCTTCGCGTGCCGAGATCGAGCTGTGCCTGTCCTTGGGTGCGCATCCGGATCACATCTCGTTCGGCAATACCGTGAAGAAGCCGCGCGATATCGAATTCGCCTGGCACGCTGGGATCACCCTCTTCGCCGCCGATGCCGAGGAAGAGCTTGAGAAAATTGCCGAATTCGCCCCCGAATCGCGAGTCTACATCCGTCTGATCGTCGATGCCTCGGAAGCCGACTGGCCGCTGAGCCGCAAGTTCGGCTGTGCCCGCGACAAGGCGATCGCGCTGATGGATTATGCGGTCGAATTGGGGCTGAGCCCGGTCGGCATGTCGTTCCACGTCGGCAGCCAGACCCGCCGTGCCGAGATGTGGACCACCACGCTGGATCAGGTTGCCGCCGTCTGGCACGCCGCCCGCGAGGCCGGCCATGCGCTGGAGCTGCTGAACATCGGCGGCGGTTTCCCGGCCTATTACGGTGAGGAAATCGAAGGTCCGACCGCCTATTCCGCGCGGGTGATGGAGCTGATCGGGGAACGTTTCGGCGATGTGGCCGAGGTCATGGCGGAGCCAGGGCGCGGTCTGGTGGCCGAGGCTGGCATGATCGCCGCGGAGGTGCTGCTGGTGTCGCGTAAGTCCGACAGCGATCTGCATCGTTGGGTCTATCTGGACATCGGCAAGTTCTCCGGGCTGGCCGAGACCATGGATGAGGCAATCCGCTATCAATTCGTGACCGAGCGCGATCACGAACCGATGGGGGCCTGCATCCTGGCCGGGCCGTCGTGCGATAGCGCCGATGTGCTTTATGAGAAGCGCCCGGTCGAGCTGCCGCTGGGGCTGAAGGCGGGCGACCGTTTTCTGATCCGCAACTGTGGCGCCTATACCTCGACCTACGCTAGCATCGGTTTCAATGGCTTCCCGCCACTGGACGTGATCGCGATTTAAGCGACGCGCCCAGAGACAGAACAGAGCCAGAGACAGAACGGCGCCCGGTCCTCCTTCGGCCGGGCGTTGGTCGTTGCGGCTGGGGGCTCTGCCCCCCACGGCCTGTGGCCTCCCCCCGGGATATTTTCGGCCAGAAAAAGAAGGGCAGGGGAAAAGATGGGAAAGCGTGCTTGCGATTTCGGGCGGGGCGCGGTTTGCTGAGCCAGGTCCCTGTCGAGGTCATGATGACATTGCCACCCCCAGATGCCGATGCCCGCCGCGCGATCGCGCCGGTGATCTGTTATCCCGCCGATGGGTTGCCCCGGCCTGATCTGGCGCTTTATGCCCGGGCACGGGCCGGGGCGCGTAAAGTGGAGGAAGTGGTCGCGCCGCCGCGTGAGGCTGTCTGTTTCGAGGTGGCGGCAGGGCAGGTTGTGCGGATTTCCTGCATCGAGGGGGCGCAGGTTGGTGATCTGAACCTATGGAATGCGCGGGATCTGCGCGAGCGCTTTTATTCCGGTAAAACGCGGGCGCTGCATGGCAGCCATGTAAGCGTCGGCGACCGGCTGTGGAGCAGCTTTCCGTCGCTGCGGCCGATGGCGACGATCCTTGAGGATACGCTGGGCTGGTATGGGATCGACGAGCATGGCGGCGCGGTTCATGATGTGATCGGCACCCGCTGCGATCCTTATACGCATAATCTTCTGTCGGGCGGTCAGTATCACCATTGCTGCCATTCCAACCTGATCCGCGCCCTGGCGGATCACACAGGCATGAGCCTGCAGGAGGCGGAACCGCATGTCCATGACGTGCTGAATGTCTTCATGTGTACGGGCTTCACCCGCGACACCGGGCAGTATTTCATGAAGGCGAGCCCGGTGCGGCCGGGGGATTATCTTGAGCTCTTTGCCGAGATCGACCTGCTGGGTGCACTCAGCGCCTGTCCGGGTGGGGATTGTTCGTCAGAGCATTCCAGTGACACTGCCGCCTGCCATCCGCTGCGGATCGAGGTTTTCGCGCCTGACGAGGGCGCGCTGGAGGGATGGGCGCCGCCGGCCGTGAACGGCTATGATCGCGGGCATGGACGGTAGCGATCAGCCCGGAAAGGCGGCGTGGAGCGCGATATCCACCATGTCGGAGAAGCTGCGCTCGCGATGCTGCGCATGCAGCGCTTCGCCCGTGCCGAGATGGTCGGAGACCGTCAGTACCGCCAGCGCGCGGCGACCGTAGCGGGCGGCCAGCGTGTAGAGCTCGGCTGCTTCCATCTCGACCCCGAGGATACCGTGGCGGACCATCTGTTCATTCAGATCGGGGCGTTCGTCATAGAAGGTATCCGACGAATAGATGCCGCCAACATGGGTGGGAACGCCCTTGGCCGCCGCCGCATCGGCTGCAGCGCGCAGCAGTGACCAATCGGCACAGGGGGCGAAGTTCACCTCGCGGAAGATCGCCGAAGAAGGGGAGCCGAGGGTAGTGGCGGTCATTGCCAGGATCACGTCGCGCAGGCCCACCTGAGGCTGCATTGCCCCGCAGGAGCCGATGCGGATCAGCGTCTGGGCGCCAAAATCCCGGATCAGTTCGTTCACATAGATCGACAGCGACGGCATCCCCATACCGCTGCCGTGGATCGTGACGCAATGGCCGCGCCACAGCCCGGTAAACCCGAGCATGCCGCGCACCGCGTTGATCTGCCGGACATCGGACAGGAAATGTTCCGCCGCCCATTTCGCGCGATAGGGATCCCCGGGTAATAAGACCGTTTCGGCAATATCGCCCGGTTCTGCGCCAATATGGATGGTCATGTCCGACAGGGTCCGTTCAGATTTCCAGATCCGTTATATCGGCCCCGGCGGTCAGTGCCTCATGCACCCAGCGGGGTTTGCGACCGCGACCCGACCAAGTTTCTTCCGGGTTGTTCGGGTTGCGATATTTCGGCGGCGTTTTCGGTTGTTTCGAGACCGGTCGCATTTTGCTGTCAGTGGCGAGTTCCGACAACGAGAAGCCGAATTCGGCTGCGGCTTGTTCGGCCGCCTTCAAGGCTTCGCGGCGTTCACGAACCTCAGCATCCTTGAGCGCCTTTTCCACGCCCGCTTGAAGCTCAATTAATTCTTTGCGGGACAAGATAGAAAGGTCGATCGCCATTTGAATCTCCATATACCAAAATGTGTGCCGGTGCATAGCGCCGGCACAATGTTGGCACAATAGCGATCAGGCTGACGCTAATCAGCGTCAAAGTGAATTGTGTCTATTCCGCTGCGATTTGTTGGGGGTCAACGAGCGCCACAATGTCGCTCATAATTACGTTGAGCTCAAAATCCTTGGGCGTATAGACCTTTGCGACGCCCATGGTTTTCAATTTCTGAGCATCGCTTTCCGGAATGATGCCGCCGACGATCACCGGAATGTGATCCAGTTCTGCCTTTTTGAGCCGCTCCATCACCTCTTCGACCAGTGGAATATGGCTGCCGGAAAGAATCGACAGGCCGATTACATGCGGGTTTTCGGCCAGGGCTGCGGAAATGATCTCCTCCGGCGTCAGGCGGATACCTTCATAACTGATGTCCATGCCGCAATCGCGGGCGCGGAACGCGATCTGTTCGGCGCCGTTGGAATGGCCATCGAGCCCGGGCTTGCCGACCAGGAATTTCATTCGCCGGCCCAGCCTGTCGCTGACCATGTCGACGGCGGCACGCAGATCCTCCAGCCCTTCTGTCTTGTTCGAAACCGCCCGCGACACCCCGGTGGGACCGCGGTAAGTGCCGTGAACTGCACGCATTTGTTCGGCCCATTCGCCGGTGGTGGCGCCAGCCTTGGCGGCGGCGATCGAGGCGGGCATGATATTGACACCGGTCGCGGCAGCTTCGCGAAGGGCGGTCAGGGCCTTTTGAACGGCTGCTTCATCGCGCGCGGTGCGCCAGTCGTTCAGGCGGGCGATTTGTTCCTTTTCCACCGCCGGGTCGACCACCATGATGCCGCCATCTTCGGTTTGCAGCGGCGATGCCTCGCCCTCGGTCCATTTGTTGACGCCGACAACGATGGTTTCGTTGCGTTCGATCCGGTTCAGCCGGTCGGCATTGGAATCGACCAGGCGGGCTTTCATATATTCAATTGCCGAAATGGCTCCGCCCATGGAATCGAGGTTGGCCAATTCGGCGCGGGCCCCTTCTTTCAGCTCTTCGACCTTGGCGTCGACCGCCGGATTACCGTCGAACAGGTCACCATATTCCAGCAAATCGGTTTCATAGGCCAGGATCTGTTGCATCCGCATCGACCATTGCTGATCCCAGGGGCGGGGCAGGCCCAGGGCCTCGTTCCAGGCGGGAAGCTGCACGGCCCGGGCCCGGGCCTTTTTCGACAGCGTCACTGCCAGCATTTCGATCAGGATGCGATAGACGTTGTTTTCCGGCTGCTGTTCGGTCAGGCCGAGAGAGTTGACTTGGACCCCATAGCGGAAGCGGCGGAATTTCGGATTCTCGACGCCATAGCGGTCGCGGCAGATTTCGTCCCAGAGATCGACAAAGGCACGCATCTTGCACATTTCGGTGACGAAGCGGATGCCGGCGTTCACGAAGAAGGAAATGCGGCTGACCATGGCCGGGAAATCCTCGGCCGGGACCCGTGGGCGCAATTCGTCCAGAACCGCGATTGCGGTGGAAAGGGCGAAGGCCAGTTCCTGCTCGGGCGTCGCGCCGGCTTCTTGCAAGTGATAGGAACACACGTTCATCGGGTTCCATTTCGGGACGTTGCGATAGCAGTATTCGGCAACGTCCGCGATCATTTTCAGCGACGGCTTGGGCGGGCAGACATAGGTGCCGCGGCTGAGGTATTCCTTGATCAGATCGTTTTGCACGGTGCCTTGAAGCTTGGAAATATCCGCGCCCTGTTCCTCGGCCACGGCGATGTAGAGCGCCAGCAGCCAGGGCGCGGTGGCGTTGATCGTCATCGAGGTGTTCATCTGCTCCAGCGGGATCTGATCGAACAGCATCCGCATGTCGCCCAGGTGGCAGACCGGCACGCCGACCTTGCCGACTTCGCCATGCGCCAGTTTGTGGTCGCTGTCATAGCCGGTCTGGGTGGGCAGATCGAAGGCTACTGACAGCCCGGTCTGACCCTTGGCCAGGTTGCCACGGTAAAGCGTATTCGAGGCCTGGGCCGTGGAATGGCCGGCATAGGTGCGGATCAGCCAGGGGCGGTCTTTCTGCGTCTGCGTCATCGGGAGCCTCTTGAATCGTGGTCGCAACAATCTTTCACTTTTTTGTTCTAGATCGTAATTTTTGGCCTCTGTCAATTCGCCGCAACGCGGCATCGAGCGAAGATGCCGCCTCGGGGTGCCCTGTCTGAGGTGAGCCCGGGGCCAATCTGGGCCAGTCCGAGGCCAGCTTGCCCGCTTCGGGGCGGCTTGCCAAAGGGAATCCTTTGTCGGCAGGGCCCGGTATGAGACGCTGTAGGGGGGAGGGGACGAGATGAAGACGCTGAGCGTGCAAAACCTGGAGAGAAACTGTGCACTTCGCGGGCGCAGCGCTGGCGCTTGGAGATATGCTGCATCCGCAAGGTCATAAAGTTTCAAAATTACAACTTGATGTATTGCAATGTTGCGCGGCCATGTTTATCCCACCTGCAGGGCCGCGATTCTGCATCGCGGCGGAAAGGCTAACTGAGGAGGCCGGCATGGCTCTGGACACCAACGGTGGAATCGCGCCGTATGAGGCGCCCGAAAAAGACCTGTACGAGATGGGCGAAATGCCCCCGCTCGGCTATGTGCCGAAGCAGATGTACGCCTGGGCCATTCGCAAGGAACGGCATGGTGAACCCGATACCGCGATGCAGCTCGAGGTGGTGGATACGCCGAAGCTCGACAGTCACGAGGTGCTGGTTCTGGTGATGGCTGCCGGGGTCAACTACAATGGCGTCTGGGCCGCTCTGGGCAAGCCGATCAGCCCCTTCGATGGGCACAAGCAATCTTATCATATCGCCGGTTCCGATGCGGCGGGCATCGTCTGGGCCGTCGGCTCGGCGGTCAAGCGCTGGAAGGTCGGTGACGAAGTCGTCATTCACTGCAACCAGGACGATGGCGACGACGAGGAATGCAACGGCGGCGACCCGATGTTCTCCTCCTCCCAGCGGATCTGGGGATACGAGACGCCTGATGGGTCCTTTGCGCAGTTCACCCGGGTGCAGGCACAGCAGTTGATGCCGCGCCCGCGGCACCTGACCTGGGAAGAAAGCGCCTGTTACACGCTGACGCTCGCCACCGCCTATCGCATGCTGTTCGGCCACCATCCGCACGAGCTGAAGCCGGGTCAGAACGTTCTGGTCTGGGGGGCTTCGGGCGGTCTGGGGTCCTTCGCGATCCAGCTGATCAACACCGCCGGTGCCAACGCTATCGGCGTGATCTCGGATGAGGACAAGCGCGAATTCGTCATGGGGCTGGGCGCCAAGGGCGTGATCAACCGCAAGGACTTCAGCTGCTGGGGCCGTCTGCCCACCGTCAACACGCCGGAATATAATGACTGGCTGAAAGAGGCGCGCCGGTTCGGCAAGGCGATCTGGGAGATCACCGGCAAGGGCGTCAGCCCAGACATCGTCTTCGAACACCCCGGCGAGGCGACCTTCCCGGTCAGTTCGCTCGTCTGCAAGAAGGGTGGCATGGTGGTGATCTGTGCCGGCACCTCCGGCTTCAACTGCACTTTTGACGTGCGCTACATGTGGATGCACCAGAAGCGTCTGCAGGGCTCGCACTTCGCGCATCTGAAGCAGGCGGCGGCGGCCAACCGGTTGATGATCGAACGCCGGATCGACCCCTGCATGTCCGAAGTCTTCACCTGGGCGGAACTGCCCCAGGCGCATATGAAGATGCTGCGGAACGAACATAAGCCCGGCAATATGTCGGTGCTGGTGCAGTCGCCGAAAACCGGTTTGCGCACCTTTGAAGAGGTGCTGGAGGCCGGCCGCGCCTGAGCTGAACCAGCATGGTCAGAAGCAATGAAAGCCGCGGGGGCGCTCTGACCCCGCGGCTTATTCGTCATGCCCGGAATGATCTTTTGATTTATTATTACTTTAAGTTGTGCTAGCCTGATATTCCTTCTTCCTTAAGGTGAATTATGGCTGGCCCTGATTGGATTCTTGCAGTGCTGGAGGACCTGCGATCCTGTGCAAAGACCAACGGGATGAGGGGGCTTGCCGCGCAGCTCGAACGTGCAAGCGAGATCGCGATAGAGGAGCTGGCGCAATCGGAGAGCCCGCGGTCCGCCGCCACGTCGGAGCCTGTAAATTCGCGAAACCACGCGTGATCTGCCGGCCTGGTCCGGGGTGCTTGTCTCTGGCGCCGGGACATGGGGCAGGGTAGGGTCGCGCCATGACCAAACCGCCCATCACATTTTCCGAAGATCAGGCCGCGGCCTTCGATCACGTGGCCGAGATGCTGCGCCAATCCGGCGTGAATATGGAAGATGGGCTGCTGGTTCCCCCGCGTGAGGCCGGCAGCGGTGTGATGGCCGTGATCGGCAAGGCGGGATCGGGAAAGACCCTTTTGTTGTCAGAGCTTTACAAGACCCTGCAGCAGTCTGGCGTGGATATCGTTTCGGGCGATTTCGAAAGTCGCAAGCGACGGGAGGAGCGCCGCACGCTGGCAATTCTGGCGCCGACCAACAAGGCGGCGAGCGTGCTGCGGTTTCGCGGAGTGCCTGCGACGACGATCCACCGGATCCTCTATACCCCGGTCTACGATCCCGAATACGAGCGTATCGCCGAATGGCTGGCCGGGAACGACGAACGCCCCGAGATCGAAGGGTTGACCGATCAGGCGTTGGACCGGGCCTTTGCCTTCTATCAGACCAACAAATCGATTCCGGGTGCGCTGGCTGCGGCGGGATTGCGTGGATCGGATTTCATTACCGGCTGGAAACGGCGCGAGGACCCGCTCGATATCGGTTTCGTGGATGAGGCCTCGATGCTCGACGATCGGCAGTTTCAGGACCTGAAGGAGATTTTCCCGAATCTGCTGTTGTTCGGCGATCCCGCGCAGTTGGCGCCGGTGAACCAATCGGGGGCGATGGTCTTCGATGGCCTGCCGGAGGATCGCAAGCTGATCCTCCACCGCATTCACCGGCAGGAAGCGGATAACCCGATCCTCGACCTGGCTCATGCCCTGGCCGATCCGCAGCTTGGCTTCGAGGAATTCGAACGCATGATCGAAGAGACCGCGCGCCGCGACGAGCGTGTGGTCTGGGGGCAGCGGGTCGAGGTCGATCTGATGGCGCGCAGCCCGGTGCTGGTCTGGCGCAATGCCACCCGGATCCGGCTGATCACCGCCTTTCGCCATGTCTATGGCGCGCCCGAGGATGATCTGCTGGAAGGGGAGCCGCTGATCTGCGATGGGATCGAACTGCCGATGAAGCACCGCAAGAAGCGTCTGGACCTCGAGGCGCGCGGGCTGATCAAGGGGGCGCAGGTGATCTATCTGGGGCCGGGGCGCAAGCCGGGGTTTTCGCGCCTGCATGTGATCGGCGCCGAGGATCCCCAGGTCTCGGCCGCCTCGATCATCAAGATCGAGAAACCGGACGAGGAAGAGCCCTTCATTCCCTTTGCCGCCCGCATGGGCGCGGCCTTTCTGCATGGGGCAGCGGTGACCATCCACAAGGCGCAGGGCAGCCAGTGGGATACGGTGCAGGTCTTTGCCCCTGATCTTTACGCTGCTGCCCGCATGGGCCGGGTCGAGGCCGGCCAGCCCTTGTGGAAGCGGCTGGCCTATGTTGCCATCACCCGGGCACAGGAGCGGTTGATCTGGGTGGTGCGCAATCGGCTGTCGAAACCCACGCATCCGCTGACAGTTGACGATTTGCGTGCGGCCCCTGCCGCGACCCTGACTCTGGAGGCGGAGGAGAGCCTGCTGTGAAAACCATTCTGATCACCGGCGCGAGTTCGGGCATCGGCCGCGCCACCGCGGAACTGTTCCTGGCCGAGGGCTGGCAGGTGGGCCTGCTGGCGCGCCGCGCCGATCTGTTGCAGAAGATGGCGGAAGGGCAGCCCAATGCGGTGCCGCTGGTCGCCGACGTGACCGATCCGTCGGCGGTGGAGCGGGCCTTTGCCGATTTCATCACCCAGGTCGGTCGGCTGGATGTGCTGTTCAACAACGCCGGCATCTTCACCCCGCCGGCCACGATTGACGAAATGCCGCTCGACGATTGGTATCGTTCGGTCAACGTCAATCTGAATGGCATGTTCCTGGCGGCGCGGGCCGCCTTCGCCGCAATGCGACGCCAGAGCCCGCAGGGCGGGCGGATCATCAACAACGGCTCGATTGCCGCCCATGTGCCACGGCCGGGGTCGATGCCCTATGCGGCGACCAAGCACGCGATCACGGGCTTGACCAAATGCCTGTCGCTGGATGGGCGGCCCTTCGATATCGCCTGCGGCCAGATCGACATCGGCAATGCCCGCACGCCGCTGGTCGAGGATATGGCCGAGAAGCTGAAGGCCGTCGATCCGGGTCAGCCCGAGCTTGAGACCATGGCGGTCGAGGATGCGGCGCGGTCGGTCCTGCACATGGCGGAGTTGCCCCTGCAGGCGAACGTTCAGTTCATGACAGTGATGGCGACCAAGATGCCCTATATCGGCCGCGGCTGAGGCCTGGCCGTTCATCGCCCCGGTCGGGGCTTTTCGCGTGGCTCAGCGGTTGCGCAGCAGCGAGAAACCCGCCGAGGCACCCCAGCCCGCGACGATGGCGATCGTCAGCGACAGTAGGCCATAGAGCACCGCGTGCTGGCGCGATAGCACATAGAGCCAACGTTCCAGCCCGACCTTGCGGACATTGATCACGGTTTCATATTGCGACACTACGGCGCCGCCACGGGTCAGGAAGATGCGGGTGGAATAGTCGCCCTCGGTCAGGTCGGCGGGCATGTCGATGGCGGTCCGGAACAGCGTCTGCTGGTCGAAGGCAACCGTTCCCTCCAGTTCCTGATAGAGGCCGTGATCGTCTCGGATGCGGATCAGTGCATCGGTGAACCGGGCTGAATCGCGGATATTGTCGGGCGCTCCGACCGAGCGAATGGCGCGTTCGATGCTTATCTTGTGGCGCAGATCCTCGGTCTGCGATAGCACTTGCCGCAGCGGTCCGGTGGTCGCGACCGCATAAAAGCTGGGGGCTGCATCGACCATCACCGCATCGGTGTTGATCCACATGCCGTAACGATGCGCCTTGCGTCGGACCAGCACCGGATCCGACGGGCCGGCGACGGTGATCACGATTTCAAGCGGTTCATCCTTGATCGGGGTTTCGCGTTTGATCGCGCCGAAGATCAGGATTTCCGATCCGTTGAAACTGGTGGTGATGGCGACCTTGTCGGTCGACAGGCCTAGTACTACCTCTTCGGTGCGACCGGGCAGTGCGCTCAGGCAAAGCAGGAACAGGGCCAGCAGCAGCCGCATCACATCGCTCCGACCTTGGAGAGGTTGTAAAGTTCTCCCGGTTCGATCAGCAGATCCAGTGCCAGTTTGGCGCAGACGGCCAATACCATCGCGGCCAGCAGGACGCGCAGTTGTTCGGCCTTCAGCTTCAACCCGATCTGGGCGCCGATCTGCGCCCCGATCACCCCGCCCAGGATCAGATAGACCGCCAGCACGATATCGACGGTCTGGTTGGTGACCGCGTGCAGCATGGTGGTGAAGGCGGTGACAAAGATGATCTGGAACAGAGAGGTTCCGACCACCACCTTGGTCGGCATGCCCAGCAGATAGATCATCGCCGGGACCATGATGAACCCGCCGCCGACCCCCATGATCGCCGATAGGATCCCCACGGCGAAGCCGACCAGCAGCGGCGGGATGACGGACATATATTGGCCCGAGGCGCGAAACCGCATCTTGAAGGGCAAGGCATGGATCAACGTGCGGGGCCGTCGCCGCGCCGGTTTCGACGGCCCTTGCCGATGCGCTTTGCGCAGCGCATTCAGGCTTTCGATGAACATCAGCCCGCCGATGATACCCAGAAAGACGACATAGCACAGGCTGACCAGAAGATCGACCTGGCCCAGGCTTTTCAGGTAGTTGAAGATCCAGACCCCCAGCGCCGAACCGCTCAGCCCCCCGACCAGCAGCACGGTGCCCATACTGAGATCGACCGTTCGTTTCCGGAAATGCGCCAGAACCGCCGAGAAGGATGAAGCGACGATCTGATTGGCGCCTGTGGCCACGGCGACCGAGGGGGGGACGCCGATGAAGAACAAAAGCGGTGTGATCAGAAAGCCGCCGCCGACGCCGAACATGCCCGAAAGGATCCCGACAAGCCCACCCAACCCAAGAAGAAGCAGGGCGTTGACTGAGACTTCGGCGACCGGCAGGTAGGTTTGCATAGGGCTAGTTAGGCTCCGTTGGAGAATGCGTCAATTCACAATTCCCGATTGGTTCGGGGCGGTTGCGCGCGGTGGATCAGCGCTCTTTCACATAGGGTTCGCCGCCGGCGCGGGGTGGGATTGCCTTGCCGACGAAACCGGCAAGGATCACCACGGTCAGGACGTAGGGCAGGGCGTCTATCGCCTGCACCGGGATCACCAGCCCCCAGATATCTATCTTCTGATACCACAATGCGACAGCCTGCAGGTAGCCGAACAACAGGCAGGCCCACATCGCCTGCCAGGGGCGCCATTTGGCGAAGATCAGCGCGGCCAGCGCGATATAGCCGCGGCCGGCGGTCATGTCTTTGACAAATCCGGCCTGCAGTGCAGTGGCCAGATAGGCCCCGGCCACACCGCAGAGAATCCCGCAGATCATCACTGCCGCGAAGCGCAGCCCGACAACCGAAACGCCAGCCGTATCGACGGCGGCCGGGTTCTCTCCCACCGCGCGCAGGCGCAGACCGAAGCGGGTGCGGTAGAGGACCCACCAGCTTGCCGGGACGGCAAGAAAGGCCAGATAGGCCAGCGCCGAATGGCCGGACAGCAGGTCGGAATAGATCGGCCCGATCACCGGCACCGGGGCAAGGGTCTGGGCCAGTGGCAGGTCGATCGGAGCGAAGCGGCCGCCGCCGATCAGTGACGGGGTGCGACCGCCCTGTTGGAACCAATGCTGAGCGATCAACAGGCTCAGCCCGGCGGCGAGGAAATTGATCGCCACCCCGGAAATAAGCTGGTTACCCCGGAAGGTGATCGCCGCCACTCCGTGGATCGCGGCGAGTACCATCGAGGCGGCGATCCCGGCCAGCAAGCCCAGCCAGGCCGATCCGGTGACCGCGGCCACCGCCGCCGAGAAGAAGGCCGCCATCAGCATCTTGCCCTCGAGCCCGATGTCATAGACGCCGGCGCGTTCGGAAAAGAGCCCGGCCAGACAGGCTAGCAGCAGCGGCGTAGACAGGCGGATGGCGCTGTCGAGCACCGGGATTGCAATGAAATCCATCATGCGCGCATTCTCCCGAGGGTCACGAACAGCTTTTCAATCGGCATCCGCACCATGTTGTCGAGTGCACCGGTAAACAGGATCACCAGCGCCTGGATCACCACGATCAGCTCGCTCGGGATCTGGGTCATGAGGGCGAGCTCGGCCCCGCCCTGATAGAGAAAGCCGAAGAGGATGGCGGCAAGGAAGACGCCAAGGGGATGGCTGCGCCCCATCAGGGCCACCGCGATGCCGATGAAACCGGCCTCTTCTGTCGCGTTCAGTACCAGTCGTTCCGCCTCGCCCATCACGTTGTTGATTGCCATCATGCCCGCCAACCCGCCCGAGATCAGCATGGTGATCATGGTGATCCGGACGGGAGAGATGCCGGCATAGAGCGCACCGGTTTCGGAATGGCCATAGGCACGGATTTCGTATCCCAGCCGGCTGCGCCAGATCAGCAGCCAGATCAGCAAGCAGGCGGCCACCGCCACCAGCAGGCTGACATTGGCCGGTCCTGCCTTGGAAAAGGGGACGCCGATCGGCGCCAGAAGCTCGTGCAGGGTGGGCAGATGGACGCTGTCGGGAAACCGCGCGGTCGCGGTATCCCTTGCCCCCTTGGGGCGCATGATATCGACCACAAGATAGTTCAGCACCGACGCCGCGATGAAATTGAACATGATGGTGGTGATCACGATATGGCTGCCGCGCCTGGCCTGCAGCCAGGCCGGGATGGCGGCCCAGGCGGCGCCGAAAAGGGCCGCCAGCGTGCCGGCGCCGATCAGTGCCAGGCTCCAATGCGGCCAGGGGATATAGAGACAGGCGACTGCCACGCCCAAACCGCCCAGCATCGCCTGACCTTCGCCACCGATGTTGAACAGTCGCGCATGGAAGGCCACCGCCACCGCCAACCCGGTGAACATGAAGTTGGTGGCGTAATAGAGCGTATAGCCCCAACCAAGGGTCGACCCCAGCGCGCCGGAGACCATGATCTTGACCGCTGCCACCGGATCTTCGCCGATGCCGAGGATCACCAGCGCCGAAATCGCCGTGGCCAGGATCAGGCTGATCAGCGGGATCAGTACCACATCGGCCCATTTGGGCATCTTGTCCATCACGAGGCCTCGGTAACTGTGTGAGTGCAACGCTTAAGGAGCGCCCGCCCGCGGACAGGCGTACACCGACCGGCGGCCTGGTCAATGAGTGGTCCAATCAGCATCACGCCGCCTCCCCCGACACGCCGGCCATCAGCAGGCCCAGTTCCTGTTCGTCGGTCTGGTCGGGCAGGCGTTCGCCCATGATGCGGCCGTCGAACATCACCGCGATACGGTCCGAAAGCGACAGGATTTCATCCAGCTCGACACTGACCAGCAGGATCGCGGCGCCCTGATCGCGCAGCGCCACGATCTGCTTGTGAATGAATTCGATCGCACCGATATCGACGCCGCGGGTCGGCTGCCCCACCAGCAGCAGGTCGGGATTGCGCTCGATCTCGCGCGCGACCACGATCTTCTGCTGGTTGCCGCCCGAGAAGTTCCTGGCCGCCAGCGCCGGAGCCGGAGGGCGGACATCGAATTTCTTCATCTTCGCCTCGGTGTCGCGGATCAGTGCGGCGTTGTCCATCAGCAGCCCACGCTGATAGGCCGGATCGTGGTGATAGCCGAAGGCGACGTTTTCCCAGGCGTGGAACTCCATGATCAGCCCTTCGCGTTGGCGATCCTCGGGCACATGGGCGATGCCGGCCGCACGCCGCGCCTGGCCGTCTGCGCCGCGACCGTCCAGCGCCAGCGCCGTGCCGTTCAGCAGCACGGTGCCGGCCCCGGAGCGCATGCCACCCAGAACCTCCAGCAGCTCCGATTGCCCGTTGCCGGCCACCCCGGCGATGCCGAGGATTTCACCGGCCCGCACCGTCAGGTCGATGCCCTTGACCCGCTCCACCCCCTGGTGATCGCGCACGTGCAGGCCCCGTACCTCCAGCACTGTCCGGCCAGGGTGGGCAGGGGCCTTGTCAATCTGCAGCAAGACCTTGCGGCCCACCATCAGCTCGGCCAGTTCGTCGGGGGAGGTCTCCGAGGTTTTCACTGTCGCCGTCATCTCGCCGCGGCGCATCACGCTGACGGTATCGGTGGTCTCCATGATCTCGCGCAGTTTGTGGGTGATCAGGATGATCGTCTTTCCTTCCGCCCGCAGGTTATCGAGAATGCGAAACAGGTGGTCGGCCTCGGCCGGTGTCAGAACGCCGGTGGGCTCGTCCAGGATCAGGATATCGGCCCGGCGATAGAGCGCCTTGAGGATTTCGACCCGCTGCTGCATGCCGACGCCGATCTGGTCGATGCGGGCGTCGGGATCGACGTTCAGCTCGTATTCCCGGGCCAGATCGGCCAGGATCCTGCGTGCCTTGGCCAGAGAGGGGCGCAACAGGCGCCCGTCCTCGGCCCCCAGCACGACGTTTTCCAGGACAGTGAAATTTTCCACCAGTTTGAAGTGCTGGAACACCATGCCGATGCCAGCGGCGATGGCCGCCTGGCTGTCGTGAATCTCGGTCTTGCGACCGTTGATGAAGATGTCGCCCTTATCGGCTTTGTAAAAGCCGTAGAGGATGCTCATCAGCGTCGATTTCCCGGCGCCGTTCTCGCCGATGATGCCGTGGATCGTCCCCGGTCTCACCTGGATCGAGATATCCTTGTTGGCCTGTACCGGGCCGAAGGCCTTGGAAATCCCGCGCAGTTCTATGGCTGGAGGAGATATGCCGGTCATGCGACCCCCGCTGTCAACTGGGGCCATGCGCACCAAGAGGCGGCACGGCCCTCAGGTCGTGTCTGGTGGCGTCAGATCAGAAGTCGAGAACCGGGCAGTTGTCGTTGTCGTAATAGCTGGCGACCTTGATCTCTCCGCTGATGATCTTCGCGCGCGCCTCGTCCACCGCCGCCTTCATTTCGGGGGTGATCAGATCGGCGTTGTATTCGTCCAGCGCATATCCGACGCCATCTTCGGCAAGCCCCAGGATGAAAACGCCGGTTTCCACAGTGTCACCGGCTTTCATGGCATCATAGACCGCCACATCCACGCGTTTGAGCATCGAGGTCAGGACCTGGCCCGGGTGCAGGTAGTTCTGGTTGCTGTCGACGCCGATCGACAGGATATTTTCATCGGCTGCGGTTTGCAGCACCCCGACGCCGGTGCCACCGGCAGCGGCATAGATTACATCTGCGCCCTGGCTGATCTGTGCCTTGGCCAGTTCCGACCCCTTCACCGGATCGTTCCAGGCGGAGGCGGTGGTGCCGGTCATATTGGCGATGATCTTTGCATCCGGATTGGCGGCCTTGGCCCCCTGGGCATAGCCGCAGCCGAACTGCCGGATCAGGGGGACGTCCATGCCGCCGATAAAGCCGACGGTGCCGGATTTCGATGCCATTTCGGCCAGCAGTCCGACCAGATAGGACCCTTCGTGTTCTGCAAATCCGATCTGGCGGATATTGTCGCCTTCGATCCAGGTGACATCGACGACGACGAATTTCGTGTTGGGGTAATCGGGGGCCACCGAGGTCAGGGGATCGGCCATGGCAAAGCCCATGGTGATGATCGGATTGGCTCCGGCCTCGGCGAAACGGCGCAGTGCCTGTTCGCGCTGGGCCTCGGATTTCAGTTCGATTTCGCGGAATTGGCCGCCGGTTTCCTTGGCCCAGCGTTCGGCGCCATTGAAGGCGGCCTCGTTGAAGGATTTGTCGAATTTGCCGCCGAGATCGTAGATCAGCGCCGGCTCTGCAATGGCGGCGCCGGCCATCAGGGCGGAGGTGGCGGCGGTGCTCAGAAAGGATTTGAGGAAAGTCATAAGAAAGGCTCCCGGTTCGTTTTCTTTCGTGGGGCGATGGGGCACAGCCGCAGGCCCGGTCCGGCATCCTGGCCGGCCAAGAACGATTAAGGCCGGAGCCCCGGCAGGGGGTCAACAGGTTTTTGACCGGCTGGTAGAGGATTAGGCGTCTGCCTGGGAGCGCAAGCTTCGGGCCATCAAAATGGCATCACTTGGCGCCAGATCTGGGCGCGGATAATAACCGCGTCTGAGCCCGACAGGATCGTAGCCGCAGCTTTCATAAAGCGACAGGGCCGCCGGGTTGTCAGCCGCGACCTCCAGAAATGCGCGGGCGGCGCCGCGCGCCGCTGCCTTGGCCTGCCACTGCGCCATAAGGGTGCGGGCACGGCCCTGGCGTTGGTAATCCGGGTGGGTGGCGATGGTCAAAAGCTCCGCCTCGTCGGCAATCACCCGGATCAGGGCGAAACAGCGGGCATCGCCACAGGCGAAGGTTCCGCTCATGGACAGGAGGTCGGCGAATTCCTCGGCGCGCCAGGGGCGGGACTGGGTGAAGGCGGCGGCATGGGTGGCTGCCATGTCCTCGGGCGTCATCAGTCCAGCAGCGCCGGCGGTGCGTCGCGCGCCGGTGCCGCGTCGGCGGGGCGCAGATAGAGCGGGCGGGGCAGCGGGGCGTCGCTGTCCAGACGCGTGGCTGCGACGCGGGCGATGGCCTCGGCCAGGGGCCAATGGGGCGGCAGGGCGCGACCGCCGGTCAGCGTCGCCAGCGCCTCGGCCTCGGCACCGGCGACGGCAAGGCCGCTGCCAAGCAGATCGGCGGGCAGCTCTCCGGGTGAAAGTGGGCCTAGCGGTGTCGCGCCGGGGGGCTGCAGATAGACAGCCCCACGCGGCGCCGCCACAGAGGCGATCGCCGGTTCGGTCAACCCGCAGACCAGCGCCTCGAAGGTCGAAACCCCGATCGCCGGAACCTTCAGCCCCAGGGCCAGCCCGCGCGCGGCGGCCACTGCGATGCGGATGCCGGTGAAGTTGCCGGGGCCTTCTCCTACCGCCAGCGCTGCCAGATCGTGCCAGCCGTGGCCGGACTCGGCTAGGAGCTCCTCCAGCAGCGGCAGCAACCGTTCGGCCTGACCGCGCCCCATCTCCTCGGTGCGGGAGGCAACCAGATCCTCGCCCGAGACGAGCGCGGCCGCGCAATGCGCGGCCGAGGTGTCGAAACCGAGGATCAAAGGGGGAGTGTTCATGACGTTGGGATCAGGCCGGTCTCGGGATCAGACCGAGACCGGGCGTACTTCGACCACTTCGGGAATATAGTGGCGCAACAGGTTTTCGATGCCCATCTTCAAGGTCAGCGTTGACGAGGGGCAGCCGGCGCAGGCGCCTTGCATGTGCAGATAGACCACGCCGCGATCGAAACCGTAGAAGGTGATATCGCCGCCGTCCTGGGCCACCGCCGGGCGCACCCGGCTGTCGAGCAGTTCCTTGATCTGGCCGACGATCTCCTCATCTTCGCCGCTGAATTCGGCATGGCCGGAAGCTGCGGCTTCCTCGCCTTCCATCACCGGGGCGCCGGATTGGTAATGTTCCATGATCGCGCCGAGGATCGCCGGTTTCACGTGATCCCATTCCACCGCGTCATCCTTGGTCACGGTGACGAAATCATTGCCGAAGAAGACGCCGGTCACGCCCTTCACGGCAAACACGCGGGTTGCCAGCGGCGACTTCTCAGCAGCTTCGGCCGAGGGGAAATCGGCAGTCCCGACCGCGAGCACGGTCTGGCCAGGCAGGAATTTCAACGTCGCCGGGTTCGGGGTCGATTCGGTCTGAATGAACATTTTTTGCACACCTTTCCTCGGTTGCAATCTATATGCGCTCCGGCCCTGATCGCGTCAAGCTTTGGAACGATTCTAAATGTGTGGCCTGGCGCCGCTCGTCGCGCCCGAGGGCGCTTCTCGCGGGAGGGGCGTCAGGTGATCGCTTCCAGCTTTTCCTTGCTCAGATCGCCGGGCACGATGGTGATCGGGATCGGCAGGCTGCCCGCGTTTTTCGACATTTGCGTAACCAGCGGCCCGGGTCCCTTGCGGCCGGTGCCGGCGCCCAGCACCAGAACACCGATGCTGGGGTCGCGCTTGATCTGTCCGATGATCTCGTCAACCGGCTGGCCCTCGCGGATCACCAGTTCGGGATCGACGTTCTGCTTGTCGCGCATCCATTTGGCGAAGACCTCGAAATGCGCATGAATGCGTTCCCGCGCCTCTTCGCGCATGACCGCGCCGACGCCGATCCAGTGATTGAACTCCTCGGGCGGGATCACCGACAGGATGGTGACCCCGGCACCGGTATGGGCGGCCCGCATCGCGGCGAACCGCATGGCGTTCAGGCATTCGCGGCTGTCGTCGAGCACGACGAGAAACTTGCGCATGTGGGGTTCTCCTTCCGGCGGATCATGCCGCAAGCCCCGGGGGCGGGCAAGTAGCTGCTGCCTGGTGCGACGGTCTCAGCGTGTCGAAGCCGCCCAGTCCCAGTAGAGTTCGCGCGCGCGGCGGGTGACCGGGCCGATCTGGTATTGCGTGTCGTCAAAGCCGGTCACCGGGGTCACCTTGGTCAGGTTGCCCGACAGGAAGACTTCGTCGGCGGCATGGAAATCCTCGAAGCTCAGCACCGCCTCATGCACGGTGAAACCGTCGGCGCGCAGATTCTTGATATGGCGCGCCCGGGTGATGCCCGACAGGAAAGTGCCATTGGCGATAGGGGTGAAGACCTCTCCATCCTTGACCATGAAGACGTTGGCAGTGGCGCTTTCGGCGACATTGCCCATCGCGTCAGACACCAGCGCGTTGGAAAACCCCTTCGATCGCGCTTCGGCCAGCATGCGGGCATTGTTGGGGTACAGACAACCGGCCTTGGCGTTGCAGACCGCGTTTTCCAGCACAGGGCGGCGGAACCGGGTGCGGGTCAGCGTGGCGCCGGCATCTGCGGGCGGCATCGGGATTTCTTCCAGGCTGATGGCAAAGCCGGTCTGGTCGGGGCTGGGGATGATGGCAGAAGGATCGCCGTCGATGCCCCAGTACATCGGACGGATGTAGACAGCGGCATCGGGTCCATAGGCCTTGAGCCCCTCCTCGACGATCTCGACCATCTCGGCATCGCCGACCGTCGGGGTCAGCATCAGCGCCTTGGCCGAACGGTTGATGCGGGCGCAATGCAGGTCGAGATCCGGGGTCATGCCGTTGAACAGACGCGCCCCGTCGAAGACGGTCGAGCCGAGCCAGGCGCCATGATCGGCCGCCTGCATCACCGGGACGTCGCCGTCATGCCAGGTGCCGTTGAAATAGGTGCGGATGTTGGTGCCGGTCGCCATATGCGTTCTTCCTCGGATCGGGCCATTCAGTTGGCGCGACCCTAGGCAGAAGGCGCGGCAAGGTCCAGTCCCGCAGATGTCGCGGCAGGAGGGGACGGCGGCCCGCCGGAGCAGGCCGCCGATTGGATCAGAGCTCGACCGGGCCGACCATGCCGACGATCTCGTAAGTCTTCTTCAGGATCGGCGCGGTGATCTCGCGGGCACGTTCGGCGCCACGGGTAAGGATGCGGTCGATCTCGTCCTGGTTGTCCATCAGTCGTGACATCTCGGTCGAGACCGGAGACAGTTGTGCCACCGCCAGATCGGCCAGCGCCGGCTTGAATTCCGAGAACGGGCGGCCACCGAAATCGGCCAGCACCTGATCGACCGTCTGATTGTTCAGCGCCGCGAAGATATTGACCAGATTGCGCGCCTCGGGCCGGTCCTCGAGCCCCTTGGCCTCGGAGGGTAGCGGCTCGGGGTCGGTCTTGGCCTTGCGGATCTTCTTGGCGATGGTGTCGGCATCGTCGGTCAGGTTGATCCGGCTGGCATCCGAAGGATCGGATTTCGACATCTTCTTGGATCCGTCGCGCAGGCTCATCACCCTTGTGGCGGCGCCTTCGATCACCGGTTCGGTCAGCGGGAAGAAATCGACGCCATAATCATGGTTGAACTTGGTGGCGATGTCGCGGGTCAGCTCAAGATGCTGTTTCTGATCCTCGCCCACCGGCACATGGGTGGCGTGATAGACCAGGATGTCCGCCGCCATCAGCGACGGATAGGCGAACAGCCCCAGCGAAGCCGCTTCGGCGTTCTTGCCGGCGGTCTTGTCCTTCCACTGGGTCATGCGGCCCATCCAGCCCATGCGGGCGACACAGTTGAACACCCAGGCCAGCTGCGCATGCTCGGGCACCTGGGACTGGTTGATCAGGATGGATTTCTCGGGGTCGATGCCGCTGGCGATGAAGCCGGCGCAAAGCTCGCGCGTCGCGCGGCGCAGATCTGCGGGGTCTTGCCAGACGGTGATCGCATGCAGATCGACCATGCAATAGATGGTCTCCGTGCCGCGCTCTTGCCAATCGGCAAAGCGCTTCAATGCGCCAAGGTAATTACCAAGGTGCAGGTTGCCCGAAGGCTGGATGCCGGAAAACACGCGGGGCGTGAAACTGGTCTCGATCATGTGAGACAACTCCCGTCTGGTAAAAAGACCCTGTGTCGCTTACCCATGCGCCCAGGTGGCGTCAACAGCCGCCAGCGTGTCGGCGTGCAGGGCCGGCATGATCGACAGGCAGGACAGAGAAGCCAGGGAGCCGCGCAATGCAGCCGAACGAAAGACATCCCGCAGTCAATCCGTTGCCGCCGGTGGTGGTGGCGCTGTTTCTGGTGATCATGGGAATCGAAATGACCTTCTGGCTCGGCTCGCAGGGGGTGATCGGTGGGCCCGCCGCGATCGGCTGGCGGCTGGAGGCGATCCAGCGCTATGCCTTTTCCGCGCAGATTCTCGACTGGATGATCGAAAGCGGTCATTGGCCGGTGCAGCATCTGCTGCGCTTCGTCTCTTATGCCTTCGTGCATGTGACCTTCACCCAGGCGCTGTTCGTCGGCGTTTTCGTGCTGGCCATGGGCAAGATGGTGGCCGAAATCTTCGGCAGCCTGGCACTGGTGGCGCTCTATGTGGTCTCGGCTGCCGGCGGGGCGTTGATCTACGGGCTGATCCTGCCCGATCCGCTGCCGCTGGTGGGCGGTTTCCCGGCGGTCTACGGGCTGATCGGCGCCTTCACCTATATCCTGTGGCGCCGGCTGGGCGCGGTGGGGGCCAACCAGACACGGGCATTTTCGCTGATCGCGACGCTGTTGGGGATCCAGCTTCTGTTCGGCCTGATCTTCGGAGGCAATTTCGACTGGGTAGCCGATCTGGGCGGTTTTCTGACCGGCTTCGTGCTGTCTTTCTTCGTCGCCCCTGGCGGCTGGGCCCGGTTCCGGAGCAAGATCCGGCACGATTGATCCCGGTTCAGCCGGGATCGGCCCGATGGTGGCGCCCCCCCCGATCCCCGGCGGGGCTGGAGGCGCCAAGCGTTCAGGTGATCACTTTTTCATCGGGCAGGTGTTCAGCCCGAAGATCTGATACAGCGGGCAATAGCCCAGCACCCCGGTGAGCAGCGGGATCAGTCCGATCAGCCCCCACATGGTCTTGGGGCCGACGAAGACCAGTGCCAGCAGGATCAGACCGACAATGATGCGGATGGCACGGTCGAGTGTACCTTCGTTGCGCGGCATGACGTTCTCCTTCAATGAGACTCAGCGTTTCATGCGCAATGATAGACCCGTTTTTTGCCGGCGTCTCGGATACCGTGCCGACGCGGCCATCAGCCGCGCCGGCGCCTGAGTGCCCCGGCAAATTCGGCCAGCCGGACGCCACCGATCACCTGTGCGGTGCCGAAATAGACCACGATCCCCAACCCGATCAGCCCAGCTAGCGCCAGATAGCGCAGGCCGCCGGTCTGCAGGGCATCTGCCAGCAGCCGCGCCGCGGCCCAGAGCGCGGCCCCCATGACCCCGGCCGCCAGACAAATGCGCCAGATGCGGGCGCGGAAACGGTCGTCGAAACGGGCGACATCGCCGAAGCGGCGACCGCCGATTGCCAACAGGATGACCATCGCCCAGCCGGCCGCCGTGGTGGCGATCGCGGGGGCGATCCAGCCGAAGACCGGGGCGAGCCCGATGGCCGCCGCCGCGTTCAGCACCATCGCCACGATCGCATAGCGGAACGGCGTCGTTGTGTCCTCGCGGGCGAAAAACAGTGGTTGCAGGATTTTCTGCAGCACGAAGGCGGGCAGGCCCAGCCCGTAGATCGCCACCGCCAGCGCGATGGCGCGGCTGTCATCGGCCGTCATTTCGCCGCGCTGGAACAGCACTGACACCAGCGGCAGCGGGATCGCCACCAGCGCCACCGCCGAGGGAATGGTCAGGGCCAGAGACACCTCGCCCGCACGGGAAAACGCATGGCGGGCGCCGGTGTGATCCTCGGCCGACAGGCGCCGCGACAGATCCGGCAAGAGAACCACGCCGATGGCGATGCCCACCACGCCCAGTGGCAGTTGATAAAGCCGGTCGGCGGCATAGAGCCAGCCTACCGCGTGCTGGAAATAGCTGGCCACCTGTTGGCCCACCAGCAGGTTCACCTGCACCACCCCTCCGGCCAGCGCCGCGGGAATGGCGATCTTGACCAGCCGGGCCAGCTCCGGCGTCCAGCGCGGTCGCTTGAACCGCAGGGCAAAACCGGCGCGGGCGGCGGCGATCCAGACCAGGGCGAGTTGCGCTGCGCCCGAAACCGGGATCATCCAGATCAGCGCCCGGGCGACGTCGCCGCCGACCAGATGCGCCACCGCCATGCCTGCGACCAGAAAGATATTCAGTACCACCGGGGCGGCGGCGGCGGCGGCAAAGCGCCCGGTGGCGTTCAGGATGCCGGAAAACAGCGCCGCCAGCGAGATGAACAGCACATAGGGAAAGGCGATCCGCCCGAATTCCACCGACAGCGCGAATTGCTCCTGTCCAGTGAACCCGGAGGCGGTGGCAAAGATCAGCCAGGGCATTGCCACCTGGGCGATCAGTGTCAGCACGATCAGTACCGAGGCCAGGCCGCTCAGCGCATCCTCGGCAAAGGCGCGCGGGTCTTCCTCGCGTTCGAACTTCTTCGAGAACATCGGCACGAAGGCCATGTTAAAGGCGCCCTCGGCGAAGAAGCGGCGGAACATGTTGGGCAGCCGGAAGGCGACCACATAGGCCTCGTAGAGCGGACCGGGCCCGACCAGAGCCAGGATCATCGCATCGCGGACAAAACCCAGGACGCGGCTGCCCAGGGTCCAGATGCCGACGGTGAAAAAGCCGGCCATCAGGCGGATCGGTTTCATGGAGCCCTCATCCTCGGCGCGGCATCTTGGCGCCGCTGTCTTCTGCTGTGTCGCAGCTTTATCCGTGGCGATGTGCCGGGGGAAGGGGGCGCATCAGCCGTCGGCGCGTTCCGCCCCCTCGATGATCGCCTGCCTGAGCTTGGCCTCAAGCGACTTCTGCTTCGATTGCGAGTGATATTTCAGCCCGAACATGTCCTTGACATAAAAGCTGTCCACCACCTGCTCGCCATAGGTGGCGATCACCGCATTGGCGACATAGACGTTGGCCGAGGCCAGCGCACGGGCCAGATCGAAAAGCAGCCCCGGACGGTCGCGGGTCTCGACCTCGATGATCGTGTAGATGTCCGACCCTTCGTTGTCGAAAGTGACATGGGTGGGCACGTTGAAGGCCTTTTCCCGCTTCTTGATCTTGTCGCGGGACTTCAGCGCATCGGCTGTCAGAACCTCGCCCTTCAGGGTCTTGTGGATCATCTGGCTCAGCCTGGGCAGTCGGCTTACCTCATAGGGGCGCCCTTCCACATCCTGGATCCAGAAGGCATCGGTGATATAACCGTCCTTGGTGGTGTAGCTGCGCGCATCCACCACATTGGCCCCGACCAGCGCCAGCGCGCCGGCGATGCGGGCGAAGATCCCCGGGTGGTCGCCCATGACAAAGCTGGCCCGGGTGGCATCGCGGTCTTCATCCGGATACAGCCGGATCACGATCTCGGCGGGATCGCCCTTGCTCTCCAACTCGTGCAGCATTTCGGCGAAATCCACATGGGCAGAGACATGCAGCCCCTGCCAATAGGGGGCATAATGGCGCGCGGTTTCAGCCTTGAGTTGTGCCTTGGGCCAGTCGGGAAGGGCGGCGCGCAGGGCGCGCTTGGCCTCGGCGCCACGGTTTTCGCGGGTCAATGCCTCCATGCCGCCTTGCAGCGCATGGCTGGTCTGATTGTGCAGCGTCCGGATCAGCGCCGCCTTCCAGTTGTTCCAGGTCGAGGGGCCGACGCCGCGGATGTCGCAGACGGTGAGCACGGTCAGAAGCTCCAGCCGCTTGACCGTCTGCACCGCCTTAGCGAAATCACGCACTGTGCGCGGGTCCGAGATATCGCGCTTCTGTGCCAGGTCGGACATCAGCAGGTGATAGCGCACCAACCATTCGACGGTTTCGGATTCCGATTTGTTCAGCCCCAGCCGTGGCGCCACCTGACGAGCGATCTTGGCGCCGAGGATCGAATGATCCTCGGGCCGGCCCTTGGCGATATCGTGCAGCAGCAGGGCCACGTAGAGGATGCGCCGGTTCACCCCGCGCTTGAGGATGGTGGTCGAGGTCGGCAGCGCATCCTGCAACTCGCCCTTCTCCAGTTTGGCGAGCTGGGCAATGCATTGGATGATATGTTCGTCGACGGTGTAGCTGTGATACATGTTGAACTGCATCATCGCCACGATGGGTTCGAATTCCGGGATGAAGGCGGCCAGCACCCCCAACTCGTTCATTCGCCGTAGCGCCCGTTCCGGATTGCCATGCTTCAGCAGCAGATCCAGAAAGATACGTTGCGCTTCCTTGTTGTTGCGCATCTCGTCGTCGATCAGATCGAGATTCGCCGTCACCAGCCGCATCGCGTCGGGGTGGATCAGCATGCCGGTGCGCAGCCCTTCCTCGAACAGGCGCAGCAGGTTCAACTTGTCCGACAGAAAGGCCGTGGGATCGACGATGGCGAGCCGATTGTTGATCACCTTGTAGCCGGCCCGCACTTTCGGGCGGCGCCGGAAGATGCGTTCCAGCAGCGGTTCGCTTTTCAGGTGGATCGCTTCCAGTTTGGTCAGGAAAATCCGGGTCAGATCGCCCACCGCGGTGGCTTCGCGGAAATAGCGCTGCATGAAGATTTCCACGCCGCGCCGGCCGGCGCGGTCGCGATAGCCCATGCGCTCTGCCACCTCGACCTGCAGATCGAAGGTAAGCTGCTCGGTCGCGCGTCCGGTCAGCAGGTGCATATGCGATCGCACCGCCCAGAGGAAATCCTCTGCCTGCACGAAGCGGGCGAATTCATCGGGGCGGAACACGCCAAGAGGCACCAGTTCGGCCGCGTCCTCGACCCCGTGGATATACTTGGCGATCCAGAACAGCGATTGCAGGTCACGCAACCCGCCCTTGCCCTCTTTCACGTTGGGCTCCACCACATAGCGTTCGCCCTGCTTGCGGTGGCGCGCCTCGCGTTCGGACAATTTCGCCTCGATGAAAGCACGGGCGCCATCCGAGAACAGTTCCTGTTTGAGGGTCTTGCTGAACTCTGTCGCCAGGCTTTCGTCGCCGTCCAGGAACCGATGCTCCAGCAGCGCCGTGCGGATGGTGAAGTCGTCATGCCCCAGCCTGACGCAATCGCGGATGGTCCGGCTGGCGTGGCCGACCTTCAGCTTCAGATCCCACAGCATGTAGAGCATTGCCTCGATCACATTTTCCGCCCAGGAGGTGATCTTGTGAGGCGTGAGGAACAGCAGGTCGACGTCGGAGTAGGGCGCCATTTCGCCCCGACCATAGCCGCCGACGGCGATCACCGCGATAGGTTCTGCCGATCGCGGCGTGGCGCTGGGGTGCAGATAGGTGATCGCGACATAGAGTGCGGTGGTGACCAGGCCGTCGGTCAGAAAGGTATAGGAGCGGGTCAGTGGGCGCGCGGCGAAGGGATGGGCGACGAAGGCCGCCGCAATCGCCGCGCGACCCTGATCCTTGGCTGCGCGCAGGATAGAAAGCGCCTCGGCTCTCACTGCGGCGGTGTCTTGCGCGTCGCGGGCAGCGGCGTCGATGCGGGCCCGAACTGCGTTCAGGTCGAAGACGGCCTGCGGATCGCAGATCAGCAGGCCGTTCGGGTCTGGTGCAGGCAGGGCGGGAGAGGCCGGTTCAGAAACCGGCGCCAGAGAAGCTTGCGGGAGCCGGGTCAATCACAACCACCTGTTTGTTCTGGATCGTGGCCACGGCAAGACCACGTTCGTTGGTGCCGTCCGGGCGCAGGCGGAAGATGCCGCCGACGCCCTTGAAACCGGCGTTCTGGGTCAGCGCCGCACCGGTCAGCGCGTTCGACTTGCCGGCGCCGACAAGGGCGCCGATCGCGGCGATACCGTCATAAGCCAGCCCGCCGATAGGATGGGGAAGTCCGCCGTATGTCATCGCATAGCGGCTGCGGAATTGATCCGACAGCACCGGGTCGGGCATGGCGAACCAGCCGCCTTGCACGCCGGGCAACTCCAGTGTCTGGGCCGGGATGTCCCAACGGGTCAGGCCGATGTATTGCACCGTCGCGGGCGAAACCCCGGCCTCGGGCAGAAGCTGCGAGAACAGAGGCAGCGCGCCCGCCGTGGTCGCGGTCAGGAAGATCGCATCGGCGCCGCTGGTGGTGACGGTCTCGCGGATGGTGGGGATCGAGGCGATCACCCCCTGTTGAGACAGCTGGTGGCTGACGCTGCCGGCATCGCGCAGGCCGGCCTGCGCCAGGGCCTGCTGGATTGCATCGCGGCCAAGCTGTCCCGCGACATCGGTGGAATGGACGATGACCACGTTGCTCTTGCCGTGGCGGGCAGCATAGGTCGACAGCCGCTTGGCGGTGTTCAGGAAGGTCGGCCCCAGCACGAAGACATTGCCGCCGGCGATCGAGGCATTGTTGGAAAAGGACAGCACGTTGATCTGGCGCGACGCCACGGCCAGCCCGGCGGCATTCGCGGCCTCGGCATAGACCGGTCCGAGGATGATCTGGGCGCCGTCATTCACGGCCTGCGTGGCCACGGAGGCCGCGGTGGCGGCATTGCCCTTGGTGTCGTAAACCCGCAGGTCGATTTGCACGTTCTGCAGATCGGCGATCGCCAGACGGGCCGCGTTTTCAAGGCTCTGCGCCAGGATGGCGTCGCCACTTTGTCCCGATCCCTTGGGAACCAGAAGCGCCACCGGCACCGGTTTGCTGGTGTTGATGGTCGGGCCGAGAGAGTCGATCATGGACGTATCGCAGGCGGCGACCAGCACCAATGCGGCAAGGGCAAGGAACCTCGTGGCGACAATCCTTGTCACTGCCTTGCGGGCGGTGGCGAAACGGGCAAACATGTCCTAATGAACTCCTGAATCCGGCAGCGGCGGGACCGCATGTAAATCAGTTCCGGATAATAGACGTCAGAAAGGTCGGGTCCAGCGTTGAATCACCAAAAGGTCAGTTTGGCCCCCGGGCTCTATTTCCTCGCCACCCCGATCGGAACGGCGCGCGACATCACGCTCAGGGCGCTTGATATCCTCGCCTCGGCGGATGTCATCGCGGCCGAGGACACCCGCAGCCTGCGCCGGCTGATGGAGATCCATGGCGTGCCGCTGGAGGGGCGGCGCATCTTCGCCTATCACGATCACAGCGGCCCGGCGGCCCGCGCGCATCTGATCGAGGCGCTGCGAGAGGGGCATTCGGTCGCCTATGCCTCCGAGGCCGGCATGCCGCTGATCGCCGATCCGGGCTATGATCTCGGGCGTGCGGCAGCCGAGGCGGGCTTTGCCGTGACGGTGGCGCCGGGGCCATCGGCCGCACTGGCGGCACTGACGCTGGCCGGCCTGCCCACCGATGCGTTCTTCTTTGCGGGTTTCCTGCCCAACGCCAAGGGCGCGCGCCGGACCCGGCTGGAGGCGCTGCGGGACATTCCCGGAACGCTGATCTTTTACGAATCGCCGAAACGGATCGAGGCAAGCCTTGCCGATATCGCCGAGGTGCTGGGGGAGGAACGCTCCGCCGCAGTCTGCCGTGAACTGACCAAGAAATTCGAGGAAATCCGCCGCGGCTCCCTGGCCGAACTGGCTGAGGGCGCCCGCTCGGACCCGCCGCGGGGCGAGATCGTCATCCTGGTGGACCGCAGCCATTCAGAGCCCGTTAACGCTTCTGACATAGAGTCGGACCTGCGTGCCGCGCTGCAGGACCACAGCGTGCGGGATGCTGCTGATCTGGTGGCCAGGATGCACGGGCAGAAGCGGCGTGAAGTGTACCAATTGGCGTTACAATTGTCGAAAGGGTAAGGGGATGGCGGGCTTCGGGACAAGGCGGATGGCGAATCGGCGTGACCGGGGCCTGCGGGCGTATCTGGCCGGAGAGGCTGCCGAGGCGCGTATCGCCCAGGATTACGAACGCCGCGGCTTTACCATCGCCCGCCGGCGCTGGCGCGGTGAGGGCGGTGAGATCGACCTGATCGCGCGCTTGGGGGATGCGGTGATTTTCATCGAAGTGAAATCGGCCCGCGATTTCGCCACGGCGGCCGGCTATCTCGGGACGCGACAGATGGCGCGTTTGTATGATGCGGCGAATGAATTCCTTGGCAATGAACCCGCCGGTCTGTTGACCGAGGCGCGGTTTGATGTGGCGCTGGTGGACGGGCAAGGCGCCTTTGAGATCGTCGAAAACGCCTTTACGGCCTGAACCTGATTGATCCCCATTGATCCCCTGGCGCGGCTGCGCCATGTATCCCCTGCAGCCGACAGAGGGGAAGCGCCATGAAGATCGCCTTTCAGATGGACCCGATCGGGGACGTGAACATCAATGCCGACAGCACCTTCCGGCTGGCCGAAGAGGCGCAGAAGCGGGGGCACGAGCTGTTTTATTACGGCCCCGACCAACTGGCTTATCAGGAAGGGCGGATCACGGCACGGGGTCAGGATTTCACGGTGCAGCGGGTGGCCGGGACGCCGGCGATCCTCGGCGAGGAGCGCGAGGTCGATCTGGCCGATTACGATGTGGTCTGGCTGCGTCAGGACCCGCCCTTCGATATGCATTACATCACCTCGACCCATCTGCTTGATCGGCTGAAGGGCCAGACGCTGGTGGTCAACGATCCGTTCTGGGTGCGGAATTATCCTGAGAAGCTCCTGGTCCTGAATTTCCCCGAGCTGACGCCGCCGACCGCGATTGCCCGCGATCTGCGCACCATCCGTGCCTTCAAGGAAAAGCACGGCGATATCATCCTCAAGCCGCTTTACGGCAACGGCGGCGCCGGGGTGTTCCGGCTGGACGAGAACGACCGCAACCTCGCCTCGCTGCACGAGCTTTTCACCGGCTTCTCGCGCGAGCCGCTGATTGTGCAGAAATATCTGCCCGACGTGCGCAACGGTGACAAGCGGGTGATCCTGGTTGATGGCGAGGCCGTTGGCGCGATCAACCGGGTGCCGGCCGCTGGGGAAACGCGGTCGAACATGCATGTGGGCGGGCGGCCCGAAAAAATCGGCCTGACTGCGCGCGATCTGGAGATCTGCGCCGCCATCGGGCCGCTTCTGAAGGAGAAGGGCCAGGTCTTCGTCGGCATCGACGTGATCGGCGATTACCTGACCGAGATCAACGTGACCTCGCCCACCGGCATTCAGGAACTGGAACGGTTCGACGGCACCAATGCTGCCGAGAAGATCTGGCAGGCGATCGAAGCCAAAGTGGGATGAGCTGGCAGGGCGCCGTCTTCAATCGCCTGCTGCGGTTGACGGAAAAGCCCTATCTGTCGCGCGCCTCGGACCCTGAGGCGATGCGCGCCCGGTTTCTTGGCCGGGCGCGTTTGTTTTTCCCGGTTCCGCGCTCGGTGCCGGTGACGGCGGTGCCCGGCGGGCTCTGGGTCGGTGGCGCGCCGGGGCGGGGGCCGGTGATCCTTTATTTCCATGGCGGCGCCTTTGTCTTCGGCGCGCCGGAGACCCACAAGGGGCTGGTGGCGCGGTTGGCGCAATTGGCTGGGATGCCGGTGGTCCTGCCGCGTTATCGGCTGGCGCCCGAGGGGCCGTTTCCGGCGGCGCTTGTGGATGCACGCGCCGCTTACGAGAGCTTGCTGGCGCGAGGTGTGGCGGCCGAGCGGATTGTGATCGGCGGCGACAGTGCCGGCGGTGGGCTGGCGTTGTCTTTGCTGGGCGATCTCTGTTCCCGGGGGGCGCCACAACCGGCGGCCAGCTTTGCCTTTTCGCCAGTGACCGATCTTACCTTTTCCGGGGAGAGCATCCTTTCCAACGCGGTCAGGGATGTGATGCTGCCGGCGGCGCGCACCCGGGATTTGGCCACGATCTATCTGCAGGGCGCCGATCCGCGTGATCCGCGCGCCTCGCCGCTGTTTGCTGATTTCACCGGTGCCGGACCGGTCTGGCTGACTGCAGGACGGACCGAGATTTTGCTGGACGATACCCGGCGGATGGCCGAACTGCTCCGTCAGCAGGGGGTGCCGGTGGAGGAAATCATCGCCGGCGACCTGCCGCATGTCTGGCCATTTTCCTGGCGCTGGCTACCCGAGGCGGATCGGACCCTGCGCGATCTGGCCGGCTGGATCAGGACGGCAGTTGCGCCGTCAGTCGAAAGCTGAGCGCTTCGGCCAGATGCGGCCGGCGCACCGCCTTTGATCCGTCGAGATCGGCGATGGTGCGCGCCACCCTGAGGATGCGGTGATAGCCGCGGGCAGAGAAGCCGAAGCGTTCGGCGGCCTTGATCAGCAATTCGCGCCCCTCGGTATCGGGGGTGGCGATCTGCTCGAGCAGGCGGCCTTCGGCATCGGCGTTCTGCCGGGCGGTGGCGTGGCCGTCGAAGCGTGCAGCCTGCCGGGCACGGGCCTTGGCCACCCGCCCCGCGATGGTTTCGGAGCGTTCGCCATCGGCGGGCAGGTCGAGATCGGTAAAGGCTACCGGGGGCACCTCCACCCGCAGATCGAACCGGTCCATCAACGGTCCCGAGATCCGGCCGAGGTAGTCGGCGCCACATTGTGGAACCCGGGCGCAGGCGCGGGAGGGGTCGGAGAGATAGCCGCATTTGCAGGGGTTGGCAGCGGCCACCAGCAGGAAGCGGCAGGGATAGGTGACATGGGCATTGGCGCGGGCGACCATGACCTCGCCGGTCTCGATCGGCTGGCGCAGGGTTTCCAGCACGGTGCGGGAGAATTCGGGGAATTCGTCCATGAAGAGGACGCCGTTATGGGCCAGGCTGATTTCCCCCGGTCGGGCGCTGCGGCCGCCGCCGACGATCGCTGCCATCGACGCGGTGTGATGCGGTTCGCGAAAGGGCCGGGTCCGGCTGATGCCGCCCTCTTCCAGCACGCCGCAGAGCGATTGGATCATCGAGGTTTCCAGCGCTTCGGGGGGGGAGAGCGGTGGCAGCAGGCCGGGCAGCCGGGCGGCCAGCATGGATTTGCCCGACCCGGGCGTGCCCACCAACATCAGGTGATGGCGCCCGGCGGCGGCGATCTCCAGCGCGCGCTTGGCGCGTTCCTGGCCCTTGACCTCGCTCAGGTCACGATCCGTGGGTGGTGCGGTCACCTCTCCGGGGCTGGCGGGGGGGATCGCCGCCTGGCCTGTGGCGTGGCGGATCACCGCGCCCAGATCCTCGGCGCCGATCACCTGGCAATGGCCGACCCAGGCGGCTTCTGGCCCGCAGGGGGCGGGGCAGATCAGGCTGCGGTCTTCTTCTGCGGCGGTCATCGCTGCAGGCAGGGCGCCGGGCACCGCGACCAGTCGGCCGTCGAGCGACAGCTCCCCCAATGCCACAGCGGTTTCTGCGGCGTCGTCCGGGATGATGCCGATCGCCGCCAGTAGAGCCACCGCGATCGGCAGGTCGAAATGGCTGCCCTCTTTCGGCAGATCGGCGGGGGAGAGGTTGACGGTGATCCGCTTGGCAGGCAGCGCGATGGACAGCGCGCTCAGGGCGCTGCGCACCCGGTCGCGCGCCTCGGAGACCGCTTTGTCGGGCAGGCCGACGATGGCGAAGCCGGGCATGCCGGCGGTGACGGCGCATTGCACCTCGACCAGCCGGGCCTCGACCCCCTGGAAGGCGACGGTATAGGCGCGTGAGACCATGCGGACATCCTGCGTTTCTGGGTCTCTATCGCTAGCGGGGGGTGGTTTCCAAATTGTTAACGGCGCCACGAGGGGCGCCGTCGGAAAGTGTGTATTTGGGCAGGGGGAGGGATCAGGCCGGGATCGGCCAGTCGGTGGCAGGCAGATCGCAGCCATAGGGTTCGGGATCGTAGGAGACCTTGAGGCCCTCGGCCCGCCAAACACGCACCGAAGGATCGCCGAGCAGGGCCAGCGCATAGCTGCGGGCGGCGTCGCTGACCGGCAGGTCATAGCCGATGATGCGGGCGGCGACCGGAGTGTAGAAGACATCGGCCAAGCTATAGTCGCCGAAAAGCCAGCCCTCGGTCGTGGCGGAGAGGGTACGGGCATGGGCCCAGAGGGTTTCCAGCCGGGCGAGATCGCTCCGCACCGCTTTGGACGGCTCGAACCCCCGGTAGACGCGCAGAAGCTGCATCGGGCAGGCGCCGCGCAATGCGGCGAAGCCGGTGGCCATTTCGGCAGCCAGCCAGCGGGCGGTGGCGCGCTGGGCCGGGTCGGCGGGCCAGAGGCCGGCGTCCGGGTGACGTTCGGCCAGCGTCTCGGCGATGGCGAGGCTTTCGCCCACCACCGTGCCCTCGGGCGTGCGCAGCACCGGCACCAGCCGGGCCGGCGCGATGTCGGCCAGATCCTGGGCCATGGTTCCCGAATAGAGGCCCACCATATGGAGGCGGCAGGGGAGGCCGAATTTCTCGAGCATCAGCCAGCCGCGCAGCGACCAGCTCGAAAAGCTCCGGTCGGCGATATAAAGATCATAGGTCATGGGGGGAGCCTAGACCGGCCATGGCGCTGAGGGGAAACGACATTTCGTGACGATCCTCGTCACGGGCAGTGATTGATCCGGCCCAACCGCCAGCCCGCGCCCTCGCGGTGGAGTTCGGTCAGAGACAGGTTGTCGATTTTCTGGCCGAAGGCTTCGGTGGCTGAGAGGCCGAGTGCGCGTTGGTACTGGCTGAGGATCAGGCCGAAATGTGCCACCACCACCAGATCGATGCCGGGGTGGCGGGCGACCAACGTGTCGATGGCGGCATCGGCGCGGGCACGCAGATCGTCCCAGCTCTCTCCCTGTGGCGGGCGCACCTTGCCGGGAGTTTCCCAGAAGGCGCGGATGCGGGCGGGATCTTCGGCTTCGATCTCCTTGAAGCGGCGCAGTTCCCAGGCGCCGAAGTTCATTTCTCGCAGGCCGGCATCGTGCGGCAGCCGGGGACGGGCCCCCTGGATCGCGTCGGCGGTGGCGACCGCGCGCACGAGGTCGGAGGAGATTACCGTCGCATCGCCGGGCAGGGCGGCCGAAAGGCGGGCGAGCGCGGCGGTGTCGGAAAGATCGGCGGGCAGGTCGGACCAGCCGACCATGGACTTCGCGTGGGTCGGTCCGTGACGAACCAGATACAGCCGGGTCATGGCAGATGTCCTTTCAGCACCAGCGGTAGCCCGGCCACCACCTGCACCGCCAGGTCGGCTTCGCGCGCCAGGGCGATGTTCAACCGGCCCTGCGCTTCGCGGAAGCGGCGGGTCATCGGATCGGCCGGCACGATGCCCTGACCCAATTCGTTCGACACCACGATCACTGGCGCCCGGCAGGCGGCCAGTACGGCGATCAGCTGGGTCTGGCGGTCTGCGAGATCGCGGTCCGCCATCATCTGATTGCCGAGCCAAAGCGTGGCGCAGTCGAACAGGCACACGCAATCGTGATGGAGTCCGGCAAGCACGGGTTCGACATCCAGGGGCGCTTCATGGGTGACCCAATCGGGGCCGCGCCGGGCCTTATGTCGTTCTATTTTCTCGTCCATCTCGCGGTCCGAGGCCTCGGAGGTGGCAAGATAGTGCTTTGCCAGGCCGGAGCTTTCGGCCAGCCCTTCGGCAAATTCCGATTTGCCGGAAGCGGCGCCTCCGAGTATAAATGTAAGTCCGGGAAACATGTTTTTTCCTCGTGTCTGCCCTACCGGTCCCCGGGCAGGGGTATCAGGATTAGGGCCCAAGACAAGATGCGCCGCCACAGACCGGAAAGGGAAGGGGGACGACATGGCACTTGATCTGACCGAAGACACCTCGATATCCCGCCAGGCCAGAAAGGCCGAGCTTCTGGATGCCGAAACCGAATTGGCGCTGGCCCGCGCTTGGCGCGATCAGCGCGACGAGGCCGCGCTGCATCGTCTGATTACCGCCTATATGCGGCTGGCGATCTCAATGGCGTCGAAATATCGCCGCTACGGGGCGCCGCTGAATGATCTGATCCAGGAGGCCGGGCTGGGCCTGATGAAGGCCGCCGACAAGTTCGATCCAGATCGCGGTGTGCGGTTTTCGACCTATGCGGTCTGGTGGATCAAGGCCTCGATCCAGGATTACGTGATGCGCAACTGGTCGATGGTGCGCACCGGGTCGACCTCATCCCAGAAATCGCTGTTCTTCAACATGCGCCGGGTCCAGGCCAAGCTTGAACGCGAGGCCAACGCCGAGGGGGCAGCGCTGGACCGCCACCAGCTGCACCAGATGATCGCCTCGGAAATCGGTGTGCCGCTCAGGGATGTCGAGATGATGGATGGCCGGCTGTCGGGCAGCGATTTCTCGCTGAACGCGGTGCAGGCGGCGGATGAGGATGGGCGCGAATGGATCGACACGCTCGAGGACGAGGCGGCGCAAAGCGCCGAGATCGTGGAAGAGCATCACGATACCGAACAGTTGCGGCAATGGCTGATGGTGGCGATGAAGACGCTGAAGCCGCGGGAGCAACTGATTATCCGCGAACGCAAGCTGCGCGACCCGCCGCGCACGCTGGAAAGCCTGGGCGAGGAATTGGGTCTGTCGAAGGAACGGGTGCGTCAGCTTGAGGCCGCAGCCTTCCAGAAGATGCGCAAGAGCCTTGAGGCGCAGTCCGAAGAGGTGCAGAACTTCTTGCTATGAGGAAGCTTCTGGGGGCCTTCGCCCTGATCCTTTCCGCCACCCCGCTGTGGGGGGCCTCGCTGTCCGACCAGATGCCGGCGGACGCCCTTGCGGCGATGCGCGCCGCAGATGTGGTGTTCCTGGGCGAACTGCACGACAATCCTGCGCATCACCAGATCCAGGCGGAGGCCGTTGCGGTGATCCGTCCCAAGGCGCTGGTCTGGGAAATGATGACTGCTGATATCGCCGCAACGGTTGACCCTGCGGTGATTGCCGATCCTGAGGCCTTGGAGCGCTTGACCGGCTGGGCCACCAGCGGCTGGCCGCCCTTGGCCGATTATCTGCCGGTGTTTCGGTCCGTCGGTGAGGCCCGCCATTATGGCGCCCTGATCCCGCGTCAGGCGTTGGGACAGGTGATCGCCGAGGGGGCCGTTGCCGCCTTTGGGCCCGAGACCGGGCGCTTTGGTCTGGCGCTGCCGTTGCCGGCGGACGAGCAGGCCGCGCGCGAGGCCGACCAACAGGCGGCCCATTGCGGTGCCATGCCGGCGGACAAGCTGGGGCTGATGGTCGATATCCAGCGGCTGCGCGATGCCACCCTGGCGCGTACCGCCCTGCAGGCCCTGGCGGAAACTGGCGGGCCGGTTGTGGTGATCAGCGGCAATGGCCATGCCCGCCGCGATCGCGGCGTGCCGCTTTACCTGTTGCGCGCGGCGCCCGAAACAAAGGTCTTCGCGCTGGGGCAGGCCGAGGCCGGGCGGATCGAGGGCAGCTTCGATGCGGTCGTGGACAGCCCCGCCGTCGACCGCCCCGATCCCTGCGCCGTCTTCACCAAATCCTGATAGCCGCATTCTGCGCTGGCGATTCCGGCGGCGCTTGCCTAGGGTCCGGGCAAAGGCCGGGCCTGTGCCGGCGATGAGGAGAGCTGAGAAAACATGCTGGCCGGAAAGCGTATTCTGCTGATCGTCGGAGGCGGAATTGCCGCCTTCAAATCGCTGGAGCTGATCCGCCGCCTGCGCGAACGCGGGGCCGAGGTGGTGCCGCTGCTGACGGCGTCGGGGGCGGAATTCGTGACGCCCTTGTCGCTGGCAGCCCTGGCCGGGCACAAGGTCTATCAGGAGCTGTTCGATCTGACCGAAGAGGCCGAGATGGGGCATATCCAGCTGTCTCGCAGCGCCGATCTGATCGTGGTGGCGCCGGCCACCGCCGATCTGATGGCGAAGATGGCGAACGGGCTGGCGAATGATCTGGCCTCGACCCTGCTGCTGGCGACCGACACGCCGGTACTCCTGGCGCCGGCGATGAATGTGCGGATGTGGGATCACCCGGCGACCCGACGCAATGTGGCGCAGCTCAAGGCCGACGGGATCGGCTTTGTCGGCCCCAACGAGGGCTCCATGGCCTGTGGCGAATTCGGGCCCGGGCGGATGGCCGAGCCGATGGAGATCCTCGCCGGCATCGAGATGCGCTTTCGTGAGGGACCACTGAGCGGTAAGCGCATTCTGGTGACCTCGGGCCCCACGCACGAACCGATCGACCCGGTGCGCTATATCGCCAATCGCTCCTCCGGCGCGCAGGGCAGGGCGATCGCTTCGGCGCTGGTCGGGCTGGGCGCCCATGTGGTCTTTGTGACCGGCCCCGCCGAGGTGCCGCCGCCCGAGGGGGTCGAGCTGATCCGGGTTGAGACCGCGCGGCAGATGTTGGCGGCGGTGCAATCGGCGCTGCCCGCCGATGCCGGGGTTTTCGTCGCCGCCGTCGCCGATTGGCGGGTGGCGAGCGAGGCGGACACCAAGTTGAAGAAAAGCCGCGATGGCCTGCCGGTGCTCGAATTCGCCGAGAACCCCGATATCCTCAAGACCGTGTCACGGATGGCCGAGGGCCGCCCCGGGCTGGTGGTGGGCTTCGCGGCCGAGACCGACAATGTGCTGGAACACGCCACCGCCAAGAGGGCGCGCAAGGGGTGCGACTGGATCGTTGCAAATGACGTGAGCCACGCGACCGGCATCATGGGGGGCAGCGAAAACGCTGTCACCCTGATCACCGATGAAGGGGCCGAGGGCTGGCCGCGCATGGGCAAGGATGAAGTGGCCCGGCGTCTGGCCCATCGCATCGCCGCGGCGCTGGCGGAGTGAGAGAAAGGACAGAACATGGTTGCCATCCGCCTGATCTATGATGAAGACGCCGACCGGGACATGGCGCTGCCGGCCTACGAAACCGAAGGCTCGGCCGGCGCCGATCTGCGTGCCAATTTCTCCGACCGGGGAGAGGTGGTGCTGGCGCCCGGTGCCCGGGCGCTGATCCCCACCGGGCTCAGGATCGAGATCCCTAATGGCTATGAGGCGCAGATCCGTCCACGGTCCGGCCTGGCGCTGAAGCATGGGATCACCCTGCCGAATGCGCCCGGCACCATCGACAGCGATTATCGCGGGCCCTTGGGGGTTATCGTGATGAACGCGGGCAGCGAGGCCTTCACCATCTCTCACGGCGACCGGATCGCCCAGATGGTGGTGGCACCGGTGGTGCAGGCCCGGTTCGACCTGGTCGACGACCTGAGCGAGACCGATCGTGGAGCCGGCGGTTTCGGTTCGACCGGGCGGCGCTGATGCTGCTGGTTTTGGCGCTGGGCGCGGCGATCTGGGGGCTCGGCTGGGCACTGCGTCTGCCGCAGCGGTTGCGCTGGGCTGGGATCGCGGTGCTGTATGGCGCGGTTCTGGGGTTGCACCTGACCCTGCCCGGCGGCCATCCGCTGCGCCAGGCCACTGGCGAGAGCGCGGCGCTTTGGCTGATCCTGGGCGGCGTGGCCTTGGTCGGGCTGCTCTATGCCGGGGCGGTGGCGGCGCTGAAGCGGCGGGCGAAGAAGATGGCGCCGCCGCCGCCTCCCGCGCCGGAACCCGGGGGCAGCTTTTCCGATGCCGAACTGACCCGCTATGCCCGCCATATCGTGCTGCGCGAACTGGGCGGTCCAGGGCAGAAGCGGCTGAAGAATGCCCGGGTGCTGGTGATCGGCGCCGGGGGGCTGGGCTCGCCTGCGCTGATGTATCTGGCCGCTGCCGGGGTGGGGACCATCGGGGTGATCGACGGCGATACCGTCGATGCCTCGAACCTGCAGCGCCAGATCATCCATGCCGAGGCCCGGGTGGGCATGGCCAAGGTGTTCTCGGCCCAGGTCGCGCTTGAGGCCTTGAACTCCCATGTCACCATCCGCCCCTATAATCGCCGGTTGGACGAGGATACGGCGGCCCAACTTTTCGCCGACTACGACGTGATCCTCGATGGTACCGACAATTTCGACACCCGCTATCTTGCCAACCGTACCGCCGTGGCGCTGCGCCGGCCGCTGATCTCCGGCGCCTTGGCGCAATGGGAAGGGCAGGTGAGCGTCTTCGACCCCGCCCATGGTGCGCCCTGCTATCAATGCATCTTCCCCGAGGCCCCGGCCGAGGGGCTGGCGCCTTCCTGCGCCGAGGCCGGCGTGGTCGCGGCCCTGCCCGGGGTGATCGGGGCCATGATGGCGATGGAGGCGATCAAGGTCATCGCCGAGAGCGGTGAGCCGCTCAGGGGGGCGATGCTGATCTACGATGGCCTCTATTCCGAGACCCGCAAGATCGGTTTGAAACCGCGCCCCGATTGCCCGATCTGCGGCGGACTGCACCGGGCCTGAGCGAAGAGATTGCCCCGCCTGCGGCGGCGCAAACCTCCGGCGGGGATATTTGAAGCCAGAAAAAGCCGCAAGGCGGCGTGGCGCGGTCGGGGCCTCTGGACCCCGGGAGGCGCCGCCCCTAGCTTGTGCGGCAAAGGAGATACCCGATGACCAACCCGATCCTCTCTGACTGGAAGACCCCGTTCGAGATTGCCCCCTTCGACCAGATCGGCGACGAGGATTTCGCCCCGGCGCTGGATGTGGCGCTGGCCGAGCATGACGCCGAGATGACCGCGATTGCCGAAAATCCCGAGGCGCCGAGCTTCGCCAATACCATCGAGGCGCTGGAAGGCGCCGGGCGCGATCTCGACAAGGTTCTGTCGGTCTTCTTCACCGTGGCGGGTGCCGACAGCAACCCCAAGCGGCAGGAGCTGCAGCGCGATTTCTCCCCCCGCCTCGCCAAGCACTGGGCCGAGATTTCGGCCAACAAGGCGCTGTTCGCCCGGGTGGCCGATCTCTGGGCCCGCAAGGACGATTTGGGGCTGATGCCGGAGCAGGAGCGGGTGCTGATGCTGACCCATCGCGGCTTCGTCCGCTCCGGCGCCGCGCTGGAGGGGGAGGCCGAGGCGCGGATGAAGGAAATCAAGGCGCGGCTGGCGGTGCTGGGCACCGAATTCACCCAGAACCTGCTGGCCGATGAGAGCGAGTGGTTCATGGAACTGTCCGAGGCCGATCTCGATGGCCTGCCCGACTTCGTCCTCGCCGCCGCCCGCGCGGCGAGGGAGGAGAAGGGCGCCGAGGGGCCGGTGATCACCCTGTCGCGGTCGCTGATCGTGCCCTTCCTGCAATTCTCCTCCCGCCGCGATCTGCGCGAGAAGGCCTATCTGGCCTGGGCCGCGCGCGGCGCCAATGGCGGCAAGACCGACAACCGCGCCATCGCCGCCGAAATCCTCAAGCTGCGTGAGGAACGCGCGCATCTGTTGGGGTATGAGAATTTCGCCGCCTTCAAGCTGGAAACCGAAATGGCCAAGACGCCCGCCCGGGTGAAGGAGCTGTTGATGGACGTCTGGGGCCCGGCCAAGGCGCGGGCGGAGGCGGATGGCGAAATCCTGACCCGGATGATGCATGCCGAGGGCGGCAATGGCGATCTGGAGCCTTGGGACTGGCGCTACTATGCCGAGAAGCGGCGCCGCGCGGACTATGACCTCGATGAAGCGGCACTGAAACCCTATCTGCAGCTTGAAAAGATGCGCGAGGCGGCCTTTGCCTGCGCCAACCGCCTGTTCGGGGTGGAGTTCGAACCGCTTGACGTGGAACTCTATCATCCCGATTGCCTGGCCTGGAACGTGACACGGAACGGCCAGCATCTGGCGATCTTCATCGGGGACTATTTCGCGCGCGGCTCTAAGCGCTCGGGGGCCTGGTGTTCGGCGATGCGCAGCCAGGCGAAATACCCGGACGTTCAGACGCCGGTGGTGATCAACGTCTGCAACTTCGCCAAATCGACGCCGGCGCTTCTGTCCTATGACGATGCGCGGACGCTGTTTCACGAATTTGGCCACGCGTTGCATCAGATGCTGTCGAATGTGACTTATGAGAGCATCTCGGGCACCTCGGTGGCGCGCGATTTCGTCGAATTGCCGAGCCAGCTTTTCGAGCATTGGCTTGAGGTGCCCGAGGTCTTGAGCGAATTCGCCACCCATGTTGAGACCGGCGCGCCGATGCCCGAGGCGATGCGCGACAAGGTGCTGAAGGCCGCGACCTTCGACATGGGGTTCCAGACGGTGGAATATGTGGCCTCGGCCCTGGTCGATCTGGAATTCCACGACGGCCCGGCGCCGGTTGATCCGATGGCGAAACAGGCCTCGGTTCTGGCCGAGCTGGGGATGCCGCACGCCATCGGCATGCGCCACGCAACGCCGCAATTCGCCCATGTCTTCTCGGGCGATGGCTATAGCTCGGGCTATTACAGCTACATGTGGTCCGAAGTGATGGATGCTGACGCCTTTGCCTCTTTCGAGGAGGCGGGCAACGCCTTTGATCCCGCGCGGGCCAAGTCTCTGGAAGACAACATCCTGTCGAAGGGAGGCTCGGAGGATCCGGAAGAGCTCTACAAGGCTTTCCGCGGCCGTCTGCCGGGAGTCGAGGCGCTGCTCAAGGGGCGTGGCCTGGCGGTCTGATTGCGCCTGCGGCGCAAGCCTCCGGCGGCCGTACTTGGACCGAGAAGAAGCGGCGGCCCCGCTTAGGGGCTGCCTCGCGCTGGCTGGGAGGGGCGCGGCGCCTTCCGGCTTCTTCTCGTCTCAAATACGGAAAAACCGACAAGAACGCCGGGCGCCTCAATAGCCCAGAGCGCGGTCGACCAGATGCAACAGCGGCTCTCCCGCCTCGCCACGCCGGACGTTTTCCGCGATCACTTCCGATGCGGTGGTAGCGCGTGTTTCCGATGCGATATGCGGGGTGACGGTAACCTTCGGGTGCGCCCAATAGGGATCATCGGCGGGCAGCGGTTCGATCCGGAAGGCGTCGAGCGTGGCGTGTGCGATCTGGCCGCTGTCGAGCGCTGCCAGCAGCGCTGCATCCTCGATCAGCGTGCCACGTCCAGGGTTCAGGACGACGGAGCCTTGGGGCAGTTGGGCTATCGTCTGTGCATTCAGGAGGTCGCGGGTTGCCGGGGTGTCGGGCAGCAGCAGCACCAGGATATCGGCTGTCGACAGCGCCTGTTTCAACCCGTCGGGGCCGGAGAGGCAGGTAATGCCCTCGACCGTCTTGGGGTTGCGGCTCCAGCCGCTGACCGGGAAGCCGAGAGAGGCGAGCGCCCGACCGCAGGCGGTGCCGAGCGTGCCGAGGCCAAGGATTGTTACTCTCCGGTCCCGCGCCAGGGGGGGCGCGATCGGCTCCCAGATGCCATTCTGGCCGAGGATATGGGCATCCATCCCCAGATGATGGCGCAGCACATGGCCGGTGACCCATTCCACCATGCCCTGGGTCAGACCATGATCGACCATTCGCGCCAGCGGCGCCGTCAGGGTGGGGTTTTCGATCACCGTCTCGATCCCGGCCCAAAGGCTGAGCACCGCCTTCAATCGGGGGAATTGGGTGAAATCGTGATCGGTGGCGCCTCCGGGCGCATAGACGATGTAGTCGACCTCGGCTGCCGGCAGCTCCTCGGCCAGCCGAAAGTCGAGGCCGGTGGCGGCAAGCGCATGGGTCAGCGGGGGCTCATATTCGGCCCAGCGTTTCGGGGTGGAGAGAAAGAGGATATTGGTGGTCATGAATACTTCCGTGTGATCTGGATCAGCGCGGTCGGTGGACATGCGCACTTTGCACGATGCCGAAGGCGGCCATCAGGACAAGCATGGCTGAACCGCCATAGCTGACCATCGGCAGCGGCACGCCCACCACCGGCGCCAGTCCCATCACCATCGACATGTTCACCGCGAAGAACAGGAAGAAGGTGATGGCGATCCCCATAGTGGCGAGCGATGAGAACCTGTCGCGTTCTGAGATCGCCGAGGCGATGCAGAAGACAATGATCAGCGCATAGAGTGTCAGAAGCGACACTCCGCCGATAAAGCCGAATTCCTCGGCCAGGGTGGTAAAGATGAAGTCGGTGTGTTTCTCGGGCAGGAAGTTCAGCCGCGATTGCGTGCCCTGCATGAAACCGCGTCCGGCCCAGCCGCCCGATCCCAGGGCGATCTTCGATTGGGTGATGTGATAGCCCGCCCCCAGCGGGTCGCTGCCGGGGTCGAGGAAGGTGTCGATCCGACGGTATTGGTAATCCTTCAGCAGTTGCCAGGGGGTGCCGCGGGATTCGAAGACTGCGGTGACAAGGCCGATGCTGATGGCCAGGACGAATGCGAAATAGCCCCAGTGAACGCCGGCCAGGAACATCACGCCGGCCCCGGCGATCAACAGCAGCAGCGCGGTGCCGAGATCGGGCTGTTTCAGCACCAGAAAGGTCGGTAGCAGGATCAACACCACCGGCACCAGCACCCAGAACAGGCGCGATGTCTTTTGTGCGGGCAACCAATCGTAATAGGCGGCCAGCATCATCACCAGGGTGATCTTGGTCAGTTCGGAGGGCTGCAGCCGCATGAAGCCCAGGTCGATCCAGCGCTGTGCCCCCATGCCGATCGACCCGAAGAACTCCACCGCGAACAAGAGCAGCACCGACAGCCCATAGGCCACCGCGGCCATGTTGCGCCAGAACCAGATCGGCACCATGGCGATGGAGAACATCACCGCCAGTCCGAGCACGAAACGCTTGATCTGCGGTTCGGCCCAGGGGGTGAAGGAGCCGCCGGCGACGGAATAGAGCATCAGGACACCGACGCCGGCGACCGACATCAGCAGCAGCGTCAGCGGCCAGTTCAGATAGAGGACCTTGCGAAATCCGGTTGGCGCGGATTTGACGGCATATTCGAGATAACTCATGCGCGGCCGCTTTCCTCTTCGTCGCGGCGCAGGCGTTCGCGGCGCAGGCGGTCCTGCAACTCTTTCACTCGCGACCGGTCCTTGGCCGGATAGGCGGTCAGCGGCGGGGTATCGCCGTAAAGCGCCTGGAGCATGATGTCGCGGGCCACCGGCGCCGCCACCGACGAGCCGCCGCCGCCGTGTTCGATCACCACCGAGACCGCGTATTTCGGCTTGTCATAGGGGGCGAAGCAGACGAACAGCGCATGGTCCCGCCGTTCCCAGGGCAGATCCTCGTTGCGGACCACGCCTGAGGCGCGTTCGGCGGCGGTGATGTTGCGGACCTGGCTGGTGCCGGTCTTGCCGGCCATGCGGAATGCGTCCTCGATGATCCGGCTGCCGTAGGCGGTGCCGCGCCGGTCGTTCGAGACCGCATACATCCCCTTGCGCAGCATGCGCAGGTTGACCGGGTTCAGCTCCATCGCCTCGCCCGCGCCCGAGGGTTGTTCGATGCCGTCGATCGACTTGATCAGCCGCGGCGTGACCGACCTCCCGGTGGCGACACGGGCGGTCATCACCGACAGTTGCAGCGGCGAGGCGAGCATGTAGCCCTGGCCGATCGAGGCGTTGGCTGTATCGCCGATCAGCCATTCCTGACCGTGCACGCGCTGTTTCCAGTCGCGGTTCGGGGCCAGGCCGCGGGCAACGGCGGACATCGGCAGATCATGGCGCACGCCGATGCCAAAGCGTTGGGCCATGGCAGAAATCTTGTCGATCCCGACCTTCATGGCGAGATCGTAATAATAGACGTCGCAGCTTTGTTTCAGCGAGGTTTCAAGGTCCACATGGCCATGGCCGCCGCGCCGCCAGCAGTGGAACCGGCGGCCCGAGACCTCAAGATACCCGGGGCAATAGACGGTATCGGTGGGGCCGATGATGCCCTCCTCCAGTGCCGCGAGCGCGGTAATCACCTTGAAGGTGGAGCCGGGCGGATAGACCCCCTGCACCGATTTCGAGGACAGGGGGCGGTGTGGGTCTTCGGTCAGCTTGCTGTAATCGGCGACCGAGATGCCGCGCACGAAAAGATTGGGATCGAAGCTCGGCGCCGAGACGATGGCGCGCAGGTCGCCGGTTTCGCAATCGAGCACCACGGCGCTGGCGCTTTCGCTGCCAAGCCGGGCCTGGACGTAATTCTGAAGTTCGGCATCCAGCGTCAGTTGCAGATCGGCGCCGGGCTGGCCTTCTCGGCGGTCGAGCTCGCGCATGACGCGACCGGTAGCGTTGACCTCGACCCGCTTGGCACCGGCCTTGCCACGCAGCATCTCTTCGCGTTTCGCCTCGAGCCCGACCTTGCCGATCTGGAACCGCGGGATGCGCAACACCGGTTCGGGGTCTTCCAGCTTGCTGAGATCGTAATCGCTGACCGGGCCGACATAACCGATCACATGGGCGAAATCGGCGCCACGGGGATAGATGCGGGTCAGGCCCACCTCAGGAGTGATGCCGGGCAGGGCAGGGGCGTTGACCGCGACCTTCGAGATATCGTCCCACCCTCTCTGGTCGGCAAGCGTCACTGGCAGAAAGGGCGGGCTGCGGCGCATTTCGGTCAGCGCCCGGTCAAGCTCTTCCTGATCCAGCGGGATCAGTTCCGAGAGGTGTTGCAGCACCTGATCGACATCGCCGGCATCCTCGCGCACGATGACGATGCGGTAGCTGGGAGAGTTCTGCGCCAGCACATTGCCGTTGCGGTCGAAAATCTTGCCGCGCGCGGGGGGGATCAGGCGGATGTTGATCCGGTTCTCTTCGGCCAGCAGGCGAAACTGATCGGCCTGGTCGATCTGCAGATAGCGCATGCGCAGGGCCAGGCCTCCGGCAAAGGCCAGTTGCAGGCCGCCGACCAGAAGGGTGCGGCGACTGGTGCTGCGTTGCAACAGCGACAATTCGCGGGGATTGCGTCTCATGCGCGGCCTCCCATGGCTTCGGCATCGCTGGGGGTCAGTTTGCTCACCCCCATTAGGGATTGTGTCACCAGTACCACCGGCGGATAGGCCAGCATGGTCATCAGCATCTGGATCAGGCTGAGGCTGAGCTGCGCCTGTTCGACCGCGAGGATCGACAGGACCAGCCGGTTCAGCACGGTGATCGCCAGCAGGGTCAGACAGACCGCCAGCCATTCGGCGACAAAGCTGGCCCCGCGCAACGTCGCGGCGCGGCTTTTCAGATACTCGCTGCCCAGAACCACCAGAAGCGCCATCAGCCCGGGCGGGCGCTGGAAAAGCAGATCGGCCAGCAGCATGACACCGGCAATGATCAGCAGCGGCGCATAGTCGGGACGACGCAGGCACCAGGCGAAGGAAAAGGCGATCAGAAGATCGGGAGGCGCCCAGCGGCGCGGGACGGTATCGAGCGGCAGCAGGTGGAAGAAGATGATCAGCACCCCGAGGCCGAGAAAGGCGGCCCGCATCAGCCACAGACGAGATGCGGAGAAATTAGCCATTGCCATCCGCCCCGGTCTGCGCCGCGCCCTCCCCGGTGTCGGGGGCAAGCGGAGCGGGATTGTCCGGGCCCGAGGGCAGCACGATCCCGCCGGGGTCGGTTACCGTCTCGGTGCCATGGTGGCGCAGTACCCGCAGGAACTCCAGCCGTTCGTAATCTGCCGCCAGTCGCACCCGCAGCCGCCCCGTCGGATCGGCCGCGACCTGTCCGATCAGCAGCCCGGCGGGGAACACGCCACCATCGCCCGAGGTGATCACCCGGTCGCCGGGGCGCACCAGGTCGGGGTTTTCCAGAAAGTCGATCAGCGGAGCGGCGGTGTTGTTGCCGGTGATCAGCGCGGTCTGTCCCGACGGCTGGATGATCGCGGGGATCGAGCTGGAGGCATCGGTCAGCAGGATCACCCGGGAAGTGTTTTCTCCGGTGCCGGAGATGCGCCCGACCAGGCCGATGCCATCCATCGCCGCCCATCCATCGCGGATGCCGTCGCGGGCGCCGACGTTCAATAGGACCGATTGACGGAACGGAGAGCCGCTGTCGGCCAGCACCACGCCGGTGATATAGGTCAGCCGCGGGTCGAGCCGGACATTGTTCAGATCCAGCAGGCGGGCGTTTTCCTGCTCAAGCTGCAGCGCCGCCTCTTTCCAGGCCTTCATCTGGCGTAGCTCGCGGCGCAGTTCCTGGTTCTGCTCGGCAAGCTGGCGATAGCTTTTGAAATCGCGCAGCAGGTTGATGGTGCCGGTGACCGGGGCCATCGCCCAATCCATCGACGGCACCACCCGGTCGACCACCTGGGCGCGAAACCGCTCGACCCGCGGGCTGTCGATGCGCCAAACCAGAAAGATGCCGATCAGGCAGAGAACGACAATCCCAAGCACCAGCCGGCGCAGGGGGGCGGTGTAATCGTCGCGCTGCGAACGGTCTCTGGCCAATGGCTTCCTTCCGTCATGCCGGGCGCGAACACCCGGCTGCCGTCAAACCTTGCGCCGGGCTCAGCTATCGTAGTCGATGGCGTGGCGCAGTTGTTTTTCGTATTCCAGCGCCTTGCCGGTGCCAAGGGCGACGCAGTTCAAGCTTTCGTCAGCGATCGACACCGCCAGCCCGGTCTGTTCGCGCAGCGCCAGATCCAGATCGCCCAGCAGCGCACCGCCACCGGTCAGCATCACGCCGCGGTCGACGATATCGGCGGCCAGATCGGGGGGCGTGGTTTCCAGTGCGGTCATCACCGCCTCGCAGATCTGCTGTACCGGTTCGGCCAGCGCCTCGGCGATCTGCGCCTGGGTGACCTCGATCTCCTTCGGGACGCCGTTCAGCAGGTCACGCCCGCGGATCTGCATCGAGGTGCCGCGCCCGTCGTCGGGCATCCGTGCGGTGCCGATGGTGGTCTTGATCCGCTCGGCGGTGCTTTCGCCGATCAGCAGGTTCATGTTGCGCCGCAGGTAGGAGATCACGGCCTCGTCCATGCGGTCACCGCCGACACGGACCGAACGGGCATAGACGATATCGCCCAGCGACAGCACCGCCACTTCGGTGGTCCCGCCGCCGATATCGACAACCATGTTGCCGGTGGGATCGGTGATCGGCATGCCGGCTCCGATGGCGGCGGCGATCGGTTCGGCGATCAGCCCGGCGCGGCGGGCGCCGGCGGACAGAACCGACTGGCGGATCGCACGTTTTTCAACCGGGGTGGCGCCATGGGGCACGCAGACGATGATCTTCGGTTTCGAGAAGGTCGAGCGTTTGTGCACCTTGCGGATGAAGTGCTTGATCATCTCTTCGGCGGTGTCGAAGTCGGCGATCACGCCTTCGCGCATCGGGCGAATGGCCTCGATCGAGCCGGGGGTCCGGCCCAGCATCAGCTTGGCATCCTCTCCCACGGCCAGAACCTTCTTCACGCCGTCCTTGACGTGATAGGCCACCACCGAGGGTTCCGACAGGATCACACCCCGGCCTTTGACATAGACCAGCGTATTCGCCGTGCCGAGGTCGATCGCCATATCCGAAGAAAAGAGACCGCCCAGATTTCCAAACACCGCCATTCCTGTGAGATCCTGCTGAAATGCTACAGATGTGCCCCTCGATTCCCGGGGACGCTTGACTTTTGCCTTATATGCGGCAGCGGCATCGGGCGAAAGGGTGGAATCCGGCGGGGCGCGCCTTTTCGCCGCCCGCTGCCGGCAGACGCCCGGCAGGCGCCCCTGCTGTGCATTTTCGGGGCGGACAGTCGGCGGAGGGAAAGCTGTTTCGCCATCGCGCGATCATGTGACACGCCACTGATCGTGGGGGACTATTTTCAGCTGGTGGGGAGTGTGCCGGCCTGTCGGGGATGGGGGCCTCGCTTCGAAGCGGCGCAGGCGGAGGCCAGAGAGATTGCCGGCGCGAAAGGGGGCCTTCGCGCCGGCGGCACAAGATCAGTGCATGTCTTTGTAAGAGATTTCACGGGTATCTGCGCCGGGACCGGTCTTTTGGCGGCGTACCGCCAGGCGGTTCAGCGCGTTGACATAGGCGCGGGCCGAGGCAACCACCGTGTCGGTATCCGCCGACTGGCCGGTGACGATCATGCCGTCCTCTTCCAGACGCACGGTCACGGTGGCCTGGGCATCGGTGCCCTCGGTCACGGCACTGACCTGATAGAGCTGCAGATGCGCCTTGTTCGGGTAAAGCGCGCGCACCGCCTTGAAGCTGGCATCGACCGGGCCGTCGCCATGTTCGGTGGCGATCATCTCCTTGCCGTCGATTTCCATTTCCAGCGTGGCTTCCGCCGGGCCGCCGGTGCCGCAGAGCACCTTGAGCGACACGATCTGAAGCTTGTCCTCTCCCGCATCCGATGTGGCGCCGACGAGGGCGACGATATCGTCGTCGTAGACCTCTTTCTTGCGATCAGCGAGCTCCTTGAAGCGGATAAAGATGTCGCGAAGCTGGTTGTCGCCAACCTCATGGCCGAGCTGTTTCAGCTTGTCGCGCAGCGCCGCGCGGCCCGAATGCTTGCCAAGCGGCAGGCTGGACCCGGTGAGACCCACGTCCTCGGGGCGCATGATCTCGAACGTTTCCTTGTTCTTCAGCATGCCGTCCTGGTGGATGCCGGATTCATGCGCAAAGGCGTTCTTGCCGACGATGGCCTTGTTGAACTGCACCGGAAAGCCCGACACCGTGGCGACGCGGCGCGAGATATGCATGATCTTGCTGCTGTCGACGCCGGTGGTCCAGGGCATAATGTCATGGCGCACCTTCAGCGCCATCACCACCTCTTCCAGCGCGGTGTTGCCGGCGCGTTCGCCCAACCCGTTGATGGTGCATTCGATCTGCCGTGCGCCGCCGGCGACGGCGGCCAGCGCGTTCGCCGTCGCCATGCCCAGATCATTGTGGCAATGGGTGGCGAAGATCACCTCATCGGCGCCGGGGACGGTCTCGATCAGTCGCCGGATCAGCGAGGCACTTTCTTCCGGCGCGGTGTAGCCGACGGTATCGGGCACGTTGATGGTGGTGGCGCCGGCCTTGATGGCGATTTCCACCACCCGACAGAGGTAATCCCATTCCGTCCGCGTCGCATCCATCGGCGACCATTGGATATCGTCGCACAGGTTGCGGGCGTGGCTGACGGTTTCGTGGATCTTCTGCGCCATCTCGTCCATCGTCAGGTTCGGGATGGCCCGGTGCAGCGGCGAGGTGCCGATAAAGGTATGGATGCGCGGCTTGGCGGCGTGTTTCACCGCCTCCCAGCAACGGTCGATATCGGCAAAATTGGCGCGGGCCAGCCCGCAAATCACCGAATTCTTCGAATTCGTCGCGATCTCGGACACCGCGTGGAAATCGCCTTCCGAGGCGATCGGGAAGCCGGCCTCGATGATATCGACGCCCATGTCATCGAGCAGGCCGGCGATCTCCAGCTTCTCGTTATGGGTCATGGTGGCGCCCGGGCTCTGTTCGCCGTCGCGCAGAGTCGTGTCGAAAATCAAGACGCGGTCTTTGTCGGATGCAGTGGTCATGTCGGTAACTTTCGTATCTGTCCTAAAGCCTCGTGGCGCGCAGGCGTCCTCCTCTGAGCGGGCGCGCCGAAGGGCACGCTCAGAGGCGGGTTAGGATCAGTAGGCCACGCAGCGACGCGCCGCAAAAAGCGGTCCGGGTCGGGATATGTGCGTGGCTGGTCATGGGGCGAACCATATACCGGGAGCTGCAGAAAAGAAAAGGCCAAACTTCGCCGCGTGGGGGCAAGACGTCGGATGGCGGCGGTGCCTGCCCGGTGGATTCTCGGTTCCGGGGAAGCGTTCCTGTTTGATATGTTTTGATTTTCGAATATGTTCAGGATCAGGGAGGCCCGCCGGATGGTTCGGCGCGGAGGATCTGCGACAGGCAGGGGGCCCGATCGGGGTGCGACCGGTCGCTGGCAGTATCTTGGAGGATCGAAAATGACGCATGTGGTTATCCTGGGGGCGGGGCTGGGCGGAACCATCCAGGCCTATGAGCTGCGCGACGCTCTTGCCGCGACGGACAAGGTCACGGTGATTTCGAACAAGCCTTATTTCCAGTTCACGCCCTCGAACCCCTGGGCCGGGATCGGCTGGCGAAAGAAGGAAGAGATCACCATCGACCTCGCTCCGGTGATGTCCCGGCGTGATATCGACTTCATCTGCGACGGCGCGGTCAAACTCGATCCCGACGCCCAGATCATCCATCTGCAGAGCGGCCGAGAGGTCAGCTATGATTATCTGGTGATCGCAACCGGCCCCGATCTGGCCTTTGACGAGATCGAGGGCTTCGGGCCCGAGGCGCTGACCAATTCGATCTGCCAGATCGAACATGCCGAGATCTCGGGCAAGAATTGGGAGGCCTTCTGTGCCAACCCGGGGCCGATCGTGGTGGGGGCGGTGCAGGGCGCCTCCTGTTTCGGGCCGGCCTATGAATTCGCCATGACGCTGGATACAGACCTGCGCCGGCGCAAGATCCGCGACAAGGTGCCGATGACCTTCGTGACTTCGGAACCCTATGTCGGTCATATGGGGCTCAATGGTGTCGGCGATACCAAGGGCATGATGGAAAGCATCATGCGCGACCGGGATATCAAGTGGATCACCAATGCCAAGGTCGACAAGTTCGCCGACGGCACCGTCTATGTCACCCAGGTGGATGACGACGGCGCCGAGAAGAAGACATACGAACTTCCCTTCTCCTATTCGATGATGCTGCCCGCCTTCCGCGGCATTCCGGCGCTGATGGGGCTCGAGGGGCTGGTGAACCCGCGCGGCTTTGTCCTGACCGACGAATATCAGCGCAACCCGAAATACCCCAATATCTTCGGGATCGGGGTCTGCATCGCCATCGCGCCGCCGGACCCCACCCCGGTGCCGACCGGCGTGCCGAAGACTGGCTTCATGATCGAAAGCATGGTGACGGCCACCGCCAAGAACATCCCGCTGCTGATCGCGGGCCAAGAGCCGACCTATCAGCCTACCTGGAACGCGCTTTGCCTAGCCGATTTTGGCGATCGTGGCGCCGCATTCCTGGCAATGCCGCAGGTGCCGCCGCGCAACGTCAACTGGGCGGCAGAGGGGCGCTGGGTCCATTGGGCCAAGCTGGTCTTTGAGTGGTATTTCATGCGAAAGATCCGCACCGGCGTCAGCGAGCCGTTCTATGAACGCTTCGTGATGAAGCTGGCCAAGATCCACAAGCTCAAGGGGGAATGAGCCCGGGATCATGCCGGCCCTCGTGGGCTCACATGGCTCACATGGGGCCGGATGCCAGGGGCGGTTTAGCGCCGGTGACCGGCCTCAGTCGCCGGTCTTCAATGCGCCGTTTTCCCAGGTGCCGCTGGCTTCCTGACCGGTGGCGTAACGCATGGTGCCGTCGCCCTGCCGCTTGCCGTTCTTGAACGTGCCCTCATAGACATCGCCATTGGCATAGGTGGCCACGCCCTTGCCGTTGATCTCGCCGCCTGACCATTGTCCCTTGTAGTGGAAGCCGTCGGTCATGGTGATCTCGCCTTCGCCATCGCGCTGGCCCTGAACGAACCGCCCCTCATAGACCGAGCCGTCGGCATAGGTGGCCTTGCCCTGACCGTCGCGCTGGCCCTCTTTCCACTCGCCCTCGTAGCGATAGCCGTCGGCATAGGTCATCACCCCATAGCCGTCGTTCTTGGCGTTCTTGAACTGCCCCTTGTAGACGATGCCATTGGGATAGGTGGCGGTGCCCTCGCCGTCGATCACCCCGGCTTTCCACTCGCCCTCGTAGGTCGAGCCATCGGGATAGGTGATCTTGCCGGTGCCATCGGCCAGATCGGCGCGGAACTGGCCCTCATAGACCGAGCCGTCGGGATAGGTGACATGACCCTGGCCCTCGATCTGTCCGGCCACCCAGTCGCCAGTATAGATATAACCATCCCTGCCGGTGAAGGTGCCCTGACCGTTGCGGCGGTCGTCGGCGAATTCGCCCTCGTAGGTATCGCCATTGGCATAGGTGACCTTGCCCTTGCCCTCGCGCCGGCCGGCGACCAGATCGCCGACATAGACGTCGCCATTGGCCTGGGTCAGCGTGCCCTGGCCGTTGATCTGCCCGTCGGCCCAGTTCCCCACATAGCTCAGCCCGTCGGGCAGGGTCAGCTTGCCCTCACCCGAACGCTGGCCGGCCTCGATGGCGCCGTCATAGACCGCCCCATCGGGATAGGTGATCACCCCATGGCCCTGTTTCTCGCCATTCACCCAGTCGCCGCGGTATTCATAGCCGCCGGGGCTTGTCATCACCCCGTAGCCGTCATGCTGGGCGTTCTTGAAGCCACCCTCGTAGCGCACGCCATTGGCATAGGTCGCCACCCCCTGGCCGTTGATCACCCCGTCGGCCCAGTCGCCTTCATAGGTGCCGCCGTCGGCAAAGGTGATCTTGCCCAGTCCGTTCGGCTTGCCCTTGGCGAACTCACCCTCATAGACCGAGCCGTTGGGAAAGCGCGCGGTGCCCTTGCCCTTGATTTCCCCGTCCACCCATTCGCCGGTGTATTCATAGCCGTTGGGCAGCCGGTAGGTGCCGGTGCCATGCTGCAACCCGCCGCGGAAGGTGCCCTCGTACACGCCGCCGATATCGTCCTCGGTGGTCAGAACTTGAGAATCCTGCGCCCGCGCCGCGCCGCTCAGGGCCAGTCCGGTCGCCGCCGCCGCCAATGCCATGCCAAGATTTTTCATCGGACGTCCTGCCTGCTTCAACGTTGTGCCGCGATCCTGCGAAAGTCTCCCGGAAACTAGGCGAGGGGCAGGGGACAGGCAATGTCTTTTCCCCCTCTCGGCTGCTCTCGGCCTTTCCCTCGGGGCGGGATCTGTTAAATGGCCTTCAGAGGACTTGGAACGCACAAAGGGCACGAGGTCAGGATGGAACAGGGGATGTCGGGCCGGTTTCGCGTGACGCTGGCGCAGCTCAATCCGGTGATGGGCGATCTGAAGGGCAATGCGGCGCAGGCGCTCGCGGCCTGGGAGGAGGGACGTGCCGCCGGGGCCGATCTGGTGGCGCTGCCCGAGATGTTCATTACCGGTTACAACACCCAGGATCTGGTGATGAAGCCGGCCTTCCAGATCGACGCGATGGAAGCGATCAAGGCACTGGCGGCCGAGGTCGCGGATGGCCCGGCGCTGGCCATCGGTGGCCCCTGGGTCGAGGGCGATCAGCTTTTCAACGCCTATTTCATCCTCAAGGGCGGGCAGATCGCCAGCCGGATGCTGAAGCATAACCTGCCCAATGAGCTGGTCTTCGACGAGGTGCGGATTTTTGATTCCGGTCCGCTGGGCGGCCCCTATTCGGTGGGCAATACCCGTATCGGCAGCCCGATCTGCGAAGATGCCTGGCACGAGGAAGTGGCTGAGACTCTGGCCGAGACCGGGGCGGAATTCCTGCTCGTGCCCAACGGATCGCCCTATTTCCGCGGCAAGCATGACGTGCGGCTGACCCATATGGTCGCCCGCGTGGTCGAGACCGGTCTGCCGCTGATCTATCTGAACATGGTGGGTGGTCAGGACGATCAAGTGTTCGATGGCGCCAGCTTCGGGCTGAACCCGGGCGGCAAACTGGCGTTCCAGATGCCGCAGTTCGACGAGGCGATCGCCCATATCGACCTGGAACAGGGCGCCGATGGTTGGCGCATCCTGCCCGGTGAGGAGCATGTCCATGCTTCGGATTGGGAGCAGGACTATCGCGTGATGGTGCAGTCTTTGCGCGATTACATGGGCAAGACCGGGTTTTCGAAAGTGCTGCTGGGGCTGTCGGGCGGTATCGATTCGGCCATTGTCGCGGCCATCGCCGTCGATGCCCTGGGGGCGGAAAACGTGCGCTGCGTCATGCTGCCGTCTGAATACACCAGCCGGGAGTCGCTGGAGGACGCCGAGGCAGTCGCCAAGGCGCTGGGGTGCCACTACGACTATGTCCCGATCGCCGAGGGACGCGCCGCCATCACCAATACTCTGGCGCCGCTCTTCGAGGGGCGTGAACCCGATCTGACCGAGGAAAACATCCAGTCGCGCCTGCGCGGGCTGCTGCTGATGGCAATGTCGAACAAGTTCGGCGAGATGTTGCTGACAACCGGCAATAAGTCCGAAGTGGCGGTGGGCTATGCCACCATCTATGGCGACATGGCGGGCGGCTATAACCCGATCAAGGATCTCTACAAGACCCGGGTGTTCGAGACCTGCCGCTGGCGCAACGCCAATCACCGGTCCTGGATGAAGGGCCCGGAAGGCGAGGTGATCGCGCCGCGCGTGATCGACAAACCGCCAAGCGCCGAGTTGCGCGCTGATCAGAAAGACAGCGACAGCCTGCCGGATTATCCTGAACTGGATGCAATCCTCGATATTCTGGTGGACCGGGACGGTTCAATCGCTGATTGTGTCGAGGCGGGCTTTGACCGGGCTACGGCCAAACGGGTGGAGCATCTGCTTTATATCAGTGAATACAAACGCTTCCAGTCCGCTCCCGGGGCGCGGTTGACCAAACGGGCGTTCTGGCTCGACCGCCGGTACCCGATCGTCAACCGCTGGCGGGACCCAAGCTAAAAAGGACCAGGCATGACCGCGCCAGACCTCAGCCTTCGCCCCGCCGCGCCGCATCTCTGGCAACTTCGGGCGATGGTTGCGCTGGCGGGGTTTGCCTGGGGAATGACCGGCCCGCTGACGAAACTGGCGATTTCGACAGGGCATAACGCCATCGGCATTTCTTTCTGGAGCACGCTTTTCGCCGCCGGAATCCTGAGCGGTGTTCTGTTGCTGCGCGGTCAGCGGTTGCCACTGGGCGGGCGCCATATTCGGCTTTACCTCAGTGCCGGTCTTCTGGGCACGGCGCTGCCCAATGCGCTTTCCTTCACGGCCTATGGTCATTTGCCCATCGGTATCATGGTGATGCTCTTGTCGCTGCTCCCGATGGTGACGCTGTTGATGGCCTGGCCGCTGGGGCTGGAGCGACCGACGCCGCGGCGGCTGGCGGGCATCGTGCTGGGCATGCTCGGCGTGGCGCTGATCGTGCTGCCGGGTACCAGCCTGCCGGACCCGGCGCAGGCGATCTGGATCCTGGCGCCGCTGATCGTGGCGATCTCCTATTCCGGGGAAAGCATCGTGATCGCCTGGGCCGATATCCGCGATATGGGGCCCACCGCCACGTTGTGTGGCATGAGCTGGGGCGCGCTCAGTCTGATTACCCCGGTGATGCTGATCACCGGCACCGGTTTCGACATCACCGCTTTCGGCGCGCCGGAGCTGGCCGTGATGGGGCTCGCGCTGCTCAATCTGGTGGCCTATGCGGGCTATATCTGGCTGATCGGGCATGCCGGGCCGGTCTTTGCGTCGCAGACCGGTTATGTGGTGACGGGCACCGGGGTGCTGTTGGGCATGATTTTTTTCGGCGAGCGGCATTCGATCTGGGTCTGGGGCGCGCTGTGCCTAATCGTCGTCGGCGTGACCATGGTGCAGCCGAAACAGGACGACCCCTAGTCCGCGCCCGCCGCCGGGGTTTCGTGTCCCGGGGCGGGCGCGGGTGGGGTGGTGTCACATCATCTGATAGCTGACCGGGACGAAACGGAAGCCTTCGCCGCGCGTCTCCACGTATCCGGCGGCAGGGAAGGGCATGTGATAGCCGATCATCGGCAGCTTTTCTGTCGCCAGCATGTCCAGCACCCGGCGGCGCGAGGCGGTCGCATCGGCCTTGTTCATGTCAAAGCTCACCTCCCATTCCGGATGGGCGAAACACCAGACATAGTGGTTCGCCAGATCGGCGGTCAGTATCAGCCGCTGTCCGTGGTTCTCCAGGTGATACGACATGTGCCCCGGCGTGTGGCCGAAGGTCGCCATCGCGGTGATGCCCGGCGCTATCTCGGCCCCGTCCTCGATGAAACTCATCTTCTCGGCCAGCGGTGTGACGTTTTTCGCCACCAGCGCGCCGGCGCCCTTGCTGGCATCGGCCTTTGACCAGAAATCATATTCCACCCGGCCGGTGACATATCGCGCATTGGCGAAGGTCGGTGCGCCGTCGGTCATCAGCCCGCCGATATGATCGGGGTGCATGTGGGTGATCACCACCAGGTCGATCTGGTCAGGTGTGACGCCGGCCTGCGCCAGCGCCTGGGCGATGCCGCCCTGGCCGAGCCCGGTGTCGAACAGCACCCGCTGGCCGTTCACCTCGACCAGCGTGGGGGTGAAATAGAATTGCGCCATGTCGGCGGGGATGAAGTTCTCGGCGGAAACACGGGCGAATTTCTCTTCCGAGGCGCCGCCGCCGAAGATCGCGCGCGGGTTCTCGCGCGGGGCAGAACCGTCGAGCAGGGAGGTCACGCCCATTTCGCCCAGCTTGAAGCTGCGGGCGCGGGGCAGGTGGGGCGCGGATTGCGCGCGCGCCGCCCCGGGTAGGGAGAGGGTTGCGGCAGTCAGGGGCAGGGCGGCGGCGCCGGCCAGGGCGGCACGGCGGGTCAGGCTGGTCGTCATGGTCTTCACTCCTCTGGAACTCTGCGTCCTATGTAGGGCCGCAGCCTGGTTGGGCGAGGGGAAGGCGGGCAAAAGTCAGACGATGCGAGGGCCCAACTCGGCGGGGTCGGCATCGGTGTGCCAGAATTCTACCGCGCCCACCGGGCAGGCGGCGACGGCGCGCTCGAAGACGGCGGGCAGCACCGCGCGGCGCAGGGTCCAGGCGGTGGCCTCGATCGCATTGTCGGGGGTCAGATTGTGATGGGGGCGCAGCGCCTTGGCCTCGACGGTCATCTCCTCGCGGCTGCCGAAGGGCAGTTGCGGCAGCGCGATATCCCAATCCTCGACAAAGATCGCGCGCGGCACGCAGGGCAGCATCGAGGCGAAGATCAGCCCCTGCTGCACGGTGACGCGGCGGCGGAACACGTAAAGCACCCCCTGCAGGGCGGTATAGGCCGAATTGTCGGAAATCAGCCCCATCCGGTCCTTGGCATCGTCCATCATGGCGCGCCATTCACGGCTGGCCTGGCGGTAAGTGTGCGGCATCGGCATGGCGGAATCCTCCTTGCCGCAAGCCTAGATCGCCGGCCCGAACTGGACAACCGGCCCCCTCTGTGACAAACGGCAGGCAATAGGAGACGCCCAATGATCACCACCCGTTTCGCCCCGTCGCCCACCGGCTATATCCACGTCGGCAACCTGCGCACCGCGCTGATGAATTACATGATCGCCCGCAAGGCTGGCGGCACCTTCATCCTGCGGATCGACGACACCGATCAGGAACGGTCGAAGCAGGAATATATCGACGGGATCATGGAAGATCTGGAGTGGCTGGGGATCGGCTGGGACCGGATCGAATATCAGTCCAAACGGCTGGACCGCTATCACGAGGCCGCCGACAAGCTGCGTGCGATGGGCCGTTTCTATGAGGCCTTCGAGACGCCGACCGAACTGGATCTGAAACGCAAGAAACAGCTCAACATGGGCAAGCCGCCGGTCTATGACCGCGCCGCGCTGGAGCTGTCGGATGCTGAAAAGGACGCGCTGCGCGCCGAGCGGGGCAATGGTGTCTGGCGCTTCTTGCTGAACCGCGAGCGGATCGACTGGGAGGATGGCATTCTCGGCGCGATCTCGATCGACGCGGCGTCTGTCTCCGACCCGGTGCTGATCCGTGGTGATGGGCAGATCCTCTATACACTGGCCTCGGTGGTCGATGACATGGAAATGGGCGTGACCAATATCGTTCGTGGTGCCGATCACGTGACCAATACCGCGACCCAGATCCAGATCATCGAAGCGCTGGGTGGCACCGCCCCGGCCTTCGCGCACCACTCGCTGCTGACCGGCCCGCAGGGTGAGGCGCTGTCGAAACGTCTCGGCGCGCTGTCCCTGCGCGACCTGCGCGCGCAGGGGATCAAGCCGATGGCGCTCCTCAGCCTGATGGCGCGGCTCGGTTCGGCCGATCCGGTAGAGCTGCGCTCCTCCATGGATGAGTTGATCGAGGGGTTCGACATTTCCCGCTTTGGTGCGGCGCCGACCAAGTTCGACGTCAATGACCTGTTCCCGCTGACGGCGCATCACCTGCAGTCGCTGCCGCTGGAGGCCGTGCGGGCCGAGATCGACGCGCTTGGCGTGCCGGCCGATCTGGCCGAACCCTTCTGGCTGATGGCGCGGGACAATATCTCCACGCTGAAGGATCTCGATGGCTGGTGGACGCTCTGCCGCGACGGAGCGGAGCCGCTGATCGACGACGAGGATAAAGAGTTCATCGCCGAAGCGATGACGCTGTTGCCCGAACCGCCGTTCACCGCCGAGACCTGGGGCCAATGGACCGCAGCGGTGAAGGCCGCCACCGGTCGCAAGGGCCGGGGCCTGTTCATGCCTCTGCGCAAGGCGCTGACGGGCATGAACCATGGGCCCGAGATGGCGGCGCTGATGCCGCTTTTGCAAAAGGTGCGGGCGAAGGCCTAAGCCTCCGGCACGACCGTCGCACCCAGGGTGGTGAGGCGGTCGTCGACAAAGGCTGCCTCCGCCGGGCTCAGGTGCTGGTGGCGGGGATAGCGCGGCGCCGCCCGATCGTTCAGGATCGGTGCGTCCCAGCCGTCGGTGGTGGCGAAGAATCGCGCTGCGCCCTCGGCCCCGAACTCCCGCAGATAGCCCTGTACCACCACGTCCAGATAGCTCAGGAGGATGGGGTGGCGGATCGTTTCGTTGCTCTGCCGGTGATCGGGCACGGCATAGACCGCGATGTCGATCTCATGCGGGATCGCATGGCTGACGGCATCGCTCGCCGGCAGCCGGTCATAGGCCCATTCCCTTTGATCCAGTGCCACCCAGTCGCCGTTTGGCACATGGGCGATCATGCCCTCGATGACGGCCTGCGGATCGGGGATCGCGGTGAGGAAGGCGACCGGGCGCAGATCGGTATGCCGCCAGGCCCGGCGCCAGCCAGTCAGCCGGGCCGGGCGGGGATCGTCGAAATCATGGGTAGAGGTGTTCACGAGGCTGCCGTAGCCGAAGAAATAGGGGTCTGCCATATCTGTCCGTCGTATCGTTACGAGGGCGGTATTGATGTATGTCAAACCGCCATTTCGGTAAGACTGGCATAACTGCGCAAATCATCCAAGTCGGGGGGATTGTCTCGGCCGGCCAAGTAAGAGGGTTTCCAGTGCGGATCACCAAACGGACCAATATCGCCATTCGGTTGCTGATGTATTGTGCCGCGCATCCTGAGCGGCTTGTCACCAAGTCCGAGATTGCCCAGGTTTGCAACGTCTCGGAAAACCATCTGGCGCAGGTGATCAACCAGCTTGGCCAGCTCGGATACCTGCAAACGCATCGCGGCCGCAATGGTGGCATGAGCCTGGCACGGTCCGCCGAAACGGTGCAGATCGGCGAGGTCTTCCGCCTGATGGAGGGCAGCCTGCCGTTGGCCGAATGTTTCGCCGATGCCGAAAACACCTGTCCGCTGGTCAGCGCCTGCCGGTTGCGGCTGGCACTGATGGATGCTGCCCAGGCCTTTTATGCTTCGCTGGACGAGGTGACGCTGGATGCGCTGATCTGCGACAACCTCGATCTGGTGGAGCTGTTGCAGCCGGTCGGCTGCAACCGTGCCAAGACCGTGTCTATTCCCGCGATCTGAGAACGCGGGCTGGCCGTGCCTTGAGCGGCAGCCAGGCAAAGACCAGACCCGCGATCAGCGTGGCGAGGATGCCGCCTGTGACCACCAGCAGGGCGGCGGGCCAGATTACGGTGAAGGCGGTCTCAAGCACCTTATGCGATACTGCCCAGGCGCCGGCGATGCCGGCTGCCAGGGCGACAAGCCCCGCCGCGGCGCCGAGAAGCGCGCTGCGTAGGGCAAAGCTCAGCAGGATGCGGGCGCGGGTGGCGCCCAGTGTCTTCAGGATCGCGGCCTCTGTCGTGCGCGCACCCACCCCGGCGGCGGCGGCGCCGATCAGCACCAGAAAGCCGGTCAGCAGGGAAATTCCCGCGCCCCAGCGGGTGGCGCCGGCGATGCCCGATAGGACCTCGGCCACCCGGTCGATGGCGTCGCGCACCCGGATCGCGGTGATATTGGGAAATTCCCCGGCCAGGTCGCGCAGGATCGGTGCCTCGGCCGCCGGATCGGCATAGACGGTGGCGATGAAACTGTGCGGTGCGCCGGCCAGCGCGGCCGGGTCCATCGTCAGGATGAAGCCCATCCCGGCGCTGGAGAAATCGACCTCGCGAAAGCTGGTGATGGTGGCGGTGATGTCGCGGCCCAGCACATTCACCGTCATGGTGTCGCCAAGTTTCAGCCCCATCTCGGCGGCTTCCTCGGCGGCAAAGCTGATCTGCGGCGGACCGGCGTAATCTTCGGGCCACCACTGGCCGGCGGTGATGCGGGTGTTGGCGCCGGGGGTGGCGGCATAGGTGATGCCGCGGTCCCCCCGGATCACCCAATGATTGCCGGCCACCTCGCGCGCGGGCCGGTCGTTGATCCTGGTGATCACGCCGCGCAGCATGGGTGCAGTTTCGACGCGGTGCACGCCGGGGTCGCCCGTCACCCGGGCCAGAAAGCCGGGCATCTGATCCTTCTGGATATCGACGAAGAAGTAAGACGGCGCGATCTCGGGCAGATTGCCCGAGATGGCGTTGCGCAGGGTGCCGTCGATCTGCCCCACGGCGGAAAGGACAGAAAGGCCAAGACCCAGAGACAGCACCACCGATCCTGCGCCTTCCTGCCGGGCCGCGATGGCGTCGAGCGCCCACCGCAGCGCCGGGCGGCCATGGGCGAGGGGGGCGGCGCGGCGTGCGATCCAGCGCATCGCCCCGGCGGTGAGCGCCAGCAGCACCAGCGCCCCGGCGATGCCGCCGGCGGTCCAGAGCGTCAACGCCCAGGTCCCTGAGAAGAGCGCCGCCAGCGCGATGAGCAACGCCAGCGCGGCACCGATCGCCAGCAGATAGCGCGGCGCCGGGATCAGCCGGGCGCCCGACAGCGCGTCACGATAGAGCGTGGCGGCGCGCACCTCTTCGGTGCGGGCGAGTGGCCAGAGGGTGAAGATCAGCGCGGTCAGCAGGCCATAGATCGCAGCCTCTCCCAAGGGCTTGGGATAAAGCGCGAAGATCGCCGGCACCGGCAAGTCTGCCCCGATCAGAGGCCCCAGCAGCAGCGGCAGCCCACCGCCCAGCAGCACCCCCATGGCAATCCCCAGCACCGACAGCGCGCCGATCTGCAGGAAATAGGTCAGGAAGATCGTCGCCCGATCCGCCCCCAGCGTGCGCAGCGTTGCGATCACCGCGGTCTTTCCCGCCAGATAGCTGCGCACGGCGGAAGAGACGCCGATGCCCCCCACGGCGAGGCCCGACAGGCCGACCAGCACCAGGAAGGCGCCCAGCCGGTCGACGAATTGTTTCACCCCCGGCGCGCCATTACGGGAATCGCGCCAGCGCATGCCGGTTTCCGCAAAGCGTTGCCGTGCCTCCCCGGCAAGCTGATGCAGATCGTGGCCCGCCGGCAGCAGCAGCCGGTATTTCGTTGAAAACAGCGTCCCCGGCGCCAGCAGACCGGAGGCGGCGAGCGCCCGGGTCGCCACGATGGTCCGGGGACCGAGGCCGAAGCCTGCCGCGGCGCTGTCGGGTTCCTTGGTCAGTGCAGCCATCAACACGAAGTCCTGCGTGCCCAGCCGGAAACGATCGCCGGGGGCCAGGCCCAGACGGTCGCTCAGCACCCGTTCCATCACCGCGCCGGGCAGGCCGTCCCGCCCGGCAAGCGCCTGATCCAGTGGCATGTCAGGCGCCAGTTGCACCCGGCCCACCAGCGGATAGGCGTCGTCCACCGCCTTGACCTGGGTCAGCGCCCGCTCCGCACCGGCAGTGCCATCGACCACGGCCATGGAGCGGAAATCGACGATCTCCGATGTCTTCAGCGCGGTCCGGGCCATCCAGTCGCGTTCCTCCGCCGTGGCGAAGCGATAGGTGAACTCCATCTCGGCATCGCCACCCAGAAGCGCCGCACCTTCACGCGTCAGTCCCGCCTCGATCGCGGCGCGGACCGATCCGACAGCGGCGATGGCGGCAACGCCCAGCGTCAGGCAGGCCAGGAAGATGCCGAAGCCGCGCAGGCCGCCGCGCAGCTCGCGCCGGGCAAAGCGCAGGGCGAGGGTGAGCGATCTCATGCCTCGATCACCTCGTGGTCGATCTGGCCGTCACGCAGCCGCACCACCCGGTCGCAGCGCGCCGCCAGTTCCGGCGCATGGGTGACCAGCACCAGCGTGGCGCCATGGCGGTCGCGCAGATCGAACAGCATGTCCATGATCGCCCGGCCGTTCGCCTCGTCGAGATTGCCGGTGGGCTCGTCCGCAAGCAGGATCTGCGGCCGGGGTGCTGCGGCGCGGGCCAGCGCCACCCGCTGCTGTTCACCGCCCGACAGCTCCGACGGGTAATGTCCGGCGCGATGCGCCAGCCCCACCGCCTCAAGCTCGGCCCGGGCGCGGTCAAAGGCGTCGCGGGCGCCGGCCAGTTCCAGCGGCGTGGCCACATTCTCCAGCGCGGTCATGGTGGGGATCAGGTGGAAAGATTGGAACACCACCCCCATGTGATCGCGGCGAAACCGCGCCAAGGCGTCTTCATTCATCGCGGTCAGATCGCGATCCAGCGCCCAGACGCTGCCGCCGGTGGCGCGCTCCAGCCCGCCCATCAGCATGAGGAGCGAGGATTTGCCCGATCCAGACGGGCCGGTCAGCCCCAGGGTTTCGCCCGCCGCGACCTGCAGCGAGATGCCGCGCAGGATATCGATCCGCCCCGCATTGCCATCCAGCGACAAAACCGCATCTTTGAGCATGAGGATCGGGTCGGGCATCGGCGGCATCCTTGTCTGGCACCCTCGGGATATGGAGCGCGCGGCGAAATGTACAAGTTTATCATGACATTGATCCTGGCCCTTTGTGGCGTGGCGGCAACGGCCGGGCCGGTGACCGTGGCGGCATTGGGCGACAGCCTGACGCAGGGCTATGGTCTGCCTGAGGGGGACGGCTTCGTGCCGCAGCTTCAACGCTGGCTTGGCGATCACGGCGCCGATGCGGTGCTGATCAACGCGGGCGTCTCGGGCGATACCACCGCCGGGGGCGCCGCGCGGGTCGCCTGGACGCTGAGCCCCGAGGTCAAGGCGATGATCGTGGCGCTCGGCGGCAACGACATGCTGCGGGGGCTCGACCCGGCGGTGACGCGCGCCAATCTCGAAACGATCCTGACCACGGCGGATCAGGCCGGGGTCAAGGTGCTGCTGATCGGCATGCAGGCGCCCGGCAACTACGGGCCCGACTACAAGGCTGAATTCGATGCGATCTATCCCGATCTGGCGGCGGAACATGGGGCGCTTTACGCTGCGAGTTTCTTCGAGGGGTTGCAGGAGATCAGCAGCGATCCGGCGGCGCTACAACCTTTCATGCAGGCTGATGGCATCCATCCCAACGCCGAAGGCGTCACTCGCATCGTCGCGGCGTTGGGCCCGAAGGTGCTGGAGCTGGTCCGCGCGGCACAATAGGGGGTGGCGGGAAACCTACGTGCCGCGTCCCGAAACGCCGCGTCTGATGGGCAAAATCACCTGCCGGAGGGGCTTGCCGGCGTGGGGTCCGGGCGGTGGACTGAGCCCCGCGCTGTCGGCGCCTCTTTCACCCGGGGCCGATATCCGCTAAAGCCGCTCTGACCCATGACAGACACGCGGACCGCGACCGATGAAATTCACCCTCTCCTGGCTGAAAGACCACCTCGATACCACCGCATCGGTGGAAGAGATCTCCGAGGCGCTGACCGACCTCGGGCTCGAGGTGGAAGAGATCACCAATCCGGCAGAGCGGCTGAAGGATTTTACCATCGGCCGTGTCACCCATGCTGAACAGCACCCCGATGCCGATCGGCTGCGGGTTTGCACTGTGGCAACCGATAGCGGCGAAACCCAGATTGTTTGCGGTGCGCCGAATGCGCGGGAAGGCATCACCGTGGTGGTGGCCAAGCCCGGCACCTATGTCCCGGGCATCGACATCACCATTCAGGTCGGCAAGATCCGCGGCATCGAGAGCCACGGCATGATGTGCTCGGAACGCGAGATGGAGCTGTCGGACGAACATAACGGCATCATCGAGCTGCCCTCGGGAGAGGTCGGTCAGCGTTTCATCGACTGGCTGGCCGAGAACGATCCGGCCAAGGTCGATCCGGTGATCGAGATCGCCATCACCCCCAACCGTCCCGATGCGCTGGGCGTGCGCGGCGTGGCCCGCGATCTGGCCGCCCGTGGCCTTGGCACGCTGAAGCCGCGCGAAACCGTGCCGGTGCCGGGGGAATTCCCCTGTCCGGTCAGCGTCACCATCGACGAGGATACGCTGGATGGCTGCCCGGTCTTCGCTGGCCGGCTGATCCGGGGCGTCAAGAATGGCCCGTCGCCGCAATGGCTGCAGGATCAGCTCAAGGCGATCGGGCTGCGGCCGATTTCGGCGCTGGTCGATATCACCAACTTCTTCACCTTCGACCGCAACCGCCCGCTGCACGTCTTCGACGCCGACAAGGTCGGTTCGGAGCTGCGGGTGCATCGCGCCAAGGGCGGTGAGACCCTGCTGGCGCTCGATGAGAAGGAATACACCATGCCCGAGGGCGCGATGGTGATTTCCGACGACAAGGGGATCGAAAGCATTGCCGGTATCATGGGCGGCGAGGACAGCGGTTGTTCCGATGCCACCGTGAACGTCTTTGTCGAAAGCGCCTTTTGGGATCACATCCAGATCGCGCTGACCGGCCGGGCGCTCAAGATCAATTCCGACGCGCGCTATCGGTTCGAGCGTGGCGTCGATCCGGCCTTCACTATCGAGGGGCTGGAGCTGGCGACGCAGATGATCCTCGATCTCTGCGGTGGCGAGCCCTCCGAAATCGTGGTGGCTGGTGCGATCCCCGACGTGTCGCGTGCCTATCGGCTGGACCCGGCGCGGGTGCAATCGCTGGTCGGCATGGATATTCCCGAAAGCGATCAGCGCCAGACGCTGACCCGGCTGGGCTTCCGGCTGGAAGGCAACATGGCCCATGTGCCGAGCTGGCGCCCCGATGTGCAGGGCGAGGCCGATCTGGTCGAGGAGGTGGCGCGGATCGCGTCGTTGACCGGGCTGCAGGGCCGGCCGTTGCCGCGTCTGACCGACGGGGTGTCGAAACCGGTGATGACGCCGATGCAGCGCCGGTTGCAGATCGGGCGGCGCACCGTGGCCGCGCTCGGCTACAACGAATGCGTGACCTATTCCTTTATTGATCAGGCTTCGGCGGCGTTGTTCGGTGGTGGCGACGACACGACCATGCTGGAAAACCCGATCAGCAGCGACATGTCGCATCTGCGCCCGGCGTTGCTGCCGGGGTTGTTGCAAGCGGCGGCGCGTAATCAGGCGCGTGGTTATATGGACCTGGCGCTGTTCGAGGTGGGCCCTGCCTTCCACGGTGGTGAGCCGCAGCAGCAGCACGAGCTGATCACCGGCCTGCTGGTCGGTCGCACCGGCCCGAAGGATGTGCATGGGGCCTCGCGGCCGGTCGATGTCTTTGACGCCAAGGCCGATGCCGAGGCGGTACTTGCCGCCATCGGCGCGCCGGCCAAGGTGCAGATCCTGCGCGGCGCGCGCGAGTGGTGGCATCCCGGCCGTCATGGCAAGATTTGCCTCGGGCCGAAGAAGGTTCTCGGGATCTTCGGCGAGTTGCACCCCCGCGTGCTCGAGGCGATGGATGTGAAGGGACCGGCGGTCGCCTTCACCCTCTGGCCGGGCGAAGTGCCGTTGCCGCGCAAATCGGGCGCCACCCGCCCGGCGCTGGAATTGCGCGACCTGCAGGCGGTGGAACGCGATTTCGCCTTTGTCGTCGATGCCGAGGTCGAGGCGCTGACGCTGGTCAATGCCGCCGCTGGTGCCGACAAGACGCTGATCGAAGAGGTGCGGGTGTTTGATGAATTCGTCGGCGGCAGCCTGGGTGAGGGGAAGAAATCCCTGGCCATCACGGTGCGGCTGCAGCCGAGCGACAAGACCCTGACCGAAAAAGAGATCGAGGCGGTCGCCGTCAAGGTCGTCGAGAAGGTCACCAAGGCGACCGGCGCCACCCTGCGCGGCTGAGGTCATCCCCTGCGGGGGAAAATCGGAATGAAGGAAAGGGGGCGCGCTGGCGCCCCTTTTTGCATTCTGTTCCTCGGGGGTGGCTGCAAAGGGCGGCATGGGGCATCATGTGGGCGGACTTAGGAGCAGGAGCCGGGAGAAGGCACATGTTTCAGGACCGTGACGATGCGGGACGACAGTTGGCCAGGGCCGTGATCGCGGCGGCACCAGCGGATCCGGTGGTTCTGGCGCTACCGCGTGGCGGGGTGCCGTTGGGGGTGGCGGTGGCCGGGGCCCTGGGCGCGCCGCTCGATCTGTTGATGGTACGCAAGATCGGGATGCCGGGACAGCAAGAGGTGGCGGCAGGCGCCGTGGTCGACGGTCCGGCGCCGGTCACGCTTTTCAATACGGAACTTCTGCGCCGCACCGGGCTGAGCGAGGCGGATTTCGCCCCACGGATCGCCGAGCTGAAGGACGAGATCGAGGCGCGCAGAAGCCGGTATCTCTCCGGGCGGGCGCCGGTGCCGGTGGCGGGCAGAACCGCCATCGTGGTCGATGACGGCATTGCCACTGGCGCGACCGCGCGCGTGGCGTTGCGGGCGCTCAGGGGGCAGAATCCGGCGGCGATCTGGATCGCGGTGCCGGTGGTGCCCACCGCACTGCTGCCCCGGCTGGAGGCCGAGGCCGATCGGGTGATCTGCCTGGATGCCCCGCAGCAGTTCTGGGCGGTGGGGGACGCCTATCGCGATTTCTCGCAGGTCGGGGACGCGGCGGTTGTCGATTGCCTGCGCCGCTTCGACCGGGGCTAGTGGTCATGGCCGGCGTGGCAGGCTATGCCGGGGCGGAGCGAATTTAGAGGAGATGCCGATGGCCCTGAACGTATATCTTTCCGGTGAAATCCACACTGATTGGCGCGACCGCATTGTCGCCGGGGCCGCAGGGCTCGATATCGCGTTCGAGGGGCCGGTGACCGATCATGCGGCCAGCGATGATTGCGGCGTTCGTATCCTGGGCGCCGAGCTGAACAAGTTTTGGCACGATCACAAGGGGGCCAAGCTGAACGCGATCCGGACCCGCAGGGGTATCGCCGGTGCGGATGTCGTCGTGGTCCGGTTCGGTGAGCAGTACAAGCAATGGAATGCCGCTTTCGACGCAGGCTATGCTGCGGCACTGGGCAAGTCGCTGATCGTGCTGAGCCCGCCGGACCATCAGCATGCCCTGAAGGAGGTTCACGCCGCCGCGCTGGCGGTGGCGCAGGAGCCCGAGCAGGTGGTGCAGATCCTGCGCTATGTGCTGACCGGGGATTTGCCGGGCTGATATTGCCGTAGCGCGGCGGCAAGGCGCGCGACACCGGTTTCCAGCGCATCGGGGGCGAACCCGGCATAGCCCAGCACCAGCCCCTGGGGGCCGTCTCCGTCGGGCCAATAGGCCGAAAGCGCCCGCAAGGTGATGCCGGCGGCCTGCGCGATGGCGGAAATCTGCAGGTCGGGGACGCCGCTCAGCGCTGGTCCGATCCGGCAGATCAGATGCATCCCGGCCGGATCCGGCGCGGCGATCAGATGTTCGGGCAGGTGTCGGGCCAGGGCCGCGCGCACCGCCGTTTGCCGCGCGGCATAGAGCCGCCGCATCCGGCGCAGATGGGTGGCGAATTCACCGCTGTCCATGAACCCTGCCAGCGCGGGTTGCGGGATCAGCGAGGCGCGCGGCCCGGTCTCTGCCAGTGCCGCGCGCATCGGGGCCAGCAGCCGCTGCGGCAGCAGCACATAGCCGAGGCGCAGCGCGGGAGAGAGCAATTTCGAGAAGCTGCCGACATAGATCACCCGGTCTGCATCAAGCGCGGCGAGTGGTGGCAGGGGCGTGCCAGTATAGCGGAATTCGCTGTCGTAATCGTCTTCGATCACCCAGGCATCGGTGCGCCGTGCCCAGTCGATCAGGGCCAGCCGGCGCGCCAGCGGCAGGGTCATGCCCATGGGGTAATGACGTGACGGGGTGACGATGACGCCGCGGGCCCTGGCGCCCGGGGGCAGGACGGCGCCGTCGTCGTCCAATGCCATCGCAACCGGGGCCGTTCCGGCGCGTGTCAGCGCCGCCCGCATTGGTGCATAGCCGGGGCTCTCCGTCAGCACCTGGTCGCCGGGACGGAACAGGATGCGCGCGAGAAGCTCGAAGGTTTCTGTCGCGCCGGAGGTGATCACCACCTGGGTGCCGGATCGGTCAAGCCCGCGCCAGGCAGCCAGATGGGCGGCGATGGCGGCCCGCAAGGGGGCCCAGCCGAAGGGGTCGGCGCGGGCCAGCAGCGCCGGTTCCGGTCGGCGCCAAGCGCGGTCCAGGTGGCGGGCCCAGGCGGCATGGGGGAATTGCGCCATGTCGGGGGCACCGGGCTGAAACATCCTGAGTGGCTCGGGCGGTGGTGGCGTGGTGTCGATGGCCGGTGCCGGAGGCGGTGCCAGATGCGGCAGATCGCGGGCGACATAGGTGCCGGCCCCGGGGCGAGTTTCCAGGTACCCTTCGGCCAGAAGCTGGTCGAGGGCGGTCAGGGCGGTCTGCCGCGAGACGGAGAGATCGCGCGCCAACTGCCGGCTGGCAGGGAGCCGGGCGCCGGGGTGCGCGCGTCCCGAGAGGATCATCTGTCTGAGAGCTTCGGCCAGTTGCTGGTGCAGCGGCGGGCCGGCAGCGCGGTTGAGGCTGAGGCCGAACAATGCAGCCTGAAAATTGGTCCGTTCTGATTTATCAAAATTGGCCATTTCTAGAAGACCAATCTCATGCGAGGGAGGGCAGCACAAGCCATTCCGGAAAGGACCGCCATGGATCTGAAGATCACCGACCGCAGCCGGTTGCGCCGCGCGCATGAGCGGGGGCACTTCGACCGTGCCAGCATCGACGCCATTCTCGACGCCCAGCCGACGTGTTCGGTGGGCTATGTGATGGAGGGCAAGCCCTATGTCACCCCCACGCTGCAATGGCGCGAGGGCGATCATGTCTATTGGCACGGCTCCAGCGCCAGCCGGGCGCTCCGGGCGGGCAAGGAGGCGGAGGTTTGCCTGAACGTCTCGATCCTCGATGGCTTCGTGATGGCGCGCTCGGGGTTCCACCATTCGGTCAATGCGCGGTCGGTCACCCTGTTCGGCACCGCTTTCGTGGTGCCGGAGGAGGAAAAGCAGGATCGGCTGTCCACCTTCATCGACGGGCTTTGGCCCGGGCGGGCGGCGATGCTACGGCCGAACAACGCGCAGGAGCTGAAGGCGACGATGATCCTGGGGTTGGAGATCAAGGAGGGGGCGGCCAAGGTGCGCAGTGGCCCGCCGGGCGACGACGAAGAGGATTACGCGCTGCCGATCTGGGCGGGCGTCATTCCGATCGAAAGCCGCGCCGGCGCGCTGGTGCCCGATCCGCGCAATCTCGAGGGCGTCGAGCCGCCCGCGCATCTGACCGGGTTTCGCTGGCCGCGCTGAGCACGGCCAGCCAGAAAATCAGGGGCGGGGCGGGATGTTCATCCCGGCCTGCACCGCCGGACGGGCGAGGAAGCGGTCGAGATAGGCGATCACATTGGGAAAGCCGGTCCAGCCCACCACCTCCTTCGCGCCATAGAAATCGAGCGCGTTCAGCCAGGGGGCGATGGCGATATCGGCGATGGAATAGGCGCCGCAGACCCAATCGCGCCCCTCAAGGCGGTTCTCCAGCACGCCGAGCAGCCGCTTGGCCTCGGCGATGTAACGCTCGCGCGGGCGGGGGTCTTCGATCTCGCTGCCGGCGAACTTGTGGAAGAAGCCAAGCTGCCCCAGCATCGGGCCAAGGCCTGCCATCTGCCACATCAGCCATTCGATGATCTCGGCCCGCTCGGATGCGGTCGTGCCGATCAGCTTGCCGGTCTTTTCGGCCAGATAGATCAGGATGGCGCCGCTTTCGAACAGTCCGAGCGGCCCACCGTCAGGCCCCTGCGGGTCGATGATCGCGGGGATCTTGTCGTTGGGATTCAGCGACAGGAATTCCGGGCTTTTCACATCGGTGTCGTCCAGCGTGACCAGATGCGCCTCATAGGGCAGGCCGGTTTCCTCCAGCATGATCGCGACCTTCACGTCGTTCGGTGTCGGATAGGAATAGAGCTGCAGGACGCCGGGATTGGCGGCGGATCATTTCTGGTCGATGGGGAAGTCGGAAAGATCGGGCATAGGAGCTCCTTTCAGGTAGGTCCTGTCCTAGTGGGTTTTGCGTCTGGCTGACAGGGGCAGGCGCGTCAGCGCTTGGCCTCCCCGGGGCTGGCGTTTCGATTCACCGGACCTGCAAATCGCAGGGTCTTGCGGTTCACGAGACCTTGAAACTTGATTACTGTAGAAATATCGCGCGGTTACTGTGCGTTCTGGGGGCAAGAGGAACAAGGGACATGATTCAGGAATTTCGTAAATTCATTTCCAAAGGCAATGTGATGGACATGGCCGTGGGGATCATCATCGGTGCCGCTTTCACCGCAATCGTCAAGTCCATGGTCGACGATCTGGTCAATCCGATTGTCGGGTTGTTCACCGGCGGAATGGATTTCTCGGACCGCTACGTGGTGCTGTCCGGTGAGGTGCCGGCGGGATCGACGCTGGACGCGGCGCGCGAGGCCGGAGCCGCGATTTTCGCCTACGGGTCATTTATCACTGCCGTGATCAACTTCCTGATCATCGCCTTCGTGGTGTTCATGCTGGTGCGCTATGTCAACAAGGTGAAAGAGATGGCGCAGTGCAAGGACGAGGCGCAGGCCGAGGCCGCGGCGCCCGCGGGTCCGACCGAGCTTGAGGTGCTGCTGGAAATTCGCGACACGCTGAAGAAGGGCTGAGGCCGCCGCCGGGAAGTGCCGCGACCCGCTGTTCAAGTACGATTGAAAAGGAAAGGTAAGTAGAATGCAGGAAACGATCTCGGGGCTGAGCAGTGAGCTCAGCAACGAACTGGGCTGGCTGATGCCCTTGCTGACCAGCGCGGTGAAGGCGCTGGTGGTTCTGATCGTTGGTTGGATCGTTGCCGGGTGGGTTGGCAATGTGATCCGCCGCCGCATCAACAGAACCCCGCATATCGACCCGACGCTGGGAAATTTCGTCGCCAGTACGGTGAAATGGGTCGTGCTGGCAATGGTGCTGGTGGCGATCCTCGGGATCTTCGGGATCCAGGCGACCAGTCTTGTCGCCATCATGGGCGCTGCCTCCCTGGCTATCGGTCTGGCCCTGCAGGGCACATTGTCCGACCTGGCCGCTGGGGTGATGCTGGTGGTCTTTCGGCCCTACAAGCTGGGGAATTTCGTCGATATCGGTGGCACCTCGGGCACAGTGAAGGATCTGACGCTGTTCACCACCGAACTGGCGACAGGTGACAACATCCAGATCATCATTCCCAACGGCAAGGCCTGGGGTGCGGTGATCACCAATTATTCGGCCAACCCGACCCGGCGGGTCGATCTGACCTTCGGCATTGATTACGGTGATGATATCGACCGGGCGATGGAAATCATCCTTGAGCTCGCCAATGCCGATGCCCGGGTTCTGAGCGATCCGGAGCCCTGGGTGCGGGTGACCAATCTGGGTGACAGTTCAGTCGATATCACCACCCGGCTGTGGTGTGCCTCTGCGGATTACTGGGAGCTGAAATTCGCCATGACCAAGGCGGTGAAGGAAGCCTTCGACAAAGGCGGCATCTCGATCCCCTATCCGCATCAGGTCGAGGTCCGCAAGGAGGGCTGAGCGGGTCTTTCACGGGCATGACGACCGGCCGGGGATATCCTTCCCGGCCGGTTTTCTTTTGCCTTGCCGCTCGGCGCCCCGGGGCGGGGGCTTTTCGCCAGGGGCGGCTCAGGAGCGGACGGCGCTGGCTGGCGACAGCACCTTGATCCCCTGCGCCGCGCCGACGGCGGCATAGGTCAGATGGCCGGCGTGGACGTTCAGCCCGTTCAGCAGGTTCGGATCGTCCAGACAGGCCTGGCGCCAGCCCTTATCGGCCAGGGCCAGAAGGAAGGGCAGGGTGGCGTTCGACAACGCGATGGTCGAGGTTCGCGCGACCGCGCCGGGCATATTGGCGACGCAATAGTGCAGGATGCCGTCGACCTCGTAGATCGGGGCGGCGTGGGTGGTGGCGTGGGAGGTCTCGAAACAACCGCCCTGGTCGATCGCCACATCGACCATCGCCGCGCCGGGTTTCATCAGCGCCAGATCGGCCCGGTGCACCAGCTTGGGCGCTTCGGCCCCGGGGATCAGCACCGCCCCGATCACCAGATCGGCCCGGGCCAGATGTTCGGCCAGCACCCCGGCCGAAGAATAGCCGGTGCGAAAATCCCGCCCGAAGACATCGTCGAGATAGCGCAGCCGGGGCAGCGAACGGTCCAATACGGTGACATCGGCGCCCATGCCGGCGGCAACCCGGGCAGCATGGGTGCCGACCACCCCGCCGCCGATCACCAGCACCCGGGCGGGATTGACACCGGGCACGCCGCCCAGCAGCACGCCGCGGCCGCCATTGGCCTTTTGCAGCGTCCAGGCGCCGACCTGCGGCGCCAGCTTGCCGGCGACCTCGGACATCGGCGCCAGGAGCGGCAGGCCGCCGCGATCGTCGGTCACCGTCTCATAGGCGATGCAGGTGGCGCCGGAGGCCAGCAGATCGCGGGTCTGATCCGGATCGGGGGCGAGGTGGAGATAGGTGAACAGAACCTGACCCTTGCGCAGCAGGGCGCGCTCACCGGCCTGGGGTTCCTTGACCTTCACGATCATCTCGGTTTCGGCAAAGACCTCTTGCGCGGTCCGGGCGATGCCGGCGCCTGCGGCGATATAGGCCGCGTCGTCGAATCCCGCGCCGACCCCGGCGCCGGTCTCGACCAGCACCTTGTGCCCATGGGCCGCCGCCTCGCGGGCGGCGTTGGGCGTCAGGCCGACGCGGAACTCCTGCGGTTTGATTTCTTTCGGGCAGCCGATTTTCATCCTGAGTCCTCCCATTCTGAATGTGCTTATAAAATAGGCTGAAATGACCGCAATTTCTGGGAAATTTTAGCTCGCATAGCAGGGGTGATTTCGAATATTCTTCTGGGGTAAGTCTTGTTTTCGCAAAGGACGTGCGCAAATGTCGCTGGACGATACCGATAAACGCATTCTGACCCTGCTGCAGAAGAAGGGGCGGATGTCGAATGCGGATTTGTCCGAGCAGGTGAACCTGTCGCCTTCGGCCTGTCACCGGCGGGTGCAGCGGCTGGAGGCGGATGGCTATATCCGCGATTACGTGGCGCTGCTGGACGCGCGCAAGATGGGCGTGCCGACAACGGTTTTCGTCGAGATCACCCTACAGGCCCAGGCCGATGAGGTGCTGGATGCCTTTGAACGCGCGGTGGCGCGGATCCCGGCGGTGTTGGAATGCCATCTGATGGCGGGCAGCGCCGATTACATCCTGAAGATCGTTGCCGAGGATACCGAGGATTTCGCCCGCATTCACCGGCAATATCTGTCGCGTCTGCCTGGCGTGGCGCAGATGCAGTCCAGTTTCGCGCTGCGCACGGTGTTCCGCACCACTGCTCTACCGGTTTGAACGCCTCGGGTCACCGGGGGCTCAGTCCCTGTCCGTTCGGGGAGTGGGCGTCGTGATTGGGGCCTGGCGCTGATCCTGTGACAATTGCGCCATCGCCTGGGCCACATCGGCCGCCGCCGCGGTTTCTCCCAGATCTGTCAGCATGATGTGGCAATCCTCCAGCGCGAGCAGCACGGTGGTACGTTCTGATCGAACGGCAGCTGCGGAATCGTGACCGCCCGCGGCCTCGCGGACCGCCTGAAGTGCGGAGCTCAGGTGTTTGCTGACGGTATAAAGCTGCGCCTCCATGGCGTGCCGGACCAGTTCTGCAAGCGAATCCTGCAGCCAGGCATAACGCGATTGGGTCATGTGCCGCCTTTCATCGTCAACAGAACTTACCTGCGCTTCCAGGCGGGGGACAGGGGCAGCGAAGGCGGGTACCGTTTAAACATTTTTCAAATACATTTAAGGAGTTTGCCGTGATTCCTCTGCATCGGCAAGCCGGATGCGGGGTCTGCATCGCCGACGGGATCGCGCAGTCTCGCGGGGTTCTCTCTTGTGTCCGATGGCGAGTGATATCAACTATCCGGTGCCGGTTGCCCGTCGTGCTGGCGATTGACACCTAGAATTTACATCGGGGCGCTAGCCCCCAGCTGAGACGCGTCAGAGACGAGAAAAGGAGCAGACCTTGACCGAGGATAACGGGGCCCAGTCGATGGACTGGCTGGAAGCCGAATTGCAGGACACCTTTGACGAGGATCTGGAAATCGAATTCGCGGAGCCGATGCTGTCGCTGGAGATCCGCAAGATCTATAACGAGGCGCACCCGGACCTGCTGGATCGCAAGGTTTATTTCCGCAACCTGCTGAGGCTGCAGGCGGAGCTGATCAAGATGCACTATTGGGTGCAGCATACCGGTGCCAAGGTCTGCATCCTGTTCGAAGGGCGGGACGCCGCCGGCAAGGGGGGCGTGATCAAGCGGATCACCCAACGGCTGAACCCGCGGGTGGCCCGGGTCGTGGCCTTGCCGGCGCCGAGCCGGCGGGAACAGAGCCAGTGGTACTTCCAGCGTTATGTGCCGCATTTGCCGGCCGCGGGCGAAATCGTGCTGTTCGATCGGTCCTGGTACAACCGCGCCGGGGTCGAGCGGGTGATGGGCTTTGCCTCGGACGATCAGGTCGAACAGTTTTTCCAGGACGTTCCCGAATTCGAACGCATGCTGGTGCGCTCCGGCATCATCCTGTTGAAATACTGGTTCTCGATCACTGACGAGGAACAGCAGTTCCGCTTTCTGATGCGGATCCACGATCCGATGAAACAGTGGAAGCTGTCGCCGATGGATCTGGAAAGCCGGATCCGCTGGGAGGATTATACCAAAGCCAAGGAAGAGATGTTCGCCCGCACCAATATCGCCGAGGCGCCTTGGTACATCGTCGAGGGCAACGACAAGAAACGCGAGCGGTTGAACTGCATCGAACACCTGCTGACCAAGATCCCCTATGAGGATATCCCGCAGGAGAAGGTCGAACTGACCGAGCGCATGTATAATCCGGATTATGAACGTCAGGTCCTGCCGGATGAGCTCTACGTGCCCAAGATCTACTGATCCTGGTCAGCGACGCGCGTCCAGAAACGCCTCGAATGCCTTGAGCGTCACGTCTGAGACGTGATGCTCCATCCCTTCTGCGTCCAGTTCGGCAGTTTCGGGCGGCACGCCGAGCGCCGTCAGCACTTCGACCACCACCCGATGCCGGGCCCGGACCCTGTCGGCCAGGGCCAGTCCATCTTCGGTCAAAAACACCCCGCGATAAGGGCGCGAAACCGCAAGGCCTTCGCGCTTCAGTCGGGCTACCGCCTTGGTGGCTGTGGGGTGGGTGACCCCCATGCGCTTGGCGATGTCGGTGATTCGGGCCTCGCCCATCTCTTCCATCAGATCGCCGATCATCTCGGCATAATCTTCGAGAATGGCGACCGATTGCGCCGCGCGGGCCTGGTTGAACCGGTCGGCGGCCTCTGATTCGGCTGCGGTGCAGGTCTGCTCGGTCTGCGGCATGGGGGCAATCTCCTGCGGTTGCGGCGGTCCGCCTCTCCGACGTGGTCGAAAGCGGGGGTACATATTGCAGATGCTACTTCATTTTGCAAACCGGCTTTCAAAATTTTGAGGGAGACGGGGCGACATGTCGTTGCCTCTTGTCAAAAATGTAGCTTTGGCTTTATTTCGTCATTGCCAGGCCCGAAGGCCAGATATTGAAGGATGAGTTCCGATGACCACGGGCCGCGCTCCCAAGCTTTCTCGAAGTACCCGCAAGACCCAATTGGGGATGGCCCAGGTTCTGTCCGGCCACCGGCGCGGGGTGAGGGCGGCGCTGCTTTTTGCAGGGCCCGCGATCATCGCCTCGGTCGCCTATATGGATCCGGGCAACTATGCGACGAACATTCAGGCCGGTGCCGGCTATGGGTACAAGCTGTTGTGGGTGGTGCTGGTCGCCAACCTGATCGCGATGCTGTTTCAGGGGCTGTCGGCCCGGCTTGGGATCGTCACCGGCAAGAACCTGGCCGAACTCAGCCGCGATCACTTTCCGCGTCCGGTGATCTGGGTCATGTGGGCGGTGAGCGAGGTGGCCGCCATGGCCACCGATCTGGCCGAGTTTCTGGGCGGCGCCATCGGTCTGGCGCTGTTGTTCGACATGCCGCTGCTGGCGGGGATGGGGATCACCGCCATCGTCACCTATGCATTGCTGCTGTTCGAAGGGCGTGGGTTTCGCCCGATGGAGCTGATCATCGGCGCTTTCGTCGGCACCATCAGCCTGTGCTATCTGGTCGAGGTCTTCATTGCGCCCATCGCCTGGGGGGAGGCCGGGGCTGGGCTGATCACGCCGGATCTGCCGGACCTGGCGGCTCTGACCATTGCGGTGGGGATCATCGGGGCGACGGTGATGCCACATGCGATCTATCTTCATTCGGGACTGACCCAGCACCGGGCCCTGGTGCATGACGATCGGGAGCGGCGGCTGGTTCTGAAATTCTCGAATATCGAGGTGGTGGTGGCGCTGGCCGCTGCCGGTCTGGTGAATATGGCGATGGTGATGATGGCGGCGAGCGCCTTTCATTCCGGCCACAGCGAAGTGGCCGAGATCGAGACCGCCTATCACATGCTGACCCCGCTTCTGGGCGGTGCGGCGGCTGCGGTCTTCCTCATCTCGCTGATTTCCTCGGGGATCTCCAGTTCGGTGGTCGGCACCATGGCGGGGCAGTTGATTATGCAGGGGTTCTTGCGTGTCAGCTTGCCGTTGTGGTTCCGCCGCGCGGTGACGATGGTGCCGGCCTTCGCGGTGGTGGCAATGGGGGCCAATGCGACCGATGCGCTGGTGATTTCCCAGGTCATCTTGTCGATCGCCTTGCCGGTGCCGATGGTGGCGTTGATCATCTTCGTCTCGCGCCCTGACATCATGGGGGCCTTCCGCATTCGGCGCCCGACCCAGGTTGCCGCCGTGTTGGGCGCGGCGCTGGTGTTGTCGTTGAACATGGTGCTTCTGGTGCAGGCCTTCGGGATCGACTTGCCGGGGCTGGGGTGACGGCGGAAGGGTGGAAGCGGGCCTTGAGGAAACAGGGGCCTAAAACGACAAACCCCCGGGGCCGGGCCGCGGGGGTCGTCTGAAACGTATTTAAGCGCCGGAACTGGCTGCTTGACGAAGGGCTTAGAGAAGACCTTCGCGCTGGGCTTTCTTGCGCGCCAGTTTACGGGCACGACGGATCGCTTCAGCTTTCTCGCGCGCTTTCTTCTCGGACGGTTTCTCGAAATGTTGCTTCAGCTTCATTTCACGGAAAACGCCTTCGCGCTGCAGCTTTTTCTTCAGGGCACGAAGCGCCTGATCGACATTGTTGTCGCGAACACTAACCTGCATGTGGTTGTCACCACCTTTCTAGATTCGAGTTGCAAGGATTTGCAGGAAGTGGCCGTATAGCAAGCAAAGCCTATTTTGTCTAGTGTGCAGGTAGATGGCGAAGGAGGCCTGATCATGCAATCCGATGACACCCCGATTCCGACCCAGGACGAGATCAAGGCGCGGCTGCTGGACGCGGCGCTGATCCATGTGGCTTTCGATGGCTGGACCGAGGCGACGTTCAGGGCCGCGGCGCAGGATGCCGGGATCGAGCCGGCGATGGCCCTTGCCCTGTGCCCGCGCGGTGCGGTCGATCTGGCAATCGCCTATCACAAGCGCGGCGATCTGGCGATGGTCGAGCGGATGAAGATCTCCGACATGACCGGGATGCGCTATCGTGACAAGGTGGCGCAGGCGGTGCGGTTCCGGCTGGAGGCGGCCACCGACAAGGAGGCCGTGCGGCGTGGCGTGACGCTGTTTGCCTTGCCACAGCACGCCGCCGATGGCGCCAAGCTGATCTGGGGCACCGCAGATGCGATCTGGACCGCGCTTGGCGATACCTCTGAGGATGGTAACTGGTATTCGAAGCGTGCGACGCTCTCGGCAGTCTATTCCTCGACCGTGCTCTATTGGCTGGGCGACGACAGCCCGGAGCATGCGGCGACCTGGGCGTTCCTTGATCGGCGGATCGACGATGTGATGCGGATCGAAAGCTTCAAGGCGCAGGCGCGGCGCAATCCCCTGCTGATGCCCTTCATGATCGGCCCCGACTGGCTGGCCAAGCAGATCAAGGCGCCGAAGGAGCGGGATCAGGATTTGCCCGGCTCTCTCCAGCCGCGCGCCTGAGAGGGACTCGTCACGAGGGGGCAACCCGTATATCCCTGATGCGAAACAGCAATGGGCGCGCCGGGCAGGCGCGCCGCGGGAAGGGAGAGCCCAGATGTCCGAGACCATGCGCGCCGTCGAGATTGCCGATCCCGGCGGGCCGGAGGTTCTGAAACTCACCTCGCGCCCGATGCCACGACCGGCACCGGGACAGGTGGTGTTGAAGGTCGCCTATGCCGGGGTCAACCGTCCCGATGCGTTGCAACGGGCGGGCAAATACGCGCCGCCCCCGACCGCCAGCGATCTGCCCGGGCTCGAGGCCTCGGGCGAGGTGGTGGCGCTGGGTGAGGGCGTGTCAGGTTGGGCAATCGGCGACAAGGTCTGTGCCCTGCTGCCCGGCGGCGGCTATGCCGAATATGTGGCGACGCCGGCGGTCCATTGCTTGCGGGTGCCCGAAGGCATGGGGATGAAACAGGCGGCCTGCCTGCCCGAGACCTTCTTTACCGTCTGGTCGAATGTCTTCATGCGCGGCGGGCTGAAGGGCGGTGAGCGGTTCCTGGTCCATGGCGGTTCCTCCGGCATCGGAACGACGGCGATCCAACTGGCCAATGCCTTCGGTGCGCGGGTCTTCGCCACCGCCGGGTCGGCCGAGAAATGCGCGGCCTGTGCCGCGTTGGGGGCGGAGCGGGCGATCAATTACCGCGACGAGGATTTCGTCGAGGTGCTGCGCGCCGAGGGCGGGGCGGATCTGATCCTCGACATGGTCGGCGGCAGCTATATTCCCCGCAACGTCAAGGCGCTGGCCGATGACGGGCGGCTGGTGCAGATCGCCTTTCTGACCGGTCCCAAGGTGGAGCTGAACTTCGCCCAGGTGATGACCCGTCGGCTGACGATCACCGGATCAACACTCAGGCCGCAAAGCGATCTGGCCAAGGCGCGGATCGCCGGAGAGCTGTCCGAAGCGGTCTGGCCGTTGCTGGATGCGGGCAAGGTCGCCCCGGTGATGGACAGTGAGTTCCCCTTCGAAGACGCCGCCGCCGCCCATGCACGGATGGAAACCTCCGGCCATATCGGCAAGATCGTCCTGAAGGTCGCATAAGTGCGCCAATTTTCTTGAAACGAAAATTGCCCGGAAAATTCATAATTTTCCGGGCCTTTGTCTGGCGTTCCGCTGTTTTCTATCTGCGGTGCGAGAGGCTCAGCGCAGCAGCGGCAGGCGTCCGCAAATCCGGTCGACCGCCTTGCGCGGTCCGGCCAGAAGGATCGCCTGCGGTGCATGATCGGCGAGCGGGGCGGCAGCGATGCGCGCGGTGTAATCGGTATAATCCCGGGCCCGGAAGGCGGCCTCCATATAGGCCAGACGGACCGGCAGTTCGGCCGCGGCTTCGTAGAGCGTGCCGAGCGTTTCCGCAGGGGCTGAGAGGATCGGCAGGGCGACGGTGGTGATGCCCGGAACGATCTCCTGATCCTGGGTTGGCGTATCTGCCCCGACCAGTTCGGGGTGGCGCTGACCCAGGCTCATTCCCAGGACGGCGGCGAAATTTGCCTTGAGCCCCAGCGGAAGCGTTTCGGCAAGGATGATGACGGGTTTGACTGACATGAGCGGCTCCTTTCGGGGCTGCTCTGCCATGGTGGCGGTGGCAAGGATTGGACGAAATTGACCTTTGGCCGGTCTCGGTGATCAGTGCCGGACCAGTGCCCCGGGGGTTACGCCGTAATGCCGCCGGAACTGACGGATCAGATGCGATTGATCGCAGAAGCCGGCGGCCAGAGCCGCCTCTGCCGCTGTCATTCCGTTGAGCAGTTGGCGGCGGGCGTGATCGACCCGGGCGCGCAGCAGATGGCCGTGGGGCGTCAGCCCCGTTGCGCGGCTGGTGCTGCGGATCAGATAGGAGGGGCTGAGCCCGACCTCTGCCGCCAGTTCTGTCAGGCTGGGGGCGGAGCCCTCCGCCACGCTGGCGGCCAGCCTTTCACGCAGATATCGGATCGCGGCAGGCTCGCTGCCGGGCTGGCGTAACGTTGCGCCGCCGTAATGGGCGAAGGCCTGGGCCAGCACCCGGTGCGCGGCCTCCTCGACGCCGAGGCGCCAGCCGGGGCTCTGTGGGCTGTTCAGCCGCTCCGCCAGTATCGCCAGCGCGCGGGTCAGCCGCAGCCCCTTGTCCTGCGGCGCGATGGTGGCGAACCCCCGCAGGTCGCGCAGGCCGAGAATTTCGCGCACCGCCTGTTCCGAGGCATAAAGCATGTTGTACCGGACCCGTCCGGCGGCGGCGTGTCCGGTGTGGGGTTCTTCCGGGTTCATCAGCGACAGCGATCCCCGCGGCAGGATCATGCTTTCGCCGCGGCAGATATAGCCGCCGGTGCCTTCGGCGATGGCGCCGATGGCGAAGCCTTCATGGGCATGGCGGGTGAAGGTCTGGGTGCTGAAGGCGGCCTCGAACAGCTCGAGCCCGTGATGCCAGCCGAGATGGTGATAGCGGTTGCGCGGCATGGTGGTGGCTTATCAGCCCGAATGGGCGGAGGGAAGCGGTTGCCGCGATGGGGAGGGGACTTGGCGCTGTCGCGAGGCATTCAGAGGCATGGACAAGCTGGATGAATTCGGCATGATCAACGTTCCGCGCCACATACGCGCGCTCCAAGAGGGAGAGCAATCATGACCGAAACCGCCCGCACCGTTGTTTTCGACGCCCCTGGAGGGCCTGAGGTGATGCACATCGTGGATCGTCCGGTGGGGGAGCCCGGCCCGGGAGAACTGCGCATCCGTCATCGGGCCATCGGGTTGAATTTCATCGACACCTATCAGCGCTCGGGTCTCTATCCGATGGATTTGCCGCATCCTCTGGGGATGGAGGCCGCGGGCGTGATCGAGGCGGTGGGCGAGGGGGTTACTCATCTCAAGCCCGGAGATCGCGTGGCCTATGCCTGTCAGCCGCCCGGTGCCTATGCCGAGGCACGGGTGATGAAGGCCGATCAGGTCTGCCCGTTACCGGGGTCGATCAGCTTTGAACAGGGGGCGGCGATGATGTTGAAAGGGATGACGGTGGAATATCTGTTCCATCGCACCACGCCCCTGAAACGCGGCGACACGGTGTTGTTTCACGCGGCCGCCGGCGGGGTCGGGCTGATCGCGTGTCAATGGGCGCGGTCCGAGGGGATCACCCTGATCGGAACAGCCGGCACCGACGAGAAATGCCGTCTGGCGCTGGATCACGGGGCGAGCCATTGCATCAACTACCGGACCGAGGATTTCGTCGCGCGGGTGCGTGAGCTGACCGGCGGGGCAGGTGTTGACGCGGTGATGGATTCGGTGGGCAAGGACACGTTCGAGGGATCGCTCGATTGCCTGAAACCGCTGGGTATGATGATCTCCTTCGGCAATGCCTCGGGCCCGGTGCCGCCGTTCGATATCGGCATTCTCGGGCGGAAAGGATCGCTGAAGCTGACGCGTCCGGTGCTGTTCACCCATCTCGCCGATCACAAGACCTGTCAGGACATGGCGCGACATCTGTTCACCAAGGTGTTGGACGGAGATGTGACGATCCGGATCGACCAGCGGTTTCCGCTCGATCAGGTGGTCGAGGCGCATCGTGCGCTGGAGGCCCGCACCACCACCGGTAGCACCATTCTGGAGCCGTGATTGCTGGGCTTTCCCACGTGGGGCTGGGCGGAAAATTCAGAATTTAATTCTGAATTTTCCTGGGAATTTTCTTTGAGGAAAAATCTCCCCGGCGTTCCGCGCGCGGCCCGGTCGGCCAGCGATTCGCGCTGACACGATCTGTTGGCTGGAAAGCTGAGGGGATGAGGTGAGAGGCTGGACAACGACCCAAGCGGGGCTCGTTACGGCTGCTTCCTTCCGGACCTGACCGGGTTGGCGAGGCGCTCGCCCGCGCCAACCTCTCGCCGGACTACATAGTGGGGTGGGGGGCGGATGGCAAGGCCGCCTGGGCGCTGGGGGTGTTGGCTGGGACAGAATGTCCAACGGGGCCGTCCTGGTGCCCTGTCGCGTCGGGGGAGGCAGGCGCGTCTCCTCTCGGTTAAGCCTTTTGCGCTTGTGGCCGTGGCGGGATGATCAATTCGCCAGTGCTGCCATGCATGTCGCCGGAGCGTAGGACCGGCTTGAGCGGTCGGAGCTCCGGTTCGGCTGTTCCGGTTCGCTGGGCGCGAGCACATGGTCGGCTGGCTGCGGCGGAACCGCACCTCGCGCGGTGTGACGTGACGGGCCAACAGGACAAGCGGCCCGTGTTGCATCGGCGCGTGGAAGAGCGCAGAAAACGGGGCGGAGAACATTGGTGAGAGGCAGGGTATGAAAACGGCGGAACAGGTGACCTTTGGTGGATCGGGTTTGAACCGTGCGGCGGAAATTCGCGGTGATCGGGACCGGCTGGCGGTGCTGCGACGGGACGCGACCGCGCGTTGCCTGCCGGTCTGGCGTGGCAAGCCCTTGCTCTGCGGCGAGGGGTTTTGCGAACTGGCGCTGCTGGAGATGGATCACCCGGTACTGACCGCCGATTATGGCGGGGTGTTGTCCGAGCCGATGTTTCTGGGGCTCGAAGACGATGGAGCGCCACGCTTTGCCGTCGATCTGTCGGGCTGGAGCCCCGAAGAGGTGGACCTGGCCGCGCTCGGGGCCTTCTTCGATCCGACAGAGCAACACCATCCGGATTTGCCCGACGATACTGCCTTTGTCGAATTGCGCCGTGCAATGACGCGGCTCGGCCCGCGCGACGCTGAGCTTGCCGCCACTGCCAAGGCGGTGATCGGCTGGCATGGCAGTCACCGTTTCTGTTCCGCCTGCGGCAAGGAAAGTGTGGTGTCACAGGCCGGCTGGCAGCGTGACTGCCCTGCCTGTGGCACCCATCACTTCCCGCGCACGGATCCGGTGGTGATCATGCTTGTCACCCGTGGCGACACCGTGCTGATGGGGCGGTCGCCCAATTGGCCCGAGGGGATGTATTCCTTGCTGGCGGGCTTCATCGAACCGGGAGAGACGATGGAGGCCGCGGTGCGCCGTGAGGTGTTCGAGGAGGCCGGTGTCCGGGTCGGTCGCGTCCGCTATCTGGCCAGCCAGCCCTGGCCGTTTCCGGCCTCTTTGATGTTCGGCTGCATCGGTGAGGCGCTGACGCAGGAGATCACGGTCGATCCGAAGGAAATCGAGGACGCGATGTGGGTCGGGCGGTCCGAGATGATGGCGGCTTTCGCGGGTGAACACCCTTTGCTCAAACCCGCACGCAAGGGGGCAATTGCGCATTTCCTGCTGCAAAACTGGCTTGCGGACACCCTGGATTAAAGGGAGACTTGCGCTCAGGATATTGAACATGGACCAGGCATGCAGTTTTCGAGCAAGGAAGATATTGACGCCCCCGTCGATACGGTTTTCGCCGCACTAAGTGAATTTGAGGCTTTTGAACGTTCTGCAATCCGCCGAGGCATCGAGGTGCGGCGCGTTGACGAGGACTTGAACACGATCCGGGCCGGCATGGCCTGGGATGCGGCCTTCGATCTGCGTGGCAAGCGGCGCGATCTTCACCTGAAGCTCTGCGATTACGAGGCGCCGAGCAACATGCGGTTCGAATCCGAAAGCTTCGGCCTGATCGGGACCCTGACCATCGACCTGGTGGCGCTGTCGCCGAAGCGGACGCGGATGGGGATGGTTCTGCATCTGGCCCCCAAGACGCTGTCGGCGCGCCTGTTCCTGCAGTCGCTGAAACTTGCCAAGTCCAATCTGACCAAGCGGTTCAAGCAGAAGACCGCTGATTTTGCCAAGAGCATCGAGACCGGCAGACCGCGCCGTCTGTAATCCGGCAAGAAACCGGGAGCGGCTGCCGCCTTGCGATTGAGCCGGGCGGCGGCTGTAGTTAAGGTCGCGGCATGAGCAGCTCCCCCCGATTCATTCACCTCAGAACCCATACCGAATACTCTCTTCTCGAAGGCGCGGTGCGGCTGAAAAAGCTCCCCGCCCTGTGCGAGAAGATGGAGATGCCGGCGGTCGCGGTCACCGACACCAACAACATGTTCTCGGCGCTGGAACTCGCGGTCACCCTGTCAGGGGCCGGTATCCAGCCGATCCAGGGGTGTCAGGTCGATCTGGCCTTCGAAGAGGCCGACCCGACCAGCCGCCAGCAGGGCCCCTCGATCGGGGCGCTGGTGCTGCTGGCGCAATCCGAGACCGGGTACGAGCATCTGATGAAGCTCAACTCCTGCCTCTATCTGCGCGACGACGGCCAGGTGCCCCATGTCACGCTTGAAGATCTGGGGCAGCATTGCGACGGGTTGATCTGCCTCTCCGGCGGGCCGGACGGCCCGGTCGGCCAGTTGTTGCAGCAAGGCCGCCGCGACGAGGCCGAGGCGCTGATGCGCCGGCTGCAGGGGATGTTCGGCGACCGGCTTTATATCGAGCTGCAGCGCCATCCGGGCGAGGATGGTCAGCCCGAGGCCGAGCGGCTGACAGAACGCGGTTTTGTCGAGATGGCCTATGCGATGGATATCCCGCTGGTCGCCACCAATGACGTCTATTTCCCCGCCACCGACATGTACGAGGCGCATGACGCGCTGATCTGCATCGCCGAGGGCGCCTATGTCGACCAGGCCGCGCCGCGCCGCCGATTGACCGCGCAGCACTATTTCAAGTCGCAGCAGGAGATGATCACGCTGTTCGCCGATCTGCCCGAGGCGATCGAGAACACTGTGGAGATTGCGCGCCGATGCGCCTTCATGGCCTATAAACGCGCGCCGATCCTGCCGAAATTCGCCGATGACGAGGTTGAGGAATTGCGCCGCCAGGCCAAGGAAGGCCTGGAAAAACGCTTGGCCGTGATCCCCCATGCCGCGCCAGTCGAGGAATACGAAAAGCGCCTCGCCTTCGAGATGGGCATCATCGAAAGCATGGGGTTTCCGGGCTACTTCCTGATCGTGGCCGACTTCATCAAGTGGTCCAAGGAACACGACATCCCGGTCGGCCCTGGGCGGGGATCGGGCGCAGGCTCGCTCGTCGCCTATGCGCTGACCATCACCGACCTTGATCCGTTGCGCTATTCGCTGCTGTTCGAACGCTTCCTCAACCCGGAACGGGTGTCGATGCCCGACTTCGACATCGACTTCTGCATGGACCGGCGCGAAGAGACGATCCGCTACGTTCAGGAGAAATACGGCCGCGACAAGGTGGGGCAGATCATCACCTTCGGTGCACTTCTGTCCAAGGCGGCGGTGCGCGACATCGGCCGGGTGCTGCAGATGCCCTATGGCCAGGTCGACCGGCTGTCCAAGCTGATCCCGGTCGAAGGCGTCAAGCCGGTGTCGATCAAGCAGGCGCTCGAGGATGAGCCCCGCCTGCGCGAGGAGGCCCGCAACGAAGAAGTGGTCGAGCGGTTGCTGACCTATGGCCAGCAGGTCGAGGGGCTGCTCAGGAACGCCTCGACCCACGCCGCAGGCGTGGTGATCGGCGACCGGCCGCTGGACGAACTGGTGCCGCTCTACCGTGATCCGCGCTCGGACATGCCGGCGACCCAGTTCAACATGAAATGGGTCGAACAGGCCGGTCTGGTGAAATTCGACTTTCTGGGTTTGAAGACGCTGACGGTGATCCAGAATGCGATGCATCTGATCTTCAAGTCGGGCCGGCCCCTGCATGTGGCGCCGGATGGCACCCAGCTTTATGAACCCGCCCCGGGGGCGGAGAACCAGATCAACGCCATTCCGCTTGATGACGAGAGGACCTACAAGCTTTATTCCGAGGCCAAGACGGTCGCGGTGTTCCAGGTCGAAAGCTCGGGCATGATGACCGCGCTCAGGCAGATGAAACCCACCTGCATCGAGGATATCGTCGCGCTCGTGGCGCTTTATCGCCCTGGCCCGATGGAAAACATCCCGACCTATTGCGATGTGAAGCACGGCCGCAAACCGCTTGAATCGGTGCACCCGACGATCGACCATATCCTGGCCGAAACCCAGGGCATCATCGTCTATCAGGAACAGGTGATGCAGATCGCCCAGGTGATGGCGGGCTATTCGCTCGGCGGTGCCGACCTGTTGCGCCGCGCCATGGGGAAGAAGATCAAGGAGGCGATGGACGCCGAACGTCCGAAGTTCGAAGCCGGCGCCGCCAAGAACGGCGTCGACAAGAAGAAGGCTTCCGAGGTCTTCGACCTGCTGGAGAAATTCGCCAACTACGGGTTCAACAAATCCCACGCGGCGGCTTATGGGGTGGTGTCCTACCAGACCGGCTGGCTGAAGGCGAACCACCCGGTCGAATTCATGGCCGGCATCATGAACTGCGATATCCATCTGACTGACAAGCTGTCGATCTACATGGAAGAGGTGAAGCACGGGCTCGAGATTGAGGTGGTGCCGCCCTGCGTGAACCGGTCTCTGTCGACTTTCGATGTCGTCGATCAGAAGCTGGTCTATGCGCTGGGCGCGCTGAAGAACGTCGGTCACGAGGCGATGGAACTTATCGTGCAGGCGCGCGAGGAGGGCGGCAAGCTCTTTGCCTCGCTCTATGATTTCGCGCGGCGGGTCGACATGAAGAAAGTCGGCAAGCGGTCGCTGGAAATGCTTGCCCGTGCCGGCGCCTTCGATCAGCTCGACCAGAACCGCCGGCGGGTGTTCGAAAGCCTGGACGGGCTGGTGGCCTATTCGGCTGCGATCCAGGAGCAGAAGCATTCGGCGCAGGTCTCTCTCTTCGGGGAGGCGGGCGACGATCTGCCGGAGCCGCACCTGGCCCAGGTTAACGATTGGATGGCGGTCGACCGGCTGATGGAGGAACAGAAGGCGATCGGCTTCTTCCTTTCCGGCCACCCGCTCGACGATTATGCCGCGGCGTTGAAACGCAAGGGCATCGCCACCCTGGCCGAGGCGCAGGAAAAGGCCGAACGCGACGGCGGCGCCATCGTCAAGGTCGGGGTGATGGTCTCGGGTTTCCGCGAGATGAAAAGCTCCAAGGGCACGCGCTATTTCCGCATGAACATCTCTGACAGCTCCGGCCAGCTTTCGGGCATTGCCATGTTCCCCAAGTCCGAGGAATTCGGCCCTGCACGCGCGGTCTTCGAGAAGACCGACAAGGTGGTGGCGACGCTGGAGGCGCGGTTCCACGATGGCCAGTTCGACCCGACCATTCGCGGCGTCGTTCCGGTGGAAAATGTCGTCGCGCAGGCCGGGGCGACCGGTCTGCGGGTGTTCCTGGAAAGCCCCGGCGCGGTCGAGACCGTGGCTGCGATCCTCGAGGACGCCGCCCGGGCTGCGCGCGGGGCCACCGCCAAGGGCCCGGTGCAGCTTTGCCTGATGGATCCGGGGCTACCTGGCGAGGTGGAAATGGAACTGGGGCAGGATTTTACCCTAAACCCCGAGATCAAGGGGGCCCTGAAGAACGTCGAAGGGGTCATGTCGGTGGAGGAACTTTGATGCCGCCGCCCGGCCGCTCTGTGCGGGGAAGGGGGCTGTCTGCCCCCTCTTGGCCCCTGCAGGGCCAATTCACCCCCGAGGATATTTGTCGCCAGATCGAAGGCAGGCAGAAACGCGGCTGGAGGATATAGCCTAGCCCCGGGGCCGAGGTTCACACCTTCGACCTGGTTGAAATATCCCGGGGGAGGCGCGCGTAAGCGGGCCGGGGGCAGAGCCCCCATCATCACGTGATATCGGGACTGGGGGGCAGTTGGGCCTCAGTAATGCGGCGGACGTTCGTCGCCATAGATGACACCGCCGGAACCTTCGGCTTCGCGCTGGGCTTCGCGTTCCATCAGCATCTGCACCCGGCGGGTCAGCTTGTCGATCTCGGTTTGCTGGCGCGCGACGATCTCGCTCAGATCCTCGACGGTGCGGGTCAGATGGGCGAGCTTTTCCTCGATATGCTGCATCGGCACCTCCTTCGGGTTGCGGCAGCTCCGGGATAGGACAGTGGCGCTTCGGGCGCAACGTCAGTTGGTGGAACGCTTGCGCGGGGGCAGTGGCGCCGGCAGGCTGATGCCTGGGAGACGGGGAGGAGTGACATGGGCATTGCAATCGATACCGAAGGCGCGGTGCAGGTCATCGCCATCGACCGGCCGCAGGCAAGGAATGCGGTCGACCCTGAGACGGCGCGGGCACTGTTTCAGGCCTTTCTCGACTTCGACGCGGATGACACGCTGTCGGTTGCGATCCTGACCGGAACCGGGGGCGCGTTCTGCGCCGGTTTCGATCTGAAATCCGCCGGCTCCGGCGCGGCGGATGCCTGGATCGCCGAGGTCGATATTCCGGTGGGCTGGTGCGATCCGGGCGGCGATCCGATCCCGGGGCCGATGGGACCGTCGCGGCTGATGCTGCAGAAACCGGTGATCGCCGCGGTCGAGGGCCATGCCGTGGCGGGCGGGATGGAGCTTGCCGCCTGGTGCGATCTGCGGGTGATGGCCGAAACCGCGACCACCGGGATCTTCTGTCGTCGCTGGGGCGTGCCGCTGATCGACGGTGGCACCGTGCGGCTGCCACGGCTCCTGGGGCAGGGGCGGGCCAATGATCTGATCCTGACCGGTCGGCCGGTGGGGGCGGCAGAGGCTCAGGCGATGGGGTTTGCCAGCCGGGTGGTGCCGGAGGGGCTGGCACTGGCCGAGGCGAAGGCCCTGGCGCAGGATTTGGCGCGGTTTCCGCAGGGCTGTCTGTTGGCGGACCATCTCTCAGCGCGGATACCGCCCGCCGATCTGGCCGCAGGCCTGCGGCGCGAATGGGTGTCTTCTGCCATCTTCTCCGCCGAGGGTCGGGCCGGGGCCGCGCGCTTTGCTGCGGGCAAGGGGAGGGGAGGCGATTTCTCCGCACTCTGAGACGAGGCGTCCGGCGTCCGGAAGCGATCTTTTCAGTCTTGCGAATGCGGTGCTCGGGTGGGGCAGGAGGCGCGAGCGGCGATTGATCTGCCGAAAACCATGGGAAATGGCTGCCAGAGCCGCTTGCCAGCGGCGCGCCCGCCTTGCTCCCCGGGGGGGCATGGGATAGACCCCGCCGCGACATCTATTGTGCAGGAGCCCGCGATGGCCAAGCCCAAGAAAACCCCCCGTCCCAAGGCCGAGACGCCGAAGGGCTTTCGTGACTATTTCGGTGCCGAAGTTACCCAGCGCACCGAGATGCTGCGCAAGATCGCCGGGGTCTACCATCGCTATGGCTTCGACGCGCTGGAGAGCAGCGCGGTGGAGACGGTCGAGGCTCTGGGCAAGTTCCTGCCCGACGTCGACCGCCCGAACGAGGGCGTCTTTGCCTGGCAGGAGGCGGATGAGGACGGCAAGGGCGACTGGATGGCGCTGCGCTATGACCTGACGGCGCCGCTGGCACGGGTCTATGCCCAGCACCGCAACGATCTGCCGACACCGTACCGTCGCTTTGCGATGGGGCCGGTCTGGCGTAACGAAAAGCCGGGGCCGGGGCGTTATCGCCAGTTCTATCAATGTGATGCCGATACCGTCGGCACTGCCTCGATGGCGGCGGATGCCGAGATCTGCGCGATGCTGGCCGATACGCTGGAAGAGGTCGGTATCCCGCGCGGTGACTATCTGGTGCGGGTCAATAACCGCAAGGTCCTGAACGGCGTGCTCGAGGCGATGGGCGTGACCGACGAGGGCCAGGCGGCGGACGTGTTGCGCACCATCGACAAGTTCGACAAGGTCGGCGAAGCCGGCGTGCGCGAGCTTTTGGGGAAGGGGCGGCTCGATGCTTCCGGCGCCTATATCGACGGGGTCGGCCTCAGCGATGCGCAGGCCGAACCGGTGATTGCCTTCCTGACCTCCAAGGGCGCGGATGCGGAAGAGACGCTGACCAATCTGCGGGCCGCCGTGGGCGACAGCGCCATCGGCTCCGAGGGTGTGGACGAGCTGGCGCAGGTCGCCGATCTGCTGGCCGCCGGTGGTTATGGCGTTGATCGGATCGTGATCGACCCCTCGGTCGTGCGGGGCTTGGGCTATTATACCGGCCCGGTGTTCGAGGCTGAGCTGACCTTTGAAATCCTCGATGAGAAGGGCCGCAAGCGGCAGTTCGGTTCGGTCGCGGGCGGCGGGCGCTATGATGGCTTGGTCAAGCGTTTCACCGGGCAGGAAGTGCCGGCGGTGGGCGTTTCCATCGGGGTCGACCGGCTGCTGGCAGCGCTGCGCGAAAAGGGCCGGGTGACCGCCCATGACGTGGGCCCGGTGGTGGTGACAGTGATGGATCGCGACCGCATGGCCGATTATCAGGCCATGGTGTCCGAACTGCGCCAGGCCGGCATCCGCGCCGAGGTCTATCTGGGCAATCCGAAGAACTTCGGTAACCAGCTCAAATATGCCGACCGCCGGCACTCCCCCGTCGCCGTTATCGAAGGCGGGGATGAAAAGGCTGCAGGCATTGTCCAGGTGAAGGATCTGATCCTGGGCGCGCAGATTGCCGAAAACGCAACGCTGGAGGAATGGAAGGAACGCCCGAGCCAGTTTGAAGTGGCGCGCGGCGATCTGGTCGCAAAGGTGCGCGACATCCTCGCAGCGCATGATCTGGGTGGGCTGGGCTGATGGAAGACCGGGCCAGGACCTTGGCGCGCGCGGCCGAATTGCGCGCCTATTTCGAACAGGCCGGCGCGCTGCCGGTCGAGACACCGGTGCTGCAGCCGGCGGAATTACTGCTCGATCTTTATGGCGAGGATATCCGTGGGCGCGCCTATGTCACCTCGGACGCGCTGCGGGGGGAGCAGATGCTGCGCCCCGACTTCACCGTGCCGGTGGTGCAGATGCACATGAGCCATGGGGCGGAACCGGCGCGCTATACCTATGCGGGCGAGGTGTTCCGACGCCAGGAGCATGACCCGGATCGCGCCAATGAATATATCCAGGTGGGCTATGAGGTCTTCGACCGAAACGATCCTGCGGCGGCGGATGCCGAAGTCTTTACTCTTATCGCGGGGGCTTTGTCGGGCTTGCCTCTGCGGGCCGCGACGGGGGATATCGGCATCCTCACTGCGGCGGTCGCCGGGCTGAACACCACTGCGGCGCGCAAGGCCGCGCTCATGCGGCACATCTGGCGCCCGCGCCGGTTTCGCGCGTTGCTGGATCGTTATGCCGGCCGCACGCCGGTGCCGCCGACCCGCGATGCCCTGTTGGCCGAGGCCGATCCTCTCGCGGCCGCCGGTCCGGTGATCGGTCGGCGCGGTCGGTCCGAGATCGCGGCTCGGGTCGCGGTGCTGAAGGCGGATGCGGCGGCGGGACCGATTTCCAAACACGAGCTGACCGCGCTCGAAGCGCTGCTGGCGGTGCGTGAGACATTGCCCTTCGCGCAGGAGCAATTGCGCGACGTGGCGGTTGATCTGCCGCAGATTACCCCGGCGCTCGACCGGTTGGAGGCGCGGTCCGCAGCGCTGGCGGCGCGTGGTGTCGATGTCGACAGTCTTGAGTTCGAGGCAAGCTATGGGCGCACCTCGATGGAATACTACGATGGGTTCGTGTTCGGATTCTATGCCGAGGGTCGGGCTGATCTCCCCCCCGTGGCCAGCGGTGGGCGCTATGACGCGCTGACGCGGGCGTTGGGGGACGGGGCAGAAATTCCGGCCGTGGGTGGTGTGCTGCGCCCGGGGCTGATGCTTGCGCTGCAGGAGGGCGGAGAATGACGCTGAAACTGGGCGTGCCGTCAAAGGGGCGGCTGATGGACAAGACCTTTGAGTGGTTCGACCGTCACGGCATCCAATTGAGCCGGACCGGGTCGGATCGGGAATACTCCGGTGCGGTCGAGGGGATCGAAGGCGTCTCGTTGGTCTTGCTCTCGGCCGGGGAGATTCCCCGCGAATTGGCGGCAGGGCGGATCCATTTCGGCGTCACCGGCACCGATCTGGTGCATGACAAGCTGCCGCGCTGGGAACAGCAGGTCGAAGAGATCGCACCCCTGGGCTTCGGTCAGGCCGACCTGATCCTCGCGGTGCCGCGCTGCTGGGTCGATGTCGACACGCTCGACGATCTGGATGCCGCTGCTGCCGCCTTCCGGGCCGAACACGGATTCCGGCTGAGGATCGCCACGAAATACCACCGGTTGGTGCGGGAATTCCTGATGGATGCGGGCGTGGCCGATTATCAGCTGGTCGACAGCCAGGGCGCCACTGAAGGTACGGTGAAGAATGAGACCGCCGAGGCGATTGCCGATATCACCTCCACCGGCGAGACATTGCGGGCGAATCACCTGAAGATCCTGAGCGACGGTTTGGTGCTGAAATCGCAGGCGACGCTTTGGCGCAGTCGTGGCGCGCCTTGCACCGGCGACGATCAGGAGGTGATGGCGGATTTCCTGCGCCGGGTTGATCACTGAGATGGGGCAGGGGGGCTCTGCCCCCACGGCCTGCGGCCTCCCCCCGGGATATTTCTTGCCAGAAAAAGGCGCGATGCCGGCGGAACCCGCGGTCAGGCCATGTGCCCTCCTGCTTTTCTTGGCTGGAAATATCCCGGGGGAGGCGTGCCGTCAGGCACGGTGGGGGCAGAGCCCCCCCGATCGGGTGAGAAGGTTCAGAGCACACCGATTTCAGCCAGCGCGCGGCTGAGGTCATCGGGCAGATCATCCTCGGCCTGATGGCCGTCTGGCAGATCGGCTGGGGCCTCCTCCGGTTTGAGATAGCGCCAGCCCTGGAACGGGCGGCGGGGGGCGGTGCGGGTCAGGATCACCTCAGGATCGAGCACGATGGCACAGCGCAGGATGCCGTCAGAGCCCTGGGCTTCCTCCAGTCGCAGGACGCGCTGACGCGCCAGCACCTCGCCCTTGAAGACCCAGTAGAGCGAGCCGCCGTTCAGCAGTTCCGTCGCGCGCTTCGGCCACATGCGGGTGATATGGCGTGGCAGCCCGTCGGGCCAGCGCAGGCGGGTTTCGGCTTGCCAGTCCAGCAGATCCTGCACCTGTTCGGCGCCGACACATAGCTTGATGAGATTGATACTGTCGCTCAAGTGAGTCTTTCCCTTTCTTGTCCGTATATTGTAGTCTCTCAGGTCAGGACTTCAAACTGTTGTGGGTTCCCTTCCCGGTGATTGAGTGGCATTGCGCGGCACCGCGATGGTTATCCGCGTTATGATTCCCCGCCGGGATGTTGTATCTTGGGTTTCCTCGCCGCTGATCAAAGACCTCTGCCAAGGACCACTGCCATGACTCGTTTCGCTGCCGCCATCGCTGAACAGATTTGGGATATGAAGTATCGCTTCAAATCCGCCGATGGGGAGCCGATCGACGTCACTGTCGAAGACAGCTGGCGCCGGATTGCCCGCGATCTGGCGCGGGTGGAGCAAGACCCCGAGTTTTGGGAGCAGCGGTTCTTCGAAGCGCTGGAGGATTTCAAGTACCTGCCCGCCGGGCGCATCACTGCCGGTGCCGGCACCGCCCGTGAGGTGACGTTGTTCAACTGCTTCGTCATGGGGACGGTGCCCGATTCGATGTCGGGCATCTTCGACATGTTGAAAGAGGCGGCGCTGACCATGCAGCAGGGCGGCGGCATCGGTTATGATTTCTCGACCATCCGGCCGCGCGGGGCTGAGGTGAAGGGGGTGGCGGCGGATGCCTCAGGCCCCCTGTCCTTCATGGATGTCTGGGATGCGATGTGTCGCACCATCATGTCGGCGGGGTCGCGCCGGGGCGCGATGATGGCGACGATGCGCTGCGATCACCCGGATATCGAACAGTTCATCACCGCAAAGCAGGATGCGGCGCGGCTGCGGATGTTCAATCTCTCTGTGCTGGTGACGGACGCCTTCATGGAGGCGGTCAAGGTCGATGGCCCCTGGGAGCTGCAGTTCGGCGGCAAGGTCTATCACACCCTGCAGGCGCGCGATCTGTGGAACAAGATCATGCGCGGCACGTATGATTATGCTGAACCCGGCGTGATCTTCATCGACCGTATCAACAAGATGAACAATCTCGCTTATTGCGAGACCATCGCCGCCACCAACCCTTGCGGCGAACAGCCCCTCCCGCCCTATGGCGCCTGTCTGCTGGGGTCGATCAACCTGGCGCGGCTGGTTTCCGACCCCTTCGGGCCGAAGGCGGCGCTTGATCTCGAGGCACTCTCTGATCTGGTTGCCGTTGCGGTGCGGATGATGGACAACGTGGTCGACGTGTCGAAATTCCCGCTGCCGCAGCAGGAGGCCGAGGCGCAGGCCAAACGGCGGATCGGCCTCGGCGTCACGGGGCTGGCCGATGCGCTGTTGATGCTGGGGCTGCGCTATGGTTCGGACGAGGCTGCGGCGCAGACCGAGGAATGGCTGCATCAGATCGCGCGCGCCTCTTACCTTGCCTCGGCTGAACTGGCGAAGGAGAAGGGCGCCTTCCCGCTGTTCGATGCGGAGAAATACCTGGCGAGCGGCTCGCTGATCCATATGGATGCAGATGTGCGCGCCGCCATCGCCGAACATGGCATTCGCAACGCGCTTTTGACCTCGATCGCTCCGACCGGCACCATCAGCCTTTATGCCGGCAATGTCTCGAGCGGGATCGAGCCGGTCTTCGCCTATGCCTATACTCGCAAGGTGCTGCAGAAGGATGGCAGCCGGACCGAGGAAGAGGTGGTCGATTACGCGGTGCAGATGTGGCGTGACCTGAAGGGCGATGCGGAATTGCCCGATTATTTCGTCAACGCCCAGACGTTGGCGCCTGCTGATCACGTCAAGATGCAGGCGGCGGCGCAGAAATGGATCGACAGCTCGATCTCCAAGACCATCAACTGCCCCGAGGATATCAGTTTCGACGCCTTCAAGGACGTCTACATGCAGGCCTATGAAACCGGCTGCAAGGGCTGCACCACCTACCGGCCGAACGATGTGACCGGGTCGGTGCTGAGCGTGTCGGAGACATCCGAAGCCGCCCCGGGCGAGGCGCAGGCCAAGGGTGCCGGCGTTACTGAGGCGGGGGCCGAGGTGGTCTATATGTCCGAACCGCTCGATCGGCCGCAGGCGCTGGAAGGCCATACCTACAAGCTGAAATGGCCCGACAGCGAACATGCGATCTATATCACCATCAACGATATCGTCATCGCCGGCCGGCGCCGGCCTTTCGAGGTCTTCATCAACTCGAAGAACATGGAGCATTACGCTTGGACCGTGGCGCTGACGCGGATGATCTCCGCCGTGTTCCGCCGCGGCGGCGATGTGAGCTTCGTGGTCGAGGAGCTGAAGGCCGTCTTCGATCCGCGCGGCGGTGCCTGGGTACAGGGGAAATATATTCCTTCGATGCTGGCGGCGATCGGCGGGGTGATCGAGCGGCATATGGTTACGACCGGCTTCCTGGAGGGCGAGGGCATGGGGTTGAAAAGTGACCCCAAGGCAGAGGTCGTCAACCTCGACACCCCGCGCGGCAAGGCCTGCCCGAGCTGCGGCCAATACGACATGCGCATGATCGAAGGCTGCATGACCTGCGCCAGCTGCGGCTATTCGAAATGTGGGTGAGTGTCTGACTGATCTAATAGTTGTTGTGGCGGTTCAGACGACATGACCTAAACGTCTCAAAAGCTCGTTTTGGCTGAGATGATAAAGAAACGGCCTCGGGGAGTGAGTACCCGAGGCCGTTTGCATACCTGGCTGTGCCGACGCCTAGTCGTACTCTGCGGGTGCGGCAGGCAAAGTCGACCTTCGTTGCGCGTGGTCGGATCGTATGAGGGAAGGCAGGCGAAGTATGTGGATGCAGTTCCGCGACTTCAGATCTTAGTTCGTCAGGAAGCGGCCCATTGCCCCGTCTATCTTGCCTTTGATCGCGGCTGGTGTCAGCCAAAGCCGCCGTCCATGTAAATTCTTATTATGATAGAGGTACTGCAGTGCAGCGGGGGGCGGCATGTCGAGGGCTATCTGAGCTGAATAATGTCAAGGATGCTCTGTTTTTTCCTGAACGTGTAGTGCTAACTTTCGGATGAAAACAAGTTGGCTCGGTATCGCGGAAGATTTGTCAAATGAGTAGCGATCTGGATTTTGGCGGAGCACGAGGCTCCAACACTGGTGATGTATATCATGAACTTTGGGCAGTTCGTTCGGCCCTGAAGCTGTTAGACAGCGCGAGCAAGCTAGAAGCGGTAACAGTGGAGTGGACTGGCCTTCCAACGTCCCCATTGATCCCGAGGACAGTCTCTGGAGCTTTTGTTTCGACGGGGTGCAATTGTTTATCAACATGAGTTGCCCGGGTCATGTGACCCTGAAAAGCCGCAACCTTGGAGCCTACATCACCTTCGTCATCAATCCGCGTGAAAACTTCGATCTGATCGCCAATCGGAACAGCCGCAAGGGTATCCGGGTGCGTCAGACGATTCGCAAGCGCGTCGAAAGGTATAACGCTGCGCCGGTTCCCGATGCGCTTGGCTTCTTCGGTAGCCACAGCAACCTCGAATGGCGACAGTACCAGTTAGCCGAGGAGCATAGTCCGCCGAAAACCATTTGCCCCTTCCGTATGCGCACTCGAACCAGAGAGGTCGAGCCCTCATGAACCTTACGCTTCTGTCGGTCTACTTGACCTCCATCGTCTTGCTGATCGCAACCCCTGGCCCCGTTGTCGCACTCGTTCTCAACACGGCCGCAAAGCGCGGGTTGCGTCAGGCCGTGCTCACCGTATTCGGAACCAACTGGGCCTCGCTTTTCCTGATCGGCGCAGCTGCTCTGGTGATTTCCGGCCTGATGACCATCAACGTGAGGATGCTGACCTGGGTCAGTCTTATCGGCTGCCTGTTCATCGCCTGGATGGCCATTCAGTCGTTTCGTCACAGGCCGACCTCGCAGGAAACAGATCCCACAGAGGAATTGGGGATGGCACGACGCGGCTCCTCTCCTCTGTTGCACGGGTTTCTTGTTGGCATCTCCAACCCGAAGGACATCCTGTTTTTCGTCGCCTTCTTCCCGCAATTCGTCGGCATCACCAGCCGACACGAGATCAGTCTCATCATTCTGACTGTGCTCTGGATTTTCTTCGACTTTGCGATCCTCGTCAGCTACGCCGCCGTCATCCACACCAGCGTGTTCCGCCGCCAGGCGCATCGGATCTCACAGATCTCCGCAGGATTCCTGCTCTGTGTCGCCATCGCAGGCTTTGCCTACTCTCTCAACGAGTTGCTCTCTGTGCCCCGTTAAATGATAAGCCGAAACCTCTACCGCAAAAGACCACCGACAACTGTCAATGTCATGTCAGCGGGGCTCTGATGATGTGACCGACCGCGCCCGTCGGCATCAATGTACCAAGGTGGGGCTGCGATGATCCACAATGGTGGCCAGTCATGTCGGAGATTATCACGGTCGGGCTCGACCTGGTGGAGAATGTGTTCCAGGCGCACGGGGCGGACGGAGAATGAAGACTGCGCCATGCCATCAGCTTTTCCGTTGCGCGCGGGCATTGCAACCCGAGAGATGTCAATCTGGGCTCGAAGCTGCCTTCAGCTGCCTAAATCATGAAAGTCCGGTTTGGGCCGGGAGCGTCACATTTACTCTGCCAGGCTGATCACGCGACCTGCCGCAGCGCCGCATGAAGGCTTGGAGCCCTTCCGAGACATTCTCTGAGAGTGCAGGCGGCGAGTGATGCCTCGACTGGTCACGTATGTTGGGCCATGGCCTCCGCCAGAAAGCCTGGAAGGGTTTCGCTCACCGGCGTTGCGTGTTCCTGTGAACTCAATCTGCGGCATCTGTCCCGGATGTTGACCAGGGCAGAGGCTATGACCGGGCATATGCTTCTCAACTGAGTAGGCCGCATCGCCCCCTTCCATGAGTTTGTGGTCGGCGAACTGCCTTGGCGGGAGGGTTGCTTCCGGGCCGTCTTCTGGCGGCGTCGGGTAATTGCTCTCAGCGAGGAGGGTCTGTCTGGAGGTCAGTCGCTGAACGCGCAGGCGACAAGCGCCCCATGGGGGCCTGTCGACATGCTGGCAACTACCGAAGGAATGTAATCGACCACAGGGTCAACTGCACTCGAAGACGGCCCCAATCATGTGTGGGTCAAAAGCGTCTCCGGTCCAGATCATCGTCCAGTAGACGCCAGGTTCCGGAGCCAGGTCTGAATTTCCGCACACGGCGCTGAGGGTTTCGTAATTTTGATCCGGCGTCTGGAACCAGGAAAACGTCATTCCATAATTTTCGATTTGGCTGACGGCCACGCCTCGCACGTAATATCCAGCTTCTTCTGCTTCTCTTGGGAGACGCCCCAAAGTATTGGCGCAAGCCAAGTTTGCTGCTGGGCTGGCGGTGCCGCCGCACATGTATGTATATGGGCTATCCATGTTTAGATCAAAGCCACAGCTGCTGACCGAGACCTGGTCCATTCTGGAAAGATTCTTCAGGAAGGAGTTTGATCCCAGATACCATTCTCTTGGGAGATTGGCTGGGACCATGATCGGGGTTTCCCCGTTGTTCGTGATCACCCTGCAGACGCCATGTTTGTCCAGTGTGACGGATGTGCCCGGATCAACCTTGGCGCCGAGTTGCGCAGCCTCCTGTGCGAATGCCGTCTGGGCAGCAGTCATGGAGACCATAGCTGCGGTGATGATGAAGAGGGTTCTGGTGTTCATGTCGGTCCTCGGTGTTTCTGGCTCACCAAGAATTATAAGATGACACTTGGAAAATACGTATGCGCCTGGTGGGAATGGCGTGCGGAATTTGTGGATAACTGGGCATTAAATGGCTGGAGGTAGCCTGAGGCGAAATAATTAATTGCAAAAAGTCCGTGGTGTTAGGTCATGTTGACAAATGGCGGAGCCAGAGGCGGATCGACGTGATGTCGATGAAGCTCAGGAAGCTCTCGGCGGTCTTGTCGTCGCGGGTGGCGACGCGGCGGGCGTTCTTCAGTTTGTTGAAGCAGCGCTCGGCCAGGTTGCGCAATCGGTAGAGGGTGCGATCCACGGCGATGCGCAGCTTTCGGGACTTGCGCATCGGGATGAACGGCACGACGTTGCGCGCTTCCATGTTTTCTCGAACCTTGTCAGAGCCATATCCGTGATCCGCCAACAGGACGCTCGGTTCGGGCAAGTTGTCGTCCATGACCAGATCGAAGCCCAGATAGTCTGACGTCTGGCCCGGCGAGATGTCCGACCTCATGGGCAGGCCTGCGGCGTTGACGCGGAGGTGGATCTTGGTCGTGAAGCCGCCGCGTGAATGGCCGAGACCTTGTTGCTTTCCCTCATGGAAGCTTCGCAGACCGTCCGGGTTTTGAGAGCACATCAACGTATGTCACGCCTTGGGCTCCATTGCCGCGCCAGACACTTACCCTTATCCCTGTTCTCAAAGCGACTACAGTCGCGCGAATACCTTTTGGGGCCCTCCATTGAACCAGACTTCCCACAACAGCCTTGTCTCCTTCATCTGGCGCATCGCCGACGACTGCCTGCGCGACGTCTACGTGCGTGGTAAATACCGCGATGTCATCCTGCCGATGGTCGTCCTGCGCCGCCTCGACACGCTGCTTGAGCCGACCAAGGCCGCTGTTCTGGAAGAAGTCAGGTATCAGAAGCGAGAGGACCCAGGCTCGACGGAGCTGGACGATGAGCCGCTCAAGGATGCCTCAGGCTACGTGTTCTTCAACACCAGCCAATGGACCCTCAAGAAGCTGCACGGCACCGCCACCAACAACCAGCAGATCCTGCTCGCCAATATCGAGGATTACCTCGACGGCTTCAGCGACAACGTCAAAGAGATCATCGGCCGCTTCAAGCTGTTCGAACAGATGCGCCACATGGCCGAGAAGCAGGTTCTCCTCGACGTCATCGAGAAGTTCGTCTCCCCCTGGATCAACCTGACCCCTCACAACATCGAAGACCCGGATGGCAACACGCTGCCCGGTTTGTCGAACCTCGGCATGGGCTACGTCTTCGAGGAGCTGATCCGCAAGTTCAACGAAGAGAACAACGAGGAAGCCGGGGAACACTTCACCCCGCGCGAGGTGATCCACCTCATGACCCATCTCATCTTCGACCCGATCAAGGATCAGCTGCCTCCGGTCATCACGATCTATGACCCGGCCTGTGGGTCGGGCGGAATGCTGACCGAGGCGCAGAACTACATCAAGGAGCCGGGCGGTCCGATCCGGACCAACGCTGACGTCTACCTCTACGGCAAGGAGATCAACGACGAGACCTACGCGATCTGCAAATCGGACATGATGATCAAGGGCAATGACCCTGCGAACATCCGCGTGGGCTCCACCCTCTCGACCGACGAATTCTCGGCCAACCGCTTCGACTTCATGCTGTCCAACCCGCCCTACGGCAAAAGCTGGAACAGCGAGGTCAAGTACATCAAGGACGGCAAGGACGTCATCGACCCCCGCTTCCAGGTCGAGCTGGCTGACTACTGGGGCAAGAAGCAAGTCATGGACGCCACGCCGCGCTCCTCGGATGGGCAGTTGCTGTTCCTGATGGAGATGGTCAGCAAGATGAAGCCCACGGGCACCAGCCCGCTCGGCTCGCGCATCGCGTCCGTCCACAACGGCTCCAGCCTCTTCACCGGGGACGCGGGCAGCGGGGAATCCAACATCCGCCGCTACATCATCGAGAATGACTGGCTCGACACCATCATCCAGCTGCCGAACAACCTGTTCTACAACACCGGCATCACCACCTACATCTGGCTCCTGTCCAACGCCAAGCCCGAGGGACGGAGGGGCAAGGTGCAGCTGATCGACGCCAACCTGCTCTATCGCAAGCTGCGCAAGAACCTGGGCGACAAGAACTGCGAGTTCTCGGACGCGCATATCCAGCAGATCACCGACGCCTTCCTCGCCTTTGCCCCGATGGAGCGCGAGATGGATGCCAACAACGATCCCACCGGCATCGCCGTGCAGGTCTTCGACAACGCGGACTTCGGCTACCACAAGGTCACCATCGAACGCCCGGACCGCCGCCGCGCGGGTTTCAGCGCCGAACGCCTTGCGCCTCTGCGTTTCGACAAGTCGCTGCGCGAGCCGATGGAATGGCTCTATGGCGAGCATGGTGATCAGGTCTATCAGCCGGGCTTCCTCAAGGAGCAGACCAAGGCAATCATGGCCTGGTGCGAGGAACAGGGCATCACCCTGAATGCCAAGGCTAGGGGCAAACTGACCGATACCAAGTACTGGATCAAGCTGCGCGACCTGCTGGCCACGGCGACCCAGATCATGGGCGATGTCGGCCTTGAGGAGACCGACGATTTCAACGCCTTCCGCAAGGCGGTGAACGCCGCGATCAAGGCGCGCAAGTTCAAGCTGGGTGTGACCGAGAAGAACGCCATCCTGAACGCCGTCAGCTGGTACGACGAGACCGCCAAGAAGGTCATCGCCAGGAAGCACAAGCTGACCGGGGCGGAGGTCGAGGATCTGACCACGCATCTGGGCTGCGCAGCGGGCGATCTGGCCGATTTCGGCTGGTACCGGCAAGCGGACGGCAGCTACCTGACCTACGAGAGCACCTCTGACCTGCGCGACGCGGAAAGCGTGCCGCTGAAGGACGACATCCACCGCTACTTCCTGGCGGAGGTAAAGCCACATGTTGAGGAAGCCTGGATCAACCTCGACTCTGTGAAGATCGGCTACGAGATCAGCTTCAACAAGTACTTCTACCGCCACAAGCCGCTGCGCAGCCTCGAAGCGGTGACGCAGGACATCCTGGCCCTGGAAGAAAAGGCCGACGGGCTGATCGCCGACATCCTTGGCGTCGAGGTCGCGACCAAGCTGGAGCCGGCGGAATGAACATCGCGGCATATCCCCAACATGAAAGCTACATCGACAGCGGCATTGATTGGATTGGCGAGGTGCCATCGACTTGGTCGGTCGAACCCGGTCGCCAGTGCCTCTACGAAAGCAAGGAGAAGAACACCGGCATGAAGGAGAGCACCGTGCTTTCCCTCAGTTATGGCCGCGTGATCGTGAAGGATGAAGACAAGCTGACCGGCCTTGTCCCTGAAAGCTTCGAAACCTACCAAGTCGTGCAGCCCGGTGACATCATCATCCGGGGAACCGATCTCCAGAACGACATGACCAGCCTCCGCACTGGTCTCGCGCGTAATACAGGGATCATCACCTCAGCCTACATCAATCTGCGCCCAAAGGCCGATATCGACCCGAAGTTCCTGCACTACCTCCTGCACTCCTATGACGTGAAGAAGGTCTTCTACGCACTTGGCTCTGGCCTGCGGCAGAACCTGTCGTATGAGGACTTCAAGTACCTTCGCCTGCCAATCCCCAGCCCCGAGGAACAACGCGCCATTGCGGCGTTCCTGGATGGGAAATGCGCGACGATTGACGAGGCGGTGCGGATCAAGGAGGAGCAGATCAGGCTACTGGCCGAGCGCAGGCAGATCCTGATCCAGCAGGCCGTCACCCGCGGCCTGAACCCCGCCGCCCCCATGAAGGACAGCGGCATCGACTGGATCGGCCAGATCCCCGCGCATTGGGAGGCCCAACGCTTCAAATACCTGTTCGAGCAGAGCCGGTTGCCCGTTCGACCTGGCGATGAAGTCGTGACCTCTTTCCGCGACGGGCAAGTCACGCTCCGGTCGAACCGTCGCCTCGAAGGTTTCACCGAAGCCATCATCGAAGGCGGTTATCAAGGCATCCGAGTGGGTCAGCTTGTGCTGAACTCCATGGACGCTTTTGAGGGGGCAATTGGCGTCTCGGAGTCTGATGGGAAATGCACTCCTGAGTACGTTATCTGCGACCCAATCCAAGATGGGCTTTCCCAGCAATACTTTGCCTACCTTCTGCGCGAGATGGCGCTGGCACGGTACATTCAGGTGATCTGTAATGCGGTGCGCCAGCGCGCCGTCCGCATTCGTTTCAATAACCTCGCGCATCGCTTCGTGGTCGTCCCACCAGCAGATGAACAAAAGCATATCGTCGAATTCGTCGAAGCGACAAAGAAGCGGATTGGCGATGCCATTACCCTCAAAGAAACCCAGATCACCGCATTGCGGGAATACAAGACGAGCTTGATCAACGCAGCGGTGACTGGAAAGATCAAGGTATTGTAAGCGCCCGGCCCCAGAACGGGGCCCCGGGTGCCAGGACGTGAGAGTAGAAGCCCCATGAATGTCGCGGTCAGCAACACCAAGGAAATCGCCCTCGAACAGGCCATCGAACGACGGCTCTGCGGCGCGAGCTCCGAAGAGCTGGCCGCTGGGGCCGCTACTGAGACCGGCCCCTTCCGCATCGGCCAAGCGTCGGACTTCGACGCGCCCCTCGCGCTCGACCGCGCCAAGTTCTGGGAGTTCCTCGAGGCCACACAGTCCAGGGACCTCGACAAGCTCAAGAGCCACAACCCCGCCGACTGGCAGGCCAAGATCACCGGCCAGCTCGACAAGCTGATCAGGTCCAAGGGCCTGCTGCACGTCCTGAAGAAGGGCCTGCCCGTCGACAACGCGCATTTCACCCTGATGTACCCCGCGCCGCTGGCCAGCTCGGCGCAAAAGGTCCACGACAACTTCGCCGCCAACATCTGGAGCGTGACCCGGCAGGTCCATCACAGCACAGCCAACCCGAATGAATCGGTGGACATGGTGGTGTTCCTCAACGGGCTGCCGCTGGTAACGCTGGAGCTGAAGAACGCCTGGACCCACCAGACCGCCCGCTACCACGGCCAGAAGCAGTATCGCGAGCGCGATGCGAACCAGACCCTGATGCGCTTTGGCCGGGTGCTGGTCCACATGACCGCCGACACCGACGAGGTGTGGATGGCGACGAAGCTGGACGGGGCCAAGACCTTCTTCCTACCGTTCAACAAGGGCCACAACGAAGGCGCGGGCAACCCGCCGAACCCGAACGGCCACAAGACGGCCTACCTGTGGGAAGAGGTGCTGCAACCGGAGAGCCTTGCCGGGATCATCCAGCACTTCGTCCTGCTGGAGGGAAAGAAGACCGACCCGCTGGCGAAGAAGACGCTGATCTTCCCGCGCTACCACCAGTTGAACGTGGTCCGGAAGCTTCTTTCCCACGCCGCAGAGACGGGCGTGGGGCACAGCTACCTGATCCAGCACTCTGCCGGTTCGGGGAAATCCAACAGCATCACCTGGGCCGCTTACCAGCTGATCGAGACCTACCCGGCGGAACTGGGCCTGCCGGGCGCCAAGGCGCTGGACGCCCCGCTGTTCGACAGCGTGATCGTCGTGACCGACCGCCGCCTGCTGGACAAGCAGCTGCGCGACAACATCAAGGACTTCTCCGAGGTCAAGAACATCGTCGCGCCGGCCCTGAAGTCCTCGGACCTGAAGGCGGCGCTGGAGAATGGCAAGAAGATTATCATCACGACGATTCAGAAGTTCCCCTTTATCATCGACGGGATCGCTGACCTTGGCGACAAGAGGTTCGCCGTGATCATCGACGAGGCCCACAGCGGCCAGAGCGGCATCGCCAGTGACAAGATGAACCAGGCAATGGGCGGCGACCCGGACGAAGATGACGCGCAGGACAAGATCGTCGCGGCCATGCAGGCCCGCAAGATGCGCGGCAATGCGTCCTACTTTGCCTTCACCGCGACGCCGAAGCCGATCACCCTGGAGAAGTTCGGCGAGCAGCAACCTGACGACCGCTTCCGCCCCTTCCACCTGTACAGCATGAAGCAGGCGATCGAAGAGGGGTTCATCCTCGACGTGTTGGCGAATTACACGACCTACAAGGGCTATTACGAGATCCAGAAGTCCATCGAGGACAATCCCCTGTTCGACACATCCAAGGCGCAGAAGAAGCTGCGCGCCTATGTCGAGCGGAGCCAGCAGACCATCAACACCAAGGCCGAGATCATTGTCGATGACTTCATCGACAACGTGGTCAACCCGAAGAAGCTGCGCGGCAAGGGCAAGGGGATGATCGTCACGCAGAACATCGAGATGGCGATCCGGTACTACAAGGCCGTCCAGGCGGAGCTTGCCAAGCGCGGTAGCCCGTTCAAGGCGCTCATCGCCTTCTCGGGCGAGAAAGAGGTCGATGGGGTCAAGTACACCGAGGCCGACATGAACGGTGTGGCCGAAGACAAGACGCGGAGCGAGTTCGACAAAGACGAGTATCGGCTGCTCATCGTCGCGAACAAGTATCTGACCGGTTTCGATCAGCCGAAGCTCTGCGCGATGTACGTCGACAAGAAGCTGCAATCAGTGCTGGCGGTTCAGGCCCTGTCCCGGTTGAACCGGTCCTCGCCGAAGCTGGGCAAGCGGACCGAGGACCTGTTCGTGCTCGACTTCTTCAACTCGACGGAAGACATCAAAGCCGCCTTCGATCCCTTCTTCACCGTGACGACCCTGTCCGAGGCGACGGACGTCAACGTTCTGCACGAGCTGAAGGCATCCCTGGACGATGTTGGCGTGTACGAATGGTCCGAGGTCGAGGAATTCTGCACGCGGTTCTTCGACGGCGAGGATGCCGAGAAGCTAAGCCCGCTGATCGACAGCGCCGCTGAACGCTTCAACAATGGCCTGGAGCTGGATGATCCCGAGAAGATCGATTTCAAGATCAAGGCCAAACAATTCGTGAAGATCTATGGGCAGATGGCCGCGATCATGCCCTTTGAAGTATTGGCGTGGGAGAAGCTGTTCTGGTTCCTGAAGTTCCTGGTGCCGAAGCTGAACATCCAGGACCCCAACCAGGACGCCCTGGATGAGCTGCTCGAGGCGGTTGACCTGTCGTCGTATGGGCTGGAGAGGACCAAGCTGAACCACGCCATCGACCTGGACACTTCGGAAGCAGAACTAGAGCCACAGAACCCCAATCCCCGCGGCTACCGCGAAGGAGAGGTGCAGGAGGACCCGCTCGAAGAGATCATCCGCAGCTTCAACGAGCGTTGGTTCCAAGGCTGGGGCGCTACACCGGAAGAACAGCGGATCAAGTTCTTGAATATTGTGGAGAGTGTTCAGGCTCATCCAGACTTCGAAGAGAAGTTCGATGGAAACCCTGATCCATACAGTCGCGACCTGGCGTTCGATAAGATCATGAAGGAAGTTATGCTTAAGCGGCGGAAAGAGGAGTTGGAACTTTACAAGCTTCATAGCCAGGACGAGGCGTTCCGGTCTTCGCTTTATCAAAGCGTCAAGGAAGCGCTCGCGAAGAGCGTGGGCTAATCGGCATTGACCTGCCCTCTTGGGGTCCACGGCTAAAACGATGGTCTGCGGGTTTGAGCCTAGCCGTTGGCTCGATGGCATTGGGCCCAGAGCATGCGTAATTGGGCTGACCCTGAACTGAGGTCGAGCTCCCGATAGGATCACAGGAAATCTGTGAACAAGGGAGATTTCGAATGGAACATTATGTTGGCTTGGATGTGTCGCTACGGTCCTGCGCGGTTTGTGTGGTCGCTCGTCGATCAGGTCTCCTTGCGGGGCCTGAAACATGCCGGGAGCCTGAAATCAATGGGTCTGGAGCCTAGCTCGGCGCGAGGGCTTCGATCGGTTGTTTGCGACGCCGATTGACCTGAAAAAGACCAATGAACTTCTGCCAGTACAGCTATTCTGTGTCTGGTGCGAAACCGAAGCTCGACACGCCGCGGGAGCGTTCGGAAAAGCTGAAAGGCCGGTTGATCGGTGGATAGGCCCGGGACGGACAATCGGGCCGTTCGCAGAGATAGCAGTTCACCCCGATCGGCACCGGCTGCACCGCCTCCAGGTCCAAATCCTGCGCATAGATCAGCCGCGGCGCATAGGCGATGTCGCACCCCAGCCCGATGGCAAAACGCGCCGCCGGGCTGGCATAGGTGCCGACCTGCCGCGTCACCGTGCGCGCGACCGAGAAATAGGTGGTGCCGTCGGGCATGGCGATCACCTGGGTCTGCACCCGCTCGGGCGTCTCGAAACAACTGTGGATGTTCCAGAGCGGGCAGGAGCCGCCGAATTTCGAGAAGTGAAAGCGCCCGGCGCTGAACCGTTTCGACACATTGCCGGCGCGGTCCATGCGCACGAAGAAGAAGGGCACACCGCGCGCCTCGGGCCGTTGCAGGGTGGTGAGGCGATGCGCCACCTGCTCGAAACTGGTGCCGAAGCGCTGGCACAGCAGTTCAACGTCATAGCGCGCCCCCTCCGCCGCCCTGAGAAACCGGCGATAGGGCATCAAGAGAGCGGCGGCGAAGTAATTGGCAAAGCTCGCCCGCGCCAGCGGCAGAGCAGCGTCGGAGACGCCGGCGGCCGCAGCCTCGGCTGCGATCAGATCGTCGTACTCCAGCCGCGCCAGCTGCACCGCGATCTGGAACCGTCGCCCGGGCTGGTCCAGCCGTTCCGACAGGTTCAGGTGCTTGCGGTGCGGGTCCAGCAGGCGAAGCTGGCCGGGCATGACGTCTTGCGGCAGGATGCGGACGCGATAGCCGTGCACCTCGCGCAGCCGGTCGTTCAGCACGATCTGCGGCTCGGTCCGCCAGATCGCCAGATCGTCGGCCAGCGCCTCGGCAGCGCGGTCGAGCGCGTCGATATGGTTGTGTCGGACATGGAAATGCGCCCGCACCTCGTCCACCGGGCGCACCGTCTGTTCCAGCAGCTCCACCTTGTCGCGGTCGGAAAAGGGGTTCTCCTCGGAAATCGCGGCCATCGCCATGGCGCGGTATTTCTCATGTAGCCTGAGCAGCCCGCGCGCCAGCGCGGGGGAGGCGTTCACAACCTCCTCGATCTCGGCCCGCGGGACGGTTTCGGCAAAGAGCGGATCCTTCAGCGCCGCCTCCAGATCCGCCTGCAGTTGCAGATCGCCGCCGCCCGCGATCTCTCCGGCCGAGAAGTCGTAGACCTGGCTGAGCCGCACCAGCAGCTTGGCCGAGACCGGGCGCTGGTTCGCCTCGATCAGGGTGATGTAGCTGGGCGAGACGCCCAGATCCTGCGCCATCTGCGCCTGGGTCAGCCCCAATGTGCGCCGCAGCCGCTTGAGCCGCGCCCCGATGATCAGTTTTTCGCCGCGTTCCGACATGACAAACCTTACAGACCTCTGTGGTGTAATCTTACATTAATTACAGAATAACCCTTTAATTACAGCATATTATTTCAATTACCCCAACACATTACTAACCTCACATCAGCCGACGACTCCAGCAGAAAGGCCGATGTGATGACCCTTGCCCGCCCGATCCTCTCCGATCCCCCAACCCAAGCCGCGCGCCCCGTTGTGCTGCGCGACGTGCCGGGGGTGAGCCGCGTGCTGACGCCCGAGGCGCTGGCCTTTCTGGCCGATCTTCAGGCGCAATTCGGCCCGCGTCTGGCCGCGCTGCGCACCGCGCGGCGGCAGCGGCAGGCGGGCTATGACACCGGGCTGTTGCCCGAATTCCTGGTGGAAACCGCCGATATCCGCGCCGGCGATTGGGAGGCCGCCCCGGTGCCCGCACCGCTGCGCGACCGGCGGGTCGAGATTACTGGCCCGGTCGACCGCAAGATGATGATCAACGCGCTGAACTCCGGCGCCAAGGTCTTCATGGCGGATTTCGAGGATGCCTCAGCCCCGCGGTTCGACATCATGATCGCCGGGCAGGTGAACATGATGGATTACCGCGACGGCGCCCTGTCGCATGACGATCCCAGAACCGGCAGATCCTACCGGTTGAATGACCGGACTGCGGTGCTGATCGTGCGCCCGCGCGGCCTGCATATGGAAGAGGACAACGTGATGATGGGCGGCCACCCCATCGCCGCCGCGCTGTTCGATTTCGGGCTGCATATTTTCCACAATGGTGTGGCGCTGGCCGAGACCGGGCGCGGACCGTTCTATTACCTGCCGAAGTTGGAAAACCACCGCGAGGCGCGGTTGTGGAATGACATCTTCGTCTTTGCGCAGGACCGGCTGGGCCTGCCGAAGGGCACCATTAAGGCCACCGTGCTGATCGAGACCCTGCGCGCCGCCTTCGAGATGGACGAGATCATCTGGGAACTGCGCGATCATATCGCCGGGCTGAACTGCGGACGGTGGGATTACATCTTCAGCTATATCAAATGCCTGCAGGCGCATCCGAACTTCGTGTTGCCGGACCGGGCGCAGGTGACGATGGATCGCGCCTTTCTGGCGGCCTATTCCGCCCGGCTGGTCGAGGTCTGCCATCGTCGCGGCATCCACGCCATGGGCGGCATGGCCGCGCAGATCCCGGTCAAGGACGATGCGACGGCGAACGAGGCCGCCTTTGCCAAGGTGCGCGCCGACAAACTGCGCGAGGTGACGGCGGGGCATGACGGTACCTGGGTCGCACACCCCGATCTGGTGCCGGTGGCGATGGAAGTGTTCGACGCCGAGATGCCGGGGCCGAACCAGATCCGCCAGCCGCGTCAGCATCCGCGGGTGACCGCCGAGGCGCTGTTGAAGCCCCACAGCGGCACGGTGACCGAAGCCGGCCTGCGCGGCAATGTCTCGGTCGCCATCGAATATCTGGCTGCCTGGCTGTCGGGGCGCGGTGCGGTGCCGATTCACAATCTGATGGAGGATGCGGCCACCGCCGAGATCGCGCGCAGCCAGATCTGGCAATGGATCCGCCACGGTGCCGCGGTGGAGCTGGAAGCCGGCGGCGCTCGGCAGATGGATGCCGACTGGCTGGCCGAGCTGATCCAGCAGGAGATCGAGACGATCCTGAATCGCCTTGGCGCCACCGGCTTTCATCGCGGCCATTACGCCTCGGCCGCGCGGATCTTTCAGGAGGCCGCCTGCGCCGAGACCTTGCCCGATTTCATCACCACCCCCGCTTATGCGGTGCTGAACGCGCTCGACTGATGCAGCCCATTCGTACCGCATCCTCCTTCGGCGACCCGGGCCTTCCGGGCGCTGCCTTTCATCCGCCAAAGAGGAGACAGATCATGGCACATCGCAAACCCTATGCCGAATTGCGCGCGGACGCGCTGGCCCGCTACCCGGAGGGTCAGGCCCCGGGCGGCGTCTCGGTCGACGATATCGTCCAGCTCAAGCTGCAAAACACCTGGGACACCCATCTGGAGATCGCCCGCGAGATGGCCCATGTGATGCGGGCCGACATGGCCGCCTATGACGCCGACAGTTCGAAATTCACCCAGTCTCTGGGCTGCTGGTCGGGCTTCCACGCCCAGCAGATGATCAAGGCGGTCAAGCGGCTGCGCGGCACCGCCAAGGGCACCTATGTCTATCTCTCCGGCTGGATGGTTGCCGGGCTGCGCAACCGCTGGGGCCATCTGCCCGACCAGTCGATGCATGAGAAAACCGCCGTCGCCGATCTGATCGCGGAAATCTACACCTCGTTGCGGCAGGCCGATGAGGTGGCGCTGAACGATCTGTTCAAAGACCTGCGCGCCGCTCCAACCGATGCGGCCCGCGCCGAGGCGATTGCCGCGATCGACGCCTTTGAAACCCATGTGGTGCCGATCATCGCCGATATCGACGCGGGCTTCGGCAACGAACACGCGACCTATCTGCTGGCCAAGGAGCTGATCAAGGCCGGCGCCTGCGCGCTCCAGATCGAGAACCAGGTGTCGGATGCCAAGCAATGTGGCCACCAGGATGGCAAGGTGACGGTTCCGCGCGAGGATTTCATCGAAAAGCTGCGCGCCTGCCGTCTGGCCTTCGAGGAGCTGGGGGTCGAGGATGGGGTGATCGTCGCCCGCACCGACAGCCTCGGAGCCGGTCTCACCCAGAAGGTGCCGGTCAGCCAGGCGCCGGGCGATCTGGCCGCCGAATACATCAAGTGGCTCGATACCGAGGCGATCAGCGAGGCCAATCCGATCCGCGAGGGGGAATTGGCGCTTTATCAGCGCGGCGAGTTCGTCAAGCCGCGCCGCCTGCCCAACGGTCTCTTCCCGTTCAAACCGAACACCGGCCGCGCCCGTGTGATCGAGGATTGCATTGCTTCGCTGAACGAGGGCGGCGCCGACCTGCTGTGGATCGAGACCGACACCCCCAATGTCGACGAGATCGCCGGCATGGTGGCGGAAATCCGCGAGAAGGCACCGGGCGCCAAGCTGACCTATAACAACTCGCCCAGCTTCAACTGGACGCTGAACCTGCGCAAGCAGGTCCGCGAACAATGGCTGGCAGAAGGCAAGATCGCCGAAGGCGACTATCCCGAGGGCAATGAGCTGATGAAGGCCGAGTTCGACGATACCGATCTGGGCCTTGAGGCAGACGCGCGGCTGCGGGCCTTCCAGACCGATATCGCGGCGCGGGCCGGGGTGTTCCACAACCTGATCACCCTGCCGACCTTCCATCTGACCGCCAAGGCGATGGACGAGCTGAGCCATGGCTATTTCGGCGGTGACAAGATGCTGGCCTATGTCGCCACCGTCCAGCGCGCGGAAATCCGGCGCGGTATTTCGGCGGTCAAGCACCAGCACGAGGTCGGCTCCGATCTGGGTGACAGCTTCAAGGAAATGGTCGGTGGCGACCGCGCGCTGAAAGCGGGCGGCTCGGCCAACACGATGAACCAATTCGCAGCTGAATAGCACCACGCGGGCGCCGCCCCGGTGCGACGGTCGCCGCCCCCGCCGGGGCGGCGGCCTTTGCCGTCAGCCGCCGGAATAGGGGGCAAACCGCGATCGGTTGGGATCGGGGTGCAGCTCTCGCCCGGTGGCGGGAAAGGCGCGTTGCGGGCAGGCCGGGCGGTCGCAGACCTTGCAGCCGGCGCCGATCGGGGTGGCGAGCGCCGGGTTTCTCAGATCCAGCCCGCGGGCATAGACCAGCCGGTCCGCATGGGCCAGATCGCAGCCGAGCGCCACGGCAAAGCGTTTGACCGGCGCGCCATAGCCGCCGGCGCCATGGCTGACCGTGCGCGCGACCCAGAGGTATGACCGTCCGTCCGGCATCTGCGCCACCTGGGTCAGCACCTCGCCGGGGCGGGAAAACGCCTCGTAGACATTCCACAGCGGACAGGAGCCGCCGATGCGGCTGAAGTGGAAATCGGTTGCCGATTGGCGTTTGGAGATGTTGCCGGCCCGGTCGACGCGGATGAAGAAGAACGGTACGCCGCGTGCCTGCGGCCGCTGCAGGGTCGACAACCGGTGACAGGTGGTCTCGAACCCGACGCCAAACTGGCGGGCCAGAAGTTCGATATCGTACCGCTCGTCCTCCGCTGCCTCGACAAAGGCACCATAGGGCAGGATCACCGCACCGGCGAAATAATTGGCCAGCCCGATGCGCAGCAGGTCGCGCGCCTCGGTGCTGTCCATCGGCGCCTCGGCGGCCAGCCGGTCGATCTCCGCCCCCTGTTCGAGAAAGGCCAGCTGCGTCGCCATCTGGAACGCCCGCTGCCCCGGCGACAGGCGGGCCGACAGGGTCAAAAGCCGCGCGCCGGGATCGAAGCGCCGCAGCGCCGCCGCCCCATCCTCCAGCGTCACCCGGATGCCGTGGCGCCCGGCCAGCCGGTCGGTCAGCCCCTCGGCCATCCGCCCCGTCCGCAGGCCCCGACCGATGGCTTCACCCGCTTCGTCGAGCGAGGGGATATAGTTGCGGTGGGTATAGAAGTAATCGCGCACCGCCTCGAAGGGGGCCAGGGTGGCGCCCAGCTCTCCGGTGATGCGGCCGCTGATCAGGTCGATCTGTTCGGCCGCCTCACGCAGCCGCGCCTGCATGGCGATGATGGCGCGGGCGACATCGGGCATGTTGGCCGCGATCTCGCGCACCTCGGCCAGGGCGGCGCCGGCGCCCTGATCGGCGAGTGCGGCGCGCAGATCGGGGATCAGTCGCGCCTCCTCGGCTTCCGAGAACAGCTGCACGTCAAGACCGAAGACCGCGTTCAGCTTCAGCAGCACCGGCACGGTCAGCGGCCGCTGATTGCGTTCCATCTGGTTGAGATAGCTGGGCGACAGCCCCAGCGCCCGGGCCAGTGCCGCCTGGCTCATCCCCCGTTCCTCGCGCAGGCGGCGCAGACGCACCCCCATGAAGGTCTTTTTCATTGCTGACACCTTCGCAACATTCGCAAAATCCCTCAGGGTCATTCGCAAATCTATTCATTTTCAGTAGTTTATATGACTTCCTACTTTGTGTGAACCTCTGCCTTGCCAATCTTGCGAATGATCCGAGGACGTGAGGCAGACGATGACCGCCCCCCAGGAAACAGAGCCGGCGACCGTGACGGTCGAGATGATCTTTCCCGATCAGGCCAACCATTACGGCACGCTGTTCGGTGGCAACGGCCTGTCGCTGATGGCCAAGGCGGCCTTTGTCGCCGCCAGCCGGCGGGCGCGTGGCCCGGTGGTTCTGGCCAGCGCCACCCGCAGCAATTTTCCCGCTCCGGTGCGGGTGGGGGAGCTTCTGGAGCTGAGCGCGCGGGTCACCCGGGTCGGGTGCGCCTCGCTCTCCGTCGCGGTGGAGGGGGTGGCGGAGGAGATCGTCAGCGGCCAGCGCCGCGCGGTGCTCTCGGGTGCGTTCGAGATGGTGGCGGTGGATGCGACCGGGCGGCCGCGCGTCATCGCGGCAGAGGATTTCAGAAAGGAAGAGACAGCATGAAGACGCATGAGGTGCGGACGTATAAGTCCGCCGAACATCTGGCCCGCGAAGATCAGCTGGCCTGGAAGATCGCCGAAGTGGCGGCCGATCCGGTGGCGGTCGAACCCGATGTTACCGAGATGATCATCAATCGGGTGATCGACAACGCGGCGGTGGCGGCGGCCTCGGTTGCGCGCCGCCCCGTCGCCTCGGCCCGGGCGCAGGCGCTCTGCCACCCTTACGCCCGCGGCGCCACGGTCTTCGGCATGGCCGAGGGCACTCGGGTCAGCCCGGAATGGGCGGCCTGGGCGAATGGCACGGCGGTGCGCGAGCTGGATTTCCACGACACCTTCCTGGCCGCCGAGTATTCCCACCCCGGTGACAATATCCCGCCGATTCTTGCCGTGGCGCAGCATTGCGGGTTGTCAGGCGCCGATCTGATCCGCGGCCTGGCGACCGGCTATGAAATCCAGGTGGATCTGGTGAAAGGCATCTGCCTGCACGAACACAAGATCGACCATATCGCCCACCTCGGACCGTCAGCCGCCGCCGGGATCGGCACGGCGCTGACCCTGCCGACCGAGGTGATCTATCAGGCGATCCAGCAGGCGCTGCATGTGACGACGACCACTCGTCAATCTCGCAAGGGCGAGATTTCCTCGTGGAAGGCCTATGCCCCCGCCTTCGCCGGCAAGATGGCGATCGAGGCGGTGGATCGGGTGATGCGGGGCGAAGGCGCGCCGAGCCCGGCCTGGGAGGGTGAGGACGGTTTCATCGCCTGGCTGCTGTCGGGGCCCGAGGCCGTCTATTATGTGCCGCTGCCGGAGGCGGGAGAGGCCAAGCGGGCGATCCTCGACACCTACACCAAGGAGCATTCGGCCGAATACCAGTCCCAGGCACTGATCGACCTGGCGCGACGGATGGGGCCGAAGATCGGCGATCTCTCCAAGGTGAAATCCATCCTGATCGAGACCTCGCACCACACCCACAACGTCATCGGCACCGGCGCCAACGACCCGCAGAAGATGGACCCGAAAGCCAGCCGCGAAACGCTGGATCATTCGATCATGTATATCTTCGCCGTGGCGCTTGAGGACGGCGGCTGGCACCACGTCGACAGCTACACCCCCGAGCGCGCGCAGCGGCCTTCGACCGTGGCGCTGTGGCACAAGATCTCGACCGCCGAGGACCCGGAATGGACGCGCCGCTATCATGCCCGCGATCCGAAGGAGAAGGCCTTTGGCGGCCGGGTGACGGTGACGCTGGATGACGGCTCCAAGATCGTCGACGAACTGGCGCTGGCCGATGCCCATCCCGAGGGCGCCCGCCCGTTCGGGCGCGCCGACTACAAGCGCAAGTTCCTGACCCTCTCCGACGGTGTGCTGAGCTCCGCGGAACAGACCCGGTTCCTGGCCGCCGCCGAGGGGCTGGCCGATCTGAAACCGGGCGAGCTGGGGCAGATCAATTTCACCGTGACGCCGGACAAGCTGGGCCTGCCGCGCCCGACCGGCATTTTTGACTGGAGGGCATGAGGATGAGCGATCCCATCAGGAAGCCGAAGAAATCCGTGGCGCTTTCGGGCGTCACGGCGGGCAACACCGCGCTGTGTTCCGTGGGCCAGAGCGGCAACGATCTGCATTATCGCGGCTATGACATCCTCGATCTGGCAGAGGCCTGCACCTATGAGGAGGTGGCGCATCTGCTGATCCACGGCAGCCTGCCTACGGCCTCGGAGCTTTCCGCCTATAAGGCCAAGCTGCGCGCCCTGCGCGGCTTGCCGAAGGCGGTGCGGGAGACGCTGGAGGCGATTCCGGCCGCTGCCCATCCGATGGATGTGCTGCGCTCGGGCGTTTCGGCGCTGGGCTGCGCCTTGCCGGAGGCCGTCGACCATAACACTCCCGGCGCGCGCGACATCACCGACCGGTTGATCGCGGCGCAGGGCTCGATGCTGCTTTACTGGTATCACTACGCCCAGAACGGCCGGCGGATCGAGGTGGAGACGGAGGATGCAACCATCGCCGGGCATTTCCTGCATCTGCTGCATGGGCAGGCGCCGTCCGAGGATCATGTGCGGGCGATGCAGACCACGCTGAACCTCTATGCCGAGCATGAATTCAACGCCTCGACCTTCACCGCGCGGTCGATCGCCGGCACCGGATCGGATCTCTATTCTGCGGTGACCGGCGCCATTGGCGCGCTGCGCGGACCGAAACATGGCGGCGCCAATGAGGTCGCCTTCGAGATCCAGAAGCGCTACGCCACGCCGGATGAGGCCGAAGCGGACATCCGGGCCAGGATGGAGCGCAAGGAGGTCGTGATCGGCTTCGGGCACCCGGTCTATACCGTCTCGGACCCGCGAAATGTGGTGATCAAGCGCGCCGCCCGCGCGTTGTCTGAACAAGCGCGCTCGACGAAGATGTTCGACATCGCCGAACGGATCGAAGCGGTGATGATGGAGGCCAAGAAGATGTTCCCGAACCTCGATTGGTATTCGGCGGTCTCCTACCACCTGCTGGGGGTGCCGACGGCGATGTTCACGCCGATCTTCGTGATCTCGCGCACCGCGGGATGGGGCGCCCATGTGATCGAGCAGCGCGAGGACAACAAGATCATCCGCCCTTCGGCCAATTACACCGGGCCGGACAACCGCGCCTTCGTGCCGCTTGAGGCGCGCGGCCTGCCTCTGTCTGCCGCTGCGGAGTGATGCCATGACTTATCTGATTGCCGATGACTTGTCGTTGGAAAGCGCCGGGCGGCGTTTCCGTAAGGCGTTAAACGAGCCGGGCATCCTGCGCCTTCCCGGCGCCCATAACGGCCAGGCGGCGCTGCAGGCCAAGGCGGCCGGTTTCGGCGCGCTTTATCTCTCGGGGGCGGCGATGACCGCCTCCATGGGGCTGCCTGATCTGGGCATCATCACGGTGGACGAGGTCGCCTTCTTCATCCGCCAGATCGCCCGGGCCTCCGGCCTGCCGCTGCTGGTCGATGGCGATACCGGCTATGGCGAGGCGTTGAACGTGATGCACATGGTGCGCGTCTTCGAAGAGGCCGGCGCCGGCGCCGTGCATCTGGAAGACCAGCTGTTGCCGAAGAAATGCGGCCATCTGAACGACAAGAAGATCGCGCCGGCGGCTGATATGGCGGCCAAGGTGGCGGCAGCGGCAGGGGCGGCGCGCGACCTCGTGGTCATCGCCCGCACCGATGCGGCGGCTTCCGAAGGGCTTGAAGGGGCCATCGCCCGGGCGAAGCTCTATGTCGAGGCCGGGGCGGATGCGGTCTTCCCTGAGGCGCTGACCAGCGTGGAGATGTTCCGAGAGGTGCGCGCCGCTTTGCCAGGTGTCAAATTGCTCGCCAATATGACCGAGTTTGGCCGTACCCCAGCGCTGACGGCGCAGGAGTTCCAGGAGCTCGGCTATGATATGGTGATCTGGCCGGTCTCGTCGCTCAGGGTCGCTAACAAGGCGCAGGAACGGCTCTATGCCGCCTTGGCACGCGATGGCGCCACCACGGCGATGCTCCCCGAGATGCAGACCCGGCAGGAGCTGTACGACACCATCGGCCTTGGCACGTTCGAGGCGCTGGACCGGACCATCGCCGCCTCGGTTGCGCCCGATTGGGCGGCGGTCTGAGCGGGCGGTGCGCGCGCCCTTGCTGGCGTCGGCCGGGCCGCAGGGGCTCATGCCCTCACGGGGCAGGGCGCGGGCTCCCGCGCAGGGGTGTCCGGTCGGCGTCAGTGCGGCAATGCTTCGAGAAATCGCATGGGCTGCCCTTTGGCGGGTGCCAGCAGCTCTCCCTGCCACATCACCCGATGCCCGCGCAGCACGGTGCCCACCGGCCAGCCGGTGACCGGCACGCCATCATAGGGCGTCCAGCCCGCCCGCGAGGCAATCCAGTCATTCGTAATCGTCTCGCGGCGCTTCAGGTCCACGATCGTCAGATCGGCGTCATACCCTACGGCGATGCGTCCCTTGCCCGCGATGCCGAACAGGCGATTGGGCCCGGCACTGGTCATGTCGACGAAGCGGGCAAGGCTCATCCGGCCCGCGTTGACATGGTCCAGCATTGTGGGGACCAGCGTCTGGACGCCGGTCATCCCGGAATGGCTTTGCGGATAGGGCAGGTCCTTTTCCGCCCGTGTGTGCGGCGCATGGTCGGAGCCAAGGATATCGGCGACCCCGTTCTCCACGCCTTGCCAGATCCGCCTGCGCTGCACCCCGTCGCGGATCGGAGGATTCATCTGCGCGTAATTGCCAAGGCGGGCATAGGTGGTGTCATCCAGCGTCAGGTGATGCGGCGTGACCTCGACGCTGGCCACGTCCTTGTGCTCGGCCAGGAACTCCATCTCCTCGCCGGTCGAGACGTGCAGGACATGGATGCGCTTGCCGGTCTTCTGCGCCAGGGCGACCAGCCGTCTAGTCGAACTCAGCGCGACCTCGGGAGAGCGCCAGACGGGGTGGCTGGACGGATCGCCCGGCACCCGCAGGGGCTTGCGCTGTTCGAGCATGTATTCGTCTTCGCTATGGAAGGCGGCGCGGCGCGAGAGGGCGGAGAGGATCGCCTCGATCCCCGCGTCGTCCTGCACCAGAAGCGCGCCGGTCGATGAACCCATGAAGACCTTGATCCCGGCGCAGCCGGGCAGCTTTTCCAGCATCGCAAGCTCGGAAATGTTCCCGTGGGTGCCGCCGATGTAAAAGGCGAAATCGCAATGCATCCGGCCCGTGGCCGAGGCGATCTTGGCCTCGAAAGCCTCTTGCGTTGTCGTCAGGGGATCCGTGTTGGGCATCTCGAAGACCCCGGTCACGCCACCCATGACGGCCCCGAGCGAGCCAGTTTCCAGATCTTCCTTGTGGGTCAGGCCCGGGTCGCGAAAGTGGACCTGCGTGTCGATGACACCCGGCAGGATGTGCAGGCCGGTGCAGTCTTCCACATGCGTCGCAGTATCACTGCTCAGGCAGCCAAGCGCGGCGATGCGCCCGGCGCGCACCCCGATGTCAGCGGTGCTGACACCGTCCTGATTGGCAATCGTGCCGTTTCTGAAAAGGGTATCGTAGTGGGCCATGATCCTAGCTTTCCTGTTCTCTTTCAGGACGCGCGCGCCTTGCTGCGGGGCGGTCCTGTGCGATCGGACTGTGAGGGGCGCCTAGACCCTCCTCCGCGGGAACGGAGGGGCAAGCAGTTGGGGTGCAATCGGATCATCGACTGCCACGGCGACCGAGGTCAGCCCCATCTTTCCCAGGTGCGCAGGCAACCCATGGCTTGCAGGTTCCGCAAGGCGGAAACGCTCGACCCTCGTTTCGTGGCGCGTGATGAGGGTTGCGCGATCCCCGTCAGAGCGGATGACCGCATCTACCCCCGCGGGTATCGCGACCGGGGGCCGTTCCAGTACAACGACCTCCGGCGTGCCGGTCTCTATGCGATGGAAAAAGCCCGACATCAGTGTCCTCGCCTCTTCGGCGCCAAGGCCGACCTCTACATTGACACCTGCCGCCCGCAACCTGGCAAAGCCACCACCGTTCACCCTCGGGTCTGGATCCTGGATGGCGCAGACGACCCGCGAAACGCGGGCTGCAATGATGGCATCGGCGCAGGGAGGCGTTCTTCCCCAATGGCAGCAGGGCTCCAGCGTGACATAAAGCGTGGCCCCCGCCGCAGCGGAACCGGCAAGTTCCAGTGCCTTGCGTTCTGCGTGAGGGCGACCGCCCGGATCCGTGGCCGCCTCGGCGATCAGGTCATCGTCGCGGGCTATGACACAGCCAACGGGCGGGTTCGGCCAGACATGCCCGCGCATCCCTGCGGCCAGGGTCAGCGCATGTTGCATCCAGGCCAGGTCACAGCTGGGTCGGATTGGGGGCATCGCCATAGACCTTGAGCGGGTCAAAGGTTTTCCGATCCTCGACAAATGCCAGCGGTTTGCCCGCGTCGGTCCCGACAGGCAGGGCGCGGTAGAAGCAGGAGCGATAGCCGACATGGCAGGACGCGCCCGAACCGGCGACCTCCACGCTGAGCCAGATCGCATCCTGATCGTCATCGATCCGCGCTTCGACCACCTTCTGCAGCAGGCCGGAGGTGGCACCCTTGTGCCAGACGCTTTGCCGCGATCGGCTGAAGTAATGCGCCTCGCCGGTGGTGATCGTCAGGCGCAGCGCTTCGTCGTTCATCCAGCCCAGCATCAGGACCTCGCCGCTATGGGCATCGGTGGTGATGCAGGGCAGCAGGCCATCCGATCCAAACTTGGGTGAGAGGTCAGTCCCTTCCTCGACCTGTTCGACCGAGGTTCGCGGTTGGAATGTCAGAATCGTCGTCACTGCGTTTGGTCCCTTGTGTAATGTTATAATATAACATATCCCTGTTTGGCCGATCAGGTTGGAGAAGTAAAGAGATGGCGCATCCAAGGGTATCCAAGAGCGTTCAAGGAACAGAAATCACGTCGTTCTTTGAGGTGGATTGCTGAAGATGCTCTGTCTTTTCAACTCTATGGGGCGCAGGGTTGAACCTTTCGTTCCGCGCGATCCTGGACAGCTGCGCATGTACGTCTGCGGGCCGACGGTCTACTCCTATGCCCATATCGGCAACGCGCGGCCCGCGGTCGTGTTCGACGTTCTGGCACGGGTGCTGCGCGCCCGGTTCCCGCGGCTGACCTATGCGCGCAACATCACCGATGTAGATGACAAGATCATCGCAGCGGCCGCCGCTGCCGGTGTCCCCTGTGACGCGATTTCGGCCCGTTTCACCGCCGCCTATCACGCTGACCTTGCCGCCCTGGGCGTCCTGCCGCCGGATGTCGAGCCGCGCGCGACGGACCACATTGCACAGATGATCGCGATCATCGAAGAGCTGATCGCCGCAGGTCACGCCTATGCCGCCGAAGGCCACGCGCTGTACCATGTCCCGAGTTTTGCCGCCTATGGCCGCCTTTCAGGTGTCAATCCCGACGAAATGCGTGCCGGTGCCCGGGTCGAGGTTGCGCCCTGGAAACGCGACCCGCGTGATTTCGTGCTCTGGAAACCCTCGCAGGCCGGACAGCCGGGATGGGACAGCCCCTGGGGCTTTGGCCGCCCGGGGTGGCATATCGAATGCACGGCCATGATCCGCACCCATCTGGGGAATCACATCGACATCCATGGCGGCGGGATCGACCTGCGCTTTCCGCATCATGAGAACGAGATCGCCCAGGGCACCGATGCGCGGTTCTGGGTCCATAACGGCCATGTCACCGTGTCGGGGGCCAAGATGTCGAAATCTCTCGGCAATGTCCTTCTTGTGCGGGATCTTCTGGCGGACATGCCGGGCGAGGCGATCCGCTATGCGCTTTTGTCCGCGCAGTACCGCCAGCCGCTGGACTGGACGGACGAGACGCCGCGCGCCGCGCGGGCGGCGCTCGACCGTCTTTATGGCGCGCTGCGCGATCAGCCGCCTGCCGAGGCGCAGGATGAGGACATGGCGCCGGTGCGCGCCGCGCTCGATGATGATCTGAACACGCCGGCAGCGCTTGCGGCCCTTCATGCGCTTGCGGGGCAGATCCACGCCGCCACCGATCCCGCCCGGCGGGCCGAGCTTGCGGCGGCCCTGCGGCAGGCGGGCGGGCTTCTGGGACTGCTGGCGCAGGACGCGACGGCCTGGAGCCAGGCCGGTGCGGCTGATGTTGGCCGGATCGAGGCGCTGATCGCCGAACGCGCCTGCGCCCGTGCCGCGCACGATTGGGCCCATGCGGATGCGCTGCGCGACACGCTGACCGCTATGGGGGTCGAGATTGAGGACGTCGACGGCGAAAGTCACTGGCGGGTGCGGGCATGAGGGTGGTGATGGTCTGGCTTCTGATCCTGCCGTTCCGGAGCTACCGGCTGTTCCTGTCGCCCTGGCTGGGCCATGCCTGCCGGTTTCAGCCGACCTGTTCCGCCTATGCCATCGAGGCGCTGGAAACCCACGGGCCCCTACGTGGGCTGTGGCTTACGATCTGCCGCGTTGCGCGATGCAATCCATGGGGCGGGTCCGGATACGACCCGGTGCCGGCCGTCCCGAACCGAAAGACCACGAAATGATCCATGTCCGTCTTCCCGATGGGGCCAGCCGCGCCCTGTCTCCGTCCAGCACTGCCGCCGATCTGGCGGCCTCCATCGGCCCGAGCCTTGCCAAACGCACGGTGGCCGCGATCGTGGACGGGCGGCTGAGCGACCTGTCCGCGCCGCTGCCCGATGGCGCGGCGGTGGAGCTGGTTGCGCGCGACGATCCCCGCGCGCTTGAACTGATCCGCCATGACCTTGCCCATGTTCTTGCCGAGGCGGTGCAGGCTCTTTGGCCCGGTACGCGCACGGCGATCGGCCCGGCCATCGAACATGGATTCTACTACGATTTCGACCGCGAAACGCCCTTCACGCCCGAAGAGCTGCCGGTCATCGAGCAAAAGATGCGCGAGATCATCGCCGCCCGCACCCCCTTCACCTGCGAGGAATGGGGAAGGGAGGAAGCCCGCGCCCATTTCGAGGCGGCTGGCGAGACCTACAAGATCGCGCTGCTTGACGCGATCCCGGAGGGAGAGCCGGTCACGATCTATCGGCAGGGCGACTGGCTGGACCTGTGTCGTGGTCCCCATATGCGCACGACGGGCGATGCCGGGACGGCTTTCAGGCTGACGCGTGTTGCCGGGGCCTACTGGCGGGGCGATGCGAACAACAAGATGCTCAGCCGGATCTATGGCGTGGCCTTCGCGGACAAGGCAGCGCTCGACGCCCATATGACCATGATGGCCGAGGCCGAGAAGCGTGACCACCGGCGGCTTGGCCGCGAGATGAACCTCTTTCACTTCGAGGAGGTCGCCCCGGGATCTGTCTTCTGGCACCCGAATGGCTGGCGGCTGTTCCAGACGCTGATCGGCTACATGCGCGCGCGTCAGGAAGAGGCCGGCTATGTCGAGGTGAATTCGCCCGACATCATGGACCGCAGTCTTTGGGAGACCTCTGGTCACTGGCAGAATTACCGTGAAAACATGTTCCTGGCCAAAACCCAGGACGATCGCGATTATGCGCTGAAGCCGATGAACTGTCCCGGTCACATGCTGATCTACGGGCAGGGCACCAAGAGCTACCGGGACCTGCCGCTGAAGCTGGCCGAGTTCGGCAAGGTGCATCGCTATGAGCCCTCGGGCGCGCTGCACGGGTTGCTCAGGGTGCGCAGCTTCACCCAGGACGACGCGCATATCTACTGCACGCCGGAGCAGCTGACCGAGGAATGCCTGAAGGTCAACGACCTGGTGATGTCGATCTACCGCGATTTCGGCTTCGAGGATGTGCGCATCAAGCTCTCCACCCGGCCCGAAAACCGGATCGGAAGCGAGGAAAGCTGGGATCGCTCCGAGGAAGCGCTGCGCGAGGCGCTCGACCAGGCCGGGCATCCCTATACGATCTTCGAAGGGGAGGGCGCCTTTTACGGCCCCAAGCTGGAATACGTTCTGCGCGATGCCATCGGGCGGGACTGGCAATGCGGCACGCTACAGGTCGATTTCAATCTGCCCGAGCGTTTCGGCTCGACCTATGTCGCGCCCTCGGGGGAAAAGCTGGCGCCGGTCATGCTGCACCGGGCGCTCTTCGGGTCGCTGGAGCGCTTCACCGGCATCCTGATCGAACACCATGCAGGTCACCTGCCGCTCTGGCTGGCGCCGGTTCAGGTGGTGGTCGCAACCGTGACAGGGGCGGCCGATGCCTGGGCAACCGAGGTGGCCGCAACGCTTCGCGCATCCGGGTTGCGTGTCGAGACCGATCTGCGCAACGAGAAGATCGGCTACAAGGTGCGCGAACATGCGCTGAAGAAGGTGCCTGTTCAGATCGCCCTTGGCGCAAATGAAGCTGAGCAGGGAACCGTCACGATCCGCCGCCACGGCACCGAAGGGACGCAGACGCTGGATCTCGGGGAGGCCGTCAATTGTCTCGCGCGGCGGGCGCACCCCCCTCGGGAGCTGGGCTGATGACGACGCCCGGGGAACAGATGCAGGCGGACGTGCTTGCCATATTGCGCCGCCGCAATCTGGCCCTGTCAGCCTACAAGGTGCTGGAGGAACTGCGGGACGCACATCCGAAAATTGCGCCGCCGGCCGTCTACCGGGCGCTTTCCTCGCTGATGAGCAAGGGGCAGGCCCATAGGGTCGAGACCCTGAAGGCCTATGTCGCCTGTCAGTGTAAGGAACATGCGCGCGCGTCCATCCTGTCGATCTGCGAGAATTGCGGTGCCATTGAGGAGCACCTCGCAGGCGAGGTATTGGAGGCTGTCTCCCACGTCGTTGCCGAAACTGGATTCAGCTCGCAACACCATGTCATCGAGGTTCATGGCATCTGTGCGGCCTGCAATGCGCGCATGCCTGCGCCGGAGGGGGGTGGGGGCCGGAGGCTCTCCGCAATAGCTGATCCGATGCCCCCCAAGCTGGAGGCTGTTTGCTGTCCGCTGCCAACCGCGCGGCGAGCGGCGTGGCGGCACTAGGCTGCCCGCCAGTCGATACTGTATCAAAGAACAGGTTTACCTGGATATGAACGCCGAACTTCCCGATATTTCGCTTTCCGAGACTGCCTCCGCCCGGCTTCCTCTTGGCTGGGTGGGGATGCAGGGCATTGACTTGCCCCTGCAGATCTCGGAGCCCGATTGCCTGGCCAAGCTGCATGCCCGTGTCGATATGCAGGTCGACCTACCGCGCCCGGAAGCCAAAGGCATCCATATGTCGCGGCTCTATCGACTGCTCGATGCGTTCGGCGCCGACACAGCCGTGTCACCTGGCGCTCTCGAGGGGCTTCTTCGTCGCATGCTCGACAGCCATGCCGATTGTGGCAGCGGCAATGCGCGGCTGCGCATAAAGTTCAACCTACTGATCCGCCGGCCCGCCTTGGTGACTGATGATCTGGCCGGTTGGAAGTCCTATCCGGTGCAGATCGATACAAGCCTGATCAAGGGTAGGTTTTCCTGCCGGACCGAGGTCTGCGTTGTTTACTCCTCGACCTGTCCCTGCTCGGCCGCGCTTTCGCGACAGGTGGTCGCAGAGGCCTTTCGGGAGGCGTTTGCGGGTCGCAAAGAGGTAAGCCCGGATGAGATCGCGGCATGGCTTAACATACACGCAACTGCGGCGACGCCCCATAGTCAGCGCAGTGAGGCCCGGGTTTCGGTCTCCCAAGATCCTGAACGAGAGGATCGGCTCGGGTTGGTCGCCCTTATTGATCAGATCGAAGCGGCCGTACAGACCCCGGTACAGACAGGCGTGAAGCGCGCAGATGAGCAGGCCTTTGCGGTGCTCAATGGGCGCAACCTGATGTTTGTCGAAGATGCTGCGCGGCGTATCGCCTGTGCCTTGGACGGGTTCCATGCGCCGAAGGTCCATGTGCGCCATATCGAGAGCCTTCATCCCCATGACGCGGTCGCCTGGGCCGAACCGGACGCGGCGGGGAGCTTGGCAGAGGGTCTGCGAGGGGCGCCATGACCCTGAGGAACCAGGCATTTGTCGTCGGCGCCTACGAGCATCATACCCGTGACGCGACGCGTATTCCGCTCGCGCAATTGCATGCCGAAGTTGCCGTCGGCGCCCTGGCCGATGCAGGGCTCACCCTCAGCGATGTTGATGGATACTTCTGTGCGGGCGACGTGGCGGGCTGGGACGCGCCGGGCTGTGGCCCATTTTCGATGGTTGAATACCTCGGGCTGGATCTCCGGCATCTAGACACCACGGAAAGCTGGGGATCGGCCTATATCAACCATGTCTCCCATGCCGTTCAGGCCATCGTGGCGGGCAAGTGCCGGGTCGCGCTGATCACCCAAGCGGGTCGTCCCCGGGCTGAGCGCCTCTCGCCCGAGCGCATGCATGCAGAGCAGACACAATCGGCGCATGAAGCGCAGGTTGAACTGCCTTATGGCCCGGTTGTCACCAACATGTATGGGATGGTGGCTGCTCGGCACATGTACGAACATGGGACCACGCCAGAACAACTTGCCTGGATCAAGGTTGCCGCGTCACACCACGCGCAGCACAATCCCAATGCGATGCTTCGCCAGGTCGTGACGGTGGAGGATGTCCTCGCCTCGCCGATGGTCGCAACCCCTTTGCACCGGTTGGATTGCTGCGTCATCAGCGACGGCGGAGGGGCTCTGGTCATTGTCCACCCGGACGTGGCCCGAGCGCTCGACCGACCGATGATCACCCCAACAGGAGCGGGATTCACGGTCAAGCATCTGAACGGAGGCTATTTCGACATTCTCGAGTCCGGTGGCGTGAAATCGGGCGCAGAGGCTTTCGCCGAAGCAGGTGTGAGGCCAGAGGACATTCGTTATGCGTCGATCTACGACAGCTTCACGATCACTGTGCTCGTTCAACTCGAAAACCTCGGGTTCTGTCCGGTCGGCCAGGGCGGTCGGTTCGTGGCAGACGGAAACCTGATTGCCGGGGTTGGCCGACTTGCGATCAACACGGATGGCGGCGGCCTTTGCAGCAATCATCCCGGCAATCGAGGGGGCATGACGAAGCTGATCGAGGCGGTGCGGCAGCTCCGCGGCGAGGCGCATCCGGCAGTGCAGGTGCCCGATTGCGGCTTGGCTCTTGTGCATGGCACCGGAGGACAGCTCGCGTCCCGGCACGGCAGCGCAACTCTCATTCTTGAAAGGGTTTGAAATGAGCGGAACCACGCTTCCAATCGCCCCGGAGCCGACGTCGGAAACCGCCGAGTTCTGGGATGCGGCCAACGAAGGTCGTCTGCTGCTGAAGCGCTGCCTGGGTTCGGGACGTGCCTTTCATCCCCCGCGGCGGATCAGCCCCTTTACCGGGCGTCCGGAAACGGAATGGTTCGAGGCCAGCGGGGCAGGGAAGATCTATGCCTTCAGCATTACACAGCGTTGCGGCGCGCCCCACTGCATCGCCTATGTCAAGCTGGCCGAGGGCCCGATCATTTTGAGCGCTCTGACAGAGTGTGATGTCAGCAGTGTTCAAATTGGGGAGCCTGTAAAGGTGACCTTTGTCCCAAGTGCCAGCGGCCAGCTGTTGCCGATGTTCACGCCGATCAGCAACGAGGGACAATCTGGACGAGGCGGTGCAGGCCTGGGGCACCAAGGCCCAGCCACGGCGCGGTTTCTGGACAAAAGACAGATGGAAGGAAAATAGATGCAGATCACGCAGGAAGAGATTGAACAGGCCCTGGTGACATGGGGCAATGGCAAGATCGCCATCTCGAAGGCCTTCGAGGAGGGCGGCATCGAGGCCGCTCGCAAGGTCGCGTCGGCCAATCTGGACAGCTACTATGGGTACAACCTCGGACCCGTGCTGTTCAAACCGACCATGTCGAGTGGCGAACAGACCTTCCGCCCGAAAAAGGCCGGCGCCCTGGCCTATTTCTGTGGCCATTCCGAGGAATATCCGCTCGACAACGGTTTCGCGATCATGGGCTGGCGTGCGACCGAGAACATCACCTCCACCACGTTCATCCAGGGCGATATCGCGATGTGGATGGGACGGATCAAGCTCACCAACAAGGACGGCTCCGTCACCACGGTCGACAAGAGCTTCGGCTACAAGAAGGACGAAACCGGCACGCTGCGCATCGTCCTGCATCACTCGTCGCTGCCTTACCTGCCGCCGGAACCAAACTGATGGTCGCCGAAGAGCTGAAGCAATGCATGACTTTTGGATCTAGTCCCGAAGGTCTATCGGCCATTCACCGACCCGGTACCGCGGCCACACTCTGGGAGCGGAGCCCGCTCAGCCGGTTCCAAAACTGGATCGACGCGTTGCCGCCAGAGCAATTGCCGCGCGCCCGCGTTATCCTGAGGTCCGAAGCGGTGTGCGATGCGCTGACCGAGATCACCCGCTTTTGCGGAACCCCGGAGGGCCCGGAGCGCAACATGCTGATCGAGGATGCGTCGGCGCTGGCACTGATCTTTTCCGACGTCATGGATTGCCCCTACCTGCAGCTGCGCCTCGACGTTGTGCAGACCAACGCCTGCCGGAAGTTTCATGTCGACGCGGTGACGGCCCGGCTGATCTGCACCTATCGGGGAACGGGGACGCAATACGGGATCTTCGGCGATGGAAGTGATCCCATCGAGGTCATGACCGTCCCGACCGGGTCGCCCGTCATCCTGCGCGGGACACGGTGGCCGGAAGCCCCGCTCTCTGGTCTTCTGCATCGCTCGCCGCCGATTGCCGGCACCGGGGAAACACGACTGCTACTGGTGCTCGATCCGGTCGAAGACCCCGCGCAGGCAAGCGAGGTTGCGTACCTCCACTGAGCGCCGCGCCCCCGGGGCTTCGTGTTTCCGGGGGCAAGGATCGCAAGGCATCATTCCGCCCGCGTGCCCGAGGTCGCGAAGCGCGCCCGGTAGTCGCGCGGCGACAGAGAGAACCGGCGCCGAAAGGTCTTGCGCATCTGTTCGTCCGTGCGAAAACCCGCCCTGTAGGCCACGGTCTTCAGCGGCAGGTCGGTATCGAGCAGCAGCGCCTTCGCCCGGTCGCAGCGCAGGCGCTCCAGCGTTGCCATGGGCGAGGCACCGATTTCGGCCGTGAAGGCGCGGGTGAGGCTGCGCACGCTCATGCCCTGTTGCGAGGCAATCTCTTCGAGTGTCAAAGGCTGATCCAGCCGCTCGTTCATCCAGGTCAGAACGTCTCGCATTCCGGTCTGGTTGGACATCTGGCCGGTCAGCAGAGTGCTGAACTGAGACTGGCCACCGGGCCTTTTGAGGTACATCACCATGTCCCGCGCCACGGCCAGCGCAATGTCGCGACCGTAGTCCTGTTCGACGAAGGCGAGGGTCAGGTCAATCGCCGCCGTCACTCCGGCCGAGGTCCAGAAACCGCCTGCCTGCAGGAAGATCGCGTCGGCATCCACGTCAACCTCAGCAAAGCGTTGGTGCAACTGGTCCGCGTATTTCCAGTGGGTTGCCGCCCGCTTGCCGTCAAGCAGGCCGGCTTCGGCTAAAAAGAACGACCCGGTGCAGAGCGCGGCGCAGCGGGGTACCTGCCGGCCGTTTTCCCGACACCAGGTCACCAGGACCGTTTCGCGCGTCAGTGCCTCTTCGATTCGGGTGGAGCCGGCAATCAGCACGGTGTCGCGGGCAGCCAGATCCCGCAACGCCACGGTGGCCTCGATTGATATCAGCGTGTCTGACGGAACGGGTCCGGCCTGCGGTGCGGCGACGACCACATCATAACCGCCCGGACGCCCAGCAGCGGCGAGATGCTGGGAGGCATAGTCCAGCACACTCAGCGGCCCGGTCGCCTCCAGCGTCTTGAAGCCGGGGTAGATGATCAGCGCTACCTGGCGTCGCTGATCCGTTGCCTCGCTCCGTTCCTGCTCTGTCGGCATCCTCATGTCCTGCGGTGGCCAGTATGGCGCGGTGACTGGCCAGATGGCGTGGGTCGGTTCGCTCGTGTCGCAAGTGTTACTGTGTAACACTTGCGATCAGTTGGACAACAAGGAAACGCACCATGAAGATCCGCGCCGCCGTCGCCTGGGAACCGAACCGCCCTCTGGAAATCGAGGAAATCGACCTTGATGGTCCTAAGGAAGGCGAGGTCCTGATCCGTATCGTCACCACCAGCCTGTGCCATACCGACATGTTCACCCTTTCGGGCGCCGACCCCGAAGGGCTGTTCCCCGCCGTCCTCGGCCACGAGGCCGTCGGCATCGTCGAGGAACTCGGCGCCGGTGTGACCTCGGTCAAACCGGGCGATCACGTGATCCCGCTCTACACCCCCGAGGATCCGAACTGCCCCTACATCAAGTCCGGCAAGACGAACCTCTGTCAGACCATCCGCAAGACCCAAGGGCAGGGCGTGATGCCCGATGGCACCTCGCGCTTCAGCTACAAGGGCAAGAAGATCCATCACTACATGGGCACCTCGACCTTCGCGGAATACACCGTGCTGCCCGAGATCGCCGTGGCCAAGATCAGCAAGGAGGCGCCGCTCTCCAAGGCAAGCGTCATGGGCTGTGCCATCCCGACCGGCATGGGCGCTGTGCGCAACACCGCCAAGGTCGAGATCGGCGCAACCGTTGCCGTCTTTGGCCTGGGGGCGGTCGGCATGGCGGTTACCCAGGGCGCCAAGATGCAGGGCGCATCGCGCATCATCGGCATCGATACCAATCCCGAGAAGTTCGCCCTGGCGCGGCAACTGGGCGCGACCGAATGTATCAACCCCGCCGATTTTTCCCAGCCGATCCAGGACATCATCGTCGAGATTACGAACGGCGGTGTCGATTACAGCTTCGAATGCATCGGCAATGTGAACGTCATGCGTTCGGCGCTGGAATGCTGCCACAAGGGATGGGGCGAATGCACCGTTATCGGCGTGGCCGGCGCGGGCGAGGAAATTGCCACGCGCCCCTTCCAACTGGTCACCGGCCGTGTCTGGCGCGGGTCGGCCTTTGGTGGCGTTTTGGGGCGCAGCCAGTTGCCGGGCATGGTGGATGAATGGCTGCGGGGTGATTTCGACGTCGACCCCTACATCACCCACAACATGACCCATGAACAGATCAATACAGCGTTTGATCTGCTGCATGCGGGAAAGTCGATCCGCTCGGTGATCCATTTCCAGCCGAGCGAGACAATGGTGAAGAACAATCTGCCGGGCGTGATCGTGCCCGTATGATAGCGTCTTTCAAGATGTTCATGTTCGAGACTTGAACAGAAGGGGTCCGCGCCACCATCGCGGGCTCTTCCAAGGCGCGGATCGAAGCATCTGCGATTCCGATCGCACTGGAAACCGTCTGGTGCCGGAAAAACGCATCGTCGCCTGCGCCATGGCAGGCCACGATATCGATTTCTACATACCTATGTCGCGGTTCAGGCCGCATGGGCACTGACGCCGCCGAACCGACCGGCGTGATGCAGCAGCGGCCGGGCCGTGGGCGACTGCTCCAGGTGTGCGACCCGGCCAATCACAAGGACATGATCGCCCACCTCGACCTCCTGCACCACACGGGTCACGATCACCGCAGCCGCACCGCGCAGAACGGGCAGATCCTCGTGCCGCGCGAACAGATCGCTCAGCGCCGCATCCGGCCGTCCGGCAAAGTGCAGGGCATGGGCGCGCATGTCCTCGGCCAGGATGTTGACCGCATATCGCCCCGAGGCGCGCAGCTTTGGCAGCATCCGCGACCCGGTCCCGACGGAAATGCACACCAGCGGCGGATCGAGCGAGACCGACATGAAGGCGCTGATGGTCATGCCGTGATCGCTCTCAGGCGTGCGGGTGGTCACGACCGTCACGCCGGTGGCGAAACGGCCGCAGCATGCGCGCAGCGCCTGGGGGTCAATGTCTACCGTTGCGAGGGTCATGCTGCCGCAGACACCCCCAGCTCGCGGCGGATGATCTCGGCTCCCGCGCTCAGCGCCGCAAGTTTGCCGCGCGCGACCTGCCGTGACAGGGGTGTCATCCCGCAGTTGGTGCAGGGATAAAGCTTGTCCACATCCACGAATTGCAGTGCCTTGCGCAGGGTCGCGGCAACCTCTTCGGGCGTCTCGATCGTGTTGGTTGCCACGTCGATGGCGCCCACCATAACCTTTTTGCCGCGCAGCATCTCGATCAGGTCCAGCGGAACGTGGCTGTTGTGGCATTCCAGCGAGACCAGATCGACGCTGGATTGCTGAATGGCGGGAAAGATCATCTCGTACTGCCGCCATTCCGAGCCGAGCGTCGCTTTCCAGTCGGTGTTGGCTTTAATGCCATAGCCATAGCAAACGTGAACGGCCTTCTGGCATTTCAAGCCTTCCATGGCGCGTTCCAGCGCGGCCATGCCCCAGTCGTTCACCTCGTCGAAGAAGACGTTGAAGGCAGGTTCGTCGAACTGGATGATGTCGATCCCGGCCGCTTCCAGCTCCTTCGCCTCTTCGTTCAGAAGCGTGGCGAATTCCCAGGCCAGCTTTTCGCGGCTGCGGTAATGCGCGTCATAGAGCGTGTCGATCATGGTCATTGGCCCGGGCAAGGCCCATTTGATCGGGGCATCGGTGAGGCCGCGCAGGAATTTCGCATCCTCGACAAAGACCGGGCGGGGGCGGGCCACGGCACCGACCACCGTCGGCACGCTGGCGTCATAGCGATCCCGGATGCGCACCGTCTCGCGCTGTTCGAAGTCGACGCCCTCCAGCCCCTCGATAAAGGTGGTGACGAAATGCTGGCGCGTCTGCTCGCCGTCGCTGACGATGTCGATGCCGGCGTCGCGCTGTTCGGCCAAAGTCACGCGCAGGGCATCCTGCTTGGCCTGTGCCAGCGCCTCGCCCTCCATCTTCCACGGCGACCAGAGTTTTTCGGGCTCGGCCAGCCAGGCAGGTTTCGGCAGGCTGCCGGCGGTGGAGGTGGGAAGCAATTTGGTCATGGTCATGTCTTTCATCGGTTCTGGATCAGGCGGCGAACTGGGCAGACCATTCGGCCAACCGCGCGTGATAGGGCTTGATCAGGGCTTCTTCGGCAAATCTACCTTGCTCGGTCGCCAGACGTGCGCGCTCGTCGCGGTCGTAGACCACGCGGGTCGGCGAGAAATCCTGGTGCGTAAGGCTGGGCCGGTAGATCTCGCCCGCCGCGGAATTGGCATTGTAGATCTCGGGCCGATAGATTTTCTGGAAGGCCTCCATCGTGCTGATCGTGGCGATCAGTTCGAGGTTCGTGTAATCGTTCAGCAGGTCGCCTGCGTGGTAGAAGGCCAGCGGCGCGACGCTTTTGGATGGCATGAAGTAGCGCACCTTGAGGCCCATCTTGGCAAAGTACGTCTCGGTCAAGGACGCGCCACTGGGGACATATTCGACACCCAGCACGGGGTGGCTGTTCGCGGTGCGCTCGTAGCTCTTGGTTTCCGAGACGCTCAGGCAGATGACCGGCGGCTTGCGAAACCGCGCCCTGAAGGCCTCCGAGGTAACGAAGGCTTTGAAGATGCGGCCATGCAGCTCTCCGAAGTCGTCGGGCAGGGAAAAGCTTTCGTGGTCCTTGTTGTGCCCGGGCAGCACCACGCTGAAATCGTAGTCGCGGACGTAGGAGGAGAAGTTGTTGCCGACCAGGCCCGGCGCGCGGCGGTCGGTCCTGCGGTCGAGGATCGTGGTCTGAAGCACCTCGATCGCCGGGAAGGCCTTGCCGCTGCCATCGAAATCCAGATCAACCGAGACGATGTCCAACTCGACCGCATAGCGGTCGGCCTGCGGGTTGTCCCAGCTGGCCAGATCGTTGAACCGGTTGTCGATCATGCGCAGCGCATTCGCGAGGTTCTGCTGGCGGTGCTCGCCGCGCGCGAGGTTCGCGAAATTCGTGGTCAGCCGCGTCCCGCTTTCGGGCGTGTAGGTTTCGTTGAACCTTTGGCTCTTGATCTGGAATGCGAAGGGTTCGGTCATGGCGGTCCGGGTCTCCTGTCCGTGTTCACGAAGCCGGTGGCGGAGCGCGGGCGGCCCTGCACGTCTGGCAATGGCCTCTTCTGCCGCAGTTGTGACATGAATAAAAATGACTTATTATCTGAGTATCATGACGAGTTGTCATGAAAAGAGGGGCGGGTCAGCAACCCGATGGCCACGGTCGCGCCGTCAGATCTCGACAGATTCTGCCAGTTGCATGAACCCTTCAAGATAGCCCGGCATTGTCCCCGTCCGATAGCCCACGTGGATGGACTTCGGAATGCCGGAGCCGATGCGCACGCCCGTCACGCCTTTGGCACCTCTGAGCAGCCAGTCGGGCGTGGCGCTGACCGCGCGCCCCGACGCCACCAGTCGCAGCATCAGGTCGGTCGTCTCGACCGTGCGATGCCGGCGCGGCAGGGCGTGGGCGGGTACGAGGAACTTGGTATAGATATCAAGTCTTTCGCGCGCGACCGGATAGGTGATGAGCGTCTCGCGCGCCATGTCGGAGGGCGTGACCTGCCGTTTGCGGACCAGCGGGTGATCATCGGCCACGGCCAGAACCAGCTCGTAGTTGAACACCGGTCGATATTCGAGGCTCGGACGCTCGACCGGATCGGGGGTGACGAGCAGATCAATCTCGTGTCCCAGCAGCGCGGCGAGCCCCCCGAACTGAAAGGCTGAGGTGACGTCAAGATCCACATCCGGCCAGGCCGCGAGAAACGGGTCGACGATCCGCATCAGCCAGTCCTGACAGGGATGACACTCCATCCCGACCCGAAGCGCCCCACGCCGTCCGCGTGCAAAATCCTCCAGCACGGTGGCGCCGTGTTCAAGTTGCGGCAGGACGCGCGCGGCCAGGCTCAACAGATACTCACCCGTCGGCGTGAGGCGCAGCTTGCGCCCCTCCCGCTCCCAAAGCTTCACCCCGTACCGCTCCTCGAAGCGGCGGATGGCATGGCTGACGGCCGACTGGGTCAGGTTCAGCCGATCTGCGGCATCGGTCAGGCTTCCGGTCCGGTCGATTTCGCGCAGGATCGCGAGGGGTTGAATGTCGAGCATGTCTCTTGACTTGGTTTCATGGCATGGCGATTTACGTACCCTTCCATGTCATGAAAAGGATGGCAACGCACTTGAAGGTTCGAATTACTGGGATGATCGGCACGTCGCGGTTCTTCAGCGGTGTCCGATGTCGGAAAGTCTGAATTCCTAACTTGCACCAACTCCACAGCAAAGCTGCACTGAGGCGGCGGCGCACGGCAGGCAAGTTTTGTTGTCCTGCTCGCGCGTCGCTTTGTCCGCTCTGTGGGCGGTCATTCCTTCTTTGCTCGACAGCCTGCGGTAGCACGGCGGGTAATCGCATGGCCCGAGGTATGCTGCTATCTCTGACGCAAGCGATTCAGGTCGCAGCTGACGCTGGCTGCCTGACTTTCTCTATTTCAAAGATTGTAATCTTCGTGCTACATATTCATTTATTATGTAGCGCAAAGATGACAAATGCCGACACCTCACAACCCTCCGGCCGCAGTGCGGCGCGCGCTGCGCAAGCTTGGCGCGGACATCCAGGACGCCCGGCGGCGGCGCCGACTACCCATGGCGGTCGTGGCAGAGCGCGCTTTCACGTCGCGGTCGACGCTCCAGAAGATCGAGGCTGGAGACACCAGCGTCAGCATAGGCATCTATGCCAGCGTCCTCCAGGCGCTTGGGCTGCTGGATGGGCTAAGTCAGGTGGCGGATATCGCTAACGACAGCGTCGGCCAGGCTCTGGCCAGTGCCGACTTGCCGAAGAATGTCCATCTCAAGCGGCCAGCGGGACCGTCGCGCGATGGCTGATTTCGAGGTTCACGTCGATCTGAATGGCCGCCTGCATCCTGTCGGATTGGCGCACAGCAACCGTGTCCGCGGTGGTGAGACCATCCTGTTCGAGTACGATCCGGCATGGCTCAAGGATGCGGAGCGGTTCTCGCTTGAGCCTGCTCTCCCCATTACGCGTGGCGCCTTTGCGCCACCGGCGGGGCTGTCGACCTTTGGCTCAATTGGCGACTCCGCGCCCGACACCTGGGGACGCCGTCTCATGCAACGTTCGGAGCGACGCAGCGCCGAACGGGATCGCCGCGCCGTGCGCACGTTGACCGAAAGCGATTATCTTCTGGGTGTCGCCGACGAGACCCGGCTTGGCGCGCTTCGCTTCCGGCGGGTGGACGAGGAGTCGTTCCTCGCACCGATCCGCGCGGGGGTTCCGGCCCTGATCGAACTCGGGCGTCTCCTTCAGGTCACCGAACGGATCCTGCGGGATGAGGAAACCGACGAGGACCTCCAGCTCATCTTTGCGCCTGGCTCGTCGCTGGGCGGCGCGCGTCCGAAGGCCTCGGTCATCGATCAGCATGGTCATCTTTCCATTGCCAAGTTCCCGAAGGAAACCGACGAATACAGCATGGAGACATGGGAGGAGATTGCCCTCCGACTGGCCGGCCAGGCCGGTATCGTCACGCCGCACCACGAACTCGTCGATGTGGCGGGCAAGAAGGTCATGCTGTCGCGGCGGTTCGATCGCGAGGGCGCCGTGCGGATCCCGTTCCTGTCAGCGATGGCGATGATGGGCGCCAGGGATGGCGAACGCGGAAGCTATCCCGAGATCGTCGACGCTCTGGCTGAGCATGGCGCACAGGGCAAGACCGATGCCCAAGCCCTGTATCGCCGCGTCGTCTTCAGCGTGCTGATCTCCAATGTCGACGATCATCTGCGCAACCACGGCTTCCTCTGGCGTGGCAGGGCGGGATGGTCGCTGTCGCCGGCCTACGATCTCAATCCGGTGCCGACTGACATCAAGGCGCGGGTGCTGACCACCAATATCGATCTCGACGAGGGCACCTGTTCGCTCGACCTGCTGGAAGAGGCGTCGGGATACTTCGCCCTGACGCTCGCCCAGGCGCGCGCAATCATCAGGGAGGTGGCCACAGTCACCGCCACCTGGCGCGAGACCGCGAGGTCGGTCGGTGCGCGTTCGGCCGAGATCAACCGCATGGCCAGCGCCTTCGAGCATGAAGATCTGCAGCGTGCGCTGGCTCTATGACACGACCATGCTGCTGCGGATTTGACACGCCATCGGTCAGGGTGCAGCCTCTTGAGGGCGCGTTCCATTTGCTTGCGCCCAGGATGACCTTCAGAAAGGGAAGCCCATGATTGGTCCGTTGATCTGCATAGCTGGCATGGTGATCAGCGTCGTGGGGTCAGTCCATTGCTGGCTGGTCTACCGGGAGTCTGCGCGCAGTGCCCGCGTCGACCCCGAGAGGGTCCGGCGCTTTGTGGAAAGCGCGCCGCTGCACCGCCTTGAGGAGCTGAAGGCGAAGCGCCCGGTGTGCCGGTGCTGCGGTGCGCCGCTCGAGGCGCGCGGGGCGTAAGCTCAGGGCGCGGGCGGCGGCTGCATATTTTACGGAAAAACTTTTACCGTAAACTTGACGCGTGATCTGTCGGGTGGCATAACGCTCCCAAGGACACTTCACGAGGACAGCTTTCATGGCGACGAAAGGGGAAATGGTGCGGGCGCTTGCCCAGCGGTTCGACCTGAACCCCAACAAGGTCGACGCGATGACGCGTGCCATGGCGCGGGCCGGACTGCGCACGCCTGGCGGCCGTGGCCGGGCGGCGGCGGATATGACCGGGGAAGATATCTTTCATCTCACCCTGGCTCTGGTCATGGCGCTGGAGACCAAGGATGCGCCTGAGGTCGTGCGGGAACTCTCACAGCTTCAGCTTGTGCGCGGGAACCTGTTTCTTGACGGCCATATCCAGTGGGAAGCCAACTGCGATGGGGGAGGGGAGAGCAAGCTGCTCGATGTCCTGAACCGGCTGCCTGTCGCTGGCCTGGAGCTGCACCGTACCTTTGGTGCGTTTTGCGGTCATTGGCTCGAGGAGGGGTTCAATGGTGAAGACGAAGGGTTCAACTCTGCCCCGGTCTCTGTCGAGGTCAGCTCAAACGGGCCGCATGCCGTGTTCTCGCACCGATCCGACAAGGGCAGTCTGAAGCTCTGGTTCGGGGATGCTGCCAGGGACCTGAAAACACCGGAGTGGGAGCGGCGGACGATCCTGTCCGACAAGCTCTTCCGGCGGCTGTCGCAGCTCGCCCGCAGCGGCGCGTCCTGACCGACTCCCGGCGCCTTTTCGGCCCGGAAAGCGGAATGATTTGCCGAATTCGATTCGCGAAATCGGAGTGATTTCATGATGTGCGCCGCCGAATTGGCGTGCGTTCTCAACTATCCACAGAGTTATCCCGATGAAAATGACCATTCAAAAAATTTCTGAAGCTCACAACGCCCGCGTTTCGGGCGGTGCTGAAGAACTTCCGGTCATCTTTTCGCAAAATCTGCTGGATGATCTGAAAATCGGGGGCGAGCGCCTTTCCGATCTTGAGGCCGGAATTTGCGAAAATTCGGCCCCCGAAACCCCGCTCTCCCGGCGGGCTGGACAGGTGGTGCCAGTGTCTCTTATGGGCAATTCCCGAATATGCGGCTGATCTCCTGACGCGGTTCTGATCTCTCAGTTCCAATCAGGTTACAGGCGCTCATCGGAAGAAACTGTCCAAAGAGGCTCAAACACCCAAAACCAGATATAGGCGCTTGGCGCCCGAATGAACCGTGCGAAAGCCCGATCCATGTGTTGCACCTGCCGATTAGCATGATGCTGTCGCCAGGACAAGGACGGCTCTCCGCGCATTTCCAAGATCGACATAGCCCGAGAATGTTAATTTCTCGGGGCGGGAGAAATCATGTCTTATCCCTTTCTGCCGGGCGGCATTCGCTTGCCCGAGGTGAGCGCTGGCGACCGCAGCACTCAGGTCGCATCGAAGTCCCACTTTACGGGACATATTACTTTTGGCGAAGGCCACGGACGCGGCGTCGGCCTGGAAAGCAACCTTGAGAAGAAGGTGGCACTCATCCTTCGCTATGCGCCTTCCACGGTCGATCTCGTCGAGCAGCAGGCCTTTGAATGGTATGATGCCGATAGGGAATGCTACACCCATTATGTCGACCTGGTCTGCCGGCTGCGTGACGGCCGTCGTATCGGCTACGCGGTGCGTCCGATCCATCGTGTCAGCGCCGGGTACGAGGACGAACTGGCCAGGGTCAAGCACCAGTCGCTCTCCCAGGGTGTGTTCGACGACTTTCGCCTCTTCACCGAGCATGATGTGTGCCCTGTCGCCCTTCACAACGCCACGCACCTTCACTCGGTGCGCATCGCGGAGCCTGACGCAGATCAGGCGGCTGCCGAGGTGATCGGTGCAATGCGCGGCGTCGAGACGATCGGGGCCCTGCGTGACCGGATCGGGATGGAGGGTACCGGCTTGCGCGCCGTGGTCCGTCACATCGGATCGGGGCACCTCCAACTCCTGCGCCAGGAGAAGATCAACGAAACCTCCCAGGTCATCAGGGTGATGGCGCTGCACTAACCGCAGCGCCGCCTCAGACCCTCCACCAATCATCCCCCATCAACCGCTGCGGCGGACCGACTGCGCATAGGCAGTGGGTTCTATCCGCGCGCTCAAATTCCGGAACGACCGGACACCACCAAAGGAAAGAAAATGGAACTCAACTTCAATATCGACAACGCACGCTATGCCTTCGGAAAGTTTGACCGGGTGCATATCAACGGGATGGCCTGCAAGGTCATTCACCAATCCGAAGACGGGTATGTCTTCGGTGCCGATGACAGTGTCGGTCTCGCCCAGGCGTATACGCATGGACAGTTGAGCCGCTTGGGGGCGCAGGGACGTATCCGCGTCGAGACCGGCTACTACGATGTTGCCTCTGCTCGCAAGCGCCTGGTTCAGTCTGCGGGTTTCGTGAACGATCTGCCGTTCAAGAGCCATGCGCGCCTTTCGAAGAAGGACGCCTATTGCGAGGCGCTGCTGGAACTGCGCCGCGATGGCCTGATCAAGATGACGGATGAAAGCCTTGGCGCCAACATGGTGCTGATCAAGGGCAAGGCCCTGGAGTATGCGGGGAAGGATACCCGCGCTGGCGACCACAGGCTCGACATCTCGCGGAACTTTGACGAAGCGCCTTCTCCCCGTACGTTGCGCCGTTGGCTGGTCGCGAAGGAAGAGCTTGGGCTGATCGGGCTGGCCGATGCCATGCATCGTCGCGGCAACCGTACCCGGGTGATGGGCTCTGGAGCAATCGGCCTGCTCATGACCGAGGTGCGGAAGTATCTTTCGCCCGAGAAGCCGACGATCAAGATGATCCATGAAGGCGTCCAAATCGCCTTCGCCGAGCGGAATGCCGAACGTGTGAAAGCTGGGCTGGGTGTGTGGACCACGCCAAGCCGTGAGACGGTTCGCCGCGCTGTGCGCGAACTCGACCCCTTCCAGGTGACCTTGGCCCGGGAAGGCGAGGCCGCGGCGCGGAAGAAATACCGCCCGGTGTTTGAAGGACTGTATCTCGCGCGACCGCTTCAGCGGGTGGAGATCGACGAATGGCAGATCGACCTTATTACACTCATGAAAAGCTCCGGCATGTACGATCTCCTGACGGACGAGGAGAGGGCAGCCTTGGGCCTCGACAAGAAGAAGGCGCGTTGGTGGATCACCGCCGCGATCTGCTGCACCACGCGCTGCATTCTCTCCATGGTGCTGAGCCGGGAACCCGGGGGGGAGGCCGCAACGCAGGCGGTGCAGATGATCATGACGAACAAGGGCAAGTGGGCAGACGCCGTCGGTGCGCTTACTGCCTGGGACATGCATGGTCGGCCCGAGTTGATCGTTACGGACGGCGGTGCCGCATTCAAGTCTGAACGCTTTCGGTTCGCATGCGCCGATCTGGCGATCGCCACGGAAATCGCCATCAACGGCGTTCCGGAAGTTCGCGGCACGATCGAACGTGTGTTCAAGACCTTCGTCCTGGATCTGATGCCGCGCCTGTCTGGCCGTACCTTCTCCAACAATCTGGAGAAAGGCGACTCTGACCCGACCAAACGCGCGGCGCTGACCGTAGATGATCTGACCTTTGCGCTGGTTCGCTGGGTCGTCGACATCTACCACAACACGCCTCACCGTGGGCTGGACGGAGAGACGCCCATCGCCTGCTGGCGTCGCCTGAGCACGCAATGGGGTGTGATGCCTCCGCCGGACATGCACACCGCGCGCACTGTGTTCGGTCAGCACAAGACCGCTACGCTGGACAAGACCGGGATCACCATCCTCAAGGTCCGCTATCACTCCGAGAAACTGGCGACCTGGCTCCGTCGTGAGGACAGCTGCACCGTCAATGTCCGCTGGCATCCCAAGGATATCGGAGCCGTTTCGGTTCAGCTGGGAGATCGGTGGCATGAGGTGCCGTCTGTTGACGCCAGCCTCGAAGGGGTCTCCGCTCAAACCTGGCTGACGGCAACCCGCACGGTTCGTGCCGGCAACCCGAAGTCGAACCGGCTGGATCTGCCGGCGGTCCGTCAGGCCATCAAGGCGATCGAAGAGCGCAACGAGGCAGCCATGGCTGCGGCGAGCCTGAACCTGGAGGACTGGTCTGGCGACGCCATCGAACGTGCGGAAAGGAAAGTGCTCGCGGGTGTGGAATTCCACGACCGCGCCCCCAGCCCGCAGAACGACAACGAGCTGGGCCGTGCCATTCGCGATCACGTCGAGCCCGCCGATGCCGCGCCTCCGGCGCAGCGCACCGCGGCGAAACGTGCCGGCAGCGCGCCCAAGACCCAGACGACCCTGAACATCGAAGAGGACTGATCATGTCGCATCACGCTCAAACCGCACGTGCGCTCGAACATCTTCGGAGCCTCCACGTTGGCTCCGATATGGATACCGAGCTGACGGGCCAACTCGCGCGCCTCCTGAAACGCGACGACGAGGGGGAACTCTCCCCCGAGCCGATCCGCTTCACCCGGACCAATGAAACGCGCGGTATCATGGTCGTGGGCGGCGCCGGCAGCGGCAAGTCCCACCTCGTTCATCGCGCCCTGATGAAGTTTCCTGTCCTGGCAGAGGGGGAGTACGGCCGCCCGAGGTTCCTGGAATGCTCCGTACCGAGCCCGGCAACCCTCAAGAGCATGGTGCTGGAGATGCTCGAGAAGAGTGGCTACGGAACTGTGTCGCCGACCCGGCAGGTCTGGTCGCTTGTCCAAATCCTTCGCGAGCGCATGCGCGTGACGGGTACTGTTGTCCTGTGGATCGACGAGGCCCACGACCTGTTTTGCGCGGACAGAAACCTCATTCTGCGCGCGTTGAAGTCCCTGATGCAGGGAGATGATGCTGTGATCGTTGTCCTCTCCGGCACCGAGGAGCTTGCGCAGGTTGTCCGGACGGACCCCCAGGTTCAGCGGCGCTTCTCGACGGTCGCTTTTGCGGCGTTGGTTCCCGAATTGCACGGTGACCTGTTCCAGCAAATCGTGGGCGACTACTGCCAACGAGCAGGCCTCGGTGCGCCGGTCGAGGCTGACCTTGTCGGGCGGGTATTCCATGGCGCGCGCTACCGGTTCGGCAGGGCGATCGAACTGATCGTGCGCGCGATCGAACTGATCGTGCGCGCGATCGAGGTGGCCCTCTACGCAGAGGCCAGCGATCTGACGATCGATCACTTCGCCCGTGCCTGGGCCATGCATGAAGGGTGTCCTGCCGACCAGAACGTGTTCTATGCCGAGCAGTATCGGCTTCTGCGCCTGGATCAGGCTTCCGAGGTGGCACTGCGTGTCTCGACGCGGCGGAGGGGCTGAACCATGGCGATGCTTTTTCCCCCCCTGCCGTTTCATCCGGATGAAACTCCGCTCTCCTGGGCCGCGCGTAGCGCGGCCTTTCACACGGGTGGGCGCCTTGTGCCGTTTTTGAACGACCTTGGCATCGACCTCTGGTCCTTGAAGCGTGGCGAAGAGTGTGCGCTTGCGCGGCTGTGTTCGATCTCCGGGCAGGAGCGCGCACCAGTCGCGCATAACGCTGTGACAGCGCTCGGTTATCGGCAATATGCCCTCCGCGGTGAGCGCTTCGCTGCGGAGTTCCTGACTGGGCCCGTCACCCGCTTCTGCCCCTCCTGCCTGGCCGAGGATGCCGCGGGTGCTGCGCGTCCCGCCACCAAGTGGCGGCACCGTTTGATCTGGTCACTGTCCGTGGTCAGGGTGTGTCCCGTGCATCAGATCCCGTTGCTCAGCCACCGCGGCGGGAAATGGGACGACGGTGCGCATGAACTTCAGGCGTTGCCTTGGGAGAAAGATGCGCTGGCGGTCGGACCTAACGCCTCGCTGCGGCCTTCGCCGCTGCAGGACTATGTCGTCGCGAGGCTAGCGGGCGCTTCCGGCCCCGCATGGCTTGATGGCCAGGGGATCGAGCAGGGCGTCCGTGCCACCGAAATGCTGGGTGCGGTCATCGCGTTCGGAGCTGGGCAGAAGGCCTCCAACATGACCGAGAGCATGTGGGATGAAGCCGGCCGCGCGGGGTGGACGGTGATGAGCGAGGGGGAGGCGGCGATCCGTACCACCTTTATGGATCTGTTGAAGCGTTCCGAGACCAATCCCGGCTCCATGCATCCCAAGACAGCTTATGGCATGCTCTATGCTTGGATGTCCGCATCGCGGCTGACCAAGGATCCCGGGGCCATCCGCCCTCTTCTGCGGGAGCACATCCTCGACACGGTGCCCCTGACAAAAGGGCAGATCCTCTTGGGCAGCCCTGTTGAGGCCCCCCGTGTCAGCAGTGTGGCCAAGATCGCGGCCGGAGAACTCGTACATCCGATGACGCTCCGGAACCTGCTCGCCGACCAAGGGGCCATTTCCGCCTCTGACCGGGAGGCCCCGTGCGGTCATATCTTTCTGCGCTACGACGAAGCGCACGCGTCCATTCGAATGCTGAAGCATGCTGTGCCGGTCAGTCGCCTGCCGGAGTTGCTGGGTGCGTCCCGCCCCATGGTCGCAGCCCTTCTTGAAATCGGTGCGCTCACGCGGCTGACGGAGGTTGAGGCGGCTTCCAGTAAAATGAGCAAGGCAGTCGATGGGCTGGAGATGGCGGCCTTCCTGGAGCGGATGCAGGTGTGCCTTCCCGAAGTCGCGGAGAAGCCGACGACCTTGGTGACGCTTGCCAAGGCTGCAGAGAAGGGGAGGGTGAAGCTGTCCGTCATTCTATCGATGCTGCTGCAGGGGCGCTTGCACCGTGCATGTCGCTTAGCTGGTGCAGCTGGCCTGGCGGCCGTTCTCGTGGATCCTCAGGAGATCAAGTCGAAGCTTGCGCTTCCGCGTCCTGGGATGAGTGGGGAGTTGGCGCTCATCATTCTCGGGTTCGATCCCTCTCGAGGGAGATATGCGCAGAAGTTGGTGACGCCTGATCAGGCGGCGATTTGAACGTGGCGGAGGCCGTCGCGGAACTCAACCCCTTGGATGATTTCGGGCAGGCGGTTCCGGCCGTCGAGTTTGCGCCATTTTGCCTGCGCTGACATCATCAGCTTGAATGCCATGGCCAGTCCGGTCTTGCGGCTGAGGCAGCCCTTGGTGCGTTTCGTGCGATGCCGGACGGTGGCAAAGGTGCTTTCGATCGGGTTTGACGTGCGGATGTGCTTCCAGTGTTCGGCCGGGTAGTCGTAGAAGGTCAGCAGCGCGTCCCGGTCCTTGACCAGCTTGGCCACCGCCTTGTCCCATTTCACACCGTAGGTTTCGAC
>NZ_AUBS01000004.1 GCF_000429365.1 Pseudodonghicola xiamenensis DSM 18339 | reverse complement strand
GGTCCAGGCCGACAGTGGTAACTTGCATGGGGTGGCTCCTCTCAATTGCAGATTCTGACACCTGCACTATGGCGCATTGCGACGCCGGGAGCGGGAGCCATCCACCCCATCTGCTTCTTGGCCGCGAAGGCTGGAAGGTGAACTGGATCGAAGCCCGTCGGGCAAACGATCCGGGGGATCGTTTGTAGGGCGTAGCGCTCTACCGGCTCTACCGAGAAGAAGGCCTAACAGTCCGTAAACGGGGCGGTCGCAAGCGGGCCCTGGGGACCAGGGCGCCCATGGCGATCCCGCAGGGGCCGAACCAGCGCTGGTCGCTGGACTTCGTGTCAGACAGCCTGTCCCCTCTCGGGACATTGCTTCGCAATGCCCTGCCGGGCAAGGGATGGTCGCTGCTTACGGGTGCTCTGCATCATCGACGACTTCAGCCGGGAATGCCTGGCCGCGGTCGTGGACGCCTCGCTGTCAGGGCAGCGCGTTGGCCGTGAGCTCGACAGCATCGCTCGGGTGCGCGGCTATCCATGCATGGTGGTCAGCGACAACGGCACGGAGCTGACCTCGAACGCCATCCTCAAATGGCAGGAGGAGCGCCGGGTCGAATGGCACTACATCGCTCCGGGAAAACCGATGCAGAACGGCTTCGTCGAGAGCTTCAATGGCCGCCTGCGCGACGAGTGCCTCAACGAGCACCTGTTCGCCAATCTGCGCCACGCCCGCGACCTGATCGAGGCGTGGCGCGACGACTACAACCACCACCGCCCCCACACGAGCCTCGACGGGCTCACCCCGTGGGAGTATCACCAACGGTCAGTAGAGGACCAAACCCTGAACAGAGCTAACTCATAAACGCGGACTCTATGGGGAGCAGGTCATGCGCTATAGCTATGCTGGGGTATGTGGAACTGGAGGGCGAAGAATGAACCGCGATCTCAAAGACACCAGCAAATTCCTTAGCTACATCCTGCGCCACAAACCGGATGCGATTGGTCTCGACCTCGACCCGGAAGGATGGGCTAATATAGAGGAACTGATCGCAAAATCCGATATCTCGCTCGACCTCGACACCCTGCGCGAAGTGGTCTCCACCAGTGACAAGAAGCGGTTCGCAATTTCCGCCGATGGCCTGTTCATCAGGGCCAATCAAGGGCACTCCATCGCGGTCAATCTCGGGCTGGAACCTGTTGAGCCCCCGGAGTTTCTTTATCACGGGACCGCAACACGCTTCCTCGAAAGCATCCGAGATCAGGGCCTGCTTCCGCAGAACCGCCAATATGTCCATCTTTCCGCAGATCAAAGCACCGCAACCAAAGTCGGGCAACGCCATGGGAAACCGGTCGTTCTGACAATCCCCGCCCTGCAAATGCACCAGCAAGGCCACAAGTTCTTCCTCGCCCCAAACGGCGTCTGGCTGACCGAGAACGTGCCGCCAAAGGTTATCTCAGATTAAAAATGGTTCCGCAGCTATCGCAAAGAATAGCCGTGTCATACGAACGTAATGGCTTGCTCGCCTCATAACAGTTGGGGCAAAAGTAATATTCGCCTGACACATCAGCTGCCACTGGATACGAAGGGTCAGCCCTGATCGTGTCATATGGCGGATCAGCAATCCCGCTTTCCTTCCTGGCCGCAGTGGGGGCACTCCATTTTCAGAAGCGGTCTTGAGTCCGGCCTATTTGCGCGGTTCACACCGCTGGCCCTGATGGGTTCCGCAGATCAGGTTCCTATCTGCTTCGCGGGCATTTGCGCCCGGGACATTCAGCGGAGCGTCCTGATCATTGCGGCTGAAGGGTACACCATCACATCGTCGGTCTTGCTCTCTCGCTGTTTCTCTACGTCTCAGGCTGTGTAAGGGCGGTAGGGTTCGTTCTTGGTCAGCACCGCCCACATGATCCGCACAGTCCGCTGCCTGGCAGGGTATGCCGAAGGCATGTCCCGAGAAGGTTGTTCGCCATGGCGACGGTCGCGAGCCGGGCCGGCTTTCTCTGCAACAGCTTCGTCAGCCAGGGATCGGCACGCTCGGGATGATTGGTGACCTGCCGCACACGCGATGTCATGCCGACGACGATAAGCTGGCGCAGATACCGATCGCCCATCTTCGTGATCTTTCCCAACCGCTCCTTACCACCGCTGGAGTGGTTCCGCGGTGTCAGACCAGGCCACGCTGCAAATTCCCGCCCACTCTTGAACTGGTGACCGGACCCGATCGTGGCGGCCACGGCCGAGGCGGTCACCGGTCCGACGCCGGGAATGGTCTGCAGGAGTTGCGCCTGGCGGCTGAGACGGGCCTGGATACGCATGGTGATTTCGTACCAGCGAAGGCGGTTGTGCAGCTCGACCAGCTGACGGCTGAGAACCCTCAGAACGTCCTGGGCGAGCGCGGGGAACCCGGACTGCTTGCCCTCAATGATCCCTTTCGCAAAATCGATGGCCCGCGCGACGCCCCGAGCGATGGTGATCCCGAACTCCGCGGCCAGGCTGCGGAGCATGTTGATCAACTGGGTGCGCTGTCGAACCACGAAGTCCCGCGCGCGATGCAAGGAGAGAAGCGCCTGCTGGTCCTCCGACTTGATCTCAACAAACCGCATCGTCGGCCGCGTCACGGCCTCGCAAATGGCTTCTGCATCGACCGTGTCGGACTTGCCCCGTTTCACGTAGGGTTTGGCGTACATCGGCGGCATCAGCCGGACAGTATGACCGAGCTTCGTAAGCTCGCGGCCCCAGTGGTGGCTCGATGCGCAGGCTTCGATGCCGATGAGGCAGGGCGACAGTCGCTCGAAGAACGCCAGCACCTGCGCCCGGCGCAAAGGTCGGTTGAAGGCGACCTCTCCGGCCTCGGTAACTCCGTGGACATCGAAGATGTTCTTGGCCAGGTCGAGGCCGACAGTGGTAACTTGCATGGGGTGGCTCCTCTCAATTGCAGATTCTGACACCTGCACTATGGCGCATCGCGACGCCGGGAGCCGGAGCCATCCACCCCATCTTCTTTCCGGCAACTGCGACCGGCAGTAATGAGCCGAGGAGGCGGCGCCCGGTGCCTGGCTCGACCAACCGTTTGGGTCGGGTTCGGCATTCCCAACCGGGGCGGTGCGGCCACTCTCTCTGCCGTGGCCTCGCCTGCCATGCCGCCCGCCCACAGACAGCCTGGCTTCACGATGCAAAACCTTACTGCAGGCAGCCGCCAGAACCCCAAAACCCGCGTTTGAGACGCCGATGCGTCATTTCGGACATCTGAAACCCGGTTTTGTGAGTTTCAAGGTCCTCTGTCCAGAACAGTGACCTGGTCCCGCTCAGGCCTCCAGTTCCGCATCCCAATACAGAAAATCCATCCAGCTCGCGTGCAGGTGGTTGGGCGGGAACTTGCGGCCAGTGTTGCGCAGTTCCTCGGCACTTGGCTGTCGCGGCGGACGAAACAGAGACATGCCGGCACGGCGCAGGCTTTTCGACCCCTTTTTAAGGTTGCAGGGCGAACAGGCCGCAACGACGTTTTCCCAGCTGGTGATCCCGCCCGAGGCCCGCGGCACCACATGGTCGAAGGTCAGATCGCCCTTGGCGCCGCAGTATTGGCAACGAAATTCGTCCCGCAAGAAAAGATTAAAGCGCGTGAAGGCCACGCGCTTTTGAGGTGTTACATAATCTTTCAGCACGACAACGCTGGGCATCCTTATCCTTGTCGTGGGGCTTCGGACGTATTCGTCGTATTCCGCCACGATATCGACCCTGTCGAGGAAAGCCGCCTTGATCGCCTCCTGCCAGGACCAGAGCGACAGGGGATAATAGGAGAGCGGCCGGTAATCCGCGTTCAGCACCAGCGCGGGATGCTGTTTCAGCGCCCCCGGTTCGCGTACAAATTCGGTTCTGAAATCGCCGTCCATCTGCGTGACTCCGCCTTCGCCCTGAGTGCCGTTCCGGCGCCAGAGCGGGGAACCCGCCCCAGCCATGATTTAACTATATATCGTGGTCGACCTCTGACAAGTCCATAGATCCACCGGATGTCGCGGCAATCGTTACGCCGCCCAGATGACAGGCAGATGACGTTATCCACAGGCGCGCCAGTTTCCCTTGCCGCGCTTTTGCGCTAGGACGCGCGACATGACCCGGCTGATCCGCTTCAACAAACCCTTCGACGTGCTGCCGCAGTTCACCGACCGCGGCACCGAAGGCACGGCCCGCCGCACCCTGTCGGAATTCATCGACGTGCCGCGCGTCTATCCCTGCGGCAGGCTGGACCGCGACAGCGAAGGGCTGATGCTGCTGACCGACGACGGCAAGCTGCAGGCGCGGATCGCCGATCCCAGGCACAAGATGGAAAAGACCTATCTGGTGCAGGTCGAGGGACTGCCCGACGCGGCCGCGCTGAGGGCCCTGGCCGAGGGCGTCGATCTGAAGGACGGGCGCACCCGCCCGGCCCGGGCCCGGCGGATTGACGAACCCGAAACGCTCTGGTCGCGAACGCCACCGATCCGGGTGAGGAAATCCGTCCCCGACACCTGGATCGAACTGACCATTCGCGAGGGCAAGAACCGCCAGGTGCGTCGCATGACCGCCGCCGTGGGTCATCCCACCCTCAGGCTGATCCGCTGGCGCATCGGCGACTGGAGCCTGGATGGGCTGGCGCCGGGCGATTGGGACGACCTGCCGCCGCCGGGGCCTGACAGACGCCCACGTCGGTGATATCCTCGGGCGCATGTCGCTGCCCCCTGCCCCCGTTCCCGGCGCGCTCCTCGAAGCCGCGCTCTATGCCCGCGATCTCGACGCGGCAGAGGGGTTTTATGGCGATCTGCTGGGCCTCACGAAGATCATCCGCCATGACAATCGACATGTCTTCTATAGGCTCGGCGCCGGGGTTCTGCTGATCTTCAACCCCGAGGAAACCGTGAAACCGCCGCATCCCGGCGCCCTGCCGGTGCCGCCGCATGGAGCGCAAGGCGCGGGGCATGTCTGTTTCGCGATGGAGCGGGAGGATATCGCCGCGCTGCGCCCCCGGCTGGCTACCGCCGGCGTGGCCGTCGAGGCCGAATTCGACTGGCCGAATGGCGCCCATTCGCTCTATATCCGCGACCCGGCGGGCAATTCGGTCGAATTCGCCGAACCGCGGCTATGGCAGGCCGATTGATCCAGCGCAAGGCTGCGCCGCCACCGCACTGCCAAGCTGCAACCGACGCCGTTGAGGAGAGGCCCCGATGACCATCCCTGCCCCCCGCCTGCATTACATGATCGGTGGCGGCATCGCCGCACTGGCCGCCGCCACCCATCTGATCCGCGACGCCGGCGTGGCGGCAGAGACCATCCGCATTCTCGACGACCGACCCCACCCGGGCGGCGCGCTCGATGGCGCCGGGGACGCGCAATGGGGCTATCTGACCCGCGGCGGCCGGATGTTCGAGCCGAACTTCGTCAACACGCTGGACCTGCTGTCGCAGATCCCCTCCCCCGACGATCCCGCAATCTCGGTGACCGAGGATATCCTGGCCTTCAACACCCAGGTCCGCGCCGCCTCCTCCTGCCGGCTGATCGCCGACGGACGTCCTGCGGATATGGATCATCTGGGGTTGTCGGCGGCTGATATCCTGGCGCTGAACCGGCTGATCCTGACGCCCGAAGGCCGCTTGGGCGCCCGCACCATCGGTGCCTGTTTCGACCGCCCCTTCTTCGACAGCAATTTCTGGATCATGTGGTCCACCATGTTCTCCTTCCAGCCGTGGCATTCGGCGGTTGAGATGCGGCGCTATCTGCGGCGGTTCATCCACCTCTTCCCCGGCTTCACCCGGATCGAGGGCGTCTTGCGTACCCGCTATAACCAATATGACAGCGTGATCGCGCCGCTGAGGGACTGGCTGACGACACGCGGCGTGCGGTTCGACAGCGGCGCTACCGTCGCGGCGGTGGAGATCGAGGGGGACGAGAGCCACCGAAACGTCACCGGCATCGCCCTGGCCGACGGCAGCCATATCCCAGTGCGGGCCGAGGACCGGGTGTTCCTCACGCTCGGCTCGATGACCGACGGCGCCAGCTACGGCAGCACCGACAGCGCCCCGCCACTCGCCCCCGGTCCGACGCCGTCCTGGGATCTGTGGCGGGCGCTGGCGGCGCGCCATCCGGGCTTCGGCAATCCGGCGGCCTTCGCCGGCGACATCGACAAAAGCGCCTGGACCTCTTTCACCGTCACCATGGACCGGCCCGAGTTTCGCGACTGGCTCGAAGCCTTCACCGGCAATGCCACCGGCACCGGCGGGCTGGTGACGATCCGCAACAGTGGTTGGCTGATGTCCTTCGTGATGTTCAACCAGCCGCATTTCCGCACCCAACCCGAAGACAGTACGGTATTCTGGGGCTATGGGCTGCGCGGCGACCGGCCCGGCGATTTCGTCCCCAAACCGATGTGGCAGGCCACCGGCGAGGAGATCATTGCCGAACTGAGCTGGCAATTGCGGCTGTCGCCCAGCCAGCGGCAATGGTTCGACGGCGCCCGGGTGCTGCCCTGCCGGATGCCCTTTATCACCAGCCAATTCATGCCGCGCAGCCCCGGCGACCGGCCAAAGACACAGCCGGCGGGCGCCGGGAATTTCACCCTGATGGGGCAATTCGTCGAACTGCCCCACGATACCGTCTTCACCGTGGAATATTCGGTGCGCAGCGCCCGGGCGGCGGTGCAGGCGCTGACAGGCCAAGCCGCGCCGCTGCCCATGGTGCGCAGCGACCGAAACCCGAGGGCACTGCTGCGCGCCGCCAAGGTGCTGCTGGAGCTTTGACGTCGCTGCAACACCCGCCGGCGCCGGATCAGAACCCCAGCTTGTCGCGCAGGAAGGCCAGCGCCACACCCAGACCGTCAGGGGCGATGCCGTGGGCGGTGCCCTTCTCGATATGAGCAAAGACCTCTTTGAAACCTGCCTGCTGTAGCGCCTCGGCCGCCTCGGGCAGCGATTGCACCGGCACCACATCGTCCTGATCGCCATGAACCAGCAGGATCGGCATGCGGCTGACCACATCATCCTTCAGGGCTTCCGGGCTCAGCAACCGGCCGGAAAAGCCGACCACGCCGGCAATCGGATCCTCGCGCCGCGGGGCGACATGCAGGCTCATCATCGTGCCTTGCGAAAAGCCCACCAGAGCCACCTGTTCGGGCAGCAAGTCCTCGTCCACCATCAGCGCGTCGAGAAAGGCGTTGATATCGGCGGCGGCCGCCTGCATGCCGCGTTCGGCGGCGTCCTCGGACGATCCATCCAGCCAGGGGATCGGGAACCATTGAAAGCCGAAGGGCGCGCCAGCGCAGCTTTCGGGGGCGTCGGGGGCGACGAACAGCGTATCGGGCAGGTGTTCGCCCAACGGATCGGCCAGCCCCAGCAGATCGGCCCCATTGGCCCCATAGCCATGCAGAAACACCACCGCCGAACGGATTTCGCCCGAAACCGGCTCAACCCGGCCGGCATTGAGAACACGAGTCATCTGATCCCTTCCCTGTCCTTTGCCACCCGGTAATAGGCCCAGAGCAGCCGCGCGGCAACAGACCTCCAGGGCGCCCAATCCTCGGACATCTGCCTGAGCGCCCTTTCGCGCGGCCTCTCGGGCAGATCGAACAGGATCCGCGCGGCCTCCTGCAAGGCCAGATCGCCCGGGGCGAAGACATCGGCACGACCAAGCGAGAACATCGCATAGATTTCGGCGGTCCAGACGCCGATGCCTGGCACCTCGGTCAGCCTGGCGATCACCTGATCGGTGGGGGTGCTGCACAGCGCGGCATAGTCGATCCGCGCCTCGGCGAGCGCGCGGGCATAGCGGATCTTCTGCCGGCTGAGGCCCGCAGCGCGCAGATCGTCGTCGCTGGCCCAGAGGATCTTGCGCGGGCCGGTCAGCCGCGCGTCCTGCATCCGCCCCCAGATCGCATTGGCGGATGCGACGCTGACCTGCTGGCTGACGATGGCGGACAGAAGCTCGGCAAAACCGTCGGGCCGCCGGCGCAACGGCAGCGGTCCGGTCTGCTCCAGCGCGGTCGCGAAGCGCGGCTCCTGTGCGGCAAGCCAGCGCGCGCCTTCGGCGACGCAGTCGGGGGTTTCGATGATACGGCCAAGGGTCATGTGCCGAACCATAGGAAATGTACCGATACAGGCAAGCCATCTTGTCGCAGGACATATTCGCGGATAGGCATTCGATATGTATGAAGTTGACGACAGCAAGGCCCGGCGCAACGTGGCCGTTCTGGTGGCCGCCCAGGCGTTTCTGGGCGCGCAGATGCCGATGATCTTCACCGTCGGCGGGTTGGCCGGCCAATCTCTGGCCACCAATGCCTGCCTGGCCACCCTGCCGATCTCGTTGATCGTGCTGGGTTCGATGCTGGCAGCGACGCCGATTTCCGCCATCATGCAGAAATGGGGCCGCCGCGCAGGGTTCCTGCTGGGGGTCACCGGCGGCGCCATCGGCGGGGCGATCGGCGCCTATGGGCTCTATCTCGGCTCCTTCCCGGTGTTCCTGGCCGGCTCCTTCTGCACCGGATTTTACATGAGCGCGCAGGGCTTCTATCGCTTCGCTGCCGCCGATACCGCCTCGGACGAATTCCGGCCCAAGGCGATTTCCTATGTCATGGCCGGCGGGCTGCTGTCGGCGCTGATCGGGCCGCAACTGGTCAAGGTGACCTCGCAGGCGATGGTGATCCCCTTCCTGGGCACCTATCTGGCGGTCATCGGCGTCAATGTGATCGGCTCGCTGCTGTTTCTCTTCATCAATATCCCGAAGCCCAAGGCCCCCGCCGCCGACGCGCCGCGCGGCCGCACGCGGTGGGAGCTGATCACCACGCCGCGGATCGCCGTGGCGGTAATCTGCGCCATGGTCTCTTATGCGCTGATGAACCTGGTGATGACCTCGACGCCGCTGGCGGTGGTCGGCTGCGGCTATGATCAGGGCAATGCCGCCGATGTGGTCTCAAGCCACGTGCTGGCGATGTATATCCCGTCGTTCTTCACCGGCCATCTGATCGCCCGCTTCGGCGTCGAAAAAGTGGTCGCTGCCGGCTTGTCGATCCTTGCCGGCGCCGGCGCGGTGGCGCTGAGCGGGGTCGAGCTGGAGAATTTCTTCATCGCCCTGGTTCTGTTGGGGCTGGGCTGGAACTTCGGTTTCATCGGCGCCACCACCATGCTGGCCGGCGCGCATGCGCCTGAGGAGCGCGGCCGCATGCAGGGGCTGAACGACCTGCTGGTCTTCGGCGGCGTCACCATGGCCTCGCTCGCCTCGGGTGGGCTGATGAACTGCTCCGGCGGCACCCCGCAGGAGGGCTGGACCGCCGTCAACATGGCGATGGGCCCGTTCCTGGTGCTGGCCGGCGGCGCGCTGTTGTGGCTGATGTTCCAACCCGAAGAGACCCGCGAAGAGCCGATCTGACCGCCCCGGCCCGGGCCTGCCCCCATGTCAAAACGGCGCCCGATGGGCGCCGTTTTCGCAACCAGCTACCAGCGGCCCGACGCCGCCCGCGCCATCAGTGACAGACGCTTTTTCGCATCGCTCTGCCCCAGGGCCGCGGCAGCCACCCGCCCCGGCTCAGCCCGGGCCTGTTTCAGGATGGTGCCCGCCTCCCAGCCGGCCAACAGCGCCGGACGGGCCGCCGGGCTGACATCCCTGCGTCGTGCCCGCGCATCCGACAGCCGATCCAGTGCCTTCTCTGCCAGCGCCTTCACCCCGCCGGGGGTTCCGTCGAGCAACGGCACACGACCGCGCGCCTCCAGCTCCGGCACCGCGCGCAGCCAACTGGCGACGCCGGCGGCATAGCCAAGAGCGCGCACCACGGGCTCCTCTGCCGCGCCCAGAGCTGCGGCGCCGGCCCACATCAGGCTGCCGGCGCTATGATCAATGTAGCGGTCGAAACCAGCCTCATCTCCAAATGGATCTTTGTATATATCCCAGCTTCTTACAGCGACATATTGATCCAACGCTTCAGCTTGTGCCGCAGGCAGGATCACGGCCAGGGGGGAGACCACCTCATGCCGCCGCACCACGCCACCGGTGGCGATTTCCTCCAGCGCGTCGCGCCACCATTGCAGCCGCATTTCGGCAATGATCGCCTCCTGCGTCACCCAGGGCGCCCGCGACACCTCGACATTCATCGCATAGAGCGGGAACAGAACCCGGCGCGCCGCCACCGGCGCGGCCATCGCCGCCAGAAAGCGATCAGGATCGCCCCGCCGGACCAGATCGGCGCAGGCGTTCAAATCGGCGGTAGAAACCTCGACCATCGCTCAGACCGCCCTGACCGGAGCGACATCGGGCAACGCGCCCGGCGCCACATCGCGCACCAGCTTCCAGCGGATCGCGTCCAGCAGCGCCTCGAAAGAGGCATCGACTATGTTCGGGCTGACCCCGACGGTGGACCAGCGCCGGCCCTGCCCGTCGATGCTGTCGATGATCACGCGGGTCACCGCCTCGGTGCCGCCCTGGGTGATGCGCACCTTGAAGTCGACCAGCCGCATGTCGTCGATGATCGCGGAATAGCGCCCCAGATCCTTGGCCAGCGCCTTGGCCAGCGCGTTGACCGGGCCGCGATCGGATCCGCTGGCATCCACGCTGTCGGATATCGACATATGCTTCTGCCCGTCGACCTTGATCACCACCACGGCCTCGGAAAAACTGACCATCCGGTTGCGCTTGTTCTTGCGCCGTTCGACGGTGACACGATAGCGCTTGACCTCGAAGAACTCGGGCATCCGCCCCAGTTCCTCCCGCGCGATCAGCTCGAAGCTCGCCTGTGCGGTGTCATAGGCATAACCTTCATCCTCGCGCGCCTTGACGCGGTCGAGGATGCGGCCAAGCGCCGGATCACCGGGCGCGACCTCAAGCCCTGCCTCGGCCAGACGCCGGCGCAGGTTCGACTGGCCGGCCTGGTTCGACATCGGGATGATGCGGGTATTGCCCACCTCACCCGGATCGATATGTTCATAGGTGGTCGGGTCCTTGAGGATGGCACTGGCGTGCAGCCCAGCCTTATGCGCGAAGGCCGAGGCCCCGACATAGGGTGCCTGCTTCATCGGCACCCGGTTCAGGATGTCGTCGAGCATGCGGGAAATCCGTGTCAGCCCCGTCAGCGCCTCAAGGTCGATACCAGTATCGAAGGCGCTCGCGAAAGGCTCCTTCAGCAACAGCGTCGGGATGATCGACGTCAGGTTTGCATTGCCGCAGCGTTCGCCCAGCCCGTTCAGCGTGCCCTGCACCTGCCGCACCCCGGCCTCGATCGCGGCGAGCGATCCTGCCACGGCGTTTTCGGTGTCGTTATGGGTGTGAATGCCGAGGTTTTCGCCCGGGATCCCGGCGGCGATCACCGCGCGGACGATGCGGGCGATCTCCTCCGGCAGGGTGCCGCCGTTGGTGTCGCAGAGGACGATCCAGCGGGCGCCGGCGCCAAGCGCGGCCTTCAGGCAGGCCAGCGCGTAATCGGGATTGGCCTTGTAGCCGTCGAAGAAATGTTCCGCATCGAACAGCGCCTCGCGGCCTTGCGCGACCAGATGGGCGATCGAGGCGGCGATATTCTCGAGGTTCTCCTCCAGCGTGATGCCGAGCGCGGCGGTGACATGGAAGTCATGGGTCTTGCCGACCAGGCAGATCGCCCCGGTGCCGGCGTTCATCACCGCCGCCAGAACATCGTCATTCTCGGCCGAGCGGCCGGCGCGCTTGGTCATGCCGAAGGCGGTCAGCCGGGCGCGGGTCTTGGGGGCGGCCTCGAAAAACGCACTGTCGGTGGGGTTCGCCCCGGGCCAGCCGCCTTCGATGTAATCGACGCCCAACTTGTCCAGCGCCTCGGCGATGCGGGTCTTCTCGGAGGTGGAGAATTGCACCCCCTGCGTCTGCTGCCCGTCGCGCAGCGTGGTGTCATAGATGTAGAGGCGTTCTCTCATTTTCCCCTCCCTTGGACCATGAGTGAGAAGGGCCGCGCCCGACCCTGGGTGGGCGCATTCCCCCTCAGTTCGGCGCGCGACGCTGTCGTGCTCACCGCAGCTGTCCGGTGCATAACATCAACATATGCGCCCTCCCGGGAGGAGGGTCGGGCGCGGCCCGGCCTATGGCCGGGCAAAACACTTTGAAGACGGCTCATTCCACCCCCTCCAGCTTGGCGGCATCGAAACCCGGCCCTGGGACCAGCTCCACCCCCGCCTTGCTCATCCGCACTTCAAGGCCGGCGGCAAGATAGGCCGCCTTCAGCCGGTCGACCTCGGAAAAATCCTTGCTCTCCATCGCGGCCTGACGCGCCTCGAACAGTCGCCCTTCATAAGCTGAAAGATCGACTTGGCCCGCCTCAGCCCAGGCGCCCAGCTCGGGCGTCAACAACCCCAGCATCCGGGCCGAGGCCAGCAGCGCCGCCGGGTCTTCGCCGGCCAGCCGATGCAGCTCGGTGATCGCGCCGGCGGTGTTCAGATCGTCGGCCAAGGCCTCCTGGACCGCGACAGCGGCGGTGGCGGCGGGTTCGATGCCCGCCGTCAGCGCCCGCCACTTGCGCAACGTCGCCGCGGCCTCCTCGGCCTTCTTCTCAGTCCAGTCCATCGGCTTGCGGTAATGGGTGGAGAGAAAGACGAAGCGGATCACCTCGCCCGGCACGCCCTTTGCCAACAGGTCGTGGACGGTGAAGAAATTGCCCAGGGATTTGGACATCTTCTTGCCCTCGACCTGCAGCATCTCGTTATGCAGCCAGTAATTGGCGAAATGCCCCTCGGGATGGGCGCAGCAGCTTTGCGCGATCTCGTTTTCATGATGCGGGAACATCAGATCGTTGCCGCCGCCATGAATGTCGAAGGAGGCCCCCAACAGCTCGTAGGACATGGCCGAGCATTCGATATGCCAGCCGGGCCGACCGCGGCCCCAGGGGCTGTCCCAGCCCGGTTCATCGTCCTTCGCGGGTTTCCACAGGACGAAATCCATCGGATCGCGCTTGTAAGGCGCCACCTCAACCCTGGCGCCCGCGATCATATCCTCGACCGAGCGGCCAGAGAGCGCACCGTATTTCTTATAACTGTCGACCGAGAACAGCACATGGCCCTCAGCCGCATAGGCGTGGCCGCCAGCGATCAATGCCTCGATCATGGCGATCATCTGCGGGATGTATTGCGTCGCCCGCGGCATGGCGTTGGGTTCCAGCGCGCCGAGCGCCCCCATGTCATCCAGAAACCATTGCGTCGTCTCGGCGGTGATCAGCTCGATCGGCCGGCCGCTGTCTTCCGCGCGCTTGATGATCTTGTCGTCCACATCGGTGAAATTGCGCACATAGGTGACATGAGAGGCGCCATAGACCTGACGTAGCAGCCGGTAGAGCACATCGAAGACCACCACCGGGCGCGCATTGCCCAGATGCGCCCGGTCATAGACGGTGGGGCCACAGACATACATTCGCACATTGTCCGGGTCGATCGGGGTGAAGACCTCTTTCCGGCGAGTCTTCGTATTGTGCAGTTTGATCGTCGTCATGACGGACTCCTCACAGGCGCGGCGCTCAGCGCGGGCTTAGCAACTTGTCTTGAAGATGAAAACGACAGAAACCGGCCCGCAGATGAGATCAGCAGGGAATAATGCAGCAGGTAATGATGCGGCGAATGCGGTTCATGCCGTGCAGATAGCATGTGCGCCACGCCGAGGGAAGACGGAAGCGTGGCGCGGCTTTCTGCGATGGTCCTTGTCGAGGGAAGACTGGCCATGCCGCGGCGGCAAGGGGGCGCTGCCCCCCGGCCTGCGGCCTCCCCCCGGGATATTTTCAGCCAGAAAAAGCGGGTGGGCGTGTCGTGATCGCCGGATCAACACACAAACGGACCCCAGGCCCGAGCGCGCGCCCCGAGGTTACAAGGACGCTACCGGTTGACAATTCCCGTCCCCTTGCCCCCCTAGTGGCCCCGATAGAGTAGAAGCAATCGAGGTGCCCCATGCAGCTTTCCCATCGCATCGAAACCCTGACGCCCGGCGGGGCGGACGGATGGGAGGTGTTCGTGAAGTCGAAGGCGCTGATCGCCGAGGGCGTGGCGGTTACCGAACTGACCATCGGCGAACATGACATCCGCACGGATCCGACGATCCTGGGAGCGATGGATGCCAGCGCGCGCGGCGGTCGCACCGGCTATGCCGAGGTGCCGGGGATCGGCGTATTGCGCGACAAGGTGGCAGCGCGGATCACCGAACGTACCGGCGTGGCCACCGGCCGGGACAACGTCTTGATCACCCCCGGCGGCCAGGCCGGGCTGTTCGCCGCCCATTGCGCGGTTTGCGATCCCGGCGATGCGGCGCTGTTCATAGACCCCTATTATGTCACCTATCCCGGCACTCTGCGCGCGGTCGGCGCCCGCCCGGTGAGTATCTTGACCCGGGCCGAGACCGGATTTCTGCCCAGCGAAGCCGCGATCCTTGACGCCGTGACACCGGATGCCAAATCGCTGCTGATCAACAGCCCCAACAACCCCACCGGCGCCATCTATGGGCGTGAAACCCTGGAGGAGATCGGGCGCGCCTGTGACGAGGCCGGGCTTTGGCTGATCTCGGACGAGGTCTATGACACCCAGGTCTGGGACGGGACGCATCTGTCGCCCCGCGCCCTGCCTGGCATGGCCGAGCGCACGCTGGTGATCGGGTCGATGTCGAAATCCCATGCGATGACCGGGTCGCGCTGTGGCTGGATCGTCGGTCCGGACCATGCGATCGCCCGACTGATCAGCCTGGCCACCCATACCACCTATGGGGTGCCGGGTTTCGTGCAGGAGGCCGCGCTATTCGCGCTGGATCAGGGCTCCGAGCTGGAGGAGCGCATCGCCGCGCCCTTCCGCCGTCGCCGGGCGCTGGCGCAGCGCATCCTTGCCGGGCAGAACACCCTGCGGATGCTGCCGCCACAGGGGGCGATGTATGTGATGCTGGATGTCCGCGCCACCGGGCTGAGCGGCGATGCCTTCGCCGATGCGCTGCTCGAAGCGGAACGGATCGCGGTGATGCCAGGGGAAAGCTTCGGTCAGGCCGCCGCCGGCCATATCCGGGTGGCGATGACCATCGAGGACGAGGCCTTTGCCGAGGCGCTGGAAAGGCTCTGCGGTTTTGCCGCCGGGCTGGCCGCTGCCAAGGCGAGCTGACGCCTGCAGAAGGGCCCCACCGACAAACGGCAAAACGCGCGCCCGGTGTCCCGGACGCGCGCCTGCCCCTCAGGTCGCCGCAGGCAACCGATCCACCCGGGGTTGAGGTGCACCCAAGGGGACGGATCGGCCTTTCCCTCGACCGAAGGAGCCGGTCGGATCACTCCTCCGCCAGCGGGATCAGCCCGATCTTGCGGGCCTCGGCCAGCTCTTCGGCGTCAAGACCACCGTCGGCATTGGCGTCGAGATCGAGAAACATCTCCTCGGTCACCTTCGGCGCAATGGCCTGAACCTCTTCGAAGCTCAGCAGCCCGTCGCCATCGGTGTCGGCGGTCTCGGCCGCCCAGGCCAGCGCCGGCAACGCAAGGGTTGCAGCGGCAAATGTCAGGGTCGTTCGGGAAAACGGTTTCATCGCATCAGCTCCTTTCAGTTGCCCGCGGCGGGCAGCAGCCCGGCCTTGCGCCCGGCGGCGATCTCGTCGACGTCGAGAAAGCCGTCCTTGTTCACGTCGAGTTCGGTGAACAGCTCTTCGGTGGTGTCGGGCAGCGCCGCCTGCAGCTCCGCCAGGTCGAGCATGCCATCGCCATTGGTATCGGCGCTGTCGGCGGCGAAGGCCATGGCCGGCAATGCGACGGCGGCGGCGATCAGGGTCATATGTTTCAAAGTCATTTCTGGGTCTCCTTTAAGGATGGGGGAAAGAGGCGGGCCTCAACCTTCGTTCGCCGGCAACAGGCCAGCGCTCTGGGCCATGGCGATCTCATCGGCGTCCAGCCCCCCGTCGGCATTCACATCCATCTGGGTGAAGGCCTCTTCGGTGATCATCGGCAAGACCGACTGAAGCTCGGCCAGGCTCACCATACCGTCGCCGTCTGTGTCGGCCTCGGTCAGCGCCCAGAGCATGCCGGGTGCCGCAATCGCCGCCACGGCTGCCAGGGTGGTCAGTTTCATCGGTTTCATGTCTTGTCCTCCTTCAAGGATCGTCGTTCGCCCGTTTGCGAACACCATGAAGAAAGTGCGACACGGCTGCGGTGTCATCGGGGGAAGGGCGAACAGAGGATTTCGGGCGAAAGGCCGCGCTTTTCGCCGCCACGGCTTTGCGGAAACCCGCCCGAGCAAGAGCGCGGAAATCCGCTCGGCGGTTTGGTTCCGCCGGCTCGCGGCCCGGACGGCACGGTTTCGCCCATTTTGCCCCCCTCAGCCCCTGTGCGAGAGTTTGCCAAGCCCCGGGAGGCCGGACGTGAAAAGGGGCCCCGCAGGGCCCCTTTCGGCATTCAGCGCAACATCATCCGGTCAGAACAGGAAATCGCCCCGGCCCAGATCGTCGATATCAACATTCAGCACGGTAATCCTGGTGCCGGCGTGATCGTCGATCACCGCGTCGCTGCCCTGCTGCTCCATGTGATTGTTGACCAGATCCTTATAGGTCTTGATCCGGGTCACCGCGCTCAGGTCGATATCCTCGCCGTTGTGGGCCGCGTTGAAATCGGTGATCACGTCGCGACCCGCTTTGTTGCCGAAGACGAAGGTATCAAGGCCGGCTCCCCCCGTCAGCCGGTCATTGCCCCTGCCGCCGATCAACACATCGGCCCCGGCGCCGCCGAACAGCTTGTCATTGCCACCGCCGCCATCCAGCCGATCATTGCCGCCATTGCCATAAAGCTTGTCGGCACCGCTGCCGCCGAAAATCCTGTCGCGGCCGGCGCCCCCCTCCAGCGTATCGCGCCCCGCATCGCCGAACAGCCTGTCGTTGCCGTCCCCGGCAAAGAGCACATCATCGCCGCCACCGCCGGCGATGCGGTCATTGCCGGTCAGGTTGAAGGGCACCCCGTCGCCCACCTTGAGACCGGATCCGGCAATATCGTCATCGCTGCCCAGAGTGATGTCCCAGTCGCGCGCCATCAGGTAGGTTTCGATCGCGCTGAGCTCGATGCCGTATTCGTCGCGATAGATGATCGGGGCGAAATCGCTCATGTCGATATCGACGGCGGCAAAAACGATTTCGGAAGACCCGGCCGCGAAGGTGATGGTGTCGATCACCCCGGAGGTCACATAATAAGTGCCACCGATCGCCCCGAGACCAAACCCCGTTCCGGTGGCGCTGAAGCTGGCCGGAACGCCGCCAAAGCTGCCATGGCCGGAAAACGCCGTGGCACTGGTGCCGGCCACATCGGCATCGACGGAAATGAAATCGACGATATCGACCAGATCGCCGAGAGAGAAACCGGTGCCGGCCAGAGAAACCTTGATCGTCATTGCAAACCCCTTCCTGAAACATGTCTCCCAAACGCCGCAAGTCTGTGAGCGGCGCTGTGAAATATCAAGTCAGGGATTGCAAACGCCGATCCGCCCCCCGGGAAAGCAAGCCCCGCGGCGCCAGAAAAAAGGGGGGCAAATGCCCCCCTTCAGTTTCGACCTTCAGGCTCATCTCGTTCACCGCCCTATGTTTTCTGCCTGCGGCCTGAACGTCGTCAGGGGCGAGCGCACCCGCCCCGCGAGGTAGTGAGAGGAACGGCCAGACCGTCCCACCCGGTGCGTTGGGATGCAGGGAAACCCCTGCCCCGATATTCGTTGGGGATGAAAATATATTTCTTCCAATCCCCTACACGCCAATCTTGACGTGATAGATTAGCTACATCCGCTGGTCGCCCCGCAGGTGTTGCATTTCATGCAGGTGCCGTTTCGCACCAAAGTGTAATTGCCGCATTCACCGCAGGCCTCGCCCTCATAGCCCTGCATGCGGGCCTTGGCGCGGGCGTCCATGGTGACGGTTCCGCTGGCCACGGCAGTGGTGGTGGTGCTGGTCACCGTCGCCGACGCAATCGTTTCGGGCGCCAGGGTTTGTAGCGCCGCCTCTGGATCGGCTCCGGCAAACCCCATGCCGGCGCCGCCCTGCAGCACCATCAACTCCTGTGGCAGCCGCTTGCGCAGATAGCCGGTGGAACTGATCTGCTTGAGCACCTCGAGCGACCGCGAGGCGGCATTTTCGCTGATCTCGCTAAGGTTCGAGACCCCCTCGTTCGCGTGGCCCTGCCCCAGATCGTCGAAGGTGGTGCCCTGCGGCTTCACATGCGCCAGATCGGTGCGGTCCAGATAGCTCACCGCCAGTTCGCGGAAGATATAATCGAGGATCGAGGTCGCGTTCTTGATGCTGTCGTTGCCCTGCACCATCCCCGCCGGTTCGAACTTGGTGAAGGTGAAGGCATCGACGAATTCCTCAAGCGGCACGCCGTATTGCAGACCGACCGAGACCGCGATGGCGAAGTTGTTCATCATCGCCCGGAAACCGGCGCCTTCCTTGTGCATGTCGATGAAGATCTCGCCCAGAGAGCCGTCCTCATATTCGCCGGTGCGCAGATAGACCTTGTGGCCGCCGACGATGGACTTCTGGGTATAGCCCTTGCGCCGCGACGGCATCTTTTGCCGACCGCGGGCAACCTCCTTGATCACCAGCTTTTCGACGATCTTCTCGGCCAGCACCTGGGCCTTTTCCGCCGGCGTGCCGGTTTCCAGCACCTCGGCGGCGTCATCGTCATCCTCGACCAGCGCGGCGGCCAGGGGCTGGCTGAGCTTGGAGCCATCGCGATAAAGCGCATTGGCCTTCACCCCCAGCGACCAGGACAGCTCATAGGCCTGCTGACACTCTTCGATGGTGGCGTTGTTGGGCATGTTGATGGTCTTGGAAATCGCGCCGGAGATAAAGCTCTGCGCTGCGGCCATCATGGTGATGTGGCTGTTGACCGACAGGAACCGCTTGCCTGTCTTGCCGCAGGGGTTGGCACAGTCGAAGATATGGTAATGCTCTGCCTTCAGATGCGGCGCGCCTTCCAGCGTCATCGTCCCGCAGACGTGATCGTTCGCCGCCTCGATATCGGCGCGGGAATATCCCAGGTGCCGCAGCAGGTCAAAGGTGGGATCGGTCAGCTTTTCGGGCGCGATCTTCAGAACGTTGGTGCAGAATTCCTCGCCCAGGGTCCATTGGTTGAAGACGAAGCGGATGTCGAAGGCGCTTGCCAACGCCGCGTCGATCTTGGCCAATTCGTTTTCGCCGAACCCATGCCCCACCAGCGTGGTGTGGTTGATCGCCGGCGCGTTGCCGATGGTGCCATGGCCCACCGCATAGGAGATGATCTCTTCGATCTCGACCGAGGAATAGCCAAGGTTTTCCAGCGCCGCGGGAACCGAGCGGTTGATGATCTTGAAATACCCACCACCGGCAAGCTTCTTGAACTTCACCAGGGCAAAGTCGGGCTCGATCCCGGTGGTGTCGCAATCCATCACCAGACCGATGGTGCCGGTGGGGGCGATCACGCTGGTCTGGGCGTTGCGAAAGCCATGCTTTTCGCCCAGCTCCAGCGCCTCGTCCCAGGCGGCCATGGCCAGATCGACCAGCCGCTGGTCCGGGCAATGGGCGTGGTCCAACGGCACCGGCGCCACCGCCAGTCCCTCATACCCCTCGGCCTTGCCATAGGCGGCCAGACGGTGGTTGCGAATGACCCGCAGCATGTTGTCGGCATTGCGGTCATAGCCGGCGAAAGCGCCCAGTTCACTGGCGATCTCGGCACTGGTGGCATAGGCGACGCCGGTCATGATCGCGGTCAGCGCCCCGCAAAGCGCGCGACCCTCATCGCTGTCATAACCGTACCCCATGGTCATCAGCAGACCGCCGATATTGGCATATCCCAGCCCCAGGGTGCGAAAGTCATAGGAAAGCTGCGCGATTTCCTTCGACGGGAATTGCGCCATCATCACGCTGATCTCCAGCGTCAGCGTCCACAGCCGGGTGGCGTGCATGTAATCGCCGGCCTGAAACTGCCCGTCCTTCAGGAAGGTCAACAGGTTCATCGAGGCAAGGTTGCAGGCGGTATCGTCCAGGAACATGTATTCCGAACAGGGGTTCGACCCACGGATCGCCCCATCCGCCGGGCAGGTGTGCCAGGCATTGATGGTATCGTGGAACTGGATGCCCGGATCGGCGCAGGCCCAGGCGGCATGGCCGACCTTTTCCCACAGATCGCGCGCCTTGACGGTCTTGGCCACCGTGCCGTCGACCCGGTTGACCAGGTCCCAATCCGCATCCTCGCGCACAGCCTGCAGGAAGCCGTCGGTGACCCGGATCGAATTGTTCGAATTCTGGCCGGAGACCGAGCTGTAGGCCTCGGAATCCCAGTCGGTGTCATAGGTGGGGAATTCGATGCTGGTATAGCCCTGCTTGGCGTAATCCAGCACCCGTTTCACGTAAGTCTCGGGGATCGCGGATTTCTTGGCATCGCGGATCGCCGTTTTCAGCCCCGGATTGGTGGCCGGATCGCAGGCATCCTCGACACTGCCGTCCCAGGCCCTGATCGCGGCGAAGATCGCATTCAGCTTTTGCTCGTGCATCTTGGAGCCGGCAACGATCGAGGCGACCTTTTGTTCCTCCTTCACCTTCCAGTCGATGAACTGTTCGATATCCGGGTGATCGGCATCGACGATCACCATCTTGGCGGCGCGCCTTGTGGTGCCGCCCGATTTGATCGCGCCGGCCGCCCGGTCGCCGATCTTGAGAAAACCCATCAGCCCCGACGACTTGCCGCCACCCGACAGCCGCTCTCCCTCGGCCCGCAGGCGGCTGAAGTTGGTGCCGGTGCCCGAGCCGTATTTGAACAGCCGCGCCTCGCGCACCCACAGATCCATGATGCCGCCTTCGGTTACCAGATCATCGGCCACCGACTGGATGAAACAGGCGTGCGGCTGAGGGTGCTCATAAGCGGATTTCGATTTGGTCAGCTTGCCGGTCTTGTAATCGACATAGAAATGGCCCTGGCTCGGCCCGTCGATGCCATAGGCCCAGTGCAACCCGGTGTTGAACCACTGCGGAGAGTTCGGCGCGGCGCGCTGGCTTGCCAGCATATAGCGCATCTCGTCGTAATAGGCGCGGGCGTCGGCCTCGGTGGTGAAATACCCACCCTTCCAACCCCAATAGGCCCAGGCGCCGGCGAGCCGGTCGAACACCTGCTTGGATGAGGTCTCTCCCCCCGTCTCGGTGGTGGCGGTTTCGGGAACCGACCGCCAAAGGAACTTCGGCACGTCTTTTTCAGCGATTTTCTTCAGCCGCGCCGGGACGCCGGCCTTGCGGAAATACTTCTGCGCAATGACGTCACTGGCCACTTGGCTCCAGCCGGCGGGCACCTCAATCTCTTCCAGACGAAAGACGATGGTGCCATCGGGATTGCGAATCTCGGAGGTCGTGGTGACGAACTCCAGATCGGCATATGCGTCCTGCCCAGCCTTGGTGAATTTCCGTTCAATCTTCATCGCTGCCTCTGACCTTCCAAGCGTTTCCCGCAACCGGGTCTTTCCCCTCTCAGGCGCCTTCCGTGGCTTTGCGCATGACCTCCCCGGGTCGCAAGGCCGCTCCCGAGCCCTGCGTCCGGTCCCTTGCCCGTCGCGATACGCTGATTTTCCGCCACTCATCCCCGGATGCGAACCCTAGCTCTACCCACTAGATTTAGTGTTCTCACTTCCGGTCCACACAATCTGAGGCAGGTGAATGGCATGGGTCAACGGATTTTTTTTCCGTCCTGCGGCAAAAACCCTGTTGACCTGCAAGCCCCCTGCGGATGGCTCACGATTCCTCCACGGAATGCTGCGCGGCAGCACCTCGCCCTTCGCCTGAAGCCGGTGACGGAAGCTCTTTTCCAAGAAGGAAAAACCTGGATCGCCCCACCATCGCCACCGCAGGCGCAGCGAAGTTGACCAGATTTCAGGCAAATCGACAAAGTGGAGAGAAAGATGGTCACGACCCCGGCCCGCAAGCAAAAACAGCAAGGCGAGAGAGCTGGATCAGACGATTTCAGAAGGATGGTCGGGGCGGCGAGATTCGAACTCACGACCCCCTGTACCCAAAACAGGTGCGCTACCAGACTGCGCCACGCCCCGGACCGTGCGCCTGTCTAGCGGCGACAATCGGATTTGAAAAGCCCTAACAAGGCCAGACGGCAGGTCCTTGGGAAAAAATCGGATGGCGCATCACCGTGCCAGGCGCAATTCCATAGCGGCGCGCCAGCCCGGCATTGATTTCCAGCACCGCAAAGATGCCCTCGCCACCGTCAATCGGGGTCAGATCGCCGGGCGTGGCATCACTATGCACGCGCCGAACCACCCCCTGACGGTCGAGGAACAGCATATCCAGCGGAATCAGGGTGTTCTTCATCCAGAAAGAAACATGTTGCGGCGGATCATAGACGAACAACATCCCCGCGCCGCGCGGCAGGGTCTGGCGATACATCAGCCCGCGGGCGCGTTGCTGCGGCGTCACGGCCAGTTCGACGGAAAACCCCGCCTGCCCCCAATCGCCGCGCAGATCAACCCGATCCGCCCGGCATTGCGCCAGCGCAGCACCTGCAGCGCAGATCAGAATCGACGCGAGGGCAAGACGCCGGATCATGACGCCTGGACGTTCTCCACCCGGGGCTCCTCGGCCTCGTCACTGGCAGCAGGGGTAGCGGGCGCCTCCACCGCGGCCTCCCAGGCCAGAACCTCGGCTGCCATGCGGCCGCGGCGCCCGTCGATCACCCGCATCGCCAGCGCTTCGCCCGGCTGCAGGTCGGCCAGGCCGGACTGGCGCAGCACCTCGATATGCAAAAACACATCCTCTTCGCTGCCGAAGACGTTGGCAAAGCCGAACCCCTTGGCCTTGTCGAACCATTTGACCCGCGCCGGTTCCAGCGGATGGCCATGCAGCTCTTCGATATCGAGATGACTGAAATCGGACAGCACCGGCCCCTCGGTCCGCGCCGGCGGGGTGATCGAAACGATCTCGACCGCCTGCACACCACGTTCGGTGCGATGGGTTACAATCTCGATCCTGGAGCCGTCAGCGACCGAGCTCTGGCCGAAATTCCGCAGTACATTCACGTGCAGGAGGATATCCGGTCCGCCCAGATCCGACACCACAAAGCCATACCCTTTGGCCGGATCGAACCATTTCACCTGACCTTCCACTTGCTGCATGCTGCTCAGATCTTCCGCCACTACTTTTGTTTCCGCGTCCTTGCGTTATACGCACATATTCGAGATTTGCCTGCCTGTCTGCTACAAACCCAAGAAGAGTTTCAAGCGCAAAACGTCGAATTGGCCAAAATTCCGCACCAAAATTCAAGGCGTTGCAATTCACGTAACGCAGACGTCACGGGTTCAAGCGCTGAATTTCCCAAGCTGTTTCAGGCGTCTGGCGGCGCCAGACGAAACGATCATGCAGGCGAAAGGCACCATCGGCCCAGAATTCGATCTGCACCGGCGTAAGCCGATATCCGCCCCAGAACGGCGGTCTGGGCGGATTAGTGCCGAAGCGCGCGGTCACCTTGGCGACCTCTGCCACCAGCGCCGTGCGGCTTTCCAGCGGTTGGCTTTGACGCGAGGCCCAGGCCCCTAGCCGGCTTTTCAGCGAGCGGGAGGCATAATAGGCATCTGCCTTGGGCCCGTCCTCCTTGGTGATCAGCCCGCGCACCCGCAGTTGCCGGCGCAGCGATTTCCAATGCATGACGAATGCCGCCTTGCCCGCCTGGTCCAGTTCCTGCGCCTTGGCGCTGGTGTAATTGGTATAGAAGACGAAGGCGTTATCCTCGATCTCCTTCAGCAGGACCATCCGCACATCCGGCAGCCCCTCTTCATCGACCGTAGCGATGGCAATCGCGTTCGGGTCGTTCACTTCGCTTGCCTCGGCTTCGGCAAGCCACCGCCGTGCGATGACAAATGGATCATCGCCGGCAAAAATACCGCTTCTGTCGCCCATGGTATCCCCATCATGGAATATGTCGGGACACTAGAACGCTCCCGCGCGCCGGGCAAGCCTGACCGAAGCGCTTCTTCGCGCGTGACATCGGACTTCTGCGGTGACTGCACGCCCTTGAAGCGAGAATGGCAATCGCCTAAAGGACTGATCCAGACCGTTCGACAGGCGGAGGATCAAGATGTCGTCACAACTATTGGCCGGGAAGCGCGGCCTGATCATGGGCCTGGCCAATGACAAATCTATCGCCTGGGGGATCGCCAAAGCGCTGTCCGGCGCGGGTGCTGAGCTGGCCTTTTCCTACATGGGCGACGCGCTGAAAAAGCGGGTCATGCCACTCGCCGAACAACTCGGCAGCGAAATCGTCCTGCCCTGCGATGTCGGTGACGAGGCTTCGATCGACGCCTTGTTCGAGGCGCTGAAGGAGAAATGGGGTGAGCTGGACTTCATCGTTCACGCCATCGGCTTCTCCGACAAGAACGAGCTGCGCGGTCGCTACGTCGACACCAGCCGCGCCAACTTCACCCTGAGCATGGATATCTCAGTCTATTCCTTCACTGCGGTGATGCAGCGGGCGGAAAAGATGATGTCCGAAGGCAGCGCCGCGCTGACGCTGACCTATTACGGTGCCGAGAAGGTTATGCCCCATTACAATGTGATGGGTGTCGCCAAAGCAGCGCTCGAGGCGAGCGTACGCTATCTGGCCGAGGACCTTGGCAAGGACGGCATTCGCGTCAATGCGATCTCGGCCGGACCGATCAAGACGCTGGCGGCCTCGGGCATCGGCGATTTCCGCTACATCATGAAGTGGAACGAATATAACTCACCGCTGCGGCGCAACGTGACGATCGAAGATGTCGGTAATTCCGCGCTCTATCTTCTGTCCGATCTGGGCGCAGGGGTGACCGGCGAGGTTTTACATGTTGACGCCGGCTATCACGCCGTCGGCATGAAGGCCGTCGACGCCCCCGACATCGCCAAGAACTGAGCCAAACCGCCTGAGGAATAAGCCGATGACCGACTTGCTGCCGCATGAGAAGGGATTTCTCGTCAGCTGGGATCAGTTGCACCGCGATGCGCGGGCGCTGGCCTGGCGGCTGCAGGGACACGCGCCAGAAGGCGGCTGGCGCGCGGTCGTGGCCATTACCCGCGGCGGCATGGCGCCGGCGATGATCGTCGCGCGCGAGCTTGATATCCGCACCGTCGACACCATCAGCGTGAAATCCTACGACCACCAGACCCAGAGCGATCCGGTGGTGATCAAGTCGCCTGACATGGATATCGTCGGCAAGGGCGAAGGCATCCTGATCGTCGATGATCTGGTCGATTCCGGCCGCACCCTGGAAGTGGTGCGCGCCCTGATGCCCGAAGCGCATGTCGCCACCGTCTATGCCAAGCCCAAGGGGCGGGCACAGGTCGATACCTTCATTACCGAAGTCAGCCAGGACACCTGGATTTTCTTCCCTTGGGATACCGCGCTGCAGTACGTTAAGCCCTATCGCGCGCTCGACTGAGCGGCACCCGCCGTCGGCGCGGCCGTTCGTCCGGCGACACTTGATCATTTGGACAGAGAACAAGGGGCACAGGCGGGCCCGGTCCCAGCTTGGGCCCCTCGAACAAGGACCCGAGCCCCATGTCGCCCACCCGCACCGAGGCCACTTTTCCCGCCCCCATCGTCGCCTCGCGCCGCTGGATCGAGGGCGTTTCCTTCCCCGCCGACCGGCCGCTGATCAATGTCAGCCAAGCCGCCCCCATCGACCCGCCGCCCGAAGCGCTGCGCCAGGCGATGGCGGAATTCATCCTGACCGTCCCGCAGGCGCATCTGTACGGCCCGGTGCTGGGCATGCCCGAGCTGCGCACGGCCCTGGCAGCGCAGATCGCGGGGATTTACGGTGGCGCCGTGGCGCCCGGCCAGGTGGCGATCTCCTCGGGCTGCAACCAGGCCTTTAGCGCTGCCATCGCCGCACTGACCGGCGAGGGCGACGAAGTGATCCTGCCGACACCTTGGTATTTCAACCACAAGATGTGTCTGGACATGGCCGGGGTCAGCACCCTGCCCCTGCCCTGCGGCGACGATCTGATCCCCGATCCGGGCCGCGCGGCGGCGCTGATCACCCCGCGCACCCGGGCCATCGTGCTGGTGACACCGAACAACCCGAGCGGTGCCGAATATCCCGCCGGCATCCTGCGCGCCTTCTATGATCTGGCTCAGGCGCGCGGCATCAAGCTGATCGTCGACGAAACCTATCGCGATTTCGACAGCCGCGACGGCGCCGCGCATGATCTATTTACGGATCCCGACTGGGACCGCACCCTGGTGCATCTTTATTCCTTCTCGAAAGCCTATCGGCTGACCGGCCACCGGGTCGGTGCACTGGTCGCCTCCCCCGCGATGCTGCTGGAGGTGGAGAAATACCTCGATACCGTGACGATCTGCCCAAGCCAGGTGGGCCAGTTCGCGGCGCTGACCGGCATTCGCACCCTGGGCGATTGGGTGAAGGGAGAACGCGACGAGATTCTGGCCCGGCGCGCCGCCCTGGCGCAGGGCTTCGCGCGGCTTGACGATCACGGCTGGCGGCTCAAGGGGCTGGGCGCCTATTTCGCCTATGTCGAACATCCCTTCGATCTGGCCTCCGAGGCGCTGGCGCAACGGTTGGTTCACGCGGCCTCGATCCTCGCGCTGCCGGCCAGCATGTTCGTGCCGGCGCAGGATCCCTCAGGGATGCGGCATCTGCGCATCGCCTTCGCCAACACCGATCGCGCCGGTATCGCGGAAATGATCGACCGGCTGGCCGCACTCCGACTCTGAGGCGGGCATCTGAGCTTGCCCCCCTCCGGCGCCCGTCGTATTGAGGGCGCCGATACAAACGGCATTGCCAGAATAGGGGGCGCCATGGCCGCGCGGGTCAAAGAGCTATCGAAAACCTTTGTCTGGATCCTGATGGGTCTGCTAGTCGCGGGTCTGGCGGGGTTCGGCGCCACCAATCTGACCGGCACCGCCCACACGGTTGCCACCGTCGGCGATCAGACCGTCAGCACCGAGGCCTATGCCCGGGAGCTGCAACGCGAGATTCGTGCCGTCGAGGCGCAAGGCGGTCAAGCGCTGCAGATGAGCCAGGTCAAGGCCATGGGGCTGGATCAGCAGGTGCTGGGGCAGCTCGTCGCGCTGGCCTCGCTCGACAATGAAGTCGATCAGCTTGGCATCAGCATCGGCGACGAGGCCCTGCAAAAGGAAATCCTCGCCATTCCGGCCTTTCACGGGCCCGATGGGAAATTCGATCGCGACACCTACCGCTTCCAGCTGGATCAAGCCGGCCTCAACGATGTCGATTTCGAGACCGATCTGCGCCACGAGGCCGCCCGGACCCTGGTCCAAAGCGCGATTGTCGGCGGCGTGAAGATGCCGCAGGCGATGACCGACGCCCTGGTCGATTACATCGGCGCCCGGCGCAGCTTTTCCTTCGCGACGCTGACAGCCGATGCGCTGAGCGATCCGCTGCCGGCGCCGGACGAAGCCGGGCTGAAGGCCTATTACGAGGCCCATGGCGATCAGTTCACCCTGCCCGAGACCAAGAGCATCACCTATGCGCTGCTGACGCCCGAGATGATTCTGGATCAGGTCGATGTCGACGAAGCCTCAATCCGCCGGCTCTATGACGAGCGTCAGGCCGACTATAACACGCCCGAACGCCGGCTGGTCGAACGGCTGGTCTTCCCGGACGAACAGGCCGCCAAGGACGCCATGGCGCAGATCGAGGTCGGCGGCACCACGTTCGAACAACTGGTCGACCAGCGCGGTCTGGCGATGTCCGACGTCGATATGGGCGATCTCGGGCGCGACGATCTGGGCCAGGCGGCCGATGCCGTCTTTGCCGCCAACGTCGATGATGTGGTCGGCCCGCTGCCCAGCAACCTGGGCCCGGCGCTCTACCGTGTGAACGGCGTGCTGGCCGCCCAGGCGACCCCCTATGAGGAGGCCCGAGACGAACTGCGCGACGAGCTCGCTTCGGAACGCGCCCGCCGCCTGATCGAGGCGCAAGCCGAGGATATCAACGACCGGCTGGCCGGCGGCGCGACCCTGAAGGAGCTGGCCGACGAAACCGACATGGAACTGGGAACCATCGACTGGACCACGGAAAGTTCGGACGGTGTGGCCGCCTATGACGCTTTCCGCGCGGCGGCCTCGAAGGTGACCGCCGATGATTTCCCCGAGGTCAAGTTCCTTGAAGACGGTGGCCTGTTCGCGCTGCAGCTCGACAAGCTGTTGCCGCCGCGCCCTGAGCCCTTCGAGGATGCCCGCGACCGGGTGGTCGAAGGCTGGACCGCCGAGGCAACCCGCACCGCGCTGGCCGCGCAGGCGCAATCCATCGTCGACGGTCTGGGCGACACCGGCGATCTGGCCGGCGCCGGGCTGACCGTGCGGCAGGAGGTCGGGCTGACCCGCACCGCCTTCCTCGAGGACAGCTCACCCGATCTGATGACCCAGGTCTTCACCATGGCCCCTGGCGAAATCCGCATCATTCCCGGCGATCAGATGGTGCAGATCGTGCGCCTGAACGAAGTGCTGCCGCCCGAAGAGACCCCGGATCTGGATGCGATGCGCAAAGGCATCGCGCAGCAGATCGACCAGTCGCTGGCGCAGCAGATTTTCAACGCCTACGCGCGGGATGCCCAGCTCCGGGCCCATCCTACGGTGGATCAAAGGGCGCTGAACGCGGCCCAGGCGAACTTCCAGTAAGGCAAGACCATGGCACTCACCCCCGATTTCGAAACTTTCGCCCGCGCCTATGAGGCCGGGCAGAATCAGGTCGTCTACATGCGGCTCGCCGCCGACCTGGACACTCCCGTTTCGCTGATGCTGAAACTGACCGGCGCGCAGAAGGATGCCTTCATGCTGGAATCGGTCACCGGCGGCGAGGTGCGCGGGCGCTATTCGATCATCGGGATGAAGCCGGATCTGGTCTGGCGCTGCAATGGCGAGCAGGCGTTCCTCAACCGACAGGCGCGTTTCGACCCCGATGGGTTCGAGCCCGTGGCGAGCGATCCGCTGACCAGCCTGCGCGCCCTGATCGCCGAAAGCCGGATCGACCTGCCCGAGGATCTGCCGCAATCGGCGGCGGGTCTCTTCGGCTATCTCGGCTATGACATGGTACGGTTGATCGAGTATCTGCCGAATGTGAACCCCGATCCGCTTGGCCTGCCCGATGCGGTTCTGATGCGGCCCTCGGTCGTCGCCGTTCTGGATGGCGTCAAGGGCGAGGTCACCGTGGTCTCTCCCGCCTGGGCCAATGACGGGCTGTCGGCGCGGGCCGCCTATGCCCAAGCCGCAGAACGGGTGATGGATGCGGTCCGCGATCTCGATCGCGGCATGCCATCGGAATCCCGCGGACTGGGCGAGGCGCAGGAGAGCGGGGACCCACAGTCGAATTTCACCCGCGAAAGCTACAAGGCGGCGGTGGAGAAGGCCAAGGATTACATCCGGGCCGGCGATATCTTTCAGGTGGTGCCGGCACAACGCTGGACGCAGGATTTCCCGCTGCCGCCCTTCGCGCTCTACCGCTCGCTCCGGCGCACCAACCCGTCGCCCTTCATGTTCTATTTCAACTTCGGCGGTTTCCATGTTGTCGGCGCCAGCCCGGAAATACTGGTGCGCGTCTTCGGCCGCGAGGTGACCATCCGCCCGATCGCCGGCACCCGCCCCCGCGGCGCCACGCCCGAGGAGGATCGCGCGCTCGAGGCGGATCTGCTGGCCGATCAGAAGGAACTGGCCGAACATCTGATGCTGCTCGATCTGGGGCGCAACGATGTGGGGCGCGTGGCCAAGATCGGCACCGTGCGCCCGACCGAGAAATTCACCATCGAACGCTATTCCCACGTGATGCACATCGTGTCGAACGTGGTGGGTGAACTGGCCGAGGACAAGGACGCACTCGACGCCTTCTTCGCCGGCATGCCGGCCGGCACTGTCTCGGGCGCACCCAAGGTCCGCGCGATGGAGATCATCGACGAGCTGGAGCCCGAGAAGCGCGGCCTTTACGGCGGCGGCGTCGGGTACTTCAGCGCCGGCGGTGACATGGACATGTGCATCGCGCTACGCACGGCGATCGTGAAAGACCAAAAGCTCTATATCCAGGCCGGCGGCGGTGTCGTCTATGACAGCGACCCGGACAGCGAATATATGGAAACGGTGCACAAATCGAACGCCATCCGCCGCGCCGCGGCCGATGCCGCACGATTCTCGGGCAACGGTAACCGCTGAAGACTTGACCTCAGGGCGATAGCCGGCCGCCGGCCTCAACCGCCACGCGCCTTGGAACACGCCATGAGATACGCGTTAGCCTTTTGCGCGATCTGCCTGAACCTGCCGGTCGCCGCCATGGCGGAATCTCAGATTGAGATCGCCATCCGGCTGGCTAGACAAAGCGCAGTCCCAATGCCCGCAGTGCTGCGCGGGGGCAGCGATATCGCAGAGCTCGCGCAGAACTCACCCGCCGTGTCGAACGCCGCCAGCCGCTTGGCAAGGAAACCGGCCGGCCCCCCGGATTTATGAACCGCTACCGATAGAGGTCATCGTTCAGGTAACGCAGACCGGTGTCGACGATCACGGTCACAACCCGCTTGCCCGGTCCCAGCTCCCTGGCCTTCTGCAGCGCGGCCCAGATATTGGCGCCGGATGTCACCCCGCCCAGCAGCCCCTCCTGCCGGGCCAGCGACCGGGCGCCCCGATAGGCATCTTCGTCCTTCACCGGGATCACCCTGTCGATCAGATCGAGCCGCAGGATCTTCGGCACGAAGGACAGGCCGATCCCTTCCAGCTTATGCGTGCCACTGGTGTCACCGCCGGAGACATTGCGCACGTAATAGGGCTCCACCGCGACGACCTCGGTGTCGGGGTTGTGCGCCTTCAGCACCTCGGCATTGCCCGAGATACAGCCGCCGCCGCCCGCCGCCATGACGAAGGCATCCACCGGCCCGTCCAACTGGCCCAGAATTTCCTGCGCCATGCCGTGATAGCCCAGCTTGTTGTCCATGTTGTTCACCTGATCGGGCCAGAAGGTGCCCGGTTCCCCGGTCAGCTCCCCCGCGCGGGCGATCATCCGGTTGATCACATCGGCGGTCAGCACCCCGCCCTCGGCATGGACGATCTCGACCTCAGCCCCGAAGTCGCGCATGGTTTGCAGCTTTTCCTCGGAAAACCCGTTCGACGACACGAAATGCGCCTTGTAGCCGCGGGTGGCGCAGACCATCGCCAGCGAGCTGCCAGTGCTACCGCCGGTGTATTCGACGACACGCCCGCCGGGTTTCAGCTCTCCCCTCCGCTCGGCGCCCTCGATCATCGACAGCGCCATGCGGTCCTTCATGCTGCCGGTGGGGTTCGCCCCCTCCCATTTCACATAGATGTCGGCGTGATCCGGTCCGGTGAGACGGGACAATTTGATCAGGGGGGTGTTGCCGATGGCGATCATGGAAAGGACCTTTCGCTGTATTCCACAAGTCACTTCCATAAATTAAGTTACAGAACCAGTCAAACTTCCATTTCTTAAGTCTCCAGGCTAGACTGCCCCGAACGATGCCGAACCAGAGGATGAGATGACCACGCCGAAACATGAATTCCGATCCCGCTGCTCAATTGCGCGCAGCCTCGAAATCCTTGGAGACAAGTGGACCCTTCTGGTGGTGCGAGACCTGATGTGGCACGGCAAGCACACGTTTCAGGAGTTGCAGAACAGCGAGGAACACCTGCCGCCGAACCTGCTGTCGCAGCGGTTGAAGCGGCTGATGGACTGGGGGCTGGTCGAAAGAGAGGCCTATCAGGACAGGCCAGTACGCTATCGCTACTCCCTGACCGCGCGAGGGCAGGAACTTGAGCCGGTGTTGCTGCAAATCATGAGCTGGGGGCACGCGCATCTGGGCGGCGGCCTCTATGATCCGGAACAGGCGAAGACAGTCACCGACGCCACGGGCTGAGATTTCCCCGCGTTCGGATTGAGGGACATGTCAGCCCCTCCCCCCGCCGACGGGGACGAGAACCCACGCTCCAGCACAAAGAGGCCATTTCCCATCCGAATGCGATTGGCTGCTTTGCGTGACAAACCGCCGCTCCCGTCGCCGGCGGTAACGACAGCAGGCGGCCCTTTGTCTCCCGGTCGTCTGCTGTGCAGCGTAAAAAACGTCGCATCCGTCAGCAACCGGGATTGTGCCATCAGCTCAATAGCGACAAGGAATTTGGTCAACACCAACGTCTATCGCTGCGCCGAAAATGTTCAGGCGGTGACAACACCCAAGCGCCGGGCTACCGTGAAGAAAAGCACATGGCTTGAGGGGCGATAATGAGTAAATACGACGAACTTCGCGCAGCATTTTCTTCCTACAAAGATGCGGAACGCCAATTCGTGCAGGAAAACGAGGCACTGGCACGGCTGATCGTTAACGGCCTGCATGATTATCTGGACATGCCGAAAGACTTCCCTCGGAAGGAAGGCACCACCACCTATAGCCAGAGCTATACGCCTCTCTTCAGCGTGGACGAAGACGGCAATACTGAAGAAGAGAAGTTCTTCATGGATGCGCTGTCGCACCTATCCGATGGCTCTTTCAAGTTTGCCTTTGGCGTTATCCTCGAAAGGGCCGAGGGCGCTTTTCCAAAGCATAACCTGATCTTGCACGTTGAGTGTAAGCGGCGCGGGGACAAGGTGAATGTCGATGTGTCAGGGAAAGCTCTTGACGTCTCGTTTGACGGGAAGAACTGCCCCGAGATTGAAAACGTCCATGAGCTGATCTTCGGCCAGGTGATGGAATGGCTTCAGCACCGCCCCGGCGATGGCCATGGTTTCTCGAAAATCGGTTTCGCAATGCACTAATCAATCTTCGCTCTCTGCGCTTCGCTGCCATCTGGCGGCGATACAGCATTCCGCAAACTGGACTCGTTTCCGACCTTCGCCGCAACCGTCGAAATACCGGCTTCCCCCGCTCCTAACGTCATCAGCATCCCTTCAACCTTTCCCAAGCGGAGCTCTGCCCAAGGTCGCGGTGACCGATTGCCAAATCACCCGCATCATGAGTTAATCCCCCAACGCTGTTGTTCTCTTTTCCCCGGTGCCGTTCGTGCTGAAAGCCTTTACCCTCTCTCTCTGCACCGCGCTGGCCCTTACTGCCTGCGGATCGCGTGTTCCCAAGTCGAACCCCGAACCACCGCGCCGGGTCTCCACTGCGCCCGCAGAGGCGCATCTGAGCTTCTTCCCCGCCCCAAGCTTCGGCGATCTGAAACCGCATGACTGGGCCGGGACCACCCCAGCCGCCTATTCCGTCCACGGCATCGACGTGTCGCGCTATCAGGGCGATATCGACTGGCAGCAGGTACGCGCCTCGGGTGTCTCCTTCGCCTATATCAAGGCGACCGAGGGCGGCGATCACGACGATCCGAAATTCCGCGACCACTGGCACGGCGCGGGACAGGCCGGTATCCGGCGCGGCGCCTATCATTATTTCTATTTCTGCCGCCCGGCAGCGGAACAGGCCCGCTGGTTCATCCGCCATGTCCCGCGCGATCCCGACGCCCTGCCCCATGTGCTGGACATGGAGTGGAACCACCGGTCGCGCACCTGCCCCAAGCGCCCCGATGGCGCCACCGTCCGGGCCGAGGCGCGCAAATTTCTGGATATCCTGGAACGCCACTACGGCAAGCGTCCGGTGATCTATACCACCCCGGATTTCTATCGCGACACCGGGATCGGCCGACTGCAAGGCACCCAGTTCTGGCTGCGCTCGGTCGCCGGTCATCCCTCCGAGACCTATCCCGGGGCCCGGTGGGCCTTCTGGCAATATACCGGCACCGGCGTGGTGCCCGGCGTCAATGGGCCTGTGGACATCAATGTCTTTGCCCATCCGCCTGAAATATGGGCAGTCTGGCCTGGTTGAATGCCCCCTTGAAAGCGCAGATCGCGCTGCCCATTTGAAAATCGCGGCAATTTGCCCTAGGTTGTAAAAACAAAACAGAGCAGCAAGGCTACCCCTCGATGATGAACCCGCGCTCCATCCCCTGGTTGGAAAGCATAAAGCTTATGATCAGCCGCCCCGAACCGGTGCAGCTTGCGGCCTTATGCTTTCGCACGCCACAGGGGCAGGACACGCCCGAGGTTCTACTGGTCACCAGTTCTAACGGGCGCTGGATCCTGCCCAAGGGCTGGCCGATCAACGGGCTGCACAGCTGGGAAACCGCCCTGCAGGAAGCCTGGGAAGAGGCCGGTGTGCACAGGGGCAAGCCCTGGCAGGACCCGCTGACCAGTTTCAGCAGCATCAAGCGCCATCCGAACGGGATCGAACAGCGCTGCAGCGTCTCGGTCTATCCGGTCGAGGTCGAGGAAATGCGCAAGGACTACCCCGAGGCCGACCGGCGCCAGCGCCAATGGCTCAGCCTTCCCCAGGCGCATGACCGGGTCGATGAACCCGCCCTGCGCGGTGTTCTGCAACAGTTCGAACAGGAACTCGCGGCCCGCGCTTGATCTGCGCGCCGATCCATCCTATCCGCCAACAGACTGTAACAGTTTCATGACAGGGCGCAGGCCGGGTCCCCCGGCGCGCGGCGGAAGGAGCCCATGCCCCAAGACAGCCCCGACACCAACAGCCCGACCACCCGCCAGTGGAAGACACTCGACAAGGATCTGGGCCGGATCGGCCAACTTGAGCTCGCCGCGCAATATGTAGCGCGGCCGATGGTGGGCTTGGGCGTCGCCCTCGCGTTCATGGTCATCGTCGGACTGCTGGCGGCGCTGCTTGCCGGGGCAGGATCGGCCTCGGGGCTGATCATCGTCGCCGCCGCCGTGCTGGGCGCCTATATGGCGATCAACATCGGGGCCAATGACGTGGCCAACAACATGGGGCCGGCGGTGGGAGCCAACGCGCTGACCATGGGCGGCGCCATCGTGATCGCGGCGCTGTGCGAAAGCGCCGGCGCCCTGCTGGCGGGGGGAGATGTGGTCTCGACCATCTCCAAGGGGATCATCGACCCGACCAGCGTCGCCGATACCAAGATCTTTGTCTGGGCGATGATGGCGGCGCTGACTTCCTCGGCGCTCTGGGTCAACCTCGCCACCTGGGTCGGGGCGCCTGTCTCCACCACCCATTCGGTGGTGGGCGGCGTGATGGGCGCGGGCATCGCCGCTGCAGGCTTCGGCGCCGTCAATTGGCCCAGCATGGGCGCAATCGCGCTGAGCTGGGTGATCTCTCCGGTGCTGGGCGGCGTGATCGCGGCGGCCTTCCTGGCCTTCATCAAGATCTATATCATCTATCGCGAAGACAAGATCGCCGCGGCGCAGCGCTGGGTGCCAGTGCTGGTGGGGATCATGGCCGGCACCTTCGCCACCTATCTGGCGCTGAAGGGGCTGAAGAAAGTCGTCCATATCGACCTCGGCAGCGCCCTGATGATCGGGGTTCTGATCGGCGCTTTCAGCTATGCCGCCGCCGCCCCCTTCGTGCGCCGCCAATCGGCGGGGATGGAGAACCGCAACAAATCGCTCAAGGCGTTGTTCGCCATGCCGCTGGTGATCTCCGCCGCGCTCTTGTCCTTTGCCCATGGCGCCAATGACGTGGCCAATGCGGTCGGCCCGCTGGCCGCCATCGTGCATTCGGTCAATTTCGCCGAGATCTCAGGCAAGGTCGAAATTCCCACCTGGGTGATGATCATCGGTGCCTTCGGCATTTCCTTCGGCCTGGTGCTGTTCGGGCCCAAGCTGATCCGCATGGTCGGCAGCCAGATCACCAAGCTGAACCCGATGCGCGCCTATTGCGTGGCGCTGTCGGCGGCACTGACGGTGATCGTGGCCAGCGGCTTTGGCCTGCCGGTGTCCTCGACCCATATCGCGGTGGGGGCGATCTTCGGCGTCGGTTTTTTCCGCGAATGGTACACCGCCCGCCATGTGCCGTCGAAAAGCGGCCCGGGCAAGCGGCTCGCGGTCGAGGAACGCCGCCGCCGCAAACTGGTGCGACGGTCGCATTTCCTTACCATCGTGGCGGCCTGGGTGATCACCGTGCCAGCGGCGGCGGTCATGTCGGCGCTGGTCTTTCTGGCCCTGCGCGCGATCTTCCTCTGAGCCTTAAGACCTGAGGCCTGGGCCCGGCAGACAGACCCAACGGAGACCGGCCCAAGCGGGCCGACCACCAAGGGCGGATCAGCGCGTATAGACGGCAGTGATCCGCGCGCTGCCCAGCGTCATGCTGTTGATCATGAAGCCCGCCAGCGCATTGCGCGCGCCATCGGGCAGCCCGAGCGTATCGACCGGCAGGGCGTAGATGGTGAAGATATAGCGATGCACCTCTCCCGGCGGCGGACAGGCGCCGCCAAAACTGGTGACACCATAATCATTGCTGATCTCCTTCGCGCCCGCCGGCATGGCGGCGGTCCCGCTGGCGCCCGCCTCGAGCGTGGTGACCGAAGCGGGAATGTCCACCACCTGCCAATGCCACCAACCGGACCCGGTCGGCGCATCGGGATCATAGGCCGTCACCGCAAAGCTCTTGGTGCCCTCCGGCGCCCCCGACCAGGACAGTTGCGGCGACCGGTTGCCGCCATCGCAGCCAAAGCCCGCAAACACCTGTTCCTCGTTCATCTGCGCGCCCTCGGCGATGGTGCTACTGGTCAGACGGAACCCCTCGGCCTGCGCCGAGGCGGCCAGCGCGCCGGCCAGAACGGCCCCGGCAATCAATGAAATGCGACGCATGATACAGTCCTTTCCTGGGAGTTTGATCATGCCGCAGAGATAGACCCGAGCCCGTCGGCCCGCTTCCGGACAACCGCCATAAACTATCGAAAAACGCTCAATCACCCGCCGACCGGATCGCCCGTGGCCGAATTCCGAAACGTTTGCGGAAGGCATCCGAGAAATGCGAGGGCGTCTTGAAGCCGCAGTCCAGCGCGATGCCGGAGATCGGCCGCCCCGTCGTCTGCAACAGGGTCAACCCGATCTCGAGCCGGGTGTTGAGCAGAACTTTGGCGAAGCCATGGCCCGAGGCCGTGAGCCTGCGGCGCAGGGTCGCCTCGCTCATCGCGAGACGTCGCGCGACATCCGCGATCCGCCAGGGATATCCGGGATCGGCCTCGATCAGACCGCGCACCCGGTTCAGCGGTTCGTCCTGGTCGCGCCTTGGCAGGCGCACCCCATGTTGGCGTAGCCAGATCAGCGGTTCCAGCAAACGGTGGCGCCGGATTTCGGGCGGCAGGGCCTGATTGTCGAGCGTCTCGCGGATCAACCCGAGGATTTCCGCAGGACGATCGAGGTCCCGCCGCAGCAGCTGAATACCCGGCGGCCCGGCCGACAGCCGCTGATCGGCGAAGACCGCATCGACCAGATCATGCGACAGACACAGACCGACAGCGCGATAGCTGTCATTCAGCACCGGGCGGTTCTCCAGCGTCACCAGCGACCCGGCCGGAAAGATCATCAGATCGCCCTCCTCGCCGATCAGCACCCCATTCTGCGGGCAGACCACAAGCTTGCTGCCGGTTTGGACAAAGACCAGAAGCGCCAGCCGAAGATAGAGATCGGTGAAGGTCACCGCCGTCGCCTGGGTAATCGAGAAGATCGAGACATCGGCCCCAAGGCCAGCGTCCTGCCCCACCAGCTCTGTAACCCGTTGATCCATTACCATTGCTCCGACACTCCGCGCAGGCGCCGCCAATGCCACGCCACAGGGGACAGGACCGGAGGCGCGCCTGCGGCGGCTGCTATTCCTGCGCCGCGTCCCCGGGCGTATAGGTCAGCACCGCAGAGACCGGCGCCAAGGCCACCCGCTGCGCCCTGTCCTGCAGCCCCCAGATCAACAGCGCGCTGACGGTGTCGGGACGCACCCGGCCCAACATGATCACCGCCCCCTCCTGACCAGCGCGGAACGCCGCCTGATCCAGGAACCGGCGCATCACCGTCGGCGTCTGCCCGGCCCCGTCGAAGTCACGGAACACCACCGCCGAGGGCACCCCTTCGCGCGCGGCCAGCTTCTGCACCGTGTTCAGCCCGTTCGACAGGGTGATCAGCCCCAGACCGGCGCTGCGCGCGATCTCGGTCACCTGATCGGAAAGCTGCCGATTGCCCTGAATGCCGCTGCCGGTGCCCTCCAGGATCGCCACCGCCTCGGGCACATCGGTGCGCCAGACCGCGATCGAGACTTCCGCATCCTGTGGCGTCGCCGCTGCGGGCAGATCGGCCAACATCACCACCTCGAACCCGGCATCGCGATAGCGTTGCATCTTGGCACCCGCGTCGGGTTCGGACGGGTCGATGGCGAAGGTCAGCGGATAGGGAAAATCGGCCAGTGCTTCAGCCCCGATGGACTGGGCGTCGTCGATCAACACGACCGACAGCAGCGGCCGGTGATCGGGGTTGTCAAACGGAACGGAATAAAGCGCCAGCGCCGTCTCGGCCGCAGCGGGCGCGGCATCCGGGGGCGTATCGGTCTCGATCATGGGCTTGACCGGTGTCCCAAGCGGTGCCGAACTGACCACAGCCTCCGTGCCAGCCTGCGGCAGGGCGGCGATACGGGGCGCCTGACTGCCCTCTCCCGAAGCCGCCTCAACCGATCCGGCGATAGGCTCGATCGTCCCGGCATCGGGCGCCGATGTCGCAGCCTCGTCCTCGTCAGAGCCCACCTCTGGCGTCGCCTCTTCCAACGCGGCAAATCCCGAATCCGTCTCAGGCAGGGCCGGTGCTGCCGGCTGCGCCGGATCAGCCGTGATCGAGATGCTGCGGTCAGCGCCCGGCGCCTCCGGCCCGGCGGCGGGGGTCTTGGGCACATCCGGGCCGGCGGCCGATGAATCAACTGCGGGCGGGGCGGCCTCCTCCTGCGGACCGGAGAGCATCTCCGTCGCGCCGCCGACGCTGGGCTTTTCCGCCGGCGCGGTATCGGCACTGGCAAGCGGATTCAGATCGTCTGCCCGATGATCCGCCAACGGTGCCCGAGGCATCGCCTCGACCAGATCGGCGTCGTTGCCCTTGGCGGCCAGCCCGGCCTGATCATCGCCACGATCCGCCGGCGTTTCCGGCACCGCGGCGGCAGGCGCCGGCCCCACATCCGGTCGTGGCGGCAACGGCATCACCAAAGACAGCGCCGCGACACCGGTCACCGCGACCACAACGCCCAGACCGAAGCCCCCGAAAAATCCGCGCATACCCGCCATGCCTCTCTCACTGATCCACCCGGTTAAGGCCCAATTGCCCCGCTTTGCGGCGTCTTGCGCCAGGCGCGGCGGTCGATTTGTCCCGCCCCCGGCCCTTGACGCTGCCCGCCATCCCAGAGCATGTATGTCCCGACCACCATTATTATGCTGGTGGCGGCTTTGCCACCAGCCCCCAATCTGCCCGGGCCATCATGCTTCTGCTGATCGACAATTACGATTCCTTCACCTACAATCTGGTGCAATATCTGGGCGATCTCGGGGCCGAGATGGCCATTCGCCGCAATGACGCGCTGAGCGTCGATGACGCCCTGGCGATGAAGCCCGCCGGCATCCTGCTGTCGCCCGGCCCCTGCGATCCCGATCGCGCCGGCATCTGCCTGCCGCTGACCGAGGCCGCCGCCACCCACCGCATTCCCCTGTTCGGCGTCTGCCTGGGCCATCAGACCATCGGCCAGGCCTTCGGCGGCAAGGTGGTGCGCGCGGGCGAGATCGTGCACGGCAAGATGGGCACCATCCATCACAGCGGCAAAGGCGTCTTTGCCGGCCTGCCCTCGCCCTTCCAGGCAACGCGCTATCATTCCCTGGTGGTCGATCGCGACAGCCTGCCCGACTGCCTTGAGATCACCGCCTGGCTGGAAGACGGCACCATCATGGGGCTGCAGCACCGCGAGCTGCCGATCCACGGGGTGCAGTTCCACCCCGAGTCGATCGCCTCGGAACATGGCCACGCGATGCTCAAGAATTTCCTGAACGACATGAAGGTGCCGGCATGAGCGACGCCCTGAAACCCCTGATCGGCGCGGCGGCCGACCGGCCATTGACCACCGAAGAGGCCACCACCGCCTTTACCATCCTGTTCGACGGCGAGGCGACGCCGGCCCAGATCGGCGGCCTGTTGATGGCCCTGCGCACGCGCGGCGAGACGGTCGATGAATATACCGCCGCCGCCGCCGCGATGCGTGCCAAATGCCATATGGTCGCAGCACCTAAGGGCGCCATCGACATCGTCGGCACCGGTGGCGACGGCAAGGGCACGCTGAACATCTCGACCGCGACCGCCTTCGTGGTGGCAGGCGCCGGCGTGCCGGTGGCCAAGCACGGCAACCGCAACCTGTCGTCGAAATCCGGTTCCGCCGACGCGATGAGCGAGATGGGCATCAAGACCATGGTGGGCCCCGCCATCGTCGAACGCGCCCTGGCCGAGGCCGGCATCGGCTTCATGATGGCGCCGATGCACCACCCGGCAATGGCCCATGTCGGCCCCGCCCGCACCGAACTGGGCACCCGCACGATCTTCAACATCCTCGGGCCGCTGACCAACCCCGCCGGCGTCAAGCGGCAGCTGACCGGCACATTCTCCCGCGCGCTGATCCGGCCAATGGCGGAAACCCTGGGCCGGCTTGGGTCCGAACACGCCTGGCTGGTGCATGGCTCGGACGGCACGGACGAGCTGACCATCACCGGGGTGAGCTGGGTCGCCGCGCTGGAAGAGGACGGATCGGTCCGCGAAGTCGAGCTGCATCCGGAGGACGCCGGCCTGCCCGTTCATCCCTTTGAGGAGATCGTCGGCGGCACCCCGAAGGAGAATGCCCGGGCCTTCGCCGCACTGCTGGCGGGCGAACAATCGGCCTATCGCGATGCGGTGCTGCTGAATTCCGCCGCCGCCCTGGTGATCGCTGGCGCGGCGCCCGATCTGCGCGCCGGCGTGATGGCGGCACGCGAAAGCATTGACAGCGGCGGCGCCAAGCGCAAGGTCGATCAATTGGCCCGCATCACGCAAGAGACGGAATGACACTGGACCTGTCACGCCTCGGGGCCTGGGCCGATCTGCCGTTCTTCCGCGCCGACCTTCCCGCGGTAGAGGCGCGGCTGACAGCCGAGACCGATCCGGTGTTCCCGCCCGAAGACCGCATCTTCGCCGCCCTGGAACGTACCCAGCCCGACGCGGTGAAGGTGCTGGTCCTGGGCCAGGATCCCTATCACACCCCGGGCAAGGCCGATGGGCTGGCCTTTTCGATCCCCGCCGACTTTGGCGGCCCCCTCGACAGCCTTGGAAATATTTTCAAGGAGCTGGAGGCCGATCTTAACGAGAAGCGTCACACCAGCGACCTGTCGGACTGGGCCGATCAGGGGGTCTTGCTGCTGAACACCGCGCTCAGCGTGCCACAGGGCCGCGCCCACGGTCACAAGGCGATCGGATGGACACCGCTCATTCACCAGATCCTGGCCCGGCTTGATGACCGCCCCCGGGCGCTGCTGCTCTGGGGCAAGCCGGCGCAAAAGCTCGGGGGCCGGATGACCAACCCCGACCACCTGAGGATCGAGACGCCGCACCCCTCGCCGCTGTCGGCCTATCGCGGGTTCTTCGGCTCGCACCCGTTTTCCCGGGTCAATGCATGGTTGCAGGCACGCGGCGAGACCGCCATAAATTGGGCGAACCAGGAGGGATCATGACCGAAACCGTTCTTGACCGCATCAAGGCCTATAAGCTGGAAGAAGTGGCCGCCGACAAGGCTGCAAAACCGCTGGACGAGGTCGAGGCCGAAGCCCATGCCGCCAGCCCCGTGCGCCCCTTCGCCGAGGCCCTGCAACAGGCTAGCCGCAGCGGCTATGGGCTGATCGCCGAAATCAAGAAGGCCAGCCCCTCCAAGGGACTGATCCGCCCCGATTTCGATCCGCCGGCGCTGGCCCAGGCCTATCAGGCCGGCGGCGCCACCTGCCTCTCGGTGCTGACCGATACGCCCAGCTTCCAGGGCGCCAAGGAATTTCTGACCCAGGCCCGCGCCGCCTGCGATCTGCCGGCCCTGCGCAAGGACTTCATGTACGACCCCTATCAGGTGGTCGAGGCCCGCGCGCTTGGCGCCGACTGCATCCTGATCATCATGGCCTCGGTCTCTGACGCCCTGGCGCAGGAGCTGGAGCAGACCGCAATGGACTGGGGCATGAGCGTGCTGATCGAAGTCCATGACCAAGACGAGCTGGAGCGCGCGACCTTGTTGAAAAGCCCGCTGATCGGCATCAACAATCGCAATCTTCATACCTTCGAGACCACGCTCGACACCTCGCGCAAACTGTCCAAGCTGGTGCCGGCGGATCGCACCATCGTCAGCGAAAGCGGCTTGAACAGCCCCGAGGATCTGGCCGAGATGGCCCGCTATGGCGCCCGGTGCTTCCTGATCGGCGAAAGCCTGATGCGGCAGGACGACGTGGCCGATGCCACCCGCCATCTACTGGCCAATCCGCTGGTGGCCCCCGGGGGGATGATGTGAGCGGGCTGACCCATTTCGACGCCTCGGGCAACGCCCAGATGGTCGATGTCTCGGACAAGGCGGAAACCGCCCGTGTGGCCGTGGCCGAAGGCCACATCAAGATGTCTCCACAAACACTTGATATCATTACCGAAGGCCGAGCCAAGAAGGGTGACGTAATCGGCGTGGCGCAGCTTGCCGGCATCATGGGGGCGAAGAAGACGCCCGATCTGATCCCGCTGTGTCATCCTCTGCCCGTCACCAAGGTGGCGGTCGAACTCAGCGCCGATCCAATGCTGCCGGGGCTCAGGATCGAGGCTACGGTCAAGACCAGTGGCCGTACCGGCGTGGAAATGGAGGCGCTGACCGCCGTCAGCACTGCGGCGCTGACCGTCTATGACATGGTCAAGGCGGTGGACAAGGCCATGCAGATCGGCGGGATCCGGGTGATCCTGAAAGACGGTGGCAAATCAGGACGGTACGAAGCGAAATGATTACGGTAGACGAAGCGCGCGCAAAATTGTTCGAACTGGCGGCTCCGACCCCGGTTGAAGAGGTTGCGCTGATCGAGGCCGCAGGACGGGTCTTGGCTCGCGATGTGGCCGCTCGGCGCGATCAGCCGCCCTTCGCTGCCTCTTCGATGGACGGTTACGCGGTCAAGACCGCCGAGGTGCAGCTTCACGCCATGTTCAAGGTGATCGGAGAAGCCGCCGCGGGACGGCGTTTTGACGGTCATGTGCAGGCCGGCCAGGCCGTTCGCATCTTTACCGGCGCGCCGATGCCCGAAGGCGCGGATTTCGTTGTCATCCAAGAGGATATCAACCGCAGCGGCAATCTGATCACCATCGTCAATGAACCGGGCAGCCGTGACAATGTGCGCCCCCTGGGTGGCGATTTCCGCGCCGGGTTGACGGTGCCGGCGCCGCGCCTGCTGCGCCCGAACGATCTGGCGCTGCTGGCGGCGATGAACATCGACCGTGTGCCGGTCCATCGCAAGCCGGTGGTGGCGCTGATCTCGACCGGGGACGAATTGGTGATGCCCGGCGACACCCCCGGCCCCGATCAGATCATCGCCTCGAACACCTTCGGGCTGAAGGCCCTGTTCGAAGAGGTCGGAGCCGAGGTTCGCATGCTGCCGATTGCGCGCGACAACCATGCCGCCCTTAAAATGGCCTTCGACCTGGCGGCGGGCGCCGATCTGGTGATCACCATCGGCGGCGCCTCGGTCGGCGATCACGATCTGGTCGGCGAGGTGGCCGAGGCTCTGGGAATGGAACGCGCCTTCTACAAGGTTCTGATGCGTCCGGGTAAACCGCTGATGGCCGGGCGACTGAACGGTGCCGCCATGATCGGCCTGCCGGGCAATCCGGTTTCCGCAATGGTCTGCGGCCATGTCTTCGTGGTGCCGATGATCCGGGCGATCCTGGGGCTCGGGGCGTTGGCGCCGGGGCTGAAACGGGCCGAACTGGCCGTGGATCTGCCGGCCAATGGCCCGCGCGAACATTACATGCGGGCCGAGGTGAACGAACAGGGCTGGATCGGTGTCGCCAGCGATCAGGACAGCTCTTTCCTCACCATTCTGGCGGGCGCCAATGCGTTGCTGCGCCGGCCCCGCAACGATCCGGCCCGCGCCGCCGGTGAGGTGGTGGAATATCTTCCGATCTGACCGGCCGCAGGCCCGGCCACTTGTGTCGCCATGCCCGTGGGTTACCCCGGTGTGTTGACACAAAACAAGAACATGCGTAGAACAAAACGAAACGCAGGTTTGGGAGGTGGCGCGGATGCTGACCCGGAAGCAATTGGATTTGCTGGAATTCATCCATAAGCGCGTGCAGCGCGACGGGGTTCCGCCCAGTTTCGACGAAATGAAGGTGGCGCTGGATCTCCGTTCGAAATCCGGCATCCACCGGCTGATTACCGCGCTTGAGGAAAGGGGCTTCATCCGCCGCCTCGCCCACCGCGCCCGTGCCATCGAGATCGTCAGGCTGCCCGACAGTCTGGGCGGCGATGCGGCGCTGAGCGGCGGCTTCACACCTCAGGTCATCCCGGGCGACCGTGAGGCCGTGCCGCGCGCCGCCAATTCCGAACCGGTGGAACATTACGCGATCGAATTGCCGATGATGGGCCGGATCGCCGCCGGTGTGCCGATCGAGGCGATCAATGAAGTCAGCAGCCATGTCGCTGTGCCAAGCGCGATGCTCTCCTCGAAGGGAGAGCATTATGCGTTGGAGGTCAAGGGCGACTCGATGATCGAGGCCGGGATCAACGATGGCGACGTGGTGATCATCCGCGAGGCCGAGGATGCCCAGAACGGTGATATCGTGGTGGCGCTGGTGGATGATAGCGAGGCGACGCTGAAACGCTTTTTCCGTAAGGGCCGCTCGATCGCGCTGGAAGCCGCCAACCCGGCGTATGAACCCCGCGTGCTGCCGGAAGATCGCGTCAAGGTGCAGGGCCGGCTGGTCGGATTGATCCGCAGCTATTGATCCCGCCCCGGGCTATGGGCCTGTCTCCGACCCGATACGCCTGCGCCCGACCAGAGCCGGGCACGCGTCGGATCGCGGCTCAGCCACATGCCGGTCTCCCCAAGCGCCACCGCGCCGGTCTGGCGCAAGCGTATCGGGTCGAACTGCAGACAATCCCCTTCGAGCGTCAGGGGCAGCGCTGACACCACAACCTCTGCCTTGTTGCAGGCGGTCAGCTCCGCCGCCGCCCCCTTGCCGGTGACATGAAGGATGCGCAGGCCCGAGGTTTCGGCCACCCTCAGCTTGCCCTGCGCCGCGGGCCAGCGCGCCGCCGCCGCCGGTTGATCGGCCCCGTCGCCATCGTTTTCCAGCCATATGCCCGCGACGAAACCGGCCCCGCGCGGCTTGCTCAGCGCCCGGCCGCGCTCCGTCATCACCCCCACCAGCCCGCCATCCGCGGAAATCAGCACCGCCGGGCGTTCCGCCCCGGCCCACAACAGAACGGCCAACGCCACCGGGCCCACCCCGATGAGCCGCCCGCGCCCCCGCCAGAGGCAAAGGACAAGCGCGCCGGCGGCGAAGAGGGGCAGCACCCAGGGCCCTGGCGTGACCAGATGACCGGTGGCGCCGGGCAGATCCGCCACCCCATGGGCGACAGCGAGGATCCAGCGCAGCCCCAGCCCCATCAGCCACAGCCCCCAACCGGCCAGACCGACAGGCGCCAGACAGGCCGCCAGCACCGCCGCCGGGATCACCATCAGCCCCATCACCGGCACTGCCAGCAGATTGGCCACCAGCCCGTAATGCGACAGCGTGTTGAACTGTGCCGCTCCGACCGGCGCAGTGGCCAGCCCGGCCACGAAAGACGACAGGACCACGCCCGTGACCGGCGCCAGCCAAGACGGCCCCAGGCTCAACCTCCCATCGCGCAGGGCCCCGAAGACCGCGATCAGCGCGGTGGTGGCGGCAAAGGACATCTGGAACCCCGGGCTCAGCAGGCTTTCGGGGCGCAGCATCAACAGGATCAGCGCCGCCAGCGCCACCGCGCGCAGCGACAGCGCCCGACGATCGACCATCAGCGCCCCCAGCACCACCGCAGTCATCACGAAGGCGCGCTGGGTCGCGACGCCGCCGCCCGACAGCGCCAGATAGCCTGCCGCCGCCACCAGCGCCCCCGCGGCAGCGATCCGACGCACCGGCAACCGCAGTGCCAACGCCGGGATCAGCGCCAGCCCGAAGCGCAGCGCAGCGAAAACAAACCCCGACAGTAACCCCATGTGCAGGCCGGAAATCGCCAGCAGATGCGCCAGGTTGCTGTCGCGCAGCGCTTGCAGCGTCTCAAGGCTCACCCCACTGCGGTCTCCGGTAGTGACGGCGGCGGCGAAACCGCCCAGATCGCCGGGGAGCACGGCCCGGACCCGCGCCGCAATTGCCATCCGAAAGGCGGCCAACCGCGCCCCTTCGGCCGGCGCTACTATCAGAACCGGCACGCGGGTATATCCCACCGCCCCCAGCCGCTGGAACCAGGCATGGCGCTGAAAGTCGAAACCGCCCGGCTCTGCCGGCCCCTCCGGCGGCGCGAGATGGGCGGTGGTCATGATCCGGAGCCCGGGGCGCGGGCGCCAGTCAGCCGCACCGCCATGCAGGGCGATGCGCACCCGCGCCGGGGTTCGCCCCGGCGCCACGTCCTCAAGCCGCACCCGATCGAGTGTCAGCCTGAGCGCGTCCGAGGCCGAACGATCGAGCGCGATCACCCGCCCCTCGACCGGGCCATAATAGCGAAACCCCAGCACCGGCGCCGCAACCAGATGCGCGCGCGCGCCGGCCAGCCCCAGCCCCAGCGCGATCAGCGCCGCGCCGGCGCCCAGTACCGACAGCCCCCCTGGGCGCAGCAGCGCCCAGAGACCGCCCGCCGTCCCGAGGGCCAGCGCCACCGCATAGATCGCGCCCCCCGGCTCCCCCGGCCAGAGGAAATAGAACCCGATGCCAAGCCCCAGCGCCACCGGCGCCCAGGGAAACAGATATCCGCGCTGACCTTCCAGCGCAGCCTCAGACCGGGCATGCCAAAAGCTCAGAACGCCCATGCTTGCCCCCCGCTCTGCCTGCCGCTAGACAGACCGTGAAATGCTACCCCCTTTAAAGTTACCGAAAGGTAAACCTTCATGTCCTCGGATCAGGTCGTCACCCGCTTTGCCCCCTCGCCCACCGGTTTCCTGCATATCGGCGGCGCGCGCACGGCGCTTTTCAACTGGCTTTACGCCCGCGGCCGGGGCGGCAAGTTCCTGCTCCGGATCGAGGACACCGATCGCGAACGTTCGACCCCAGAGGCGACCGCGGCGATCCTGCAGGGGCTGACCTGGCTCGGCCTCGACTGGGATGGCGAACCGATCAGCCAGTTCGAACGCGCCCCCCGTCACGCCGAAGTGGCGCTGCAGCTTCTGGCCGAAGGCAAGGCCTATAAATGCTTCTCCACCCAGGAGGAGATCGCCGGCTTCCGCGAGGCTGCGCGCGCCGAGGGCAAAAGCACCCTCTTCCGCAGCCCCTGGCGCGATGCCGATCCCGCGACCTATCCCGACCGCCCCTATGTCATCCGCATCAAGGCGCCGCAGGATGGCACCACGGTGATCCACGATCAGGTCCAGGGCGATGTGACGATTCGCAACGATCAGCTCGACGACATGGTGCTGCTGCGCTCCGACGGCACCCCGGTCTATATGCTGGCCGTGGTGGTCGACGATCACGACATGGGGATCACCCATGTGATCCGCGGCGACGACCACTTGAACAACGCCGCACGTCAGCAGATGGTCTATGACGCCATGGGCTGGGAGGTGCCGGTCTGGGCGCATATCCCGCTGATCCACGGACCGGACGGCAAGAAATTGTCGAAACGGCACGGGGCCCTGGGGGCACAGGAATATCAGGCCATGGGCTTTCCCGCCGCCGGCATGCGCAACTATCTGGCCCGGCTGGGCTGGTCACATGGCGATGACGAATTCTTTACCGACGATCAGGCCAAGGCCTGGTTCGATCTGACCGGTATCGGCAAGAGCCCGGCGCGTTTCGACATGAAGAAGCTGGAGAATCTCTGCGGCCAGCATATCGCTGTTAGCGATGACGCCGCTTTGCGGCACGAAATCGTGGCCTATCTGGCCGCAGCCGGCCTTCCCGCCCTTTCACAAGATCAGGAAACCGGGCTGGAAAAAGCGATGTTTTGCTTGAAGGACCGGGCGCGCACTTTTCCTGAACTGCTGGAAAAAGCGCATTTTATCCTTACGGAACGGCCAGTTGAACCGGACGCCAAGGCCCAGAAGGCGCTGGAAACGGTATCCAATGGTATACTGTCTGAATTGACGCCGCATCTGCAAAGTGCTAGCTGGACGCGAAACGATCTGGAGGCGACTCTGGGCGCTTTCGCCGAAGACCATGGCACCAAATTCGGCAAGCTCGCCGGCCCGCTCCGGGCTGCGCTGGCAGGTCGCGCGGTGACGCCTTCGGTATTCGACATGATGCTTGTACTGGGCCGTGAGGAAACGATCGCCCGCCTCAAGGATGCTGCCGGACGCGTTGGATCGGAGTGACCGGACAACGCGCCCAGCGAAGACGAAGACCGTCTCTGCGCGCCCTTGCGCTGGGACGTCCGCACGGGCCAAGGCATTCCAAGTCCCGTGCTATTAACAGGAAGGGACTTCAATGACTGAAGAGAAGAAAACCGCCACGCTGACTCTGGACGGCAATTCCTATGACCTGCCGCTCCTGTCACCGACGGTTGGCCCTGATGTGCTGGATATCCGCAAGCTTTATGGCCAAGCCGGTGTTTTCACCTACGATCCCGGCTATACCTCGACCGCAAGCTGCGACAGCACCATCACCTTCATCGACGGTGACAAGGGCGAGCTGCTGCATCGTGGCTATCCGATCGACCAACTGGCCAGCAAATCCCACTATCTCGAAGTATGTTTCCTGCTGCTCTACGGCGAACTGCCGACCGCGGCCGAGCTGGAGAAGTTCGAGAACACCATCACCCGCCATACGATGCTGCACGAACAGATGCAGTATTTCTTCCGGGGCTTCCGCCGCGACGCCCACCCGATGGCGACCATGGTGGGTGTGGTCGGTGCCATGTCGGCCTTCTATCACGATTCCACCGACATCTCGGACCCGCATCAGCGCGAGATCGCCTCGCATCGCCTGATCGCCAAGATGCCAACGATCGCGGCCTGGGCCTATAAGTATTCGATCGGCCAGCCCTTCGTCTATCCGCGCAACGATCTCGATTATGCGGCGAACTTCCTGCACATGTGCTTCTCGGTGCCGGCGGAACCCTATGAGGTCGACCCGATCCTGGCCCGTGCCATGGACCGCATCTTCACTCTGCATGCGGATCACGAACAGAACGCCTCGACCTCGACCGTGCGTCTGGCCTCCTCTTCGGGCGCCAACCCCTTCGCCTGTATCGCCGCCGGTATCGCCTGCCTCTGGGGCCCTGCCCACGGTGGCGCCAACCAGGCCTGCCTGGAGATGCTGAAGGAAATCGGCACCGTCGATCGCATCCCCGAGTTCATCGCACGCGCCAAGGACAAGAACGATCCGTTCCGTCTGATGGGCTTCGGCCACCGGGTCTACAAGAACTTCGACCCGCGCGCCAAGGTCATGAAGCAGTCGGCGGACGAAGTCCTGGATCTGCTGGGGATCGAGGACAACCCGATCCTGCAAGTTGCCAAGGAACTGGAAAAGCAGGCGCTGGAAGATCCGTATTTCGCCGATAAGAAGCTGTTCCCGAACGTGGATTTCTATTCGGGCATTATCCTCGAAGCGATGGGCTTCCCCACCTCGATGTTCACCCCGATCTTCGCGCTGTCGCGGACCGTGGGCTGGATCTCGCAATGGAAAGAGCAACTGGCCGATCCGCAAATGAAAATCGGTCGCCCGCGACAGCTCTATCTGGGTCACACCATGCGCGACTACGTGGATATCGAAAAGCGCTGAGCCAAGGCTTCGATTTCATAATAAAGACGCCCCGCGATATCGCGGGGCGTTTTGTTTTACCGGATCGCAAATGCGCCTTGTCCCGCTTGCTGGCCGCTCCGGACCGGCCGGAAGATGCCCCGCGCGCCCTTGGCCGTCTGGGGAAGGCGGCGCCCGATATCGGCGGATGCCAGGCCCCTGCCCGTCAAAGCTCAATGCGCGCCGGGCTTGGCGCCGGTCACAGCCCGCCAGAGCGGTGCGATCGCCCCGGTTATCACTGGCACCAGCACAAACCCAAGCGCCAGCCCCAATATGCCGTCAAGCGCCGCCTTGCTGGTCCATTCCATCGCGGCAACGGCCGCCTCGGGCACGACCGCCCCGGCGGCGAGCGCAACCTGGTGGATCAGCTCTTCAGGCAGATGCCAGCCCAGTTCCCCCAACCCATGGACGATGATCGACCCGCCGACCCAGAGCATTGCCGCCGTCCCCACGATACTGAGCCCGCGCATGAATCCCGGCATTCCCCGCACCAGCCCGCGCCCGAAGGCCCGGGTCACCGCCAGCCGCCCCCGGGCGGCCAGATGCAGCCCGACATCGTCGGCCTTCACGATCAGCGCCACCGCGCCATAGACCACCACGGTGATCCCGATCGCCACGATGGCCAGGGCCGCAGCCTCGACCAGCAGCCCGGCCTGCGGGATCTCGGACAGGGCGATGGTCATGATCTCGGCCGAAAGGATGAAATCGGTCTTGATCGCACCGGTGGCCTTCTGTTCCTCAAGATGGGCCGGATCGGCGGGCGGTTCCTGATCCCGCGTCGCCGCGCCATGCGGTCGGATCGCATGGAGGATTTTCTCCGCCCCCTCGAAACACAGGTATCCGCCGCCCAGCATCAGCAGCGGCGCGATCGCCCCCGGTGCAAAGCTCGACAGCAAAAGAGCGATCGGCAGCAGGAACACCAACTTGTTGCGGAACGATCCCTTGGTGATCCGCCAGATTATCGGCAGCTCTCGGCTGGCCTCGAAACCATGGACGTATTTCGGCGTGACTGCGGCATCGTCGATCACCGCGCCGGCGGCCTTGGCCCCCGCCTTGGAGGCATAGCCTGCAACATCGTCGACCGAGGCCGCCGCCACCTTGGCCAACCCGGCCACATCATCCAGCAATGCCAGAAGCCCACTCATCCCGATTTCCCGTTCTTGCCTGTTGTCCGGAAAGCCCAACTTAATGCCATTGCACCGCAAACGTTAGCGCCACCGTGGCGGAACACGGCCGATTTTGCGCTAACAGTCTCGAATTTCGGCTTATTCCCCCTTTTGGGCAAGCCCCGCGGCAGATATAGCACAGCCGAGAATTTTCAGTGGAGCTTATCATGACCATCAAAGTCGGGATCAACGGGTTCGGCCGTATCGGCCGTTGCACTCTGTCGCATATCGCAGCCTCGGGCCGCGACGATATCGAGGTGATCAAGGTGAATGCCACCGGCCCGCTGGACACGGCTGCTCATCTGATCAAATACGACAGCGTGCATGGCCGTTTCCCCGGCGAGGTCATCCTGGGCGATGGCACGATGGATCTGGGCCGCGGCCCGATGCAGATGTATTCCACCTATGACATGAACGAACTGGACTGGGACGGCTGCGATGTCGTGCTGGAATGCACCGGCAAGTTCAACGACGGTGAAAAGGCCAAAACCCACCTGGACCGCGGCGCCAAGAAGGTGCTGCTGTCGGCGCCCGGCAAGAATGTCGACAAGACCATCGTCTTCGGCGTCAATGACAGCGACCTGACGGCCGCCGACCTGATGGTGTCGAACGGCTCCTGCACCACCAACTGCCTGGCACCGCTGGCCAAGGTCCTGGACGAGAGTGTCGGCATCGAAAGCGGCATCATGACCACGATCCACGCCTATACCGGCGACCAGCCGACCTTGGACCGCCGCCACAAGGATCTCTATCGGGCCCGCGCTGCGGCGATGTCGATCATTCCCACCTCGACCGGCGCCGCCAAGGCCCTTGGCGAAGTGCTGCCGAACATGAAGGGCAAGCTCGACGGTTCCGCCCTGCGGGTGCCGGTGCCGAATGTCTCGGCCGTGGACCTGACCTTCCAGGCCGGCCGCGATGTGACCGCGGAAGAGATCAACGAGATCATGAAGGCCGCCGCCGAGGGCCCGATGAAGGGCGTGCTGGGCTATGAGCCTGCACCGCTGGTCTCGACCGATTTCAATCACAGCCCGGAAAGCTCGATCTTCGCGCCGGATCAGACCCGCGTGGTCGGTGGCCGCATGGTCCGCGTGCTGAGCTGGTACGATAACGAATGGGGGTTCTCGGTGCGCATGGCCGATGTCGCCGTTGCCATGGGCAAGCTGGGCTGAACCTCCCTCAAAGCCTCCCCTTGTACGAAAACACCCGGTCAGGCATATCTGACCGGGTGTTTCACTAGATGCAGGTCGCCATGACGGACAGGCTCGCCCTCATTCTCGGTCTGATCATCACCGCGGCGCTGATCGCGGATATCGCGTTCTTCGGCACCACACATGTGATCTTTCTGGGCAAGGAATTCTATGCGCTTCTGGAATGGATGGCCTTCTGGCGCTGAGCTGCGCCAGAATGAGAAAAGCGGCCCACCGAGGGCCGCTTGACGAATTCCCAGAGATAGAAACAGCGGATCAGCGCTTGCCCAGCCGCCGCTGCAGCGCCTCGTTCACCCGAGGGGTGACAAATTTCGACACATCACCGTCAAGCCGGGCGATTTCCTTCACCAGCTTAGACGCGATCGCCTGACGACGTGCATCTGCCATCAAAAAGACGGTCTCCACCGAGGCATCGAGCGCCCGGTTCATGCCGACCATCTGGAATTCATATTCGAAATCCGCCACCGCGCGCAGCCCGCGCACGATGAGCTGCGCCCCGACATCATGGGCACAGTCGATCAGCAGGTTTTCGAACGGGTGAACGACGATCTCCGTCCCGGTCTTTTCAGACAGAGCGGTACATTCGTATTCCACCATCTCGACACGCTCTTCCAAGGTGAAGAGCGGCCCCTTGTCCCGGTTGATTGCGACACCGATCACCAGCTTGTCCACCATCACCGAGGCACGGCTGATGATATCGATATGACCCAGGGTGATCGGGTCGAACGTCCCCGGATAGAGCGCTACGCGCATCGCGTCCTCCTGCCTGTTAGCTCTCTCAGCGCAAGCAACACGACGGCGCAACAATTTGCAAGGGGACTTGGGCCCTGCCGAAACAGAATTACCCGGCTCAATGCCCCATGATCATGCCTTCAAGGGCGTTTTTCTCCATCGCCAGCTCGCTAAGCTGCGCCTTGACCAGGTCACCGATGGTGACGATGCCCACCAGCGTACCCTCCTCGACCACCGGCATGTGGCGGAACCGGCCATCGGTCATGCGCTGCATCACCTCTTCGACGCTACACTGGCTGGTGCAGGTGACGATCTTACGGGTCATGTAGCTGCCGACATTGTTCACCAGGCAGCCACTGCCGACCTTGGCCAGTTCGCGCACGATATCGCGTTCCGACAGGATGCCCTGCACATGGATACCGTCATCCGACACCACGACGCCGCCGATATGATTTTCCGCCAGCAACTTAGCCGCCTCTGCCACGCTGGCGTCAGACCGGATGGTCACCACATCCGCGGAATCCTTGGACTTCAGGATGGTTTGAACGAGCATTTCCGGCGCCTCCTCTCGCTAGACGATGTCATGAGAAAAGCGTCGCCGAGGTGCGGCAATCTGTCAAGCCGGGGAATAATGACAGCTTTCATGACCTGTTTTGTCAAAAAGATCCGGCGATATCGCCGACCCGGTGCTCAGTCCGCCCCCTCCAACCGCATCACCTCGGCGCGGACCTCGTCGCACAGCAGCCGCGCGAAACGGCTCAGCCGGGCGCTGCGTTCCGCCCCCTGATGACGCACCAGATAAAAGGCGCGGTCCAGGCTGACCTGATCGCTCAGTACCCGCCGCAGCCCCGGATGGAACGGCAGACAAAAGGCATGCACGATGCTGAGCCCCGCCCCCAGTTCGGCCAGCCGCGCCTGTACCGGCACCGAATTTGACGCCAGCGCCACACGGTTGACCCCGAGATCAGAGAGATAATCGAGTTCCTCGTCAAAGATCATCTCGGGCACATAGCCGATCATCCGCGCAGTCTTCAGGTCGCCAATGTCCTGCGGGGCCGGATGATCCTTCAGCCACAATTCCGAGCCGACCAGAATCAGCTTGTAACCGGTGATCTTCTGCACCAGCAGCTGCCCGGCGGTGGGGGCGCTGACGGTGATCGCCATATCGGCCTCGCGACGCGACAGGTTCACCATCCGAGGCAAGGCCACGATCTGGATATCCAACTCGGGATGGGCCGCACCAATCCGGGCACAGACCTGCGGCAGCACGTAATTGGCGCAGCCGTCCGGCGCCCCGATCCGGACCTGGCCGCTCAGCCGATCGGCCGGCCCTTCCAGCGCATCGGCCACCGACCGCATCGCTGTTTCAACCGTCTCGCCATGGGTCAACAGACGTTCTCCGGCGGCGGTCAGCATATAGCCCTGCGGCGACTTCACGAAAAGCGCGGCCCCCAGGGCTTGTTCCAGCCGCGCGATACGGCGGCCCACCGTTGCCGGATCGAGCTTCAGCACCCGCCCGGCCCCTGACAGGCTTTCCTCGCGCGCGACGGCCAGAAAGACCTTCATATCGTCCCAATGCGGTTCCATGCAGCCCCTGCCTCTTGCGTTTTTGCAAAGCCTCTTTGACGTCTTGCCCCTGTTCAAGGGATTTTTGCAAGCCTATCCTGCGCCCAGTCTGATTTGGAGGAGAGGTCCCATGCAGGAACTCACACATTATATCAACGGCGCCCACGTCAAAGGCCAGTCCGGCCGGTTCGCCGATGTCTTCAACCCCGCCACCGGCGAAGTGCAGGCGAAACTGCCGCTTGCCAACGCCGAGGAACTGGCGCTGGCCGTTCAGATCGCCAGCGACGCACAAATCGGCTGGGCCGCGACCAACCCGCAGCGCCGCGCCCGGGTGCTGATGAAGTTCGTCGACCTGCTGAACCGCGACATGGACAAGCTGGCCGAGGCGCTGAGCCGCGAGCACGGCAAGACCATCCCCGACGCCAAGGGCGACGTGCAGCGCGGTCTGGAAGTCGTCGAATATTGCATCGGCGCGCCGCAGATGCTGAAGGGTGAATTCACCGATGGCGCCGGCCCCGGCATCGACATGTATTCCATGCGCCAGCCGCTGGGCGTCTCCGCCGGCATCACGCCGTTCAACTTCCCCGCCATGATCCCGATGTGGATGTTCGCCCCGGCCATCGCCTGTGGCAACGCCTTCATCCTGAAGCCGTCCGAGCGCGCCCCCTCGGTGCCGCTGATGCTGGTCGAACTGCTGGAAGAAGCCGGCCTGCCCAAAGGCGTGCTGCAAGTGGTCAACGGTGACAAGGAAGCCGTCGACGCGATCCTCGATCACCCGGTGATCCAGTCGGTGGGATTCGTCGGATCGACCCCGATCGCGGAATACATCTATGGCCGCGGCTGCTCCAACGGCAAGCGGGTGCAATGTTTCGGTGGCGCCAAGAACCATATGATCGTCATGCCCGACGCCGATATGGACCAGGCCGCCGATGCGCTGATCGGTGCCGGCTATGGCGCCGCCGGTGAACGCTGCATGGCGATCTCGGTTGCGGTGCCGGTTGGCGATGAAACCGCCGACCGTCTGATCGAAAAGCTGGTTCCGCGCATCGAGAAACTGAAGGTCGGCCCCTATACCGCCGGCAATGATGTCGATTACGGCCCCGTCGTCACCGCCGCCGCCAAGGAGAAGATCCTGGGCCTGATCAACTCGGGCGTGGAACAGGGCGCGGAACTGGTCGTCGACGGCCGCGACTTCCAGCTTCAGGGCTATGAAGACGGCTTCTTCGTCGGTCCGCACCTGTTCGACAAGGTGACCCCCGACATGGACATCTACAAGCAGGAGATCTTCGGCCCCGTGCTGTCGACCGTCCGCGCCGAGACCTATGAAGAGGCGCTGAAGCTGGCGATGGACCACGAGATGGGCAATGGCACCGCCATCTTCACCCGCGATGGTGACACCGCGCGTGACTTCGCCCACCGGATCAACATCGGCATGGTCGGCATCAACGTTCCGATCCCGGTGCCGCTGGCCTATCACACCTTCGGCGGCTGGAAGAAATCGGCCTTCGGTGACCTGAACCAGCACGGCCCCGACGCCTTCAAGTTCTACACCCGGACCAAGACGGTCACCTCGCGCTGGCCGTCGGGCCTGAAGGAAGGCGGCGAGTTCCACTTCAAGGCGATGGACTGATCCCAGACGATTGACCGAATGGTCAAAGCGTGATTTCAGAAAGGGCCGGTTTCCGCCGGCCCTTTCTCTGTCCGGGGTGTTCCATGTCACTCTCTTTCCGGCTCTTCCCCAATCGTGGCCTGGTCTATGTCCGTTACGAGGGGTTCGCGCGACTTGATGATACGCTGCAGGCCTTCGCCCGCTATGCCGCCGATCCCCGCACGCGTCCCGGGCAGAAACAGCTTGTCGATCTCGCCGCCGTCACCGGATACGAACAGGATTTCACCAAGCTGATGCAAATCCAGGCGCAGAAGGCGGATGTCTTCGCCGCCAATGGCGTGCAGACCCTGATGGTCTATTACGCCCCGACCCCGCTGGCCCGCGATTTCGCCAATCTGGCGCTGCGGTCCTGGAACAGCTTCGACGTAGTTGTGGCGCTGATCCAGAATGATGAAGCGCAATCTCTCGAGCTTCTGGGCCAACCCGAACGCAGTTTCAGCGATCTTTTGCAAAACGCCTAGCCCCCCCCCGGCATCGGCCCGTCTTGCATCGGCACCAAATGCTGCAGAGCCGAACACGGCTCCTAACAATGGCGTGAAAAGCCGGGCAAAGCCCGCCCTCCCCTCTGGCCTGCATCGTGGAAATTGAATACATCTTCCACGTACCGTGATTTTTTCCGAGGTTCGAGCATATGTCCAGTAACCGCATCACCCGACGCAGCGCCCTGCTGGGCGCCGCCGTGACCCTGGCGACGCCGGCGCTGCTGCGCGCGCAATCGACCGACGCCTTCCCGCAGAGCGAGGAGCCGATCAGGGACCAGTTTCCGGTGCGCCGGAATATCTCCGCGTTCCGCGAACAGCATTGGGAAGATCATTTCGACAGTCTCGGCGTCGGCTGTCTGCTGGCCGACATCGGCAGCCGCTGTGTGCATTATTGGGGCGGCGACGGCGAAACCTATCGCCTCTACCCCTCCTCCGTGCCGATGAGCGAGGAACTGACGCGGCGGGGCTATACCAAGGTCGTCCGCAAGGCAGAGAACCCGAGCTGGACCCCGACCCAGTCGATGCGTGAACGCGACCCATCGCTGCCGCTGCGCATGGATGGCGGTCCCGGCAACCCGCTGGGCACCCGCGCCATGTATCTGAGCTGGCCGGCCTATCTGGTTCACGGCACCCATGACACCCGCAAGATCGGCCGTCAGAGCTCGTCCGGGTGCATCGGGCTTTATAACCAACATGTGGAACAGCTTTACCCGCTGGTGCAGATCGGCACCCAGGTGCGGCTGCTGTAATCCCGATCACGGCAATCATGCAGGCATGCGCGGGCGGTCCATCGGGCCGCCCGTATTTCTTCCCGCTGCGTGCGAGGATGAACGCGCCTGCGGCGCGTGCCTCCGGCGGGGATATTTTCAACCAGAAAAAGACCGGGCGCGGTTTGCGAAAACCGCCGTCATGCACGGCTGCCGGCAGTTGAGAGCGTCGCGGCGCGCATCGACCTGCTTTCGGGGAGGCGCCTGCGGGTTCTATTGCCGCGCAGGACAGGGCGAAGGCGCGCATCCGCGCGCCCCGGGCCCTAGCGCTTGCGCATCCAGAAGCTTTGTGCCCGCCCCTCGGCCAGGAAGGGCAGCTCTGCCACCGCGTCGGGCCGTGCGCGTTGCAGGTAGTAGCCGGGCCAGAGGATATCGTAGCCGCCGCCCTGCAACAGCGCGTGCAGCAGATATTGCTCTCCCCAGCCGGGGCAATCGTAAAAGAACCGTTTGGGGTATTCGTAGGGCAGGAACACGTCGTGGACGTGGATCACCACCCCCGGCGCCAATTGCGGGAGAATCCGGCAAAAGAGATGCGCCACATCGTTGCTGACCCGCACCAGATGGCTCGAGTCGATAAACAGGATATCATCCGCCCCGAGCCCCGCGAAGATCGCAGGATCGGCGGTCTCGACCGGCGCCTGCTCGAAGCGGTCGATGACACCGGCGATATCGGCGCGCGGCCAGGGGTCGATCGCCGTCAGTTCGGTTTTGAGCCCGCCGTCGATGATCGCCTGCCGGGTGATCCGGGTGGAATTGCCGCAGCCGACCTCGACCACCCGTTTGGGCGCGAAGCGGCGGATCATCAGATAGAGCGCCTCGGCATCCGGGCGGTCGAAATAGCCGTTGCCGGCACGATAACCAGTTGCCGTTCCCCCGGGCGCCATCAGATTGGCAAGAGCAGCCTTGTGGCTCTGGTAGGCCTTGGCCTGGGCCGCGATATCGAAGCCCTCCATGCCCGGTGACAGAGCATAGGCCGGACGATCCAATCCGCCGCGCGCCTCGAAAGCGCGCAGCCGCGCCTGCTCTTGCTCCTGTTCACCCAGGACGCGCGCCAGCCGCCGGCGCCGGGCCGGATCGAGACCGTCGATCAATGTGGTCAGATCGGGGGGGATGGGCTTGGCCATGCTCGGGCACTCCGTCGTGTTGCGGGCTGGTTGCGGAGGCTTCCATAGCCCCGCGAGCCCTGCCCCTGCAACCACCGATCACCGCTGCAGGTGGCCTTTTCTCTTGGCAGAGCCGGCCTGTCGGGGTTCACTGGTTTCCGGCAAAGAGGGAGTCCCGGATGCAGACGGCCTTCACCCTTGGCATAGAAGAGGAATATCTTCTGGTCGACCGCGACACGCTGGATCTGGCGGAAGCGCCGGAGGCGCTGATGCGGGCCTGTCAGGCGGATATGGAGGGTCAGGTCAGCCCGGAGTTCCTGCAATGCCAGATCGAGGTCGGTACCCGCGTCTGCCAGAACATCGCCGAGGCGCGCGAGGATCTGAAGCGGCTGCGCTCGGTTGTGGCACGACGCGCCGCCGAACATAATATGGCGCCACTGGCGGCGAGCTGTCATCCTTTCGCCGATTGGAAAGCACAGCATCATACCCGCAAGCAGCGTTATGACAGCCTGCGCGACGCGTTGGGCGGCGTCGCCCGTCGGATGCTGATCTGCGGCATGCATGTGCATGTGGGCATCGCGAATCCGGCACTGCGCATTGCGCTGATGCCGCAGCTCAGTTTCTTTCTGCCGCATCTGCTGGCGCTTTCGGTGTCTTCCCCATTCTGGCAGGGGGAAGATACCGGCCTCTCCTCCTATCGTCTCACCGTCTTCGACAACCTGCCCCGCACCGGGCTACCGCCGCGGTTCTCCAGCTGGGCAGAATATGAGGCCACCACCGGTGCGTTGATCGAACTGGGGCTGATCGAGGATACCACCAAGATCTGGTGGGACCTGCGCCCCTCGCACCGCTTCCCGACGCTGGAGACCCGGATCATGGATGTCTGCCCGCGGCTGGAGGACGCGCTGGCGATCGCCGCGCTGACCCAGGCGCTGGTGCGCATGCTGATGCGGCTTAGGTCGCGCAATCTGGGCTGGCGCGAATTCGACCGTTTCCTGATCGCCGAAAATCGCTGGCGGGCACAGCGCTATGGCGGCGTGGAGGGGCTTATAGACTTCGGCGAACGGCGGATCAAACCGATGGCGCAGATGATCGAGGAACTGACCGGCCTGCTGGCCGAGGATGCCGATGCGCTGGGGACCCATGCCGAACTGGCCCACCTGCGGCACCTGGCCGAGGGTGACACCAGTGCCAGCCGGCAACGTCGCGTCCACGCCGAGGCCGAGGCGCGCGGCGAGGATCCCAGGCACGCCGTGGTGCGCCATCTGATCGAAGAGTTCGAGGTGGATCTGTGAGGGGGCCGGACCCGGAAGCCAAGAAAATTCGAATTTTCCTGGCAAAATTCTTCACAAGAATTTTGCGGGATGCAGCCCTCGGCAGAGATAGAAGACCGTATTTGCGCAAAGCCGATTTGCGACAATGAGACTTGAAGCTGCGATCCTGCAAAGGCTAGGAATAAAACGATTGTTCAATTCACACGACCGAGGGGAGGCGTAGGGTGGATTTTGCACTGAGCGAGGAACAGAGCGCGATTTTCGACATGGCCCAGGCTTTCGGGCAGGAGAAAATCGCCCCCCATGCCCGCGACTGGGAAGCCGCAGGCACCATTCCGAAAGACCTTTGGCCCGAGGTGGGAGAGCTGGGCTTTGGCGGGCTCTATGTTTCCGAAGCCTCCGGCGGCGCCGGGCTCAGCCGGCTGGACGCGACTCTGGTGTTCGAGGCGCTTTCCATGGCCTGCCCCTCGGTCGCGGCCTTCCTGTCGATCCACAACATGTGCGCCAAGATGATTGACAGTTTCGGCAGCGACGATTTGAAGGCGCGCGTGCTGGCGGATGCCATCAGCATGAAGACGGTGCTGTCCTACTGCCTGACCGAACCGGGATCGGGATCGGATGCCGCCGCGCTGAAGACCCGGGCCGAGAAGACCAATGCCGGTTATGTACTGAATGGCACCAAGGCCTTCATCTCGGGCGGCGGCTATTCGGATGCCTATGTCTGCATGGTGCGCACCGGTGGTGACGGGCCCAAGGGGGTGTCGGCGCTTTATGTCGAGGACGGCGCCCCCGGGCTGAGTTTCGGCGGGCTCGAGGACAAGATGGGCTGGCGCGCCCAACCCACCGCGCAGGTGCAGTTCGACGATTGCCAGGTGGCGGCCGAGAACCTGATCGGCACCGAGGGTGACGGCTTCAAATACGCCATGGCCGGACTTGACGGTGGCCGGCTGAATATCTCGGCCTGTTCGCTGGGTGCGGCGCAGACGGCGCTGACCCAGACTCTGCAATATATGTCCGAACGCAAGGCCTTCGGCCAGTCGATCGACCAATTTCAGGCGCTGCAATTCCGGCTGGCGGATATGGAGATCGAGCTGCAGGCGGCACGCACCTTCCTGCGCCAGGCGGCCTGGAAGCTGGACCAGGGCGCACCCGATGCCACCAAGTTCTGCGCCATGGCAAAGAAATTCGTGACCGAAGCGGGATCGAAGGTGGTCGACCAATGCCTGCAACTGCATGGCGGCTATGGCTATCTGGCCGATTACGGGATCGAGAAGCTTGTCCGCGACCTGCGGGTGCACCAAATCCTTGAAGGCACCAATGAAATCATGCGCGTGATCGTGGCGCGCCACCTGTTGGCCAACCGCTGAAAGGCCCGACCATGACCGACGATATCGACATCCGCGTCACCGGCCGCGCCGGTCGCATCACCTTTACCCGCCCGCAGGCGCTGAATGCGCTCAGCTATGACATGTGCCTGGCGATCGAGGCCGTGATGCGGCAATGGGCCGATGATGACGAGGTGGCCCTGGTAGTCATCGACGCCATGGGTGACAAGGCATTCTGCGCCGGAGGCGATGTGGCCGAGCTTTATCGCACCGGCATCACCGGCGATTACTCCTATGCCCGCACCTTCTGGCGCGACGAATATCGGCTGAACGCCTGTATCGCCGATTACCCCAAGCCCGTGGTCAGCATGATGCAGGGTTTCACCATGGGCGGCGGCGTCGGCATCGGCTGCCACGGCAGCCACCGGGTAGTCTGCGAGACCAGCCAGATGGCCATGCCCGAGGCCGGGATCGGCCTGATCCCCGATGTCGGCGGCACTTATCTTTTGTCCCGCGCACCGGGGCGCGTCGGCGAATACCTTGGGCTGACTGCGGCGCGGATGGGTCCGGGCGACGCGATCTTCGCGGGCTTTGCCGACCATTACGTTCCCCGCGACCGCTGGGCCGACCTGATTGAACTTCTGGAAGCCTCCGGCGACACCGCCCCGATCGCAGAACTGGCCGAGACCGCCCCTGATGCGGCCCTCGCCGCCCATCTTGACGAGATCGACAGGCTTTTCGCCGGTGATAGCCTAGAAGCAGTGCGCGCCAGCCTGGAAGCGGCGGACGGCGATTTCGCCGCCACCGCCCTGAATGCGGTGCGCCGCAACTCGCCCCTGTCGATGGCCTGCACGCTGGAGATGCTGGCGCGCCTACGCAGCGAACAGGCGACGATCCGTCAGGCGCTGGAACTGGAATATCGCTTTACCTGGCGGTCGCAACCGGAAAGCGATTTCCTGGAAGGCGTCCGGGCGCAGCTGATCGACAAGGACCGCAATCCGCAATGGCGTAACGCCGATGGCCCCCTGCCCGACACGGCAGTGCGTCACATGCTGGCCCCGCTGGGCGAAGACACTCTGACATTCGAAGGGGAGGAAAGACTGATGAAGATCGGATTTATCGGGCTCGGTAACATGGGCGGGCCGATGGCGGCCAATCTGGCCAAGGCCGGGCATGAGGTGACGGGCTTCGACATGGCGCCGGTTGAGATCGCCGGCGTGACCATGGCCGACTCCGCTGCCGAAGCGGCAACAGGCGCCGATGTGGTGATCACCATGCTGCCCAATGGCCAGATTCTGCGGTCGGTCGCGGCCGAGATCATCCCGGCCATGAGCAAGGGCGCAACCTTCGTGGATTGTTCGACCGTCGATGTGGACAGCGCCCGCGCCGTCGCCGAAGAGGCCGAGGCAGCGGGCCTTCTGGCAGTCGATGCGCCGGTCTCGGGCGGCACCGGCGGCGCCACTGCCGGTACGCTGACCTTCATGGCTGGCGGTTCGGATCAGGCCTTTGCGGTTGCCAAGCCGCTGTTTGACATCATGGGGCAGAAGGCGGTGCATTGTGGCACGGCCGGCGCCGGTCAGGCCGCCAAGATCTGCAACAACATGATCCTCGGCGTCACCATGATCGCCACCTGCGAGGCCTTCGCGCTGGCCGACAAGCTGGGGCTCGACCGGCAGAAGATGTTCGATGTGGTCTCGACCTCCTCCGGCTATAGCTGGACGATGAACGCCTATTGCCCGGCCCCAGGTGTCGGCCCGCAAAGCCCGGCGGACAATGACTATAAACCCGGGTTCGCCTCGGAGCTGATGCTGAAGGACCTGCGGCTCAGCCAACAGGCCGCAGAAAGCGCCGATGCCGACACCCCGATGGGCGCACTGGCGCAACAGCTTTACGCCCAATTCGTCGAGAGCGAGGACGGCAAGGGCATGGATTTCAGCGCCATGCTGCCCCGGTTCGAAAAACGCCATCGCGGCTGATCGCGACAGACAGAGACCGCCGGTACAGGCCTACCGGCGGCCTTTCGCCCAAAACACCCCGAGTTTCGCGCGAAACCCGGCGGCAGACCGCCGGCGCCCCTCCCTCCCCGTCCTTTCCCCTTGGCAGATCACCGCAACAACGCCAGATCCGGGGCAGCTAACGGAGGTACAGCCATGCGCAAGACAATCCTGCTCTCCCCGATCCTGGCCGCCGCCCTGCTGGCACTGGCCCCGCTGAGCGCCGCAGCCGGCGGTGGCAAAGGTTGCCCGCCGGGGCTGGCGAAAAAGCAGAATGGCTGCCTGCCACCGGGCCAGGCACAAAAGGTCTATGGCCGGGGTGATGTCATCGGCGGCGATTATATCGTGATCGGCAATCCCGGGCGCTATGGGCTCGATCCCAACGAGAGCTATTACCGAGTGGGCGATTACATCTATCGTGTCGACCCCGATACCAGAAAGGTGCTGAATCTGATCGGTGCCGTGGCAGCGATACTGAACTGAGCCGCGCCTTCCGTCGCGAGCTTTTGAAACGAAAACACAGAGCGTCCTGCGGATCCGGCTCGGGAAGAGCATCCGCAGGGCGCCGAGTTTGCATCCGATCCCATCTGTTGCAGGATCAGCGGCAGTTTCAAGCGGAGTGCCCCAGGCCCACATGCCGTCAGCGGACCGAACCCTCTGAATAACGCCCCGCGTTTCGAGCCGGGGCAGTAACGCGTCGCCACCGGCGACAGCCGTCGTTTTCGCGCGTGTGCGAACAGTCAAGACAACCAGAGATCCGCAAATGACAAACGCCTTCGAAAGCCCCTTCCGCGGCGTGACGCTGGACGCGCAGGTCACCAACCCGAACATCATTGTCGGACGGTTCAGCTACTATTCCGGCTATTATCATGGCCACAGCTTCGATGACTGCGCCCGATACCTCTTGCCGGACGAAGGCGTTGACCGCCTCCTGATCGGCAGCTTCTGTTCCATCGGATCGGGCGCGGCCTTCATCATGGCAGGCAACCAGGGACACCGGAACGACTGGATCAGCACGTTTCCCTTCTACTGGATGCCAGAGGTGCCGGCATTCGAAGAGGCCGCAAATGGCTTTCTGCCGACTGGTGACACCGTGATCGGCAATGACGTGTGGATCGGCGCCGAGGCGATCATCATGCCCGGCGTGAAAATCGGCGATGGGGCGGTGATCGGCACGCGCGCCCTGGTCACCCGCGATGTGGCCCCCTACGCCATCGTCGGAGGCAATCCGGCCAGAACCATCCGCAGACGGTTTGAGGACAGGATCGTCGACCTGCTGCTTGAAATGAGATGGTGGGATTGGTCCGATGACCAGTTGCGAACGGCAATGCCGGTGCTGACCAGTGGCGATGTCGAAAAGCTCTATGATCATTGGCGCGATCATATCCGTACGACGTGATCGGAAAGCTCTCGCTCTGCGCGGCAGAGGCATGCGCCTCAGCCGAGGCGCGGCAAGCGGCATCGCCTCGGCAGGTTGTGATCCTCCGGGCCAGCAAGGAAATCCCCGCCCCCTGCGGGTTTCCCCCTTGTTCTAAGGAGGTTTTCACCGTTCGGGGGGGAAGGATTTTCCCCCACCACCAAGGTGCGGTCGCCCCGATCCGGAGAATTTTCCGAACTCTTCGCCGCCGCAACGGCTGGTCTTCACGCTTCATTAAGCCATCCGCGCTGATATCCAGGGAGTGCATTAGCGTAACGGAGCCAGTCCAATGTTTACCCATAACATGAGCACCATCGACCGCATCGGTCGCATCCTTCTGGGGATCGCCCTGTTGATCTGCTATCAGGTCTTTTCCCCGGCACGCGGCAGCGAATTCTTTCTGCTGGGCCTTTTGCCGATGGCGACCGGACTGATCGGCCATTGCCCACTTTACAGCCTACTGAAGCTGAACACCCGCAAGACCGAATAGCGCCTAACGCAGCAGCGCAGTGATACGATCTTCGGCCGCACGGGCGATGCGGGCGCCTTCGTCGATGGCATGAGCGGCACGATAGAACTCCAGCGTCGACATGTCGGTCAGCTGCGCCGACAACGCCAGATCGGCCGGATCGGCGGCCTCGCGCGTCTTGCGCAGATATTCCGTCATCACGTCGATCGAGGCAGAGACCACATCGAAATAATCCGGCGCCGCCGCCGCCTTGTTCCGTTCGGGCAACATGCGGCGCAGCGGGTCGGGAATCTTGTCCAACAGCTCCGGCGCGCTGAGCGCGGTCCAGAGCCGGCCTTCGGACGGCTCCCACAACGGCCCGCCGCCCTTGTCGTTCGGGTTGACCGACAGGATCCGCCCCGCCCCCAGCGCGCGGGCGGCGGAAACCGGCACCGGGTTGATCAGCCCACCGTCGAGCAACCAGCGCCCCTCGACCCGGTGCGGCCGCAGGATCGCCGGCAGAGAAATCGACGCGCGCACCGCATCGGCCAGAGATCCCTGGCGCAGCCAGACCTCGCGACCAGCCGCCATATCGGTGGCGACCGCAGCATAGGGCACCTGCAAATCCTCGATCCGCTCCGGCAGGCCAAGATCGGAGAGCAGCCCCATGATCGCACCGCCCCGCATCAGCCCGCTGCGATCGAACCGCAGGTCGATCATTCCCATGAAACCGGCGGTGGTCAGCCCCCGCGCCCAATCCTCAAGCGCATCGAGCCGCCCGGCTGCCCAGGCGGCACCGATCAGCGCCCCCATCGAACAGCCGGCCACCATCGCCGGCCGGGCCCCCAGGCGCTCGAGCTCGCGCAGCACGCCGATATGGCACCAGCCACGGGCCCCGCCCGACCCCAGCGCCAGGCCAAGGGGCTGCGGATGGCTCATTCGGCGGCCACCCGCTTGGCATCGAGCAGCGGTTTCAGATAGCGCCCGGTATGGCTGCGCGAATTGGCGGCCACCTCCTCCGGCGTACCTTCGGCCACGATGGTACCGCCGCCATCGCCGCCCTCGGGCCCGATGTCGATGATATGATCAGCGGTCTTGATCACGTCGAGGTTATGTTCGATCACCACCACCGAATTGCCCTGATCGACCAGTTCGTGCAGCACTTCGAGCAGTTTCTTCACATCTTCGAAATGCAGCCCCGTGGTCGGTTCATCGAGGATATAGAGGGTCCGGCCCGTGGACCGGCGGCTCAGCTCCTTCGACAGCTTGACGCGCTGCGCCTCGCCGCCCGACAGGGTGGTCGCCTGCTGGCCCACCTTGATATAGCCCAGCCCCACCCGCATCAGCGCATCCATCTTCTCACGGATCGAGGGCACCGCCTTGAAGAACTCCTGCGCCTCCTCGACCGTCATGTCGAGAACGTCGGCAATGCTCTTGCCCTTGAAGGTGACTTCCAGCGTCTCGCGGTTATAGCGCTTGCCCTTGCAGGTCTCGCATTCGACATAGACGTCGGGCAGGAAATGCATCTCGATCTTGATCACCCCGTCGCCCTGGCAGGCTTCGCACCGCCCACCCTTGACGTTGAAGCTGAACCGCCCGGGTTTGTAGCCGCGCGCCTTGGCCTCGGGCAGACCGGCGAACCAGTCGCGGATCGGGGTGAAGGCGCCAGTATAGGTGGCCGGGTTCGACCTGGGCGTGCGTCCGATCGGGCGCTGGTCAATGTCGATCACCTTGTCGAGCAGCTCCAGCCCCTTGATCGTTTCGCAGGGCGCCGGCGTCTGACGGGCACCGTTCAGCCGCATCGAGGCCGTCTTGAACAGGGTCTCAAGCGTCAGGGTCGACTTGCCGCCCCCCGATACGCCAGTGACGCAGACGAACTGCCCCAGCGGGAAATCGACGGTGACGTTCTTGAGATTGTTGCCGCTGGCCTTGACCACGGTGATCGCCTTGCCATTGCCCTTGCGCCGTTCGGCGGGCACCGAGATTTCGCGCGCGCCGGAAAGATACTGTCCGGTGAGCGAGGCGGGATCCGCAGAGATCTCTTCTGGCGTGCCATGGGCGACCACCTTGCCGCCATGCACCCCGGCCCCCGGGCCGATGTCAAAGACGTAATCCGATTGCCGGATCATATCCTCGTCATGCTCCACCACGATCACCGTATTGCCCTGATCGCGCAGGTTCTTCAGCGTCTCGATCAGCCGGTCGTTGTCGCGCTGGTGCAGCCCGATCGAGGGTTCGTCCAGCACATAGAGCACCCCGGTCAGACCCGAACCGATCTGGCTGGCCAGCCGGATCCGCTGGCTTTCCCCGCCCGAGAGCGTGCCTGCATTGCGGCTGAGCGTCAGGTAATCAAGGCCGACGTTGTTCAGGAACCCCAGCCTCTCGCGGATTTCCTTGAGGATGGCGCGGGCGATCTCGTTCTTCTGCTTGCTCAGGCTCTCCGGCACGGTGTCGATCCAGGCATGCGCCTGCTTGATCGACATCTCGACGACCTGACCGACATGCAGCCCGCCGATCTTGACCGCCAACGCCTCGGGTTTCAGGCGATACCCGCCGCAACTGTGGCAGGGACGATTGTTCTGATAGCGTTCGAATTCCTCGCGAATCCAGTTGGAATCCGTCTCGCGATAGCGGCGCTCCATGTTCGGGATCACCCCTTCGAACACTCGGGAAACCTGATAGACCCGACCGCCCTCGTCATAGCGGAACTGGATTTCCTCATCGCCGGAGCCATAGAGAAAGACCTTCTGCACCTTCTTCGGCAGGTCCTTCCAGCGGGCGTTCTTGTCGAAACCGTAATGTTTGGCGATGGCCTCGATGGTCTGCAGGAAATAGGGCGACTTGCCCTTGCGCCAGGGTGCCAGCGCACCATCTGCGATCTTCAGCGCCTGATCGGGCACCACCAGCCGTTCGTCGAAGAACAGCTCCACCCCCAGCCCGTCGCAATCGGGACAGGCCCCATAGGGCGCGTTGAACGAGAACAGCCGCGGCTCGATCTCGGGGATGGTGAAGCCTGAGACCGGGCAGGCGAAGTTTTCGGAAAAGGTGATGCGCTCCACCTCCCCTTCGCCTTCGCGTGGCGCGGTTTCCAGAACGGCGATCCCGTCGGCCAGGTCCAGCGCGGTGCGGAAACTGTCGGCCAGCCGGGTTTCCATCCCCTCGCGCACCACGATACGGTCGACAACCACGTCGATGTCATGGCGGAATTTCTTGTCGAGCGTCGGCGGTTCGTCCAGATCGTAGAACTCACCATCCACCTTGACCCGCTGGAACCCCTGTTTCCTGAGCTCAAGGAATTCCTTCCTATATTCGCCCTTGCGGTCGCGAACGATCGGCGCCAGCAGATAGCCGCGGGTGCCGGCCTCAAGTGCCATGACGCGGTCGACCATGTCCTGCACCTGCTGCGCCTCGATCGGCAGACCGGTGGCAGGGCTATAGGGCGTACCGGCGCGGGCGAACAGCAGCCGCATGTAATCGTAGATCTCGGTCACCGTGCCGACGGTCGAACGCGGGTTCTTGCTGGTGGTCTTCTGTTCGATGGAAATCGCCGGAGACAGACCACTGATGTGATCCACATCCGGCTTTTCCATCATGTCGAGAAACTGCCGCGCATAGGCGCTGAGGCTTTCGACATAGCGCCGCTGCCCCTCTGCATAGATGGTATCGAAGGCGAGCGAGGATTTCCCCGAGCCCGACAGGCCGGTGATCACCACCAGCTCGTCGCGCGGAATATCCACGTCGATCCCCTTCAGATTGTGCTCGCGCGCACCGCGCACCTCGATGTTCTTCAGCTCGGCCATGACATCCCCGCAAAACCTGCCCCAGAGATAGGCGAGCATGGCCGAGTCTCCAACCCAAAAGAGCGAACGGAAAGAGAACAAGCTGCGTTTTGCCGCCGCAGCACGTTGTATTCGAAATATGGAATGTTATATCGCGGGCACCGGCCGGACCGGCCCGGAGACTCAGAAAAGGCAAAGACGATGTTTTTCAGAAAGACGCGTACCCCCGGCATGACCCCCGCCGAGGCCGTGGCAGGCGCCAAGACCGGCAATGTGATCGTGATCGACGTTCGCGACCAGGGTGAGGTCGCGCTGAGCGGCAAGGCAAAGGGGGCACTGCATCTGCCGTTGATGCGCCTGCAGGATCTGGCCGACCCGCGCCACCCCGATTTCTGCGGCAAGCTCACCCCTGATTGCAAGATTGCCTGCTATTGCGCCAGCGGCGGCCGGTCCGGTCGCGCGGTGCAAATCCTCGAACGCCTGGGTTATAGCAATGTCAGCAATATCGGCGGGCTGGGCCACTGGGTCCGCGCCGGTGGCCAGGTCGAACGCATCTGATCGGAAGCGGCGCTGGTGGGGAAAGGCCCCCGCCAGTTCCCCCTGATGTCACATCGAGATTGATTTTCGCCGTCCCCGGCGCTCTAATTGCCTCCTATATTCAAGATTTTTTCAGGACGGATCAGCGCGGTTTCGCGCGGATTTTTTAGAGGACAAGATTGATGCGACGCATTTCAGCCGCCGCGCTGGCCCTGGGGCCGGCGCTGGCCTTTGCCCCCCTCGCGCAGGCCGATTCCCCCGCTTCGACCATTCTTGTGCTGGACGGATCGGGCTCCATGTGGGGCCAGATCGACGGCACGCCCAAGATCGTCATCGCCAAGGAGGTGGTGGCCGATCTGCTCGCCTCCCTGCCCGAGGACCAACCGCTGGGGCTGGCCGTCTATGGCCACCGGCGCAAGGGCGATTGCACTGATATCGAAACCCTCGTCACGCCTGCCCCCGGCACCCGCACCCGGATCGCCGAGGCGGTCCAGGGCATCACCCCCAAGGGCAAGACCCCGATGCTCGACGCGGTGAAACAGGCCGCCGAGGCGCTGCGCTATACCGAGCAGAAGGCGGTGGTGATCCTGGTCTCCGACGGGGTGGAGACCTGCGACGCCGATCCCTGCACCACGGCGCAGGCGCTGGAACAGGCGGGCGTCGATTTCACCGCCCATGTGGTGGGCTTCGATGTCGACGACCCGAACGCGCTGGCGCAGATGCAATGCCTGGCGAAAGAGACCGGCGGCAGTTTCCGCACCGCCGGCAACGCAGCCGAGCTGGCCTCGGCCCTGCAACAGATCGCCAGCGCCGAGCCCCCGGCCCCACCCGCGCCGCCATCGCCCGCCCTGCCCGGGCGGATCACCTTTGCGGCGCATGAAACCTTTGGCGAGGTAACCCGCGACCCCGGCGTGGTCTGGGAAATCTTCGCCGCCGACGGGCAGCAGGTGATGGACGCCACCCAGATCGCCACCGGCGCGGCAGAGCTGCCGCCCGGGGAGTATGTCGTCCGCGCCCTGCGGCTGAGCGACGAGGCGGTGGAAGAGCGCCGCGTGAACCTGCGCGCCGGCACCGTCGTGCCGGTCGAGATCCCCTTTACCGCGCCGCTGCCCAAGGCCAGCCTGATCGCCCCCGCCAGCGGCCCCGCCGGAGGCATGGTGCCGGTGGACTGGACCGGCCCGGATGCCGGCATGGATTACATCGACACCGCACTGCCGGGGGCGGAGAGTGGCGCCTATGTCACCTATGATTACACCCAGAAGGGCAGCCCGCTGCAATTGCGCCTGCCGGCAGAGCCGGGCGACTATGTCATCCGCTATATCCTGGCGGAGGGCATGCAGGTGCTGGCAGAAACCCCGATCACCGTGACCGAACGCACCTTTTCGGTCGAGGGGCCGGCGATGGCCCCGGTCGGCAGCCTGCAACAGATCACCTGGACCGGTGGCGGCTTTGCCGAGGATTTCCTGACCGTGGCGGCCCCGGGGGGCGATGGCAACGCCCATGTCACCTATGCCTATGTCCGCGACGGCAACCCGCTGCCGCTGCGGATGCCGCTGAAACCGGGGGAGTATGAGATCCGCTATATCGTCGGCCAGGACAGCTCGATCGCCGCGCGGCAGGTGGTGACGGTGACCGATATCGCCGCCAGCCTGACCGCCGCAGCCACCGCACCGGTCAGCGGCACCCTGCCAGTCGCCTTCGAGGGGCCAGCCTATGACACCGACTACATCGCCTTCGTCACCCCGGGCGACGGGCCGCTCGGCTATGTCACCTATGCCTATACCTCGGCCGGCAGCCCGGTCGACGTGCCGGTCCCCGACCGGCCCGGCACTTACGAGCTGCGCTATGTCTCGACCGTGGCGGGCGAACGTGTCTTCGCGACGCAAAGCGTGACGGTGGAATAAGGACGGTGGAATAAGAAAGACCCCGCCCGGGTTCTCTCCGGTCGGGGTCCTTCAACGATTGTTGCGGAATCAGAAGTGGATCGCACGACCGTAGGCGTCGAGCACCGATTCATGCATCATCTCGCTCAGCGTCGGATGCGGGAAGACGGTGTTCATCAGCTCGGCTTCGGTGGTTTCAAGCGTGCGACCGATGACATAGCCCTGGATCAGCTCGGTCACCTCGGCCCCCACCATATGGGCGCCCAACAGCTCGCCTGTCTTGGCATCGAAAACGGTCTTGATCATCCCCTCGGGTTCGCCGAGCGCGATGGCCTTGCCGTTACCGATGAAGGGGAAGCGGCCGACCTTGATATCATAGCCCAGCTCTTTCGCCTTGGCCTCGGTATAGCCGACGCTGGCCACCTGCGGCTGACAATAGGTGCAGCCGGCGATGCTTTCGGGCCGCACGGGATGCGGTTTCTGGCCAGCGATCAGTTCGGCCACCATGACGCCCTCATGGCTGGCCTTATGCGCCAACCAGGGTGCGCCGGCGATATCGCCGATGGCAAAGAGCCCCTCGATGCCGGTGCGGCAGTATTCATCGACCACCACATGGGTGCGGTCGAGTTTGACGCCGAGCGCCTCGAGCCCCAGGCCTTCGACATTGCCGACGATGCCCACGGCGGAAATCACCGTGTCGAACTCCATCTTCTCGACCTTGCCGCCGGTCTCGATATGCGCGGTCACCTTGCCGGCGGCGCGATCCAGTTGCTTGACCATGGATTTCTCCATGATCTTCATGCCCTGCTTGACGAATTGCTTCTTGGCGAAGGCGCTGATTTCCGCGTCTTCCACCGGAAGCACCCGATCCATCACCTCGACCACCGTGGTATCGGCGCCGAGCGTGTTGAAGAAGCTGGCGAATTCGATGCCGATGGCGCCCGATCCGATCACCAGAAGTTTCTTCGGCATCCGCGGCGGGTTCAGCGCGTGCTTGTAGGTCCAGACCAGATCACCGTCGGCCTCAAGCCCTGGCAGGGTGCGCGCCCGGGCCCCGGTGGCGAGGATGATATTCTTCGCCTCAAGCTCTTCGCTGCCCTTCTCGGTCTTGACGCTGACCTTGCCCTTGGCCGGCAGCGTGGCCTCGCCCATGATGACGGTGACCTTGTTCTTCTTCAGCAGATGGCCGACGCCGCCCGACAGCTGCTTGGCCACCCCGCGCGAACGTTTCACCACAGCGTCAATGTCATAGCCGATCTTGTCGGCGGACAGGCCGAATTCCTTGGCCCGCTCCATCAGATGGAACACCTCGGCCGAGCGCAGCAGCGCCTTGGTGGGAATGCAGCCCCAGTTCAGGCAGATGCCGCCCAGATGTTCGCGTTCGACCACAGCCACCTTCAGCCCGAGCTGAGCCCCGCGGATCGCGGCGACATAGCCGCCCGGACCGGCCCCGATGACAATCAGATCAAAAGTTTTTGCGGCCATGGTAACCCCCCGGGCGCAGTTGCGTTCCAAAACTAGTTTAACATTAAACTACCAATTCCGCCTCCGCAACCGCCGCGCGCATCGGAAATCGCGCCCCGGCAAAACTGGCAACAGCGGCCAGGGTTGTCGACCCGGTCCTCCGTTTTCTCTTCCCTGCGGCGCCGGCATCTGAAACCATTCCAACAGCGTGGTCGGGCCGGATCGCCCGGCACGGACCATCTTTAGTCACATAGTAAGAGTACGAGAAATTCATGGCCAAAGTCGTTAAAGACCTGCTGCTTGCCCTACTGAACGCGACGCTGATCCTGGCGGCGATCTGCTTGTTCCTGTTCTGGCGGGTTACGAACACAACCCAGGCCGTGATCGAGGATTTCACCGCCAGCCAGCAGATCGTGGCACCGCTTCGCGCCGATCTGCAAGGCCTCACCGCAGAGCTCGAAGACATGCGCGCCACGCTGGCCCGGCTGGAATGGGACAACGGCGCCGCAGCGCCTGCCGTGCTCGCCTCAATGACCGGCCGCCTCGACACTCTCGATGCCCGGATGGAGGCGGCGCAGACTCGCCTGACCAGATTGGCCAACCTGCCTGGCGAGATGATGGACCGCGCCATCGCCACCGGGGTCGATCGGGTCATGACCCGGGCCACCGAACTGCGCGGCTGCGTGATGCCCTCCCGCGAAGAGGGCTGATCCCACTCAGCCCGATGAGGCGTCCTGCAAGTCCCTGAGGGTCGCACCATAGCCCCCCGCGTCCAGAAAGCTCTGCTCGTCCCGGGTCACGCCCCGCCCCAGCACGTCGTTGCGATAGGGGAACCGCCCGAACCGGCGGATCACCTCACGATGAGCGCGGGCATGGGTCAGGTTGCCCTCCCCCGAAGAGGGCATGCGCTCCAGCATCAACCGGACACAGCGGTCCTGATCGGTGATGCATTCAGAATGCATCAGCGGCAGATAAAAGAATTGCCGCGCCGGTTCGTCGATCTTCATGTCCCAGCCCTTGGCGATCGCCGCCTTGGCCGCGGTGATCGCCGCCCGGTCGCTGGCGAAGGACCGGGGATCGCCGCGAAACATGTTCCGTGGGAATTGATCGGTCAGGATGATATAGGCCAGCGCCCCGTCGGGACAGGTCAGCCAGAGCGAGAATTTTCCCTGCTGCGCATCCTCCCAGGCGGGCAGGAAACGGCTGCGGATCGCATCATCCAGGGCGGTCTCCTGGATATACCATTTCGCGGGCCCAACCTCGTCAAGCCAGAATTCCAGAACCTCCTCGGGGCTAACCATCGGTCTTCCTCCCTTGCGCCTTTCCAGATCCCTAGCGCACCCGGTCGCTTTGTGACACGCTTGTAACAGTCACGATTTACGACAGTTCACAATATTCCGTGCAAGGGCTCAAGCCGCATTGGCGTCTTTCTGCCCAGCGGCCTCTGCCTCCTGTGCCTCCTGGGCATCCTGCGCCTCCTGGTCGGTTTCGATGGCATATTCCTGTGCGAACTCCACCATCAGCGGGGTCGAGGCCGGCGACACCGGAGCCAGTGTCCCGGTATCCTCGATCGGGACAGATGGCCGCTGCGTCATCCGATAGGCCGCATAAACCGCCAGCGCCAACAAGAGCACGGCCATCAGCAGGAAGAACCCAGGCGCCCCGAAGACCCCGTCCGCCATCAACCAGCCCGTGATCAGCGGCCCGGCAATCGCCCCCAGCCCGTTGATGAAGATCAGCCCGCCCGAAGCCGCCGCCATATCATCGGGTTCGAGATAGTCGTTGGTATAGGCAATCAGCAGCGAATAAAGCGGGTTGGTCATGCCGCCGATCAGGAAGGCCGAGGCCAGCAACAACGCATAAACCCCGCCCAGGAGCATCCCCATCAGCGCCCCGACCCCACCGCCGATGGCGACTAGGAAGATCAGCACCCGCCGATCCATCCGGTCCGATAACCAGCCCAGCGGATATTGCATGAAGATCGCGCCGACATAGAAGGTCGCGACAAAGCCCGAGATCTCGACGAGGCTGAGACCGACGCGGGCACCATAGACCGCACTCATGCCGAACTGGGCGGCAAAGACGCCCCCCATCAGGAACATGCCGACACAGCCCAGCGGCGAAAACCGCATCAGCTCCCGCAGGCTCATCGGTTTGGTGGTGTCAAAGGCCGGGGTCGGGCTGATCGACAGGAGAATCGGCGCAAAGGACACCGAGATCAGGACCGAGGCCAGAACGAAGGTGTCGAAACCGGCCGGATCGCCCAGCAGCATCAGCGCCTGCGCCGTGACGATGCCCGCGGTCTGCACGATCATGTACAGCGACAGCGCCTTGCCGCGGTTCTCGTTGTCGGACGCGTTGTTGAGCCAGCTTTCGGCGGTGACATAGACGCCCGAGAAGCAAAACCCGATCACCACCCGGCCCAGCGACCAGGCGATCGGATCGGCGAAGACCGGGTAAAGGATCATCACCGCCGAGATGAAGGAAGCCAGCGCCGCGAAGACGCGCACATGACCGACCCGCCGGATCATTTCAGGCGTCAGCCGCGATCCGCCCAGGAAGCCGACAAAATAGGCCGACATGACAAAGGACATCTGCAGGGTCGAAAACCCCTCGATCTCGCCACGCACGCCCAGCAACGTCCCCTGCAGGCCGTTGCCGATCATCAGCAAACCCACCCCGAGGAGCAGCGCCCAGGCGCTGGACAGAACTTGTTTCATCGCGCGGCCTCCGTTGCCTTGTCCCGCCGCCGCGACGGGGGTGTTCCGAATGTGCTAGAGCCCCCTGTCTAACACGTCCTCTCCATTCGCGACAGGTTCTGTCGCTAGACCGGCGCGTCGTCCCCTGCTCGTCTGTCCGGGATCAGCAGCGATGCGTCGCCATAAGAGAAGAAGCGATAGCCCCCGGCCACCGCGTGATCATAGACATCGCGGATGGTCTCTTGCCCCATCAGCGCCGAGACCAGCATCAAAAGCGTCGATTTCGGCAGGTGGAAATTGGTGATCAGTGCGTCGGTCACGCGGAACTGGAAGCCGGGATAGATGAAAATATCGGTCTCCCCCTCCCAGGGCGCGATGGCGCCCGTCTCCCGCGCGGCCGTCTCGATCAGCCTGAGTGCGGTGGTACCGACCGGGATCACCCGCCCGCCGGCGGCCTTGGTCGCGGCAATCTCGGCCGCGGCGGCCTCACCGACATGGCCCCATTCGGAATGCATCTTGTGGGTGGTCACGTCATCGACCTTGACCGGCAGGAAGGTCCCGGCGCCGACGTGGAGCGTGACATAGGTGAACCCCACCCCCATCGCCGCCAGCCGCCTGAGCAGCGGCTCGTCGAAGTGCAGCGAAGCCGTGGGCGCTGCCACAGCACCGGAATTCTTTGCCCAGACCGTCTGGTAATCGGTCTTGTCCTGATCGTCCGCCGGGCGCTTGGCAGCGATATAGGGCGGCAATGGCATCGCGCCGGCCTCGGCCAGGGCGGTATCGAAATCGCTGCCCTTGAGGTTGAAGCGCAGTCGCGCCTGGCCGTCCTCGACCGCCTCCAGCCTGGCGGAAAGATCGGCGGAAAACACGATCTCCTCCCCCACCCTGATTTTCTTCAGCGGTTTCAGCAAGGCCATCCAGCAGCCATCGGCGCGCGGTTCCAGCAGCGTAGCCTCGATGCGCGCGGCAGTGTCCCCCTGCGCCCCGGAGCGGTGGCGCTGCCCGCTCAGCCGGGCCGGGATCACCTTGGTGTCGTTCAACACCAGCCGATCTCCTGGGCGCAGCCAGTCGGTCAGATCATAGACATGGGAATCGGTGATCGCCCCCCTTTCGGCCACCAGCAACCGCGCCGAACTGCGCGGATGGGCGGGACGGGTGGCGATCAATGCCTCGGGCAGATGGAAATCAAAATCGCTGAGTTTCATGCGCCGCGCTATAGGCCGATGCAGGAGATTTGACCATGGGTCAAACCACGGCTCCAGATCACCGCTTGCGCGAAACCATGCAATAGCTCATCGGAAGCTGCGCCTCACGACCTGCGTAGATATCATATTCCGGCTCGCGAATACTGTGCGGGAATTCCTCAAGCCGCAGCAGATCGAGCCCTGCGGCAATGCTGGCGGTAACGATATCGCCCAAGGTGTGGATGAACCAATAACCCGTCTCGCCGACCCCGTGATCGCCCCCGTCGTAGGCGATCATGTCGGTCACCTCGAGCGGGCGCTTGTCGAAATATCCAAGGCTCGGTTCAAAGGGGGTATCCCCCGCAGGATCGAAGATTTCCAGAATGGGGTGTGTCTCGTAGATCACCAGCCGCCCGCCCGGCTGCAAAAGCTCCGCGACCTTGCGGAAGAATTCCGGCAGATCCGGCATCCAGCCAAGCGCCCCGATGGTGATCAGCGCCAGATCGAAACGGCCCAGATCGGGCGGCAGATCGTAGATATCCGCAGCAACCAGACGCGGCGATAGCCCCGCCGCCGCCGCCAGCTTTTCCCCCTGACGCAAAAACGCCGCGGATTGGTCGATCCCCAGCGCCGGGCGAATACCCAGCGCGGCCAGGGACAGCAGTTCGCGCGCGTTGTTGCAGCAAATCTGCACCGCAGACTTGCCCTCAAGTTTCAGCCCCTGCAGCGTCGCCGTCAGTTCCTGATCGAGAACGGAAAACCCCGGACGTGCAGCCTGCGCCAGCAACTCCTCCCAGGCCGCCCCGGTCTCGTGCAGATGGGCCGAAGCCTCCCAGGCCGCCCGGTTCGCAGCAGTGAAGTCACCGATTGTCTGTGATTTGGCCATTATACGCCCCCCCCCATCATGATCGCGACAGCCCTTAACCGACCCGTCCGGATGGGTCAAACCGGACAAGCCATGCCTGAGGAGCGATCGGTCACTTGCCCCCCATTGCCCCGTTCAGCATGTCCTGACCATGCCACTTCCGTGCCGGCTCCGGCGTCGCGGGGGCCGGATCGAAATTGTCGTCCCCCTCCAGCTTCGGCCGTTCTCCGCGAAACAGATCACGCAGCATGCCCGGCGCCAGACCGCTCAGCGGATTGACGTGAACGGATGGCGATGCGGCCGACCCTGACAGCGTATAGTTGAAACCGATCATCCCTTCGCCCTTGCGTGACGACAGCACGCTGCCGATGGCGTTGAGCAGATAGATCGGAGAGATCACCCCCTCCATGTCGAGCGTCGCCGACTTGAGGTTGTAATAGCCATCCATCGACAGGCCCATCGAGGGGCCGACCGCGCTGCTTTCCAGCACCACCACCCGGTCGGGTTCGAGCCGGACCTTGGCAGCCACCTCGGAGAACTGAATGCCGTTTCCGGCGACCTCGTCGAACAGCCCCACAACGCTGACCGCGTTCAGCAAGGCCGCAATCGTCGGTGCGTCGCGGATCTGTGTCCCGGTCACCTTGAGGGTGCCGTCGAAATACCCCTCCTTGTCCCCCACAGGCCGCAGCACCAGGCTGAAGGCACCGCCATGCGCCTGCTTGAGAATTCCCGCCGAACGAAACACCCCACCGCCATCGTCCGAGGTCAGGAAAACGGCGCTTCGGCCATTCTGCGGCTCGATCCGACCGGCGATTTCGGTCTGCCCGTTCAGTCGGCCGGTGAACGGCCCCTTCAGACCTCCGGCGGTGGTGAACTGACCGTTGAATCCGGTGAGCGCCAGGCCATCGCTGATCTGCAGCCGATCGAGAGAAACCTGCAGGCTGCCCCCGTCGGTGGCCCCGCTCGCGCCGCTTCCGAACCGTGCCCGACCGAGATCGAGAGTTCCCGACAGCACCTGCACCGCCGGCGCCGCATCCTTGCCGCGCCCGATCAGCTCCACCCCGGCATCAAGCCAGCCGTTCAGCTTGACCGACGAGAACCGTGCACGCCCCAGCCCGCCGCCGGGCGCGGTGGTGACGCTGCCCGTGGCCTCGAGCCCGGCCGCCTTCAGCGCCAGCCGGTCCACCTCGGCGCGCTCGCCCAGATGCGCGCTCACCTCCAGCGCTCCGGTGCCGGCCTCTGGCTTGCGCCAGCCCAACTGCGGGATCGACAGCCCGACACCGCGCAAATCAGTTCTGAGCGTCAGCCGCGGCGGCTGGTCGCTGACCAGATCCAGAGCGAACTGTCCGGTACCCTGGCCGCTGATCATCCCCGCCGGCAGCCCCAGCGCAAACGTATCGACCGCCTTTTGCGACAGCTCCACCTGGCCGTCGACCCGGCTGGATTTCGGCGCGCCGGGGCCGATCTTCTGGGTCCAGCGCACCACGATGGGAAGCTGGCCGACCCGCCCCGTGCCCGACAACTGCACCTGCGTGGTATCGGCCACGAGCCTGAGCGCGGAGGCCGTCAGGAGCTGCCCCGGGATCAGAACCGTGCTGGAAATATCGCTGAGCCGGCCATCGACGTAAAAGCTGATGTCCTCATAGGGCACCTTCGGCTGCATCGGGAAGGACAAGGTGCCTTCGGCCCGCGCCCTTCCCTGCGCCAGATTCACCGGCAGGGTCGTGTCCTTCAGCACACGCAACGGCGGCCCCGCCAGCATCGACATCATCGCGGTGATCGACCCGTCGGCACGCAACCGCAGCACCGCCGGCGCCGCCTGCTTGATGCCGATGTCGGGAATGATGAAAGACGTGCCGGCGATATCGACCGCCCCGCCCTCGGCCGGGGTAACGATCCCGGCATCGGCGCTGACCACGAAACGGCTGCGGTCCAGCGTAACCTCGCCCGCAGCCTGCTCGGCCGGCGGCAGGTACTTGTTATACCGGACCTTCGCCCCGGCGAATTCGAAATCGCCGTAGATCACCGGTGCCTGCCCCTCGTTCACGCGCAGCGCGAAATCAATGTTGGACAGGGCTCCGGCGCTGATATTCTCCTGCACCCATTCACGCGGTTTCGGCGCCACCCGTCCGGGCCAGAGCATCAACAACCGTTCGGGGCTCAGCCGATCGACATTGGCATCAACCGCCAGCCGCCAGCCCTCGGAGCCGGCCTCCAGCCCGCCACGCAGATGAAAGCCGCTGTCGCCATCGGCCACGTACATTTGCCCCAGCGTCACCCGGAACGGGTTGAGTTCGAGCCGGAACTCGACCAACCCGCTGTCGAGCTGGAGCGGCTCGGGATATAGGCCGGCGGGATTGAGCCTCATCCGATTGACGGTGAACTGGCCGACCAGATCCTGAAGTCGCCCGTCGGCGATGCTGCCAAGATAGGCCCGCCCCTCACCCGAGGAGGAGCCCCAGGCGCTATCGACGGACAATTCGTTGAACACCAGTGTCTTGGTCGCCGGCGTATAGGTAAAGTAGCTTTTGGCGCCGGAAAACGGGATCGGATGGGTCGCATCCGTCGGCTGCAACGCGCCTTCGCCGATCTGCAGCGTCGCCGATAGCGGCCCGAACGCACCATCGCTGCCCACACTGCCCCGAAGCGCCCCCGAAATCGGCGCCCTGAGCACATCGAGCCAGGCCAGAGCGACACTTTGCGCCGCGATATCCGAAGCGTCGATATCGCGCACCGAAACCCCGAACCCGGCCTGTTTCTCACCGATGGTGGCGGAATAATTGGCCTCGATCAGGCTGGCGTAATCCCGCCCGCTGAGCAGCGCGAAAGAGGCACCGATCTGTAGATCGCGGCCGCTGCGATCCAACCGGATACGCCCGCCGTCCAGCGTCCAGGCCTTGCCGCTCACCATATCCTCATACCGCAGGGCGACGGCCTCGACGTCGACGCTGACCAGGGCGGTAAGCTGCGGATTCAGAAGCTGCCGGTTCCAGCCCGCGATCAATTCGGGAATGCTTTCGGCGCGTTTCGCGGGCTCAGCATTCAATCCCAGCGCCAGAGAGACCGCGCCATCCTTGTCACGCCGCAGGGTTGCCAGCACACCGCTGAGCGAAATCCGGTGCGGCTGCAACTGCCCCCGCAGCAACGGCCGCATCGCCAGGCTGGCCTCGGCGTTCGAAAGCTGCGCCACCACCTGCCCGTCGGGTTGCGACAACACCACGTCGCGCAGCCTGAGGCGCGGATGCCACCCCTTGCGGATCACCATCTCGATATCGCCGAAGCTGATCTGCAATCCGTTCAGGTTGCGTTCGATCCGGGCCTCGACCCGCGCGCGCAGCCAATCCGGCGTATGTAACCGGGTGCCCACGATCATAAAGGCCGACAGCCCGACCAGAATGACCGCCAGCAGGCTGCTGCGAAAGGTCCAGACTCCGGCACGGCGTGCCACATGAACGGCGCGCCGGCGTTTGCGCGGTTCAGGCTGCTGTTCAGGCTGCGGCTTCGGCTCGGCTCCGGTCACCGTCTGCCCCCCCTCTGGAGGGACAGACCGGGGTTTCCGGTTGCCGAAAACGGCCTAATATGGAACCCATCAGTCCAGTTCATTGCCAGCGGAGTGCCCGATGCCCGATCAATCGCCCGTTTTGTCCGATACCGCCCCCGAGTTCACCCTCCCCCGCGACGGCGGCGGAGAAGTAAGCCTGTCGGGCCTGCGCGGCGACATCGTCGTGCTGTATTTCTATCCCCGGGATGATACCCCGGGCTGCACCAAGGAATCCATCGGCTTTTCCGAGCAATTGCAAGCCTTCGCCGATGCCGGTGCCCGAGTGCTGGGGGTGTCGCGGGACACCGTCGCCAAACACGAGAAATTCGCCGCCAAACATGGGCTGACGGTGCCGCTTCTGTCCGATGAGGACGGCCATGTCTGCGAGGCCTATGGTGTCTGGGTCGAGAAGAACATGTACGGACGCAAGTCGATGGGTATCGAACGCTCGACCTTCCTGATCGACGCCGAGGGCAAGATCGCCCGCATCTGGCGCAAGGTGAAGGTGGCGGGCCATGTCGAAGAGGTGCTGGAGGCGGTGAAGGCGCTTCAAGCCTGAGCCACCCGCCCCGGACCGTGGCGCATGCCGTTCTGCGCGCGCCCGGCCCCTCCTCCGCCCCGTTCCCACTGCAACCGAAGACCGCAAGATGACCGCCCCCCTTACCCTGGCGCAACGCGCCGATGCCGTGCTGCGCACCGCAGACGGTCGCGCCAAGACCGCCCTGTCCCGCCAGCATGCCGCCGCCTGGTTCGCCTCTCGTGCCGAGGGCGCCGAACCGATGGCGATCGGCGCCGCCACCCCGCCCCTGCATCCGGCACGCCCGGCGCAGCCCGTGCTGCTCTCGCCGCGCGAGGTGCCGAAACGCAAGCCCGGCTCACCCGCCGGGCGCATCGCGCTGCTGCATGCGGTGGCGCATATCGAACTGAACGCCGTCGATCTGCACTGGGACATCATCGCCCGGTTTTCCGATGTGCCGATGCCGATGGGCTTCTATGATGATTGGGTCAAGGCGGCGGATGAGGAAAGCAAGCATTTCAACCTGATGTGCGATTGCCTGGAAGCGCTCGGCAGCCACTACGGCGCCCTGCCGGCGCACGCCGGCATGTGGCGCGCGGCCGAGGACACCGCCGAGGATCTGATGGGCCGTCTCGCCGTGGTGCCCATGGTGCTCGAGGCGCGCGGGCTCGATGTCACTCCGGGGATGATCGAGATCTTCCGCAAGGCGAAGATCGACCAGGCCGTCACGGCGCTGGACACCATCTACGCCGAAGAAGTGGGCCATGTGGCCTACGGATCGAAATGGTTCCATTTCCTCTGCGGCCGCGAAAACGCCGATCCCAAACAGGTGTTTCACGCGCTGGTGCGCAAGTATTTCCACGGCGCACTGAAACCGCCCTTCAACGAGGAAAAGCGCGCCGAGGCCGGGCTGCCACCGGATTTCTACTGGCCGCTCACCGATCAGCCCGCGACTGAGGGCTGATCCCCAGCCCGGCCTCCGGCACGTCCTTGAAATCGGCGGTTTTTCGCCCAAAGGCCATACTCCGCCGATGATTCCGCGCAACAGTGGCCAACAAACTTGCCCAAGGGACAGGTGCCCGCTATGCAATCGGCCCATGGGCCGGACCGCCAGCGCGGACGGTTTGGGGATGGGACAAGGACGACGACTTGCGCACGAGATTCGCGATCAAGCTGCATGCGGTATTGGAGAAACACTTCCCCGAACGCCGCGTCTTTCTGAAATCGGATTCGGATACACGCTTCATCCGCCTCAGGCCGGCAACCCAGCTTGCCGCCTATGCAGGAGCCTTCCTCCTGGTCGCCTGGGCCATCGTCGCCACCGCCATCGTGCTGATGGACAGCATCGGCGCCGGTAATTTTCGCGAACAGGCCCGCCGCGACCAGCGCATGTACGAACAACGGCTGAACCAGCTGTCCGCCGAACGCGACGCCCGCGCCGAGGAAGCGCTGGCCGCCCAGGCCCGGTTCAACAGCGCCCTGGCACAGATCTCGGTGATGCAATCGGAACTGCTCAGCTCGGAAACCCGCCGCAGCGAGCTGGAGACCGGCGTCGAGGTGATCCAGACCACCCTGCGCCAGACCATGCGCGATCGCGAAGCCGCCCGCAAATCCCTGGCCGCCCTGAAAGACAGCGGCGCCACCACGCCGGCGACCGAGGCCGCCGCCCCGGCCCAGATGGCCTTCATGACCGCCGCACTGAGCGAGGCCGCCAAGGAACGCGATCAGGTCCGCGCCGACGCGCAAAGCGCGCTCGACGAACGCGACGCGCTGGAAACAGAAATCAAGCTGATGCGCGAGCGCAACGACCAGATCTTCCGCCAGCTCGAAGAGGCGATGGAAGTCTCGGTCGAACCGCTCAACAAGATGTTCCGCCAGGCCGGCATGGCGCCCGACCGTATTCTCGAGCAGGTCCGCCGCGGTTATCAGGGCCAGGGCGGACCGCTGACACCGATCACCTTCTCGACCCGGGGCGAACAACCCGATCCGGACGAGCTGCGCGCCAACAAGATCCTCGGCCAGATGGATCAGCTCAATCTCTACCGCTTGGCCGCACAGAAAGCCCCCTTTGCCAAGCCCGTGCACGCCTCGGTCCGGTTCTCCAGCCCCTTCGGCTATCGCCGCGACCCCAAGACAGGTGGCCGCCGGATGCATAACGGCTCCGACTTCGCCGGCCCCTATGGCACCAAGATCTTCGCCACGGCCGATGGCGTGGTCACCTACGCCGGCTGGATGTCCGGCTTCGGACGCCTGGTAAAGATCCGCCATGCCTTCGGAATCGAGACCTATTACGCCCATACCTCGCGGCTGCACGTGAAGGTCGGTCAAAGGGTCTCGCGCGGGGACCACATTGCTGATATGGGTAACTCCGGAAGGTCCACCGGCACCCATCTGCATTACGAAGTCCGCGTAAACGGCAGGCCAGTGAATCCCATGACTTACATCAAGGCTGCGAGAAATGTTTTCTAAGAGCAAAATCAACGATCCCGGTCCCAAGGCCTCTGACAGCACCAGCTCCTCCGCCCCGGCAACCCCGGCCGCCCCGACGCCGAGCGATTTCAAATCGACCGCGCCCAAGGCCAAGCCGCCGGCATCGGTGCTGTCCTCGGATCTGCATGTGACCGGCAACCTCAAGACCACTGGCGACATCCAGGTCGAAGGCACCGTTGAAGGCGACATTCGCGCCCATCTGCTGACCGTTGGTGAAACCGCCACCATCAAGGGCGAAATCTCCGCCGACGACGTGGTGATCAACGGCCGGATCGTCGGCCGCGTGCGTGGCCTCAAGGTCCGCCTCACCTCGACCGCCCGTGTCGAAGGCGACATCATCCACAAGACCATCGCGATCGAAAGCGGCGCCCATTTCGAAGGCTCGGTGCAGCGTCAAGACGATCCGCTCAGCGCCGGCCCCAAAGCCGCCCCGGCAGCGAAACCCGCCGACGCCTGACCGGCCCCCCCATATCGCGGGCTCTCTTCAGATATCCCGCAACGGCGCCGCGGTCTTCTGCGGCGCTTTTTCTTTGCCCCTGCCGCTCCCGGCGCCTTCGATCTGGCAAAAATATCCTCGGGGGTGAATTGTCCCGGCACGGGACAAGAGGGGGTAGACAGCCCCCTTCCCTTAGCTCAACGCGAAGCCGAAGGCCCGGCGCAGCTCGGCGCTGCCGCCGCTCTCGTAGCAGGCGCCATGGGCCAGGATCACCCGCTCCGGCCCCCAGTCCAGCATCTGCCGCACCGAAGCTCCCAGCAGGGCCTTGTCGAAGGTGGCGCGCATGTCCGGGGGCATGTGTCCGCGCGGCGCACTGATCCCGGCCAGACGCACCAGCGGGCGCATCCACCAGGGCAGTTTACGGGGTTCGAAATTTTCGATCAGGTCGGTCAGGATCAGCGTGCGGCTGGCGCGATGAAAGAACACCGCCTCGTGGTGAACCTTGCTGCCCTTGACCACCGTCTGGTCGATCTCGCCGTCCCAGGCAGGCGGCGCATCCCCGGTCAGCTCGTGATCAAAGCGCAGCTTCATGTCGTGATCGGCTGCGCGCGCGATCACCCCGGGGGCAGCCCAGCTCGTCGCCTCGGGAAAGGCCGCCTGCCAATCGGCGACAAATGCATAATGAATCCAGTTGGGCGCCACCAGATGACGCACGGGCCCAAGCGCGGCGATCTCGGCCCGCAGCGGATCGCTCAACCGAACCGGGGAATGCACCCAGAGCCCGCCATCCCTCAGCCGGACCACCGTGGCCCGGGTCGAGAAAGGCAGATGGTAGAACCCGATCGCCGGCCCGTCGACGATCCAGAGATCGCGCGCCACCGGCTTGAGCGTCAACAGCGGTTCGTAGCCGGTGGCGCGCGACGAGGTCATTCGCTGACCGTGACCTTGGTCATCACGTCGGGCTTGCCGATCACGGCGCCGTTCGGCCCGGTGCCGCGCTTGATCTGATCAACCACATCCATGCCCTTGGTCACATGTCCCACCACGGTGTACTGGCCGTTCAGGAAATACCCCGGCTCGAACATGATGAAGAACTGCGAATTGGCGCTGTCGGGGCTCTGCGCCCGCGCCATGCCGACCACGCCGCGATCGAAGGGCTTGTCCGAGAACTCCGCCTTCAGATCGGGCAGCTCGGAGCCGCCCGTGCCGGCACGCCGCATGTCACCGCCAAGCTTGCCGAACTGCACATCGCCGGTCTGCGCCATGAAGCCGTCGATCACCCGGTGAAAGACTACGCCATCATAAGCGCCCTCTTTCGCCAGCTTGGCGATCTGCGCCACATGGTTCGGCGCCACATCATCCGCCATGTCGATCACGACGGTGCCATTGGCCCCCTCGCCTGCGATCTCGATGGTCAGCTCGGTGGCGAGCGCCGGGCCCGCCACCAACGCGGCCAGGGCCGCAGAAAGCGCCAGCTTACGCATCGGAGACATCCGCAGCGACCTTGACGCTGATCATGCGATCGGGCTGTGCCGGCGGCTCGCCCCGCACGATGGCATCGACAAAGCCCATGCCGTCGATCACCCGGCCATAAACGGTATACTGGCCGTTCAGGAAGTGGTTGTCCTTGAAGTTGATGAAGAACTGCGAATTCGCCGAATTCGGGTTCTGGCTGCGCGCCGCGCCCAGGGTGCCGCGATCATGCGGCAGACGCGAGAACTCTGCCGGCAGGTCGGGCAGGTCAGAGCCGCCGGTGCCCGCCATGCGCAGGTTGAAGTCGTTTTCCATATTGCCGTTTTTCACGTCGCCGGTCTGCGCCATGAAACCGTCGATCACCCGGTGAAAGGCGACATTGTCATAAGCGCCGGCGCGGGCCAGCTCTTTCATCCGTTCGGAATGCTTCGGCGCCACATCGGGCAAAAGCTCGATCACCACGGTGCCATCCTTCAGTTCGATCAGGATGGTGTTTTCGGGATCCTTGATTTCGGCCATTTTCCGCTCCTCGATAAGCAATTGACAAGATACCTAAGAGCAGCGGGCCGGAAAGCCAAGTGACGCATTGACGAACGGGGCAAATGCGGGGAAACAACAGCCGGATTATCGCCAACTGATTTTGGGATGTAAGATGCGCTGGAATACTCTGGATGACATGGAACTTGCCGGAAAGCGGGTGCTGGTCCGTGTTGATATCAATGTGCCGATCGAAGACGGGGCCGTCACCGACGACACACGGATCCGCCGCCTGAGCCCGACCCTGAAAGATATCATGCGGGCCGGAGGCAGGCCGATCCTGCTGGCGCATTTCGGCCGCCCCAAGGGCCAGCATATCCCCGAGATGTCACTGCTGCATTTGATCCCGGCTCTGGAGAACGCCTTCGACGCTCCGGTGAGCTTTTGCGCCGATTGCCGCGGCCCTGCCGCCCGTGCCGCCGTCGGTGCGCTTGAAGATGGCGCCATCCTTATCCTGGAAAACACCCGCTTCCACCCCGGCGAGGAAAAGAACTGCCCCGACCTGGCGGCAGAGCTGGCCGAACTGGCCGATATCTACTGCAACGATGCCTTTTCGGCCGCGCACCGGGCACATGCCTCGACCGAAGGGGTGGCGATGCTGATGCCCTCCTGCGCCGGTCGCCTGATGCAGGCCGAGCTGGAGGCACTGGAGGCGGCGCTTGGCGAACCGCAGCGGCCGCTGGTGGCCCTCGTCGGCGGCGCCAAGGTATCGACCAAGCTGGAGCTTCTGGGCAATCTGGTCGAAAAGGTCGATCACCTGATCATCGGCGGCGGTATGGCCAATACCTTCCTCGCCGCCCAGGGCATCGACATCGGCAAATCGCTGTGCGAACGCGACATGACCCCGATCGCCGCCGATATCCTGGCCAAGGCGGAAAAGACCGGCTGTCATATCCTGCTGCCGAAGGACATCGTCATCGCCCGCGAATTCAAGGCCGGCGCCGCGCATGAAACCCTGCCGGTCACCGCCTGCCCCTCTGACGCGATGATCCTGGACGCCGGCCCCGAAACCGTGGCCGAGATCGCCCAGGTGCTGGAGGAGGCCAAGACGCTGATCTGGAACGGCCCGCTTGGCGCCTTCGAGATCGAGCCCTTTGACGAGGCCACCAATGCCGCTGCGCAGAAAGCCGCCGAGCTGACCCGCGCCGGCCGCCTGGTCACGGTCGCGGGCGGCGGTGACACCGTCGCGGCGCTCAACCAGGCCGGCGCAACCGCCGATTTCACCTATATTTCCACCGCCGGCGGCGCCTTCTTGGAATGGATGGAAGGCAAGACCCTGCCCGGCGTGGCCGCACTGAACCACAAATAATCCACCGGACGGGGGCTCTGCTCCCGCGGCCGCGGGAGCCCGGGCCCGAGCCACGCAAACCCGTTGCAACAAGGCGCCCTCTTGCCTATGCACAAGAGGAACGGGGCGCCTCCCCATACCTACGAAATCACAGTCAATTTGGGCGGAAAACCATATGTCGAAAGAAAAGCAAACCGAACAGATTCGCGCGGCTCAGGGCTTTATTGCGGCCCTCGACCAGAGCGGCGGCTCCACCCCCAAGGCGCTCAAGCTCTACGGGATTGAAGAGGATGCCTATGGATCGGAAGCCGAAATGTTCGACCTGATCCACGCGATGCGCTCGCGCATCATCAAGTCGCCCGCCTTTACCGGCGACAAGATCATCGGCGCGATCCTGTTCGAAATGACCATGGACCGCGAGATCGACGGCATCCCCACCGCCACCTACCTGTGGGAAGAGCGCGGCGTTGTCCCCTTCCTCAAGGTCGACAAGGGCCTGGCGGACGAAGCCGACGGCGTGCGGCTGATGAAACCGATGCCCGATCTGGACAAGCTGCTTGAAAAAGCCGTCTCCAAGGGCATTTTCGGCACCAAGATGCGCTCGGTCATCGACGCGGCCTCCCCCTCGGGCATCGCCGCCGTGGTCGATCAGCAATTCGAGATCGGCGAAAAGATCCTGTCCCACGGGCTGACCCCGATCATCGAACCGGAAGTGACCATCACCATCGCCGACAAGGCCGAGGCCGAAACCATCCTGCTGGCCGAGCTGCAAAAGCACCTGGATGCGCTGCCCGGCGACAAGCAGGTGATGCTGAAGCTGACCCTGCCGGAGGTTGCCAACCTCTACAAACCGCTGGTCGATCATCCCCGCGTGATGTGTGTCGTGGCGCTGTCGGGCGGCTATTCGCGCGCCGAGGCCAACGACCGGCTGTCGAAGAACACCGGCATGATCGCCTCCTTCTCGCGCGCGCTGACCGAGGGGCTGAGCGCACAACAGAGCGCCGAGGACTTTGACGGCACGCTGGGTGCGACAGTCGAAACGGTCTTCACCGCCTCGATCGCCGGCTGAGCCGGACCGGAACCGACATGACAAGGCCCGGGCAATTGCCCGGGCCTTTGCTTTTGCGCAGACAGAACCGCACCGTCTTATCGTCCCGGCGATCGGAATTTCCTGAAAAATCCGATCCATTTTCCTGTCACGGAAATGGGGGCCGCGGCCCCGATCCCGGCAGTTGCCTCAGTCCTCGTCCTCGACATCCATGTATTTTGCGGTGAAGGCCGGTTCACCCATCCGCTCCAGCAGGTCGAGTTGCAGGTCGAGCCAGGCCCAATGCCCCTCCTCATCCAGCACGATCTCTTCGAACAGCGCCCGGGACCCGATGTCATCCGCATCGAAAGCCGCGCGCGCAGCGCGGGTATAAGTGTCGATGGCGTCGCGCTCGTCCACCTTGTCCAGCTCGAACATCTCCTGCAGGGATTTCGCCCGCACCGGCGTCTTCTGCGGCGTCAACACCGGATCGCCGCCCAGAAACAGGATGCGATCGATAAACCGGCCTGCATGGCCCAGTTCTTCCTGCATCTCCTCGCGCATCTTGGCCGCCAGTTTGTTCAGCCCCCAATCGTCCAGGACATGGGCATGGAGCAGGTACTGCGTCGCCGCCGACAATTCCATCGACAGTGCCGTCTGAAGGTTTTCAAGGCTGGTGGTCGTATTGCTCATTTCACTCTCCTTCGGTGCCGGCGGCACGAGGCCGCCCTGCTGGCTGGGATTGGCTCGCCCCGACAGTGAGCGCGCCCTGGGCGTCGGATGCAACCCCAGATGGCGCGACACAACACCCTCACTTGTCTGTTGTTGCAAAGATTTGGGATTCACACCGCGAATCGCCTGTGCCATAGTGTGATCAGACGTCTTCAAGGGCGCACCACAGGCAGACCAACCCATTTGAAAAGCAGAGTGATCGTGACCCGTTCCAACCGGCCCGGATTTGGCCCCCTGATCTTCTTCGCAACCGCCTTTGCGCTCGGCGCCTATTTCACCTTCGCTGCCGTGCAGGGCGATTACGGGCTGTTTCGCCGGATCGAGATCCTCGCGGAACAGGACGGGCTGCAGAAGGAACTCGACCGCCAGAATCAGGAAATCGCCCGGTTGGAGAACCTGACCCGGCGCCTGTCGGACGATTATCTCGACATGGACCTGCTTGACCAGCAAGCGCGCTCTGTCCTCGGCATGCTGCGCGCCGATGAGATCGTAATTCGCTGAACCAAGCCTGCGGGCGCGCGCCGGCAAAATCCCCTCGTCACCGGGCAGGAAATCCTGTAATAGATAGTTTAACGTTGAACTATCCTTTTCAGGAGGAAGGCCACAGCTATGGCGACGCGAAAAAGCTCTGCAAAACCAAATGTTTCCGCAGAAGAGCTTCTGTCCTTTTACCGCGAAATGCTCCTTATCCGGCGATTCGAGGAAAAGGCCGGCCAGCTTTACGGCATGGGGCTGATCGGGGGGTTCTGCCACCTGTACATTGGCCAAGAGGCGGTTGTCGTCGGACTTGAGGCAGCCGCCGAAGAAGGCGACAAGCGCGTGACCTCTTATCGCGACCACGGCCACATGCTGGCCTGCGGCATGGACCCCAAGGGGGTTATGGCCGAGCTGACCGGACGCGAAAGCGGCTATTCCAAGGGCAAGGGCGGCTCCATGCACATGTTCAGCAAGGAGAAGCACTTCTACGGCGGCCACGGCATCGTCGGCGCCCAGGTGCCGATCGGCGCGGGGCTGGCCTTCTCGGACAAATACAAGGGCAACGACCGGGTTACCTTCGTCTATTTCGGCGATGGCGCCGCCAACCAGGGCCAGGTCGCCGAGACCTATAACATGGCGCAGCTCTGGGATCTGCCGGTGGTCTTCGTGATCGAGAACAACCAATACGCCATGGGCACCTCGGTGCAGCGCGCCACCAAGTCGCCCGACTTCTGGGAACGCGGCGCCGCCTATGGCATCGCCGGCGAGATGGTCGACGGCATGGACGTGCTGGCAGTGAAGGAGGCCGGAGAGAAGGCCGTCGCCCACTGCCGCGCCGGCAAGGGCCCCTATATCCTGGAGGTTAAGACCTATCGCTATCGCGGTCACTCGATGTCCGACCCAGCGAAATACCGGACCCGGGAAGAAGTGCAGAAGATGCGTGAAGAACGCGACGCCATCGAACATGTGCGCCAGCTTCTGCTGACCGGCGGACACGCCAGTGAAGACGATCTGAAATCGATCGACAAGGAGATCAAGGACGTCGTCAACGCGGCCGCCGATTTCGCCAAGGAAAGCCCGGAGCCCGCGCTGTCGGAACTCTGGACCGATATCTACGCCTGAGGGGATGAAGTAAGATGGCAACCGAAATTCTGATGCCCGCCCTGTCGCCGACCATGGAGGAAGGCACGCTGGCCAAATGGCTGGTGAAAGAGGGCGATACCGTTTCCTCCGGGGATATCCTGGCGGAGATAGAAACCGACAAGGCCACGATGGAATTCGAGGCGGTGGACGAAGGCGTGGTCGGCAAGCTGCTGATCGCCGAGGGCACCGAGGGGGTCAAGGTCAACACCCCCATCGCAGTGCTGCTGGACGAGGGCGAAAGCGCCGATGATATCGCCAGCGCCACCTCGGCCGCTGCCGCGCTCTCTTCGGCTGCTCCGGTCGAGAAGGCCGCGACAGAGGCCGCCGAGGCCCCTGCCCCCGCCGCCCCCAAGGCGCCCGAGGTGGACTTGAGCCCGGACTGGCCCGAGGGCACGCCGATGAAGGCCCAGACCGTGCGCGAAGCCCTGCGCGATGCCATGGCCGAAGAGATGCGCGCCGATGACCGCGTCTATCTGATGGGCGAGGAAGTCGCCGAATATCAGGGCGCCTACAAGGTGTCGCAGGGCCTTCTGGACGAATTCGGCGCCAAGCGGGTGATCGACACCCCGATCACCGAACACGGCTTTGCCGGTATCGCCGTTGGTGCCGCCTTCGGCGGGCTGAAACCGATCGTCGAATTCATGACCTTCAACTTCGCCATGCAGGCGATTGACCAGATCATCAACTCCGCCGCCAAGACGCGCTACATGTCCGGCGGACAGATGGACTCGCCCATGGTCTTCCGCGGCCCCAATGGCGCGGCGGCCCGCGTCGGCGCCCAGCACAGCCAGGACTATGCCGCCTGGTACATGCAGATCCCCGGGCTGAAGGTGGTGATGCCCTATTCCGCCGCCGATGCCAAAGGCCTGCTGAAAAGTGCCATCCGCGATCCCAACCCGGTGATCTTCCTGGAGAACGAGCTGCTCTACGGTCACAGCTTCGACGTGCCGGTGCTGGAGGATTTCACCATCCCTCTGGGCAAGGCGAAGATCTGGCGCGAAGGCAAGGATGTGACCATCGTCAGCTTCGGCACCAGCATGCAGTTCGCGCTGGAAGCCGCCGAGAAGCTGGCCGAAGACGGCATCGACGCCGAGGTGATCGACCTGCGTACCCTGCGCCCGATGGATACCGACAGCATCATCCGGTCGGTGATGAAGACCAACCGCTGCGTCACGGTCGAGGAAGGCTGGCCGCAGGGATCGGTCGGCAGCTACATCTCTTCGGTGCTGATGCAACAGGCCTTCGATTATCTGGATGCCCCGGTGATCAACTGCACCGGCAAGGACGTGCCGATGCCCTATGCCGCCAATCTGGAAAAGCTGGCGCTGGTGACCACCGATGAGGTGATCGAGGCGGTCAAGCAAGTGACCTATCGGTAAGGAGCAGAGCGATGCCCACTGAAATTCTGATGCCCGCCCTCTCCCCCACGATGGAGGAAGGCACACTGGCGAAATGGCTGGTCAAGGAAGGCGACACGGTGCAATCCGGCGACCTTCTGGCCGAGATCGAAACCGACAAGGCGACGATGGAATTCGAAGCCGTCGATGAAGGTATCGTCGGCAAGCTGCTGGTGGCGGAAGGCACCGAGGGGGTGAAGGTCAACGCCCCGATCGCGGTGCTGCTGGAAGAGGGCGAAAGCGCCGATGATATCGCCGCTCCCTCCGCCACCGCTGCCGCGCCCGCGTCCGCTGCACCGGCTGAGAAAACCACGGCTGCCGAGGCGCCCGCACCTGTGGCGGCCCCCGCTGCCCCGGTGGCGGCAGATGGCGGCCGTATCTTCGCCTCGCCGCTGGCACGCCGGATCGCCGCCGACAAGGGGCTGGATCTGAGCGCGATCAAGGGATCCGGTCCGCATGGTCGCATCGTCAAGGCCGATGTGGAAGGCGCCAGCGCGGCGCCAAAACCTGCCGCCGCACCGGCTGCGGCAGCCGCACCGGTCTCGGCCACCACCGCGCCGACCATGTCCATGGGCCCGGCCACCGACACCGTGCTGAAGATGTACGAGGGCCGCGAGTTCGAAGAGGTCAAGCTGGACGGCATGCGCAAGACCATCGCCGCGCGGCTGACCGAGGCGAAACAGTCGATCCCGCATTTCTATCTGCGCCGTGACATCAAGATCGACGCGCTGCTGAAATTCCGCGGTGAGCTGAACAAGCAGCTCGCCCCGCGCGGTGTCAAGCTCAGCGTCAACGACTTCATCATCAAGGCCTGCGCCCTGGCGCTGCAAGCCGTGCCGACCGCCAATGCGGTCTGGGCTGGCGACCGCATCCTGCAACTGAAACCCTCGGACGTGGCGGTTGCTGTCGCCATCGACGGCGGGCTGTTCACGCCGGTGCTGAAGGATGCCGAAATGAAATCGCTCTCTGCCCTGTCGGCAGAGATGAAGGATCTAGCCACCCGCGCGCGGGATCGCAAGCTTGCACCGCATGAATATCAGGGCGGCAGCTTCGCGATTTCCAACCTAGGCATGTTCGGGATCGACAATTTCGATGCGGTGATCAACCCGCCGCACGGGGCGATCCTGGCGGTCGGCGCCGGCGTCAAGAAGCCGGTGGTCGATGCCAATGACCAGATCACCGTGGCCACCGTGATGTCGATAACGCTCAGTGTCGACCACCGGGTGATTGACGGCGCGCTCGGCGCCCAACTGCTGCAGGCGATTGTCGAGAACCTGGAAAACCCGATGTTGATGCTGGCCTGAGGGGCCGGGCATCAACAAGCTGACATCGTTGGGAAATGACCAGACGGGCCGCCTTGTGCGGCCCGTTTTGCCATGCGCCGATGCCGCCACCGGCACAGCCCAAAAGATGTAACGAACAGATCACAAAAACCATGCCGGTTTCGCATGCCCCCCTTGCGATACCAGCAATTGTATTGACGTCCACGATGCGGCATTCCCGCGGCACTTTCGGTTGCCATTTTGCGACCGGAGATGTGCCCCCGACAACCTGCTTTCCCCGGCTGCATCACAGCCCCCAGACTTTCGGAGACCGCTATGGCTCATTCCGACCGTCAGGCGTCACTGACGATTCTCTCTCTCGCCATCGGCGCCTTCGGCATCGGTGTCACCGAGTTCGCCACCATGGGCCTGCTGCCGTTCTATGCCAGTGATCTGGGGGTGAGCGAACCGCAGGCCGGTCATGCCATCAGCGCCTATGCGCTTGGTGTCGTCGTCGGTGCGCCGGTGCTGTCCATTCTGGGCGCCCGACTGGATCGCAAGCGGCTTTTGATCCTGCTGATCGCCTTCTTCGGCATCGCCAATCTGCTCGGGGCCTTTGCGCCCAGTCTGGGCCTTCTGATCGCCGCACGCTTCGCCGCCGGCCTGCCGCATGGGGCCTATCTCGGGGTCGCGATGCTGCTCGCCGCCGAACTGTCGCCGAACCGGCGCGGTGCGGTGGCCGTGGCCGTGGCCCAGGTGCTGATGGGGCTGACCGTCGCCAATGTGATCGGCGTACCGCTGGCGGGGGCGGTCGGGCAATGGTTCGGCTGGCGCTGGAGCTTCGTGATCGTCGCCGGGATTGCCGGCCTCTGCGCTCTGGCGATCGGACGCACCGCGCCAGTGCTGCAAGATGATGTCAGCCGCAGCCCGCTGAACGAAATCCGGGCGCTGTCGAACCCGGCCATCTGGCTGACGCTGGGCATCGGAGCCGTCGGCTCGGGCGCGATCTTCGCCGTCTACTCCTATCTCTCCGCCGCGATGATCGACGCCGCCCGGGCACCGGCCTGGGGCATTCCCCTGGCCTTGTCCTGCTATGGCATCGGCTCCACCGCCGGCAGCTATCTCGCCGGTCGGTTGACCGCCTGGTCGCAATTCGGTGCGGCTCTGATGCTGCTGATCGGAATGGCCGCCATGGCGCTTCTGTACGCCGCCGTAATGGGACATTGGCCCTTGATGGCACTCGCCGTGCTGGGCATGGGGCTGATGTCCGGCCTGGTGATCCCGCTGCAAATGCGGCTGATGCATGTCGCCGGCGAGGCACAGACCCTGGCCGCCGCGCTGAACCATGCCGCCTTCAACGCCGCCAACGCCCTGGGGCCGCTCTTGGCCGGAGCCGCGCTCGGCGCCGGCTATGGCTGGGCCTCCTCCGGGATGGTCGGTGCCGCGCTGGCCATCGGCGGGATGATCGTGCTGGCGCTGGCCTGGCTCCAGGCCCGGCGGCCACGCCCGGTTGTCTTGGTCCCGACCCCGGCAGCACTGGGATAATATCTGGAATACTCTGTCGCCCAGCCCATGCGCAGGGCGCGGGCGACCCTCTGTCAAGAATGAGCAGGGGCCATCACATTTAACGAGGCGCTGGAGGAAATGACGGGTTTCGCCACCGGCCAGCCCGCCATCGACGCGCAACACGACAAGGGGCGCTATCGCGCCCCTTTCCCCGATCCCCCTGCAACGCTCCGTCAGTCGGTGCAGAGACAGCCGCTCAGATTCTGGTTCATATTGACCGAGGGCTGATCACAGCCAGCCTCGCCCACGATCTTGGCGGGCACCCCGGCCACGGTCTTGCAGGGCGGCACATCCTCCAGCACCACAGACCCGGCGGCGATCCGGCTGCAATGGCCAACGCGGATATTGCCCAGCACCTTGGCCCCGGCACCGATCAGCACGCCATCCTCGATCTTCGGGTGGCGGTCCTGCTCTTCCTTGCCTGTGCCGCCCAAGGTCACCGAATGCAGCATGGACACGTTGTCTCCCACCACCGCGGTTTCGCCGATGACGATGGAATGGGCGTGGTCGATCATGATGCCCTTACCGATCCGCGCCGCCGGGTGAATATCGACCCCGAAAATCTCGGAAATCCGCATCTGGAAGAAATAGGACAGATCATATTCACCACGCTGCCACAGCCAATGACCGATGCGATAGGCCTGCATCGCCTGGTAGCCCTTGAAATACAGCACCGGCTGTACCAGCCGATGACAGGCGGGATCGCGTTCGAACACCGCCATAAGATCGGCGCGCGCGGCCTCGACCAGCGCCGGCTGATCAACATAGGCCTGATCAGCGATCTCGCGCAGCACCATCATCGACATCTCGTTGGAATTGAGCTTGGCCGCGATGCGATAGGACAATGCTCTGTCCAGAGACGTATGATGCAGGATACAGGCGTGCACCAGCCCCCCCATCAACGGGGCATCGCGGACGATATCCCGGGCCTCGTCGGTGATCCGGTCCCAGACCGGATCGATCGGGGTGAGGGTCTTGCGCGTTTGCAGCATGGCGAATGGTCCTTTCCTGCGCTTAGAATAGCCATTTAGGACAGATTTGGCCAAAGGCAAAGTTGTGATGAGGCCGATCACACCCGCTGATAGGGCTCTTCTCGCACAGTCCTATTCCCGGAACCGCTCCGAAGATGCGCCATTAATTCCTGCAAGATCAATACTATAGAGGCGCAATATTCCAGATCGTCGAAGCCCGGCTCCCGCGCCAGACGATACTGCCGCGCCGCCGCCATCAAGGATCCGTTCCCCCAACGCGGATGCAATCGGCCAGTGCGAAGGCGATATATATCAGCGGTTTCCGCCTCCAGCAGAAGCCTTGCACTCAGCCCCCGCCTCGCCTCGGGGGCAACTGCCAGAAGCGCCCGGGCGGCGGCGCTGACATCGCCATGCAGGACCGGTCGTACCGGTATCAGGCCGGCAAGGTGATCTGCGCCGCCGGTCCCGCCCCGAACCGGGCAGAGAGCTGCGCCACCTCCAGCAGTGCCGGCGACACCAGCCCGTCCGACGCCTGCGCCGCCGCGCCATAGGTCCATTCCGGGACGGTGACCTGCACCTCGCGGATCAGCACCCCGTCCTGAATGATCCGAACACGATATGCCTCGGTCTCCTCGCCCAACGGCACCTCCTCCAGCGCCCAGTCGCTGCCATCGACCAGCCGGGTCCGGCGTATCCAGCTTGCGGTAACATCTCCCGCGCCGTTCCACGCCAGTTGCAGATGACAAGGCCGATAGGGCCTGAGGCCGATGCCGTCGAAGGCTTCGATCCGATGCAGATAGGACGGATCGTCATAGCCCCGCCGCGCGGGTCCGATCCGGTAATGCCGCGCCACCCGCCGCTGCGCCGAGGTCAGGGCGATCTGTGGCTGCGCCCCGTTCAACAACACGAAATAGGACCCCACCGGCCAGACATCGGGCACGATGCCATCCGTCCCCGACTGCCCCCTGAGCCGACCCGACAGCAGATAGGTATCCCCCGCCACCAGATCGGCTTGGCGGAACTGGAACAATTCCCAATTGCCGGGGGTACCGTCGCCGATGGCGGCAAGGTTCGCACCATTGAGCACCGCCAGCGCCTCGCGCGATTCCAGCGCACCGCTCAACAATTTCAGCTGCAGCGCGTCGCCCTCGTCCCAAAAGCCGGCGCTCGCTGCGCGCATCGGCGTCTCGGTCAGCCCGATAACGGATCGCGCGGCAATCACCTGATCCAGCGCGTAATTCTCATCCGCAGCCGAAGCATAGAGCGCGACCGTCCCCGGCCAGGGCGTGGCCGTCACCGCCAGATGCGGCGCCTGCGGCACCTCGTCCCCGGAGATCAGCGGCAAGTCCATGAACAAGGACAGTACCGGCACCGGGGCGGCAAAGGCAGTCGCATCCGGCAGCCCCTCAATCTGTTCCGAGGGCGTATAGACCGCCGGTTCGATCCGCACCGCCTCGATCAGCTGCGCCTCTGCCTGCTCGACCCGGTCGATCCGAAAGAGCCCGGCGCCCTCTCCCTCGTCGCCTGGCAATTGCACGATATCCCCGGCGCCCAGCGCCATGCGCGATGGCGGCAGGGCGAACCGGGCACTGTCACGCGCCACCCGCGCCTCGGCCAGCCAACGTTCGGCCACCGCCCGCGCCTCCCCCCTTGTCATCACCAGCGACAGATCGGTCACCGAGACCGCATGCGTTTCCTCATCGGGCAGCACCGCCTCTTCCGCCGCGATCTCGTGATCGCCGCCCCATTCTACGAATTGCAGCTGCACCCGCCCGGCAAGCTCACTATCCGCCTCGCGGCTCCGCTCGATCGTACCATCCAGATCGCCGTGCACCGCCAAGCGTTGCCGCTCCAGCGCCTCCGCCTCCCGCCCGGTGCGGGTCAGTAACCGCAGCACCCCGTCGCGTTCGATGGCATCGAAACCATAGCGCAGCATCAGCGGTTGCAGGGCGGCGCGGATATCGTCGATCCGGTCTATGGAAAAGCCGCGCACCATGTCGTGCAGCCGCGCGGTGTCGATCTCCGCCACCCCGCCGCGCCGGCAAAGCTCCTCCACCACCGAAGCGAGCGTCCGTTGCCCCACCCGCCCGTTCAACCAATGACCACGGGTGTAATTCTCCCCATCGCTCCACAGATCGGTCAGGTTCGGAAAGGCCGGAAACGGTCGCGCATCCCAGGCCCATACATAGGCGTTCTCCAGATCCAGCATCGGCCCGCCATAGATGCCTGAGACAGGATTATTCCCCGCATCGGCCCAATGACCCAACTGCGCCTGCAGATAGGCGCGCTGGATCAGATCGTCACGCAAGCCGCTACTGTATTTCGGCAGGCGCGATTCCGAGGATTTGGGATCAAGGAACTTGTTCGGCTGATTGGTTCCCCTATCGATGGCGGCACAGCCGAGCTCGGTGAACCAGATCGGTTTCATTCCCGGTTCCCACGCCGTGGGCAGACTTTGCCGCAGCCCCCCGATCCGCTCGTGATGGGCGTTTCCCCACCAGCCACGCAGGTCCTTGTAGCGCCAGACCCAGGCTTCCCCATGGTCTTCATCGGTGATCGGCGTCCTGATCTGCGCCGCCTCCGCCGCGCTGGAGTGGTAATACCAATCGTAGCCCTCTCCCCCCTCGACATTGGCGTCGAGATAAGCGGGGTCATAGATGCTCTCCCATCCCGCCCTGGCATCCATATGATCGCTGCCATCGCGCCAATCCGACAGCGGCATGTAATTGTCGATGCCCACGAAGTCGATATTCGTATCGGCCCAGAGCGGATCCAGATGGAAATACCGATCGCCACTGCCGTCTTGCGGTTGATAGCCGAAATATTCCGACCAGTCGGCCGCATAGCCAATCCTCACCGTCTCCCCCAGCAACAACCGCACCTCCGCCGCCAGCTCCCGCAGCGCCTCAACCGCCGGAAACCCACTCGCCCCACGGATCTGGGTCAGCCCGCGCAGCTCGGAGCCGATGCAAAAGGCCTCCACCCCGCCGGCAGCGGCACAGAGCGCGGCATAATGCAGGATGAACCGCCGCAGCCCCCAATCCTCGGGGCCGGTATAGGTAACCGAGCCATCCCCTACCGTGAAATCACTGGCCGAGGCCGTGCCGAAAAACGCCGAGACCTCTCCCTCGGCCAGAACGCTCCCGTCGGGGCTCCCCTCTATCCCGGGGGCCAGCGATAAGGTGATACGCCCCCGCCAGGGCAAAGCCGGCTGTTCCTCCTCCCCGCTCCAGGGGTTGATCAGCGTATTGCCCTCCATCTGGTCCATCAGGATGAAGGGATAGAACATCACCCGGCTCCCCGCCTCGCGCATGTGACGGATCGCTTCCACCACCGAGGCATCGGCCGGCGTGCCACCATAGATCGGGCGGTCCTCCACCTCCGCGATCTGATCGGCACTTGCCCGCGTTATCCCCGACACCGTCCAGGGCATGTTGCTGCCCTCGTATTCCTTCTGCTCCACCTTCGGTGCAATCCGGCACTCCCCGCAGCGCAAATCACTCCCGAACCAGGAGACGACCAGAGAAATGGCGCCGCAGTTGGGTAGTTCCTCGGTCAATAGCTCATAGGAGCGGGGCAGATCGGCGATCCCGGCGGGCGTGTTCTGGTTTGACGCCCAACGCGCACCGGCACTGCCGTAATAGACCGGCGTGGTCGCCAACGCATATTCCCCGGTCCCGGGCATCAAGGCCACGCCCCGCACGATCTGCCCCAGATCGCGGGCATACCCCTCGGCCTCGGGCTGTTCCGCCCTCAGCACCTCAAAGGAGAACTGCGGCACCCGGTTGCCATAGGGCGAAAGATCCAGGTCCTCGATCACCACATAGGCGGTGCCACGATAGGCCGGCACCATGCCCGCCCCCTCGATCGCCTCCATCAGCGGATCGGCCAACTGATCGGCGCTGCCCGGATAGACCCGTATGTTCAGATCGCCACGCGCTACCTCTTCGCCATCGGCCCAAACCCGGCCGATACTGGCGATCTCCCCCTCGCAGACCGCCACGGCAAGCGACACCGAATAGCTGTATTCGGTCACCTTGGTGCCAGGGGCAGAGCCCTTGCCGCCGCCGCTGGTCGTGGAGCTCTCCTGAAAGTCCGAGGCCCAGATCACCTGCCCGCCCATCCGCATCCGGCCATAGACTTGTGGCACCGGGCTGCCCTCACCGGCCTGCAGCAATCGGAACCGATCGACCTTGCCGCTTTCCACGGCCTTCGAACCGGCCCCCAGCAACCGCTCGTCGATCACCCGGCCCAGTGTCGCGCCCACCGCGCGCCCGATCACCACAGAGGACAGGCCAGCCACCGTGCCACCGATCGAACCGCCGATTGCCGCGCCAGCGGCGGAAAGTACTATGGTCGCCATCACATGTCCCCCTGTGATCGTTCAGGAAAAGTGAACCGCGCCACCACGCGGCGCGCCCAGGGGCCGCTCAGCGGGCTTTCCACCACGCCACGGCCCGAATAGGCGTGGATGAAGCGCCCCCCCGCGCCCACCTCCGCCACGATCCCCAGATGTTTCGCCACCGATCCCGTCCGCATCCGGAACAGGATCACATCGCCGGGCACCGCCGCGCCATGACGTTCGCGCAGATAGAGTGCGGCTGCCTGCCACAGCCGTTCCTCGCCCTGCGGTTCGGACCAATCCATGGTATAGGCGGGCACCTCCACCGGCTCGCGCCCGCAGACCTCGCGCCAGACACCGCGCACCAGCCCCAGGCAATCGCAGCCCGCCCCCTTGCAGGCCGCCTGATGCCGATAGGGCGTGCCGATCCAGCCCCGGGCCGCCGCCACCACATCGGCCCGCGCCGGCATCCCCGGATGCAGGCTCACCGCAGGCTTCCCCCGGTGTTGGGTTTGGTGGACTTCGGCACCGCCACCACCCAATCCTCGCCAGGAATGTCAGGAAACCCCTGATAGTTCAGCAGGTTATTGAACTTCAACCGGCAGGTCTCCATCTGCTTGTCGCAGCCCGCCTCCAACCGCACGGCATCGCCCGAAACGATCCCGGCACGCAAAGGCTCCCACAGCTCGATCACCCGAGCATCACCATCGCTCCGGTCCCGCTTGATCAGCCCCCAGAGCCCAGCCCCCGCGCCTGAGATCACCACCAGCCGCCCGCGCGCGAACCACCCCGGTTCAAAGCCAGCCAGATCGTCCCAGCGGAACACCTGCGCCTCTTCGACCTTTCCAATCACGTTCTCGGCGGCATAGCCGGCGGTTGCCATGTTGAACCGACACCGACTGTCCCCCAGAACCGCCGTGCAAGGCTTCTGGTAAATCCGCCCCAATGGCCGGTTCAACGCCTGGGTCAACCCGCGCAGATCGGCGCGAAAGGCACCGCCGGCCCGCTGGATTTCCCCGATCGTACCGCGAAACTGCAACCGGCGGACCGAGACATCGGCCCAATTGACCAACCAGGCCCGCACCTCGGCCCCGTCGAACCGCCCGGCCTCGATCTCAGCTTCGCTCAGGCCCGCATCGGTCAAGGCTCCCAGCGCCTCGGTATTGTCGACCGACAGTCCTGTCGCCTGCTGCAAGGTCGCCGCGCTCAGCCCAGTCTCGGCCCGGAAGGTGATATCGTCAAACCCCAGATCGCGGTCATGATCAGTGAAACCATATTGCACCCCATCCTTCCGCGTCACCGCCCAGCAGCGGCACAACGTCGTGACCCCGCCAGCAACATGGACGCGAAACGCTTCTCCCATGTTCATACCCGCACCTCCACCACCGGCACATTCGGAACGTCCCCTGCCTGAAAGCTCGCCACGCTGGTCTGGATGCTGTCGGTATCGAACCGCACCGGCACGTCGAATTCGAACCCCGCCGTCACATCCTGCCCGATGCCAGGTGGATGGGCGAAGGTGATCAGCCCGGTGCCGGTATCGACGGTGTAATCCACCGCCTCCTGCAGCTCGTCCTGTTCCAACCCGATCCGCACGCTGCCCGCCACCGGCTTGCTGATCGGTCGTTGATAGCTGAAGGCGCCAGAGCGATAGGTCTTGGCCAACTGAAAATCGACCGTCGCCCCATCCCCCTGGGCGATCACCTGATCGTCGAACCGCACCTCTGCCCTGGCGCGGGCGGATTTGTAATCCGACCAGTCCTTCCAGCGGAACCCGTACATCTGGCCCATCCGTGCCTCGAAAAACGCGATCAGCGTCTCGATATCGTCGAGCGATCGCATCCCCAGCCCGGCGTCATAGCGCCGCCGTGCATGCGCCCAAGGCGTGTTGCGTTCCTCATACCCGTTGGCAAGCGTGACGATATCCGTCCGCCGCTCGGGCCCACCGGCGGAACCGAAGCTCAGCGAAGCAGGAAACCGGACCTCATGGAAATTCATCTCGTCCCCCTCACAGGTTGCGCGACCCGCGCCCCATGGCCCGGCTCATCTGCGCGGCGATCTGGCCGCGGCTGCGCTGGAACCCGGCCACATCCGGCGTCGTCACATTCATCACCACGCTGACCCCGCCACCGCTGCCTGACCGCACGCCCAGCTTGCCATCCGCGCCACGTGCGAGCGGCAAGATCGCCTCCGGCCCCGCCTCGCCCATCAGCCCGGTACCGCCGCGCATCGCGAAAGCCGTGGCTCTCTGCACCACCCCGCCCGAGGCGAAGGGCATCACCTGCCCCTGTGCAAAGCCCGCGCCCTTGGCGAAGGGCAACAAGCCGGAAACCAGGCTTTCCACCCCCGATCCCAGAAGATCACCGAACCGATCCGTCACCGGCCTCACCGCCGCTGAATAGGTGGTCTGCATCATCGTCCGCGCCAGACCGTCCAGCGCATCCGACAGGTTCTCACCATCGAAAACGACATCCTCGAAGGCCCGCCTCAGCCCCTTTGAGAACCCCCGTTCCAACGAGGAGATATCACGCCCCGTCGCCGACAAGGCCGCCCGCATCCGCGAAAGCTCGGTCTCGAATTGCGCCGCCATGGTCGTCGCGGCGCCCAGGCTCACCTCCAACCCATCCGCCCCCGCGCTCAGCGCGTCCACCGTCGCATCATCCGCCATCGTCCTGATCCTTCTTCCGATCCGGCCAGCGCGCCAAAAGCGCGTCCAGCCCCGCCCGCGTCATCGGTCGCCGGCCAGAGCCCTGCCCCAGCATCAGCGCCAGCTCCGCCGGGGTCAGCCGCCAGAACTCTTCGGGCCTGAGCCGCAGCCCCTGCATCCCGGCTCGCATCAGCACCGGCCAGTTGATCCTGCTCATCCGTCCCCCGGCACCGTGAAGGCGCGCGCCAATAGCATCGCCGCCGCCCGTGCCGCCGCCACCGGGCCACCCTCGATCTCAAGCCGCAACAAATCCGCCGCCTCCAGATCGGCACCGCCACCCCTCAACCCGGCCAGGATCAGCGCCATCAGATCGCGGCTGGAAAACCGCCCGCCCTCGAACCGGCCGACCAGATCGACCAACGTGTCGGCGCCCAGACGGTCCTCCAGCTCGGCCAGGGCGCCTAGTGTCAGCTTCAGCACCCGCCGCTCGCCACCAACCACCAGCGCCACTTCTCCCGTCCAGGGGTTCGCCATGGCTCAGAGCGCCGTGAACACCAGCGCGCCGGCACTGGCCATCGACATCTCATAGGTTGCCTCACCGTCGTGGTTGCCGGCATATTCCAGCGCGGTCACCTGGAACGGTCCCTCGACCACGCCGAAATCCGGGATGATCACCTGGAACTCCGGCATCTCCCCATCGAAGAAGATCTGCCGCGCCCGCTCATCCGTGCCCGCGTCCTTGAACACACCAGAGCCCGAGATCGTTGCCGATTTCACCCCGGCCCCCGAGAGCAACTCACGCCAGCCGCCCGCGCTTTCCATACTCGTGACATCGACGCTTTCGGCGTTGAAGCTCACCCGCGTGGCGCGCAACCCCGCGATCGTCTCGAACAGACCGCTGCCATTCATATCCACCTTGATCAAAAGATCCTTGCCGTTCTGGGCACCCATCTGCCACCTCTCAGGTTTGAATTGATCACGCGTCCTCGACCCGGGCGCGAAAGATCAGGTCGATCTGCCGCCCTTGGCCCGTGCTACCGCTGCGCTTCGCCACGGCTTTCTCGAACCACAGGCCAACCAGGCGGCCCCGGCTCAGGCTCGGGGTTACCCCCTCCAGCGCATCGCTCACCGCCGCCGCCACCACCTTCGGCGTGGCGAACCCCGCCGCCTCCGAGATCACGGAGACAGTGAAACGGTGCAGCGCACCGGCGCCACTCTTGTCAGAGCTGTCCCGAACCTCCTCGGCACCGAGGCTCACATAGGTCTCGGGGATAGGGCCCGCAGGCAGCCCGTCATAGATCGCCCCCGCCACCAGCGTATCAAGCGCGCTATCGGCCACCAGAACCTGATAGATTGCCGCCTGCAACGGCCCCGCCAAGGCATAGCTCATGCCGCCACCTCCTCATCCGCGAAACAGGTCAGATAACGGCCCGCCATATCGTATTCCGTCACCGCCCGGATCAGATAGAGCCGCGCCCCATCGCGAAATCGCTGCTCCGGCGCGGGACGCTGCAACGATCCCGCCGGCGCGCCGCGCACCACAATGCGATACCCCACAGTCGACACCGCCGCCCCCGCCTCGGCCTTCTCCCGGCCGGTTCGCGGTCTGATCTCGGCCCAGAGCTCTCCCAGGGTCGACCAGCTCCGGATCGCGCCACCAGCGCCATCCGACAGCCGCACCGGCGCCTCCAGCACCAGCCGGCGGTTCAGCACCGGCGTACTCATCGCACCGCCCCCAGCCGCATACGGCGATAACGCTCGATCAGGCTGGTGACTCCAAAGGGCATGCAACCCGCTGTCAGAGAGGTCTCGTCACGGTATTCGTAATAATGCGCGGCCAACAGCAGCACCGCCTGGCCCAGATCGGCCGGCAGACCGCCCCAATCCGCCGCCATTCCGGCGTTAAACCCGATCCGCGCATGGCCATCCGTCGGAATCGTCGGAAGCAAACCTCCCACCGACTGCAGCAGCGGCACCTGCGCGTCCGGCACCAGCCGGTAAGACCCCGCAGCCAGCGCCACCTCTGCGCCCTCGACATCGACCAGAACCACCGCACTCACCGAGGTAACCGGTGCCACCGGAAGCGGCTCCGCCACCCCGTCGAGCCAATCGTCCACCCGCAGACTGAAGCCTCGGGCGATCAGCACCTTGCCGGTCCGCACCTCGATCGCCGCGACAGAAGCACGCAGAAACCCAAGCAGCAGATCGTCCTGCAACCCGTCCTCGCCAAAGCCACGACCCAACCGCAGATGGGTCCGGAACTGCGCCACCGGCAGCGCCACGTCGGCATAGCCGCTCACTTCGCTCAACATCATTCGCGTCTCTCCGATACTCGCCACCGCTCCCCCCGGGCACGGACGCACGCCGCGCTCCCGTGTCGCTCGGACGGAGGGGAGCAGCTAGACAACACGGGGAACGGTTATCCCCGGCGCACGCCCGCCACGGGGCCACCTACGGCCCCGCGATCCGGCCCGCCTTAGGCGGTGCCGAATTTCAGCAGCTTGATCGCCGCGAAATCGCTGACATCGCCACCGACCCGCTTGGTGGCATAGAACAGCACATGCGGCTTGGCGCTGAACGGATCACGCAACACCCGCAGATCGGGCCGCTCGGCGATGGTATAGCCGGCACGAAAGTCCCCGAAGGCAACCGAATAGGACTCGGCGGCGATATCCGGCATGTCCTCGGCGATCAGCACCGGATACCCCATCAGCCGCGCCGGCTCCCCGGCGGCCAGCCCGTCCGACCACAGGAAGCGGCCGTCCAGATCCTTCATCTTGCGCAGCACGCCCGCGGTCTTCGAATTCATCACGAAGGTGCCATTTGCGCGGTATTCGGCCCCCAGCGCATAGACCAGATCGACCACAGGATCGGGGCCGGTGATATCCGCCGACACGCCAGTCACGACATAGCCCAGATCCCCCCAGGTCCAGCTGTCGTTCGCCACCTTGTCGTGATGCAGAAAGCCGGTCGGCTTGTCGCTGCCATCACCTCCGACAAAGGCAGCCGCCTCGGCCCTGGCGAAGCGTTCGGCAATGCGACCGGCCAGCCAGGTCTCGATATCGAAGGCACTGTCGTCCAGCAGCCGCTGGCTCGCTTTCGGCAATGCGCTCAGCTCATGCAGCGGGATCGCGATGCGGTCGATCTGCGGCGTACCCGTCTCTGCGGTCGAGGCGGTTTCCGACGCCCATCCGGCACCCAGCTCGCTGTGGTCGATCAGCACATCGTAAGAGGTCGCCTCGACATGCACCACGCTCGCCACAGCGCGGATCGAAGCCGTCGATTGCAGCACCGACTGCACCGCCTCCGAGGTCTGCGGATCGACCAGATAGCCGCCATCGCTGTTGACGGCGGAGGACATCGCCTTGCCCTCCAGCTCAAGCCCGCGCAGCCCATCGTCATCGCCATGACGCAGATAGGCGTTGAAGGCCTTGCGATGCGGTGCCCCCGCCTCGGTCACAACCGCCAGGGGCGGACGCCCGCCGGCAAGAGATTTACGATCCAGCATGGTCAGTCGCTCTTCCGCTTGTTGAAGTTTTCTCTCAATACTCAAACGAAACCCACTGATTTCGCTGATGAAACCGGAAAGCTCCCGCTTCATCTCCAGCATCATGCGTCCCGCGCCACCGGGCATCCCCGGTCCTTGCATCTCCGTCATTCCCGCCTCCCGTCTTCGGCCTGTTCCCCGACGCGGTCGCCCCGCGCCATCTCGATCCGTGCGGCGCGCAGAATCTCGGTCAACTGACGCCAACCTTCCGCGCTCTCGTCGCTCTTGGCGGCGATCCGCGCCTCGGGCAGCATCGGAAAGGTCACCAACGACACCTCCCACAACTCCACCTCGGTCAGCAGCCGGCCGCCCTCCGCCGCACGCTCCGCCCGCTTGGTGCGATAGCCGATCGACAGCCCGTCGATCGCGCCAACCTCGACCAGCGCCGCCGCCTCGCGCCCCCTCTGGGTGGCGATCAGCAACCGCCCCTTGACCCAGAGCCCGCGGGCATCCTCATGCAGCTCCTCCCAAACGCCGATCGGCTGCGCCGGATCGTGCTGCCACAGGAACTTGACACTGCGCCCCGCCGCCGCCAGCGCCTTGAGCGATCCCGCATAAGCCCCCTTGCGAACCACATCGCCGGCCTGATCGGCCTGGCCGAACAGGCTGGCATATCCGCTGATCACCGCGCCTTCCTGCAGGCTCAGCCCCTCTCCGAAGCGCGCGAATTTCGTCTCCAGCCCCAGGCCGGGGCTCCAGTCCTGATCCATCCCTCTCTCCTCGGATTGTCTCTCCGCCTTCAGTGGCCGCCGGCCACCAGCATCGACTGCAGGGCCTGGGTCAGGATCACCGCCACCACGCCATAGACAGTCAGCCACAGCCGCCGCTCCAGCCGCTCCATCATCTCTTCCAACCGATCGAGCCTGCGGCAGATGTTGTCGTTCTGGATCTGGCTGACCCGCTCATGCGCCGCCAACCGCAACCCCGGCGCACACTCGAAAGGCGCCTCGCGCGGGTCATTCATCCGCAACCGTCCCCGGCCGCGCCGGCAGCCCCAGAAGCGCGCGCTTCTCCGCCTCGGTCAGGAACTCCGCTCGGGCGACGCGGGCCCACTGCACCTCGCGTTCCTCCGCCAGCGCCGGCACCTGATCCAGATCGGGCCGCAGCTCCACCAGCTCACCGACAAACCGCGCCAGCCAATCCGACAGCGCCGCCACCACCCGACCGGCCAAAGGCAATACCGTCAGCCGATAGAACGCCCGGTTGGCCTCCTGATAATTGGCATAGGTGGCATCCCCGGGAATTCCCAACAGCATCGGCGGCACTCCGAAGGCCAGGGCGATTTCCCGTGCCGCCGCCTCCTTGGTCTGCTGGAATTCCATGTCGCTGGGGCTGAACCCCATCGGTTTCCAGTCCAGTCCGCCCTCCAGCACCATCGGCCGCCCAGCATTCCGGGCACCGCGATAATTCGCCTCAATCTCCTCCGACAGGCGGCGGAACTGATCCTCCGCCATCCCCCCCTGGCCATCACCGCCGTGCCAGACCAGCGCGCCAGAGGGCCGCGCGGCATTGTCCAGCAGCGACTTCGACCAGCGCGAGGCGCTGTTGTGCACATCCACCGCCATCGCCGCCGCCTGCAGCGGCGAAAACCCGTAATGATCATCCTGCGGATGGAAGTTCCGGATATGGCAGACCGCGGGCACCGGCCCGGCCAGATCAAAGCGATGCTTCTTTGCCCCGACCTCATAGTCGTAAGCGACCGGCCAGCCATCCGTCCCCGGCACCACCCGCATTCGATCTGAACGAAGAACGTGCAGCTCCAGCGGCAGCTCGGCGGGCGCCGGCTCTCCCCGCATCACCGCCTCGAGATAGGCGTTGCCCGACAACAGAAGCTGGGCATAAAGCGCCTCCAGGAACTCCGCCCGGCCCTGACCAGCATTGGGCCGCGAGATCAGTGCGAGGATCGGATGGGTGTCGAACCGGCGCCGCCGATCCTGCAACACCAGCGGCAGGGCGGCAGCAGCCTCGGCGATCATCTTGACCGACCGATGCGCCACCGGATTGCCCAGATAGCCCGTCCGCGTCAGCGAAGCGGTATCGCGCGGCGACCAGGCCACCCGGCCCACCCCGTGCCAGGCCAGCACCGGGCCCGCGGCACTCGCCTTTCGCTCAGCCGCGCCGCTTGCCGCCATCTCTGCCCGCCGCCGCAGGAAATCAAATGCCATGGGGGATGCTCCTTCTGCCTCCGTCCTGGATGGGGCGGTTATGACAGTCAGATCGAAACAGGTCGGAAACGCAGCGCGCGCCCGAACGGCAACACCCCGGCAGGAGACGCAAGACGCAGGAACGACAAAGGCCGCCCCCTTGGGGACGGCCCTAATGGCTCTGGCCGGCTCTGCGGCGATCCGGGCCCGGATCTGGCTGCGGATCAGGCCGCGGCTTTCTCCAGCAGCGTGTAAGAGGTGATCACCTCGTCCTTCACCTGCCCCCGCAAAATCTTGCCGGCTCCGTCGCGTTTGCTACGGGCGCCAACGGCGCGTTTGATCAGCCGGCCGATCTGCTGGTTCAGCGCCACGCCGGCACGACCGCTCGATTTGGTTTTGCCCGGCTCGGTCACCGCAGCGGCATACATCTTGGCAAAGTCCGCATCCGCATGGGCACGCTTCATCACGTTGAGAATGAAGTTCTCGTCGAACGCCCCTTCGGCCTCCATCGTCCGGGCCAGAGCGATCACATAATCGACCACGCCCCGACGGGCGCCGATCTGCGCAGCCAACGGATCGCCGGCAGGGGCGGTTTCCAGAATATGGTTTTCCGCCAGCTTCTGCATGAAATGGCCCATATCCATGCCTTCAGCCTTGGCCTGCGCGGCTAGGGCCTTACGCACGCTGGTCTGCAGCATGACGGTGATCTTGTTGGCCGCCGCGATCCGCTCCATCCGCACCTTATGGCGCTCTGCGGTCTCCCCCTCGGCCAATGCAGGCGCGGCGTTCCCGCCCGCCTTCCGCTCTGCCCTGCGTCCTGCCTTCTTCCCTGCCTCTCCCGGCCTGGTCTTCTTCGATACAACGTCAAGTTTGGTGGCCATGATGCACCCCAAGTTTCACATACTTCTTCTGTATGTGATGGCTCCGCGAAAATCAACATACTCCGCAAGTATGATGTCCAACATCTTCCGCCCCAACGAACCACCGGACAGAGCACAGTTGTCACGCCCCGAGGGATGGCCTAACCCTTTTGCCGACACCGCAAACCAGAAAGGGAGGTTCATTCGATGTCCGACACCCCCAGCTACGGCTTTGACACGCTGCAAATCCACGCCGGCGCCCAGCCCGACCCCGCCACCGGCGCCCGTCAGACGCCGATCTATCAGACCACGGCCTATGTCTTCCGCGACGCCGATCACGCCGCTGCGCTCTTCAACCTGGAAGAGGTGGGCTATATCTATTCCCGCCTGACCAATCCGACCGTCGCGGTTCTGCAAGAACGCGTCGCCACGCTCGAAGGCGGCGCCGGGGCGGTCTGCTGCTCCTCCGGCCACGCGGCACAGATCATGGCTTTGTTCCCCCTGATGGCTCCGGGAAGGAACGTTGTCGCCTCGACCCGGCTGTATGGCGGAACGCTGACCCAATTCAGCCAGACCATCAAACGCTTCGGCTGGAACGCCAAGTTCGTCGATTTCGAGGATCTCGATGCAGTCAAGGCAGCGATCGACGACGACACCAGGGCGCTTTTCGGTGAATCCATCGCCAACCCCGGCGGCTATGTCACCGACATCCCGGCACTGGCCGAGATCTCCGATGCTGCCGGCATCCCGCTGATCATCGACAATACCTCAGCCACTCCCTACCTCTGCCGGCCGATCGAAATGGGCGCCACACTGGTGGTCCATTCGATGACCAAATACCTGACCGGCAACGGCACGGTAATGGGCGGCGCGGTGGTTGATTCGGGCAAGTTCGACTGGTCGGCCTCTGACAAGTTCCCCTCGCTCAGCCAGCCGGAGCCCGCCTATCACGGGCTGAACTTCCACGAAACCTTCGGGGCCCTGGCCTTCACCTTCCACAGCATCGCCATCGGGCTGCGCGATCTGGGCATGACGCTGAACCCTCAGGCCGCGCATTACACGTTGATGGGGATCGAGACATTGAGCCTGCGAATGCAGCGCCATTGCGAGAACGCCCAGAAGATCGCCGAATGGCTGGAGGCTGATCCGCGGGTCGATTACGTGACTTACGCCGGCCTGCCATCCTCGGCCTATCACGACCGGGCAGCGCGCCTCTATCCCAAGGGCACTGGCGGGCTGTTCACCGTGGCGCTGAAGGGCGGTTACGAGGCCTGCGTGAAATTCGTCGGCGCGCTGGACCTGTTCAGCCATGTCGCCAACCTGGGCGATACCCGCAGCCTGGTGATCCACTCGGCCTCGACCACCCACCGCCAGCTCACCCCGGAACAGCAGGAGGCCGCCGGTGCCGGCCCCAATGTCGTACGTGTGTCGATCGGGATCGAGGATGCCGATGACCTGATCGCCGATCTCGACCAGGCGCTGACCAAGGCCACCGCCTGAGCCATCCCGGGCACATCGCCCAGCAAAGACAGAAACGCCCCGGCCAAACCGCCGGGGCGTTTTTCGTTACAGGCCGTCATCTCGGGGTCTCGACCGCAGGATCGCCGCCTCCGGACCGAGAGGGGAACACCTGATCACTTGCCGATGGAAAACACCATCGACACCGAAGCGCTGACCGAAACCTCACCGGCAGCCACCGGCATCTTTGCCGCCGCCATGCGCATCGACATTTCGGCCATCGGCGCGATCCGGCCACCACCGGCATCGCTGATCGAAACCACTGGCCCCAAGGTCACCCCGGCGGCATCGGCCAGCAACCTGGCCCGTGCCATTGCTTCGGCCACAGCCTCCTTGCGGGCTTGATCCTGCAACGGTTTGGGCTCCTGAACACTGAACTGCAATCCACTGAAATCATTGGCGCCGTCTGCGATGACCGCATCAAGAATTCCACCCAGGGCGGTCAGATCGCGGACCCGAACCAGAACCGTGTTCGACGCAACGAAGCCCGAAATCTTCTGCCGCCCCCCGACATCGTCCTTGTCCTCCGACCAGATCGGATTCAGCGACAATTGCCGGGTCTGCAAATCGCGCGATGCGATCCCCATATCGCCCAGCCGGGTCAGAATGGCCGCCACGGCATCCGAGGTCGCCTGCATCGCCTCCCCGGCCTCTTCGGCCTCATGCGTCACCCCCAGCGTAATGGTCGCCATGTCAGGTTCCGCCTGAACCACCCCCTCGCCGGTCACGACGATCTGGCGCGGCGCCTCATCCGACCAGGCCGGAGCGCCGATCAAGGTCGCCAACAGCGCTGCTGTGGCAATCAGTTTCTGTGTCACGGGCAATTCTCCTTGTTCCATCCGCCCTACATGGGGGCATCGGCGCCGGGCCGGCAAGGGGCTCGGCAAAATACCGCGCAACCTGCCGCCGCTGTTTTTCTTTTCCTCTGCAACCTGCTGCATTAAGGTCTGCCCGGGGGCGCCCCATGGCCGGCGAATATGGCTGGGAACGATCACGACAGGGCCAACGGTTAGGGAAATCGACTGCAGCATGAAACCGAGTTTTGCGCTCTCACTGTCTATTGAGGGGATCGCCCTGTTGCATCGCAACGCCGGTGGCTGGCACCTGGTGGGCCAAGTCGCGCTCGACGTCCCGGACCTCTCTGCCGCGCTGGCCGACCTACGCGACCGGGCCCGCCTGATCGACCCCGAAGGGCTGAGCTGCAAGCTGATCATCCCCAACGACCAGATCCGTTACATGCAGATCGACACCGGCACCGCCGAAGGCGAAACTCGGCTGCGGCTGGTCCGCGAGGCTCTGGCCGGCGCCACGCCTTACGCCGTCGACGATCTGGCCTTCGATATCTCGACCGAGAGCGCCGTCACCCATGTCGCTGCGGTGGCCCGCGACACCCTTGCCGAGGCCGAAACCTTTGCCGTCGACCACGGCTTCCAGCCGGTCAGCTTCGTTGCCATTCCCGGCGATCAATCGTTTCTGGGCGAACCTTTCTTCGGCGTCACCAAAGCCGCCGGCGATCGCAAGATCGACCCCGACGGCATCGCCGTGGTGGTCACCGGAGAGGTCAGCCAGCCCGAGCGCGAAGACATCGCCCCGGTGCCGAGCTCCACCGCCTCCGGCAGCCTTTCGACCGCGCAAGATGACACCGCCGCCGCCCTGCACAAACCAGACGCCCCCGCCCAGCCCGCGGCCAAACCCGAAGCGTCCCCATCGGCACCTGCCACGGCGGCGGGTCCGACGGCGGCGGGGTTCATCAGCCGCCGCGGAAAATCGACCGAAGATGAGGCCACGACCGTCACGCCCCTTGCAGGCCAGCGCCGCCCCGAGGCGGCGGCCATTGCAAGACCGGTGACGCCGCCGCCCGCAGCAAGTGCGGCCTCAGGCGTCTCGGCAAGCGCGGCCTCGACCAAGACCCAGATGCAAAGCGCCCTGGCCGGGCTGCTCCAGCGGCGCGCCAGCAATCCCGCCCCGCAGACCGACCGGGATGCCTCCACGCAACGCCCCGACGCCCATCGCCTCAATCGCTTCGGCGGCGATCGCTCAGACGCGGCCAGGCGCGGCAAGCCGCGTTTTCTCGGGCTGATCCTCACCCTGGTGCTGCTTCTCCTGCTGGCCGGCGTCGCCGCCTGGGCAACGCTGTACACCGGCGGCGGTCTCTTCCACGGCACGCCGAAGACTGATGCGCCTGCGCCTTCCGAACAAGCCCCTGCCTCGGCCCCGGCGGAAACGGAGCTTCCCCTCCTGCTGACGCCGCCGGCGTCCGCGCCGCGCAACAGCACGCTCTCCTCCGCTCCCGAGGCTGGCGAAAACGACCTGAGCGCCACCGATAGCGCAGTTCTCGACGCGCTTTCCCCCGCCGGCACCGCAGAGACCGCCGACAGCGACCCCGAACTCGCCGGCGAGCCCGAACCGGACGCTCCTCTGTCCGATATGCCCGAGGCGGACCCGGAAACCTTCTATGCTGCGACCGGCCTGTGGCCGACCGCCCCGCAAGCCCCTGAAACGCCTTCGATCATCGGCCTGGACGATCTCTATGTCGCCTCGATCGACCGCACCGATCTGTCGCAGGACGCCGTCGCCCTGCCGAGCGCCGGAACCTTTGCCACCGACCAAGGCCTGAATGCGGTGACTTCTCCCGCGGCAGCCGGCGGTCGCTTCGCACTCGATGCGCGCGGACTTGTCACCGCCACCCCCGAAGGCAGCGAAAGCCCCGATGGCATTGTCGTCACCCTGGGGCGGCCGCCGGTCGTTCCCCCGGCACTGCCCGCCCGGCTGACCACCCAGGCCGAGGCCACCGCAGAACGAGATGCCCTGCGCGAATATCTGACCGGCCGACGGCCCCGCCCGCGCCCCACCGACCTGATCGAGCAGACCGAACGCGCCCAGCTTGGCGGTCGCAGCCGCAGCGAATTGGGCGGGTTCCGCCCCCGGCTGCGCCCCAAGTCCATCGTATCGGCGGCCGCCGCCGCACGCGCCGCGCCCGTCGCCCCGCCAGAGCCGGAAAACGATGTCAGCAGCGCCACCGCCCAGGCTGTCGCCGTCGCCATCGCGCCCCGCTCCCGACCGGAGAACCTCTCCACCCAGCCGCGCCGCTCTGCCAGCGCATCGCTCGGCATCCCCAGCACCGCCACTACGCCAGCCGCACCGGCCACCGTGGCGCCACCGATCCCCTCTTCGGCCTCGGTGGCCCGGCAAGCGACGGTCGACAATGCGCTCAACCTGCGCAATCTCAACCTGATCGGCGTTTACGGCAGCGCTTCGAACCGCCGCGCCCTGATCCGCCTGCCCAGCGGGCGTTACAAGAAGGTCAAGGTCGGCGACAGCATAGATGGCGGCAAGGTGGTGGCCATCGGCGACAGCGAGTTGCGCTATTCCAAAAACGGCCGCAACCTGACGCTGAAACTGCCCAAGGGCTGAGATCGCCCGATCGTCCTCGGGGCTCTGCCACAGGGCGGGCTCCGCCCGCCCTTTCCCGGGATATTTGTACCACATCGAAGGCACAGGTGGTGCATCAACCTTCGCGGGGCATCCCATCATCGTGAAGAGGGCTGCAGGCCCGATGAGCGGACCGATGCAAAACGCGCGCGGGAGGGCCCACGCGCGTTTCAGGTTTCGGCTTTTGATACTGCTATTTGGTGATGATCTCCGGCCCCATGAAGGTGGTCGGCAGCCAGGTCGACAGGATCGGGATATAGGTCACCATGATCAGGAAGACGAAGAGCACCGCGAGGAAGGGCAGCGCCGCCTTCACCACCCGCATCATCGGCATCCCCGCCACCCCTGAGGTGACGAAGAGGTTCAGCCCGACCGGCGGGGTGATCATGCCGATTTCCATGTTCACCACCATGATGATGCCCAGATGGATCGGGTCGATGCCGAGATCGATGGCGATCGGAAAGACCAGCGGCGCCACGATCACGATCAGCCCCGAAGGTTCCATGAACTGGCCGCCGATCAGCAGGATGACGTTGACGATCACCAGGAACATCACCGGGCCGAAGCCCGCGTCCAGCATCGCCCCGGCGATCTGCTGCGGGATCTGCTCATCCGTCAGCACATGTTTCAGGATCAACGCATTGGCGATGATGAACATCAGCGTGATGGTCAGCTTCCCGGCCTCGAACAGCGTGTCGCGGGTATCTCGATGGAACCAGGCGGTCACCAGGGCCAGCGGCTTGTCCAGGAGCGTCAGGTTGCGCTGGCCCTCGGGGCGCGCCAGGGGCCCCATGTCGCGATAGACGAAGGTGGCCACGAGGAAGGCATAGACAGCGGCGACGGCAGCGGCCTCAGTCGGCGTGAAGATGCCGCCATAGATACCGCCCAGGATGATCACGATCAGGAACAGCCCCCAGATCGCGTCATAGCCGGCGGCAAAGACCTCTCTCCAACCCTGCCATTCACCCTTGGGCAGATGGCGCATCTTGGCGATGATATAGATCGTCGTCATCAGCATGGTGCCAGCCAGCAGCCCCGGGATCACACCGGCCAGGAACATCCGCCCGACCGAGACATCGGTGGCCGAGGCATAGACGACCATCACGATCGACGGCGGGATCAGGATGCCCAGCGTGCCGGCGTTGGCGATCACGCCGGCAGCGAAATCCTTGCTGTAGCCGACCTGGCGCATGCCCGCGATCACGATCGAGCCGATGGCGACCACGGTGGCCGGCGAGGAGCCCGAGAGCGCCGCGAAAAGCATGCAGGCGAAGACCCCGGCAATCGCCAGGCCGCCCGGGAAGTGCCCCACCAGCGCGATCGAGACCCGGATGATCCGCCGCGCCACGCCGCCTGTCGACATGAAGGACGAGGCCAGCACGAAGAAGGGGATCGCCAGCAGTGTGTAATGCCCGGCCATCGCCTGAAAGAAGCTTTGCGCGATCGAGGCGAGCGAGGTGTCACTGACGGCCAGCAGGAAGATGATCGACGAGAAGCCCAGAGAGACCGCGATCGGCACGCCGATCAGCATCAGCCCGATGATCATGACGAAAAGAAAGACGACTTCCATGGGCTCAATTCTCCCGGTTCAGATGCGCCACGTCTTCGATGGCGTCTTCGGCTTCGTGGCTGACGATCATGCTTTCGGCACGCCCCGTGGCCAGCCGCCAGGTCGCCTGAAGCACCCGGAACAGCAGCAAAGCCATGCCAAAGGGCAGCATGAAATAGGGGATGAAGCGCGGGATCTTCTCGTAAGATTCTCCATCGTTCATCAGCGGTTCGATCCAGCGCAGCCAGTCGGGCATCGGGATATCCACCACCTCGTACCAGCCACGGAAAGAGGTGCGCTTCATCTCTTCGAAACCGGTCGGAAACCAGCGGCCGGTGGTCTGCGGAAGATTGGCGAAATTCGCCCAATAGTCCCAGGCGCCCTTCAGCAACAGGCAGACATAGGCGATGAAGACCGCCGCAGACACCAGCGCCAGCACCCGGCGTGGTCCCGCCGGCAACATCGTCAGCACCGCATCGACGCCCAGATTGGCGGTCACTTTCACTGCGTAGCTGACCCCGAAAAGCACCAGCCAGGCGAACAGGAAGGTGGTCGCCTCCAACCCCCAGATGATACCGGTGTTGAAGCCGTATCGCAGAACCACATTGACGAAGGTGATCAGCGTCATCAGCCCGAGAAGGACGGCGATCGCCGTCTTTTCGAACTCTTCCACCGCGCGGCCCCAACCGGACTGCGGCATAGTTTGGACCGACATGGCATTCCCCCATCGGCTACGGATTGTCATCGAGAATCAGCGTGACGACAGCGGGCCCGGCCCTGTGGCCGGGCCCGTCGGTCGATATACGCGATCAGTGTTTGGCGTTGATCGCCTGGGCAGCGTCGATATTGTCCTGGCCCACGTCTTTGACGAATTCAGCCCAGACCGGCTTCATCACATCGACCCAGGCCTGACGCTGGTCCGGGGTCAGTTCGCGCACCACCCCGCCGGCGGCGATGATGGCTTCCTTGGCCTCTTCATTGACCTTGAAGGATTCCGCGTTGCGGGTCTCGGTCACCTCCTTGAGGATGGTGGCAAGCTGATCGCGCACGTCATCGGGCAGGCTGTCCCACCAATCTGCCGAGGTCACCACCATATAGTCGAGCAGCCCGAGATTGGCCTCGGTCACGCCGTCCTGCACTTCGAAGAACTTCTGGCCGTAGATGTTGGACCAGGTGTTCTGCTGGCCGTCGACCACGCCGGTCTGCAACGCACCATAGACTTCGGAAAAGGCCATCGGCTGCGGGCTGGCGCCCATTGCCTTCATCTGCGCCTTAAGCACATCCGAGTTCTGTACCCGGAACTTCAGCCCCTTGGCGTCCGCCGGCCAGATCAGCGGCTTGTTGGCCGAAATCTGCTTCATCCCATTGTGCCAGAATTGCAGTCCCAGAAGACCGCGACGCACCATGAGTTCCCTCATCTGCTGCCCGGTTTCCGAGTTCTGGAACTCATCCACCGCTTCGATGTTCTTGAACATGAAGGGCAGATCGAAAATGCGGAACTTCTTGGTGAATTGTTCGAACTTCGACAGCGAGGGCGCGGCCATCTGCACGTCGCCCTGCAGCATCGCCTCGAGCACCTGGTCATCGTTGTACAAGGTCGAGTTCGGGAAGACCTCCATACAGGCCTTGCCATTCATCTCTTCGTTGACACGCTTGGCCAGCAAGGTGGCGGCAATCCCCTTGGGGTGCTTGTCGGTGTTGGTCACGTGGCTGAACTTGATGACAATCTCTCCATCATCGCAGTCCTCTGCGAAAGCTGCAGGAGCGGTCAGCCCCAGCGCGATGGCGATCCCCGCCAAACCAAAGAATTTCATCGGATACTCCTCCCCGACTGACTGTTCTTCGTCCGGGCCCAAACCCGGCCCGCATCGGGAATCGATGCGTTGCGCGTAGTGAAACGATTCGAATCGGGCCGCTCAAGCGTCGCCCGCAACAAAACTTCACCCATCATTTTGTTGCGCGAATTCATGGAATTATCGACAGAATCGAACCATCGTCCAGATGCGAGGAAAATCACCAGTGCGGATTTCCACACAGGCCTCACTGCCGCCGTGCGATAATCCGCACACATTGACGCCCGCACCGGGACGCGCCCGATCCGCAAGCCCAGCGAAAAGACCATGACCCGTGCCCTCAGGCCGCCGCCACCACTGCGCCGTCACCATCGGCGTCGCGCTTCATTCCTGTCTGCCGGTCCCGGCCTGCGACCGGAGCATCAGCGGCGATAGTCTCCCGGCCGGATGCCATAGCGGGCCAGCTTGTCGTAAAAGGTCTTGCGCGGCAGTTTCAGCCCCTTGGCGGCTTCGGTGGCGCAGCCGTTCTGCCGGCCCAATGCGGCGACGAGAAGCGAGCGTTCGACCTGTGCCATCTGCTCGGCCAGCCCCAGCCCGCTTTCGCGCCCGACCTCCTCCGGCATGCCCAGCACGAACCGCATCGCCGCCGACATCAGCGACCGCGCATTGCCCGGCCAGTCCTGCCCCATCAACCCCGCCAGATGCTCGGGCCCGACCTCCGGCTCGGGAATACCCGATTGCTCTGCCGCCTGCGCCACATAGTGGCGGAACAACACCGGGATATCCTCACGCCTCTCGCTCAATGCCGGGATCCGCACCCGCATCACATCCAGCCGATAGAACAGATCGGCGTGGAAAAGGCCTTCCTCCACCCGCCCGGCCAGATCGGCAGTGGTCCCGGCGATGACACGGGCCGCCGATCCCTGCTCCAACACCTCGAGCGCGGCATATTGCGTTGCCTGCGGCATCGCCGAGACCTCATCGAGAAAAATCGACCCGCCGGCACCCTGGGCGCAGAGACCGTCCAGTGCCTCGGGCGTCAGCCCGGCGGCAGGGCGTTTCACGAACGGCCCACGGGCACGCGGAGACATCAGATGTATCACCTCGGCCACTTTCGAAATCCCGCTGCCGGGCGGACCGGTGACCAGCACCTCCGCCCCCGTCGGCGCGACGCTGCGCACCCTGGCCCGCAATTCATTCGATTGCGGCGAGATGCCGAAAATCATCCGCGCCGCCGGATCGCCACGCTCAAGCTGTCGCTTCAACCGACGGTTTTCCAGCACCAGCGCGCGGGTCTTCAACGCCCGGTCCAGCACCGGCAGAAGATCGGCGGCGGCACAGGGTTTTTCCAGGAAATCGAAAGCCCCCTGTCCCATCGCCCGAACCGCCATCGGGATATCTCCCTCACCGGTCAGCAGGATCACCGGCAATTCGCGATCAATGCCCTGGGCATAGCTCAGCAGGTGAAACCCGTCGCGCCCCGGCATGCGGATGTCCGACAGGATCACCCCTTCGAACCCCTCGGTGATGTGATCCTTCGCCATCACGAAGGAGCTGGCCATGATCGGCTCCAGCTCGGCCAGCTCCAGCGTCTGCCCCAGCGCATCGCGCACCGCCGCGTCATCGTCGACCAGAAGCACCTTGCGCGTCATGCCGCCCGCTCCGCCTGCCAGCGCTCCAGCTCGACCGTGAAGACCGCGCCGCCGCCGGGAGCATTGGCGCCGCGGATATTGCCGCCAAAGCTCTGCACCAGCCCGTAAGAGATCGACAGGCCCAGCCCCATCCCCTCGTCTCCGCCAACTTCCTTGGTGGTATAGAACGGCTCGAAAATCTTTTCCGGATCGGCGATGCCTGGGCCGGTATCGGTGACGCGAACCATCAGCCGGGCCCCCTGTTCCCCGATCTCGATGCCGATCAGCTTGTCGTCGCGCCCGCCCATTGCATCCACCGCATTGTTGATCAGATTGACAAAGACCTGTGCCAGACGCACCTCTCCGCCCCAGACATAAATCGGCGCGGCGGGAGGGATCCAGTCCAGCCGCACGCCATCGGCTTTCAACCGCGCCTCGGTCAGTTCCACCGCCTGCCGCAGCACCCCGGCCAAATCGACCTTGCCTGAGGGTTCGCGTTCATTGCGGGCGAAGGCGCGCAGGTTGCGGATGATCCGGTCCATCCGCGTCGCCATATCGGCAATCCGCTCCAGATTCTCGCCCGCCCGATCCGTCCACCCCCGGCTCAGGAAGGCAGCGCCATTGTCGGCGAATTGCCGGATCGCCATCAACGGCTGGTTCAGTTCGTGACTGATCCCCGCGCTCATCTGTCCCAGCGCAGAGAGCTTGCCGGCCTGGACCAGATCGGCCTGCGCCTGCTTCAGCGCCGCCTCAGCCTCTTCGCGTTCGATCACTTCCTGGCGCAGCTTCTCGTTGGTTTCCGACAGCGCCCGGGTGCGGTCTTTCACCCGCACCTCAAGCGCCGCATTGGCCAGCGCCAGGGTCCGCCTGCGTTCGGTGGCCAGAAACAGAAGTGCCCCGAAGGCCAGGCAGATCGCAGCCACCGCAGCAGCCTGCAACCCGGCAAGCCGCCGCGCCGGGGCGACATTGATCAGGATTTCGCCAGTCATCTCGACCAAGGGCACATCGCGCGACAGATGCAGCGCGCGCTCCGGCAGGTACTGGCCCCAGCCCAGCCGCCAGATGTCATGTGTCCCCACCCGACGCGCCGCGAAATCCAGCGTCCCGCCATCCGGCGGCGTCAGCCCCAGTTGCCCCGGATCGCGATGCCAGAACAGCAGATCGGACCGGTTCGAAATGAACAAAAGCCCAGAGCTGTCGGTAAAGAAAACCGGTGGCAGATTACCGCGCCAACTGCGTTCGATCCCCTCCAGATCGGCCACCGCAATCAGCGCCCCCTTCACGGCGCCCCCCGGCGCGAAGACCGGTGCAGCAAAGTAATAGGCACGTCGCTGCAACGCCCCCACCACCCCATGGCCACGTCCCAACGCACCGTGCAACGCCCGGCGGAAAAAGGCCTGCTGCCCCAGATCCTTCGGCGTCAGACCGGGATTGGCCGCAACAACCACATGGCCGGCCGCATCGGCATAAATCAGATCCAGCGCCCCGGATTTATCCGCCACCTGCCGCAATAAAGCCTCGGCCAGCGCCCGGCGAACCGGATCATCCAACCCCATCAACGCCGGACGATCCGCAGTCATGACCGCAAGCGCCTGATAAAGCTGCAACTGACGCACCAGCCGGTCCGAGGCCAGAGCCAGATCGGCCTCCCCCCGCTGTTCGAGCTGCCCCAGAGCCTGCAGATAACCATACCGCCAGACACCCGCCGTCAGCCCGCCCACACCAAGGAGGAAAGCCAGAATGATCGCCCGGGTCTGCAGGGGAAGCCGCGTCATAGCCGGCAGGATACCAAAGCCGGGCTTGCCTTGACCAGAGGTCACGACACAGGAACCGCCTCCCCCGGCACTCAGCCTGCCCTGCCGCATCCGGTGCCGGCGCCCCGGATCAATCCGGGTCAAGTGCTTACATGCCTCTCACGCGGCTTGTCCTTGAGACGGATGCCCCCGGGGCTGGAGAGGAAGTTCAGGACAGAACCGCCCGCTGAACCGCCTCTCGGCAAATCCAGCACAGGCAAACGCCGCGCAGCATCCAGCCCCGCCTCTTGCCTCAGCCTTCCCGCCCGGCATCGCACTCAGACCGGCTCCGGGCAGGTGCCACCTCACCCCTCCAGCGGCAGATCGGTAGTGGACTTGATCTCCTCCATCGACAACAGCGCGGTGACATTATGCACCCGCACTTCCGAGATCAGCGCCTGATAGAAGGCATCATAGGCGCGCGCGTTCTTCACCCGCACCTTGAGGATATAGTCGATGTCGCCTGCCAGCCGGTGCGCCTCCTGCACTTCGGGACGATCGCGCAGGGCCTGCAGGAAATCGGCCTGCCAGCCGGCGTCATGCTCCGAGGTGCGGATCAGCACGAAGAAACAGGCCTCGAACCCCAGGGCGTCGGGGTTGAGGATCACCGTCTGCTTGCCGATCACCCCGGCATCGCGCAGCTTGCGAATCCGGTTCCATACCGGGGTCTTGGAACTGCCGACATTCCCGGCGATCACATCCAGCGATTGGCTGGCGTCGCGCTGCAGCTCCACCAGAATTTTCCGATCCAGCGCGTCGATCCGCACAGACATTCCTAATGTCTCCTTATTCCGGGACAAGCGTTCAAGCGCTCACGCACATCGGAACGAATATCCTTATTCTCCTGACTATATAGTCACAAACAGGGAATATTTCCTATATTCACCCCCAAGTCAAACCCAGCGAGAGATCAGACCGATGATGCAAACGCCCCAGCCCAGCCAAAGCTTCGCCCCCGGCAGCGTCCGTTTCGTCGGTGCCGGCCCCGGCAATCCCGATCTGCTGACCATCGCTGCCCTGCGCGCCCTGCAAACCGCCGAGGTGGTGCTGCACGACCGGCTGATCAGCCCCGATATCCTGGCGCTTGCCGGCCCCGCCGCGCGGCTGATCGAAACCGGCAAGACCGGCTTTGGCCCTGCAATGAAACAGCAAGAGATCAACGCGCTGATCGTGGAACACGCGCTCTCCGGCGCCCGGGTGGTACGGCTGAAATCCGGTGACGCCACCGTCTTTGGCCGCCTCGACGAGGAAATCGACGCCTGCGATGCCGCACATATCGACTGGTCCATCGTCCCCGGCATCACCGCCGCCTCGGCCGCCGTCGCCGCCATCGGCCAGAGCCTGACCCGACGCGGTCGCAATTCCGCCGTCCGGCTGATCACCGGCCACGATGTCGAAGGCTATGCCGATCACGACTGGGCGGTGCTGGCCCGCCCGGGAGAGGTGGCGGCGATCTACATGGGGCTGCGTGCCGCCCGCTTCCTGCAAGGCCGCCTGATCATGCACGGCGCCGATCGCAGCACGCCGGTCACGCTCGTCGCCAATGCCTCCCGTCCCGATCAGCAGGTGTTGCCCACTACGCTCGACCGGCTGACCGACGATCTGGCGCAGGCCGAGCTTTCCGGCCCCGTCCTCACCCTCTTCGGCCTCGCCCCGCGCGCAGCCGAAGCCGCTCTCGCCGAATTGACCAAGGAACGCGCCTGATGCCCCGCCCCTATACCCCCAAGGTCGTCACCGCCTCGGATCTCCTCGAAGGTGACGTGATCTATCTCACCGCCACCGACAACTGGACCCGCCATCTTGCCGAGGCCGAGCTGATCGAGGACGAGGCCCATGCGCAACTGCGCCTGCTCCTGGCAGAAAGCCAACCCAATCGCGTGGTCGGCGCCTATCTGGCCGAGGTGAAACCGGGCCCGCATGGCCCCGAGCCCACCCACTTCCGCGAGGCCTTCCGCGCCACCGGCCCGTCGAACTACGCCCACGGCAAGCAGACGGGTCTCTGACCGCAGCGCCGCCCCAAAAATCTTCGAAGATTTTTGGGAATTTTCTTCCAGGAAAATTCCCCCGGCCCCAGCGCCGGAGAAGGAGCCCGAAATGTACAGCTATTCCGACTTCGACCGCGCCTTTCTGGCCGAACGCAACGCACAATTCCGCGCCCAGGTGGACCGCCGCCTCAAAGGCCACCTGACCGAGGATGAATTCAAGCCGCTGCGCCTGATGAACGGCGTCTATCTGCAGCTTCACGCCTATATGCTGCGGGTCGCCATCCCCTATGGGACGCTGAATGCGGCACAGATGCGCCAGCTCGCCCTGCTCGCCGAAAAGTGGGACAAGGGCTACGGCCATTTCACCACCCGGCAGAACATCCAGTACAACTGGCCGAAGCTGCCCGATATCCCCGACATGCTTGACGCCCTGGGCGAAGTCGGGCTGCACGCAATCCAGACCTCGGGCAATACCATCCGCAACACCACCGCCGATCATTTCGCCGGCGCCGCCGCCGATGAGATCGCCGATCCCCGCCCGCTGGCCGAGCTGATCCGCCAATGGTCCACCGACCATCCGGAGTTCCAGTTCCTGGGCCGCAAGTTCAAGATCGCCATCACCGGCAGCCCCGCCGACCGCGCGGTGACCGCCGCCCATGACATCGGGCTGCGCATCGTCGAAAAGGACGGCGAACTGGGGCTCAAGGTGCTGGTCGGTGGCGGCCTCGGGCGCACGCCGATGATCGGTCAGGTGCTGCGCGACTTCCTGCCGCGCGCCGACCTGCTGCCCTATCTCGAAGCGGCGCTCTCCACTTACAACCTGCTGGGCCGACGCGACAACAAATACAAGGCCCGGATCAAGATCACCGTGCATGAAAACGGGATCGAGGAAATCCGCCGTCTGGTCGAGGCGCGTTTCCTTGAAACCCGCGCCGAATTCTCCGGCGAAGATCAACGGCTTCTCGGTCAGATCGAAACGCATTTCGCCCCACCCGCCTTCCGCGGCGGCAATACCGAAGCCTATGACACCGCCTATGCCGCTGATCCGGTGTTCCGGGCCTGGGCCGACACCAACCTGGCGGCACACCGCCGCGCAGATCACACCATCGTCTCGATCAGCCTGAAGACACCGGGCCAGACGCCCGGCGACGCCACCGCCGAGCAGATGCGCGCAATGGCAGAACTCGCGGAGCGCTACGGCTATGATGAACTGCGCATCAGCCACGAACAGAACGTGATCCTGCCGCATGTGCATAAATCCGACCTGCCCCAGCTCCACGCCACGCTGAAGCAGCACGGGCTCGCCACCGCCAACATCGGGCTGATCAGCGATATCATCGCCTGCCCCGGCATGGATTACTGCGCGCTGGCCACCGCCCGCTCGATCCCGATCGCGCAGGAGATCGCCACCCGCTTCGAAGAGCTCAAACTGGAACACGACATCGGCCCGATGAAGATCAAGATCTCCGGCTGCATCAATGCCTGCGGTCACCACCACGTGGGCCATATCGGCATCCTCGGGCTCGATCGCGCCGGGGTCGAGAATTACCAGATCACGCTGGGCGGCGATGCCGGCCCCGACGCGGTGATCGGCTCCCGTGCCGGTCCCGGCTTCCCGGCAGAAGAAATCGTGCCGGCCATCGAACGGCTGGTCCGCGCCTATCTCGATCTGCGCGAAGATCCCGGGGAAAGCTTCCTCTCCACCTATCGCCGCCTTGGCGATACCCCTTTCAAATCCGCGCTCTACGACGCAGCAGACCGGACGAAGGCCGCCTGATCCCATGGTTCTTCTCGTTCCAAATACGGCCGCCGGAGGCTCCGACGGCGACGCCGCGGCGACGCTCGCCGCCAAGGTGGCGGACCTCAACGACCGCTACCGACACCATTCCGCCACCTCGGTGATGGAGGCGGCGCTGACCGAGGCCGGGAATATTGCCCTGGTCTCAAGCTTCGGCGCGGAATCGGTGGTACTTCTGCACATGGCGGCGGTGATCGACCGCCATGTGCCGGTGCTCTTCATCGACACCGAGCTGCTGTTCACCGAAACGCTGGTCTATCAGACCGAGCTGACGGAGCGTCTGCATCTGTCGAATGTGCAGATCATCCGCGCCGCCGATATCGCGCTCGAGGATCCCGACAACACGCTGCACCTGCGCGATACCGACACCTGCTGCGCCTTGAGGAAGACCCGACCGCTGCAAAAGGCGCTCTCCGGCTTCGACGGCTGGATCACTGGCCGCAAGCGGTTTCAGGCCGGCACCCGCGCCACACTCGATTTCTTCGAAATCGAGGACGGCACCGGGCGGATCAAGATCAATCCGCTGGCCCATTGGGCACCCGACGACATTCGCGCCTATATGGAAGAAAACCGCCTGCCGCGTCATCCGCTGGTCGCCAAGGGTTATCCTTCTATCGGCTGCGCGCCCTGCACCTCGCCGGTGAAACCGGGAGAGGATCCGCGCGCCGGGCGCTGGCGTGGTCAGCAAAAGGAAGAATGCGGCATCCATTTCGTCAACGGCAAACTCGTACGCATAGGAGCATCCGAATGACCGTCATCGTTACCGACCGGGGCTTCGCTCCTGATGACTGGCGCGGGGAAGAAACCCGCACCACCACCCTGACCTCGGATGAGCGCGCCGCCGATCTGACCGAGCGGCTGAGCGATCTGGACATGATCCGGGTCAGTTTCTCCAGCTTTGCCGACGGGCGTGGCTTCACCCTGGCGCGCGATCTCAGACGGCTGGGGTTCACCGGCCGGCTGCGCGCGGCGGGTCACGTTCTTTCGGACCAATATGCCATGGCCCGGCGCTCCGGCTTCGACGAAGTCGAAATCTCCGATGACCTGGCGGCCCGTCAACCCGAGACCGAGTGGCTTTCTCGGGCAGATTGGCGCGCGCATGACTATCAATCCCGTCTCCGCGGGTAATCCCCCTTCACCTGACCTCAATCAGAGACTAATTCATAGGTGTCGGCCAAGATTGCCGGCAGGAAACCGATGACAGAGATGCGCCCCGTGACCGAAGCAGCCCCCCAAACGGCCCCCGTGAAAACACTCGCCCTGCCCGACGCTCAGACCGTCACCTTCGTGAAACACTGGACCGACCGGCTGTTTTCCTTCCGTGTGAGCCGGCCCGCCTCGATGCGGTTCCGCTCGGGCGAATTCGTGATGATCGGCCTGATGGGCGATCCCGATCCCAAGACCGGCAAGCAGAAACCGCTGTTGCGCGCCTATTCCATCGCCTCCCCCTCTTGGGACGAGGAGCTGGAATTCTATTCGATCAAGGTTCAGGACGGGCCGCTGACCTCGAAACTGCAGCACATCCAACCGGGGGACGAGATCATCCTGCGCCCCAAACCCGTCGGCACGCTGGTCCATGACGCGCTGCTGCCCGGCAAACGCATCTGGTTCTTCGCCACCGGCACCGGCTTCGCCCCCTTCGCCTCGCTCCTGCGCGAACCCCAGACCTACGAGGATTACGACGAGGTCATCATCACCCACACCTGCCGCCAGGTTGGGGAATTGACCTATGGGGCCGAGCTGATCGAAAGCCTGAAGACCGACGAGATGCTGAACGAGCTGATCGGCGAAGGCTTCTGGAAGAAGATCAAATACTATCCCACCACCACCCGCGAAGAGAGCCCCAAGATGGGCCGCATCACCGATCTGATGCGTTCGGGCGAGGCTTTTGCCGACCTCGGCGTGCCGCAGATCAACCCAGACAACGACCGCGCCATGGTCTGTGGGAACCTTGCCTTCAACCTTGAGATCAAGGAGATGCTGGAAGGTTACGGTCTGGTCGAGGGCGCCAATTCCAACCCGCAGCATTACGTGGTGGAAAAGGCCTTCCTGGACTGATCGTCCCCCAGCTTTCCGGAAAATGAAATCCGCCCGGCTGCCATCCGCAGCCGGGCGGTTTCGGTTTCACCTCAGGTCCTGCCGGCCGGGGATCACATCCCCAATGCGGCTTTCACCTGATCCAGCGCCGCCTGCAGCAGGGAGGGATCGCTCTCTGCCTTTTTCAGGCCGGTTTTCAGCATCAGCTTCTGCGCCGCATCCAGGCTCGAATTGTCGATCGCCTCGACGGCCTTGTCCATGTCGAAGCCGGCAGCGCTCAACCAATCCTTGGTGCCGGAGACAGCGTTGCCAGCAGCATCCTTGGTGGCCTCGACAGCATCGGTCGCGGCGTCCTTAGCAGCGTCGACGGCAGCCCCGGTCGCGTCGCTTGCAGCTTCCTTCGCGGTCGCCGCAGCCTCGCTTGCGGTGTCGGTCGCAGTGTTGACCATGTCGCTGGCAGTCTCCTTAGCGTCCTGCACGGCTTCGGCGGCCGCCTCAGTCGCGGCTGCCGCGCTGTCCTTGGCACTTTCCACAGCCGAGCTTGCGGCGTCCTTCACCGCCTCGGTGGCCGAGCTTGCAGCCTCACTGGCCTCATCCACGGCCTTGTCCGCAGTTTCCTTGGCGGCCTCAGCTGCGGCCTTAGCGGCCTCTTCGGCCTTGGTCTTGGCGGTTTCGACAGCGCTTCCAGTGCTGGCTTCCGGTGCCGAGACGACCGGTTCCGTCGGTGTTTGACCTTTGTAAACATAGTAAGCCGCGCCCAGGACGATGACAGCGACCACAACCCAAATCAGTTTCTTCATTTCACGTTCCCTTTGAAAACCTACTTTTGCGGGAGCAGGCACAACCCAGAGGAGACACCTCTCATAGAAAGCGGCATATCGCATCGAAACGGAAAACTCACGCCATTCCCTTTGCTTTTGGCATGATTTTGCCGCTTGAAACGAACCCGGGTGGCGTTTACGTTGCGAACTCGGATTCCCCTTGTAAACCACCGAAGGAACAATACCATAGCCCGCAGACCACACAACGCGCCCCCGACGCGCGATACCGGCCCTCGCATCAACGAGAAAATCCGCGCCCCCGAGATTCGACTGATCGGCGCGGAAGGCGAAAACATCGGCGTGGTGACACCTGGCCGCGCGATCGCTCTGGCGGAAGAAGCTGGGTTGGATCTGGTTGAGATCTCTCCCAATGCCACCCCCCCGGTCTGCAAGATCATGGACTTCGGTAAGTTCAAATACGAACAGCAAAAGCGCGAAAGCGAAGCCCGGAAGAAGCAGAAGATCATTGAGGTCAAGGAAGTCAAATTCCGGCCCAACACCGATACGCATGACTATGAGGTCAAGATGCGTAACGTCGTAAAGTTCCTTGAGAACGGCGACAAGGTGAAGGTGACCCTGCGTTTCCGCGGCCGTGAAATGGCCCACCAGAACCTCGGACGTGAGCTGCTGGAACGGGTGGCCGAAGACGTCAAAGAGCTCGGCAAGGTCGAAAACATGCCGAAGATGGAAGGCCGTCAGATGATCATGATGATCGGGCCGCTTCCGGCCAAGTAAGCCGCCATAGCAGAACAGACAGACAAATCGCCCCCGCCTGCGCGGGGGCTTTTTTATGGCTCGTTGTCGCGGCGGTTACTTCTTCGGAGGGAGCGAAGACAGACCGTTCATCCAGAACGCTGTCCCCATCTCGAACATCTTGCTGCTTTCTTCGGTGTAATGGTTGATGGCAAGCTGCATATATTCCGCCTGCAGATGCTGCATCTCATTCAGATCGCGACAATGCAGCAGCTTATGTTGCAGTTCGACATCCGCCTTCACCCGTTTGGTGAAGAAATCCAGCATCTCCGCCCCCATGTCGCTCATGCGCTCGGCCAGATCGCCGCCCATCAACGTCAGCGCATTCAGGCCCATTTTCTGATACTGAACCATGATGTCATTCACCGCCTCGGTGGCGTCCTTCATTGCGGCATCATGTTTGTCGTCGGCAGCCATGTCGTCATCCTCTCGATATCAGGTTCGGTCCGGAGCACCCTGCCGCGCCCCGACCCTGTTGCTGTTGCTGTTGCTGTTGCTGTTGCTGTTGCTGTTGCAGAAACTCCCCCCGCTCCCCAGTCAATAAGCCACAGAAAACTGCGGGGGAAAACGGGTATTCTCGCTATACGGGTATCTCATGCAAAATTTTCCATCTGGTCCCAGTGCGGAGGGATTGAAAAGACGGCACATCCCCATGCCACCGCCTAAAATCCCTCCGCAACCGGACCCGGTAGAAGGCTCTGCCTTACAAGAACCTCCCGTGCCTCTCTCGCATCTTTCCCTTAGCATGATGCATGCACCGGCGGATTGACTCAGATCAATCCCCAGGAAACACGGCCAATTTCAGCCGATGCAGGCAGCCACCGCCCGTTTGGTCATGACCTTGACCAGATGCGCCCGATACTCCGCCGTCCCGTGCAGATCACCGATCATGCCCTCGGGCGAGACATTAAGCCCCTCCAGCGCGTCCGGGCTAAACTCGACGCTCAGCGCGGCCTCCGCCTCGGTCCAGCGGAACACGCCCTCCTCCGACGCACCGGTGACCGCGACCCGCACCCCTTCAGGATATTTCGCCACGAAGACGCCAACCAGGGCGAAACGCGACGCGGGCTGTTCGAACTTCCGATAGCTCGCCACCTCGGGCACAGGGAAGCGCACCGCGGTGACGATCTCTCCATCCTCCAGTGCAGTGGTGAACATGCCCTGGAAATAGTCATCCGCCGCGATCTCGCGGTTGCTGGTGACGACGGTCGCGCCAGAGGCCAACGCAGCCGCCGGATAGCAGGCAGAAGGATCGTTGTTGGCCAGGCTGCCACCGATGGTGCCGCGATTGCGCACCGCCGGATCGCCGATATTGCCGGCCAGCGCCGCCAACGCCGGATAGGCTCCGGCCACAGCCTCGGCCACCACGGCATGGGGGGTTGCCCCGCCGATGGTGATGATCCCATCCCCGATGCTGACCCCCTTCATTTCCTCGATACCGGTCAGACTGACCAGAACCGCCGGAGCCGCCAGCCGCTGTTTCATCGTCGGGATCAGCGTCTGACCGCCGCCCAGCGCCTGGGCCTCTTCCGCGCCCAGCGCCGCGATGGCATCGGCCAGCGTGGTGGGCTTCACGAACTCGAATTCATACATCTCGCTCTCCTTCGAGAAGGCAGGCCCGTCCGGCCCTTCCTCTCTGTTCAAATCCTGCGGCGGACCGGGAGACAAGACCCCGGTCCAGAGGAATTTATCCGTTCATCGCGGCCCAGACCCGCGCGGGGCTGAGCGGCATGTCGATATGGGTGATATCTTTGCCCGCAGAGCGCAGCGCGTCGACCACCGCGTTGACCACCGCCGGCGGTGAGCCGATGGCGCCAGCCTCACCGCAGCCCTTCACCCCCAGCGGGTTGTGGGTGCAGGGCGTTTGGCAAGAGTGATCCACCGTATAGAACGGCACGTCCGAGGCACGCGGCATCGCGTAATCCATGTAGGAGGCGCTGAGCAGCTGGCCGTTTTCGTCATAAACCGCGCCTTCCAGCAGCGCCTGACCGATGCCCTGGCCGATCCCGCCATGCACCTGCCCGGTCACGATCATCGGGTTGATGATATTGCCGAAGTCATCGGCAGCCGAGAACCGCTCGATCGTCACCTTGCCGGTCGCGGGATCGACCTCCACCTCGCAGGCATAGGCGCCCGAAGGATAGGTGAAGTTGGCCGGATCATAGAAGGCGGTCTCCTCCAGCCCCGGTTCGATCTCGTCGAGCGGATAGTTGTGGGGCACATAGGCCGCCAGGGTGACATCGCCCCAGGCCACCGACTTGTCGGTGCCCGCGACACTGAACTGACCGTCCTTCAGTTCGATATCAGCCTCCGAAGCCTCCATCAGATGGGCCGCGATCTTCTTGGCCTTCTTGATGATCTTCTCGGTCGCCCGCACCATGGCCGAACCGCCGACGGCAAGGCTGCGCGAACCATAGGTGCCCATGCCCATCGGAACCTTCGAGGTGTCGCCATGGACGATCTCGACCATGCTCTCGTCGATGCCGATCATCTCGGCGATCACCTGCGGGAAGGAGGTCTCGTGCCCCTGGCCGTGGGAATGCGACCCGGTCATCACCACCAGACCGCCGGTGGCATTGACCCGCACCGTGGCACTTTCATAAAGCCCGGCGCGGGCGCCAAGCTGCCCCACCAGGTTCGAGGGGGCGATGCCGCAGGCCTCGATATAGCAGTTGATCCCGAGCCCCCTGAGCCGGCCGCGCGTCTCGCTCTCCGCTCGGCGTGCGGCAAAGCCCTTGAGATCGGCGATCTCCTCCAGCTTGTCCATCGTGGCGTGGTAATCGCCGGTATCGTATTCCACCGCCACCGGGGTGGCATAGGGGAATTCGGTGATGAAGTTCTGCCGCCTGAGCGCGATCGGATCGACCCCCAGTTCCAGCGCCGCCTTGTCTATCACCCGTTCAAGCTGAAAGGTCGCCTCGGGCCGGCCGGCACCGCGATAGGCATCAACCGGCACCGTATTGGTAAAGACCGCCTTCACGTTCACATAGACCAGCGGTGTCTTGTAATTCCCCGCCATCAGCGTGCCATGCAGCCAGGTCGGAACCGAGGGCGCGAAGGTCGACAGATACGCCCCCATGTTCGCATAAGTATCGGTCCGGAGCGCGGTGAAATTGTTGTCGGCATCGAGCGCCAATTGGATCTTGGTCACATGGTCGCGGCCATGAGCATCGGAGATGAAAGCCTCCGACCGGCTCGCGGTCCATTTCACCGGCCGGTTGATCTGCTTGGCCGCGAAGGTGCAGAAGGCCTCCTCGGCATAGTGGAAGATCTTGGTGCCGAAGCCGCCGCCGACGTCGGGTGCCACCACCCGCAGCTTGTGCTCAGGGATGCCCAGCACGAAGGCGCCCATCAACAAGCGGATCACATGCGGGTTCTGGCTGGTGGTATAGAGCGTGCTTTCGTCATCGGCGCGATCATAATCGCCCACCGCCACCCGCGGCTCCATCGGGTTGGCGATCAGCCGGTTGTTGACCAGCTCCAGCGTGGTGACATGGGCGGCCTTCTGAAACGCCTCCTCCACCGCCGCCTTGTTCTCCTCGACGAAGCCCCAGTCATAGCAGAGGTTCGAGGTCAGATCGTCATGCACCAATGCGGCGCCGTCCTCGAGCGCCGCCTTCATGTCGATCACCGCCGGCAGTTCCTCGATATCCACCTCGATCGCCTCGGCGGCATCGCGGGCCTGTTCCCGGCTTTCGGCCACCACAGCGGCGATCGGGTCGCCGACATGGCGCACCTTGCCCTGGGCCAGCACCGGATGCCCCGGCTCCTGCATCGGCTGGCCGTGTTTGTCGGTTACCTGCCAGCCGCAGGGCAGCCCGCCGATGCCTTCGAAATCCGCACCGGTGAAGATGCGGATGACGCCGGGCATTTCCTCGGCCATGCGGGTGTTGATCCCGTTGATCTTGCCATGCGCCATATCGGAGCGCAGGAAGTGCACATAGGCCTGACCGCGCAGGTTGATGTCATCGGTATATCTGCCGCTTCCGGTCAGGAAGCGCAGATCCTCGCGCCGCTTCGGGCTGGCGCCAATTCCATGGTCTTTCGGCATGTCTTTCTCCTCCCAGAGAGCTGGCCCCCTTTGGCCGCCGTCCCCCCTCCTCCGGGGCACCGCGGCGGGCGGCCTCAACCCGTGATCATTCGGCAGCGATGGCCGCAGCCTCCTGCCCGCTGGCAGCCAGGATCGCCTTGACGATGTTGTGATAGCCGGTGCAGCGGCAGATATTGCCTTCGAGATAATGACGGATCTCATCCTCGGTCGGCTTGGGGTTCTCCTTCAGGAGCGCCGCCGCGCTCATCACCATGCCCGGGGTGCAAAAGCCGCATTGCAACCCATGGTGATCCTGGAACGCCTGCTGGATGACGTTGAGCGAACCATCCGCATCGGCCTGGCCTTCGATCGTCGCCACTTCGGCGCCGTCGGCCTCGAGCGCCAGCATGGTGCAGGATTTCACCGCCTTGCCGTCGACATGGACCACACAGGCGCCGCATTGGCTGGTATCGCAACCGACATGGGTGCCTGTGAGCCCGAGCTGATCGCGCAGGAACGACACCAGAAGCGTGCGGCCTTCGACCTCTCCACGCATCAGCTTGCCGTTCACGGTCATCGTGACCTCTGTCATGGGTACCTCCCCTTATGAACTGGACCTTATGGGGAGAGTTAAACACGCCACCCGGGACTTGAGAACTCAATTTTTGACGCGGCGTCGCACGGGGGAATGGGGGCGCTGCCCCCGGACGGGCTGCGCCCGCCCTCCCCCGGGATATTTGCGGCCAGAAAAACAACGATCAAAAGAGCTGACAAAAGAACGGTCACAATAACCTGACGGCGATCAATCGTCAGCGGGCGCGCGGCTGGCACGCGGGTGCCGACGGCCGGGAATTTCCTTCAGGAGGCCGCCCACCCCCATGCCGGCGATATCAGCGGCCAAGACCGGCAGGCCGCAGGCGACGCGGGACAGCACCCAATCGGCGCCATTCAGCGCCGGCGAGCGAACGCAGCCCGGCAGGCCGATCACCGGGCGGGCATGCAGCGCGCCAATAAACAGGAGGTTACCGGGATCGACCGGCATGCCGAAACGTTCGATGCTGCCCCCGGCCTGGCGCAGAGCGGCGGGCGCCACATCGTCGATATCCATGGTGGCGGACCCGGTGAGGATCAGCGCCAGATCGCCTGGCAGATCGGTCAGCGCTGCGGCGAGATCGGCGCTGCGATGAGGCACCTCGCGCACCTCGGCCAGATCCATCCCGAGCGCCGCAAGGCGAGAGGAGATCACACGGCGCGCCTTGGCGTCATCAGGACCGCCGGGCACCCGGGTGATCACCAGACCTGCGCGGTGCAAGACCGGCGGGGCAAGGCGCAGCGCCGCGCCAGCGGCGGCGCAGGCGCGGACGACATCTGCCTCGGGCACCGCGAAGGAGATCACCTTGACGGTGGCGAGCATACCGCCTTCGGCCATCTGCCGGAAAGGCGGCACGGTGGCCAGCGTGATCATCGGATGGACCGTGTTGAAAGCCTCGATCGCCGCGACGTCCAGAACTGCCACCCCGGGGCCGCGGGCCAGCACATTGACCCGACCGGTAAAGGGCGCGCTCAGCCTCAGGCCCGCAGTGACGGGATCGGGAACCAAGGCCGCGGCGAGGCGCGCGGCGGCGGCATTCTCGTGCAGATCGTCCGAGTCGAGCCGGGCGCAGATCACCTCACTCAGGCCGACGGCGCGAAGCTGATCCAGATGCGCCGCCTCCAGCGTGATGCCCTTGCGCAGCATTGTCCCGCCCAGATCGACCGAATGGGCAAGGATCGCGCCCTCGGCCCCGGCCAGCGGCAGGGGGCCGAACTTCATTGCGCCCGCCCGCGCAGCACCGCCGTCATCTCCGCCAGGATCGACACCGCTATCTCGGCCGGGCTGGCGGCGCCGATGTCGAGCCCGACCGGCCCGTGGATGCGCGCGATCTGAACGTCAGCGAAGCCGGCCGCCCGCATCCGGTCGACCCGCTTGGCATGGGTGCGGGTCGAGCCCAGAGCACCGATGTAGAAGCAGTTCGCCCTGAGCCCGGCCTCGAGCGCCGGATCATCGAGCTTGGGGTCATGGGTCAAAAGCACCAGCGCGGTGCGACTGTCGAGGCCCAGCTCCGCCACCGCCTCGTCCGGCCAGTCGTGCAGGATCCGCGTTTCCGGGAAGCGCGCCCGCGAGGCGAAAGTATCGCGCGGGTCGATCACCGCCGGATCATAACCGGCGATCCGCGCCATCGGCACCAGCGCCTGTGCGATATGAACCGCGCCCACCACGATCAGCCGCAGTGGCGGGTTGTGGATGGCAACAAAGGTCTGGCCATCCTCTTCGAACCCGGAGCGGTCCATCCGCATCCGGTCGGGATAGCCATCGCGCAGCAGCCGGCGGGTGCCGGTCTCGAGATTGACCTCATAGGCAACGGGCGTGCGGGCGGCACGGGCGGCGACCAGATCGGCCAGCATCGCCTCGGACAGGACCGTGCCCACGGGCTCCACCAGCACCCGGATGGTGCCGCCGCAGGCCAGCCCCACGGCGAAGGCATCGCCATCGCTGACCCCGAAGGTGAGGAGCCGGTGTTCGCCCAGCTCCAGCGCCTCCTGCGCCTCAATGATCACCGCGCCCTCGACGCACCCGCCCGACACCGACCCCTCGATCTGCCCGTCGCCCGAGATGGCGAGTTGGGCACCGACCCGGCGCGGAGCACTGCCCCAGGTCTCCACCACCGTGGCCAGGACGGCGCCGCGCCCCTCCCGGTGCCAGGCGAGCGCTGTTTCGGGGATGCTGTCGAAGGGCTGGGTCATGATCGTCTCGTGATACGGGCCTGAAAGCAGTTGTTGCGGGCCGAGCGCACGTCAACATAGGCGATCCGCGGGTCATCCAGCAAGGTTTCCGCATAGGCCGGCAGATCGGCGGTGGCCACCACCCGGCCGGTGCCATAGACGATCCGGTCGTTGGCTCCATAGCCCTTCATGAGATAGTCGGGGGCGGTGGTCAGGATCTCGGGCACGCCCTCGCCCGCCCAGGACGCGCAAACCGCGGCACAGAGAAAGATCGGCCCGGTTTCCGCGTAAGGCTGAAGCGCCGGGAAGGGCCGTGCGGCGAGGATCAGCATCGGCGCGCCTTCGGGGATATTCTGCAGGCAGTGGCGGCAGGGGTTGCCGGCACCGTCAGAGACTGCCCGTTCGGCGGGCTGACCATTGGCATCGGGACCGCCGGCGCGAACCGCAGCGACGAAGGCGCTGTCATAGGGGTGAAACTGCAGGGTCATGGCGATGTCCTTTCCGGGTGAGGTTTACCGGATCAGACCTAGGCCGCCGACCGCCGGCCGGGCGATCCGCTTCCTGCGCAAAGCCGCTCACACAAAAAGCCTGCCGAGAAAGGCAGGAGCGACCCGGCAGGAACACAGGAACCGGGCCGCTTGCAGATGGCCGGGGATACCGGCCACCCTGTCCCGGGACCCGCCAGCCCCGGAAACTCAGATTAACTCATAGCGCCAACACCAGACACACGCTCAGGACCGGGCGCATTGGCGATGACACCGACGGAGATGCCGAACTGACACGATGTGCCGATCGACTTGACCCGCCCACCGGCCATGCGCCTTCCCGACACAGCATCATGGAAGGCAGGTTACGAAACGCATTCCAAACTCGGAATGATTTAGATCAAATAGTGACCGCGCAGATGCGATTTTTCACCGGCGCCCCCAGAATAGCGCTCGGACGGGGCTCTGCCCCGGGGCGGCTCGCGCCCGCCCTCCCCGGGATATTTTCAGCCGGAAAAAGAACATGAGGCAGAGCACTTCGCCCTCGGATGCGACCTGTTCGGAGCTGGGCGGAAGGTCACTGGCTGGGGGCCTATCCCTGCCGGGCGTGAGCGGTGATCTGATCGAGACGGATGCCCCCGCCGCCCTGTCGGCGGTTTGCTCTGTTGGAGGTTTGCCCTGTCGGGGGGCCCTAAAGGAAGAGGCCCCCCTCCTGGCAGGTTTTCGTGCTGAACCACCAGTCCGGCAAGACGCGGCGCGATCGTCCTCAATTGCGGGGCATGAATCTCAGACCTATGGTCTTCGAAAATCTCTTTTGCAGGGGCACCCCCTAGAGCCGCGCCAGCAAGCGCGCTTTCTCGCCAGGATCATCGGGACGCGACAGAGCGGTGGCGAGCGCTTCGAGCGAGGCGATGGAATGGCCGGCGCGGAAGCTGTCGACATGGGGCAGCATGGCGGCGATGCCGCGTGCCTTGGGCGCGAAGCCTTCCCAGCGCAGCAGCGGGTTGAGCCAGATCAGCCGCCGGCAGGAGAGCTGCAGCCGCTCGGTCTCGCGCGCGAGCTGGTCGGGATCGTCACGGTCGAGCCCGTCGGTGATCAGGAGCACCACCGCGCCCTGCCCCAGCACCCGGCGCGACCAGTCGCGATTGAAGGCGCGCAGGCAGGCGCCGATCCTGGTGCCGCCCTCCCAATCCTGCGCCTCGGCCCCGGCGGCGGCGAGCGCGGCATCGACATCGCGGCCGCGCAGATGGCGGGTGATATTGGTGAGCCGGGTGCCGAAGGTGAAGGCATGGACCTGGGCCCAGCCCTGCCCCTTGGCATTCGACACCGCGTGAAGGAAGTGCAGCACCATGCGGCTGTATTGGCTCATCGAGCCGGAGATATCGCAGAGCACCACCAGATTGGGCCAGCGCAGCCGCGGTTCGACCCTGGCGAGATCGCGGATCTCGCCGCCGCGGCGCAACGCCAGCCTCAGGGTGCGGCGCGCGTCATAGCGGCGCCCGGCGGAGGTGGCGCGCAACCGGCGCGACGCCAAGGGCGGCACCGGCAGGGTGAGGCGCGCCAGCATGCGCTTGGCCTGCACCATCTCCTCGGTGCTCATCTGTTCGAAATCGAGGGTTCTGAGCCGTTCCTGCCCCGAGATGGTGCGCGAGGCGTCGACCTCGATCTTCAGCTCCTCCTCCGGCTCCGGCAGGGTTTCGGGCAGATCGGGCGTGGCACCGTCCAAAAGCGCCTCGGCTGCGCGTTTCTCGGCCGGCCGCGCGCGACGCTCTTCCTGCACGCCGCGCACGGCGGGCAGCATCATCGCCATCATATGCTCCATATAGCGCGGATCGCGCCAGTAGAGGCGGAAGACCTGAGCGAAGACCGTCAGATGTTCGGGACGCGAGCAGAAGCAGGCGCGCAGGGTATAGAAGAAATCCTCCCGCGAGGTGAAGCCGGTGGCGACGACCGCGCGGATCGCCTCGGCCACCTGGCCAGGGCCGATCGCCAGCCCGGCCTTGCGCAGGGCGCGGGCAAACCAGGTGATGTTGCGGCTGAGCTGCGGAGTGTCGGGGAGATCGAGGGGGGCGTATTCAGCCATGGCGACGCCTCTCTGACGCGCGGCCCCCCGCCCGGTCCGGCTGTCGGAGCGGGGGTTTTGCACCCCCGCGCCCCCGCAGGATATTTTGGGCCAGAAAAAGACCCTCAGCTTTCATTGCCGTTCTCCAGACTGAGACATTTTCGAGGGGTGCCGAACGGCATCGTCGCGGCGTGCCGCGCACGGGGTGAACCGAGGGCGCCCCCCCATTGCCGCGCGCGCGTCCTTTATCGGGGCAAAGTGTTCGGATTTTACGGCCCCTCGCCCTGGCGAAGGGGCAAGGCGTTGCGGCAACGAGAGAGGGCGAAACGTCAGCAACGATCGCCAGAGCATCCGCTGCCGGCAACAGCGACGGCCGAGGCTGGCAAATCTGCCGCCGGTTGTCGCGGATCCGTTGCTGCTGTCGCAATCTGCTAGGCCGAGAGCGCGTCATGCCGGCGCCAGTTCTGCGCGGACCTCGTCCAGGAGGCGCTTGGCCTCGGTTCCCTGCAGGCGCTGGATATCGTCCTGATATTTGAGGATCGCCCCAAGCGTGTCGGCGATCACCTGCGGGCTGAGCCCGATCACGTCGAGCGCCAGCAGACATTTGGCCCAGTCGACGGTTTCGGCGACGCCGGGTTTCTTGAACAGATCCTCGGTGCGCAGACGCTGGACAAAGGCCACCACCTCGCGGCTGAGCGCCTCGGCCGCCTCGGGCACCCGGGCGTGCAGGATGTCGATCTCCCGTTCGAAGTCAGGGTAATCGACCCAGTGATAGAGGCAGCGGCGCTTCAGCGCATCATGCACCTCGCGGGTGCGGTTCGAGGTGAGGATCACGATCGGCGGCTCGGGCGCCACGATGGGACCAAGTTCGGGGATGGTGACCTGATAGTCCGACAGCGCTTCGAGGAGAAAGGCCTCGAAGGGTTCATCGGTGCGGTCGATCTCGTCGATCAGCAACACCGGGGCGCCGTGTTCATCGGGGCGCATCGCCTGCAGCAGCGGCCGTTCGATCAGGTAATCGGCGCCGAAGAGATCGCGCTGCAGCGTATCGCGATCGGCGTTGCCTTCCGCCTCGGCGGTGCGGATGGCGATCATCTGGGCAGGGAAGTTCCATTCATAGACCGCGCTTGCGGCATCGAGCCCCTCGTAGCATTGCAACCGGATCAGCCGGCGGTTCAGGCCCTTGGCCAGCGCCTTGGCGATCTCGGTCTTGCCGGTGCCGGGTTCGCCTTCGAGAAACAGCGGCCGGCCCAGTTTCAGGGCCAGAAAAGCGACCGTAGCAAGCGCCCGGTCGCAGACATAGTTCTGCCGCGCCAGCAGGCTTTGCACCGCTTCGATCGAATTGGGGTTCTGCATGGGTCTCCTCCTGCCATCAGAGAACGCCGAACAGGCCCCGCCGGTCAAGTCGGGGATGATCACGCGATGTTGACGCTTCTGCGTCAAACTGCGATTGTCGCGACAGCAAAGACGGGGGCGAGCCCCGCCCGGGGTGATGAGTGAGCAGAGGCCTCCCGCGGCATGCCGCATCTGGCCAGCAAAGGAGGCGACATGCGGATCACCGCGGTGACCTGCGTGAAGAACGAAGGGCCGTTCCTGCTGGAATGGATCGCCTTCAACCGGCTGATCGGAGTGACCGATCATCTGTTCTATTCCAACGATTGTTCCGACGGCACCGACAGGCTTCTGGATGCGCTGGCGGCGCGCGGGATCCTCACCCATCTGCCGAACCCGGCGGAGGGGCGCAATTACCAGATGGAGGCCTTGAAGCACGCCGGCCAACTGTCTCTGGTGCGCCAGGCCGACTGGGTGTGGATCGCCGATGTCGACGAATTCCTGAACATCCATGTGGGCGATCATACCATCCCGGCTCTGATCGCGGCCTCAGGTGATCCGCAGGCGATATCCGTCACCTTCCAGTTCTTCGCCAATGACGGGATCGAGACCTTCGAGGACGCGCCGGTGATCGGGCAATTCACCCGCAGCCATAACCCCGACATCTGGTGCGATCAGACCGCGCAGGAGGTCAAGACGCTGATCCGGAGCGACTTTCCCCTGCAATACTTCGGTGCCCATCGGCCGTTCATGAAAAAGGGGCTGCCGAAGGAGGAGCGCCCGAGCTGGACCGATGGATCGGGCCGGCCGGTACCCCACAAGTTCCTGGTCGCGGCCAATCCGAACCGTATCCGCAAGTTCCCGGCCAAGGGGGCGCGGGAGTTTGCCACGCTGAACCATTACGCGCTGCGATCGCTCGACAGCTATCTGGTCAAGAATGACCGGGGTGACGTGAACCGGGAAAACCGTGCATTTGACGACAGTTACTGGCGCGAGCGCAACGATCCGGCCTGGCAGGATCTGTCGATCCGCCGGTATCTGCCCGCGCTTGAGACAGCGCTGGCCGAACTGAAGGCCGATCCAGAGATCGGCGCACTGCATGACAAGGCAGTGCAGCTCCATCGCGCCAAGCGGGACGAGCTGCTGGCCAAGCCCGCCTATCGCCAGATGCAAATGCAATTGCGCACCGCCTCGCCCCTGCCGCCGCAGGAAGAGGCGATGCTGAAGACACTGGGGATCGCCTGATGCGTATCCATCTGCATATCGGGCCGCAGGACATGGGCGGTGAGCGGCTGCAGGCCCATCTTGATCTGCATCGCGACGCGCTGAAGGCGCAGGGCGTGCTGCTGCCCGGCGCGCCGGGCGGGCGCAATCACACCCGGCTTTACATGGCGGTCACCGATCCCGACCATATCGACCCCTTACGCTTCAACCGCGGGTTCATCCCCGCATCGAAGCAGAAGAAGCTGCGCCAAATGCTGGCGCAGACCCTGGCCGCCGATGTGGCACGGGAGAAACCGCAGGCAATGATCCTGACGGCGCTGCAGCTTGGCAGCTCGCTCTGCCGGGTGTCGGAGCTGGAACGGCTGCGCGAGCTGCTGGCGCCACTGTCGGAGGACATCCGCATCATCGCCCATGTGGACGACCCGGCCCGGGCGCTGGCGCGGACCTATGCCGCGCAGGTGATGGAGGGACGCGCGGTGCCGCTGTCGCGGGAAATCACCCTGGCCCAGTCCGGCGCCCCTTGGTGGCAGGCGGCACTTGAGGGCGCCCCGGCGTCCGATCCCGCCGGCGGGCAATTCCTGGAAACCCAGGGCGTGCCCTTCTGGCTGGATTACACTGCGCTGGTGGACTTCTGGGAAGGCACCTTCGGGCCCGGCAGCGTCACGCTTCGCCCCTATGACGCAGCGCGCTTTCATGGCGAGGCGCTGGCCGACGAAGTGGTGCAAAGCTTCGAGTTGAACGCGCCGCTTGGCCGGGCAGAGCCCGCCCCGTTACCGCCGCAGCCCTCGGCCGCCTGGCTGACACGCAGCCGACAGATGAATGAGCTGCTACTGAAGGTGCTGGACCATCGCGCCCGCATCCTGCCCCGACCGCTCTGGCACAGCTTTTTGGAAGATATCCGGATCGAGGGCGCCCCGATGGCGGCGGGATCGCTCGCCGCCATCTCTGCGCGCTTCGCCCCGGCGAATGCGGCACTGCGGGAGACCCAGCCGGCGCTGACGGCACAGACCTTCACCGCCGATGCCCCCCTGCCCGACTGGCAGGAGGCCGATCCCGAATTCGGCTATCGCGCCTCGCAATATCTGCTGACTTTCATGGGCCGGCTCGACAAGGCCTCTCATCTCGAGGCCAATGGCAAGGTCGCCGATCTGGAAGCCGCCCGACATGAGGGCCTGCACCCAGAGCATCCGGCAGACCCGGAGCTGAGCGAAACCGCCCGCCGCATCCTGCCGCCGCTAGCGCAGGAAAAATTCGCCCATCTCAGAACCACAGCCTATGCGCCGCATGACCGCATCGGCAACGTGGCCGAAGAGACCGTGCTGCCGCCCTACGCACCGGTTCCGCCGCGAATACTGCCTGAAGGCTCCTCCGGCACGGTGATCGTCGGCTGCATGAAGAACGAGGCGCCCTATATCGTCGAATGGGTGGCCTATCACCGTGCTATCGGCGTCGACAATTTCCTGATCTACACCAACGACTGCACCGACGGCACCGACGAGATTCTCGACCGGCTGCAAGAGATGGGCGTGGTACAGCACCGCTATAATAACGACTGGAAGGGCAAGTCACCGCAGCAGCATGCGCTGAACCTGTCGCTGAAGGACCCCCTGGTGCAGAACGCCGAGTGGATCCTGCACATCGACGTCGACGAATTCGTCAACGTGCGCTGCGGCAACGGCACTCTGGCAGATTTCTTCACCGCCGTGCCCGAGGCCACCAACGTAGCGATGACATGGCGGCTGTTCGGCCACAGCGGGGTGACCCGTCTGGAGGATCGCTTCGTCATCGAGCAATTCGACCGCTGCGCCCCGAAATACTGCCCCAAGCCGCATACGGTCTGGGGCTTCAAGACCATGTTCCGCAACATCGGCGCCTATAAGAAGATGTCCTGCCACCGCCCCAACAAGCTGGAGGAGGACAAGCGCGACCAGGTGCTCTGGGTCAACGGCTCGGGCCGCGACATGACCAAGGAAGCGATCGACAACGGCTGGCGCAGCTCGACCCGGTCGATCGGCTATGACCTTTTGCAACTGAACCACTATGCGCTGCGCTCGGCCGACAGCTTCCTGATCAAGCGCCAGCGCGGTCGCGCGCTGCATGTCGACCGCTCGATCGGGCTGAACTACTGGATCCGGATGGACTGGGAAGACGCCCGTGACATCACCATTCAGCGCAACCTGCCCCGGCTGCGGGCCGAATACGACCGGCTGATGGCGGACGAGACTTTGGCCGGGCTACATCGCACCGGGTTGGAATGGCACCGCGCCAAGGCCCAGGAGCTGCACGACACGCCAGAATTTCAGGAGTTGTACCAGCAGGCGCTGGAGATCAAACTGAACGGAGTGGAGCGCGCCGCCTATGCGCTGGCGCTGGATCTGGAGAGCTGAATGATGGACGTTTCCGTCAAACCTGAAGGCACGCCTAAGTTCATCCGCTCGCGCGGGCTGAAATTTCCCTATGACGTCCGAGTGATCAACAGCAAGCGCCGCACCCTGCTGCACAAGGATGCTTATGAGCTGAAGGAAAGCGAGGCGGTGCTGAGCCAGATCAAAGCCGACGACCGGGTGATCGAATTGGGCGCCGGCATGGGATACATGTCCACTCTGATGGCGAAGAGGCTGAAGGTCGCAGAAATCCACGCCTTCGAAGCCAACCCGGCGATGATCCCCTATATCCGCTCGGTCCACGAGGCGAACGGGGTCACCGGGGTGACGCTGCACAACGCGCTTTTGGGCGACACGGCGGGTGAGGTCACCTTCTATGTGCGGGGTGATTTCGTTGCTTCCTCAATGGAGGACAACCTCGGCGACCGGCACGGCGGGGTGATCGCACGGGAGACCGTGCCGGTGCGCCCAGTTTCTGAGGTCTTCGCCAAGATCAAGCCCACCGCGCTGGTCTGCGACATTGAGGGGGCCGAACAGCACCTGCTGCCGCTGATGGATCTTTCCGGGCTGCGTCTCGTGATCCTGGAACTGCATCCGCAAGTCTTCGGCCAAGCGGGCACCGAGGCGGTGTTTCGCCTGATGTCAAAAGCCGGCCTCACCTATTTTCCCAAGGCCTCGCACGGCAAGGTCGTCACCTTCAAACGGGGCTGGTGAGCGATGCGCGCGCTGGCCGTCCTCACTGTCCGCAACGAGGGCGCCTTCCTGCTGGAATGGCTGGCGCATCACCGCGCGGTGGGCTTCACCGATTTTCTGGTACTATCGAACGACTGCCAGGACGGCACCGACCTGATGCTCGACCGGTTGCAGGATCTGGGCTGGCTGACCCATCTGCGCAATGACGGCCCCCACGACAAGGGCGGCATCCAGTTCACCGCGATGAAAACCGCCGGCAAACACAAGCTGGTGAAAAAGGCCGACTGGATCCTGACGCTCGATATCGACGAATTCGTCAATATCCACGTGGGCGATCATACTCTCGCCGCGCTCTGGGCGGCACTGCCCGACGCGACCGCCATAACCCTGACCTGGCGGCTGTTCGGCAATGCCGACACCATCCGCTACCGCGACCGGCTGATCACGGAAAGCTTTCCGCGCTGCGCTCCGGCGGTGATGTTCTGGCCCTGGCGCGCCGCGATGTTCAAGACGCTTTACCGCAACGACGGTATCTATCGCAAACTGGGGGTCCACCGGCCCCGCTCTCCCGATCCGGACCGGCTGGACCAGGCCCGCTGGTTCGATGGCGAAGGGCGCGAACTGGGCGAACAGATCAAGACCTCGCGCGTGTTCAGCGCCTATGGGCGGCCGAACTACAAGCTGGCGCAGCTCAATCACTACCCGCTGGGCGCGATGGAAAGCTTCGTGTTGAAGGCCGATCGCGGCCGGGCGGTGCATTCCGACCATCTGCTGGATGTCGATTACTGGGTGGAGCGGAACTTCAACACCGATGTCGATACCTCGATCCGTGCGCTGGCGCCGAAAAGCCTGCCGCTGCGCAAGGACCTGCATGCCGACCCAGACCTGCACCGGCTGCATCTGGCGGCAGTGCAATGGCGCCAGCAACGGTTCCTGGAACTGATGGAGCAAGAGCCCTATCGCGCCCTCTTCGCGCGCCTGCTCATGACACCGCCGTCGCGCCCGATTTCGCAGAACTCCGCCCGCACACTGACCGGCTTCGCCAATCTGGCGATGATGAAGGAAAAAGGCGCCGAGAAAGACGTGCCGGAAAGCAACGGCTCCTGAGCCCAGCTCGGTTTCTCAGACCATCGGAAATTCGGGGGGCGTCATTTTCCTGATTGCGTCCCCGATACGTCTATCAACGCCAAGCCTTTGTCGCTGCGCAAACCAGACGGCCAACGACATCTCAGCCTTCAACTCTGCAACTGCGCGCTTCCAGCAACGTCACCTGCCACCGGGCCGGGACGGCGCATGATGTCATCTTGACATTTCACATATCAATCGACATTTGAATTTCAAATGAGATGTGAACGATGCGCCTGACCCGAAAACAGACCCAGGAACAGACCCGCAGCCGGCTGCTCGACGCGGCGGCGGAGGCGATCTTTGCCGGAGGCCTCAGCGCACTGTCGATCCGTTCGGTCTGCGAGGCAGCGGGCTATAGCCAGGGCGCCTTCTATTCCAACTTCGCCAGCCGTGACGATTTGCTGCTGGCGCTGATGGAACAGCATATCGGGGAACAGGCAGCCAATCTGTCGGCCCTGATCACCGGCATGGGTCGGGGCAATCTGAACCAGGACATGCGTGATATCGCCCGCTGGCTCGCCGATCATGGCGAGACCGAGGGCTGGTCACGCATCAACGCCGATTTCAAGCTGCACGCCCAGCGCGACCCCGCCTTTGCCGAAGGCTATCGCGCCACGGCCGAACCCTTCCACCGCGCCTTTGCCGTGCTGATGGGCGATCTAGTTCACCGCCACGGGCTGCAACCGATCCTGCCCGCCCAAGACCTTTCCGTGGGCCTCTACGCACTCTGGACAGGGCTGGCGCTGCAGCAGGCGGTCGATCCCGCCCTGCCCCGGCAGGAAATCTATCTCGCCTTCCTGCGTGCTGCCATGATCGCGCCGCACGCGCCCCTCTCCTCATTTCCAAAAGGACACCACTCATGACCATCAAGACCGTCACCGTGCTGGGCACCGGCGTGCTGGGCGCGCAGATCGCCTTCCAGACCGCCTATCACGGTTTTCAGGTGACCGCTTATGACCTCGGCGACGAACAGATCGCCAAGGCGAAGAAAACCATGGACTGGCTGGCCGCGCGCTATCTTGCGGATCTGCCCGGAGCCACCCAGGCCGATATCGACACGGCCTTCGCCAACCTCAGCTATGCCACAGATCTGACCGAGGCCGCCAAGGACGCCGATCTGGTGATCGAGGCCGTGCCCGAAGCCATCGAGCTGAAGAAAAAGGTCTATGCCGCACTGAACGAGGCAGCCCCGGCCAAGACCATCTTCGCATCGAATTCCTCGACCCTGCTTCCTTCTGCCATGGCCGAGGCGACCGGGCGGCCGGCGCAATTCACCTCGTTGCATTTCGCCAATGAGATCTGGACCCACAACATCGCCGAGATCATGGATCACCCCGGCACCGACCCGAAGGTGCACGCCGAAGTCGTCGCCTTCGCCCGCGCCATCGGCATGGAGCCGATCGAGGTTCTGAAGGAACAGCCGGGCTATGTGCTGAACTCGCTTCTGGTGCCCTTCCTGCGCGCGGCGGCCGGGCTTTTCACTAATGGCATCGCCAGCCCCGCCGATATCGACAAGACCTGGCGCATCGCCACCGGCGCGCCGAAGGGGCCCTTCGAGATCTACGATATCGTCGGGCTGACCACGGCCTATAACATCTCCTTGATGTCGCAGGACGACACCCAGTTGAAATTCGCCGCGCGTCTGAAGGAAGACTATATCGACAAGGGCAAACTGGGCGTTGCCACCGGCGAGGGGTTCTACAAGTACCCGCGCGACTGAGAAGGCGCCTCAGGCTTCGGAACATGAGGGCACAGGGGGCGCGAACCCCCTGTTTCCTTTCCCTAGCGCAGGCGCACCCCCTGCCGCTCCAGCTCGGCCTGGATGGCGAGGATATCGACCTCGGCCACATCGCACCCACGCACCACCGCCTGCGCCGCCGCCACGCCGGCGCCCTGCCCGGCCACGGCGCAGCAGGCCATGTTGCGGGTCGCCGCATGGGCGATCCGGTCACCGCCGATGGCCCGCCCCGTGACCAGAAGCCCCCTGATTTTCTTCGGCAGCATGGCGCGATAGGGGATCTGCATGTAGCGCCCCGTCGCCGGCAGGATCAGCACGCCATAGCCGTCGATGAATTCCGGATAAATGCCGATGCTGTCGTCGAACCGGCCCTGCTGGCGCGCATCCATCTCGGTCATGTTATAGGCCGCGTCGATCTTGCGGCTGTCCCGGATGCCGATGGTCATGCCGAAGTTGCGCAGCCGCACCCCATCGCAGCCGGGCATGTAGCGGCGCAGCGCCTCGATCGCCAGCATCGCCTGGCGCCGCCCCTCGATCTCCCCCCTGGTCATGCTGTCGGGATCGGTACCATCGACGCCGGCCAGATGAACCAGGTTCATATAGGTCAGCTCACCCGTATCATGCGCCGCGCCCCAGGTGCCGGCGATGGTGTTCAGATGCGGCGGGATCAACCCCTCGGCAATCGCCTGCTCGAAGGGTTTGCGCAGGAAGGGAGAGAACATGTCATCCTCCTTGCCCGAGGTCTCGACCGTCCATTCGCCGCTGGACCAGTCGGCATAGGTCTGCGGATCGGCGCGCACCGCCGCCATAAAGGCGGCCTTGTCGACGCCGGCCAGATGGAACATGACACTGGCCGCCTGCATCTCCTCCACCGGCGTCTTGCGGGTGGGGGCGCCGGCGCGATGGGCGATATCGGCATCGCCGGTGGCGTCGATCACCACCTGTGCCAGGATCGCCTCGCGCCCGGCCTTGGATTCAACGATGATGCCCGCAATGCGATCGCCCTCCATCACCGGGGCGACGAAACTGCGGTGCAACATGGCGTGCAGCCCCGCCTCTTCGACCATCCGGTCGGCGACCAGCTTGAACCCCTCGCTGTCGAGCTCGTAACTGAGTGATTGGCTCTCGGGCACCGCAACACCAGCCGCCTTGGCGCGGTCTTCGAATTCGCGACCGATCCCGCCGGCCTCCACCGTGTCCTCATGGCGATACCAGGCGAAGCCCTCGACCCCGACGGTGGTAATATTGCCGCCAAAGCATCCAAAGCGTTCGACCAGGCAGACATCGGCACCGGCCCGAGCCGCGGCGAGTGCTGCGGCCAGCCCGCCCGGGCCCGAGCCCACCACCAGAACAGCGGTCCGGTGGATCACCGGCGTTTCACGCGCCGGCTCGGTAATGACAGTGCGGGTCATTGCATTTCCCTGATTGAACCATCAGTCAACATCCACCAGAAGTGGCAGAGCCCACAAGCCGAAGCAAGCCGCCAGACCATCAGGAACCCACGCGCCCCCGTCAGAGCAGGCCCTTCGCCCGCAGGGTGATCCGCGTCGCTTCGTTCAGATCGAGGCCCCCGATCTCTTCGGGACGCAGCCAGGCGTGGGCCTCGAACTCCTCGTTCAGGACCACATCGCGATTGTCGGCCAGACAATCGAACAGGAGATAGATCATATAAACCTCCTCATGCCGGCCATCGGCATAGGTCTTGATCCGCCGATCGTCGCGAAAGGTCCAGGGCCGCGCCTGAACGATCCGCAGCCCGGCGCCAAGCTCTTCGCGGATTTCGCGCCGCAATGCCGCTTCCATGGTTTCGCCCGACTCCATCCCCCCGCCGGGCAAGGCCCATTGCCCGGGAAAGACGCCGCGATCCGCCGGCATCTTGCACAGAAGATAGGCGCCGTCGTTCTCGATCAACGGACAGACGATGACTCTCTGGCGCATGAGCTAGATCAGCCCCGCCTGGTTCAGCGCCGCTTGCAGCGGGGCCAGCTCCGTCTCATAGGCACGCCAGGCGGCGTTGCTGCCCTGATAGATCGGGCGCCGCACCTGCTCGGCGCTCGCGGTCAGCGCCTGGGCCTCGGCGCGCTCCGGGGTCAGCCAGTCGCCGGACCAATCGAGCCCCACCGCCTCGGCCAGATCGCGGGTCACCGGTTCCGGGGCCTCGACCAGCCGGGCATAGTCCAGATCGAAGATCCGATCGGGATAAAGCGTCCGCCAATGGGCCATCAGATCGCGGTGCAGCACCATGAAACGGGCGATATCGCCGATATCATAGGCAAAGGCATTGCCCTGGCCGACAAAGGACAAGCGATAAATCGACCAGGCCACCGCCATCGGATCGCGGGCGACATGGACGATCCGCGCCTCGGGCAGCGCGGCGCAGAGATAGCCGATCCAGCGAAAATCCAGCGGCATCTTGTCGATCATCACCGGGCTGCCATCGGAATATTCGGCCAACTCCTCCAGCAGACGCGCCCTCAGGTTGGCAATATCCGCTGCCGTGATCTGGCGCGCTTCGCGGCCCATGATCTCGCGCAGCATCTCTCCCACGGCAAGCTGCACCACCGTCAGCTCGCCACAGGGCTGCACCCCTTCGGCCTGCGACAGGACCCGCTCGACCAGCGTGGTGCCCGACCGCGGCAGACCAGTGACGAAAATCGGCCGGGGATGGGCGGCGGTTTTCACGGCGGCCGGTTCCGGCACCGAGCGAAACAGCGCCCGGCTCAGCGCATAGGGCAGCGCATCGGTCTGGAAATCATAGCCCAGCCGCGCCTTTTCCAGCCGGTTGCCGGCCTGCAGATGGGCAAAGCCCTGCTGGTGCCGGCCCAGATCATCGAACGCCTTGAACAACGCAAAGTGCAGCGGTGCAGCCTCCGCCGCATCGGGGCCGATCGCGGCAAGCCGCGCGCGCATCTCGGCCAGATGCGGTTCCTCCTCGGTATAGGTGATCGCATAGGCGAGATTGCGGTGAAGCCCGGCATCCGTCGGCATCAGTGCCAAGGCACGACGAAAATGATCTGCCGCCGCCATGCGGTCGCCGCGCGCGCGGGCGAGGATACCAAGGTTGTTCAGCGTGCGTGCCTCGGTCTCCGGGTGACCCAGCGCGGCGCGCAGGCTGTCCTCTGCCGCCGCCCCCTGCCCCATCTCGCGCAGCGCCCGGCCCTTGAGGTTCAGCGCCACCGAATTCCCCGGATCGCGGTCCAGCACCGCGACCACCGCCCGCAAGGCCGCCGGGGCACGCCCCATCTCCAGCCGGCAAGCGGCCAGCGCGGTGCCGATCTGCGACACATCCGGAGCCAGGGTAAAGGCCGCGACCAGCAGCCGCTCAGCCTCGGCCCAGCGCCCTCCCCCCTGTGCCGCTTGCGCCGCCGTCAGAAGCTCCGGCAGCTTCGGCTTCAGCACCTGAAGCCCCTGACCGGCCCGCTTGTTCGACGGGAACCGCTCCCGAACCGCGCGATAAAGCGTCACGGCACCGACAACATCCCCGGCGCGGGCGGCGGATTTGGCGCGGGTCAGCAAGCTGTCGGCAGAGTCGGCAGACGGCATCGGTAGCTCCTTGAAACGATGACAGAGCAGCATCTCTGCCCGGGACGGGTGGCGAATGCTGCCTGTTTAATGCGTCAGCCGCATGCGTCAACGGTCAAGCCCTGCCAACCCCTTGGCCGGGCTTGACTCTCCCCTGCTCCGGCGCCCTTCTGGGCCACAAAGACAGGAGGCGCAGATGCCAGAGACATTTGATCAGGAGCTGGAAGACCGGCTCACCCGCTATGCGGCCATCGACAGCCAGAGCGATGAGGATTCCCCCTCCTCCCCCAGCACGGCAGTGCAATTCGGCATGCTGAACCTGCTGGAGGCCGAGCTGAACGAAATCGGCGCCAAGGATGTGACGCTGACCGAATACGGCGCCGTTCTGGCCACCATCCCCGGCACGGTCGAGGCACCGACCATCGGCTTTCTCGCCCATGTCGATACCGCACCGCAGTTCAACGCCACCGGCGTCAAGCCGCGGGTGATCAAGGGCTATAACGGCGGCGAGATCACCTATCCCGACGATCCGGCGCTGGTGCTCTCGCCCAGCGAATTCCCCTATCTGGCGGAAAAGATCGGCCACGACCTGATCACCGCCTCGGGGCTGACGCTGCTGGGCGCCGACGACAAGGCGGGCGTCGCCATCATCATGACCGCCGCGCAGCACCTGCTGAGCACGCCTGGGCTGAAACACGGCCCGATCCGCATCGCCTTCACCCCGGACGAGGAGATCGGCCGCGGCGTCGATGCGCAACTGCCCAAGGATCTGGGCGCCGATTTCGCCTATACCTTCGATGGCGGCAAGGTCGGAGAGATCGAATACGAGACCTTCTCGGCCGATGCGGCCGAGGTGATCATCACCGGCGTGTCGATCCACCCCGGGTTTGCCAAGGGCAAGATGGTCAATGCCATCCATCTGGCCGCCAAGATCATCGAGATGATGCCGCAGGCCACCCGCACGCCCGAGGTCACCGACGACCGCGAAGGCTTCTGGCACGCGACCGAGATGTCGGGCGGATCGTCCGAGACGAAACTGAAATTCATCTTGCGCGATTTCGAACTCGACGGGCTGGCGGAAACCGGGCGGATGCTGGAACAGGTCTGCGCCGCCGTCCAGGCGACCGAACCGCGCGCCAAGATCACCTGCAGCATCCGGCCGCAATATCGCAACATGCGCTATTGGCTGGAAAACGACATGACACCGGTAGAGCTGGCGCGCGAGGCCTGCGGCAAGCTGGGGCTTGACCCGGTGTCTGTGCCGATCCGCGGCGGCACCGATGGGTCGCGGCTGACCGAGATGGGGGTGCCCTGCCCCAACCTCTTTACCGGCATGCAGAACATCCACGGGCCACTGGAATGGATCTCGGTCCAGGACATGGCGGTGGCAACCGATCTTTGCCTGGCGATCGCCGAGGCCGGCGCCAAGGGGTGATGCCCCGCTGAATCCCGCGACCGCCGCGCCTTCTCTCCGGCGCGGCGGTTGACAGTGCGCCACCAACCGCTATGGATTGGGCGCAGCCAGCCCTCCCTTCCGATGCCAGCCCTTTCGCAACCCTGTCCGGTCCTCCGGACCCGGCGATCAGAGGCCTGTGCATGTCCGTTTCCAGCAATCCCGTTCTTTCCTCCATCGACCTGGACGTCGCGCTGTCGTCCAATGTGGTGAGCGTCTATTTCGGCACCGATGGGGAGAAATTCGATTTCTTCACCAACCAGGGCGACTGGTCCGATTACGCCAAGGCGCAGGCGATGGCCGCACTCGATACCTATGCGGCAGTAGCGAACCTGACCTTTGGCGAGGTTGACGATCCCGAGGGCGCCACCTTCCGGCTGGCGAAGTCCGAGGCCTCCTATGCCTCGCTCGGGTTCATGAACCCGCCCGATCCGGCCTATGGAGACACCCAGGGCATCGCCTGGTTCAACAGCCTGCCCTATTGGGGCGATGCCGACAGCGGCCTGCTGGATGCGGGCAGCTATATGTACACCATCTTCCTGCATGAATTCGGCCACGGTCTGGGGCTGGCGCATCCCTTCGAGGAACACGGAAGCTCGACCGTGATGCCCGAGATCGGCGATGGCCTCGGCCTGGATCAGGGGAGCTATACGGTGATGACCTATAACGACGGCTGGCCCGAGGCGCCCGAAGGTTTGCCGGCGGCACGCGATTGGGGCTGGAACCTCGGCCCCTCGGCCATCGACATCGCGGTGATCCAGGACAAATACGGGGTGAACACGGAAACCGGCAAGGGCGCGACCACCTATGTCCTGCCGTCCGAGAATACCGCCGGCACCGGTTATCTGGCGATCTGGGACGTCGGCGGCCAGGACACCATCCGCCACAATGGCAAGGCCGATGCCACCATCGACCTGCGCGCCGCCACGCTTCTGGCCGAGGAAGGCGGCGGTGGCTGGGTCAGCCATGTCGCGGGCATCCACGGCGGCTTTACCATCGCCAACGGCGTGGTGATCGAACGCGCCATCGGCGGCAGGGGCGACGACACGATCACCGGCAATGCGGCGGACAATTTTCTGAACGGCCGCGCCGGCGATGATCGGCTGATCGGCGGCGCAGGCGACGACATTCTGCTGGGAGGCAAGGGCGCCGACCGGCTGGTCGGCGGAACCGGGAACGACACGTTGAAGGGCGGCGCCGGCGCGGACCGGCTGATCGGCGGCAAAGGGCGCGACGTGCTGGAAGGCAACAAGGGCCACGACGTGCTGACCGGCGGCCCCGGCGCCGATACATTCATCATCGCGTCGGGAGACGGCCGCGACCGGATCACTGACTTCGAGGCAAAAGATCTGCTCGACCTCAGCGCCTTCGGCTTCGACAGTTTCGAGGCGGTGCAGGCGACGATGACCGCGACGGATAAGGCGCTGCATCTCGATCTGGGCGAGGCCTATCTGGTGCTGAGCGGGCTCAGCCCTGAGATTCTGGGCGCCGACATGGTGCTGATCTGATCTCCGGGCTGATCTGATCTCCGGGCCGGGGCGCTTGCCACCCCGGCCTTCACAGAACCACCCGAAAACCATCCAATTTTAGCCGTATTCCCTGCTTAGCCTGATCCTGCGCCAAACCGGCCCGCCCCCCAAAGACACGCGGCCGGACACGATTGAGGACAGCAAGATGCAAGATAGCCCGATGCAGCCGGAAGACGACGATACCGCCTTTGACCGGTCGCTCGCCGATCTGGACAAGGCCGCCTGGAAAGCCGCCTTGATCGCGCAGGCGGACGAACATGGCATGAGCGAACAGCTCGGCACGCGCCACTTCGCCACCTTCATCGACAAAAAGCCGATCCTGCTGGTCACCTTCGAGACCATTCAGGGCATCCACGCCCTGTCGGAAACCGCGCAGCCGCTGGGCTTCGACATGGTCAAGGCACAGGGCTGGTCGCATCTGTGCATCCTGTCGGATGGCGACACCTGGTTCCGCGACGAAGAGGTCTATGCCTTTTTCGACCAACTGGTAGACGATGGCTTCTTCGAGGATTTCGAACGGGTAATCTTCTATGGCGCCGGCCCCTGCGGCTATGCGGCGGCGGCCTATTCGGTCGCCTCCCCCGGCGCCACGGTGATCGCGGTGCAACCGCAGGCGACGCTCGAAGCGCGGATGACCGAATGGGACGACCGTTTCACCGAAATGCGGCGCAGTGATTTCACCTCGCGCTATGGCTATGCGCCAGACATGCTGGATGCCGCAGACCGCGCCTTCGTGCTCTACGATCCGCGCGAAACCCTCGATGCCATGCATGCCTCACTGTTTGCCCGGGCCAATGTCACCCGGCTGCGGATGCCCTTCATGGGCAGCGCACTGCAGACCCGGCTGATCGAGATGAAGATGCTGTATCGCATGCTGTCGCTGGCCGGCGCCGAAAAGCTCAGCGAAGGAAAGTTTTTCGAACTCTACCGCGCCCGGCGCGACAATGCCGCCTATCTGCGTAACCTCTCGGTGCATCTGGATCAGGTGGCGCGGCCCTATCTGAATATCATGCTGTGCCGAACCGTGACCGCGCGCATGTGGGTGCGCCGTCTGAAACGACGTCTCGATCAGCTTGAGCAGGCCGCCTCGGCGGGTGAGTTCAAGGCCCCGCCACTGCCGGCCGAGTAGCCCGCGGCGGCACCGATCCCACTGGTCGAAACCCGCCCGCTGTGCTAGCGGGAGGGCATGACTCAGACCCTGACGCTTCGCCGCCCCGACGACTGGCACCTGCACCTGCGCGATGGCGCGATGCTGCAGGCTGTGCTGCCCGAAACCGCGCGCCATTTCGCCCGCGCGATCATCATGCCGAACCTGGTGCCCCCGGTTGTGACCGGCGATCAGGCCGCCGCCTATCGCGACCGCATCCTTGCCGCCCTGCCCGAAGGGATGCGGTTCGAGCCGCTGATGACCCTCTATCTGACCGAAGAGACCGACCCCGAGGATGTGGCCGCCGCCGCCGCCAGCGGGCTGATCAAGGCGGTCAAGCTCTATCCCGCCGGGGCCACCACAAACTCTGCCTCGGGCGTGCGCGATTTCGACAAGGTGCGCGGCGTGCTCGAGAAGATGGCCGAGATCGGCCTGCCGCTTTGCGTCCATGGCGAGGTCACCGATCCAGAGATCGACATCTTCGACCGCGAGGCAGTGTTCATCGACCGCGTGCTCGACCCCGTCCGCCGCGCCACCCCGGGGCTGCGGGTGGTGATGGAGCATATCACCACCTCGGGCGCCGCCGATTACGTGCGGGCGCAGGATGGCGACGATCTGGGCGCGACCATCACCGCGCACCACCTGATCATCAACCGCAACCATATCTTGGTGGGTGGTATCAAACCGCATTACTATTGCCTGCCGGTGGCCAAGCGTGAAAGCCATCGCCTGGCACTGGTCGGCGCCGCAACCTCCGGCGATGCTCGCTTCTTCCTCGGCACCGACAGCGCACCGCATACCGATGCCAACAAGGAAAGCGCCTGCGGCTGTGCCGGCTGCTTTACCGCGACCAACACCATGTCGCTGGTGGCCGAGGTCTTCGACCGCGAAAACGCGATGGACAAGCTGGAAGGATTCACCTCGCTCAACGGGCCGGCGTTCTACCGGCTGCCAGCGAACGAGACGACCATCACGCTCGAAAAGGGCGAGCCGGTCAGCTATCCCGACCATATCGACAGCGGTGACGGCCCGGTCACCGTCTTCGATCCCGGTTTCCCGCTGCACTGGCGCGTAGCCTGATCCCCTGGCCGCGCCGCTTTCGGGCAGCGCGGCCGCTTGCCATCTTCCGCGCCACGCCGCGCTCGGCGCGTTGCGGTGATGCCACCGTCAATCGTTCATCACATGCCTTCAGACGCTCGTGACTTGACGATACGTCACCGTCTTTTCTAGCCTCGCATTACATATGGCCATCTGTCCCAGGCAGTGGTTTCGATCTAGATAATCGACATAAAGGCAAACAGATGGCTTCGACGGCTAACACTACCTATTATTCGATCAACGGCTTTTCCTACGACTACCGCTATTATTGGGACAGTGACGACGACACCCCCACCCGCTTCGATGCCAGCGTATCGCTGGATGTGACCGCCGCACCCGAGGCCGGTTTCACCTATACCATCGAAGAGGTCGATCTGGCCGACGGCACGATCTGGGTCGATATCGCCCCCAGCGCAGATACCTATGTCCTCACGCTGGACGGCATGAATGCCTACACGTCGAACATCGACTCCAACATCATCGGTATCGACTGGACCATGGGCGGCACCTCTCATTCCAGCGTGGTTCTGGAACTCGAGGTGGTGAAGGGCGAAGTCGCGGCAGATGGCTACGAATACGGCACCCGCTATTACTTCGTTCTCGGCGGCGACGATCTGCCCGACTTCGGTTCCCTGTCCGATTTCGTCGCCTTCAGCGAAACCGACACCTATATCAACGACGTCTACCCCGCGACCGGCGCCTTCGGCCCCGGCGTGCTGATCCCCTGGTCCGACCTGGTGGATACCGAAGTTCTGGGCGCCGACGAAGACATCTGGGGCACCGCCGGACGCGACGTGCTGTCTGGCGGGTATGGTGACGACTATTTCTATTCCTCCGAGGGGAATGACACCTACAAGGGCGGCACCGGCTGGGATCAGGTGAACTATGCCAACGATCCCGCAGGCGTCAGCATCAACCTGGCCAAGGGCACCGGCACCGACGGCTGGGGCGACACCGACAAACTGATCAGCATCGAAGCCCTGCGCGGCAGCCTGTTCGACGACAATCTGATCGGCGCCAAGGGCGGCCAAACCTTCCGCGGCCTGGCGGGCGATGATCTGATCAACGGCGGCAAGGGCGTCGACGCGGTTCGCTATGACCGCGACTATCGCTATGGCGGCGAAGAAGGTGTCACCGTGAACCTGGCCAAAGGTTTTGCCATCGACGGATTCGGCGACCGCGACACGCTGAAAAGAATCGAAGACGTCCGCGGGTCGGACTATGCCGACAAGATCATCGGTTCGGGCGCCAAGAACCTGCTGCAGGGTGAGGCCGGCAACGACGTTCTGCGGGGCCTGGGCGGCAAAGACGTGCTGGAAGGCGGCGACGGCAGGGACAAGCTGGACGGCGGCAACGGCGATGACATACTGACCGGCGGCGCCGGCTTCGATCGCTTCATTTTCTCCGGCAATTTCGGCAATGACATGGTCACGGACTTCCGAACCGCCGGCCTGAAAGAAAAAATCGACCTCTCCGATGTCACCGAGATCAAGACCTTCAAGGATCTGATGAACAATCACATCTCCGATGTCGGCGGCCACGCGGTTATTGACGATCTCAATGGCAACACCATCGACCTTTATGGCGTTACCATGGACGATCTGGCGAAGAACGACTTCATCTTCTGATCCGCCAGACTTTCAGACCCGAAGCCGCCCGGTCCCGCGCCGGGCGGCTTTCTTGTCTATTCTGTGCCGCATGGGGTCTGCCGCAGGCGCCCCCCCCTGCACCGGCATCTTGCCATCTGACGCACGGCCATGGCGGCCCACCATGATGGTCGGCGCGCTGACTGCGGCGGCATCACCAGATGCGCCCCCTGATGTTTCAAGACCTCAGCGCCTCGCACACCAGGCTACAGCCGATGGCGGCGGTTCGGCCCTGCTGGAACAGGAAGCCACGCAGATCATGCCGCATTGCCCTGCCGTCCCCAGCCAGATGAAAGCGTTTTGTCGGCTCCGGCGCCGGTCTCACGTCAGGCAGTACGGAAAGGAGCGGCCCCAAGGCGCCCCATATCCAGCCCGATGGGCCTATGCCCTGCTCTCTCTGCAGCAGCCCCCAAAGGCCACGCTGCCCATGCGAATGGAACGCAAGGCATCGCAAAAGTCGATTTCAACACTGAGAGATAAAGACGAACATCCACCTCATCTCCAAAGATATTCCAGAAAAGAGGGGAGAATGGTGGGTGATAAGAGATTCGAACTCCTGACATCTTCGATGTGAACGAAGCGCTCTACCACTGAGCTAATCACCCGTGAGGGCGGGATTTATAGAAGCTCGTGACAGGGTGCAACCCCCTATCGGCAAGTTTATGGGCGGAAATTACATCCCCAGCCCGGCCCCTGAATGGAGGTCTCAATCCGGCGCGCCATCGCTGTCATCAAGGTCCATGGGCGCCGCCGCCGTCACCTTCTGCCGCAGCTTGGTGATCATCACCCGGCGATCGCCTCTTTCGACCGTCCGGTTGACGCTGAGCTTGCCCAGCGGAGCGAGATTGGCCCCGCGCCCCTCGGCCAGGGTCTCCCCCAGAACCGCCAGGACGGCCTCGATTACCGGCTTGGCGTCACGTTTCTTGACATCGGTTCTGGCCAGAACCCGGGCGATCAGTTCTTTCTTGCTCAGATCAGAGGCAGTATCGGCATCCGCATCAGGCGCCTCCGCGATATCGACCAGCACCTGCCCCGGGGCTTCCTCGGCACTGATCAGCGCCTCTTCGGACCGGTCCTGCGGCAGCGCCGCACCCTTCTTTCTCTTGGCCTTTTTCCCGGACTTGTCCATCGCTGCGCCATCTCCCGAATTGCGGCTGCTTCGACCCTAGGCCCACGTCGAGCGAAACGCCAGCCGCCACCCCGGCAGCGCATGAAAAAGGCGGGCCCTAAGGCCCGCCTGATGAATGTGAACGCGTTTCCCGTGCTTCAGTGCGCGGTGGCGCCGGAGCCTTCTTCCGACGTCATCTTGGCACGGGCGGCGGCAGCCTCTTCCTCGGCGGCCTCATCCCATTCGATCGGCTCCGGCTGACGCACCAGAGCGTGTTTCAACACCTCCGACACATGGGTGACCGGGATGATCTCCAGCCCCTCTTTCACGTTGTCGGGGATGTCCGGAAGATCCTTCTCGTTCTCTTCCGGGATCAACACCGTCTTGATGCCGCCACGCAGCGCCGCCAGCAGTTTCTCCTTCAGCCCACCGATGGCAGAGGCATTCCCGCGCAGGGTAACCTCGCCGGTCATGGCGATATCCTTGCGCACCGGGATCTGCGTCAGCACCGAGACGATGGCAGTGACCATCGCCAAGCCTGCCGACGGCCCGTCCTTCGGGGTCGCGCCATCGGGGACGTGAACGTGGATGTCCCACCGGTCGAAACTGGTCGGCTTGACGCCGAGCTGCGGTGCGATGGAGCGCACGTAGCTCGAAGCCGCGTCGATCGATTCCTTCATCACCTCGCCCAGCTTGCCGGTGGTCTTCATCCGGCCCTTGCCCGGCAGCCGCAGTGCCTCGATGCTCAGAAGCTCGCCGCCCACGCTGGTCCAGGCCAGCCCAGTGACCACACCGATCTGGTCTTCTTTCTCGGCAAGGCCATAGCGGAACTTCTTCACGCCCAGGAAATCGTCGATGTTGTCCGCCGTCACCGTGACGGTCTGCGCTTCCTTCTTGACCAGCTTGGTCAGCGCCTTGCGGCAGACCTTGGCGATCTCCCGCTCCAGGCTCCGCACGCCGGCCTCACGGGTATAGAAGCGGATGATGGCGGTCAGCGCATCATCGGTCATCGAAAACTCCTGAGCCTTCAGCCCATGGTTCTTGATCTGCTTCGGCAACAGGTGCTGCTTGGCGATCTCGCGCTTTTCGTCCTCGGTATAGCCCGACAGCGGGATGATCTCCATCCGGTCGAGAAGCGGCCCCGGCATGTTGTAGGAGTTTGCCGTGGTCAGGAACATCACGTCGCTCAGATCATATTCGACCTCGAGATAGTGATCCACGAAAGTGGAGTTCTGTTCCGGATCAAGCACCTCCAGCATGGCCGAAGCGGGATCACCACGAAAATCCTGGCCCATCTTGTCGATTTCATCGAGCAGGATCAGCGGATTGGTGGTTTTCGCCTTCTTCAGCGCCTGGATGATCTTGCCGGGCATCGAGCCGATATAGGTCCGACGGTGGCCGCGGATCTCGGATTCATCGCGCACCCCACCCAGCGAGATGCGGATGAATTCGCGCCCCGTGGCCTTGGCGACCGATTTGCCCAGAGATGTCTTACCGACGCCCGGAGGGCCGACGAGGCACATGATCGGCCCCTTCAGCTTTTTCGAACGCTGTTGCACCGCGAGATATTCGACGATCCGTTCCTTGACCTTTTCCAGGCCATAGTGGTCGTGATCGAGGATTTCCTCGGCGCGGGTCAGATCCTTCTTGACCCGCGATTTCACGCCCCAGGGGATCGACAGCATCCAGTCGAGATAGTTGCGCACCACGGTGGCCTCGGCCGACATGGGCGACATGTTCTTCAGCTTCTTCAGCTCGGCCTCGGCCTTTTCCTTGGCCTCTTTCGAAAGCTTGGTCTCGGCGATGCGGGCCTCGAGCTCGGCAATCTCTCCCTCGCCCTCTTCGCCGTCGCCCAGCTCCTTCTGAATGGCCTTCATCTGCTCATTCAGATAATATTCGCGCTGGGTCTTCTCCATCTGCGACTTGACGCGGGTCTTGATCTTCTTCTCGACCTGCAGGACGGACATTTCGCCCTGCATCAGCCCGTAGACCTTTTCCAGCCGTTCAGAGACCGACAGCGTTTCAAGCAGTTCCTGCTTGCGCTCCACGTCAATGCCCAGATGGCCGGCGATCAGGTCGGCCAGCTTGGCGGGATCGGTGCTTTCGCTGACAGCGGCCAGCGCTTCCTCGGGGATGTTCTTGCGCACCTTGGCATAGCGTTCGAATTCGTCCTCCACCGTGCGCAGCAGCGCCTCGGTGGTGGTGACATCGCCCGGCATCTCGGTCAGATATTCCGCCGTGGCTTCGAAAAAGTCGTCGTTGGGCAGGAATTCGGTGATGCGCACCCGCGCCTGCCCCTCGACCAGCACCTTGACGGTGCCGTCGGGCAGTTTCAGCAGCTGCAGCACATTGGCCAGCACGCCGGCCTTGTAAATGCCGTCGACATCGGGGTCGTCTACCGAAGGGTCGATCTGGCTGGACAGCAGAATCTGCTTGTCGTCCGCCATAACCTCTTCCAGCGCCCGGACGGACTTTTCCCGACCCACGAACAGCGGCACGATCATGTGGGGAAACACCACGATATCGCGCAGCGGCAGGACCGGGTAGGAGGAGTTGAGAGGCTCTTGCATGTGCGTTCCTTGGTTCTTGGCAAGATGGCACTGGCCCCTCTTCGAGGCGGCACCCGACCATCTCCTGTCATCGAGTTGTTACGTGGGGCGTCGTCCCCGCCATTTCAACCTCGCCCAACTCGGGCGTCGGCCAGCATGGCGTGGGCGCAGCAGGGCCGCAAGAGATCATTTGACCTTTTCTTGTGGAAAACCCAAGCGGAACGGGGGCAAGCCCCCGCCCCTGACGCCAGCGCGCCGATCAGACCGGCTCAAGCGTCGGATAGTCGATCAGCCCCTTCGCTCCGCCGCCATAGAGGGTGGCACGATCGAGGTCGTTCCAGGGCGCATCCTGTTCCAGCCGCGCCACCAGATCGGGGTTGGCGATAAAGGGCCGCCCGAAGGCCACCAGATCGGCGGCACCGCTTTCCACCGCGTCCAGCGCCATCTGCCGATCATAGCCGTTGTTGGCCATGTAGGGCCCTTCGAACAGCGCGCGCAGCGCCGTGATACTCTCCCCCTCGGCCAGCTCTCGCGATCCGCCGGTGGCACCCTCGACCATATGCAGATAGGCTAGGCCGAAGCGGTTCAACTGCGGCACCAGATAGCCGAAGGTCGCCATCGGATCGGCATCGGAAATGCCATTGGCAGGACTGAAAGGCGACAGCCGCAGGCCGACCTTGCCGCCGCCAATCTCATCGGTCACCGCCTCCAGAACCTCGAGCATCAGGCGCGCTCGGTTCTCGACCGGTCCGCCATAGGCGTCATCGCGATGGTTGGCGCCGGTTTTGAGGAACTGGTCCAGAAGATAACCGTTGGCGCCATGCACCTCGACCCCGTCGAATCCGGCGATCATCGCCAGCCGTGCGGCCTTGCGGTAATCCGCGACGATGCCCGGCAATTCCTCCAGCGCCAGCGCGCGCGGGGCCGAGGTTTCCTCAAACCCGTTCTGGGTAAAGGTCTTCACTCCCGCCGGGATGGCCGATGGCGCGACCGGCGCCTGCCCGTCGGGCTGCAACGAGGTATGGCTGATCCGCCCCACATGCCAAAGCTGGATGACGATCTTGCCACCCGCCTCGTGCACCGCATCGGTGACGATTTTCCAAGCCGTGGCCTGCGCATCGGAATGTATGCCGGGGGTCTGGATATAGCCCTTGCCCTGGGGCGAAATCTGGGACGCCTCGGTGATGATCAGCCCGGCGGTGGCGCGCTGACGGTAATAGTCGACGTGCAGATCGTTAACCTCTCCGGTCACGTCATCGGCCCGGTTCCGGGTCAGTGGCGCCATGACGACGCGGTTCTTCAACGAGATATCGCCCGCAGTGAAGGGCGTGAAAAGCTTGTGTGTCATGAGGAAACTCCCTTTCGGTCCCACCCTAGGCAAGCGGGTCAGACACGAAAGCTAAGCGCATTCTGCGCCGCGGCAAGCCCTGAGGAGGATTCCCCACGCTTCGGAATATCACAGCGGCGCGATATCGCCCTCGGCCCGCTGGGCGTGGAACGTGGCCTCCCAAGCGTCAAAGCGGCCCTCGGCGATGGCATCGCGCATCCCCTGCATCAGATCCTGGAAGTAATGCAGGTTGTGCCATGTCAGCAGCATCGAGGAAATGATCTCGTGGCTGCGGAACACATGGTGCAGATAGGCGCGCGAATAGTTGCGGCAGGCCGGGCAGCCGCACTGTTCGTCCAAGGGGCGCGGGTCGTCCTGGTGCCGCGCGTTCTTGATGTTCAAAACCCCATGACGGGTGAAGACCTGCCCGGTCCGGCCCGACCGCGACGGCAGCACGCAGTCCATCATGTCGACGCCCCGCTTGACCGCGCCCACGATATCGTCGGGCTTGCCCACCCCCATCAGATAGCGCGGCTTGTCCACCGGCAGCATGTCGGGGGCGTAATCGAGACAGTCGAACATCGCCTCCTGCCCCTCCCCCACGGCGAGGCCGCCGATGGCATAGCCCTCGAACCCGATCACCTTCAGCGCCTCGGCGCTTTCCTCGCGCAGGTCCTGCTCCAGCCCGCCCTGCTGGATGCCGAAGAGGGCATGGCCGGGGCGATCGCCAAAGGCCTCGCGCGATCGCTCGGCCCAGCGCATCGACAGCCGCATGCTCTCGGCAATGCGGTCACGGTCCGCGGGCAAGGCCGGGCATTCGTCGAAACACATCACGATGTCCGAGCCCAGAAGCCGCTGGATTTCCATCGACCGTTCCGGGCTGAGGTGATGTTTCGACCCGTCCACATGGGATTTGAAGGTCACGCCTTCTTCCGTCAGCTTGCGCAGGCCGGAGAGGCTCATCACCTGGAAACCGCCCGAGTCGGTCAGGATCGGCTTTTGCCAGTTCATGAATTTGTGCAGCCCCCCCAGCCGGTCGATCCGCTCGGCAGTGGGACGCAGCATCAGGTGATAGGTATTGCCCAGAAGGATATCGGCGCCAGTCGCCGCCACACTTTCGGGCATCATTGCCTTGACGGTCGCCGCCGTGCCCACCGGCATGAAGGCGGGGGTGCGAATCTGACCGCGCGGCGTATCGATCACGCCCAAGCGTGCCTTGCCGTCGGTTGCCTTCAGCGTGAAAGAGAATTTCGTCGTCATCGCGGCCTCCCGCTTTGCCCTGAGCCAATCCGGCCGGTATTGCGGCAAACACGCCGCGCTGGCAAGGCCCCGCCATGGCCGCCTGTGCCAGATGCCTTGCAATCTGCCTCATGGCGCGCCAACCCTGCCCCCCATGACCCGTCCGACCTCCCCCTGGATCGCAATCGTTGCGCTTTATGCCACCGGCCTTGGTGCGGCCGGGCAATTCGCCAAGATGGCCGTGATCCTGCCGGAGCTTGGCCGGGCCTACCCCGAAGCCGGCACGCTGCTAGGTTTCCTCGTCTCGCTGCTCAGCCTGATGGGGGTGTTGCTGGGGCTGGTGGCCGGCCTGCTGGTGGCCCGCATCGGGTTCCGCCGTACCCTGATCTGGGCCCTGACGGCGGGCTGCGCGATCTCGCTGGCGCAGACGAGTTTGCCACCGCTGCCGGTCATGCTGGCGCTGCGGGTGGCCGAAGGGGCCACCCATCTGGCCATCGTCGTGGCCGCGCCGACGCTGATCGCACAGATTGCCCCCGACCGCATCCGCCCCGCCGCGTTGACGCTTTGGGGCACCTTCTTCGGCGTAGCCTTCGCGATGGTGGCGCTGGTCGGCGTGCCGCTGGCCGAGCGCTACGGGATCGGCACACTCTTTGCCGCCCATGCGACATGGATGGCGGCGATGGCACTGCTGTTGCTCCGCCTTGTCGCCGCCGACACGCCGATCCCGCCCGCCGATCAACGGCTGACGCTTGCCGGGCTGCTGCGCCGGCATATCAGCCTCTATCGTTCGCCCTTTCTGGCGGCACCGGCCTGGGGCTGGCTGTTCTACACGCTCACCTTCGTCGCGCTGCTGGCGGTCTGGCCGCCGCTGCTGCCGACGCGCGCCGCGACGTTGACCGCCACGCTGGCACCGCTGACGGCGATCGCCGTCTCGATGACGCTGGGAATGGCGCTGCTGCGCCGCTGGCCGGCGGTCAAGGTGGTGATGCTGGGCTTTGCCCTCGCCTTCTGCCTGGCCCTGACCCTGCCGCTGGCGCCGGGCAGTGCGCTGCCGGCCATCGCGCTTTTTGCCTGTCTCGGCCTGGTCCAGGGGGCAAGCTTTGCCGCCATCCCCCAGCTCAACGACACCGCCGCAGCCCGGGCGCTGGCCAATGGCGCATTGGCGCAGATGGGCAATCTGGGTAACATGATCGGCACGCCGCTGATGCTGGCGGTCCATGAGGGCACCGGCAAGCCGGGGCTGAGCCTGATTGTCGCCCTGTTCTATGTGGCGGCGCTCTTCACCCATTACGGGCTCAGCCGCGCCCGGACCCGGACGGCTGGCTGATCGCCCCAGCCCCCAGCTCCAACCGCCACCCGGCGCGGTTGCGGAAAATTCACTTGCGCGGTCCCGGCAAACCGCTAGGGAGGCGGCGGTAGAGGATTGCTGCAGGATCCGGACCATGACCGATTCCCCCACCGTGCCCCACCGGCTGACCTTCGGCTGGGAGGAATGGATCGCCCTGCCCGGCCTCGGGCTGCCGGCGATCAGCGCCAAGATCGACACCGGCGCGCGAACCTCGGCGCTGCATGCCTATGATATCGAGCTCTTCGGCCCTGCCTCCGCCCCCAAGGTGCGGTTCTCGGTCCACCCGATCCCCGGCCACGACGATCTGGCGATCCCCTGCTCTGCCCCGGTGATCGACCGGCGCGAGGTGACCTCATCGAACGGCGAGGCCGAATTGCGCTATGTCATCACCACTGCGCTCGAGGTCGCGGGCCAGAGCTGGCCGATCGAGATCACCCTGACCAACCGCGCCGGCATGGCCAGCCGGATGCTGCTGGGACGTCAGGCCCTGACGGACCATATTTCGATCCTGCCGACCGAACGGCACCTGCAACCGGTGCTGAACTATGACGTCTACCATTCGGCCCGGATGCGTCAGGCCGCCCCGAAACGCGATCTGCGCATCGCCGTTCTCAGCCGCGAGGACAATTATTCCACCCGCCGGCTGGTCGAGGCCGGCGAGGCGCGCGGCCATACGGTCGAGGTGATCGACACCACCCGCTGTTACATGGCGATCAACGCGCTGGCCCCGGAAATCCACTATGACGGCAAACGCCTGCCCCGCTATGACGCGGTGATCCCGCGCATCGGTGCATCGGTCACCCAATACGGCACCGCGGTGATCCGCCAGTTCGAAACCATCGGCACCTATTGCGTCAACGGCTCTGCCGGGATCACCGCCAGCCGTGACAAGCTGCAGGCGCATCAGGTGCTGGCGCGGCACAAGATCGGCATGCCGATGACCGCCTTCGCCTCTTCGCCCAAGGACACCGGCAACCTGATCGGACTGGTCGGCGGCGCGCCGTTGATCGTCAAGCTGCTGGAAAGCACACAGGGCAAAGGCGTAGTGCTGGCCGAGACCAAGAAGGCCGCCGAATCCGTGATCTCGGCCTTCCGGGGGCTGCGCGCCAATTTCCTGGTCCAGCATTTCGTCAAGGAGGCCGCGGGCGAGGATGTGCGCTGCCTGGTGATCGGCGGCAAGGTGGTCGCGGCGATGAAGCGCAAGGGCGCCGAGGGCGATTTCCGATCAAACCTGCACCAGGGCGGCCAAGCCAGCGTCACCCGCATCAGCCGCGAGGAGCGCGACATCGCGGTACGCGCCGCGCGCGCCTTCGGCCTGAACATGGCCGGCGTCGACCTGCTGCGCAGCGATGACGGGCCCAAGGTCCTCGAGGTCAACTCTTCCCCCGGGTTCGAGGGGATCGAAGCCGCCACCGGCAAGGATCTGATCGGCCGGCTCTATGACGAAATCGAACACCGTGCCCGCCCCCGCCCGGCCCCGCGCCGCAAAAGCCCCCGGTGATCCTCGCGCCGGTAACGCTTGATGCCATCCGGCGCCCCGGCCATATAAGCGGCACAATCTAGCGCCACAGTTAAAGCGCCACAGTTAAGGAGCCTCCCATGAACGAGGATCAGATCGCAGAGCTTTTGTCCGGCAATATCGTCTATCTTCTGGCGGCGCTGTTCATCATCGTCGTCATCCTCAAGGGTGTGCGCATCGTACCGCAATCCGAGAAACATGTGGTCGAACGCTTTGGCCGACTGCGCGCGGTGATGGGCCCCGGCATCAACTTCATCGTCCCCTTCCTCGATGTGGTGAAACACAAGATTTCCATCCTCGAACGCCAATTGCCCACCGCCAGCCAGGACGCGATCACCCGCGACAACGTGCTGGTCGAAGTCGAAACCTCGGTCTTCTACCGGATCACCGAGCCGGAAAAGACCGTCTATCGCATCCGTGACATCGACGCGGCCATCGCCACCACCGTGGCCGGGATCGTGCGCGCCGAGATCGGCAAGATGGATCTGGACGAGGTGCAATCGAACCGCTCGCAGCTGATTTCGACCATCAAGGCCTCGGTCGCCGATGCGGTGGACGACTGGGGGATCGAGGTGACGCGGGCCGAAATCCTCGACGTCAATCTGGACCAGGCGACGCGGGACGCCATGCTGCAACAGCTGAACGCCGAACGCGCCCGCCGCGCCCAGGTGACCGAGGCCGAGGGCCGCAAGCGGTCGGTCGAACTGCAGGCCGATGCCGAGCTGTACGCCGCCGAACAGACTGCCAAGGCCCGCCGCATCCAGGCCGAGGCCGAGGCCTATGCCACGGAGGTGGTCGCCAAGGCGATCGCCGAAAACGGGCTTGAGGCGGCGCAATATCAAGTCGCGCTGAAGCAGGTCGAGGCGCTGACCGCCCTTGGCAACGGCAGCGGCAAGCAGACCATCGTAGTGCCGGCCCAGGCACTGGAGGCCTTCGGCGACGCCTTCAAACTGCTGAAGGGGCGCGGTTGATGCTGCTCTGGACGCTCTGGTGGGTGTGGATGGCGGCGGCGCTGGGGCTCGCCATCCTCGAAGTGCTGGTGCCGGGCTTCGTCTTTTTGGGCTTCGCGCTCGGCGCGCTGGGGGTGGGTCTCTTGCTGCTGCTGGTCGACGTCCTCGCCCTCGCGCCGCTCCTGCTGATCTTCGCTCTGCTGTCGCTGACCGCCTGGCTGGTGATGCGTCGGCTGTTTTCCCTGCCCAAGGGCCAGGTGAAGATCATCGACAGGGACATCAACGACGACTGAGGCCCGCTTGCCCATCCTCCGCACCCCAGCTTTCCCCGGTCCCGTCCAACGGGGAAAGCCACCTTTCGGCCACACCTTTACCTCTCCCGCGCGGTTTCCTATATAATCTCTCAGGATAAGAACCCGAGGCCCCGATGACCCAAGCTCCCGAACCGTTGGAAGGCGCGCCGCTGATCGCGCCGTCGACAGTGGACCATCCCCTCTACGATCAGATCGTCAACGCCTGCCGCACCGTCTATGATCCGGAAATCCCGGTGAATATCTACGAGCTCGGCCTGATCTACACGATCGAGATCAATGATGACGACGAGGTCAAGATCGTCATGACGCTGACGGCCCCGGGCTGTCCGGTGGCCGGTGACATGCCCGGCTGGGTGATCGAGGCGATCGAGACCGTCCCCGGCGTCAAGTCCGCCGATGTCGAACTGACCTGGGAACCGCCCTGGGGCATGGATATGATGTCTGACGAGGCACGCCTGGAACTGGGCTTTATGTAAGCCCAACTTATCCACAGATTTCAGGCACTTGTTGCAAAACATTAACGCGGGCGTCATGCGAATGTCCGCGCAATGTCACAGAGCTCGGAAAAGGTGCATCCAGCACCTTACAAAATTCCGAGGATTCCATGCGACATCTCGCTCTGTCCGCCACCCTGCTGATCTGCCCGATTCTGGCACAGGCGCAAGCGACCGGCCCCGCCATAAGTTATGGCGTGCGGCCGGCCTATCTGATCGACAAGCTGCCGGCAGGGCCGCTCAAGGACAAGCTGGCCGCCTGCGAGGGCCAGACGCCTGAGCGCACCACCTTTTCGATCGGTCATCGCGGCGGCCCCCTGATGTTTCCCGAACATACGGTGGAATCGAACCGCGCCGCCGCGCGCATGGGGGCCGGCATCCTGGAATGCGACGTGACCTTTACCAAGGATCTGGAACTGGTCTGCCGCCATGCCCAGAACGATCTGCACACCACCACCGACATCCTGACCAGCGATCTGGCCGAGACCTGCGTCACCCCCTTCACCGCCGCCACGGCCGAGACACCGGCCAAAGCAGAATGCCGCACGTCTGAACTGACCCTGGCCCAGTTCAAATCCCTGTCCCCCAAAATGGACAGCCGGGATAAAACCGCCACCACCCCGGCAGGCTATCAGGGTGGCCTCGCCCGGTTCCGGACCGACCTTTACACCGACGGCGCACAGTTGATGACGCATAAGGACTCCATTGCGCTGTTTCGCGACCTGGGCGCGAAATTCACCCCCGAACTGAAATCCCCGGCGGTCGAGATGCCTTTCAACGGCTTTACCCAGGCGGATTATGCCCAGAAGCTGATCGACGAATACAAGGAGGCCGGCGTGCCCGCCTCGGACGTCTGGGCCCAGAGCTTCAACCTGGACGATATCCTCTATTGGATCGACCACGAACCCGACTTCGGCAAGCAGGCGGTCTATCTGGTGCAATGGAGCCGGGGGTTCGACGAACAGGATCCGACAACCTGGGCCCAAGATTTCGCGGCGCTGAAAGCCCGCGGCGTGCAGTATCTCGCCCCCTCGATCAACATGCTGCTGACAGCCGAGAACGGCCAAATTGCCGCCTCGGCCTATGCCCGGGCGGCCAAGGCTGCCGGGCTGAAGCTGATCGCCTGGTCACTTGAACGCTCGGGCCCGCTGGCCCAGGGCGGCGGGTGGTATTTCAAGCCGGTCAACGACATCGTCGACACGGACGCCGACTATCTGGTCGCGCTCGACGTTCTCGCCCAGGAGGTCGGGGTCGACGGGGTATTCTCTGATTGGCCGGCCACGGTGACCTATTACGCCAATTGCATGGGCCTTTGAACATAGCGTGATGCCCGGCGCGCCCTTGGCCCCGAGGGCCGCCCACTCCCCCCGGGCGGCCCTCTCTTTCATTTCCGCGGCCGCCGATCGCCCCGGGGCTTGAGCCCCGCCGCGCGCGGCCCTAGATTAATGGTGAAGGAGAAACCCATGTTTGGCATTCCCGGCAAACAAGCCGTCACCATGACACCGCGCGCGGCAGCCCAAATCGCGAAGCTGATGGACAAGGGCGGTCATGCCGGCCTGCGCATCGGCGTGAAGAAAGGCGGCTGCGCTGGCATGGAATATACCATGGACTACGTCGACGAGACCGCCGCCCATGACGAGGTGGTCGAACAGGACGGGGCCCGGGTGCTGATCGCACCGATGGCGCAGATGTTCCTTTTCGGGACAGAAATCGACTATGAGGTGAGCCTGCTGGAGTCAGGCTTCAAGTTCAACAACCCCAATGTGGCCGAGGCCTGTGGCTGCGGCGAGTCGATCAAGTTCAAGGACACCCCGGAAAGCGAGGCGCCGGTCGCGGGCGACAGCATTCCCCGGCTCTGAGGGCGCAACAGCCTCACCGCCTGCTTGTCCCTAAGGCTTCCCCACGGATTTAGCGTTTCCGCAGGCCCATTGGGCCTGCGCCCGGTTGCCTTTTGGCAATCCGCGCTCATCGCTCCTGCCTCTTTCGCCCCTCCGACCGGACCGTTTCGCCGGGCTCCCGCCTTTTCAGCACCGGCACCGCCGAATCGGCAATCATCGTCCCAGCCGGCGCTTCGCTCCGCTTGCGCAATTGTCTCGTCCTCCGGGCGATGTTACGAAACATTCGAACGCAATCAACAAAGACAAGAAGAGGTCGGGCATGCGGCAGAAACTGGCGGCGGGAAATTGGAAGATGAACGGCACCGGGGCTGCCTTGAGCGAAATCAGCACGCTGGCCGCACTCACCCCTGCGCCGAAATCCGAGATTCTGATCTGCCCGCCGAGCCCGCTGATTCACCGCGCGGCGGACATCTCAGCGGCCAGCGCGATCCAGATCGGCGGCCAGGATTGCCACGCGGCCCATGCCGGGGCCCATACCGGCGACGTCAGCGCCGAAATGCTGCTCGACGCAGGGGCGCGCTATGTGATTCTGGGCCATTCCGAACGCCGCACCGATTACGGCGAAACCGATGCGGTGGTGAGGGACAAGACCGAGGCCGCCATCGATGCAGGGCTGACCGCCATCGTCTGCGTTGGCGAAACCCTCGACCAGCGCGAAGGCGGGGCGACACTCGACATCATCGCCGGCCAGCTTGCCGGCTCGGTGCCCGCCGGAGTGACCGGTGAGACGCTGGTGATCGCCTACGAACCAGTGTGGGCGATTGGCACCGGCCTTGTACCCAGCTTGGGACAGATCGGGGAAGTGCATGATTTCATGCGTGAAAAACTTGAAGCCCGGTTCGGTGCCGAGATCGGGGATGCGATCCGGCTGCTCTATGGCGGATCGGTCAAGGGCAGCAATGCCGCCAATATCTTCGCCGTTTCCAACGTGGACGGTGCGCTGGTCGGCGGCGCCAGCCTGAAGGCAGCGGATTTCGCTCCGATCATCCAGGCGCTCGACGCGGCATGACACGGCCGTTTTCCGGCCCGGAAGACAGTCCGAAATCCGACACGGATTTCGGACAGAGACAATCGTGAACCGATCGCATCGCGGTTGCGGTCGGTGTCGTTTCCCGCTGCGGAAGCAGCCTTTCCGCCCGCCCCGCGGCACAGCAGACTTAAAGAAGAAATTTGCGCATCTTTTGGTGCAAACCCGGTTTGACATGCGAAATCCCCGCATTAACCTAATGAAAGCGAGGAAATCTGACGCATATGCTGGATGAGACAGACACCCGACTTCTGGCCGCGCTGCAAAAGAATGCGCATCTGACCGCACAGGAACTGGGTGAGCTGTTGAGCCTCTCGCCCAGCCAGGCCGGTCGTCGTCGCCAGCGCCTGGAGGCCGAAGGCTATATCACCAGCTATGCCGCCCGGCTCGATCCGGTCAAGCTGGGTCTGCAGGTCCAGGGCTTCATCCAGGTTCATCTCGAAACCCATGGCCCCGAGCAGGCGAAGGGATTTGCCCGGCTGGTGCGGTCGCGCCCGGAAATCATCAGCGCCTGGACCATGACCGGCGAGGCCGATTACCTGCTGCGGGTCTATTGTGCCGATCTGCCGGCGCTGAACCGCCTGCTGCACGATGTCATCCTGCCCCATCCCACCGTTGCCCGGGTCCAGAGCCAGATCGTCATGGACCAGCTCAAGCCCGATGCGCCATTGCCCACCTGACCCCGGAAAGGAACGGTCATCTTGGAAGGATTTCTCTACCAGGCCACGATTTACCTCGGCGCCGCGGTGATCGCCGTGCCCTTTGCTGCGCGCATGGGGCTGGGGTCGGTTCTGGGCTATCTGGCGGCCGGGATCGTCATCGGTCCGGTGCTGGGGCTCGTCGGCTCGGAAACCCAGGACCTGCAGCATTTCGCCGAATTCGGCGTGGTGATGATGCTGTTCCTGATCGGGCTCGAACTGGAACCGAAAGCGCTGTGGAACATGCGCGACCGGCTGATCGGTCTGGGCGGTCTACAGGTCATGGTGACCACGCTGGTGATCATGCTGACCGCGATCATCGCCGGCGAGACCTGGGAGGTCGGACTGGCCGTCGGCATGGCGTTCTCGCTGTCCTCCACCGCGATCGTGCTGCAGACCCTGTCGGAAAAGGGGCTGATGCAGACCGGCGGCGGCCGGTCGGTGTTTTCGGTGCTGCTGACCCAGGATATCGCGGTGATCCCGATCCTCGCCTTCCTGCCCTTGCTGGCGGTCGCCCCGCCCGGCGTGCTGCTGGGGCACGACGGCTCGATTCAACGCGTCGCGGAAGAGACCGCCGGCCATGGTGCCGGGCTGTCGCTGGTCGAAGGGCTGCCGGGCTGGGCGGTGACCCTGGTCACCATCGGCGCGGTCGGCGCAGTGATCCTGGCCGGCATGTATCTGATCCGCCCCCTGTTTCGCTATATCCACGCCGCCCATCTGCGCGAGATGTATACCGCGCTGGCGCTGGTGATCGTCGTCGGAATTTCCTTCCTGATGACATTGGTCGGACTGTCGCCGGCGCTCGGCGCCTTTCTGGCCGGCGTTCTCCTGGCCAACAGCGAATTTCGCCACGAACTGGAGAGCGACCTTGAACCCTTCAAGGGGCTGCTTCTGGGGTTGTTCTTCATCACCGTCGGCGCCGGTATCAACTACAAGGCCTTCCTGGCCGAACCGCTCGACCTGCTGGGGCTGGCCCTGCTGACCATCCTGGTCAAGGGCGTGGTGCTCTATTTCGTCGGTCGGGCCTTCGGCCTCAGGGGGCGCGATCAGTGGCTGTTCACCCTGGGGCTGGCGCAGGCGGGGGAATTCGCCTTCGTCCTGCTGGCCTTCTCCACCCAGCTGAACGTGGTGCCGCAGGTTCTGTCGGAAAAACTGTTGCTGGTGGTGGCGCTGACCATGCTGATCACACCGCTCCTGTTCATCCTTCATGGCGTCCTGTCGAAGCGGATGAAAGAGGCGAACCCCGCCCAACAGGCCGATGAGATCGACGATCAGGGCCCGGTGATCATCGCCGGCATCGGCCGTTTCGGCCAGATCGTCAACCGTCTGGTGCGCGCCAGCGGCTTCAAGACCATCGTGCTCGATCACGACATGGAAACGATCCAGCTGATGCGGCGGTTCGGCGTGAAGGGATTTCTGGGCGATCCGACCCGGCCCGAGTTGCTGAAGGCCGCGGGGCTCGGCAAGGCGCGAGTGCTGGTGGTGGCGCTGGACGATCCGGCAAGCGCCACCAAGCTGGTGACCTATGCCCGGCGCGAACGGCCCGATCTGCACATCATCGTGCGCGCCCGCGATCGCAACCATGTGTTCGACCTCTATCAGGCCGGCGCCAATGATATCGTGCGTGAGATGTTCGACAGCTCGCTACGCGCCGGACGCTATGTTCTGGAGAATGTCGGGCTCAGCGAATACGAGGCGGCGCAGGCCGAACAGACCTTCTATGCGCATGACCGCTATAGCGTGCGAGAGCTGGCCAAGCTCTGGCAACCCGGGATACCGGCAAGCCAGAACGCCGCCTATATTCAGCGTACCAAGGAGCTGGAGAAAGAGCTGGAATCGGCGCTTCTTGCCCTGAGCGAGGAGGAAAAGGCGCGCAAGTCCGCCTGACCCCCACGCCGCTCGGCTGGGCCCAATATCGGCGCAGGAGAGGGCTGCGGAACCGGGCCGATCCGCGCTTGCCCCCGGGGCGAGAACAGGGGCGCTGCCCCTCTGCGCCTGCGGCGCATTCACCCCGGGATATTTGAGCCAGATCGAAGGCCCATGACCGGCCAGGCCCCGACGCGTCAGCCACCGGAGACGCCGGCTTCGGCGAAGGTCGCCATGCCGGAAAGGCAGGCAACCGCCCCCTTGAGCAGCGGAATTGCCAGGGCGGCGCCCGTCCCCTCGCCGAGCCGCAGGCCAAGCGTCAGGAGCGGCTCCTTGCCGAGCCGCGCCAGAAGGCCTGCGTGGCCCGGCTCCGCGCCGCAGTGGCCCGCGACGGCATGATCCAGTGCGCCGGGTTGGGTCGAGGCCAGACAGGCGCCCGCGGCGCAGCAGATGAAACCGTCGAGGATCACCGGGATGCGAAGCTGCCGCGCCGCCGCCATCGCCCCGGCCATCGCGGCGATCTCGCGGCCGCCGAGGCGGGCCAGCGCATCGAGCCCGTCGGTGATCGTCGGCGCATGCAGCGCCACGGCGCGGGCGACCACCTCGGTCTTATTGGCCAGACCGGCATCGTCCAGCCCGGTGCCGCGCCCGGTCCAATCGCCGGCATCGCCACCGTAAAGCGCCAGCGACAACGCTGCGGCGGCAGTGGTATTGCCAATCCCCATTTCGCCGACCACCAGAAGATCGGCCTGCGGGTCGACCGCCTGCCAGCCGGCGCGCAGCGCGGCCACGGTTTCGGCCTCGGTCATCGCCGGGCCCTGGGTGAAATCTGCGGTGGGGCGATCAAGGTCGAGTTCGATGATCTGCATCTGCGCACCGGCGGCCCCGGCAAGCTGGTTGATGGCGGCGCCGCCGACCCGGAAATTGGCGACCATCTGCACCGTCACCTCGGACGGGAAGGCCGAGATGCCCTGCGCCACCACCCCGTGGTTGCCGGCGAAGACGATGGATTGCGGCGCCGCGATGCTTGGCCTCGGATCGGCGCGCCAGCCGGCATACCAGATCGCCAGCTCCTCGAGCCGCCCCAACGCGCCGGGCGGCTTGGTCAACTGGCCATTGCGCGCCCTGGCCTGGGCCAGCGCGGCAGTGTCGGGTCCGGGGGCTCCGGCCAGGAGGGCACGGAACTGATCGAGCGTCTGAAAATCGGGAAGCATGGGCCAGTCTCATTGCATCGGGTCTGGCCAAGGTGTTTAACCCGATGACCCCCTGCGGCAACCCCGGAAAGGGCCGGATGATGCGAAAAACCGATTGGATCAGGCAGGTCGTGCTGGATGGCGTCGTGGCTCTGGTGCTGCTGACGCGGCTGCCGCTGCCCCGACTTCCGTCATCGGCCTTTGCCCGTCAGGCGCAGGCCGCCTGGGCGTTTCCGCTGGCCGGGCTGGCGGTGGGGCTGCCGGCCTGCGTGCTGGGGGCGGCAGCGCTGGCGCTGGGGGTGCCCACCACGGTGGCGGCCGGGCTGATCTTGGCGGTGCAGGTAATGCTGACCGGCGCGATGCATGAGGATGGGCTGGCCGACACCGCTGACGGGCTTTGGGGCGGGCTGACGGCGGAGCGGCGGCTGGAGATCATGAAGGACAGCCGCATCGGCAGCTATGGGGTGCTGGCGCTGATCCTTGCCACCGGGCTGCGCTGGAGCGCGCTGGCCGCGCTGGTCGCGCAAGAGGGCTGGTGGGGAGCGGTCATCGGGGCTGCGATCCTGTCGCGGGCTGGAATGGCCGGGCTGATGGCCACCCTGCCCCCGGCGCGTGCCGGCGGGTTGTCGCGATCAGTCGGGCGCCCTCCGGCGGCGGTGGCTGCCTGCGGCATCGGTCTGGCACTGGCCCTCGGGCTGCTGAGCGCCGGGGGCGCGGCAATGATCGCCGCGCTCTGCGCCGGGGCCATGGTCTGGGGCCTGGCCATGCTGGCACGGGCCAAGATCGGCGGCCAGACCGGCGACATTCTGGGCGCCAGCCAGCAATTGGCCGAAATCGCCGCGCTTGCGGCCTTTCTGGTGCTGAGCCCCGGTTAATCCGCCCCTTCGGTCGGGATGTTCAGCAGACGGCCGCAATGCTTGCAATGCACCGCGTCCGGGTCGTGCCGCAGCAGGCCGCAATCGGGACAGGTGAAGCGTACCTTCTGCGGTTGAAACAGGGCGCGGGCCAGATTGACGAAAAGCGCCACGCCGAAAACCATCACGAAGATCGAGAAAAGCTTGCCGGCGGGCGTCACCAGGGTGATGTCGCCGAAGCCCGTGGTGGTCAGCGTCGCCACGGTGAAATAGAGCGCGTCGATGTAGGCGCTGAACCCGGGTCTGTGATCGAAGAACATCACATAAGCGGCCGAGGCGGTGGTGAAGAGGAAGACCACCAGATTGATCGCCGCGATCACCGCATCCTCGCGCCGGCGGAAGAATTCGCTGTCGCGGCGCAGATCGCCCAGCAGGTGATAGGAGTGGATCAGCCGCAACCCCCGCAGGATACGCAGGAATGCCAGGCTGTGAGACAGGAAGGGATCGAGGATCAATACCGCGATCACCACGATATCGGCCAGCGTGTAAAGCTGCCGCAGCAGGTGCCAGCGATCGCGCGCAAGCCAGAACCGCGCGGCGAAATCCAGCAGGATCACCGCGCCAAAGACCGAGTTGACCAGATGCACCGCCAGCGTTTCCGAGAAGGGGGCGGTCACGATGAAATAGAGGATGCTCACTGCGTCAAACAGGATCAGCGCATAGCGGAACCGGACCGACAAGCGGGTATCGCTGGTATAGAGCTGATCGAGGCGCAATTTGAAACTGTCGGTCATGGCGTGGCTGCGGGCTGTCGGAAGGTGTCATCGGCTGAGGCAAGCTAACTGCAAAGCCCGTCGTGCAGGCAAGCGGAAGCTTGCAAAGCCAGCACCATCAGAGCAGCGGCCATGAAAAACCGCGCCCTTCGGGATGAAGAGCGCAGTTGAAATTTGCCGGATAGGTGCCTCAGGCAGCGCGCGACATCAGCACGTCATCGACCTGCTTGGCGGCCAGCACCTCATCCCCGCCGGAGACGGCGGCGACTTCGCGGGTCAGACGTTCGAGCGCAGCTTCATAGAGCTGACGTTCGGAATAACTCTGCTCCCGCTGATCGTCGGTGCGGTGCAGGTCGCGGACCACCTCGGCGATGGAAATCAGATCGCCCGAGTTGATCTTCTGTTCATATTCCTGGGCGCGACGCGACCACATGGCGCGCTTGACCTTGGCCTTGCCCTTCAGCGTCTTCATCGCCTGGTCGATCACGTCCGGCGTGCTGAGCGAGCGCATCCCCACCTCGGTCGCCTTGTTGGTCGGCACCCGCAGGGTCATCTTGTCCTTTTCGAAAGAAATCACGAACAGCTCCAGCTTGATGCCGGCAACCTCCTGCTCCTCGATCGACATGATCTGGCCGACACCATGGGCCGGGTAAACCACATACTCATTCGGGCGGAATTCGAGTTTCTTGGACTTGGTCATTCAGGCTTTCCTTGTTTTCGCCGGGATCTCAGGCGACAAAAACACAGCGGCGGGCCAAACTGTCTGCCCCGTCAAGCTGCGTTTTCCGATAAATTACACTTACCCCAATGTTACCTCACAGGGGGATCCGGGCGTTCATACCATCTGAAGAGACTATATAGCACAAAAATGCCCCTTCTGAAAGGGGCACCCGAAGACCTCCAGAAAAACCACTGGAGTTTCAATGCGCTAGAATATTTCACTCATGTGAAATTCAGCGTCTGGACGTCGAATCAGTCAGCCGCCCTCGCCCGGCGCCTCAGAAAAGTACTTCTCGCGCTTGCCGGTCTCGCCGTCGCGCTCTTCCGCCTCGGGAAGCTGATCCTTCTTGGAGATGATCACCGGCCAGAGCTCGGAATACTTCCGGTTGAACTCCACCCAATCGTCCATATCCGGCTCGGTATCCGGGCGGATCGCATCCGCGGGGCATTCCGGTTCGCAAACACCGCAGTCGATACATTCGTCGGGGTGGATGACCAGCATATTCTCGCCCTCGTAGAAACAATCCACGGGGCAGACCTCAACACAATCGGTGTATTTGCAGGCAATGCAGTTGTCGGTCACAACATAGGTCATGGGCAGGCTTCCGTCTGAGCGTTCGGGCTCTTAGCTAAATCAGAGCCGGCGCCACTTCAAGGCGTCAATCGTCCACGGGGTGTCGGGAAAGATCAAGCGCCCGCCGATCGCGCTTGGACGGGCGCCCTTTTCCCTCATAGGCAGGATTGGGCGGGCTTTCCTCCCGGGTTTCCTGCAATTCGGTGTAAAGCGTCCGCGCCTCGGTCGCCGGCCCCCGCCTGAGGCCAAGCGCCTCGACCCGGATCACCCGCACCACGCGCGGCTGAACCAGGGTGAGGACATCGCCCGGAGCCACCGCATGGGACGGCTTCTCGGCCCGGGCGCCATTGACCCGGACATGCCCTGCGGTGACAAGTGCAGCGGCCACGCTGCGGGTCTTGCAGAACCGCGCGTGGACCAGCCATTTGTCCAGCCGCAGCTTGGCGGCGACTGGACCGTTTTCGTCCGGCACCGGCGTCACTTGCCGGTTTTCAGCCCCATCAGCGCAGCGGCGAAGGGGTTATCGGGGTCGATCGGCTTGTCCTTCTTCGGCGAATGGGCGCTGAAGCTTTTCCCGCCCTGACCACCGCGCTCGCCGCGCGGCTTGCCGCCCTGCGGTTTCTTGCCACGCGGTTTGTCGCCCCGGCCCTTGCCTGCGGGTTTGCCGCCGGCGGCTGACGGTTTGCCACGGCCCTGCCCCCCTTGGCGCGGACGCGGAGTGCGGGCCCAGGTGAAGCTGTAATACACCTCCATCTCGGGCTCTCCCTCCGCATCGGCGGCGACCGGAGCGGCATCTTCCGCCGCGGGCTCAGCCACCGGTGCCTCGGCAACAGGTTCGATTACCGGCTCCGCAGCTTCGGAAATTTCAGCCACTTCGGTGGCTGGAGCGGCATCTGCCGGCGATTCGGCGGCTTCTGCCTCCACGACCGGCTCCACCGTCTCGGCGACATCGGTTGCCTCAGACGCCTCGGGGGCAGCTTCGGCAGCGGTTTCGACCGGGGCGGCTTCGGCAGCAGGCGCCGGCTCTGCCGCCGCCTTCACCTTGACCCGCTCGCCCTTCTCGGCGCGATAGCCCAGCCCCTCCATCAAGGTGGCGAATTGTTCCAGCGTCATGCCGGTGATCGACAGCATGTCCGGCGTTGCCTCGAAGCCGGCGCGGCTGTCCTGACCGCGCAGCAGATCGGCCAGCCGTTCCAGCATGTCGATCCGAATCGCCCGCTCGCCGGCGTTGCGATAACCGCACATGGTGTCATAGCCTTCCGGCACATCGGTGGCGACCGGCACGGTCACCAGCCCCGGCGGCGGCGCCGTGGGGAAATCATCAAGCCCCTTCGCCAACGACCACAGCAGCAGCCGCAACCGCGTCGGCGCCGGCTTCAGCAGCAGCGGCATGAAGATGGTGAACTGACCGAAGCGAATGCCATGCTTGCGCAGGGCGCCTCGGGCCTCCTGATCCAGCGCCTTGACGTCCTGCGCCACCTGCGCGCGCGGCAGGATCCCCAGCGCCTCGACCGTCTGGAAGGCAAAGCCTCGGGCCAGACCGGTCAATGTCTCATCGCGCTGAAGGTTCAACAGCGGTTCGAACAGCGCCGCGATCTTGCGGTCGATGAAATGCTGCAGACGTCGTTCAACCTTCTGCGCCACATCGGGGCCGGCGACCTCGTCGACGAAGACCTCGATCCGGGGTTTCAGCGGATCGGCGCCGGCGACCAGCTTGCCAACCGCATGTTCACCCCACATCAGACCACCCTGATCGGTGAAATCAATCTCGGTATCCGGTGCGTTATAAAAGCGGTCCGCGCGCAGATGGAACTGCGGCGCCAATGCCTGCAGCGCCACGGTTTTCACCGCCTTGGCCTCAGCCCCTGCGGCAGCAGCCTTGTCCGGAGAGAACCGGAACCCTTCCAGCCGACCGACGAATTCGCCTTCGACGGTCACTTCACCCTTGTCGTTCACTTCGGCCAAAAGGGCCTCCTTCTGCTTGAGCCGCCGTAACAACACGCTGGTACGCCGGTCCACAAATCTCTGCGTCAAACGTTCGTGCAACGCGTCGGACACCCTGTCTTCTACAGCGCGCGTTTCCTCCCGCCAATGGGTTTCGTCACGCAGCCACCCGTTGCGTTGAGCCACATAGGTCCAAGTGCGAATATACGCCAATCTTTTACTTAATGTGTCGATATCGCCATCAGTGCGGTCAATTCGCTTGATCTGGCGCGCGATGAAGTCATCCGGAATCGCACCGCGTTCATGCAGATGATTAAAAATCACCTCAAGAAGGCCGGCATGCTCGGCATGGCTGATCCCGCGGAAATCCGGAATCCGACAGATATCCCACAACAGCCGAATGCTGCGCCCGTCACTGGCCCGTGCCCGGATTTCAGGGACTTGCGCCAAGGTCTTCAACACGCTCAGGTCGTCAGCCTCGCGGGCGCGGACCAGATGTTCGTCCTTCGGACTCTGTTCCAGCGCCTGGATCAGCCGGTCGATCGAACCGAACTCCAGCGCCGCATTGCGCCAGTTGAGCTTTTTCAGCGGCGTGAAGCGGTGTTCCATGATCGCTTGGGCGACATCCTCGTCCAGCGGCCGCGCGTCCCCCGTCACCCCGAAGGTGCCGTTCGACATCCCCCGCCCGGCCCGCCCGGCGATCTGTGCCAGCTCATTCGGTTGCAAGGGCCGCATCCGCCGGCCGTCGAACTTAGAAAGCGACGAGAACGCAACGTGGTCAATATCGAGGTTCAAGCCCATGCCGATGGCATCGGTTGCGACCAGATAATCGACCTCGCCATTCTGATAAAGCGCCACCTGAGCGTTGCGTGTGCGCGGCGACAGCGCCCCCATCACCACGGCCGCCCCGCCCTTCTGGCGCCGGATCAGCTCGGCGATGGCATAGACATTCTCGACCGAGAACCCGACGATCGCGCTGCGTGGCGGCATCCGGCTTATCTTTTTCGAACCCGTATAGACCAGTTGACTCATCCGCTCACGGCGCATGAACTGCACCCCGGGCACCAGCGCCGCGATCGGCCCCCGCATAGTGTCCGAGCCCAGAAACAACGTCTCGTGCTGCCCGCGCGCCCGCAGCAGCCGGTCGGTAAAGACATGACCGCGCTCGGGATCGGCACAAAGCTGGATTTCATCGACCGCGACGAAATCGACGCCCATGCCCTCTGGCATCGCCTCCACCGTGCAGACCCAATACTGGCTGCGCGGCGGCACGATCCGTTCCTCGCCGGTGACGAGCGCCACCACCGAGGGCCCGCGCGCCGCGACGATGCGGTCATAGACCTCGCGTGCCAAAAGACGCAGCGGCAGGCCGATCACCCCGGTGCGGTGCCCCAACATGCGTTCGATGGCGTAATGCGTCTTGCCGGTATTGGTCGGGCCGAGAACGGCCACGATGCGGGATGCACTGCTCACTTGGAATTCCCTTGCCTGCGCGCGCCACAACGGCGGTCAGAGCGCCTTGCCCTCGACCTCCGGCTTCAGCCGGTCCATCGCCTTGATGGTCTCTTCGTGATGGGGATTCAAGGCCAGCGCACGCCCATAGGCCTCGAAGGCCAGCTTTGGATTGCCGAAAGCCTCCAGCAAGGTGCCCAATCCGAAGATCGCGTCGTAATTATTCGGATTGATCGTCAGCGCCCGCTCCAGATCCGACAGCGCCGGCCCGTAAAGCCCAGCCGTGTAATAAGCGGTTGCACGCAGAAACCAGCCTTCGGCGAACTCGGGCGCATGATCGGTCAGCGCGGTGAGATGTTCGATCGCCGCGGCGGTGTCGCCCCGCTCCAGCGCATCGCGTCCACGCGTCAGCAGAAAATCCATCGCCGGCGATCCGCTGCGATTCCAGATCGCCTGCAATTGCCGGTCCAGCTGCGGCGCCTCTGCGGCGCTGGCCTCCGCCAATCTGGCCAACAGCGCCTTTTCGTCGGTCGAATCCGCCGTCTGCGCGGTCGCAGGCGCGCAAATCGCCGTGAAGATCACGGTTGCCGTCACGATACCTTTGAGATTGCGGTGTTTCATGGCCATAACAGGCCTTAATGTAACGTCGCGCGCGCCGAATACCAGAGGCCGCCCAAGACAGAGACGGGAGAGACATCAGATGAGCGACTTTCTGGAAACGGCCGTTGCCGAACTGAACGAAAAACTGGCGAGCGGCTTCGATGGCTCGGCCAAACTCACGATCACCGACCTGGGTGCGATCATGCTGGACGCCTCCGGCGCCCGCATCGCCGACGAAGAGGCCGACGTCACCCTCTCCGCCGATTCGGAGACCCTGCAGGCCATCGTCACCGGCGAGCTGAACCCGACCTCGGCCTTCATGACCGGCAAGCTCAGCATCGACGGCGACATGGGCCTGGCGATGAAACTGGCCTCGGCCCTGGCCTGATGGAGCTGTCGCCGGCCCCGCTCTTCACCGATGTGGCCGGCGCCCCCGCGGGCGGTGCGGCGCATTGGCTGGCCACCGAAGACGGTCTGCGCCTGCGCATCGCCCACTGGTCCCCGACAGGTACAGCCAAGGGCACCGTGCTGCTGTTTCCAGGCCGCACCGAATATATCGAAAAATACGGCCCCGCCGCTGGCGATCTGACGGCACGCGGCTTTGCCACCCTGGTGGTCGACTGGCGCGGTCAGGGGCTGGCCGACCGTCTGCTACCCGATCCGCGCCCGGGCCATGTCGTCAACTTTCCCGATTACCAGCGCGATGTCGCCGCCGTGGTGCAGGCCGCCTCCGCGCTCGATCTGCCGAAACCCTGGTTCCTGATCGCCCATTCGATGGGCGGCTGCATCGGGCTGCGCGCCCTGATCGAGGGGCTGCCGGTCGCCGCCGCCGCCTTCAGCGGGCCGATGTGGGCGATCTCCCTCTCCATGGCGCAGCGCACCTTCGCCCATGGGGTCACCGCGCTCAGCACCTTTTTCGGCCTGTCCCACCGTCTCAGCCCCGGCACCAAGGGCGCGAATTACGTCCAGGTCCAGCCCTTCGAGGGCAATGGGCTGACCAATGATCCAGAAATGTACCGCTTCCTTCAGAACCAGCTTGCCGCCCATCCCGAACTCGGCATCGGCGGCCCCAGCCTGCAATGGCTGCGCGAGGCGCTGCGCGAAACCGCCCGGCTCGCCCACCAGCCCTCACCCGACCTGCCCTGCCTCACCTTCTTAGGCACCGCCGACGCCATCGTCTCACGCACCGCGATCGAGACGCGCATGGAGCATTGGCCGAAGGGGGAACTCGATCTGGTCGAGGCCGGCCGCCACGAGGTATTGATGGAAGACGCCGCCACCCGTGCCCGCACCTTCGACCGCATTGCAGCGCTGTTCGACGCCGCAAGCTGAACCGCACAGGCCCCGGAGGCGCCCGCCCCCGCCGAACGGTCCACCGGACCGTTTTCCGGGCGCCTCCCAGGGGCTCCGCCCGTTTTCCGGGCGCCGCTCACCCCCCTTTTTCTGGCTAAAAATATCCCGGGGTGAATGCGCCGCAAGGCGCAGAGGGGCAGCGCCCCAGCCATCCTTGCCCAACCCCGTAGCTTCTCCACCTTCGGATCCCCCATGGCGCTCCCCAAACCTGAAGCCAAGACCAGGCCCCGGCCTTGAACCTGCCGCCCCGCGCCCCTAATCCTTTGTATGAACAGACACAGAGGTTCCCGATGACACCCTTCGCCGCCCTGCCCTTCGCGCCGCGCCCCGCTTTCGACAAGACCGACACCGCCGCCGCGCCGCTGGGCAATCTGCCCGACTGGGACCTGAGCGACCTCTATGCCAGCCAGGACGCGCCCGAGCTGAAACGCGATCTCGACTGGCTGGAACAGGCCTGCGCCAGCTTCGCCGAAGATTACGAAGGTAAACTCGATACGCTTGACGCCGACGGGCTGCTCACCTGCGTGCTGCGCGACGAGAAGATCAGCCAGATCGCCGGGCGCATCATGTCCTATGCCGGGCTGCGCTATTACCAGCAGACCACCGATGCGAGCCGCGCCAAGTTCCTCTCCGATTGTCAGGAGAAGATCACCAATTTCACCACGCCGCTGGTCTTCTTCAGCTTGGAGCTGAACCGGATCGCCGAGGACAAGCTGCAGACGCTCTTCGCCGCCAATACCGATCTGGCCCGCTACGCCCCGGTGTTCCGCCGCATCCGGGCGATGAAACCCTATCAGCTGTCTGACGAGATGGAGAAATTCCTCCACGACATGGGCGTGGTGGGCGATGCCTGGGAACGTCTGTTCGACGAAACCATCGCCGGGCTGGAATTCGAGGTCGATGGCGAAACGCTCGGTATCGAGGCGACGCTGAACCTGATGACCGAACAGGATCGCGGCCAGCGCGAGGCCGGCGCCCGCGCCCTGGCCGAGGTGTTCGAGAAGAACATCAAGACCTTCGCCCGCGTCCACAACACCCAGGCGAAAGAGAAGGAAATCATCGACCGTTGGCGCGGCATGCCCACCGCCCAGACCGCGCGGCACCTGTCGAACGATGTGGAACCCGAGGTCGTCGAGGCGCTGCGCAGCGCCGTGGTCGCCGCCTATCCCCGCCTCAGCCACCGCTATTACGAGCTGAAACGCAAGTGGCTCGGTCTCGACAAGCTGCAGATCTGGGATCGCAACGCGCCGCTGCCGATGGAGGCGACCCGCCTGGTGCCCTGGGCAGAGGCCGAACAGACCGTGATGGCCGCCTATAACGCCTTCGACCCGCGCATGGGCGACATCGCCGCTCCCTTCTTCGCCAAGGGCTGGATCGACGCCGGCGTGAAGCCCGGCAAGGCGCCCGGCGCCTTTGCCCATCCCACCGTCACCGACGTGCATCCCTATGTGCTGCTGAACTATCTCGGCAAACCGCGCGACGTGATGACCCTGGCGCATGAGCTGGGCCATGGCGTCCACCAGGTTCTGGCCGCTGGCCAAGGTGAAATGCTCAGCCAGACGCCACTGACCCTGGCCGAGACCGCCAGCGTCTTCGGCGAGATGCTGACCTTCCGCAAGATGCTCGACGGTGCCAAGGATCAGGCTGAACGCAAGGTACTGCTGGCCGGCAAGGTCGAGGATATGATCAACACGGTGGTCCGCCAGATCGCCTTTTATGATTTCGAATGCAAGTTGCACGCGGCCCGGCGCGGCGGTGAGCTGACGCCGGACGACATCAACGCGCTATGGATGTCGGTACAGGCGGAATCGCTGGGCGACGCCTTCGAATATATGGACGGATACGAAACCTTCTGGGCCTATATCCCCCACTTCATCCATTCGCCCTTCTACGTCTATGCCTACGCCTTTGGCGACGGGTTGGTGAATGCGCTCTATTCGGTCTACGCCGAGGGCGCGCCGGGCTTCCAGGACAAGTATTTCGACATGCTGAAGGCCGGCGGATCGAAGCACCACAAGGAGCTTCTGGCGCCCTTCGGGCTCGACGCCAGCGACCCGGCGTTCTGGAACAAGGGACTCGACATGATCTCCGGCTTCATCGACGAGCTGGAAGCGATGGAGGAATGAGTCTGATCTCCTCATGGGTGCTGATCCAGGGCTGGGAGGCGTTTCAACGCCTCCAGTCCACCCATCCGGAGGAGTTTCGCCGCCTGCTGCGGCAGCCGCAGCATTTCCTGACGCCGGACGGCACGCGTTTCGCGCCCGTCCGGCTGTTGCGGGAACTGGGCACGGGCCTGGACTTTCCGATTGCCCAGAAGGATCCGGTGCCCTTCAGCCGGCTTGAGCCCGAGCTGCAGGCGCAGGGCTGGAGCATCGAGCGCGAAGGCTCTCCAGGCTTCGACAGGACCTTCGCCGCCTGGGAGGCCTATTGCCTGTCGTTCGGCCCGAAAAATGGGCCAAGAAACTGGAGCGGGACCGATCCGCGCAAGCACCGCACCTTCACGGTTCCGTCCTCCCCCTGACCCCAAGCAAATTGGACAGCCCTATGACCATCACCCTCTCCCCCCTCCCGCCCGGTCGCGTCGATCTGATCGCCGATCTGTCCCTACCGCCCGAGCAACATGAATTCTCCGCCCCGCCGGCGCAGGCGCTGGCCGAGGCGCGCGGGCGGCGGGACGGGCATCTGATTCAGGATGGAGGCCAGGTCGTCGGCTTCTTCGCCATCGATCCGGATTACCCGGAGGCGCATGATTTCGCCGAGGCCGGCAGTATCGGGCTGCGCATGTTCTCGGTCGATTACCGCCACCAGGGCCGGGGCGTCGCCAGCGCCGCCTGCCGGCTGTTGCGCGATTACCTGCGCCAAGAGTATCTGCAGGCCCATGCCTGTTATCTGACCGTCAACCACCGCAACCCGCGGGCACGCGCCGCCTATCTGTCGGGCGGGTTCCTTGACACCGGCGCCGATTACCTCGGCGGCGGCGTCGGGCCGCAGCATATCCTGCGGCTTACGCTGGCGGACGCCCCGGCGGGATGACCCGCTGGGCCGATATCCGCGCCCGGCTGTCCCCGCTGATGATGCGGATCGCCCGCCGCGTCCCGCGCGGGGCGCGGTTCGGACTGGGGGTTTTGTTGATGATCGGCGGCACCTTCGGCTTCCTGCCGGTGCTGGGTTTCTGGATGATCCCGCTGGGGCTGATGATCGCGGCCTTCGATGTGCGGCTTTTCCTGCGCTGGCGGCGCCAGAAGAAAGGCCGCTAAGTCCCTATTTCAACTGGCTGTCCTTCGATCCGCGCCGGTTGATCCCACCGCGCAGCTTATAGGCGCCGTCCCGCTCCTGCTGGCACTCGATGCACAGCTTGACGCCGGGGATCGCCTGCCGGCGCGCCTCGGTGATCGGTTCATCGCATTCGGCGCAATGGGTCAGGCTTTCCCCCACAGGCGCGCGGCGCGTCTTCATCCGCGCCAGTTCATCGCTGATCGAGGCTTCGATCTGTTCACTTACCGCGCCATCGCGCGACCATCCGCCAGCCATCGGCAACCCTCCTGATCCTATAAATCTAGGGACGGGAAAGCGTCCTGCCTAGGGGGTGCCCCTGTCTTTCCCTGGCCACCCGACCGGCAAGAGGCGGTGGTGAACCAGCGCGCGGCGCCATAGCCGACGCGCCGTCTCAGAACCGGGCGCATGCGCCGGGGCGGCGTCTTTCGCGTGCCGGCCCCGGGCATCCAGCCATTTCCGCCGCATCGCAAGACGGAAAGACCTGATGAGACAGGTCCTTATCCCTTCTTCTTGGCCTCCGCCGCCGCTTTCATCCGGGCCAGAAGCTCGGCCTTGGTGGCACGCCCGTCAGATGGTTTCTTGCCGGGCCCGACCGCGTCATGTTCCTTGTGGCGCGGTGCGTTGGTGCCCAGCTTCGGTACTCCGGATTTTCCGTAATCCATGGTCATTCTCTCGACACTGGTGGGGTTTGCGGGCGCTCATGCCCGAAATGACAGGCTGGCACAAGCCAGAGCGCCGCTCAATGCCACATCGCGGCCCCGGCATGCCAGACTGACAGCTCACGCCGGCAGACAAGATCGGCAAAAGCCCCTTGTCACGACAAAGCCCCGCCCTGTTTCAAGGGCGGGGTGATAAAGATCGGCATAGACCGGCATCAAGAGGCCGCAATTGCCTGCCCATGTCAGGCCGTGGCCAACATGCCCTTTTCCTTGGCCAGATCGCACATCTTCTTTTGCAGCTTCTCGAAGGCGCGCACCTCGATCTGGCGGATGCGTTCCCGGCTGACGTTATACTGGCCGCTCAACTCCTCCAGCGTCACCGGCTGATCGGCCAGGCGGCGTTGGGTCAGGATATCCTTTTCGCGGTCGTTCAGTACATCAAGCGCCTGCGCCAGCAATTCGCGCCGTGCTTCGAGCTCATCACGTTCCTCGAAGTCGGTGGCTTGGTCGGCGTCTTCGTCCTCCAGCCAGTCCTGCCATTGCATGGTGCCTTCGCCATCGCTCCCGACGGTGGCGTTCAGCGAGGCATCGCCGCCCGACATCCGCCGGTTCATCGAGGTCACCTCGTCCTCGGTCACCCCCAGATCATGCGCGATTTGCTTGACGTGATCGGGATGCAGATCGCCCTCTTCCAGCGCGCCGATACGGGCCTTGGCCTTGCGCAGGTTGAAGAACAGCTTCTTCTGCGCCGAGGTGGTACCCAGCTTCACCAGCGACCAGGACCGCAGGATATATTCCTGGATCGAGGCACGGATCCACCACATCGCATAGGTCGCAAGGCGGAACCCCTTTTCCGGGTCGAAGCGCTTCACCGCCTGCATCAGGCCGACATTGGCCTCGGAAATCACCTCGGCCTGCGGCAAACCATAGCCGCGATAGCCCATGGCAATCTTGGCCGCCAGCCGCAGGTGGCTGGTCACCATCTTATGCGCCGCCTGAGCGTCCTGCTCCTCGACCCAGCGCTTGGCCAGCATATATTCCTCTTCCGGCTCCAGGAGGGGGAATTTGCGTATTTCCTGCAAATACCGATTGAGCCCCCCTTCAGGGGTCGGTGCCGGCAGGTTAGCATAATTCGCCATGATCCTCTGTCTCTCCGTCTGTACGTCGTGTTATGTTTATCAACTTAACATCGAGGTAGGTAAGCGCCCCTGCCATTTCAAGAGGGGCTGTTCACAAGGTAATACGCAATATGCGTCCGGTTCCGTCGCAACGAAACCCGGACAACGGCGCGCTCACGCGCATGTGGTCTGCTGCCAAGAACATGTAACATGGGCCTCACTGCGGCACGAAGCGCCATATTCCCGCATTTTCTCGTGTTTTTTCGGTATCTTCCGCCCGTTTCAATTTCCCGAACACACGATAGTGTGAAATCAGCCGCCCGCGTGGGCCCTCTCCCCAGCGTTGAAAGAGCCGTCATGCCCTGCTCCCCCCCCCTGCCCTCGCGCCCGCTTCAGGCCTCTGCCGGGCTGCTCTATCTTGTCATCATTCTCTGCGGCGTCTGGTCCGAAGGAGCCCTGCGCGGCGGCCTGATCTTCCCCGATCAGGCGGAACAGACCGCCCGGGCCATCGGCGCGGCGCTGCCGTGGTGGCGGCTGGGATTGGCGGCAGATCTGGCGATGATCCTGGCCGATGTGGCAATCGGTGCGGTGTTCCTGCGCCTGTTCGCCGCCCGTTTCGCCCTGCTCGCCCCGATGGCCTTCGGCTTCCGGCTGGCCCAGGCGGCGGTGATCGCAGCGGCGCTGATGCCGCTGGCTCTGGTGCCTGCCCTGCTGGACCGACCAGAGGCACTGATGCAAGCCGTCGCATTGCACCGGCTGGGCTATGATATCGCACTGGTCTTCTTCGGTGTGAACTGCCTGATCATGGCGGTGATGCTGCGCTGGCTGATGGGCCCGGTCCTGCCGCTGGCGCTGGTAGGCTCCGGCCTGGTCTATCTGGCCGGCAGCCTCACCGCGCTCATCGCCCCCAGGCTAGCCACAACGCTGCAACCGGCCTATCTGTTGCCGCTCGTGGCGGAAACCGCACTGTGCCTTTGGTTCATCCTTCAGGCGTTACGACCTGCCCGCGCAGCAACGCGATCAACCTGACCATGTCTTCCGGCAAAGGTGCCTCGAAGCGCAGATGCGTCCCCGTCACCGGATGATCGAACCCCAGAACCGCGGCATGGAGCGCCTGACGCGGGAAATCACGCACCGCGGCCTGCGTCGCGTCGGGCAGCGCCTTCGCCGCCAACTTGCGCCGGCCACCATAGGTGGGATCTCCGATCAGCCCATGGCCGGCGTGGGCCATATGCACCCGGATCTGATGAGTGCGCCCGGTCTCCAGCCAGCAATCGACCAGCGCCACCACCGGCGGAGTGCCAAAGGTCTCCTCCACCCGCACCCGGGTCACCGCATGACGCCCCCCCTGAAACAGCACCGCCTGTTTCTGCCGGTCGGTCTTGTGGCGCGCCAGCTGAGTGGTGATCTTCATGATGTTGCCGGGCTCGAAACTCACGCCCTTGACGCCGCGCAGACGTGGATCGTTGGCCTCCGGCACACCGTAGCAGATCGCCTTGTAGTGTCGCTCGGCGCTGTGAGCCTCGAATTGCGCGGCAAGCCCATGATGCGCCGCATCGCTTTTTGCCACCACCAGAAGGCCACTGGTTTCCTTGTCGATCCGATGCACGATGCCGGGCCGCTTGACCCCACCCACGCCGGACAGGTCATCACCGCAATGATGCAGCAGCGCATTGACCAGCGTACCCGATGGCGACCCCGGCGCCGGATGCACCACCATGCCGGCAGGTTTGTTGACGACGATCAGATCATCATCTTCATAGACCACCTCGAGCGGTATCGCCTCTGGGCCGATGTGACTGTCTTCCGCCGGTTCGAGAACGATTGTGATCCTTGCACCCGCGGCCACCTTCGCCTTCGGATCCACGACCTCCGCACCATTGACCCGCACCGCACCGCCGGCGATCAGCCGGGCCAGACGGGTGCGCGACAACGCAGCCTCTGCTGGCACATCGCGCGAAAGCGCCTTATCAAGGCGGGGCGGCGGGTCGGCCGCGATTTCAAACTCGACTGAACGGCTGTCCATGAACGCTTTCCCGCCCGATTCTTCCGATACCGATCCCCAGACCGAGCCCGCCTCGCTGAGGGTGCTGCGCCGTCTGGTCGCCACGCTGATGGTGGTGATGATCCTCGGGGTTTTAGTGATCGTCGGCCTGCTTGTCACCCGGCTCTCTGCGGATCGCGCCCCCACCCTGCCCGAAACCCTGCCCGACAACCTCGCCCTGCCCGCAGGCGCCCCCCCCGAAGCGGTGACCCTGGGCAAGGGCTGGATCGCGGTGGTGACCGGGGATCGGCAAATCCTGATCTATGACGCCAATAGCGGAAAGCTGCGCCAGACCATCCAACTGGACTGACCCACCGTCACGGATCACAGGTCAAGCAGATTTGACCGCGCCCATTGCCTCCGGATGATCCCGGACGATCAAAGGGGGAATGACCGGGAACGGGCTGGGATATCTCCTGCCTGCGCCCACTGCCGCGAATATATGACACCCAGATCATGACGCCCCGGAATGACGGGAAACCCGCGCCGGGATCTCAGCAGCGGCACCGCACCCCACGGACATTCCTCCGGCACATCCGCCGAGTAAGACGACCTGAGCTGACAGGAAAACCAAGTGCCTTGCCCGCATGACAATGCACGCAACACGTCTATTCAGGCTTGCCTTGGGTGATGGTACCGCCTCCCCGGCTTGAACGGGGGACCTCTGGATCCACAATCCAGCGCTCTAACCAACTGAGCTAAGGCGGCACTGTGGAGGGGGATTTATCCAACCCCTCCGGGGATTGCAAGCGCTTTACAAAACTATTCTCCAGCTTTGTTCGACCAGGTCGATACCGAAGGACCGAACCGGCTCGCTGCGCTCCAAGGTCCAGCCGGCGGCGGCATAAAGCGCGCAGGCCGCCTGGTGGCTTTCATGGGTCCACAGCACCATGTCGCGATAGCCCGCCTCGCGCGCATAGGCCATGCACGTCGAAAGAAGCCGCTTGCCCAGCCCCTTGCCCCGCATCGACGCAAAAGATGCTGCCCAACCGTGTCCCCGCCTCCTCGGCGATCCAACCGCGCTCGCGTTCAGGGTCGTGATCGGCGATGAACTCGTCGAGAATCCCGGCCACCAGCGGGCCGAAACTCGCGTCGAATCCCTCATCGCGGGCGTAAAGCTCTTGATGACGGGCCACCAGCCAGGTGGCATCCTCGGGGTGGAAGGGGCGCAAGATCACATCGCTCATTCCCTATATGGCCTTGGATGGCGCTTGATTCTCAATCCCCGAAAGGCTAGCAGAAGCGCCTTGAGACAGGAGGCCGCCATGAGCATCAACACCGAACGCGATATCGAAGCGAACCTGCAGATCGGCCCCACCGACAAGGGCATGGTGCGGCTGTTCATCGAAGCCCCCGGAGTGGAAATCCCGATGGATTTCGACCCCGAAGAAGCCGAAGAGATCGCAGAGGAAATCCGCGCCGCCGCCCAAGCCGCGCGCGCCGTCACGGGCTGACCAACCCCAGCACCCCCGGATCGCGCAGCGCCTGCAGGCGCCGCGCCGCATGGGTGGCGAATTTCTGGATCAAGACCTTGCGCCGCGCCGCCGGCAGCCGGTCTTCCGGCGCCATGCGGATGACCTCTGCATCATAGGGATCGGCAATGATCAACCCGGTCTCCTGTGGCAAAAGCTCGGTCGGGAACGCCAGATCCACCGCCCAGAAATACCGGTCGCACCACTCCAGATAGCCCTGCCATTTGGCATCCGACTGGAAATCCGCCCGGCTGGACTTGCATTCGATCACCCAAAGCTCGCCCTTCGGGCCCAGCCCCATAACATCGACACGCAGGCCGCGCGCCGGCACGAATTCCTCGACCGACACGAACCCCAGCCGCGTCAGATGACGCGCCACCCCCCGGGCCAATCGCTGTCCTGGTTGCAGGTCCTCAAGCATGAACCGAATGTGAACATTACAAGAACAAAAATCAAGCCCACCCTGCGCCACACCGCCCGAAAAAACGAAAAGGCGCCCCGATCCTTTTACCCAGGTCTTTTTCTGGCTGAAAATATCCCGGGGGAGGCTCCGCAGGAGACGGGGGCAGAGCCCCCTGCCACCGTCGGGGTCGGGAAATGACGGTTCCCCCTTGCGCAGACCGGTCCGGCGCCCTACCTCTGCGGCGTGGCGGGTTCTGCCCTTCCTGTGATTGGTAGCATTCCGGCGGCCTTAAACATTTCCGAGGGGGCTGGCTCTGTTCAGGTCCTGGCCTGATTACCTGGCGCCCACCTGTATATACAGGTCCTCGGGAATCACACCGCACGTTTGCGGTGGTCCCGCCACATATCTTGCGCCCCACGGCGCAGCGCGCCGGGCCGCGCCCTTCCCACAGCCAGCGCTGTCCTGTCCTGACGTTCCGTCGCCTACCCGCATCGGCCTCCACACCACGCCCGACACTGTTGCGCGGACAGCCAGGCTGCCCCACCATGGCCGGACCCAAAGGAAGCAAGACCAATGTCCCCCAGCAGCGCCCCACTCGACCACCCTTTCGACGCGCCCCCCGCACCGGGAGAGCTCATCCAGATCGCCCCCGGCCTGCTCTGGGCCCGCTTCGCGCTGCCCTTCCGGCTCGATCACGTGAATGTCTATTTCCTCCAGACCGATGACGGCTGGCTGATCGTCGACACCGGCATCGACAATTCCGAAACCCGCGAAGCCTGGCGCACCATGCTGTCGGGCGCGATGCGGGGCGAAAGGATCGCCGGGCTGATCGTCACCCATCACCACCCCGATCATATCGGGCTGGCCGGCTGGCTATGCGAAACCCTGAACATCCCGCTGTTGACCAGCCGCACCGGCTTCCTGTCGACCACCACATTTTTCAATTCCCCCGAACTCCTTGCCGCCAGCGCCTATAGCGATTTCTTCATCAGCCACGGGATGAGCGACGAACTCGCCGCTCTCGTCAGCGTGCAGGGGCATCAATACATGCGAATGTTGTCGAAACCGCCCTTCACCTACCGCCGGCTCAGCGCCGGCGACAGGCTGCAGGCCGGCGCGCGGCACTTCGATATCCTGTCAGGCGATGGCCATTGCCCCGAACAGCTCATGTTCTACGCGGCCGAGGACAACATCCTGCTCGCCGCCGATCAGGTGATCGAGAAGATCAGCCCGAACATCTCGGTCATGGCCTTCGAGCCGGACGGCAATCCCTTGGGCGATTTCATCGGCTCGCTGCAGCGGTTGATCCGGGATATCCCCGAGGATGCGCTGGTGCTCGCCGGCCATCGGCTGCCGTTCGTCGGCCTGCATCAACGTTGCCGCGAGTTGATCGCGCATCATGGCTATCGTTGTGATCAGATCCGCGACGAGGCGGCGATGCGCCCGGTTTCGGCGGCCGATCTGCTGCCGGTGATGTTCCCCCAGACACTGAGCCCGCATGAGATGAGCTTCGCCTTCAGCGAGGTTCTGGCCCATATGAATTCCCTCGCCGCCGATGGAGAATTGGTCTGGCAAATCGATACCGCCGGCCACCGCCGGCTGGCCGCACCATGATCCGTGCAGAAATCCCACGGTGCGGAACCCTGTTTCGCAAGCTGTCTGGCCGAATGCCGTCAATCCTTCTAGAACGGATATCCGCAAGATCATCCAGAGGGCGCGAAACCAGGTTATGAACAAGACGCAGGGCGGCACAGAGGGCGGCAGCAAGGGCGACGGTGCGATCAGTTCCTCGACCGTGATCGTGCGCGACATTGTCCGCGGCCTCTACGAGGGGCGCTATGTCGCCGGCCAGCGGCTGGTCGAACCCGACCTGATGCAACAGTATTCGGTCAGCCGCAGCACTGTGCGCGAGGCGCTCAAGCAACTGACGGCAGACGGTATCGTCGTGTCCCACCCCTATCGCGGCTCCAGCATCCGGCGGATGACCCGCCGCGATGCCGAAAACAACTTTGCCATCATGGAGGTGGTGCTGGGCCTCGCCGCACGGCAAGCGGCACAACATATCGACGCGCCGGGCGCGCGCGAAAAACTGCAGGCGCATTTCGACGCCATCGCCTCCCATGAGGATCTGAGCGACCGTTTCGAATTCATCCGCCGCCGTGACCGCTATTTCCGCGCGCTGATCGAAATCAGCCGCAATCCCGAAATCGCCAGCCTACTGCCCCGACTGCAAGTTCATCTGATCCGCAACCGTCTGGCGGTGCCGGTGAAGGACCGCGTGGAAGGCTATCGCAAGATGACGCAGGCGATCCTGGGCGGTGACAGCGCCAAGGCCGAAAAGACCGCCCGTGCCTATGTGCAGATGACCGCCTCCTATCTGCTGCCGCATTTCCCCGAGTGATCTGGAAAGGCGCACCCCGGACTCAGGCCGGGGCAGCCTCCGGGGCGATCTCGATCACCACCGCATGGGCTGTCACCTGCGCGCCGGCCGCGATGTGGACCGCCGACACCGTGCCCGAAACTGCGGCAGTGTGGCTATGCTCCATCTTCATCGCCTCCAGCACCAGAACCTTCTGCCCGGCTTCGACCCGGTCCCCCACCGCCACATCGACCGAGACCACCGATCCGTTCATCGTCGCCCGCACGCGGCCGTCGCCCTGTGCCGCCCCCTGCACCGTCGGCACAAAGCTGAGATCGCGGAAATCGAAGCTGCGCCCGCCAAACCGCAGCGCCGGGGTGGCCGCCTCGGACAGCAGCGCCACCTCTTCGCGGATGCCGTCGCATTCGATCAGCGCCGCGTGCCGGTCGCGGCAAAGAACGGTCAGCTCCAGCGACTCCTGACCGGTCATGGTGACGTGGCAGGCCCCCGCCTTCAACGCCCGCACCTGCGGGTCATAGAGGGTGCCATTGCGCTCAAGCCGCAGCGGTGTCGGGAAACTATGGGCGAGCCCGGTCCTGGGACCTGCGCGCAGCAACGCCGCCAGGATCATTGCGGCGCGCGCCTCAGCAGGATCGGTTTCCGGCAAGAGGTCATCACGATTTTCCTCAATGAATCCCGTAGTTGCAGCCCCTTCTTGAAACGACGATTGAACCAGGCAAGCCGTCAGAAAGTCCTGATTGCTGCGCAGCCCCAGCGCCACCGTCCCCTCCAGCCCGGCAATCAGACGCCGCCGCGCCGCCTCGCGATCCGGACCATGGGCGATCAGCTTGGCGATCATCGAATCGTAGAACTGCGGCACCGGGGCCCCATCCCTCAGCGCGTGATCGGCGCGAATGCCCGGCGCCGGCGCCCAGCGCGCCATCGCCCCGCTTTGCGGCATGAAGCCGGCCTGCGGGTCCTCGGCGCAAAGCCGCACCTCGATCGCGTGACCGGAGAAAGTGACATCCTCCTGCCGCAACGGCAGCGCCTCGCCGGCGGCGACGCGCAATTGCAGCGCCACCAGATCGAGGCCGGTGATCGCCTCGGTCACCGGGTGTTCGACCTGCAACCGCGTGTTCATTTCCATGAAATAGAACGCGCCGGAGGCATCGAGCAGATATTCGAACGTCCCCGCCCCCTCGTACCCAATGGCCCGCACGGCGGCGAGCGAGGCCGCCCCCATCCGCGCCCGCAGATCGACATCGACGGCGGGTGACGGCGCCTCTTCGATCAGCTTCTGGTGACGGCGCTGCACCGAACAGTCGCGTTCGCCCAGATGGATGGCATTGCCGTGGCGATCCGCCATCACCTGGATTTCCACATGCCGGGGATTGAGGATCGCCTTTTCCAGCAACACCACATCGCTGCCGAAGGCCGATTTCGCCTCGGAGGTCGCCGACCGCAGCGCCTCGGGGAACTCCTCCTCCCGTGCGACCAGCCGCATGCCGCGCCCGCCGCCGCCGGCGGTGGCCTTGATCATCACCGGGAAACCGATCCGCCGCGCCTCGGCCAGCAACCTCTCCGCCGCCTGATCCGCGCCCTGATAGCCGGGCACACAAGGCACGCCCGCCTCGATCATCAGCGCCTTGGCCCCGGCCTTGTCCCCCATGGCCCGGATCGCCGCGGCAGAGGGGCCGACAAAGACGATGCCCGCCTCAGCGCAAGCCTCGGGGAAGTCCGGGTTTTCCGCCAGAAACCCATAGCCCGGGTGGATCGCGTCAGCGCCGGTGGCCCGCGCCGCCGCGATGATCCGGTCGATCCGCAAATAGGACTCCGACGGCGCCGCGCCACCGATGCAGATGGCCTGATCGGCGGCGCGCAGATGTTCGGCCCCGGCATCAGCCTCGGAATAGACCGCGACGGTGGCATAACCCATCGCCTTGGCGGTGCGCATGACGCGCAGGGCAATCTCGCTGCGGTTGGCGACCAGCAGCTTGGTGAAAGGGGTGCTCTTGTCCATGGTTCTCAGCTCTCCGATCTCAGGCGCGCGCGACGGCGAACTGGATGGCATTGGGCTGGCGCGCGGCCTCGTCCCGGGTGATGGCCATCAGCTCGATCAGCAGCTCGCGGGTATCGCGCGGGTCGATCACCCCGTCGTCCAGCAGCCGGGCCGAGGTATGGGTCGCCCCCATCTGGCTGTTGAAGGTCTCGACGATCTTGGCCTTCATCGCCTCCAATCTGGCCTGGTCGACCTCCTCCCCCATCCGGGCGGCCCGGGCTTCCTGCACCACGGCCATGGTGCCGGCGGCCTGTTCGCCGCCCATCACTGCGGTGCGGGCATTGGGCCAGGAAAAGCAGAACCGCGGATGGAACCCGCGGCCGCACATCCCATAGTTCCCCGCCCCGAAGGAAGCGCCGCAATAGATGGTGAATTGCGGCACGGTGGCATTGGTCACCGCCTGGATCATCTTCGATCCGTGCTTGATGATCCCCGCCTCCTCATAGCTGCGGCCAACCATGAAACCAGTGGTATTGTTGAGGTAGAGAAGCGGCGTGCCCGCCTGGCAGCAGCTCTGGATGAAATGGGTGGCCTTGGCGGCGCCATTCGGGTCGATCGGGCCGTTGTTCGTCAGGATGCCGATCGGCCAGCCGCCGATCCGTGCGGTGCCGCAGACCGTGGCGCTGCCGTAGCGTTCGCCGAACTCGACGAAATCCGATCCGTCGACGATCCGCGCGATCACCTCGCGCATGTCGACCGGGTGACGATGATCCATCGGCATGATGCCCAGCAGATCATCGGGGGCATAGGCCGGCGGCACCACATCGCGCGGCGCCTCTGCCGGGCCGAGCCAGTCGATGTTCGACAGGATGGCGCGGGCCAGGCCGATGGCCTCGCGGTCATCCTCGGCCAGATAGTCGCCCAGGCCGGAAATACCGGTGTGCATCTCTGCCCCGCCCAGGTCTTCTTCGCTGGCGATCTCGCCGGTGGCGGCCTTCAACAGCGGCGGGCCGGCCAGAAACGCCCGGGTTCGCCCCCGCACCATGATGATGTAATCCGACAGCCCGGTCTGATAGGCGCCCCCGGCGGTGGAGCTGCCATGCGTCACCGTCAGCACCGGCAGGCCTCCGGCCGAGAAGCGCGCCAGATTGCGGAAGATGCTGCCGCCGTGAATGAAATCCTCCACCCGATAGGCCATCAGATTGGCGCCGGCGCTTTCGACCAGTTGGATAAGGGGCAGCTTGTTTTCCAGCGCGATCTCCTGCACGCGGAGCTGCTTTTCCAACCCCATCGGTTGCAGCGCCCCCGCTGCGATGCCGCTGTCCGAGGCGCTGATCATGCAGCGGATGCCGGCGACATACCCGATGCCGGCAATCACCCCGCCGCCCGCCACGGATTTCGCAGGATCCGGATGATCCAGGCCGAAGCCCGCCAGTTTCGACAGTTCGATAAACGGCCGCGCCGGATCGAGCAGCAGCGCCACCCGGTCGCGCGGCAACAGTTGATGGCGTTTCTCGAACCGCTCCCGTGCGCGTTCCGAGGCGGCGCGGGTACGCCCCTCGATCTGTTCCAGCTCGGCCAGCAGCGCCAGCATGCCGGCGCGATTGGTCTGGAAACTTTCGGAAGTTGGGGAAATTGCGCTGTCTATCCGTGCCATATTCTGTCCGCTTCGGGGTTCGGGGCGGCGCAGGTCCATCGGCCCGCGCCCGTCCCCGGCACCCTAGCGGCGGCCCGGTGTGCGATCTTGTGCCGGGGCGCTATGATGCCCGGCGCAGCCCCGCGCCGATCACCTGCAATTCGCGCGATCCTTCGCGGATCGACCGGGGCTTGAGCCCGTAGGTACGGCGGATCGAATGGCTGAAGTGACTGGAATCGGGATAGCCCAGATCCAGCGCCACCTCGGTCAGAGTGCTGTCCTCGACGGCGTGCTGCAGGAAACGACGGGCGCGTTTCCACATCCGCATGTTGCGAAAGGACGCCCCGGTTTCCTCCTTGAACAGATGCAGAAAGCGCGAGGTCGACAATCCTGCCTGTAGCGCACAGGCATCGGCGGCAAGCTCGGCCTCGCCCAGATCGGTTTCGAACAGCGCCAGCGCCCGCTCGATCCTCGGGTCGATCCGGCGCGTTTCCAGCACCCGCCCCAGCAGCAGCTGATCGAAGGCTGCGGTGTCAAGCCCGCCCCGCGCCCAGGCCTGGGACAACGGGCCGGAGGCGGCCGCCCGGATCCGTGCCATCGCCGTCCTCATTGCAGAGGGAGAGGCGCAAAACTCCAGCAGCCACGCCTGCTCTGCCATGGTCAGCCGTTCGGGTTCGAACAGCAGGCTGAACACCTCGTCACAGTCGATTTCGACCTGATGGGCGCAATAGGCCGGCAAGATACAGCAGGGCAGGCTTTGCCAGGCGCCACCCGCAAGACGCAGGCGAATATCCCCCTCCGCTGCGAAATAAAGAGTGATCCCCCCCGGCCGGCGCGGTTTCATCCGAGCCCCCAGCAGGCCGAAATAGAACACCCGGTCACGATTGACGAACATCAGCTTGCCGCTGGATTGCCGCATGCGGCCCCTCCCCCCTTGTTGCCTGCCCTCCCGGGCGGCTCTCCTCTAGGACAGTGTTGCGGCAGCACGGACAAAGGTCAATTTCCCGATGAGCCCGGTTGCGACAATTTGCGCTTGTCCCCGTGCGCACGACCTGCGACACAGGGCGCACGGCGGCGGTGATCATCCCTGGTGCGATTCTGCGCCGTCTCTTTCCACATCTTGAAAAACTCCACAGGTTCCCCGATGCGTGACCCCTTGTTCCGCATGGCGTTGATCCTGGGCCTTCTGTCCGCGGTCGGCCCTTTCGCCATCGACATGTATTTGCCCGCCCTGCCCCAGGTGGCCGACGATCTCGGCACCACCGAGGCCGGGGCGGCCCTGACTTTGACATCTTATTTCATCGTGTTCGGCTTCGCGCAGATGATCTATGGCCCAATGGCGGATGCCCTTGGCCGCAAGCGGCCGATGCTGATCGGGCTGACGATCTTTCTGGCCGCCACCGTGGCGGCGGCGCTCGCCCCCGATATCCGCTGGCTGATCGTCGCCCGCGGCGCCCAGGGGCTTGGCGCCGCCTCGCTGATGGCGGTGCCGCGCGCGGTGATCCGCGACAAGGCTTCCGGCCCCGAGGCGGCGCGGATGATGGCGGCGGTGATGATCGTGATCTCGGTCTCGCCGATGCTGGCACCGATGTCCGGATCGCTGATCATGCTCTGGGGCGGCTGGCGCGAGATCTTTGCGGTGCTTTCGATCGCCACGCTGCTCAGCCTGGCGCTGGTGGTGTTCGCGCTTCCCGAAACCCTCGCGCCCTCGGATCGCCGCCCGGTACGACTGTCGGCGATGATCTCCGGCGCGGGACGGTTGCTGGGCAACCGCCAGTTCATGGGGCTGACCATGGTCGGCGGCTTCGGCATGGCAAGCTTCTTTGTCTTCCTGGCCACCGCCAGCTTCGTCTACACCCGTGAATTCGGCCTCAGCCCCACCGGTTTCTCCCTCGCCTTCGCGGCCAATGCGGTGGGCTTCTTCTCTGCCTCGCAGTTCGCCGGCAAGCTATGCCAACGATACGGCATGGACCGGGTGATCTGGCTGGCGATCAGCGGCTTTCTGGCCGCCATGTTGTGTCTCAGCCTGGTGGCCTGGCTGGGCGGCGCAAGCCTGCCGGTGGTGATGGTGGGCCTGTTCCTGGGCAATGCCTGCCTCGGGTTGGTGATCCCGACTGCGGCGGTGATGTCGCTCGATCCGCATCCGGATATCGCCGGGCTCGCCTCCTCGCTGGGCGGCACGATGCAGATGCTGACCGGCGGGCTGATGATCGCCGTCACCGGCGCGTTTCTGGAGAACACCGCGCTCAGCATGGTGCTGGCCATCGCGCTTTGCGCCGCCCTGGCCTGGCTGTCGGCGCTGCTGTCGCGACCGGGCCGGCAACTGGCCTGAACGAAAAGGCCCCCGCGCAAGCGGGGGCCGATGAGTGCACCTAGGCGCTGGGATCTTAAAGGTTCACTTCAAACAGACCCGCAGCCCCCATGCCGCCGCCGATGCACATGGTGACAACGACATAACGGGCGCCGCGCCGCTTGCCTTCGATCAGCGCATGGCCGACCAGACGCGCACCGGTCATGCCATAGGGGTGACCGATGGAAATCCCGCCACCGTTGACGTTATAGATTTCCGGGTCGATGCCCAGGTGATCACGGCAATAGAGCGCCTGCACCGCGAAGGCCTCGTTCAGCTCCCAAAGACCGATATCGTCGACCTTCAGCCCGTGCTGCTTCAGCAGTTTCGGAATGGCATAGATCGGACCGATCCCCATTTCCTCCGGCGCGCAGCCAGCCACCGCCATGCCCCGATAGATGCCCAGCGGCTCCAGCCCGCGCTGTTCGGCCAGCTTGGCCTCCATCAGCACGCAGGCCGAGGCGCCGTCCGAGAGCTGACTGGCGTTGCCGGCGGTGATCACGCCGCCCTCGATCACCGGTTTCAGCCCCTGCAGGCTCTCCAGCGTGGTGCTCGGGCGGTTGCCCTCATCGCGGTCCAGCGTGACCTGCTGTTCGCTGATCTCGCCGGTGGCCTTGTCCTTGACCATCATGGTGGTCGAAAACGGCACGATCTCGTCATCGAACTTGCCCGCTGCCTGGGCCGCCGCCGTGCGCTGCTGCGAGATCAGCGCATATTCGTCCTGCGCGTCACGGCTGACGTTATAGACCTTGGCGACATTTTCCGCCGTGAAGAGCATCGGCATATAAGCATGCTTGGCCTGGGCCAACACGTTGGGATCGACGGTTTCCTGCACCCAGGCGGTATACTTGTCCTGCACCGCCGAGATATTTTCCTGCCCGCCGGCGGCAACCACATCCATGCCGTCGACCATCACCTGCTTGGCAGCGGTGGCAATCGCCATCAGGCCCGAAGCACATTGACGATCCATCGTCTGGCCGGCAACGGTTACCGGCAGACCAGCGGCGAAAGAGGCGTTGCGCGCCAAGTTCATGCCGGCGGTGCCAGCGGCCAGAACCGTGCCCATCACCACATCCTCGATCTCGGCCGGGTCGATCTTGGCCCGCTCGACAGCGGCCTTCAGCACATGGCCGGCCAACGTCGGCGATTTGGTGGCGTTCAGTGCGCCGCGATAGGCCTTGCCGATCCCCGTGCGGGCAGTGCTGACGATGACTGCTTCTCTCATATGATCCTCCTCCAGAAACGCGAAAGCGGCGCGACACCGGCGCGCCGCCCGCCATCCGGCGCCACCATCCTCAGGCCGGGGCCCCCTGTCCAGTAGCCGCGGGAATGACGGTGCGTCCTGCCTCCCCCGCAGCAAGGCGCAGCTCCGCACCGGACTGGCGCAGGATCTCCGCGATCGCGCTCAACTGCTGCGCCAGGGGCGTTGTCTTGCGCCAGATCATCCCGATGGTGCGGCTGGGCTGCGCCCCCTCGAAGCGCGCGATCGAAACATTGGCCGATCGGGTCTCGACCGCCACGGCCATCTCGGGGATCAGGGTCACCCCGATCCCCGCCCCCACCATCTGCACCAGCGTCGACAGTGAAGAGCCGTCGAGGATTTCGCGCGGCCGGTTCGCCTGCATCTCGCAGAAAGACAGCGCCTGATCGCGGAAACAATGCCCCTCCTCCAGCAGCAGCAGACGCATTTCCCTCAACCGCTCGCGGCTGGGCACCGGCTTGTCCGCGTCCTCTCCCGGGCGGACCAGGACGAAATCCTCGGAGAACAGCGCCACCTCTTCCAGCCCGGGTTCCGACACCGGCAGCGCCACGATGGCGGTATCGAGCCGCCCATCGGCCAGTTCCTCGATCAACCGGGGGGTGATCGTCTCGCGCAGCCGGATGTCGAGCCCCGGATAGGCGCGACCCAGATCGCCGACGATGCGCGGCAAGAGATAGGGCGCAACAGTGGGAATCACCCCGATCCTGAGCCGCCCCGACAGCGATCCGCGTGACGCGCGGGCCAGATCACCCAATTCATCGACCGATCTCAGGATCTGGCGCACCCGTTCAGCGAAGATTTCGCCAAATCCGGTGAGCCGCACCTGACGCGCCCCCCGCTCGAACAACGCTACCCCGAGGGTTTCCTCCAATTCCTTGATCTGGACCGACAAAGCCGGCTGGGAAATCGCCACCGCCTCGGCGGCGCGACCGAAATGCCCATGCTGGGCGAGCGCCTCGAAATAGCGCAACTGGCGGAATGTTACATTCATCATAATTTAAAACTATCATTACAATCAATTTATACAACTTAATCCAATAATATTTTCCTGTTAGCTTTGGTCCAGACGAGGAGGAGGATGACATCCCGACCGAGACGGCACCGCAAGGCGCCGACCAAGGGCGGGAACCCCGTCGCAGCGCAGGCCGGCACGAGCCCCGTCAGGGGAGGGTCTTCGTGTGTCCGGGGGTGTCCTTCTCGTTGCCGCAGCATTCGAAACGACTGAACGCCACGATTGGAGATCGAAATGGACGGAAACGACGCAGCCCCGATGGGCAAATGCCCGGTGATGCACGGCGCCAATACCGAGGTGAAGGCCTCGGTCATGGACTGGTGGCCGAATGCGCTGAACCTCGACATCCTGCATCAGCACGACCGCAAGACCAACCCGATGGGGCCGGACTTCGATTATCGCGAGGCGCTCAAGACGCTGGATGTCGAGGCGCTGAAGAAAGACCTGCACGCGCTGATGACCGACAGTCAGGAGTGGTGGCCGGCCGACTGGGGCCATTACGGCGGCCTCTTCATCCGCATGGCCTGGCACGCGGCGGGCAGTTATCGCACCGCCGATGGTCGTGGCGGCGGCGGCACCGGCAACCAGCGCTTTGCACCGCTCAATTCCTGGCCCGACAACGTCAGCCTCGACAAGGCGCGGCGGCTGCTGTGGCCGGTCAAGAAGAAATACGGCAACGCGATTTCCTGGGCCGATCTGATCATCCTCGCCGGCACCATCGCCTATGAGAGCATGGGGCTGAAGACCTTCGGTTTCGGCTTTGGCCGCAAGGACATCTGGGCGCCCGAGGTCGACACCTATTGGGGGGCCGAAAAGGAATGGCTGGCGCCGTCGGACGAACGCTATACCGACGTCAGCAAGCCCGAGACGATGGAAAACCCGCTCGCCGCGGTGCAGATGGGGCTGATCTACGTCAACCCCGAGGGCGTCAACGGCAAGCCCGATCCGCTGAAGACCGCCGCCCAGGTGCGCGAGACCTTCGCGCGCATGGCGATGAATGACGAGGAAACCGCGGCACTGACCGCCGGTGGCCATACCGTCGGCAAGACCCACGGCAATGGCGATGCCGCAGCCCTCGGCGCCGATCCCGAAGGGGCGGACCTGGAACTTCAAGGCCTCGGCTGGGCCAATCCGAACCAGAAGGGCAAGGCCGCGAACGCCGTGACTTCGGGGCTGGAAGGCGCCTGGACGACCCATCCCACCCAGTTCGACATGGGGTTCTTCGACATGCTCTTCGGTCATGAGTGGGAGCTGCGCAAATCCCCCGCCGGCGCCTGGCAGTGGGAGCCGGTGGACATCAAGGAAGAGGACAAGCCGCTCGACGCCTCCGATCCCTCGAAGCGCCACAATCCGATGATGACGGATGCCGACATGGCGATGAAGATGGACCCGACCTATCGCGCCATCTGCGAAAAGTTCATGGCCGATCCGGAATACTTCCGCGACACTTTCGCCCGCGCCTGGTTCAAGCTGACCCACCGCGACATGGGACCGAAGGCGCGCTATGTCGGCCCGGACGTGCCGGCCGAGGATCTGATCTGGCAGGATCCGGTGCCGCAAGGCCCGAACGACTATGACATCGGCGGGCTGAAATCCAAGATCGCTGCCTCGGGCCTGTCGATTGCCGACATGGTCGCAACCGCCTGGGACAGTGCGCGGACCTATCGCGGATCGGACATGCGGGGCGGGGCCAACGGCGCGCGGATCCGGCTGGCGCCGCAAAAGGACTGGGCCGGCAACGAACCCGAGCGTCTGGCGCGCGTCCTTGCGGTGCTGGAGCCGCTGGCGGCAGAGGTGGGCGCGAGCGTCGCCGACACCATCGTGCTGGCCGGCAACCTCGGCGTCGAACAGGCGGCAAAGGCGGCAGGCTTCGATCTGACCCTGCCCTTCGCCCCGGGTCGCGGGGATGCGAGCGACGCGCAGACCGATGCCGACAGCTTCGCGCCGCTGGAGCCGATTGCCGATGGTTTCCGCAACTGGTTGAAGGCCGATTACATCGTCAGCCCGGAAGAGCTGTTGCTGGATCGGGCCCAGTTGATGGGGCTGACCGCGCCGGAAACGGTGGTGCTGATGGGCGGCATGCGCGCCATGGGCACCAACCACGGCGGCACCGCGCATGGGATCTTTACCGACCGTGTCGGCGCGCTGACCCCCGATTTCTTCGTCAATCTGACCGATATGGCGAACGAATGGAAATCGGTCGGCAACGGTGTCTATGACATCCGCGACCGCAAGACCGGCGCGGTGAAATGGACCGCGACCCGCGTCGATCTGGTGTTCGGCTCGAACTCGATCCTGCGCGCCTATGCCGAGGTCTATGCCCAGGACGACAATGCCGGCAAGTTCGTCAAGGATTTCGCCGCCGCCTGGACCAAGGTGATGAACGCCGACCGCTTCGACCTGAAGTGATCCGGCACTGAACCGAAACGCGGCGCCTTCGGTCTCCGGGGGCGCCGCCTGCCTTTACCACTCAGCGCGCGTGCAGCCACTCTGCCAGGCCGCCGGGCATCAGCGGCCGGAAATAGGCGATCATCCGCCCCTCATCGGGCGCTGACGCGCCCTCCTCGGACCAGGGCGCGACACCGTGCAATAGCAGGCGGTGCACCAGGACCGCCTCTCCCGGACGCGCCGGCAGGAGGACCCTCGGGCAGGTCTCGAAAATGTGCTTGCGCGCCGCCTGATAGGCCTCGGTCACATCCACCTTCGGCCAATCGGCCGGATCATGGGGCGCCAGGGCCTCGCTCAATGCGGCTCGCAGGATCTCGTGACTGCCCTCCCAGACCACCAGCGGGGCGGCATTAGGTGCCGCCTCGCTCAGCGGCAGCCCCAGGATGAAGGCATGCGGTTCGTCGATCCGGCGGCGCCGATCCGGGCCCGCGGCCTTCAGCCCGTCGAGATGCGCCGCGTCGCTCCTGAGCCGATAGCGAAAGGCGCCCTCCCCCTCGCCCTCACGCGGGCGGGGATAGCCGGGAAAGACGGTGGACAGCTGGCCACGGTGGAGCGGCGGCAAGCCACCGAGGTGGTCCTTGATGAAGTCAACCGCCGGCCCTGTCAGCGGACCCGAGCCCGCCACCCGCCCCTCGGCATCGTTGGGCAGGGCGTCGAGCCCGACGAACCAGGTGCCCCCACAGACGTGCCAATGCGAAAAGGCCGGGTCGCGCAGGGCTGCGCGCCCGACCCTCAGGGCCACATCGGCCCACAGGCGTACCTGCGGATCGGGCCCGAACCGGGCCCAACCGCGGGTGAAGAAATCGCTTACCACCCCATCGCCTTGCGCAGCATGTTCAGCGCAACGAAGATCAGAAAGACCGCAAAGACACGTTTCAACGGCTTCGGATCCATCGCATGGGCGATCTTGACGCCCAGGGGCGCGGTCAGCGTGGTCATCGCGATCACCACCAGGAAGGTCGGGATGTTCACCGCCCCGATCGAATAGGGCAGTTTTGCCGCGGCATCGACCGGCATGAGCATGAAGCCCAGCACCGAGGGCACCGCAATGATCACGCCAAAGCCCGCTGCCGTCGCAACCGCACGGTGGATCGGGGTTCCATGCAGGCTCATCAACGGGACACCGAAGCTGCCGCCGCCGATCCCCATCAGCACCGACAGAAAGCCCACGAAGGGCGACAGAACGGCGCGCTTGATGCCCTTGGGCATTTCCTCCCCCAGCCGCCATTCGGCTTTGCCCAGCGCCATGTAGAGGCCGATCAGCAGGCCGAGAACGCCGAACAGCGCCTGCAGCGCGCTCGACCTCAGTTGCGAGGCGACCAGAACGCCGATCACCGCGCCCACGACGATCCCCGGCCCCCAGCCGCGCAGGATCACCCAATCGACCGCCCCCTTGCGGTTATGACTGAGCACCGATCGGGTCGATGTCACGATGATCGTCGCCAGCGAGGTCGCCAGACAGACCTGCATCAGTTGCGGCCCGCCATACCCCAGCGTCTGGAACGCATAGAAGAAGGAGGGCACCAACACGATCCCGCCCCCTACGCCAAGAAGACCGGCCAGAACGCCGGCCAGCGCGCCAATCGCCAGCAGCAGTACCAGCATTTGCAACAACAACATCGTATCGGGCATTCGCTCTCTCCGATTGGGATTTTGCCGGCGACTTACACCCCGGCAGGGCGAGAGGCCAGAACCATTGGCGGTAACAGTTCAGCCCGCCGGCTCGGCAGCCCGGATATGTGTCAATGCCTCTTCCACCAGTTCGGGGCCGGCACCGGGGCGATTGGCGCCTTCCGACAGGATCCGCCGCCAGGCGCGCGCGCCGGGACGCCCGGTGAAAAGGCCCAGCATATGGCGGGTGATCTGATGCAGTCTCCCGCCAGCGGCCAGATGGGTTTCGATATAGGGCAGCATGGCACGGGCGGCTTGATCGGGCGTACTAAAGGGCGCGGCCTTTGCGCCGAAGATGTGGGTATCGGCCTCGGCCAGGATATCCCAGGGCTGGTGATAGGCCGCGCGCCCGATCATCACCCCGTCGAAGCCCGCTGCCAGAAACGCCTGCGCCTGATCAAGCGTTGCGACGCCACCATTCACAGAAATGTGAAGTTCGGGAAACGCCGTCTTCATCCTGAGCGCCAGATCGTAGTCGAGCGGTGGGATATCCCGGTTCTCCTTCGGGCTGAGCCCCTTAAGCCAGGCCTTGCGGGCATGAACGGTGAAACGTCGGCAGCCCGCCGCCGCGACGCGGGACAGGAAATCAGGCAGCACCTGTTCAGGGTCCTGGTCATCGACGCCGATCCGGCATTTCACCGTCACCTCGCAAGACACGGCATCCTGCATCGCCTTGACGCAATCGGCCACCAGATCGGGCTCAGTCATCAGGATCGCCCCAAAGGTGCCCGACTGCACCCGATCCGAAGGGCAGCCACAATTGAGGTCGATCTGATCATACCCCGCCGCCGCGCCAAGCTTGGCCGCTGCCGCCAGCTCTGCCGGGTCGGAGCCGCCAAGCTGCAGCGCGACCGGATGCTCCTCGGGGCTGTAATCGAGCAGATGCATCGCCCCCCCCCGTACCAGCGCCGGAGCGGTCACCATTTCCGTATAAAGCAGGGTCCGGCGCGACAGGAGGCGATGAAAATACCGACAATGCCGGTCCGTCCAATCCATCATAGGCGCAATGGCAAGTCTATGTGCTTGATATTTCGTCATTTTTCCAGTAGTATCAACTCATTGCGCGGCGGCGTGTGCACTCTAATTTACGACCCAATACGCCCCTTTTCGCCACGTTTCGACCGCGCACTGCACACATAGAGCACACGAAATGGCGACCATATCAAAGCTTCCTTCGGGCTCCTGGCGAGTCCAGGTCAGACGCAAAGGGCACTACATCAGTGAATCCTTCCTGCGCCGCGGTGACGCGGAGCTTTGGGCGCGGACCATTGAGGGCAAGATCGATCGGGGGGAACCTATACACACTCGCGTTGCCACGGCCAAGACATTCGGAGACCTCATCGATCTTCACAGAGCGGATCTGGCGGAAGTCGGGAGAACGCTCGGTAGGTCGAAAGCCGCGAGCCTGGATTTTCTTGCGCTACGCCTCGGGGCGTTGAAACCCGCCGAGCTCGGCCGGGAAAAGCTCGTCGAGTTCGGTCGTCAGCGCGCCAAAGAAGGCGCCGGCCCGGTAACGGTTGGCATCGACCTCGGATACATCAAGACGATCCTTTCGCATGCTGCCGCCGTTCACGGCATCATCGCACCAACCGAAGGAGTCGATCTCGCTCGGATTGCGCTCACCCGGCTCGGACTGGTGGGCAAAGGCAACGAACGGGATCGTCGGCCGAGCGAAGAGGAGATCGACGCGATCCTGAAGGCGCTTGAAAGCAACCCACGACAGTTCATCCCCGTAGCGCGCGTCGTTCGTTTCGCCATCGCGACGGCCATGCGACAAGATGAAATCTCTCGGGCGCGATGGGAAGACTACAACCCTCGAACCAAAATGCTGCTCATCCGGGACCGCAAAGACCCTCGCCGCAAGACGGGCAACGACCAACGCATCCCGCTGCTGTCCGTTTCTGGTTACGACCCCTGCGCGTTGATCGAAGAACAACGTGCGCTGGTGGGCAGTCGCGGCAGAATCTTCCCTTACAACGGACGCTCAATCGGCACGGCATTCCGACGGGTCTGCCGTACCTTGGGCATCGAGGATTTGCATTTTCATGATCTGCGCCACGAAGCGACCAGTCGACTGTTCGAGGCAGGTTTCACCATTGAACAGGTTGCCCTTGTCACCGGGCACAAGGACTGGAAAATGCTGCGCCGCTACACCCACATCCGCCCAGAGGGTCTCCATGCGCTCGCGGCAAGCAGGGTTGCCTAGCCTTCACATCTGGAAATGACTTCTGGCGGCTCACATCGCTGCAATCTCGGTACAGATAGTGCCACCACCGATCATTCCCCCGTCGCGCCATGCCAAGGGAACGGCACCGTATGGCCGCTTTCTTCGAAACGACGCTCGAAATCCTGCGCGACCTCCTCCACCGTGATCGCGGCGAATTGCGCCAGCAGCCGTGTCTCGGCCTCTGCCAGCGTCGCATCGAGCCGCGTGTCGACCGCCTGCTCGACCAGACAGGGCGACGGATCCGCCTGCGGTCCAATGTTGAACAGCGGCGGGTGGCCGACCGCCTCGTAGACGTCGCGCAAGCTGATCTCAGCCAGCGGGCAAGCAAGCTGCCAGCCACCGCCATGACCCTTTTCCGACGACACGATCCCCCGCTCGCGCAGCCCCGCCATCATCCTGCGCACCACCACGGCGTTGGACTACCCTAACGACCCGGACCTGCTTCACCTGCTCGGGGTCGCACTGCTCGCTCATGGTAGCATCACCGCGGCGATCGAGGCCCTCGAGGCCGCGTGCGTACATGCACCGGTACCCTCGCCGGAAGCTTACAACAATCTCGGCATAGCTCTGCGTAAGGGGCAGCGGCCTGAAGACGCAATTGCAGCCTTCAGGAAGGCCATCGAAACACGGCCCGGATATGCGGAAGCGATGTACAATTTGGCTGTCACCTCAATGGATCTGGCGGATTTTTCTACAGCAGCCGACCTTCTTGCCGAAGTCACCGCTGCCAGTCCTGAAGATGCGCGGGCGCATTTCGCTTTGGCAGACGCTTTAATCGCCCTGAACGATCTTGACGCGGCAGCGCTGTCATTGCGTCGCTAGCTTAATTCACACCAGGTCCTGTTCAAGAGATGGGTAATAGCTCAGGCTACCACCGCTGAAGCTGTGTTGAGAGCAAGATGAAATGCACCAAGATGCTTCGCAAATCCCTGATGGCTCTAGACTTTGACCACCTGATTGTGGAGCTGCAGATCCGCATTGCAGTCCTCGGCGGTTACGCCGCGCTCGGCATACCTCTCACAGAGGCCATAGGGTAATTTCGTCCGGGGAAAGGGGAACTGTGATCAGAGCCGGATTTGCGCAACACGGCCGCCTTTGACTACCGTTTTCTGGCAAAACCGGCCGCAACAGTCATTTTCAATCGCTGTCTTCAGCCGCGTCGTTGGTATCGCTAAGACGAAGGCGTGCCGCTAGTGTGCTTCTTACATCTTCGGGTTGATCGTCCAGTGCCCTGAGCAATGTTCGCAGGTCGCGTCGGGTTTGGTAGAGTTGGTCGATGAGGTTCAAAACCACCGGCATAGCAGTCGTGGGCAGCGCCATCTCCTTTCGCAAATCGCAAAGAAGGCGCAGGCGCGCGATATCGAGTTCGTCGAAGACCGGGCCAGCCTCGCCCACCGCCGGGCGTACCCACCCTTGGCGCACCCAAAGCCGGAGTTCCCGCCGGGACAGGCGCCGGATCTTGGTGAGGACCATCTCTTCCGTGTGTCTCATGTCATCCTCCGCAATTCGGCGCGCGGGTCGAACACGGCCATCCGGCGCCAGCGCTCCGCCAGTTCCTCCATCTCTGGGTCGATCTTTTTAGGCAGCACGATCTTCAACCTCACGATCTGATCGCCCGGCTTGCCTTTCGGGCCCTTGATGCCCTTGCCGCGCAATCTCAGGCGCCGACCCGACGACGCCCCTTTCGGAATCGTGACCGAGACGGATCCCGATACGGTCGGCACATCGACCTTTGCGCCGAGCACCGCTTCATCGAAGGTGATTGGCAATTCCATCTCGATATCGTCATCCAGCCGGGCGAACACCGGATGCGTCCCCACCGAAACGGTCACCAGAGCGTCGCCGGCGGCGCCACCGCCGATCCCCGGAGCGCCCTTGCCGCGCAGCCGAAGCGTCTGGCCATCCCTGACGCCAGGCGGGATCGTGATTTCGATATTGTTGCCATCGGGCATCGTGACACGACGCTTCGCGCCGCGCGCGGCATCGAGGAAATCGACCTCGAGATGATAACGCATATCCGAACCGCGGGCGTGGACCTCGTGCCGGAACCCACCGCCGCCCGCCCCGGCGGCGCGCGCTCTGAAGAACTGCGAGAAGATGTCGTTCAGATCGTCCTGATCCATTCCACCCTCGAAACCCGGACCCGGGTCGTAGCGGCGGCCGGCATCCTGGCCGGCATAGTGGTGGTAATACTGGCGCTCGGGGCGTTCCTGTCCGCTGGCGTCGATCTCGCCGGCATCGAAACGCCGGCGCTTCTCGGGATCGCCCAGCAGATCGTTGGCCGCCGACACCTCCTTGAACCGTTCCTGCTTGGCCTTGTCATCGGGATGCAGGTCCGGGTGCAGCTCTTTCGCCAGCTTGCGATAGGCCTTCTTGATCTCGTCCTGTGTGGCGGTCTTCGGCACGCCAAGTATCTCATAAGGATCGGTGTTCATCTTCACCTGTCTGTGTTGGGTCCGGCGCCGTCATGACCCCGGATCCTTACCCTGGGATTTCGCGCCTCTCCTGATCATTTTCCAGCCAAGACCCTATGGCCCGCGCGAAGCCGGGATCTTGCACCGGCAAAGGCTAGGATATGGTTTCATACTGTCTGTGCCGAGTGCCGGAGCAAGGAATGTGCGCTCTCAAACACGGGAGAAAGACAAACCCCGGAGGGATTTGCGCAACGCCACAATACCTCGTCAGTATTCCGCAGCAACAGACAACGGTGGGTCAATTGTAACACCGTAACCGCATCAATAAGAAACCGGAGAACAATGCGTCTCCTTGAACCAAGTTCATAGATTGTCGGCCCTGCGCGTGGGGCCGACAGTCGTATCAGGCGGTCAGAGCAGAGTTGCCGCCGTCGTTTTTCCAGCGCCGCCAGGCGGGAAAGGCCAGCGCGAGCGCGCCGAGAGCCACATGGGCGAGTGCGATACTGAGCGTGAAGCCGGCTATGAGAGCCCATGGGCTGATCGCAGCCCAGACCCCCGCAACCATACGTGCCCAGTCAAGCCCTTCATGCGGTCGCCAAAGCGCAATTGCGGAAAGCACTGCGATCAGTCCGCCTGTCAGCAGGGCGCTCCAGAAGGCAATATCGGTCATCGTGATGACGAAGGGCAACCCAGCGAGGGCGAGGCCCGCGAGAAGGCTGATGCCGTCGCCAAGCTTGTCATAGTTCGTAGTCCAGGTCTTGCTCATGGTGTTACCTCCTTTCTCTTCACCAGGGATTCAATGCGGCCGAGCCAGCCGCTTGGGCGCCGGCGCAGGCAGGAAGGGCAACAACTCCTCCTGCGAAATCGCGCCGGTCGCGATCTCTTCCAAGGCAAGCTCTTCGGTGGCTTGCCGTTTAGGTTCGACCCGCGGTTCTGCCCCGGCCTTCAGCGCCCGGCTGCGGGCGCTCGCGGCGAGGACCAGAGCGAAACGATCGGGCACCGCCTGCTGGGCATCAATTCCAACGAAGGGATTCATGCCGCCCTCCCTTCCTCAACGGACGGATACATGCCGTCGGCGGCCACCGCCGCTTCGAGCGCCAACAGCGCTCGTTCAACCTCGGCAAGCTGCGATTCACGTTGGTTTTCCGGCATGCCTTCGGTGCTGGCGACATCCTGAAGATACTCCGTGTAGGCCCAGTTCATCAGGATAGAACGGCGAGCCTCCAACGACAGGCTGGCGTCCGAAGCAACCTCAATGGGAGGACGCCCATCATCGCCGCCTTTCGGATCGCCCCGCCGTTTGGCGCCGGCCATCGCGTCGCGATAGGTTTGCCGCATCTCCGACAGGCCGAGCCGAGAAAGCGTGGCATCGGACCACAGCCCGGCCTGCCTGTCCCGTGCCCGGGCGGCACCGCGCGCGGCTTCGCCTGCCGGCAGATGCACCTCGTAAGCCACCCCCAGACGCTTTGCATGGCGAATAGCAGCTTCCAGCGTCGGAAAGCTCAGGTCTATCTGCTGGATCGTGTCGTCCCCACCCGTCCAGCCCATCAAAGGCTCGAGCCAAGGACCGGTCCGGCGCGGAAAGCTCATCTTCCAGCCCTGCGTACCCGCGCGCCCCGAGGTCATCGCCGATTTCGACGGCTTCCAGATCCGGGCGACCGCATCGTCCGGCAGAGAAGAGTCCCAGTCGGGTCGCGAACCGGCCAGGCTCGGAATGGGTGAGGCATGTGATTGTGCTGTGAAATCTCCACTGATCAAGTTCACTACTTACCCTCCAGATTTCGGGAACGGCGTCCGACCGCCAAGAAAGCGGCCGGAGCATCCCATCCTGGGCCCGAGGTGCTTCAGGCCGCGACAGGTTCCGGCTCACGAGCCGTCTCGAGCTGCCTGGTCTCGAGACCTTCGGTCGCCTCAGGAGACGCGATCTCGATCCGACGCGGCTTGAGTTCCTCGGGGACCTCGCGCTTCAACTGGACAGTCAGCAGGCCGTTCGACAAGGTGGCCTCTTCGACCCGGACGTGATCAGCCAGTTCGAACCGACGTTCAAACGACCGACCGGCGATGCCGCGATAGAGATAGCTGGCACCGTCGTCACCATCGGGAGTCTCCTTGTGGCCCGACACGATCAGCATGTTCTTGTCCTGGGTCAGGGTCAGATCGTCTTCGGCAAAGCCAGCCACCGCCATGTCGATGCGATAGTCGTCCTCGCCGGTCTTGACGATGTCGTAGGGCGGCCAGTTGTCGAGCGTTTCCACCCGACGGGCGGCCTCAAGTGCGTCGAGCATACGGTCGAAACCGATACTCGAACGGAACAGAGGTGCAAAATCAAGTCTCGTTGCCATAGCCATATCCTCCTTTGAGCAACATGGGTACAGACGACGGAAGCACCGCAGGAACGGCGTCCCGCCTTGTCACCGATCCCCATCTGGGCGATCAGCATAAATTGATTTGGAACAGCACCTTACGGTTTCAAGAGGGTGCTCAAAACTTTTTTCTGCGAACAGAAATCCTATATTTCTCTTGCTTCCTTGTGGCATTCGAAAGGAGGAGATCATGACCGAAAACGACGTGAAAAGCATCCTGGGTCCCGGCACGGACCCCACGCTACTGTCTGATATTCTGCGCACCGGCGCCAACGCCTCCGAGCTTGCCCGTGCCAAGGCCTGGGTCGAGGCGGATGAAGCGCAGGTCGATGCCCATAGCCCCTTCCCATCGGGCCGCATCGCCCGGTTGGTAGAATTGCTCGAAGCCGATCAGGAAGAAGACGATCTGCTATAACAGAAATCGGGCTGGCGCAGAAGATGGCGCCAGCCCGTCCCTTCAGGTGGTTACGATAACCCGAACCGGTCCGTCGCGACGCAGAACGTCGGCAACCACGTGGGTGCCGGACCGGCGTAGAGCCACATCGATAGTTCCACCGTCAAGGCGCAGATTGCGCAGGACGACCTCTCCCAGAAACTCCGGAAGTATCGGTTGCTCGAAGATCACCTGCCGCGCCTCGGCATCGAAGCGCAGCCCGAGACAGGCCTGAAGCAGCAACAGCGGCGCTCCCGCCGCCCAGGCCTGCGGCGTACAGGCCACCGGGTAGAAGGTCGGCCCTTGCGTCTCGCGGCGCGGAAAACCGCAGAACAGCTCCGGCAACCGTCTCAGATCGATATAGGTGGCGGCGGAGAAGATGCCCTCGAATATCCGCGCGGCCTCTTCGCGGAACCCGTAGCGCGCCAGCCCCGTCCCGATCAGCGCGTTATCATGGGGCCAGACCGACCCGTTGTGATAGCTCATCGGATTGTACCGTGCCTGGCCCGCGGCAATGGTCCGTACTCCCCATCCGCAGAAAGACGACGGCCCCATCAGGGCTCGAACAACCGTTTCGGCGCGTTCCTCCGGGACGATTCCCGTCCAAAGCAGATGGCCCGCGTTCGAACTCCGTACTCGGCAGGGCCGTTTGTCACCATCGAGGGCGAGCACATAGGTTCCAAGCTCACCGTCCCAGAACGCCGCGTCGAAACGGGACTTCAGTTCCGAGGCCTTTTGCGCCTGTTCCTCCGCGATCCCGTCATGACCGAGTTCCCGTGAGATCTCGGACGCAGCCAGCCGGGCAGCATAGACGTAGCCCTGTACCTCGCATAGCGCGATCGGCCCCTTGGCCAGCGTCCCATCGGCGTGAAACACCGCATCATGACTGTCCTTCCACCCCTGGTTGGCGAGCCCCTTGTCGCTGCGCCTCCCGTATTCCACGAAACCGTCGCCGTCCCGATCGCCATAGGTCTCGATCCAGTCGAGCGCCGCACGGACATGCGGCCAGAGTGTTTCCAGCACCACCCGATTGCCGGTGCGTTCGAAATACGCCCCGGCGAGCATCACGAACAGCGGTGTCGAATCCACGCTGCCGTAATAGCGCCGGAACGGAACTTCGCCGGTTTCCGCCATTTCGCCATAACGCACTTCATGAAGGATCTTGCCTGGCTCGGCATCGGTGTCCGGATCGAATTCCGTCGCCTGGTTGGCCGCGAGATGCAGCAGAACGCCCCGCGCGACCGCCGGGTCGAGCCAGAGCATTTCCCAAGCGGTGATCAGTGCATCGCGCCCGAACACGGTGCTGAACCAGGGCACTCCCGCATAGGGATAGGGCCCTTCTTCCGTATCGGTCATGAGCATATAGAGGTCGGAGACCGAACGGCGCATGGTCTCGTTGAAGATCTCGTTGGAGCTTTGCACTGTGGCTGCTCGGGAGGACGAACGCCTAAGTGCGCGGCGCGCATCCCGCAAGGCGCGGAAAAACAGACGCGACGGAGGGTCCTCGGCCCCATTCACGTCGCAGCCGATCTCGATAAAGAGCGAACGCGCTTCGCCGGGCGCGAGCCTCAGACGATAGACCGCTTTTCCGGCCTCAAGCTGCGCAGGCGCAGGATCGAAACGCAAAGCGGTGCTGCGTGGATTGTGGTCGAGCCCTCGGTAAGACAAGAGCACGTGCGAGCTATCCACCTCCGGCAAAAGCAACGTTCCCCGGCGGGCCCGCACCCGGCCACGGACCTCAAAAATATCCGCAAAATCGGATTCGAATGTGATTTCCACGGTGATCTCGTGTGGGGCTTCGTCGAAATTGCGTACCGCCAACCGCTCATAACATGTGCCTTGCCAAAGGAAACGCGTCCGGCGCATGTGGATGCGATCATGCGCAATCAGACAGCGACCGGTTTCGTCATAAAGATCCGGATTCGTCAGATCGCAGGTCAGCGTGGCGTTATCGTCACGCAATGTGGACGAGAGCAGCATGGGCCGCTCTCCCCCGATGGTCAGATAGTAATGCGAGAGATACCTGGTGTCGCGATGGAACAGGCCCTCGGGGCTGCCCGGCCCCGAGAGCACATCGCCATTGTGATCGAACACGGCGAAGGTATCGCCGTGCTTCAGGGTTCGTGGCCGCCGCTCCTGCAAGGAGGCTGCCGCCGGGATGAAGAATTGCGTCGGCGGCGCGACCAGTTGCGACGCACGCAAGCCCGTTTGTTGCAGCGCCTCGGTCATCTTACTCTCCTTCGCTCTCATTCGGCTGCATGCAGGACCTGGGCCCCATGGCCGCCGAGCATATGCGGGAGCGGCATCGTAACGGCCTCGACGCCCGGCAGCCCGCGATAGATTTCGACATAGTCGCGCGCCATGCGATCCGCGGTGAAGCGTTCTTCGAACGTCTCGCGCACGATTCCTCTGCTGATACGGTCCAGCTTGCTGACGGCCGCGACAGCGTCCTCCAGCGAATGTACGACATAGCCGGTCAGCCCTGGCTCCACGATCTCGGGCACTGAGCCATTCGCCCATGCGATCACCGGCGTGCCGCAGGCCATGGCCTCGATCATCACCAAGCCGAAAGGTTCGGGCCAGTCGACCGGGAAGAGCAGCGCCCGCGCGTTCCCGAGAAATTCGGCCTTTTGCTTCTCGTTGATCTCTCCGATGAACTCGACATTGTCGTGGGCGTCGACCATAGGCGCGATGATCTCTTCCCAATACTTGCGATCCGCATCGCCGATCTTGGCGGCGATTTTCAGTGGCATCCCCGCCCGCGCCGCAATTTCGATGGCGCGGTCCGGGCGTTTCTCCGGCGAAATACGTCCGAGAAAAGCAAGATAGTCGCCGTTCGGGCGTTCGGTGAAGGGCAGCAGATTCTTGGGAAGACCGTGATAAACTGTTCCTGCCCAGTTCACGAAGGGCAGCGGACGGCGCTGGTCGTCCGAGATCGAAACGAGCGGATAGTTCGGGAAGGTCGCATAGAAGGGACGCAGATCAGGCCCGTCGAGCCGGCCGTGCATGGTCGTCACCATGCGATCGGCGAATGCGCGCGCCATGGGATAATGCAGGAAGTCGATGTGAAAATGCAGCACGTCGAATTCATCGGCCCGCAAGCGGACTTCCTCCAGCATGGCGACATGCCACGGCAGCGAGTTCTTCACGTTCGGATCGAGCCGGAGCGCTTCCTTGCTGCACGGGACCAGGTGGGCCTTGGTCCGGCTGTCGCCGCTGGCGAACAGCGTGACTTCATGGCCCTGCCTGACCAGTTCCTCGGTGAGATAGGAGACGATCCTTTCTGTTCCCCCATAGAGACGCGGCGGGCAACTTTCTTCCAGCGGTGCGATCTGTGCGATCTTCATCGGCAAAACCTCCTCTTCTGAGCGAAGCCTCAACAATGGATGCGAGAAGGTCGTCTACAATCACCCCGCCTGGGCATGACCGCCGGATGTGGCATCTCGAATTCGGACAGTCGTGATACAAGATCACTGCCATCCGCCGGACTATGGTGCCGGAACGCGAGATGGCCTTGCCCGGCAAAACCTCCTGCGCAAAACAGCGATGTCAGATAGCAGGGAACCCCTGCAAAAAGTTCAGTTAGAAATCGACTTTGGAGTTTCAACCCCTACGACGCGCAAAAATATTAGGCGAAGCAGGCAACTGCTGAGTGTGCGTCGGTCGCATTTACGCTGCGCGACGAACCACAACCGCTCCAATCAGCATGCTCAGCCCCAACGCGAGGAACAGAGGCTCGGCGACCTTGGATTGCAACAGGCCGGAGGCAGTCGTGACAGAGATGAGCATCAAGCTGAATTCGCCGCCATGGGCCAGGATGGCGCCCGCGCGAAGCGCAGTCTCGAGCTGTTCTCCGAACATACGGGTCAGGGCAACAACAAGCGCGAGTTTCACTACCATGAGCACAAAAAGCCATGCCAACACCGTTGGCCATGTCGACCAAACCGCTCCTATATGGAGTTGAGTTCCGATACCGATGAAGAACACCCCGACGAACAGATCCCGGAACGGCCTGATTTCCCGTTCGACAAATTGGCGGGCGTCGCCCTCGGCGATCATCATGCCGGCAGTGAATGCACCGAGCGCCGGCGAAAGACCCGCAACCTGCGCAATAATGGCCGCGAGCAAGGCTACGGTCAGGGCCAGAAGCTGTGCGAGTTCAGCCTCGCCCTGGGTTGCGACCCATCCGGCAAGCCGCTGAAGCATTGACCGGGCGATGAAGAGCGCCCCGACGAGCACGCCCATGCCCCCAACCATCTTCAGGACGTCGTGCGCGCTTCCCACGGCTCCTGCTGCGGCGATGACATCGTGAAACGCCAGAAAGCCGACGGCCGCCAGATCCTGAAACAGCAGAACAGCGATCGCGACCCGTCCCTGAGGCGTTCCGAGCGCATCGCCGCCCGCCAGGACCTTGAGGCAAAGCGCGGTCGACGACATCGCGACCGCGCCAGCGATCAGAACCGCCGCCGCCGGCGCGATCTCGGTAAAGACGAGGAGCCCTACGGTGACTAACCCTCCGACTACGAGCACCTGTGCTAGACCGAGTCCGAAGATCAGTCGCCGAAGCGACACGAGCTTGTCGAGGGAGAATTCCAGACCAAGCGCAAAGAGAAGCAGGATCACCCCGACCTCACCGATAAGCGTCAGTGTTGCACCCTCGGCGATGAGCCCCAGACCCGACGGCCCGATCACAATGCCGGACAGCAGGAAACCGACCAGTGCGGGGATGCCAAGCCGTGCGCAGATTGCGACATGGCAAAAAGCCATCATGGCGAGCAACGCGGCGGCCTCCAACAGCCCCTGGTCGGAGTGCATCAACGTCGCCCGCTTCCATAGACAGTCGCCCCGATCCACGCCGGTGGGTCGGACGCGGGGAAGGACTCAGCACTCGCTTCACTGACCGGGTCTGCAGCCGTCGCGAGTTCCGCTGAGAGATCACGAACGCTGGCCGCGTCGATGCCTCGGTGAAGCCGGTGCCCGGAACTCGGTCGGTGGCCGGTCTCGATGCGATGGGCGCCAGGAGCATCGGCTCCCTTGCTGGTTGGCACGGTTTCCCACCAGAAGCGGCGCGGTGGCACGGATCGACGTTTGTCCGGCTCGTGGCGCACGATATACTGCCAGTCGTTTCGTTCCGCGAAGGCGATGGCGCTGTCGAGATCAGGGAATGTCAGGCGGATCGGACGATAAGGATCTTCGGTTGCGGTCCAGCCCATAAGAGGCTCGATGACCGGCGCCCGGGCCGGCTCAAACTCGAGTATCCAATGCTGCCGCCTGATTGGAGCGGAGGTGTGGGACGAGCGAGCTGGCCTGTAGATCAACGCTGTCGGCACGTCTGGAGATGTCAGGTCAGTTCCGGGGATCTTCGGCCGGAATGGGGGGCGGTTATGTCCTTTCATCATGATTTACCTCTCTTCGGATTGCGGCACCGGCGGCGTTACCGTCGCCGGTGCACGGGCCGTCATTCGGCGGCAGGCTCGGTCTCTTCGCTATCGCTATTGCCGGGCTCGCCGAGAGCCTCGGTTTCTCCTGCGCTCTCCAGCTTTTGGAACGTGATCTTCTGATCATCCGCGGTCCAGGCGACGCGCACCTTGTCGCCGTCCTCGATCCGGCCCGAAAGCATCTCGCGGGCGAGCTCGGTCTCCAGCTCCGACCGAATTAGCCGTCGCAACTCGCGGGCGCCGAACTCTGGCCGGAAACCCACCGCTCCAAAATGCTCCGCAACGCTTTCGTCGTAGTCGAGTTCGACCCCCTGGGTCATCGCCGTGCGGGCGACGCGGGCCAGCTGCAGCTCGACGATCTGCCGGATTTCCGACTGGTTCAGAGAATGGAAGACGATGATCTCGTCGATCCGGTTGATGAACTCGGGCCGGAAATGAACGCGCAGAACGTCCATCAGTTCGGCCTTCTGCCCGGCCTCGTCGAACTCCTTGGTTCCGCGCTTGCGAAGGTTGCGCTGGATGATGTCGGAACCGAGGTTCGACGTGGCGATGATGATGGTGTTGGTGAAATCCACCACGCGGCCCTTGCCGTCGGTCAGGCGGCCATCGTCGAAGACCTGCAGCAGGATGTTATAGACATCCGCATGCGCCTTCTCGATCTCGTCGAGCAGCACGACAGAATAGGGCCGGCGCCGGACCCGTTCGGTCAACTGGCCGCCCTCGTCGTAGCCGACATAGCCCGGCGGCGCGCCAACCAGCCGCGCGACCGCATGACGTTCGCCATATTCGGACATGTCGATGCGGATCATCGCGTCCTGATCACCGAAGATCGTCTCAGCCAGGGTCTTGGCCAGCTCGGTCTTGCCGACGCCGGTCGGGCCGAGGAACAGGAAGGTCGCGGTCGGGCCGGAGCCCTCGCGCAGCCCGGCGCGCGCCAGTCGCACGGCATCGGCAACGGCGTGGATGGCCTCTTCCTGGCCGATTACCCGCTCATGCAGCTTGTCCTCTAGCTTCAGGAGCTTTTCACGCTCTTCTGTCGTCAGCTCGCTCACCGGCACGCCGGTCAGTTTCGAGACGATCTGCGCCACGTGGTCGGCGCGCACCTCAGCCGTGGCCGAGGCGCGGTCGCGCTTCCAGGTCTCCATCAATTCGTCGAGTTCGGCCTGTTTCGCCTCCAGCTCCTTCTTCAGATCTGCAGCGCGGTCAAATTGCTTGCGGCCGGCGGCGTAATCCTGCTCGCGCCGGATCTGGGCGACCTCGGCCTCGAGCTCCTGCACGTCGACGGGACGCGCGGTGGCGCTGATCTTCACCCGGGCGGCGGCCTGGTCGATCAGGTCGATGGCCTTGTCGGGCATGAAGCGGCCGGTTACGTAGCGGTCGGAAAGCTCGGCCGCCGCGACGATGGCCTCGTCGGTGATCGTCACCTTGTGATGGCTTTCCAGCGTGTCGCGCAGGCCGCGCAGGATCATGATCGTCTGCGCCACCGTCGGCTCATCGACATAGACCGGCTGGAAGCGGCGCTCCAGCGCGGCGTCCTTCTCGATGTATTTCTGGTACTCGTTCAGGGTGGTCGCACCGATCAGGTTCAACTCGCCGCGGGCGAGGGCCGGCTTGAAGGTGTTGGCGATGTCGAGCCCGCCTTCGCCACCACCCTGCCCGGCACCGACGATGGTGTGGATCTCGTCGATGAACAGGATCATGTCGGCCTTGTTGGCCTCGATCTCCTTGAGGATCTTTTGGACGCGTTCCTCGAACTCGCCGCGATATTTTGATCCGGCCACCATCGAGTTGATGTTGAGTTCGATCAGCCGTTTGTCGCGCAGCGCCTCGGGCACCTCGCCCGCGACGATACGCTGCGCCAACCCCTCGATGATCGCGGTCTTGCCGACGCCCGGTTCGCCGATCAGCACCGGGTTGTTCTTCTTGCGCCGCGCCAGAACCTCAATCGTCGTCTCGATTTCACGCGCCCGGCCGATCACCGGGTCGAGCCGGCCCTCGCACGCCAGCTTGGTCAAATCGCGGCTATATTCATCCAGATCAGGCGTGCTCGACGGGGTTTCGACGCGGCCTTCTTCGGCCCCCTGACCGACGACCTTCGTCACCTGCTGACGCAGCGCCTGCGGGGTCAGGCCCAGCCGGTTCAGGATTCCCGACGCAACGCCCTCGCCCTCTTCGGCGAGACCGATCAGAAGGTGTTCGGGGCCGACATAGGAATGGCCCAGCTCGTTCGAGGCGATGAAGGCGCGGTTCAGCGCATCCTTCACCCGCGGGCTGACGCCGATCTCACGGTCCTCCCCCGTTGCGTCGCCCTTCTTCGCTTCGCTCTCGATCTGGCGGCGCAGATCGTCGGCGTCGATCTTGACCTGCCCCAGCACCGTCCGAACAACATCCGAGCCGGTCAGCGCCAGCAGAAGGTGTTCCGTATCAACCTCGGTCCGGCCGAATTCATGCGCCTTCTGGCCCGCCTCCTGCAAAAGCCGGTTGGCCTGTTCGCTCAGGCGGTCAGCGATATTGATGCCGCCACGCCGCGCGGTGCGCCCCGCCTGTCGGATAGGGACGGGTTGCCCCTGATCTTCGCCAAGCCGATCGAAAAGGCCACCGGCATCGCCAAAGAATTCATCGAAGAGCGAGCGCCCTCCGAAAAGCGATTCCAGTGGCGATGCGCTACGCCCCTGCCGTCGGGCGATCCTGCGGTAGTCCTCGTCGCAAAGCTCCATCACCTTGCGTTCACCGTTGACAGAGACCTGCGCACGAAAGCTGGCAGGTCGGGATTTGCAGATATCACAGATGCCGTTTGCCATTTCTCACCTCCGTCTTGCTCCCAGCCGGAACGTCCGGACTGGGTCTCTGTGTTCAGGCCGCCTCGACCTCCTGAGCACGGACCTTTTCTGCGATGGCCCGAAGGTCGGGCTCGTCCAGCGTCTCGCGGTCGAGCAGATCGCGGGACGTTTCCTCCAGCAGCGCCCGGTTCGCGTCGAGAAGTGCGACCGTACGCCCGAAGATGTCGTCGATGATCGCCTTGACAGCGGTATCCATCCGCTCGGCCGTTGCCTCGCTGTGGCGGCGGTTGAGCCAGGCGGATTGATCCCGCGTGCCAAGGAAGCCGGGCCGCTCGGTATCATAGCTGACATGGCCCAGATCGGGGTCCATGCCGTAGCGCGCGACCATGGCCCTGGCGATGTCGGTTGCCTTCACCAGATCGTCGGCGGCACCGGTCGAAAGGTGATCGTATATGACCTTCTCGGCCGCGCGCCCGCCCAGAAGAACGGCGATCTTGTTCTCCAGTTCCTCGCGGGTCATCAGGAAGCGGTCTTCGGTCGGGCGCTGGATCGTATAGCCGAGCGCACCGATCCCGCGCGGGATGATCGAGACCTTGTGCACCGGATCGATCCCCGGCAGCGCCATCGCGACCAGCGCGTGCCCCATTTCGTGATGCGCCACGATTTCCCGCTCGCGCGCGTTCAGAACACGATTGCGCTTTTCCAGCCCGGCGACGATACGCTCTACTGCGTTGTTGAAGTCTTCCATGGTCACCGCATCGGCCTTTCGGCGGGTTGCCAATAGCGCCGCCTCATTGACCAGATTTGCCAGGTCCGCTCCGGAAAAGCCCGGGGTCAGCGCGGCGACCTTCTCGGCATCCACGTCCGGTGCGAGCGTCACCTTCTTCATGTGTACCCCGAGGATCTGGATGCGGCCCTTCTTGTCGGGTTTGTCCACCAGCACCTGCCGGTCGAAGCGCCCGGCCCTGAGCAGCGCCGGGTCGAGGATTTCCGGCCGGTTGGTGGCCGCTAGCAGCACGATCCCCGACGACGGGTCGAAGCCGTCCAGCTCAGTGAGAAGCTGGTTCAGCGTCTGCTCGCGCTCGTCATGCCCGCCGGCCATCTGACCGGAGGCGCGGGCGCGGCCGAGCGCGTCGAGCTCGTCGATGAAGATGATCGCGGGTGCGTTCTTGCGGGCCTGCTCGAACAGATCGCGCACCCTTGCGGCGCCGACGCCCACAAACATCTCGACGAATTCAGAGCCGGAGATCGAGAAGAAGGTCACGCCCGCCTCGCCCGCCACGGCCCGCGCCAGAAGGGTCTTGCCGGTACCCGGCGGGCCGACCAGCAGGATGCCTTTCGGGATACGGGCGCCGAGCTTGCCGTATTCCTCGGGCGTCTTCAGGAAATCGACCACTTCCTCCAGCTCGGCCTTGGCCTCGTCGACCCCGGCCACATCTGCAAAGCTGACGCCGGTTTCCTTCTCCATGTAGACCTTGGCCTTGCTCTTGCCGACCTGCAGGAAACCGCCAAAGCCCTGACGCTCGGCGAACTTGCGAAAGACGAACATCCAGAGACCGAAAAAGACCACTGCAGGCACCACCCAGGAGAGAAGCGCCCCGATCCAGGTGTTTTGCGGAACGCCGGTGATCTCAACATTCGCGTCGTCCAGCCGTTCAAGAATTGCGGGATCGACGATCGTGGTGACGAAGCCAGAGCGGCCGTCGATGGAAGTCTCGAAGGTGCCGGTGATCGTATCGGACCCGACCGCAACCGAAGCGATGTCGCCGTCGGCCAGATACTGTTCGAATTGGCTGTAGCTGATCGGTGCGATGCTGCGGTAGCTGGCGATCAGATCCTGAATAAAGATCACCGCAAAAAACGCGACGATCCAGTACCAGATGTTAAATTCGGTTCTCTTTTCCATCCCCTTCTCTCCTCGGCGCCAACCCGTAGAGATGTTGCTGATTTATCACACTCGGCCAGATTGGTATTGCCTGAGCCGAGTTCAAGAGGGATCCGACATAAAGATCGAAGCTGGCAACGATGCCCAAAATTCTTACATCCCGTGGCGTGCCACTTCCCGTTAGCTGCGAGTGAAATTTATTGCGATCATGACTGCGACGCCGCGCCACAAATTCCTGAACCTGCTCCAATCCATCCTGCTTTTGGCGGGTATGGCGGTCATCGCCTGGTTCATCGTTTCAGCGATTGCGGGACAGGGCTTGGCGATTGCGATCGTCATCGGATCCTTACTGGGATTGCTGCTGTCACCCGGCATCCCGAAACGCCTGTTACTGAACGCCTACGGCGCACGCAGGCTCAGCGGGCGGGAATTTCCAGAGGGCATGGCGATACTGGCCGAACTCGCACGCCGCGCCGGGCTGCCACGTATACCGGAACTCTACTATGTACCGAGCCAGATGCCGAACGCCTTCGCTATGGGCTCTCCGGATGAAAGCGCCGTCTGCGTCAGCGATGGTCTTCTTCGATTGATGAACCAGCGCGAACTGGCCGGGGTCCTGGCGCACGAGGTCGCTCACATCGCCAACCGCGATCTCTGGATCATGGGTCTGGCCGACGCGATGTCGCGCGCAGTGTCGCTCGCGTCCTGGGTTGGGCAACTTATCCTGCTGCTGAACCTGCCGCTCATCCTGGCCGGCGCGGCTTATGTGCCTTGGCAGGTACCACTTGTCCTGATCTTTTCACCCACGATCATGGCCCTTCTTCAGCTCGCGCTGTCGCGGGCCCGGGAATACGATGCCGACAGGGGCGGCGCCGAGCTGACCGGCGATCCCGATGGCCTCGCTTCGGCCCTCCTCAAGCTGGAACGCCGCGTCGGGCGGGTCTGGGAAGAGATGTTCCTGCCCGGTCGCCGCATCCCCGAACCCTCGCTCCTGCGCACGCACCCGCCCACCGCCGATCGAATCCGGCGACTGCGCGCACTTTCCGGACCCAGCCGACCGGTCCAACCGTCCGTTCCCCTGAACGCACCGCGGACTGTGCGCGTCTCCACGCCGCGTTACGGGCCTTGGGGCGTCTATCGATGAGAACATTTTTTTGCGCTGAGGCCTTGAAGCTGCAAATAAGCAACACTTTATCCGCAGCGGAACGCCCAATTGGGGTTTCACGGATACGCGACAGGTTCGGCTGATTCAGCGGACCGCCTGGCGTTCGCCCGAGGGGAACGCATGGCAGACGCGAACGCTCCAGACCACCGCCGAAATGGCGAACCTCGAAGCATGTCCGTTCTCCGCGGGCGTTCAGTGGCGTGGTGACAAATCCACGCCGTCCACTGAAACGAAGGAGGCGCAACATGCTCTATCCCACCTACACACGTCGCAGCGATCCGTTTGCGCTGATGCGCTCGATGCTGCGCGATTTTGAGAGGACTTCTCCTGGCCGCGTGACCCAGCCCGTTTTCCCCGCCGTGAACATCTGGCAGGGCGACGAGGCGGTCGCGATCACGGCAGAACTCCCTGGCGTGGACCCAGCCGACATCGACATTTCGGTGAAGGAGAATGTGCTGACACTCTCCGGCGAGCGTAAGGCTCCCGAAATGCCGGAAGGCGCCCGCTGGCACCGCAACGAACGCGGCTTTGGCAAGTTCGCCCGTTCGGTTCGGCTGCCCTTCGTGGCCGCGGAGGACAAGGTCGAGGCGCGGATGACCAACGGTGTGCTGCGCATCGTGATTGGCCGCCCCGAAGAGGACAAGCCGCGGAAAATCGAGATCAAGGCTGCGTAAGAGGAGGACTGATCCATGACCAACGACGTGACTCATACTGCCGACAAGACCCCGGCCGAGACACCGGAGACCACCACCGGGCGTCGCATCTACAGGCCGTTGACCGACATCGTCGAAACCGCTGACGAGGTGACGCTGACACTCGAGATGCCGGGTGTCGCCGCCGAGGACGTGGACATCACGCTCGAAAAGCGCGTGCTGACGATCCGCGGCAAGGTCCACACCACACAGCCCGAGAAGCTGCAACTGGCCTATGCCGAATACGGCGAGGGCGATTTCGAGCGAGCCTTTACCATGTCCGACGACTTCGACCCCGACAAGATCGGCGCGCAGGTCTCGAATGGTGTGCTGACCCTGACGTTGCCGCGCGCAGCGGAAGCCCAACCCAAAAAGATCACGGTAACGGCTTCGTAAACCCGACATGTCGCACCCAAAAAGAAGAAAGGAGGACTCATATGCAGATCAAGGACCTGATCCCCTGGGCGCGGAAGGATCATGCGCCCGACCCGAAAAGTGATGACCAGAACCCCATCGCCACCCTTCAACGCGACATGAACCGTGTGTTCGAAGGCTTCTGGAACCGCGTCGGCGATTTCGACTGGCCATGGGGAGGCGGCGAGGCGAAATCCGACGTGGTCGAGACCGAAGATCACGTGGAGGTATCGATCGAACTGCCCGGGATGGAAATGAAGGACATCGAGGTCACCGTGACCGACGACATGCTGACCATCAAGGGAGAGAAGAAGATCGAGCGGCAGGAGGAGAAGAAGGGCTACTATCTCTCCGAACGCAGCTATGGCGCGATCTATCGCACGATCCCGCTACCGCCGGGAGTCGACGGTGAGAAGGCCGATGCCAGCTTCAAGAACGGCGTGCTGACGATCAAGCTGCCGCAGACCCCGGAGGCGCAGGCCAAGGTCAAGCGCATCGAGGTGAAAAACGCCTGATGCCAAATGGCGTGCCGGCGGCACCGTGCTGTCGGCACGACGACCTACACTTCTCCAGTCTTGGACGGCTAAATCCAATCGGGAGAGAGCGATGCAGGTCCGGTTGGAACTTCAGGCAGTTGCCCGGGACTGGTCTTCCGCAAAAGTACTTCCCAGCAGTTCACATAGCTAAAATGGACGAACGATCTCGTCAAAAGCACGGCACCAGAACCCTGCACGATCGAGTGCGAGACCCACCTATGGGGGCATCGAGCGGATGACACACGATGAAAAGGAGAGCACGTGACATTGAGTTTCGGCACCTGCGGTGCTTCGTTAATGCAGCCGATCATGGCAGTTTCCGAAAGGCTGGAAGCACGATGGGTGTCCAGCAGTCATCAATCAGTCGATGCATCTGCGATCTCGAAGATCGCCTCGGAACATCCTTGTTCCACCGTCATCGAAGCGGTGTGACCCTAAACCGCGCCGGGCAACAATTTCTACCTCGCGCACGTCAGATAATTCGCGGGCTTGATGAGAGCTTGCACGCGATGGCGGCACTTGGCAGATCGGAAAACGGCCGTATAAGAGTCGGCATTTATTCATCGATTGCCTCGGGCTTTCTGGCCGAATTGCTGCGCTCCTTCGGGGGGCAGCACAATCATGTGCAGATCGAATTGATCGATGGAAACCCGGAAGAACACGTCGCTGCCATTCGCGGGCTCAAACTCGACGTCGCTTTCCTAACCGGAACCCGAACCTGGCAAGATTGCGACAGCGCATTGATGTGGTCGGAAGGTGTTTTCGTTGTCCTGCCTGAACGCCATGAGTTAGCCATCCGGACAGCAGTCGACTGGCGCGAGCTTAGCGGCGAGGCTTTCATGGTCAGCGAAACAGCGCCAGGCCAAGAGATCTATGACTATCTGGTGAGGAAGCTGGCAGAGCTCAGTTGGCACCCTGACATACATGTGCAGTCCGTAAGTCGAGATAACCTGCTGTCATTGGTTGCCATTGGGCGAGGTTTGACCGTGGTCAGCGAGGCAATGACAGTGACGACCCATCCGGGAGTGGTCTTTCGACCGATCAAGGGCGAGCGCCTTCCGTTTTCTGCAATCTGGTCGCCGAATAACGACAACCCCGCGTTCAGGCGTCTTCTGAGCATGGCGAGGACAAAAGCAGGGTCGGAAAGAAGCGCGGCTATCAGTGAGCATCTCTGTGGATTTGAGCCGCACGCCTCGCCTTCGCAAACCCGCGATCTGTCGCAATAAACCTCTGGAGCATCGGCACGATCAGCCGCACAGGATCACTTACAGGCTGCCCCGTCTCCCGCCCCAGCACCTCGGCATAGGCGACCAGATCGCGGTGAAGCGGCGCGGGCAATTCCACCGTCACCTTAACCGGCTTGTCATCGGGCAACGGCCCAAGCTTCAGTTTCGCCATGATCACCCTCCTGCGTTCTCGAATACCAGATCGCGGGTGACGATGATCCTGACCGGGAACCCTGGCCGGATGGTCAGCGTCGGCGCGACCTGCAACTGACGCTGGACGATCTGCTGACCGGCCTGGTTAATCGTGTCCACTGCGCCATCGCGGATCGCCTGGACCAGGCGGTCTTCGTCATCGGTGGCGAGATCCGCGCCGATCGCGAGAAGTGTTGACAGGCCTGCCGCGCGCATCAGGTCCCACCAATGGTAGTCGATGCCATCTTCGAGACCGGCATAGCCGCTCGCATCCGCCCCCGGCAGACGTTCGAGAACGATGGATCGACCGCCCGGCAGGATCAGGCGGTTCCAGACCAGCAGCACGCGGCGTTGGCCAAACGTCACGCCGTCATCGTATTGGCCGATGATGCGGGTTCCTTGTGGGATCAACAGCAGCGATCCGGTCGGGCTGTCATAGACATTCTCGGTGACCTGCGCGGTGATCTGCCCCGGGAGATCGGAGCGAATGCCGGTGATGAGCGCGGCGGGTATCACCGCTCCCGCCTGAAGGATGTACGGCGAGGCTGGCGGCTGAATGCGATCCGATGCGACGGTCTGCCGGTCCACCGGACCGTTGAGGAAAGCCGTATGCCGACTCCCCTCAGGTTGCTCGGAGCCACCCAGGCCCGGAAGGTTCACGCCGGCCCCGGCCGTCGTTGCCCCGCCAGACGCCGTCTGGAAGAAGACACCGCTCAGACGCGCGGTTTCCTCCTCTGCCCTGCGGCGCTCCGCGTCCGGATCGACGGTCGGGCCCACAATCGGCGGAGGGCCTACGGGCACTCCCCGCTCCTGCGCATCGAGGATCGGCCGCCCGAGGTCACCGGGCAGCGCGGGTCCCAGAACCGGGCCGGTATAGTCGGACGGCAACCCTTCCAGGCCGTCCGCTGCCGGTCGGTTGTCTATGGAATAGAGTTCTCCACCTCCCGGCCCTGCCTCACGGGTCTGGAGCGCATAGATCAGCGCACCCCCGATGCCGAACAGCGCGATCGCTCCGACACCGGCCAGAACCTTGCGCGACAGCCTGGTCACGCGCGGCGGATCGGGGCGCAGACGCATCGGAGCTGCGGTATCGGTTTCAGTCATGACGCCCCACCCCTTCGCGCATCCCCCTCCGTCCGCGCATCCGCCTCGCGCTCCTCCATGCGCACGACCCGGACCACCTGCTGGCGGTCTCCTGCTCCCAGCCGGAGCTCGGCGGCGCCGAAGAGGCGATCCACGATCAGCACGTTCCGGAGGATACGGCTGTTGACGATCTGCGGTTCTCCATCGGCGCCGAGCACGAAGAGCGGCGGCATCTCGCCCTGGGCGATGCCAGCCGGGAAGACGACATAGACGCGACGGCCGTCGTCGAAGACAGAAACCGGGCGCCAGGGCGGGCTTTCCCCCTGAATCTGCAAGCCGTAGCGATGATTGCGGGCAGAGGGCGCAGGAATGGTCGGCGCGGTTGCCATGGCCTGTCGCCCACCACGGGGCGCTGCCGGATAGGCCCAGGCGACCGAGGGCATGTAGAGTGCCTCGCGCGCACGCAGCTCGATCGTATACACCCGCCTGTCAGTGCTGATCACCAGATTGGTCGAGATGTCGTCCCGCGTCGGTTTGACGAGGATGTGGACGCGGGCGGTGGATCCGGACCCGCTCTCCGTGTCACCGATGATCCAGCGCGTGGTATCCCCTGCGGCGATCGGACCCGCGCCGGTCAGACGTTCGCCCGGCTCGAGTGCGATGTTGGTGATCTGACCCGGCGCGGCATAGACCTGATAGAGGGCGCCTTCCGACCAGGGATAGATCTGGATCGCATTGTAATAGCCTTCCCGACGCGGTTCGATCCGGGCGGCAGCATTGGCGTTTTCGATACGTCCGGTCGGTGTGCCTGCCACCGCTCCGCCATGCGCCACTGTCCAGACCGGCGGCGTGTGCAGTGGCCGAGGACGTTCCTCGGCAGCCGAGGCGGGCGGAGTGGGCAGCGGTGGCACGGACTCGTCGTAGCTGAATTCCGGCACCGGGTTGCTGGCACACCCCTCCAGCACCGTCGCAGACAGCAGCAGGGCCACCAACGTCGGCGTACTGACCATCGGAGCTCTGGTCTCACGAACATGCGTGCCAGTCATTGGCTCATCTCCCGCGACCAGGAGATCGCATTGACATAGATTCCAAGGGGATTGGCGCGCAGGCGCTCGGCGCTGCGCGGGGTCTGGATCACGACGGTCAGGATCGCGGTCCAGCGCTCGGCCGTGGAAAGCTGGCCGTTCTCGTAGTGGCGTTCGGTCCACGCGACGCGGAACGATCCCGGCGAGGCCCGGATGACCGAGGACACCTCGACAGCGATCTGTTGACGACCGACGCGGGTGAACGGGTCGTTGGCGCGGGCGAAATCGTTGAGCGCGGCCGCGCCGCGATCCGTGGTGAACTCATAGGCGCGCAGCCAGTTCTGCCGCACGATGATCGGATCGGCGGGGATGGACCGGACCTGTTCGATGAAACGGCCAAGATGGAACGCGATCTGGGGATCGGTGGGCTCGTAGTCGGTGGAGGCTGGCGCGACAGTTTGGGCCTCGCCGAGCGCGTCGACCTGAACGACCCAGGGCACTACTGTGCCGCGTGCGGATTGCCAGACCAGGGCGCCAGCAAAACCCGCCGCCAGGATCAGGCTGCCAAAGGCCATGTAGCGCCAGTTGCGGGCCTGAACACGGGCGGAGCCGATACGCTCATCCCAGACCTGCGCGGCCTTCTGGTAAGGCGTCTCTGGCTGAGGTGTCTTGCCATAATGGGTGGCGGAGCGCTTGAAGAGGTTCATGAGCGATCCCTTTCGGAGAGATTAACGAAGGAGCCCGAGCCATGGCTGTCGCCGGACCGGACGGCGTGGGCGGCAGCGCGCACGCCATGGCTCACGGCCTGGCTATGGCGCATGCGCTTCGCCCAGGCTGGCGGGCCATCGGGAGCGGACGGGCCGGAGCTGTCAGGCTCAGGTGCCGCGCCGCCGACCGTGCCCATCGAGGTGGTTCCGCCCGTCGCCACAACACCGCCCTTTACGCCCTCGGCGTAGCTGGACTGGATCCCGCCAGCCGCGCGAGAGGACGCCTTCTTGAGCGGTGATGCCGCGGCAGCGGCCCCGGCGCGCGCCACACCAGCCATCCCGCCGGAGAGACCACCTCCGCCCATCGAGCCGAGCGTGTAGGCGCTCGAGGCAGCGCCCGCCGCGGTGGCGCCGCCGCGTGCGAGGGCGGCACCACCGGAGAGCGCGGACCCGGCCCCGCGCGCTGCGAGCATGCTCGCCCCTCCGGCCCCGATCATAGCGCCACCAACGGCAAGGCCGGTGCCTATGGCCGCCCCCGCGCTGAGTTGGGGCCCGCCGGACACCAGACCCGAGGCGATGCCGGGACCGAAGATACCGAGGCCCAGCAGAGACAGGGCGGCCAGCACAATCGCCATGGCATCATCGATGGTCGGCGTCACGCCGCCGAAGCCAGCGGTGAACTGGCCGAAGAGCGTCGATCCGATGCCGATGATCACGGCGAGGACGAGAACCTTGATGCCGGACGAGATGACGTTGCCCAGCACGCGCTCGGCCATGAACGCGGTCTTGCCGAAGAGGCCGAATGGGATCAGCACGAAGCCCGCGAGGGTCGTGAGCTTGAACTCGATCAGGGTGACGAAGAGCTGCACCGCGAGGATAAAGAAGGCGAGGATCACCAGCGCCCAGGCGAAGAACAGGCAGAGGATCTGGACGAGGTTCTCGAAGACCGCGACCCAACCCATCAGATCGGAGATGCTTTCGAGCAGCGGCCGTCCGGCCTCGAGCCCGGTCTGGGCGACGCGGCCGGGGCGCAGAAGATCGGCGGCGGAAAACCCGGTGCCCGAGGCCATCAGACCGAGGCCCGCGAAGCTCTCGAAGACGATCCGGGCGAGGTTGTTCCAGTTGGAGATAATATAGGCGAAGACCCCGACAAAGAGAGTCTTCTTCACCAGCCGGGCGATGATATCGTCATCGGCACCCCAGGCCCAGAACAGCGCCGCCAGCGTCACGTCGATGACGATCAGCGTGGTGGCGATGAAAGCCACCTCACCCCCGAGCAGCCCGAACCCGCTGTCGATATAGCTGGTGAAGATGCCCAGGAAGTTGTCGATGACGCCGGTTCCGCCCATCTGCCTATTGTCCTTCGCGGGTGTTCGAGGCGGCTGGAGTAGAGGGCGCTGGCGTCCGGCCAAGGAACCGGTCACGGCTCTCGGCCCAGGCGGCGAGGCAATCGGCATCGCTGGCGGCGGCCTCACCGAGCTGCTGGCACCGGCGCAGCGTCGCGCGGAGAGGATCGGCAGATGGCTGGAGCGCGGGCGCGGTGCTGGCCGGCACGGGAGCATCCTCGCGTGTCATCTCGATCACCGTGGCTGTGATCGCGATCGCCACGAACACGATGGCCGCGATCCGGGCCAGCACCTTCCCCTCCATTGTCTCCCCTTCCGGCCTCAGTTGAACATTTGCGCGTTGCCGGGCTGGTAGCCCGCACCCGGCGTCAGGAAGCGTTCGCGCTGGATGCGGCCCTGTTCTGCAGCGGTGGCGCGCTCGGCCTCGGTCAGCGCATTGGCGCGACCGTTTGCCGAGATCACCGCGATCAGATCCGAGAGCTGCTGCGATTGCAGGGCGAGGAGCTGGTTGCCCGCCTGCGTGGCCTGCAGAGCACCGACAGCGTTCTGGCTCTGCCCCACGAGCGCGGACATCTCGGCACGATTGGCTTCGATATTGCCGACGACACCGGCCTGCACGCGCATCGCATCCTGCAGACCACCGACGGTGTTCTCCCAACGAGACCGGGCCTCAGCGATCAGCTGCTGGTCGGTCGCCGTCAGGGAGAGGTTGCCATAGTCCTGCTGGAACATCTGGTCGATGCTCTGCACGTCGAAGGCGATGTTCTGCGCCTGGGCCAGGAGTTGCTGTGTGCGGCTGACGTTCTGCTGGATTTGGTGGAGCGCGGAATACGGCAGGTTGGCGAGATTGCGCGCCTGGTTGATCAGCATCTGCGCTTCGTTCTGGAGCTGTGCGATCTGGTTGTTGATCTGCTCCAGAGCGCGCGCCGCGGTCAGGAGGTTTTCGGCATGGTTGGTCGGGTCGTAGACGATGAAAGGCCCCCCGCCGATGCCGAAGAGCGCATGGGCGGGGGGCGCTGCGATGGGCGACATGGCCATGGGCATCGCCAGCGCGAGGGCGAACAGCGACGGGCCGGCGAACCGAAACGTAATCTTGCGTGTCATGGTGTGACTTCCTCTTCTTCAAGGTCGATGTCGGCGTCCTCAACAACAGCGGAGGCCGGAGATTCCCCTTCTGCGTCGATGGCGAGATTGGTGAGCTCGGGGATCAGGTCGGCGGCCCAATCGAGGCCATGCGCCTTCAGCCAGGCGGCGAGGAAGCCGTCTTGGCCGTGCCCGGCGCAGATCTCGACAATCAGCGCCTGATCCGATTTGGACGATGCCGCGCACAGCGCGAGCCCAACGTCACTGAGGCCCAGTTCGAACAGCCGGTTGCCGCGCCGCGACTGACAGTAGTAGTCGCGCTTGGGCGTGGCCCGCGCGAGGATCTCGATCTGCCGGCCATTGAGGCCAAAGCGACGATAGATGGTCGTGATCTGGGGCTCGATGGCCCGCTCGTTGGGCAACAGGAGCCGTGTCGGGCAACTTTCGATGATCGCCGGTGCGATGGTACTGCCGTCGATGTCGCTGAGGCTCTGCGTCGCGAAAATCACAGAAGCATTCTTCTTCCTGAGCGTCTTCAGCCATTCGCGGAGTTGCTCCGCGAAGGCATCGTCATCGAGCGCGAGCCAGCCCTCGTCGATGATGAGCAGCGTGGGGCGTCCGTCGAGCCGATCACCGATCCGGTGGAACAGGTAAGAGAGGACGGCGGGCGCCGCGCCGGTTCCCACCAGCCCCTCGATCTCGAAGGCCTGCACATCCGACGATCCCAGCTGTTCGGTCTCGGCATCGAGCAGCCGGCCATAGGGCCCCCCGACGCAATATGCGCGGAGCGCCTGCTTCAGGTCGTTGGACTGCAGCAGGACCGCGAGGCCGGTCATGGTCCGCTCGCCCACAGGGGCCGAGGCCAGCGAGGTCAGTGCCGTCCAGATATGTTCCTTCACATCCGGGGTAATCTGGATGTTCTCGCGCGTCAGGATGGCGACGATCCAGTCGGCCGCCCAGGCGCGCTCCGACGTCTCGTGAATGCGGGCCAAGGGCTGTAGCGAGACAGAGCTCTCGTCCGCGTCGGTCAGTTCTCCGCCGAGGTCATGCCAGTCGCCGCCCATGGCGAGCGAAGCGGCGCGGATCGAGCCGCCGAAGTCGAAGGCGAAGACCTGGCTGCGCGAGTACCGCCGGAACTGAAGCGCCATCAGCGCCAGCAACACGGATTTGCCCGCGCCGGTCGGGCCGACGACGAGGGTGTGACCGACATCCCCGACATGAAGAGAAAACCGGAACGGGGTGGAGCCTTCGGTCCTGGCGTAGAGCAACGGAGCGTCGCCGAAATGCTCATCCTGTTCCGGCCCTGCCCAGACCGCCGAGAGCGGGATCATATGGGCGAGATTCAATGTGCTGATCGGTGGCTGCCGGACATTGGCATAGGCATGGCCGGGAAGACTTCCGAGCCAGGCATCGACGGCGTTGACCGTCTCGACCATGACGCTGAAATCGCGGGACTGGACGATCTTCTCGACCAGCCGCAGCTTCTCGTCAGCGCGGCGGACATCCTCGTCCCAGACCACGATCGTCGCGGTGACATAGGCCATGCCAGCCACGTCCGCGCCAAGTTCCTGCAGGGCCATGTCCGCGTCGGCGGCCTTGTTCGCGGCATCTGTATCGACCAGCGCGGATTGCTCGTTGGTCATCACCTCCTTGAGGATCGCGGCGATGGACTTACGCTTGGCAAACCACTGACGGCGTATCCGGGTCAGCAGCTTCGTCGCATCCAGCTTGTCCATGAGAATGGCCCTGGTCGACCAGCGATAGGGAAAGGCCAGCCGGTTCAAATCGTCGAGCAGGCCCGGGGTCGTGGCGCCGGGAAAGCCGGTGATCGTCAGGACGCGGAAATGCTGATTGCCCAGGCGCGGCTCCAGCCCGCCGGCCAGCGGCTGGTCGGGCAAGAGCGCGTCGAGATAGACCGGCACCTCGGGCACGCGCACGCGGTGTCGGTTGGTCGAAATCGTCGAATGCAGGTAGGTGAGCGTATCGGCGTCATCGAGCCAGTGGCAGTCCGGCATGAAGCCGTCGAGCAGCGCCAACACGCGATCGGTACGATCGATGAAGCCGCGCACCTGTTCCCAGGGGTTCACACCTGAGGTCTCGCGGCCCTCGTAGAGCCAGGATTCTGAGCGTGCCGCATCCTCGGCGGGCGGAAGCCAGAGGAGGGTCAGGAAATAGCCGGATACGAAATGGCTCCCCTCCTCCTCGAAATCGGCCTTGCGCTCGGCATCGACCAGCGCCGATGCCGCATCCGGGAAGGTGCTTGCAGGATAGGTCGCGGCCTCAGAGCGCTGCGCTTCCACGAAGATCGCCCAACCCGAACCGAGGCGGCGGAATGCGTTGTTCAACCGTCCGGCGACCGCGACCAGTTCGGCCGCGACGGCGCTGTCCAGATCGGGACCCCGAAACTTCGCCGTCCTCTGAAACGAGCCGTCTTTGTTGAGGACCACGCCCTCCCCGACCAGCGCCACCCAGGGCAGGTAGTCGGCGAGGCGCGAGGCGGTGCGACGGTATTCTGCGAGATTCATCATGGGGGTTCACACCGAGAGATGACCGGGAATGCGCAGATGGCGGCGGGCGACCTCGACGAAGAGCGGATCGCGCCTGGCCGCCCAGACGGCAGCGATCTGGCCGACGGCCCAGATCAGGATCCCGACCAGCCAGAGCTGAAGCCCGAGGCCGACCGCACCGGCGAGCGTGCCATTCAGAATGGCGACCGAGCGTGGGGCTCCGCCGAGCAGGATCGGCTCGGTCAGCGCGCGGTGAACCGGCACGCTGAACCCCGGTACGGCGTCGAGGGCTTCGAAACTCACCGCCATCAGATCAGCGCTCCGCCACCAAAGCTGAAGAAGCTGAGGAAGAAGGACGAGGCCGCAAAGGCGATGGAAATCCCGAAGACAATCTGGATCAGCCGCCGGAAGCCACCGCCGGTATCGCCGAAAGCCAGCGTCAGACCGGTGACGATGATGATGATCACCGCCACGATCTTGGCCACCGGCCCCTCGACGGAGTCGAGGATGGATTGCAGCGGCGCTTCCCAGGGCATGGAAGACCCGGAGGCGTGGGCAGCCGGAGCGATGAACAGGCTGACATAAGTGGCGGCGACCGCAGTGGCGATGTGCTGGCGGATGCGCAAGGCGTGACGGATCATTCGGGGTCTCCTTGTTCGTGAGGGATGGCGGGTTCTGAAATGGCGGGGGAAATCCGGTAGTCGCCGTCCGGCCCCAGGCCCTCGACGCGGGCGAGTTCGGCCAGACGCCGTGCGGAGCCGCGCCCGGCCAGGACGGCCACGAGGTCGATGGTCTCCGCGATCATGGCGCGGGGCACGGTAACGACGGCTTCCTGGATGAGTTGCTCGAGACGGCGCAGCGCGCCGATCCCGGTACCGGCATGGATGGTGCCGATGCCGCCGGGATGGCCGGTGCCCCAGGCTTTGAGCAGGTCCAGCGCCTCGGCGCCACGCACCTCACCGATCGGAATACGATCGGGGCGCAGACGCAGCGAGGATCGGACAAGCTCCGATAGCGTGGCGACGCCATCTTTGGTCCGCATCGCCACGAGGTTCGGCGCGGCGCATTGCAGTTCCCGGGTATCCTCGATGATCACGACGCGATCCTGCGTCTTCGCTACCTCGGCGAGCAGCGCATTGGTTAGCGTGGTCTTGCCCGTGGACGTGCCGCCGGCGACGAGGATGTTGGCGCGGGTGGCGACCGCCAGACGCAGCGCCTCGGCCTGCATCCCGGTCATGATTCCGGCGGTGACGTAATCTTCGAGGGTGAAGACGGCGACGGCAGGTTTGCGGATGGCGAAGGCCGGAGCAGCGACCACGGGCGGAAGCAGCCCCTCGAAGCGCTCGCCGGTTTCCGGAAGCTCCGCAGAGACGCGAGGGGACAGTCCATGAACTTCGACGCCAACATGATGGGCGACCAGTCGAACGATGCGCTCGCCGTCCGCTGCGCTCAGCGTCTTGCCGCTGTCGGCCAGCCCCTCCGAAAGCCGGTCGACCCAGAGCCGCCCATCGGGGTTGAGCATCACCTCGACGGTCATGGGGTCGTCCAGAAACCCGGCGATCGCCGGCCCGAGCGCGGTGCGCAGCATCCGCGCGCCTCTCCGGTTCACTTCTGGTCTCTGATCGGTCTTCGCCATGCCGGCCCCGTTCCCTCACGGGCGCCTCCAACAGGCCGCCCTGGATCGGGGTCGATTAAGAAAGCCGTAAATGCCTACGGCTCAACAGGTTTCCGAGGGGCGTAGTAGCGCGGCGTGCAAAGACAGGTGATCGGTGGCCCGTACCCTAACCCATCCCACGGGGAAAGCGTCATGGTAACCGTCGCTAGAAAATGGTGTTACGGGCGGAGAGCAGTGGTTCGCTGCATGAGCAAGGCGGCGAAAGCTCATGCCTCAAAGCCGACCTTCGCTATGAACTAAGAAAGCAATCTTTACATGCATCGGGCTTATGCCTCATCAATGATGGCGTGTCCCGTTCCCGCCAAACAGTTTCAACAAAGTTGTTCAATGAAAAAGCTTCTAGATCCCATGCTGACCACACTGGCTGCCCACGGAGCAACACCACAAGGCATCAAGGATGCATTGACCTCCCCAGATGGCAGCCAATACATGAAATGCGCCTTTCAGGTGAACCCGTTCGCATATGGAAGCCGTCATTCCAAATCGAGTGGTTTTACAGATGAAAACCAGTACAATGATGCGATGGTTAAGGCTTGCCAGGAAAATGGTGTTCAGGTGGTCGCGCTTACCGATCACTTCCGTTTTGACGATTCCGAAAACTTAAGAGCGAAGTTGGAAGAGGCTGGGATCACAGTTTTCCCTGGCTTTGAAGCAAATTCCGCTGAAGGTGTACACATACTTTGCCTCTTTCCACCCGGAACATCTGGCACCGATATGAATGAAAATGTGGGTGCGTGCGATATTCGAAATCGCGACGATCCTTCACCCATTGCACGCAAAGGATTCGAGGAACTTCTCGAAGTTGTTAATGAGCGTGGCGGCATCACAATTTCAGCACACGTGACCCATAACAGTGGCTTGCTCAAAGAACTCGCCGGTCAGACGCGCATGAATGCATGGAAGTCGCCATTGCATTTTGCGTCAGCTATCCCTGGATCGCTTGGCGATGTGCCTACTGAATACCGGCAAATTTGCTTGAACAAAGATGGAGCGCACAAACGGGACCGGCCCGTCAGCTTTGTCAACGCATCTGACGTTTCAGCACCTGGGGATTTCGCGAAACCCGGCAATACGACCTTACTCAAAATGACAGAGGCCTCGATAGAAGGTTTGCGGCAGGCTTTTCTCGACGGTGAAAGCCGAATCATGCTCAACTCGGACGAAGCGCCATCTGAATTCGCGCGAGTTGTCGCCGTCGCTTGGGATGGCGGACTACTCGATGGACAGTACGTTGCGCTGAATGCTGGATTGAATGTTATGATTGGCGGTCGTGGCGCTGGCAAGTCCACAATCGTTGAAAGCCTGCGCTTCGCCTTTGACATACCACCGTTGGGTGCGGATGCCGCGAAGAGTCATGAATCGATGATCAAGCATCTATTGGGGTCGCGTTCAGCTGTTTCCGTCTTGATCTTTTCGCCAAGCCCGTCGCCCGGTTACTACCTTATTGAGCGCGCCTACAAACAGGAGGCCCGGGTTAGAAATCAGTCGGGTGAAATCGTGGCTGACCTGAAGCCCGGTGACATCATTTCTGACTTGGAGGTGTACGGCCAGCACGAGATTTCTGAGATCACGAGGCACAAAGGCCAGCTTGCCGAACTGCTTGGGCGATTTGTCGGTGCGGATAACGAAGCGGCGGTCAGTGAGGATGGGATCAGGGAACGCTTCCGAGCCTCTCGAAAGATAATCACGGACCTTGACGAAAAAATCGCCGAATTGGACCTTGCTTTGGCGGCTCTGCCTGGACTCAAGGAACAACTCAAACGCTTCGAAGAGACCGAGCTTGCGACCCGCCTGCAAGAACAGGCATCTGTCCAGTATGAACAACGAATACTCGACGACTTCTCCAACGCCATAACTGGATTTGGGAAAGAGGGAGACGCGTTAAAGCCGGACGGAGCATCCGCATCAACCGTTTTGCCGTCAGAAAAAGAGGTAAAACTCCCGCACAGGGATGACTTGGCCAATATCCAAGCGATTGCGCAGGATATGCACGACGCCAAAGTGCAAGCAGCAGAGATACTAGAAATAGCGGCTCAAAAGGCAACCGCCGATTTGGCTGCGATACGATCTGTGTGGCAGCCAAAGGCCGATGCTGTTGAGGCGACGTATAAGTCGCTCAAGAAAGAACTGGAGGGTGAGGGTTTCGATCCCGACGCTTATCTGACCGTGAAAAAACAGGTCGCTGTACTTGAACCGAAGCAAGGGGAGAAGGATCAGGCCGTTTCGGAACTCGCGATCGAACAAAAGTCGCGACAGAGCATAGTCGATGAATGGGAAAAGGCTGACCGAAAAGCCTATCGTGACCTTGAGATGGCCGCGAAGAAGGTCAGCAAAAAGCTAAAAGGAACGGTTCGGGCAAGTGTTCGCCCCAGTTCCGATTTGGGGCCACTGGAACAGATTTTGCGGGATGGAACTGAAGGGCAGATCAGTCAAGCCCTGACGAAGCTGCAAGAGCATGAGGACCTACTACCTTCGAAACTGGCCGCGACGATCCGTAAGGGTGCTCAAGCGCTCAGCGATGAATTCGGGTTCACCGATTCATCCTCTCAGAAGATCGCCGCTGGAGGCGAAACACTGGCCTTGCTGGTGGAAGAAGCGCGGATACCGCCCGAGGCCGTTATTGAACTCAACGTTGGTCGAGACGGGGCCGAGAACTGGAGGGAACTCGACCGCCTATCTGCCGGTCAAAAGGCCACGGCAGTTCTGATGCTGTTGCTTCTGGAGTCTGATGCCCCACTGATCATCGATCAACCCGAAGACGACCTCGATAACCAGTTCATTGCAGGGCATGTAGTCGATAAAATGCGCGTCGCCAAGAAGCAACGCCAGTTCTTGTTTTCAAGCCACAATCCAAATATCCCGGTTTTGGGCGACGCTGATCAGATAATTGGTCTCACGCCAGTCGTAGAAGATGGCGAAGATCGGACGAAGATCGATCAAAAGCTGTGCGGTTCGATCGACAAAGAAGAAGTCCAGGAGCTGATAAAGGAGCTTTTGGAAGGCGGCGAGCAGGCGTTTTCGACCCGCCGAAGGAAATATGGCTTTTAGCTTGGGCTAAATTGAACACGGCTGAAGTGGTGATTTAATGAACGAAGAAGACTGGTTGGAGATACTTCGCCACATTCAAGCGGAACTGCGAGAAATTGGCCTTCATTCAATAGCAGAACTCTCTGGCTATGAAGAAGAGACCCACGAAGCACGTCGAACATTTGGCGCGCGGAAGCTGTCAATCCTGATGCTTGAAGCCTTGGATCGGCACATGGCAATCCATTCGTCTGACACGGTAGATCTGGCGTTGAATATGATCCGAGAGAACAGTGATAGCAAAGGACTGGACGGTGCTATCTTGATTAATGACAGGGACGACATCGACGTTGAAGGGCGTGATCATGAAGAATTTCTCCAAGGTGACCCACGTATCCCCTCTGCCATGAAGGACCTGAGGAACTTGATCGGGCAGTTATTGGAGGCCGATAGTTCAGGCAGTGCTGATGGCGAGGATTTTGAATGATGTTGGATCAAGCCAAAGCCAAGAGGGCCATCTCTGCATTTTTCAATACACACAAAGCTTGCATGAAGGCGACATTGGTAAAGTCAAAAGGCGGAAAGATCTATGAACTTTATTGTTTGGCTAGAACGCTGGAATGGCTCCGATCCACTTATGGTGTGAGCATTCGGCTTGCAAACGGGACTGTGGTGAATTTCAAAGCCAGTCCAGGCAACATAGATCGTTCTAGATCTTTCTTCGTAGTGGCCAAGCACGGCAAGTTGTTAGAACTTCACACTGATATCCAGGTCCAAACACTAGGCGCATCAATGATTGGGGGTTGGATTGGAAAAAGTGGATACCACGAGATCGACTTGGTACTGATTGATCCAAGTGTTCATGATGGGGACATGCCACAGCACAGCGACGTGGTTTTGGGCGTTGAGTGCAAATCCAACGCCAAGTTCGAAAAGGGTATCGTGAAACAGGTTCTTGGCATTAGGCGTGAGCTTTCACTACTTAGCCAGCCAACTACTCATGAATTGGATCGGACGTTTGGGCCGGCTACTCACATTAGGGGCTACAGCCCATGCGTAAATGCCAACCCAGCATCATTGTATTGGCTGACGTACATAGACCAATCCGGAGATGATTATGCTGGTAGCCCCGGGTTCTTCTCAATCGAATTTAAGCACTGGCAACCATAGTCTGGGAAGTCCGGAAACCAGCAATGGAGCAGGAGCAAACGGCGAAGTCGGCTCTGTAGTATCGGCACCGCAGCGACAGACGAAGCCATAAATGGAGATTCAGAGCGGTTCGTAGCTCTAAATAAAATTTTACCAGACGGGTCCTTTCGGCGAAAACGTCAAGTTGCAGATGTAGCTAGCGCAGTATCCGAGACTAAAGTTTCCAATCAGCGAGTTCAGTTCTTTTCCCATGGCAAGTCCTCCTATAATTGACATCGGCCCAATTCCGAAAGTTCCAAGTGCGTAGAGGATGCCGGTCGCCAGAAGCAAAACAGCAAAAATCGACTTAAGTGTATGACGTTTTTGACACGGCGTTTCCGCCGAAAAAACCCGCTCATGGTATATGGGTTCAAGAATAGCTGTTTTCAAGTGTTTACGAATGACCTGTGTGGATGGCTCCCGCATAGCAAGGCTTAAATGAGATTGCGTGTACCTTTTCAGAAGCGGTCTTGTGTCCGGCCTGTTTGCGCGGACATTGCCGCTGGCCCTGATGGGATCCGCAGATCAGGTTCCTATCTGCTTTGCGGGCAATGTCGCCCGGGTCATTCGGCGGAGCGTCCTGATCGTTGCGGCTGAAGGGTACACCATCACATCGTCGGTCTTGCTATCTCGTGGTCGCGCCCCGACTTACGCGGCGTGCGGCTTGTAGGGCTCGTTCCTGGTCAGGACGGCCCACATGATCCGTGCCGTCTTGTTCGCCATTGCGACGGTCGCGAGCCGGGCTGGCTTTCTCTGTAACAGCTTCGTCAACCAGGGGTCGGCGCGCTCGGGATGATTGGCGACCTGCCGCACGCGCGATGTCATTCCGACCACGATGAGCTGGCGCAGATACCGATCGCCCATCTTGGTGATCTTTCCCAATCGCTCCTTACCGCCGCTGGAATGGTTGCGCGGTGTCAGCCCCAGCCATGCCGCAAATTCCCGACCGCTCCGGAACTGGCAGCCGGACCCGATCGTGGCTGCCACGGCCGAGGCCGTTACCGGCCCCACGCCGGGGATGGTCTGCAGGAGTTGGGCCTGGCGGCTGAGACGGGCCTGAATGCGCATCGTGATCTCGTACCAGCCGAGGCGGTTGTGCAGATCGACCAGCTGACGGCTGAGGACCCGAAGGACGTCCTGGGCGAGCTCGGGGAGTCCGGACTGCTTGCCATCGATGATCCCCTTCGCAAAGTCGATGGCCCGCGCCACGCCCCGAGCGATGGCGATGCCGAACTCCGCGGCCAGGCTCCGGAGCATGTTGATCAGCTGGGTACGCTGGCGAACCACGAAATCTCGTGCGCGGTGCAGTGACAAAAGCGCCTGCTGGTCCTCGGACTTGATCTCGACGAACCGCATCGTTGGTCGCGTGACCGCTTCGCAGATGGCTTCTGCATCGACCGCGTCGGACTTGCCCCGTTTCACGTAGGGTTTGACGTACATTGGCGGCATCAACCGGACTGTGTGACCCAGCTTCGAAAGCTCCCGCGCCCAGTGGTGGCTCGATGCGCAGGCTTCGATGCCGATGAGGCAGGGCGACAGTCTCTCGAAAAACCCCAGAACCTGCGCTCGGCGCAAAGGTCGGTTGAAGGCCACTTCGCCGCCTTCTGTCACTCCGTGGACGTGGAAGATGGTCTTGGCCAGGTCGAGGCCGACAGTGGTAACCTGCATGGGGTGGCTCCTCTCGATCGCAGATTCTGACACCTGCACTATGGCGCATTACGACGCCGGGGAGCGGGAGCCATCCACCCCATCTGGTTTGGTGAATGCTGCCTTGCGGCGCGAATTCTTCCGTCGAACGGCAGGTTTGGGCCGATCGGGTCGATCATGAAGATCGCTCCTACAGTCCCAACCCTTGTGGCTGAGGCCGGTGGCACCTCTTTCAGCTACTTGGCCGGCCGTCCACATCTTCCGACACCTCCTGCCGCAGCTTCGGCCCCTGCGCGAGGCGCCGACCGAGCGCCGAGATAAATGCCTCATAGCGCTCCCCAGCCTTCGCCCGTGCGGCTTTCGCCGCGGGTTCCGGCAGAGCCGGTGTTGTTGCCAACCAGAAACGGATGAACACGGCCAGGCTTTCAACAGAAATCCCGACATCACGTTCCAGCCGTGTGATCCGTCTGTCGATCTGATCCAGGCGCCTCGCTAGAACCGCCTCGCGGCGCTCCGCGTCATCCGGAGAGAGGAAGGATGCGATCGCGGCCTCGGCCACCATCGATTGGGATCTGTCACGCCGCGCGGCAAACTCCGCCAGCATTTGCATGACCTCGGGATCGAGATAGACCGAGATCTTCGTCTTCTTGCGGCTGGTAGTCATGATCAAAGCTCCATGCCATCATCGCGATTGAGGGAGACCTGCCGCGCGACACCGCGCATCTGCTGCATGATGCGCCGATTGCGGATGGCGCCATCCTCCTCATCCTCGGGTGGGTCGAATTCAAACTCGTTCTCAAAGGGGGACTGCCTGTCGACCGGCTGAGGCTGCGCCAGCTCCGGCTGAAGACGGCGCTCCGACGCTGTCGGGTCCTCTTCCCCCGCTCCCATCTCGGATACTCGCTCTTGCTCGTCGTCCTGCACTGGAACTGCAAGACTGCTCCAGTCATCCTCCCCTGAGGCGCCCACATCCACCAAGTCGGGTGGCGGCAAGACCCGCTCGGCAAACCGCGTATCTTCGTAATACCGTGCTTTCGTCGCCCGGATCGGCGGAGTGCCGGCCACCATGACGATCTCATCGGTTGGCGGCAGCTGCATGATTTCTCCGGGCGTGAGCAAGGCCCGCGCAGTTTCCGATCGGGACACCATGAGATGGCTGAGCCAGGGCGCCAGACGGTGCCCGGCGTAGTTCTTCATCGCCTTCATCTCGGTGGCGGTGCCGAGGGCATCAGAGACGCGCTTGGCCGTGCGCTCATCATTGGTCGCGAAGCTCACCCGGACGTGGCAATTGTCGAGGATCGAATTATTCGGGCCGTAGGCCTTCTCGATCTGGTTCAGCGACTGGGCGATGAGGAAGCTCTTCAGCCCGTAGCCCGCCATGAAGGCCAGCGCGCTCTCGAAGAAATCCAACCGGCCGAGTGCCGGGAACTCATCAAGCATCAGCAGCAGCCGATGCCGGTCATCCTTGCCCTGCAGATCTTCGGTCAGCCGTCGGCCGACCTGGTTGAGGATCAGTCGGATGAGCGGCTTGGTGCGATTGATGTCCGAAGGCGGCACCACGAGGTAGAGCGTGACTGGTCGCGTGCCCCCGACAATATCGCCGATCCGCCAGTCGCAGCGGCGCGTGACCTGTGCGACCACGGGGTCTCGATAGAGGCCAAGGAAAGACATCGCCGTCGAAAGCACACCGGAGCGTTCATTCTCGGACTTGTTGAGCAATTCACGGGCGGCACTGGCGACCACGGGATGCGGCCCCGCTTCGCCCAGGTGCGACGTCCGCATCATCGCGCGGAGCGTGGACTCCACAGGACGCCGCGGGTCGGAGAGGAAGTTGGCGACACCGGCCAGCGTCTTGTCCTTCTCGGCATAGAGGACATGCAGGATCGCCCCGACCAGCAGGCTGTGGCTGGTCTTCTCCCAGTGGTTTCGCCGCTCCAGACTTCCCTCGGGGTCAACGAGGATGTCGGCGATGTTCTGGACATCGCGAACTTCCCACTCCCCGCGGCGCACTTCGAGCAGGGGGTTGTAGGCCGAAGAGTTCGGATTGGTTGGATCGAAGAGGAGGACCCGACCGTGCCGGGCCCGGAACCCTGCGGTCAACTGCCAGTTCTCCCCCTTGATGTCATGAACGATGGCCGAGCCGGGCCAGGTGAGAAGAGAGGGTACGACGAGCCCGACCCCCTTGCCGGATCGCGTCGGCGCGAAGCAAAGCACATGTTCCGGCCCATCGTGGCGCAGATATTCCCGCTCATAGCGACCCAGGACCACGCCATCCGGGTCAAGAAGTCCGGCCGCCTTCACCTCGCCCTTCTCGGCCCATCGGGCAGATCCATAGGTCGCAACGTTGCGGGCCTCGCGCGCGCGCCAGACCGACATGGCGATGGCCACACCGATGGCGATGAATCCACCCGAGGCGGCGATGATCCCGCCCGTCGCGAAGACCGGTGGCGCGTAGGCCTCGTAGAAATACCACCACCAGAAGATGGCCGGTGGATAGTAGACGGGCGTCCCGAACAGCACGAACCAGGGCGGGCCCAGCTGTGCCTGATAGCCGAGGCTCGCGGCCACGTATTGCGTCGCTCCCCAGGTGGTGGCCAGAATGATGAGGAAGACGATGGAGATCTGGCCCCAGAGGATCTTGGTCGCGGACATGACTGTCGCTCCTTTCCGGTGTGTTGATCAGAGGCCGAGGCCGCGCTTACGGCCAAAGTCCCAGTCCACTCCGCCGTCCCCGCGCGCGACGCCGGTGACATCCCGGCCGAGATGCTTTTCGAGAGACGGAGACCAGGGCAGCAGCTGGAAGCCGAGAGCGCCGTCGGCACCGTAGCCTTCGATCATGGCAAAACGGCCCGATGCCAGCGCGAGACGCTGGCGATAGATACCGCTGACGTAGTCACCCGGATTCGCCTTGTTGAACGGCAACCCGGTTTCCGCTGCGAGCTGCGTGCCAACCGCCTGCAGCTCCCGGTCGCGCAAGGTTCCGAGCAGGCGCCGGGCAAAGACCACCCTGCCGTCCCGCCGCTCTCCTAGCCCTTCCGTGACCAGGTGCTCGGCCCGGGCTTCCAGGGCCTCCCGGACCTCGGCACCGAAGCCCTGGTCCGACAAGGCGAGCGGGTCGCGCGCGATTGCCTGCCGGTCGAGCCAGGTGGCCCCGGACGCGGAGACCTGCGCAGCAAGGTCCAGGTCGGACCGAGCCGCCAGTGCGACGCGACGCTGGCCGCGCGCATCGTCATAGGCGCGGAGTTCCACAATCGAGCCTGGGGCGCCGTCGCCGGCGGCGTCGAGATGAGGCAGACGGATATGGTGGCTCCGGCCATCGACACCATCGACGACGGCATAGGCTGTCCCCTTCAGCTCGTCATCGAGGCCCCGCTGGACCAGACGACCGATGACGGGAACATCGAGGCTCTCCGCGGCAAGGACGTAACTCGAGGACCCGCGCTCAATCCCCCGTTCCGTCAGAGCACGATGCATCCGCTTGATGATGTCGCCACGCTCCCCCATCTCGCGCAGAACAGCTTCGGCATCGTCCCTGATGTGCCATTGCGACTGTCCGATCTGGTCGGCGACGCCGAGCACTTCCAGCCGGCGCAGCCGCCCGACCTTCAGCGCGTGAAACGCATCCGGCTGCCGATCCGCATCAGGCGCCATGTCGAGGATGCGGGAACACCCGGCATCCCGGAGCAACTGACGATCGAGCTGCGTCCAGCGCTCGGCCCCGATCTGACGTTCAAGCGTCTGGCGGATGTCGAGATCACTGCGTGGGCCCAGTTCCTGGGTGATGAGATCCCGTGCCCTGTCGCGCATGCCCTCCTTGATGTAGTCCCGCGAGATCACGAGATCCTGGCCGTCGTCGCGCACGCCCCGAACGATCAGATGGACATGGGGGTGGGCGGTGTTCCAGTGATCGACACCGACCCAATCAAGGGACGTGCCGAGATCCTGTTCCATCCGCCCGACGAGATCGCGGGTGAAGGATTGCAGGTCAGACATGTCCGGCGCGTCGTCGGGTGAGACGATGAAACGGAAATGATGACGGTCATCGCGACACCGCTCGGCAAAGGTCCGGCCATCGGCATCCTCCGTTCCGGGCCCGAAGAGCCTGGCCTTCTCCCCGTCGCGGGTCACGCCGTCTCGGCGCAGGTAATCGAGGTGGGCTCCGAGGGGCACGGATTTCCCGCTGTGCCGGACTACACGCGCCTTGACCACCGCGCCGCGCGTGCGGGTGGTGATGAGGCGGTTGGCCTGAATACTGGCGCGCTGACCGTTCCCGAAACGGGACCGATTGCCTGGGGTGACGCGCCCGGCCCGCGAGACGCCACCACCGGCTTTTTTCGCTGCGGCCAGGGCCTGTGCGATGAAGGGCCGGGCCTGCTGCGCCCGGGTGGAGCGGATACGTCCCGGACGGATGCGGAACTCGCGATCATCGGGCATGGGAGGCCCCCACACAGTGCGAAACCGCACTGAATATCAGAGCGTTAGGCACATCTCGCACAGTGCGGGCACGCGCCACACGGTGCGGAGCGCGGCAAAAACATGAACAAAAACAACCGTCCAACCGCCGCGCACCGTGCGCCCTTTTATCCTGCCATCTTTCGGTCGTGGTGCCCGCCACCACCGGCCGTCCCCTCAAACGCACGCCAGAGCACGATAGAATGCGAAGTGTCGTCGCGCGGATCATGGCCGGGCCTCACCAGTCTCCGGCTGGACGAAGAGGCCCTCAGATCGCGGGGTGAGGCCCGCCTGCGGCACCGCCGGGACGGGTGAAGGAGCGCCGCCGACCGTTCGGTCAGGCAACACAGGATCGGTTGCAAGCGTCCCGTCGTCGCGGCTGATGAAGATCGCCGCCTCACGCCAATCGCGTGGTCGTGCTGCAGTGATACCGGTGCCCGATGGCCGCTCGCCAAGCAGAACGGGTGCAAGCGCAGCGACATAGGCACGTGTCTCGGGAGGCAGCGGACGATCCGCCAGTCGGTATTCTTCGTAACGAGCAGGACCGGCATTATAGGACGCCAGCATCGCCGCGACATTGCCATAGCGGTCCCACATCTCGCGCAGATAGGCCGTGCCCGCGAGGATGTTGTCACGCGGATCGTAAGGGTCTCGGCCAAGACCATGACGGATGCGCAGCCCCGCCCAGGTGTCGGGCATGACCTGCATCAGCCCCATCGCGCCAGCGGAAGAAACCGCACGCAGATCGCCCGCACTCTCTGCCCGCATCACGGCCATGATCCAGGTCGTCGGAATGCCGAAGCGCTGCGATGCCTCGGTGACCTGGGCGGCGTAGGGACGCGCGGCGATTGCGTGTTCGGGCACATCGGTTTGCGCCAAGAGCGGCTGCGTGGCGGTGACCGGGATGAGGAGACCGGAAAGAAGAAGGAGGAGAATGCGGCGGCAGATGCCACCTCTCCCCGAGGCGGGACGGGTGCTGGACATGATCATGGTCAGTCCTGCTCATCGCGCTTCTTCGGGCGGGTCCAGTGCAGCCCCCAGTCCCTGCCCTCCTCATCCGACTGGAACAGGCGGGCGCGGATCGGATGCCGGAAAACCGGATCATCGAGCAGGACCGAAATGAACGCCCCTGCGGTCTCGCCGGTATGTTTCCAGCCCGCGCCAACCTCCGGACCCTCCTCGTCACCGAGGTGGATACGATAGGCAGGAGCCTTCTCGGTATCGACGTTCTCGGTTGGAACAAAGGTCAGCTCCAAGTCGAGTGAGAGCGTGCGAAGTTGTCCGGAATAGCCGGACGGGGTGCGTGTGAATTGGCCGATCTGTGGCATTGGAAGCTCCTTCCTCATGCGGTGAATGGGAGGCAGGCCGCTGGCACGTCCCGCCATAGCGCGCGTCACCGCTCCGGCGCGTGCCAGACGAGGCGGCCATCGCCACCCTCGTCGGTGAACAGTGGACTGGCCCGGCCGATCACTGCCGAGGTGGGGAACGGACCGAAGTAGCGGCCATCGAAGCTGTCAGAGACCGCCGGGTTCATCAGGAAGACCTCGCCCTCTACGATGGTGCGGCAGCCCTGCCAGACGGGAAGATCGCGGCCCTGGCTGTCGCGCTCTCGCGCCTCCCCCAGGTGTCTGCCATCGACGGTGATCGCGGCGCCGTCACGGCAGACCCGTTGTCCCGGCAGCCCGATGACGTGCTTCAGGATCGGCGTATCGCGACCGACATAGCCGCGCGCGGCCATGAAACCCGCAAGGGGTTCGGGCGGCATAACGGCGACCAGATCTGGCACCTCGAGCCGGCCCACCGGCGCGATGGTGTAGAAACCAATCGGCACGCTGGCCGAGGCGTTCCAGACCAGCCGTGGCGCAGTCGGAATGCTGCTGGCGATGACAATGGCGAGCGCCGCGACCGTCACCATGGTGTAGCGGGCGTGGGTCATTGCGTTCGCCCCTTCGAAAGCTCCACCGGAGCTTTCGACACGCTGCGCGAACCGGTGCTCACTCCACCGCGCCGGAGCCATGCGGCATGGCGTTCCGCCGTATAGGGTCGCGGCGCTTCGCCCGCCTTCATCCAGTGGGCGACATGACGCCAGTGATCGGGATCGACCTCGGCAGGATCGATGCCGAGACCCTCGATGGCATCGACATGGCGGAGGACCTTCTCGACCTTGGGCCAGCCTTCGATCTTCAACAAAATCTCGCCACCTGGGCGCACGAAGGGCAGCGTCTGACAGGCGCTGCCAGGCGCGACCGCGCGCACGATGTCGATGCGCGAGACGACGGTTCCATAGTCATTCGCCACCCAGCGGACGAAGGCAAACACGGAGCCGGGACGGAAGAAGACAATGCGGCGACTGCGGTCCAGGACCTGCTCCCCTGCCCCATTGCCGAACCGGATCCAGAACTCGGTCCGCTTCTCCAGCCAGATCAATTCGACACGGGTCATGCCATCGAAGCTGAAAGAGTAACCCACAGTCCCAGACGAATTGTCTGGCCCCAGAATGATGCTCATCACCGATCTCCCGGTAGATCGAGTGGAAGGCGTGCCAAGACGGGGCGACTGACAGAGTCGGATGCGGGACTGTCCGGGAGCGATCCGGCAGCGCCAGGCATGCTCGGTGCGTCCGGTTTCTCAGCCTTTCGAAGGCCCCCGGCTGCGCTGCGGATGATGTTCTCCACATCATCTGCGCGCTCTTCAAAGTTAGAGTCTTCGTTAGACTCTAAGTTAAGGGAGCGATTTCCGATTTTACTTCCGTACGTTACACCCTGTTTGGGTTCCTGATAGCACGAGCCACCGGTTCCTGATGGCACGATAGTCGGGGTTCCCGATAGCACGAGCGCATTCACAGGTTTTCCACAGCCGGGAGTGGGCTCGAAAGCCAGCAGCTTGCGGCCACCAACTTCAGTTTCGAGAAAGAGTGTGTAGCCCGGCAGCGGCTGCCGCCGGATGATGTCGCGAAGCTCGAAGGCAAACCGCTTGAAGGGGGACAGCGCCCCGGACTTCTGGTGAAGATGATGGAAATCGAAACGCCAACCTTCCCGTTGCCTGCCACCATGCTTGCGCACCAGGCGATAGAGCCAACGGTCGAGCCCGCCAGTCAGGTCGAAATAAGCCCGGTCGATGGTGAGGATCAGCGCATTGTCGAGCACGGCCTGGTAGAACCAGTCGGGCACGATCAACTCGATGCCGTCCGGGCGCCCCTCCCTGTCGCTGCGCTCCTGCCATTCGTTGATCCAGGAGAAGCGGTGGCGGCGTCCTTCCGCCGGCTGGCGGATCGAGGTGGAGATCGTCGTCGACTGCAGACGATCCAGCGCCGCCTTCAGGCGCTGGTAATCCCGCGAACTGGTTCCGCGGCCGACATAGGTGAGGATCTCGTATGGAGTGGCGGCCATCAGCCGGGAGGTGCGCAGACCCGCGTCACGCGCCTCGACGATCTGGCTCGCCGCCCAAATCAGGATGTCGGCGTCCCAGATCGTGGCCATGCCGTGATCGGGAACAGCCTCGACCCGGATGCTGACGCTGCCAGCGGCAAAGTCGATCGGCGCAACGCGCTTCGACTTGGCGAGCGAGAAGAAAGGATAGGCCATGAGGTCCTGCGCATCTCTTGGGGCGAAGTCACCGGGCAGCGCGCGGAACAGATCGAGCTGTCCGCGCTCGGAGCGGGGTTTGCGTCCATCGGTCATGACGGCATTGCCGCTGCGTCAGCGCACGAAGCGGCCGGGCTGCTGGAGATTGGCGAGCGTGTGGCGTTTCGCTGGCAGCACCTGTCCGCGCGGGTCGGAGGTCGAGGTGACAGCGCCGCGTCCAACCCAGGCCTGCAGGTCCTCGATCGCATAGACCACACGCCCGCCCAGCTTGTGGTAGGCGGGACCGGTGCCGTAGGTCCTGTGCTTCTCCAACGTGCGAGCGGACAGGCTGAGGAACTGCGCGGCTTCCTTGGTGCGCAGATAGCGCGGGGGAAGTTCGGTTGAGATGGCGGACATCGGGCGTCTCCCTGCTGTGTGTGACCAGTGCCGCGAAACAGCGGCTGATGACGGTCACGATGGCGAAGCGCGTCCGGTCAGATGCAGTGGGGAGTTGGCAGGGGTAAATTCGCACACCGCGGTGCGGGATCGCGGACCTAGAGGCGGCGCTGGTGACGCAGGAGCTTGCGATAGCCGCCAGCGATCAGGTCACGCCCCTCACGAAGGAGACTGGAGACGGCAAAACGGGCCGAGGAGACCTGCCATTCATCGCGGTCCAGATGACCGGTACGGAACAGCACCTCGGCGATCTGCTTCTGGGTCGCGCCGTCGAAGGCGGCGTCGGAGGCTTGAAGGACACGCCGCAGGCGTGCTTTCTGCTGCGCGGTCAGGCGGGTGTCGCGGGGGATTGATCGACGGCGGTGCAGGTCCGCCAGGAGCCGCTGGATCGCCTCCATGCGGTCAAGCCCCTCGGAGCCGAGAGGAACAGTGGCAACAAGCCGACCACGGTGTTTCAGGGGAGCGACGAGATGCAGGTATGTCCCGTCCGGCAGCCTGTGGCGCAGGTGCTTGCCAATGGGGGATGCCCTGCCCTTCGGGGCGACTATCTCACAGCCGAGGGCGTCTGTCTCTTCAGCAATTACCTCAGGGGCGACCGCGAGGATCAGGGACTATCCTGAATTTTGTGCGCTGACGTGGTAACTGCTCGAAGAGGAGACCCACGTATGAGCATCGATAAAGAGATCTTGGACCGATTGATGGAAGGCCGCGCGCCTGGTGATTTGTTTGGCAAGGACGGCATTCTGTCCGAGCTGACAAAGGCGCTGGCGGAACGGGCACTGAGCACGGAGATGGACGTCCATCTCGGTGAAGAACGCGCCGAGGAAGCCCCTGAGGGGTATAATCAGCCGGCCAATCGGCGCAATGGCAGCAGTCAGAAGACCGTGACCACCGACAGCGGCAAGGTCGTTCTGGACATCCCCCGCGACCGGAACG
>NZ_AUBS01000003.1:103531-269965 GCF_000429365.1 Pseudodonghicola xiamenensis DSM 18339 | reverse complement strand
GCGCCCTGCGCTTCCTGCCGCGGTCCCATCATTGCCATGCACTCCACTTGCCTCGCGGCAAGTGAATCAGCGCGCCGCCCGCCAGACAACCAGAGTTTTTCAACGGAATATCCCGCAAAGCCGACATCCGGGGTCGCGGCACACCATTGAAAATCTGCGGGTGCGCCACGACCTTCCGGCCCGGGCCGTGGCGGCGGCCTCTCAGGCGCTTGCGTCAGTTCAGCACCGCCGCCCCGGTCCCCGCTACTTGAACGTCACCCGCACCACCGGATCACCGGGCAGGCCGACATAGGTGACGCTGGCGCCGCCCTTGCCCTTGGCGGGGGGCATCAGCGGCCCGAAGGAGCCGACCGAGACCAGGATCGCCCGGCTTGAACTTCACCCCCTTGTCGCGCAGCCAGAGAACGGACTGCGCCGGATGCCCCAGCACCGCCGCGCCCGGGACATCGGCCAGAACCTCGCCATCCGCCGCGCGCAGCACCACCTGCATCGCGCCAAGCGCCTGGGCCATCACCGCCGGGTCGGTCACCGCGACCCCCTCGCCCATCACCCCATAGCGGGCGCCGACGCCCATGGCGGTCAGGGTGACGCCGTCGATCGTCTCGCCCTTCGCCAGCATCAGATCGGGCAGCTCGATAAAGGGGCGCACGGCGGCGACATGGACCATCACCTCATCCACCGTCTGCGCCGCGTTGATCGCCTCGTCGCCGACCTCAAGGATCAGGTCGGCCTCGAACACCGGCACGGCGCCCCAGGGCATAGCCACCTCGGCCCCGTCGGGCAGGATGGTGTCGTGATAGAGCACGCCCATCACCGGTTCACTCACACCGAAGCGTTCCTGCGCCGGTGCGCTGGTCAGCCCGGCCTTATAGCCCACGACCGGGCCCATCACGTCGGACAGCGCCAGGATCAGCTTGGCCTGTGAACAGATCGCATCGGCCATGTCGCCGCCCACCGCCAGCGCCTTGGCCGGGGACTTGGCGCCGAAGGCTTCGACAAAGGCGTCGATCTCTTCCTCCGAGGCACAGGCCGCCTGCGCCATCGGAGCCGCGAGGCAGAGGGTTGCGGCCAGTGTCCAGTTTGCGAAACGCATCGTCTCTCCTCCCACAGATGAGCTGACACCATCCTAGGTGCGCTCGCCAGTGGCGCAAGCGTTACTGCAATTCCACCGATACCCGCGATGATCGCCCCTCGCGATCCACCACGACCAATGTCGAAAACCCGCGGCCCGGTGCAGGAATGTCGAACTCCCGCCCGTAAATCCCGGTCTCCACCGCTGCCCCGTTGGCAAGCACGGTGAAGGGCGCGGCGCCACCGTTCAGCTTCAGCGTCAACCGCCCATCCCCCGGCGCCAGGCGGGCGCCATCGGGCGGAAAGGTCAGCTTCGGCCCCTCGCTTTGCACCACCTCGCCGCGCGGGCGATAGCGGCGCAGCGGTTGCGGCAGATTGGCGGTGGTGGTGATCACCGTGGCGGGCGGCGGTGGCGGCAGCGGGTCGAAGGCCGTTTTCAGCCGCCCGAAGGCCTCGAACAGCACCGGCGCCGCCAGCTCACCACCAAAGGCACCGGGCACCGGGGTGCCATCGGCCCGGCCCATCCAGACGCCGATCACATGCGCCCCGTCATAGCCCACCGCCCAGGCATCCCGATGGCCGTAAGACGTACCGGTCTTATAGGCCAGCACCCGTGCCGGCGCCCCGGGTGGCGGGGTCAGTCCGCGCAGGATGTCGCCCACCTGCCAGGCGGCGGTGTCCGAGATCACCCCAGCCCCCTCGGCCATCGGCTCCCCAGCCCGCCAACGCAGCAGGGGGCCCTGCCCGCCCTCGGCCAGCGCCGCATAAAGCTGCACCAGATCCTCCAGCGTCACGCCCACGCCCCCCAGCGCGATGGCCAGCCCGGGCGTACCGCCGGACAACTGCGGGTCGACCCCGGCGCGGCGCAGTGCCGCCATCACCCGCGCCGGGCCAAGATCACGGGTCAGCTTGACCACCGGAATGTTCAGCGACATCTGCAAGGCGTGGCGGATAGTGACATCGCCGCGATAGAGCCCGTCGAAATTGCGCGGTGCATAGCGGCCGAACATCACCGGCCCGTCATGAATCAGCGTTTCGGGATGCGCCAACCCCTGATCGAAGGCCAGCCCATAGACCACCGGCTTCAGCGTCGATCCGGGCGAACGGAGCGCAACCGTCATATCGACATAGCCCTGGCGCAGCCCGTCGCCATAACCCGCCGATCCGACCGAGGCGAGGATATCGCCGCTGCGGTGATCGGCCACCACCAGCGCGGCGGACACCTGCGGCCCGGCCTGTTCGGCCGCCTCGCGCAGCAAGGGTTCAAGCCGCGCCTGCAGATCGGCGTCCAACGTCAGATCGACCCGTCGCGCCAGCGGATCGGCGGCGTGGGCGCGATCGGCCAGATGCGGCGCCAGCATCGGAAAGGGTCGCATGGCGCGCGGCAGGGGGGCGCGGGCGGCGCCCTCCGCTTCCTCCGCGGTGATGACATGAGCGGCACGCATCCGCGCCAGCACCCGGTCGCGGGCGGCACGCGCCGCTTCCGGGTGGCGGTCGGGGCGGCGGGTTTCCGGTGCTTGCGGCAGGGCGACCAACAGCGCGGCCTCGGCCGGGGTCAGCCGGCCCGGTTCCTTGCCGAACCAGGCGAGCGTCGCGGCACGGATGCCTTCAATATTGCCACCATAGGGCGCGTGGGTCAGGTAAAGCGACAGGATCGACGCCTTGTCCAGCCGCCGTTCCAGCGCCAGCGCCACCCGGATTTGCCGCAGCTTGCCGGACCAGCGGCCGGTGCTGCCATCCTCCAGAAGGCGCGCCACCTGCATCGTCAGGGTGGAACCACCAGAGACCGCCCGCCCGTTCCAGAGCGCCTGCCCGACCGCGCGGATCATCGCCCGGGGATCGACGCCGGAATGGCGGGCAAAGCGCTTGTCCTCGTAAGCCATCAGCATGGCGACAAAGCGCGGATCGACGCCACCGGCCACGGGCGGCGACAGCCGCATCAGTCCGTCGGCCACCGGATAGGCACGCATCAGCCGCCCGTCCCTGTCCCGCACCTCGACCGAGGTCTCGGCCAGAACCGGCGGCAGATCGGTCGCCGCCACCCAGGCGTCGGCCCCGTCGCGCAGCAGTGCGCCTGCATAAAGCACCAGCGCCACCGCGATGAGCGTCCGCGCGAAGAGCGGCTTCCTAGGCATCGACCCAACCATCCCAGAGCGCGGGATAGCGGGTCACGAAGCCGCTCGGGTGGACCTCCAGCCGCGCCTGCATATTCTCTGTGGCGTAATCGACCGCCCCCTGCCCGCAGGAGGCATAGCTTTGGTTCAGACACTCCAGCCGATCGAGCCCCGGCACCAGCCAGGCCGCGCGCAGCCGCGACAGCTCGTCTGCCCCCGCGCCCAACCGCCGCAGCGGCAACATGTTGGTGGCCGGGGTGAAACAGAGGTCGATATCAACGCAGCCCGCCACCGCCGGCTGCAGCACATCATTCAGCCGCCAGCCCTCGGACCCCGACTGAATGCGCAGTTCCGCCGCCTCACCTTCGCGCTCGCCGGTGATATCGGCCGACAGCGTCTTCCAATCCGGCCCGCAGCGCACGGTATAAAGCACCGAATGCTCCACCCCCGCCTCGTGCCAATCGGCCTGGCCGGTCAGCAGCCAGCCCTGATCGGCGCGCGACAGGGTGCAGCGGTCGGTGCCGTCACCGTCAAGACGGCGCCAATGCGCCATGGCGACGGTGCGGCCCGGCATCACTCGCCCACCGTGATCTGACCGGTCGCGGTCCGTGCCCGGAAGGCCGGGCGATACATGTCCTCGACCGAGGCCGCCGGCTGGTGGAAGCTGCCGGGCGTCACCGCCCGCAGCACATAGGCCAGGGTGATCTTGTCCGGATCGCGCAGGTTCACCGCCGCCAGAAACCGATCCGAGCGGAATTCGGTATGATCGGCCTCGGACAGGGTCAGCCAATCCAGTGCCCCGACATCGCCCGAGCGCAGAAGCGCGGGGTTGTCGATCTCGAACCCCGCCGGCAGCGGATCATTGACCATCAGCCGCGCGCCCAGCTTTTCGACCGGCGTGACCTCAAGCACCGCGACGAAGCGGTCACCGACGTGGAAGGCGCTGCCCTCGATCGGCTTGCCCTCCATCGTAAAGAACCGCCGGGTGATGGCATAGCCGCTGCCGCCGGCCTCCGGCGCCACCTCGGGCACGCCGAGCGTGGTCAGCGTCAGGTCGGTGGTCGCGCCATCGGCGGCGGTGATGGTCTGGCCGCCCGCCCCGTCATCCGCCAGCCGGCGCACGAAGGGGCCGGCGACGGTCTGCCCGTCGACCAGCAGGCCAGAGACCTCAGGCGATTTCACCAGCGCATGGGCTGCCATCAGCGTCCAGACCGATTCCTGGGTGGATCGCTGATCACCGGCCTGCGCCACACGGGTGGCCAGCGCCGCCTGGTCCACCGCGGTACTACCGGCCTCGGCCGCCAGGGTCAGCACCGCGGCGGCATCGCGCAGCGGGCTGCCGTAATCGGCCTGCCAGAACCGGGTTTCCTGGGCCTTCTGCTGCGTCAGCAGGTTCCCTGCGCGTGCGAACATCACATCCGCACGCGGCTGATCGCCATAGGCCGCCAGTGCCGCGCCCAGTTGTGCCGCCGCCAAGGGCGTGCCGAAATCGCCGCCCTTCACATCGGCGTAATAGCGCAGATCGCCCATCGCCGCCGCGCCTTCGCGCGCCAGCACCATCAGCGCATAGGCGATATCGCCGCCGGCGTCGTCGGTGGCATCGAAATCGGGGGCATAGTTCACCCGGTTGCGCAGGTTGTCCAATGCCTGGGTAAAGGCGCGGTCAGGCACCGGATGCCCCTCGGCCCGGGCGCGGGACAGGAAATCGGTGACATAGGCATCGAGCCAGAAATCCCCCGATCCCGCCTGCCACAGGCCGAACGACCCGCCCGAGGCCTGACGGCTGAGAATGCGCGTCACCGCCTCGTCGATCCGCTTGTCGACCGCCGGGCCATTGCCCAGCCCCAGCGCATCGGCAACCGAGGACAGATAGAGAAGCGGCATCGCCTGGCTGGTCACCTGTTCGGTGCAGCCATAGGGGTAACGATCGAGCGTCGCCAACAGCCCCGGCACATCGAACCGCGCCAGCGGCCCGGCCGACAGGATCGCGCTGCCGGTGCCCGCGCGCAGGCCGGCAAAGACATCCTCGGTAAAGGCGAAACTCTGCCCGCCCTTGAGGGTGAAGCGGCGGGTCTGGGCGATCTCGGGATCATTGGCGCGCACCGGCAGCCGCAGGCTCTGGCTCAGCACCTGGCCGGCCGGGGTGGTCAGCGCCAGCTCGATCACCGGATCGCCGGCCCGGGTGGCGCGCACCGGGATGTCCAGCATCACCTTGCCGCCCTCGGTCAGGGTGAAAGGAGCCGGGTTGGCCCCAAGCGCGATGCCCTCGTCCTGAACGCTCAGCGCGACCGACGCCTCGCCAACAGGGCCATCGGCATGGGTAATGTCCAGATGCACCCGCGCCTCGTCTCCCGGGGCGAGGAATCGCGGCACGCTGGCCGTCACCACCACCGGGTCGCGCACGATCATGTCGAACTGCGCCTGACCCACTGCGTGATCGCTCCAGGCCACGGCCATCAGCCGCACGGTACCGTTGAAATCGGGCAGAGCGATATCGACATAGGCGGCGCCATCCTCGCCCACCTGCACCGGGCCGGAAAAGACCGCCATCAGATCCTGCGTCGGCGGCGGGCCTTGCAGCCCCGCCCCCATACCGGCATCGCCACCCGAGCGCACCGTGCCCATCGCCCCGTTCATCGGGTCGATCAGCCGGCCGTAGAGATCGCGCAGTTCCACCCCCAGGCGGCGCTGACCGAAGTAATAGGCCTGCGGATCCGGGCTCTTGAACCCGGTCAGGTTGAGGATGCCCACATCCACCGCCGCGAGCGTCAGCCAGGCCTCTTGCCCCGGTTTGACGCCGGCCACATCGACGCGCACCCGTTCGGTGCCGCGTGGGCGGGTCAGTTCAGGCGCGGCGATGGAAACCGCCAGCGCCTTGTCGCCGGGATCGACGGCGGCATGGGCCAGACCGATGGCCCGCGCCGGCATCTGGCCGGCGGCCACATCCATCGGTCGGATCACCGTTGCCGTCACATAGGCGCCTGTGCCCCAATCCGCCGTCACCGCCAACGGGATCACCGTTTCCCCCGCCGCGACCGTCACCGCCTGACGCGAGATCACCCGATCCGCCATCACCGTGATCAGCGCCGTGCCCGCCACGCGCGGCACGATCCTGAGCTGGGCCGTCTCCCCCACCGCGTAAGAGCTGCGATCCAGCGACAGATCCAGCCGATCCGGCGTGGTGGAGGCATCGCCCGAGACATACCAGCCGGCATAGAAATCGACCGAGGCAGCGGCATAATCGCTGCCGGTACGTTCCACCACCAGCTCGTATTGGCCCCAATCGACCGGATGGGCGATCTTCAACGGGCTATCGCCCAGCGTCGCATCACCGCTGGCGACGCGGCTGCGGCGGGTCACCGGCTCCCAATCCCAATTGCCGTAAAGCTGATACCATTGATACTGCGTCTCGACCCGGTTCAGCGTCCAATGCACCGCCATCGGCTCGGGCGTCAGGTCAGCGGACAGGCCGATCACCTCGAACCCCGCCTCGCTGCCTTCAGAGACCACATCGTCGAACAGCGGCTTGATGCCGATCACCGCGCTGTCGGGGCGCACCGGCACCGTCAGCCGCCGTTCCACCGGCCGGGCAGAGCCATCGGCGAGCCGCGCGATCACCTCGGCCTCAAGCGGCTGACCCTCGGCCTCGGGCCGCGGGATGTCGATACCGACATCGACCAGCCCCTTGGCATCGGTCTTCTCGCCACCGAAATAGCTGCTTTGCGGCCGGTTCTCGGCGTCATAGCGGCCAAAGCGATAGCCGGGCCACCCCTCGACGCTGCTGGCGGCGCGCAGGACCACCTGGCCCTCGACGCTCAGATCCGCGCCGGGAGCGCCGAAGAGATAGCGCGCCTCGATATGCAGCGGCGGGGTGTCGCCGGGGTGGAGGGCGTCATCGGCAAGGCTCAGCGCGAAGTCGATGCGTTCGGGCAGGAAATCCTCGACCAGTAAGGTCTGGACCGTCAGCGGCGCGGCTTCGGGATCGCTGCGCACCTCCAGCCGCCAACTGCCGCGCGGGGCGCTGGCACCGACCGGGAAGCTGAAGACATGGCCGCCCGCCTGGCCACCGTCCGAGATCTGGCGGCTGTATTCCACCCCGTCGGGGCGCGACAGGATGGCGATCAGCGGCAGACCGTCGATCGCCTGTGCGGTATCGTCCCGCGCCAGCACCGTGGCATTGATCACCTCGCCGGCGCGATAGGCGCCGCGATCGGTGGTCAGGAAAACGTCGATCGGCCCCGCCGGCGCCCGACCGGCGACACCGCGATCCGACAGATCGAAGGCCGGCTCGGTCAAAGACAGGAAGGCCATGTCCTCCTCCCCCTGCCGGGCCAGCACCAGCCCGGGCGCCGCGCCACCGGTGCCCCGCGCCAGCCCCGGCGCAAAGAGCGCGTGGCCAGAGGCATCGGTGACGGCGGTGCCCAGCACGCCATTGGCGCGCGAGATCAGGGTGACCTCGATCCCCGCGCGCGGCAGAGCGTCGGACAGCCCCTCGACCTGCACATGCAGCCCGTCGGCGCCCGACAGGGTGGAAAGCCCCAGGTCGGACAGCACGAACCACTGCGTCGCGCCCGGATTGTCGTAAGGATCGGCGCCCGGCACCTTGGCCACCAACGCATAGATCCCGGTCGGCTGACCGGCGATCGCCGCGCCCATCGGCAGGCGCGTCGTCATGTCCTGATTGAGGCTGTTCTGAACTTCACCCGTCCCCTTCCAGCTCTCCACCGCCAAACTGTCGGACAGCTCCTGCTGCTGCCACTGGCTCAGCGGGCGGGCGAAGAAATCGTCGCGAATGGCCCGGATCAGGTTGCGGTCGCTGACCCGGTAGAGCGTCAGGTCCAGCGTATCGACATTGACCGTCCGCACCGGCAGCGCCGCCTCGGCCGCCTTGGGAAGCACATAGGCGCGGCCAGGGAAGCGCACGCTCTGGCTGCGGTCGCGGACGTAATGGGTGATCTCGACATCCTTGGCCAGAACCTCCCCACTCGCCGCCGGCAACCCCTTGCGAAGGGTCACGACATAACGTTGGCCATGCTCCACCCCGTCGATGCAGAGCTGACTGTCCTTCGCCTCGACCACCAGGCCGGGGGTGGGCAGCTTGACGTAGGTTTCGTAATCCACCCCCGCCTGTACCAGCGGTTCCGAGAACTGGGCGCAGATGCGCGGCGCATCACTGTCGCTTTCGACCGTGGTATCGGTGACGCGGAAACCGTATTTGCCCACCGCCTCGTCCAGTGCGGCGAGAATGTCGGGGCGCGGCTGAATCTGGCTGGCCAGCCTGAGCGCGAACAGCGTATCGCGCCCGCGGCCCTGCCGCTCCAGCGCCTCAGCCAGCACCTGCAGCGCGGTCACCCGCGCCGGATCCTTTTCCGCCCGCAAATAGCCGTTGAGCGCGGCAAGCCCGGCGCGCCGATCGTAATCCTGCCGCAGGCTGTCCTTGCTGGTCCTGATAGCCAGCAGCAGCCGGCCATATTCGGTCCAAAGCGCGCCCTGATCGCTCAGCGCCACGGCGATGCCGGTCCAATTGGCGGCCTGGGCGGTATCCCCGGTGGTGCGCGCTGCATCCAAGGCGGCCTGCAATTCGATCCCGCCGGCGCGATGGGTCACGCCCAGGCTGCGCGCCTGGTCTCGCGCGCCGCCGAAATCATCGCTTTTCAGAAAGCTCAGCTCAGCCGCCCGCTTGGCGCCCAGCGTCATCACCTTGGCAGGCGTCACCACCTTTTCGGCCGAAAGCGCACCGACATAGGGTTTGCGCTCGCTCACCCCGTTCTTGGGGAAGCAGGCGTTCGACCGGGTGTTGAAGGTGAAGGCGGTGCAGCGGTCGTTCAGCGTGCAGGCCTTGAGGCAACTGTCCAGATCGGTGTCAAACAGCGCATCCAGATCGGAGCCATAGAAATCCATGTCGCCGGTGCCGATATAGCGGAAGGCCGGGATCGGAGGTTGCGCCTGCTGCGCCAGGGCAGCCCCAGCAAAGGCGATGAAAACAATCGAAAAAAACGCGCGCAGAAAACGATGCATGGAACCCTCCGTCCTGTGGCCGCAAGGGTCGCAGGACGGCGCGGGCTTTGCAAGGATTCCTCGCCGCTGGCGACAGGGCCGGCAGCGGACATTGGCCGGGATTTACTTCGAATTGGCCTCATAGGGGCGAATGAAAACAGGCTTGTCGGCCTCGGACAGATCGGGGCGATAGACATAGCCCCCGGTGTCGAAATCAATGATGCCGGCGGGATCGCTCAGCCGGTGCTGGATGATGAAGCGCGCCATCGCGCCTCGGGCCCGCTTGGCATAGAAGCTGACGATCTTCGGCCCGCCCTGCTTGTCCTCCATGAAGACCGGGGTGATCACCCTGAGCTTCAGCGCCGCCAAATCGACCGCGCCGAAATATTCCTGGCTGGCGCAGTTGATCAGCACATCCGCACCGACAGCCTTAGCCTGATCGTTCAGGGCCTTGGAAATCCTGTCACCCCACCAGTCATACAGCGACTTGCCGCGCGGTGTTTTCAGCCGGCTGCCCATCTCCAGCCGATAGGGCTGGATCGCATCGCGCGGGCGCAACACGCCATAGAGCCCCGACAGGATGCGCAGATGGTCCTGCGCCCAATCCATTTCCTCGGGATCGAGCGAGGCGGCCTCAAGCCCCTGATAGGTGTCGCCGGCAAAGGCCAGCGCGGCGGGACGGGTCAGATCGGCGGCGGGCGTATCCTGGAAATCGCGGAACCGGTCGCGGTTCAACCGGGCCAGATCGGGGCTAATCTTCATCAGCTTCTGCAGATCTTCCGCGCTCAGCCCACGCGCCACTTGGGCCAGCGCCGCCGCCTCGGCCGGAAAGGCAGGCTCCGTCGTCTCGAGATCGCGTTCCGCCCAGTCCAGCTTCTTTGCCGGAGAGATCACCACCAACATGCTCTGTTCCCCAAAATCCGTTTCCCCTGAATCTAGCCCGCGTCGCGCAGCACGTCCAGAAAGGCGGGGCCGAAACGATCCGCCCGACGCTCGCCAAGAAGTCGCACCAGGTCACCGTGATCGCGCGGCCGCATCTTCGCCAGCTTGGCCAGCTCGGCGGCAGAACAGCTCATCGGTTTCTCGGTGCCAGCCTCGCCACGCGCCAGATCCGCCTGCGCCTCCAGCAGCCGGTCATATAGGCTGCCGGCATCATGCCCCGCCAGCTTGCGGCGCGCCGGGTGGGTTTCCTCAACCGCGCCGTTGATCACCGCCAGGAATTCCGCGCCATAGCGTTCCAGCTTCTTGGCACCCACCCCGTTGACCCGTGCCATCTGGTCCAGATTGGCCGGCCGGTTTTCCGCCATCTCGATCAGGGTGCGGTCGGGAAAGATGACATAGGCCGGCACTTTCGCGGCCTCGGCCAGCGCGCGCCGCTTGGCCTTCAGCGCCGACAGCAGCGGCGCGTCCTCTTCCGACACCAGCGCCTTGACCGCCGGGCGCCGCCCCGCCGCCTGACGGATCACATCCTGACGCAGGGTGATCGTCGCCTCCCCCCGCAGCACCGGCAGGGCGGCATCGGTCATCTTCAGCGCGCCATGGCGTTCGGGATCCGGGCGCACCAGATCGCGCCCCATCATCTGCCGGAAGATCGCTGCCCACTGCCGCTTGTCGTATCCCTTGCCCACCCCATAGGTCGGCAACCGGTCATGCCCCCGCTCGCGGATGCGGTCAGTCATGTTGCCGATCAGGATATCCGTCAGATGGCCGGCGCCGAACCATTCCTCGGTGCGCAGGATCGCCGATAGCGCCATGCGCACCGGCGTGGTGGCATCGAACAGCTCGGGCGGTGTCTCGCACAGATCGCAATTCCCGCAAGGTTCGGAGACCTCGCCGAAATAGGAGAGCAACGCCTGCCGCCGACACCCCAAAGCCTCGGCCAGGCCCAGAAGCGAATTCAGCCGGGCGTGATCAGCGGCACGGCGTTCCGGCGGCGCCATCCCCTCGTCGATCTGGGACCGCCGCAGACGGATGTCGTCAGGACCATAGAGCGTCAGCGTCTCCGCCGGCGCGCCATCGCGGCCGGCACGGCCGATCTCCTGATAATAGGCCTCGATCGACTTCGGCAGATCTGCATGCGCCACCCAGCGGATATCGGGCTTGTCGATCCCCATGCCGAAGGCGACGGTGGCGACCACGATCAGCCCGTCCTCGCGGGCAAAGCGGGTCTCGACCGCGCGGCGATCCTCGGCCTCCATGCCACCGTGATAGAAACAGGCGCTATGGCCGTCATCGCCCAACGCCTTGGCCAGCGCTTCGGTCTTCGCCCTGGTGCCGCAATAGACGATGCCGGAGCTGCCCCGCCGGGCGGCGGCAAAGTCGAGGATCTGGCGGCGCGGGCTGTCCTTGGCGGCAAAGGCCAGATGGATGTTCGGCCGATCAAAACCGCGCAGAAAGGTGCGCGGCGGCTCACCGTCGAACAGCTTCTGGACGATCTCTTCCCGCGTTTCCTGATCCGCGGTCGCGGTGAAAGCGGCCAGCGGCACATCAAGCGTGCGGCGCAGATCGCCGATGCGCAGGTAATCGGGGCGGAAATCATGGCCCCACTGGCTGACGCAATGCGCCTCGTCCACCGCGATCAGGCTGACGCCGATCCGCCGCAGCATCCCCAGTGCCGCGCCGGAAGCCAGCCGTTCCGGCGCCATATACAACAGCTTCAGCCGCCCGGCCTCCAGCCCCTCCCAAACCGCGTCAGTCTCTTCCTGCGTATTGCCCGAAGTCAGCGCGCCGGCCTCGACCCCGGCCTCCTGCAATCCCCGCACCTGATCCCGCATCAGCGCGATCAGCGGCGAGATCACCACCGTGACCCCTTCGCGCATCAACGCTGGAAGCTGGAAACAGAGCGATTTGCCGCCCCCCGTCGGCATGATTGCCAGCACATTCTCGCCCTTGGCGACGGCCTCGACGATCTCTCCCTGCCCGGGGCGGAAGGCATCGAATCCGAAGACATCGCGCAAAAGCGGCAGCGGGTCGGTCATGGTTTGGCCTCTGGGGGGAAGAACTGCTCGGGCCGCTACTGTCCCACAGCGCGACTCGGGGGACAAGGCTCGGGGACGCGCAAGAGCAGCACAGATACCATCGCCGGGGGCCTTTTCAGCCCGCGACCGGCGACAGGATCGGGGAAAGACGCCAGATCAGTAGAAGGCCGCCACGTTATTGCGCAACACGATCTCGATCACATAGATGCCCAAGAGCGCGATCAGCGGCGCCAGATCGAGCCCGCCCATCGGCGGCAACAGACGGCGCAGCGGGCCATAGACCGGCTCCAGCACCCGGTTCAGACCGTACCAGATCTGCGCCACCAGCTGCTGGCGCGGGTTCAGCACCTGAAAGTTGATCAGCCAGCTCATGATCACATGAGCGATGATGAAGAACTGAGCGATGCTCAAGATCAGCATCAGGACTTGGAACAGAGACTGCATCGGTTTTTCCCTTTCAGACCGTTCCCTGACCTAAGGACGCGATCGCGAAAGGGCAAGGCCCGCATGGCCCTGCGGCCGCATTCTGGCCGGTGCCCGGGCATCGCGACCATATCGCGCAACGGAAACCGGCCCCCCGGCGATCCGCGCTTGCCTCCCGCCCGGCGGCCCGGTCATATCGGCGCAAAGCGCTCGGGGACAGACATGACAGGCATTTCCACCAGAAAGCGGATCTGGGGCTGGTTCTTTTTCGACTGGGCCAGTCAACCCTATAACACCTTGCTGATCACCTTTATCTTCGCCCCCTACATAAAGGAACTGATGGGCGATGGCAGCGCCGCGCAATCGGCCTGGGGGTTCGGGATCGGCGCGGCGGGCGTCATCATCGCGCTGCTCGCCCCGATCCTGGGCGCGATGGCCGATCTGTCAGGGAACCGGCTGCGCTGGGTCTGGCTGTTCTCGCTGCTCTATGTGATCGGCGCCGCCGGCCTATGGTTCGCCGCGCCGGGACATTTCAACCTGACCCTGACGCTTTGCCTCTTCGCGATCGGCATGATCGGGATGGAATTCGCCACGATCTTCACCAATTCCATGCTGCCCGATCTGGGCACCCGGGAAGAGATCGGCCGCATCTCGGGCAACGGCTGGGCCTTCGGCTATGTCGGCGGGCTGGTCTCGCTGGTGATCATGCTGGGCTTTTTCGCCGAAAGCGCCAGCACCGGGAAGACCTTTCTCGGCCTCGCCCCGGCCCTCGGGCTCGACCCCGCCGCCCGCGAAGGCACCCGCTTCGTCGGGCCACTGACGGCGATCTGGTATGCCGTCTTCATGATCCCCTTCTTCCTTTGGGTCCGCGATCCACTGACCGGAGCCCGCAGCCAACGCGGTACGGTGGTGGCGGCACTTTGTGATGTGGCCCATACCCTGCGACGCCTGCCACAGCGGCCCTCGCTCTTCGCCTATCTGGCCTCTTCGATGTTCTATCGTGACGCGCTGAATGGCATGTATGTCTTCGGCGGCATCTATGCCGCCGGGGTGCTGAACTGGTCGGTGGTCGATACCGGCATCTTCGGCATTCTCGCCATCGTCTCCGGCGCGATCTTCGCCTGGGCCGGCGGTCGCGCCGATCAGCGCTTCGGCCCCAAGCCGGTGATCACGGCCTGCATCCTGCTGCTGACTGCGGTGGCGATCGGCATCATCTTCGTCAGCCCGGCATCAGTCTTCGGCATTGCCCTGCCCGAAGGCTCTGCCCTGCCCGATATCGTCTTCTACATCTTCGGCGCGATCATCGGCGCCGCCGGTGGCGCGATCCAGTCGGCCAGCCGGACCATGCTGGTGCGCCAGGCAGATCCGAACCGGATGACCGCCTCTTTCGGGCTCTATGCGCTGGCCGGCAAGGCGACCTCCTTCATCGCGCCCCTCGCCATCGGCACCGTCACCCTGCTGAGCGGCAGCCAGCAGATCGGCGTTTCGCCGCTGATCTTCCTTTTCCTCTTGGGGTTGATCCTGCTACGCTGGGTCGAACCGGAAGGAGACGCATCCCGATGACTCGCCCCATCGCCTGGCTGAGCCTGATCCTCTGTCTGATCCTGAGCGCACCGGCAAGCTGGGCGGAACCGACGGCCAAACAGTTGTTCGGAGCCAAAACCACCCCCTCGCAGCAACGCCCCTCCCCCTATGGCAGCTATGCCAAGGGCTGCATGGCCGGCGGCGAGACTCTGCCCGAAACCGGCCCCACCTGGCAGGCCATGCGACTGAGCCGGAACCGCAACTGGGCGCAGCCCGAAACCGTCGCCTTCATCGAGGATCTGAGCCGTTTCGCCGCCACCCTGCCCGGCTGGAAGGGGCTTTATGTCGGCGATATGAGCCAGCCGCGCGGCGGCCCGATGACATCGGGCCACGCCAGCCATCAGATCGGTCTGGACGCCGATATCTGGATGCTGCCGCCGAACCGGCTGAACCTCAGCCGGCAGGACCGCGAGAAGATTTCCTCGATCTCGATGCGCCGGTCGAACGGTGCCTATGTGAACAGTTCCTGGACACCGCAGCACCACGCGCTTCTGCGCGCCGCCGCCAGCGACCCGCGCGTCGCCCGCATCTTCGTCTTTCCCGGCGCCAAGGTGCAAATGTGCAAGGACGAGACCGGCGACCGGAGCTGGCTGCGCAAGATCCGCCCCTGGTGGGGACATCACTATCACTTCCACGTTCGGCTGAACTGTCCGCGCGGCGCGCGCGGCTGCGTCGATCAGGATGCGCCGCCGCCCGGCGATGGCTGCGCCGACGCGCAGGAATGGGTCAACAACATCCTGAACCCGCCGCCGCCCGATCCGAATGCCCCGAAACCGAAGAAGCGCCGCGATTACGTGCTGGCCGATCTGCCCAAACAATGCGTCTCGGTCCTGCACTCGCGCTGAGCCTTCTACTGTGTTTCGGCTGCGACACCTCCGATACCGGTGGGGCGCAAAAGGCGCAATTGCTGGGCAGCCATACCTGGGCGCAGAGCGACCCCTGGTTCGGCGGGCTATCGGCGCTGGAGCTTTCTGACGATGGACTGTCCGCCACGGTGCTGAGCGACCGGACCGTACTGATGACCGCCCGGCTGACCCGCGATGCCGAGGGGCAGGTCACTGCAGCCCGGACCACCGGCCATTGGCGCCTGCGGTCCAGCGCGGGGCGCCCGATGAAAGGCCCGATCGGCGATTCCGAAGGCCTGGCGGTCGCACCCGATGGAACCCTCTATGTCTCTTTCGAGGGGGTCCACCGTGTTGCCCGCTATCGTCGCCCCGATGCCGCCGCCGAAGTGCTGAACGATCCGCAGGTCTTTCGCGGCCTGCCCGGCAACCGGTCGCTTGAGGCGCTGGCGATCGACCCGACAGGGAGGCTCTATACCCTGCCCGAGGGGGGCCGGGACGCCAATGGGCAAATCCCCGTCTACCGGCTGGAGAAAGGCCAGTGGCGCGTGGTCTTTTCCCTGCCGCCCCGGGGCCGCTTCCTGCCGGTCGGCGCCGATTTCGGCCCCGATGGCAGGCTCTACGTGCTGGAGCGCGCGGTGACCCTTCTGGGCTTTCGCAGCCGGCTGCGGCGCTGGAACATCGAAGCCGACAGCCCGGGGCAGGAGGAAACTCTGCTGACCACCGCGCCGGGGGTGCATGACAACCTGGAAGGCGTGTCGATCTGGCGCGATGGAAAGGGGCGGCTACGGGCGACGATGGTGTCGGACGACAACTTCCTGCGGCTGCAACGCACCGAACTGGTCGACTACACCCTGCCGGATTAGGCCGAAATCCTTGCCTGCAAGGCCACGGCGCGCTATGGAGCCCTGCCCGCCCGGCTCCGAGGCCGCAGTGGGACAAGTCGCCGCTACCTTGTCAAAACGGGCCTCAGACATGAACCGATCGCATATTCCCGGCATTCTTGCCATGGCCGCCATCGTGGTGGCCTCGAACATCCTGGTGCAATTCCTGTTCGGCCAATGGCTGACCTGGGGCGCCTTCACCTATCCATTCGCCTTTCTGGTCACCGATGTGATGAACCGCGTCTATGGCGCCGCATCCGCCCGCCGGGTGGTCTTTGCCGGCTTTGTCGTCGGCGTGATGTGTTCACTGGTCGGCACCCAGATCAGCGGAGAGTTCGGTCCGCTGGTGACCCTGCGCGTGGCGCTCGCCTCCGGCACCGCCTTCCTGGTGGCGCAGATGCTGGATGTCGCCATCTTCTCGGCCCTGCGCGAGGGCAAGTGGTGGCGCGCTCCGCTGGCCTCGACCCTAGTGGGGTCGGCGGCGGACACCGCGCTGTTCTTCTCCATCGCCTTCTCGCTGCAACTGGGCTGGATCGACCCGACCAACGATGTTGCCTGGGCCAACGAACAGCTGCCTCTCCTGGGCGCGGGGCCGATGATGCCGCTCTGGGTCTCGCTCGGTACGGCAGACTGGCTGGTGAAACTGTCACTGGCGATCGTGGCGCTGCTGCCGTTTCGCCTGATCGTTGCGCAAATGTTGACCCGCCGCGACTCCGCCTGACGATTTCCTTTGGTGAACCAGAACTCCTGTGCCAAGCTGATGATAACGGTAACAGCCAAGCAAAGGAGGTGATCCAGTGTCGAGAAAGGTATTGGAGCGAGGTGTCGGGACAACGCGGGAGGCAGCCGTTTAAGGCAAACCTGAGCGGTATGTCCGCCCGCGTGGATCGGTCGATGATCTAACCGACCCCACCTCCGAGAGCTTTCGAAAGGGCCTCCCTCACGGGCGGCCCTTTTTCGTGCGCGCCGAACGCGATACTGTGCTGGCATGCTGCGTATCACCGATGACATATCCCTTGCCGACTGGGAACTGACCGAACAGTTCATCCGGGCCTCTGGCCCCGGCGGGCAGAACGTGAACAAGGTCTCCTCCGCCGTCGAACTCAGGTTCGAAGCCGCCCGTTCGCCATCGCTGACACCGGCCGTCAAGGGGCGGCTGAAACGGCTGGCCGGCCGGCGCTGGACCACCGAGGGCGCCATCGTCCTGCAGTGCGACGAGACCCGCAGCCAGACCCGCAACCGCGAGATCGTCCGCGACCGGCTGGCGGCGCTGATCCAGCAGGCGCTGGTTGCCCCCAAACGCCGCATTGCCACCAAGCCGACCAAGGGGTCGATCCGCCGCCGGCTCACCGCCAAGAAGGTGCGCGGCGAGGTCAAGGCGTTGCGTGGCCGGGTCGAGGAAGAGTGACCCTCCGCCTGCTCTTGTGCCCCCCCTGCCCGCGCCCTACTGTCCCCACGATATCCGGTTGGACGGCAGCGCCGATCCTGAGGTTCGAGGCGCAAAACACCCTCGCCCAGCGCGTCGCGATGCCAGACAGAGCCTCACCCCCGCGTTGTTCCCTCCGCGTCGATGAAAACCGGTGGGGACGATGCCTTCCGGACGGCAGCATCGGTTCGGCCCGAACCCTGCCGCCGGTGTCACCCGCGCGCCAAGGCGCGTGCAAACCAAGACTATCGTCCCGCAAGGGGCGATCACTGCCCTGAACTTCAGAGGTCGCCATGCGCCCAGGCCCCCGCAATCTGATTACCGATGTCCCCGGTCTCAAGGTCGGAAACGCCCATGACCACCGGCTGAAATCCGGCACCACGGTGCTGAGCTCCGACCGCCCCTTCACCGCATCTGTCCATGTGATGGGCGGCGCCCCCGGCACCCGGGAGACCGATCTGCTCGCCCCCGACAAGACCAATACCGAAGTGCACGCACTGGTACTTTCGGGGGGCTCCGCCTATGGGCTGGACGCCTGTTCGGGGGTGATGGAGGCGCTTCGGACCGAAGGCCGCGGTCTCAGGCTCGGCTCCGCGCTGATCCCGCTGGTGCCCGGGGCGATCATCTTCGATCTGCTGAACGGCGGCGCCAAGGATTGGGCCGAAAACCCCTATCGCGCGCTGGGGAAGGCCGCCTTTGCCAATCTGGGCGAGGAATTCGCCATCGGCACCGCCGGCGCCGGCACCGGCGCCCTGACCGCGATGGTCAAGGGTGGGCTCGGTTCTGCCTCCTTCGTGCTGGACAACGGCATCACCGTCGGCGCCCTGGTCGCGGCCAACCCGATGGGGGCAGTGACCACGCCGGGCGATCGGCATTTCTGGGCGGCGCCCTTCGAGGTGGACGGCGAATTCGGCGGCATGGGCCCTGACCCGACAACCGGGCTTGGCCGCAGTCTCGACAGCCGCAAGTTCGCCGCGATGATGGCTGCCAACGGTGGCCAGCCTCTGCGCGAGACCCGCGCCAATACCACCATCGCCATCGTCGCCACAGACGCCGCACTGACTAAGGCCCAGTGCCAGCGCATGGCCACCGCCGCCCATGACGGCATCGGGCGCGCCTGCGTGCCGGCCCATGCGCCGGGCGATGGCGATCTGGTTTTCGCCCTGACCACCGGCGCCCGCCAGATGCAAACGCCCGAACGCGACCTGACCGAGATCGGCCATGCCGCCGCGCTTTGCCTGTCGCGCGCCATCGCCCGCGCCGCCTTCGCCGCCACCCCCGCCGAGGGAGATATCTTGCCCTGTTGGTCGCAGCTCGCCCGCTAGGGCGAAACGCCGGCCCCCCGCGCGGCAAGTTGCCAATTGACTCCGGGCAAGCGCCCGACGCTATCTTGCGAAAGCAAATCAAGGAGAGGAAGCCATGAACCGAATGATCGCAACCGCCCTTGCCGCCCTGATCGCCGCCCCCGCGCTGGCCGACGACGGCAACGTCGCCAAGGGCGAAAAGCTCTTCGGGAAATGCAGGGCCTGCCATTCCATCATCACCGACAGCGGCGAGGTCATCGTCAAGGGCGGCCGCACCGGCCCCGATCTTTACGGTGTGATCGGTCGCCAGGCCGGCACCTTTCCGGATTTCAATTATGGCAAGGATCTGGTCGCCGCCGGCGAGGCCGGGCTGATCTGGGATAAGGAGGCCTTTCTCGAATACGTTCAGGATCCGCGCAAATTCCTGCGGCATCATCTGGACAGCAAGAAAGCCAAGTCAATGATGAGCTTCAAGCTCCCCAAGGGAGGGGAGGATGTCTATGCCTACCTCGTCAGCCTGGCGCCGGTTCCCGCCGAGACGCCTGCCGAAGAGGCCGGCGACGACACTCCAGCCAGCGAATGACCCCGCGCCCGTGAGGGGCACAAGGGCAGACGGATCAGGCCGCATCCCGTGTCAGGGGTGCGGCCTTTGACATCCCGCCAGGTCATTGAAGACACCGCTGTCACCGCCTAGCTTTCTATCCCGGGAGGCAACCGCCCCGTCCCGGTCCAAACTGACGCCCCTGTCGACCACATGATGACTTGCACCGATTTTCACAGCACCGCCCTTCATGGCTCCGCACCACAGGCGGCCCCACGATGACCCAGTCGATCCCCGCCTGGGTGGACGGCACGCTTACCCCTGTCGACAAACTGGAGGTGCATCGCCTCGGGCTCAGACACAAGGCGGTGTCTGTCTTCGTTCAGCGCGGCACCGACATCCTGCTGCAACGCCGCGCCCTGGAGAAATACCACACCCCGGGGCTTTGGACGAATACGTGCTGCACCCATCCGCATTGGGGCGAAAAAGCCAGCGCCTGCGCCATCCGGCGTCTGCGCGAGGAATTGGGGATCACTGGCCTCTCCCCGGACTTTCGCCAGCAGCTGGAATATCGCGCCGATGTCGGCGGCGGCCTGACCGAACATGAAGAAGTGTCTGTCTATCTGGCCCAGGCACCGCAGAATCTGCCGCTCTCTCCCGACCCGCACGAGGTGATGGAACTACGCTGGGTCGATTATCACGATCTGCTGGCCGAAGTGGCGCACCAGCCCGACCGATTCACCCCTTGGCTGCGGATATATCTGGACCAGCACGCCAACCGGATTTTCGACAGCGCTCTGACCTCCCGACAGCGCTGAGCGCCGATCCGGCTTGCATCAGGCCCCGAGGCCTGCTTTCTCTGCGCGTGGGAGACGCGGGAGGAGAAAGACAGATGACCATTCTTATTGCAGGCGCAGGCATTGCCGGGCTCAGCCTCGGGCTAACGCTGCATCAAATCGGCCTGCCGTTCCGCATCTGTGAGGCCGCGCCCGAGATCAGGCCACTGGGTGTCGGCATCAATCTGCAACCCAATGCGGTGCGCGAACTCTTCGACCTGGAGTTTGAGGCTCAGCTTGATGCCATCGGCGTACGGACCCGGCAACTGGGCTTCTATTCGAAGTTCGGCCACACCATTTGGGAGGAACCCCGGGGCGAAGGCGCCGGCTATGCCTGGCCGCAGTTTTCGGTCCATCGCGGGCGGCTGCAGATGATGCTGCATGATGCGCTGATCGCCCGGGCCGGGGCCGATTGCATCGTTACCAGCGCCCGCGCCGAGGGCTTCGAGATCGAGGAGGACGGCGCGACACTGATCCTTGAGGATGGCAGCCGCATCCCTGGCGATCTGGTCATCGCCGCCGACGGCATCCATTCAGCACTGCGCGCGCAGATGTACCCCGATGAGGGCGCGCCGATCTGGGACGGACGCATCCTCTGGCGGGCGACGACGCAGGCCCCCGATTACAAGGGCGGCGGCGCGATGGTGATGATCGGTCACGACAGCCTGCGCGCCGTGGCCTATCCGATTTCCGCTGCCGATCCAGAGACCGGCCTGGTCACCATGAACTGGATCGCCGAGAAACGCTTCGATCCCAGCGACGACTGGCGGCGCGAGGATTGGAACCGCGCCGCGAAGATCGAGGAGTTCCTGCCCGATTTCGAAAGCTGGCGGTTCGGCTGGATCGACCTGCCGGCGCTGATCACCGGCGCCGATCAGGTGTTCGAATACCCGATGGTCGACCGCGATCCGCTGCCGCGCTGGACCGAGGGCCGGGTCACCCTGATGGGAGACGCCGCGCATCCGACCTATCCGGTCGGTTCCAACGGGGCGAGCCAGGCGATCGTCGATGCCCGAGTCATCGGCGCCAGCCTGCTGGCCCATGGCGTCACCCCGGCGGCGCTCGAAGCCTATGAGGCCCAGATTCGCCCGCTGACCACCGCCGTGGGCCTGGCCAACCGCAAGGGCGGCGGACCGGACGCGGTGCTGCAGATGGTCGAGGATATCTGCGGCGGGGACTTCGAGAATATCGACGACGTGATCCCCACCGCCGATCTGGCCGCCCATGCGGCGCGGTTCAAATCCATCGCCGGGTTTTCGATTGACGAGTTGAACGCCAAACCGGCGATCATTCCCACCGGGGCGACAGCCTCCTGACCCCTCCACGGCCCCTCAGGAAAGGTCAGGACCGCTGACGAACTGCGCAGGCGAGATTTACGCCCCGGCAGATCGTCAGTCTGGCTCTGGACCTCTCCGCAGGGCGCCCCTAACGTGCCGTCAATGTTACGCTATTCACTCAAACGCCTGATCTCGCTGATCCTCAGCCTGGCCGTCGCCAGCCTGGTGATCTTCTTCGTGATCGAAATCGCGCCGGGCGATCCGGCCTCCTTCATGCTTGGGATCAACGCCCAGCCCGACACCATCGAAGCTCTGCGGTCCGAGCTGGGCCTCGATGTGCCAAAGATCGAACGCTACCTCGATTGGGTGGGCGGCATGCTGCATGGCGATTTCGGCACCTCCTATACCTATCGCACACCGGTGACCAAGATGGTCACCGACCGGCTCTGGGTATCGCTGCCGCTGGCGCTCTATGCGCTGGCGCTGTCGACGCTGATCGCCTTTCCCGCCGGCATCTATGCCGCCGCACGGCGCGGCAAGCCGGGCGATATGGCGGTGATGGGGGCGACGCAACTGGGCGTGGCGATCCCGAACTTCTGGTTCGCGATGATGCTGGTGCTGATCTTCGCCATCAACCTGCGCTGGTTCGGCGCCGGCGGCTTTGCCGGCTGGAACAAGGGGTTCTGGACCGGCATTCATTCGCTGACCCTGCCGGCGATCGCGCTGGCGCTGCCGCAGGCGGCGATTCTGGCGCGCGTGATGCGGTCGGCGCTGCTCGATATCCTTGGTGAGGATTTCATGCGCACCGCCCGCGCCAAGGGGCTGAGCCGGCGGCAGGCGCTGTGGCGCCACGCCCTGCGCAACGCGATGATCCCGGTCCTGACGATCATCGGGCTGCAATTCTCCTTCCTGCTGGCCGGCGCCATCATCATCGAACAGGTCTTCTATCTGCCCGGGCTCGGTCGGCTGGTGTTCCAGGCGATCACCGCACGCGATCTGATCGTGGTGGAATCGGTGGTTATGTTGCTGGTCTTCGCCGTCATCACCGTGAACTTTCTGGTCGATCTGGCCTATGCCGCGGTCGACCCCCGACTGAGGCAGCGCACATGAGACGAAATCTGATACTGGGCGGATTTCTGTCCTGCCTCGTGGTGCTGGCGGCGCTGGTCTCCTTTATCTGGACACCCTACGACGTCGCCGCGATGGATATCCCGGCAAAGCTCAGGCCGCCCTCGGCCAGCCATTGGTTCGGCACCGATCACTTCGGCCGCGACATGTTCAGCATGATCATGGTCGGCGCCCGGACCTCGATCGCGGTGGCGCTGGTGGCCGTCGGCATCGGCATGGCGCTGGGGATCCCGCTGGGGCTGATGGCCGCCGCCCGCAAGGACAGCTGGCTGGATGAGCTGATCATGCGCGGCAACGATCTGGTCTTCGCCTTCCCCTCGCTGGTGATCGCCATCCTGATCACCGCCATCCTGGGGCCGGGTGCGATCAATGCGATCATCGCCATCGGGATCTTCAACATCCCGGTCTTCGCCCGGATCACCCGCGGCGCCGCCCTGTCGCTGTGGGAGCGGGAGTTCATCATGGCCGCCCGCGTCGCCGGCAAGTCGCAGACGCGGATTTCCTTCGAACATATCCTGCCCAACGTGCTGAACCTGCTGATCGTGCAGGGCACCATCCAGTTCTCGCTCGGCATCCTGGCCGAGGCGGGGCTGTCCTATGTCGGGCTCGGCGCACAACCGCCGGTGCCAAGCTGGGGCAGAATGCTGGCCGATGCCCAGACCATGGTCAGCCTGGCGCCGCATATGGCGCTGATCCCCGGCCTTGCCATCGTGCTGACGGTGCTGGGGCTGAACCTTCTGGGCGACGGGTTGCGCGACCTGCTCGACCCCCGACTGCGGGTGCGCCGATCATGAGCCTTCTTGATATCCAGAACCTGTCCCTGCAAATCGGCGGCCTGCCGATCCTCAAAGACGTGAGCTTTTCCGTCGCCCCGGGCGAGATCGTCGCCGTCACCGGCGAAAGCGGATCGGGCAAGTCGATGACCGCACTGGGGGTCATCGGGCTGTTGCCCGACCGGGCCGAGACACAGGGCAAGATCCTGCTGGAAGGCCAGGACCTGCTGGCGCGGAACGAGGCGCAGATGTGCAGCCTGCGCGGCCGCGAGATCGGCATGGTGTTCCAGGAGCCGATGACGGCGCTGAACCCGGTCAAGACCATCGGCGATCAGGTGATGGAAACCATCCTGATCCACAAGGCGATGCCGAAGGATCAGGCCCGCGCCCGCGCGCGTGAGATGCTGGACCGCGTCGGCCTGCCCGAGGACCGCTTTCCGCTGTCGCGATTCCCGCACGAGCTGTCAGGCGGGCAACGCCAACGCGTCGTCATCGCCATGGCCATCGCCCTGCGCCCGAAGCTTCTAATCGCGGACGAGCCGACCACGGCGCTGGATGTGACGACGCAGGCGCAGATCCTCGATCTGCTGCAAAGCCTGGTCGCCGATTTCGGCATGGGGCTGCTGATGATCACCCACGACCTGGCGGTGGTATCGGACATGGCCGACCGCATCGTGGTGATGCGCCACGGCGAGCTGGTCGAGCAAGGCCCGACGCGCGAGCTGTTTCGCAACATGACGCATCCCTATACCAAGATGCTGTTCGAAGCCTCGGGCCATCAGGTGACATTGCCCGAGCCGCCGGCGCCGGAGCCGCTGCTGCAAGTGAAGGGGGCGGTGCGCGACTACCGCCTGCCGCGCAAGCACCTGTTCCGCGATCCCGGCTATCACCGCGCGGTCAAGGGGGTGAGCTTCACCCTGAACCGTGGCGAGCGGCTGGGGCTGGTGGGCGAATCCGGTTGCGGGAAATCGACCCTGACCCGGGCGCTTCTGGGGCTGGAGCCATTGCAGGGCGGCGAAATCCTGCTAGATGGCAAACCGGTCTGGTCCGGGCACAAACCGGATCCCGATGTGCGACGCCGGATGCAGGTGGTGTTCCAGGACCCCTTCGGCAGCTTCAACCCGCGCCACCGGGTCGACCGGCTGGTGACCGAACCCTTCCATCTGCTCGACACGCCGCCGACCGGGGCCACCCGCGACAGGGCGATCGCCGAGGCGCTGGAGGCGGTGGGGCTGAAGGCCACGGACGCGAAGAAATACATCCACGAGTTCTCGGGCGGGCAGCGGCAGCGGATCGCCATCGCCCGCGCCCTGATCATCCGACCCGAGCTGATCCTCTTCGACGAGGCGGTAAGCGCGCTCGATGTCTCGGTGCGCGCGCAGATCCTCGATCTGCTGGTGGAGCTCTGCGCCGCCTATCAGCTGAGCTATCTCTTCATCAGCCACGACCTGAGCGTGGTGCGCACGGTGACCGATCGCGTTTTGGTGATGCAATCGGGCGAGATCGTCGAGGAAGGCGAGACCGAACAGGTCTTCACTTCACCGCGCCACCCCTATACCCAAACCCTGATCGCCGCCGCGCCGACCCTGCCTGCACTGGGCTGAACAGGGCGGATCGGGGCGCCGGTGGCCTGTCGGGCAGATCGGCTGCGCCGATGCCTCCGGCGGCCGTATTTGGAACGAGAAGAAGGGGCAGGATACCGCCCCGAGACGTCAGGAGCCTTTCATGAGCGAGACCAACCCCATCTGGTTCGATCCCACCCTCTGCCTGATCGGCGGCAAATGGGTGCCGGCGCAAAGCGGCGAGACCCTGCCGCTGGTCAACCCGTCGGACGGCAGTGCAATCTGCCAGATCGCCCGTGGCGGCGCCGCCGATATCGACGCGGCGGTGCAGGCGGCTGAGGCCGCGCTGGAGGGAGACTGGGGCCGGATGACCGCGCTGGAGCGTGGCCGGATCATCACCCGCATCGGTCAGCTGGTGCTGGAGAATGTCGAGCGCCTGGCGGTGCTGGAGGCGATGGATGTGGGCAAGCCGCTGAGCCAGGCCCGCGCCGATGCCATCGCGCTGGCACGCTATTGCGAATTCTACGGCGGCGCCGCCGACAAGGTGCATGGCCAGACCATCCCCTTCATGGAGGGTTATACCGTCTATACCCTGCGCGAGCCGCATGGGGTGACGGGACATATCGTACCCTGGAACTATCCGATGCAGATCATCGGCCGGTCGGTCGGCGCGGCGCTGACCATGGGCAATGCCGCGGTGCTGAAGCCGGCGGAAGAGGCCTGCCTGACGGCGCTGGCCTTTGCCCATATCGCGATGGAAGCGGGGCTGCCCGCCGGTGCGCTGAACGTGGTGCCGGGGATCGGCGCCGAGGCGGGCGCGGCGCTGACCGCGCATCCGGGTATCCATCACATCAGTTTCACCGGATCGGTGCCGACCGGCATCCTGGTGCAGACGGCGGCCGCCAAGAACGTGATCCCGGTGACGCTGGAGCTGGGCGGCAAGTCGCCGCAGCTGGTGTTCGACGACGCCGATCTGGACGCGGCGCTGCCCTTCCTGGTCAATGCCGGCTGTCAGAACGCCGGGCAGACCTGCTCCGCCTCCTCCCGCGTCCTGGTGCAGCGCGGCGTTTATGACGAGGTCAAGCGCCGGATGGCCGAGGCCTATGGCGCCATCACCGTCGGCCCTGCGATGGAAGACCTGCGGATGGGGCCGCTGATCTCCGCCCGCCAGAAAGAGATCGTGTCGGGCTTTCTCGCCAAGGGGGCCGATCTAACCGTGGCCGCCCAGGGCGAGGTGGTGGGCCATGCCCCGGCCGAGGGCGCCTATCTTTGCCCGACGCTCTTTGCCGATGTGCCGGGCGATCACGCACTGGCGCGGGACGAGATCTTCGGCCCGGTGCAGGTGCTGATCCCCTTCGACACCGAAGAGGAAGCGGTGAAGATCGCCAACAGCACCGATTATGGGCTGGTCGCCAGCATCTGGAGCCGCGACGGATCGCGGCAGATGCGGCTGGCCAAGAAGCTGCACGCCGGTCAGGTCTTCATCAACAACTACGGCGCCGCCGGTGGGGTCGAGCTGCCCTTCGGAGGGGTCGGAAAATCCGGCCATGGCCGAGAGAAGGGCTTTGAGGCGCTTTACGGCTTCTCGCAACTGAAGACCGTCGCCGCCTATCACGGCTGAGGCGCTGAAACGCGAACGGCCGCCCCATCATGGGCGGCCGTTTTGCAATCCGGTGCGATGGCGGCTTACACCACCACCTTGATCCGCTTCTGTTCGCCCACCCCGAACACACGCTTGTAGCGTTCGATCTCTGCCGCCGGGCCCATCGCCTTTTCCGGGTTGTCCGACAGTTTCACCGTCGGGCTGCCGTTGGCACTGACCGCCTTGCAGACCAGGCTGAAAGGGGCCAGCGCATCATTCGGCACAAGACCACGGAAATCATTGGTCAGCAGCGTGCCCCAGCCAAAGCTGACCTTGACCCGGCCGGCGAACTGACTGTGCAATTCGACAATCTTGTCGACATCGAGCCCGTCGGAGAAGATCACCAGCTTTTTCGTCGGATCCTCGCCCCGGGCCTTCCACCAGTCGATCGCCACCTCGGCGCCCGCCGCCGGATCGCCGCTGTCGATACGGATGCCGGTCCAGCCGGCCAGCCAATACGGTGCGTTTTCCAAAAAGCCCTTGGTGCCATAGGTATCGGGCAGGATGATCCGCAGGTTGCCCTCGTGCTCCTCCTGCCAGTCCTCCAGCACCTTATAGGGCGACTGGGCCAGTTCCGCATCCGTTTCGGCCAGGGCGGAATAGACCATCGGAAGCTCATGCGCATTGGTGCCGATCGCCTCGAGGTCGCGTTCCTTGGCGATCAGGCAGTTCGAGGTGCCGGTGAATTTCGGCCCCAGCCCTTCGATCATCGCCTGCACGCACCAGTCCTGCCACAGGAAGGAATGCCGGCGGCGGGTGCCGAAATCGGCGATGCCCAGCGGCGAGAGCTCCCGCAGCCGTTCGATCTTTTCCCACAGCCGGGTCATCGCCCGGGCATAGAGCACCTTGAGCTCGAACCGGCCCAGATCGTTCAGCACGGCCCGGCTGCGCAGCTCCATCAGCACGGCAAGCGCGGGGATTTCCCACAGCATCACCTCAGGCCAGTCGCCTTCGAAGGTCAGCTCATACTGATCACCGCGGCGTTCCAGATAATAGGGCGGCAGCCGCAGTTTTTCGAACCACTCCATGAAATCGGGGCGGAACATCTGACGCTTGCCATAGAAGGTATTGCCCCTGAGCCAGGTGCTTTCCCCCCGGCTGAGGCTGAGCGAGCGGATATGATCAAGCTGTTCGCGCAGCTCTCCCTCGTCGATCAGCTTGGCCAACGGCACCTTGTCGGTCCGGTTGATCAGCGAAAAGGTCACCTGTGTCTTGGGTCGGTTGCGGAACACCGACTGACACATCAACAGCTTGTAGAAATCGGTGTCGATCAGCGAGCGGACGATCGGGTCGATCTTCCACTTATGATTATAGACTCGGGTTGCGATATCCACCACGGCGGGCCTCTTTTCTTGCTGCCCGAGGGTGATACGTCACGAAAACCCCCGGGGCCAAGCAGAAACAGGGGAAATCCCCCTGTCGTCGATCATCGGGGCGGCCTTATCCGACGGCCTCCCCCCGCACGACAGAGAGTTGCTGCGCCATGACGGCCAGAAGATCGGATCGCCGGACCGGCTTGCTGAGGAACCCGTCCATCCCCGCGTCGAGACAGGCGGCGCGATCGCTGTCAAAGGCATTGGCGGTCAGGGCGATGATGACCGGCTGGTGATCGGCCTCGGCGCGAATGAGGCGGGTGGCCTCGATACCGCTCAGTTCCGGCATCGACATGTCCATCAGCATCAGATCAGGCCGCTGCGCCAGCGCCTTGTCGACGGCTTCGCGACCATCATGTGCGAACTCCAGATCGACCTCGAAACCAGAGAGGAACTTGCGGATCAGCGTGCGGTTCACCTCGGCATCTTCGGCGGTCAGGATATGTTTGCCTTTCAAAATCCGGCGCAGTTCCGCATCCGAGAAATCGGCGATGCAGGTGTCGTCCCTGGGCGGCTCCTGCGCCTCGGGCAGATGCAGGGCAACGGTGAAACAGGCCCCCTGTCCGGGGACGGAGCGGACCTTGATGGTCCCGCCCATGGCTTCGATCAGCATCCGCGAGATGGTCAGCCCCAGGCCAGTGCCACCGAACTCCCGCGTGGTCGAGGCATCGGCCTGGGCGAAACGTTCGAAAATATGCTCGAGCTTGTCTTCCGGAATGCCGATGCCGGTGTCTTCCACCTCGATGACCAGATTGGCACCGCCCTTCGCCGCCTGGCGATTGCGCACGCGCACCGTCACGCCGCCGGCGTGGGTGAACTTGATGGCATTGCCGAGCAGATTGATCAAAATCTGGCGCAACCGGCTGTCGTCTCCATGCAGATAGGACGGGCCGTCGCCCTCGAATTCCAGCTTGAGGGCCAACCCCTTGCCACGGGCCTGAGGCCTGAGCAGGCGCGTCGGCTCCAGCACGCAGGTCTTCAGGTCGAAATCCTCCGGCGCCAGCGTCATCTTGCGCGCATCAAGCCGCGATAGATCAAGCACATCGTTGATGATCGTCAGCAGCGCCTGGGCCGAACTGCGAATGGTGTCGGTATAAACCCGCTGATCCTCGGTCAGGCCGCTTTCCGCCAGCAGATCGGCCATGCCGATCACCCCGTTCATCGGCGTCCTGATTTCATGGCTCATGGTGGCCAGGAATTCGGCCTTGGCGCGCGCGCCCTCTTCGGCGGCATGACGGGCGACGATCATATCCTGTTCGTGTTGCTTGGCCCTGGTCACATCGCGCTCCACCGCGACGATCATCTCGACCTCGCCATGTTCGTCGATCACCGGCACCTGATTGGTCTCGATCCAGAGGGTTTCTCCGGATTTGGTGCGGTTCTGAACCTCGCAGCGGAAGGGGATGCCCTGGGCCAAGGCCTCGTGCAGCCTGTCCACCGTCGCCAGATCGGTCTCCGGTCCGTTCAGCAGCGCCCCGGGCATCCGCCCGATCGCCTCCTCCGCAGTATATCCTGTGGTGCGGGTGAACGCCTCGTTCACCCAGAGAATCTGACCTCTCCGGTTCAACAAAAGCACGCTGTCATTGGCATGACGCGCCACCAGCGCCAAGCGATGCGCCTCTTTCTGCTGGGCGGCAAGCCTGCGGTTCAGCGCCTTCAGCTCCCCCCCTTTTTCGACCAGTTCGCGCGTATCCCGCAGATGCCGCCGAAACCCCGCGACAGCGAAATCCAGGAAGCTATATATCATAAAGCCCAGCAACATCGTGCCGGCCGCATCCATGACCAGACGTGTGCCCGAAAGCCCGTCCCTCAGATAGGACACCCCGAACAGAATCACCGGCAAGATGCCGAAGATCGCCAAACGGACAGTCCCCGCACCGCGATGATACGGCAGCACCACCCCGCCGTTGATTGCGGCTCCGGCCAGAAAGGCTACAGCGAAAAGCGGCGATTCAGAGGTCCGGCTGCCGAACCAGGAAAGCGCGATGCAGATCGAGATGGTCAGCGCCTGAAACCCGGCGGTCAGGGTGCTGATCCGCTGCACCCGCGCCAACGGCTGCCCCCGTAGCAATCGCGCCTCGATCCCCCGCAGATAATAACAATCGACAGCCTCGCCGAGGATCGCGATCAGCATGGCGACCGCGCCCGACAGCGGCCCGTTCATCATCCACAAAATCAGCCCGCCGGAAACGGTCATGATCTGGCGGCGACCGAAACTTGCCACCCGCCCGCGTGCATATCGGACAAGCAACCCGGCCTGATTGTTCCGGTACTCGAAATCGGCCAATGGATCGCCGACCGGTGGCGCTGCCTGGTGCATCGACGGACTCCCCGACCGTGTCAGATTTGCCCCCGGTCAAATTACACTGCCGGGTCTTAACAATTTACAATCAAAATCATTATTCAGCGTCATCGTCGTGCAAGCGCGCGGATATCACCCAAGCGTTACGCCAGCAGTGCGCATTCCCGCCAGCGCCGCATCGAGCGAGCCGCCGACATCAATGCCCCGGCACATCTCCAGCCGGACCGTGACATCGAACCCGAGCTTTGCCGCATCGACAGCCGAGTAATTGACACAGAAATCCGTCGCCAGACCGACCAGCGTCAATTTCTCGATACCACGCGTGCGCAGATATCCTTCCAATCCGGTGGCGGTCCGGCGATCGTTTTCGAAAAACGCGGAATAGCTGTCGATCGCCGGGCGGAACCCCTTGCGCAGGATCAGATCGGCCCGGCTGGTATCGAGCTCCGGATGGAAATCCGCCCCCTTGCTGCCGATCACGCAATGATCCGGCCAGAGCACCTGCGGCCCATAGGGCAGCTCGATCATCTCCATCGGCGCCTTGCCGGGGTGATTACCGGCAAAGGAGGAATGATCCGCCGGGTGCCAGTCCTGCGTCAAGATCACCGCGTCGAAGTCTCCCATCGCCTCGTTGATCGGCTGAACGATCCGGTCCCCCTGCTCGACGGCAAGCGCCCCTCCCGGGCAGAAATCGTTCTGAACGTCGATCACGATCATGGCATGGGTCATGGCGGCCTCCTTATACCTATCAAATGGGTAGAAAGCCGATGCCCCCGCGTCAATCCTGCACGGTGACACAAGCGCTCCGCCCTTGCCGGACGGGGGATGAAGGCGTAAATCCGCATCCATGTATACGATCGCCGCACTGTATCACTTCACCCGCTTTGCCGATCCCGCAATCCTGCGGCCGGCGCTTCTTGACCTCTGCCTTGCGGAACAGGTCAAGGGTACGCTACTTCTGGCCCACGAGGGGATCAACGGCACCATCGCCGGCCCGCGCACCGGCATCGACGCGGTACTGGCGCATATCCGCGCCCTGCCCGGCTGCGCCGATCTGGAGTGGAAAGAGGCGGCCAGTGATCATCCCCCCTTCGCCCGCATGAAAGTGCGGCTGAAGAAGGAAATCGTCACCATGGGCCAACCGGATGTCGACCCGAAGGCCCGCGTCGGCCATTATGTCGAGCCGGAGGAGTGGAACGACCTGATCCGCAGCCCCGACGTGGCGGTGATCGACACCCGCAACGATTACGAGGTCGCCATCGGCACCTTCGAGGGTGCGGTGGATCCTCATACCGAAAGCTTCCGCGATTTCCCCGCCTGGTGGGAGGCCAACAAGGACCGGTTCCACAACAAGCGGATCGCGATGTTCTGCACCGGCGGCATTCGTTGCGAGAAATCCACCAACTTCCTGCTCGGCCAGGGGGTCGAGGACGTCTATCACCTCAAGGGCGGCATCCTGCGCTATCTTGAGGAAATGCCGGCGGAAAACAGCACCTGGCAGGGCGAATGCTTTGTCTTCGACAACCGGGTGTCGGTGGGGCACGGGCTGAAAGAGGGGCCTTATGACCTCTGCCATGGCTGCCGCCGTCCGATCCTCGAGGAAGACAAGGCGCGCCCGGAATACGAGGCCGGGGTCTCCTGCCATCACTGCATCAACGAGACCTCGGAAGAGGACAAGGCCCGGTTCCGCGAGCGGCAAAAGCAGATCGCCCTGGCCCAGGCCCGCGGCGAACGGCATCTGGCGGCGGAGTGACCCGCCGCCATTGATCGCTTACTTGAGGTCGTCCTGCCCCAGTTTCGGCGCTGCATGGCTGAGGTTCAGCTCGGCATCCGAGAAGACGAAGGGCGAGCGCACACCCGGCACCCCGTCCAGTTCGATCTGCATGCCACGAGCCACAACCTGCGGGTCGGCCATCACCTCGGCCATGTTGTTGATCGGCCCGGCAGGCACGCCTTGTGCCTCGCAGGCGGCCAGAAGATCGGCCTTACCCCGCTGCGACGTCGCCGCCGTCAGCCGGGCGATCAGATCGGCACGATTGGCCAGACGATCCTTGTTGTGCAGGAACTCCGGCGCCTCGGCCATCTCTTCGAGGCCAAGGATACGGCACAGCCGCTGATATTGCGGATCGTTGCCGGTGGCGATGATGATATGGCCGTCGGCGCAGTCGAACACCTGATAGGGCGCCAGGTTCATATGCGCGTTGCCCATCATCCCCGGCGACACCCCGGTGGTCAGATAATTCATCGCCTGGTTGGCGGTGACTGAAACCGCCACATCCAACAGCGCCATGTCGATATGCTGGCCCTTTCCGGTGCGTTCGCGCTGATAAAGTGCAGCGAGGATACCGGTCACCGAATAGATGCCGGTATAGATATCGGTGATCGCCACACCCGCCTTCTGCGGCTGGCCGCCCGGCTCGCCGGTGATCGACATCAGCCCGGACATACCTTGAATGATGAAGTCATAGCCGGCGCGATGCGCATAGGGCCCGGTCTGGCCGAAGCCGGTGATCGAGCAATAGATCAGCCGCGGATTGACCTCTTTCAGGCTGTCATAGTCCAGCCCGTATTTCTTCAAGCCACCGAGCTTGAAGTTCTCGATCAGGATATCGGCGTCGCGCACCAGATCACGCACCTTTTCCTGCCCCTCGGGCGTGGCGAAATCGGCGATGACCGAGGCCTTGCCGCGGTTGGCGCAATGGAAATAGGCGGCCGAGGTCTCGCCTTCGCACTCGACGAAGGGCGGGCCCCAGGCGCGGGTATCGTCACCGCGCGGCGCCTCGACCTTGATCACCTCGGCGCCCAGGTCGGACAGGGTCTGACCGGCCCAGGGGCCGGCCAGGATACGCGCCAGTTCGACGACTTTCAGGCCTTCGAGCGGGGAGGTCATTGCTTGGCCAGCTCCGCGTCGATCACCGCCTTGAAGTCGTCCCAGGCCTGGTTCGGAACCTTCTTACCGTTGATGATGAAGGTCGGCGTCGCGTCGATGCCGTCTTCCTTGGCGTGTTCCTGATACCAGCTCACCAGTGTCTGCGCCTTGACGTTATCCTGCAGGCAGGCCTCGAGCTGATCGTTCTCGATCCCGGCCAGACGGCCGATCTTGCGCAGCGCGTCGACGATCTCGGACGGGCCACCGGCGCGCACCCAATCGTTCTGTCCCTTGAAGATCAGATCGGTGATCCCGAAGAACTTGGTGGTATCGCCCGAACAACGCGCGATCATCGACGCCCACAGCCCGTAACGATCGAAATAGACCTCGCGATAGATCAGCTTGACCTTGCCGGTGTCGATATAGTCGGCCTTCAGCTTCTTGAACGGCCCCTGATCGAAGGTCGCGCAATGCGGGCAGGTGAACGAGGCATATTCGACGATGGTCACCGGCGCGTCTTCGGCACCCAGCACCATATCCTGAATGGTCGAGGTGTCGATCTCGGCGGCGTCATCCGCTGCCTGGGCGCTGCCGACCAACCAGGAGGCCGGCGCGCGGCCCGGCTGATCGGAGAAAACGAAAGCGCCGGCCATCAACAGGGCGGCCGCGGAAAGCGCGGGAACCAGTCGGGTCATATGTACCCCTTTCTCAGTGACTGCGTTTGGATAGAACGTTGCGGCCCAGACGTTCAAGGGCCGCGCGCAAATCGGCGTCGCCGACGCCTTCGGCGGTGCGGGAGACCTCTTTTTCCACCTCGGGAGAGGGCTGTGGCGCCTGCTTCGGCGGCATCGGTTCGAACCGGGCGTGGCCCTCGGCGAACCCGGTCGGCGCGGTCTGGGTGATACGGACCCGGCTGATCGCGTTATAGCCATAGACCGCATTCACCCGCTCGCGCAGCTTTTCCTTCTGCATCTCGAGCATCGGCGCCTGGGCGCCCGTGGTCAGGATGGTCAGCGTCGCGCCAAAGCCTTGGCGGCCATAGCCGATATTGACCGGGCGCGCGATACTGGCGATCTCGGGCCCGGCGATCTCGGCCCAATGAGTCAGCACGCGGGTCACCGCAAAGCCACGGCTTTCACCGGCGCGGCGGATCTGATCGTTCAGCAATGTATCGGTTCGTTTGAAACCGCGTGTTGTCGAAGATCGTCGCTGCGCCATTGATGGATTCCATTCGGTTCCCCACTATTCTAGGGTCCACCTGCCCAAGCGCCAGCGAAACCGGCCAGAGAAAGCAATAAAGATTGCGTGACACCGCCCCCGAGCCCGCCCTCTCCACCCAGTTGCTGGAGTGGTACGACCACCACGCCCGCGATCTGCCCTGGCGCGTCGCCCCCGCCGATCGCCAGGCCGGAATGGTGCCCGATCCCTATCGGGTCTGGCTGTCCGAAGTGATGCTGCAACAGACCACGGTGGCCGCGGTACGCGATTACTTCCACCGCTTCACCAGCCGCTGGCCGACGGTTCAGGCGCTGGCGGCGGCCGAGGATGCAGATGTCATGGGCGAATGGGCGGGGCTTGGATATTACGCTCGCGCCCGCAACCTGCTGAAATGCGCCCGTGCGGTCAGCGCCGATCATGGCGGGGTCTTCCCCCTGGATCACGACGCACTCCTCTCCCTGCCCGGGATCGGCCCCTATACCGCCGCCGCGATCTCGGCCATCGCCTTTGATGCGCCCGAGGTGGTGATGGACGGCAACGTCGAACGGGTGATGGCGCGGATGTTCGACATCCACACGCCCCTGCCCGACGCCAAGCCCGAACTGAAGGCGCGCGCCGCCGAGCTGACACCGCAGGACCGTCCCGGCGATTATGCCCAAGCGGTGATGGATCTGGGCGCGACGATCTGTTCGCCGAAATCACCGGCCTGCGGCATCTGCCCCTGGCGCGATCCCTGCCGGGCCCGCGCCGCCGGCACTGCGCCGGAGCTGCCGAAGAAACAGCCGAAGAAGGCCAAGCCGGTGCGCCGGGGCGTCGCCTATCTCGCCCAACGCGCCGATGGCGCGCTGTTGCTGGAACGTCGCCCCGACAGCGGCCTTCTGGGCGGCATGCTGGGCTGGCCAGGCTCGCCCTGGGCCGAAAGCCCGGCAGCGGACTGCCCGCCCTTCCCTGCCGACTGGCAGGTCCTGCCGGGCGAGGTGCGCCATACCTTCACCCATTTTCACCTGATCCTGACACTTAAAACCGCACCGCTGCCCGATGGCCCCGCCCCCGAGGGGTTGCTGATCGTCAAGCGCCACGACTTCCGCCCCTCCGACCTGCCGACAGTGATGCGCAAGGCTTATGACCTCTGGCGCGGCGGGGCAGAGTGACCCATGGCCTTTTGCCGTTGATCGGCTAGACTTATCGGCGATTTTGCACAGGCGGCAGGAGGTGCCGGATGATCCCTCGCGACGTAATCGCCCGCTGGCAAAGCGCCGCGCCCTTCTGGGCCACGCTCCTGCTGATCCCGACCATCTGGCTGGGCGGCATCGTCGGCGGCTGGACCGTGCTGCTGCCGCCCCTGATCACCTGGCATCTTTTTTCCGCCATTGACGCGGCGACTGGGCTGAACCTGGAAAACGCCGACCCCGATACCCCGGCCGAGGATCTGTTCTGGTACCGGATGCTGACCACCGCCTGGGTGCCGCTGCAATTCATCACCCTCTTCGGGCTGATCTTCTACGTCACTCACAGTGATCACCTCTCGTTGCTGGAAAAGATCGCCCTCTTCTTCGGCATGGGGGTGATCACCGGGACGGTTGGCATCAATTACAGCCACGAGCTGATGCACCAGAAGGACCGGTTCGAACGCTTCCTTGGCGATCTGCTGCTGTCGATGGTGCTTTATTCCCATTTCCGTTCGGAACACCTGCTGGTGCACCATTCCTATGTCGGCACCCCACGCGACGCGGTCACCGCGCGCTATAACGAGGGTTTCCATCGCTTTTATCCCCGGGTGCTGCGGCAGGTCTGGCTATCGGCCTTCCACGCCGAAAAGCTCAAGCTCGCCCGCAAGGACCTGCGCTGGAGCGACCGACGCAACCCCTTCTGGCGCTATTGGGCGCTGCAGCTTGTGATGATCACACTCGCCGCGGGCCTGGGCGGTTGGGCCGGGCTGGGCCTGTTCCTGCTGCAGGCAGGCGTCGCGATCTGGCAATTGGAGCTGGTCAATTACGTCGAACACTATGGGTTGACGCGCAAATATCTGGGAGACGGCAAATACGAACACGTGCTGCCGCGGCATTCCTGGAACGCGGCGCATCGGGCCACCAACTGGCTGCTGATCAACCTGCAACGCCATTCCGATCACCACTACAAACCCGACCGGCGCTTCCCCCTTCTACAGAACTATACCGAAGAAGAGGCGCCGCAACTGCCCTATGGCTATCCGATCATGACCATGGCAGCGATGATCCCGCCGCTCTGGCGCCGGACGATGAACCCGCGCGTGCGCGCCTGGCGCAAGACCCACTACCCCGAGATCACCGACTGGGCGCCTTATACCAAGGCGACGAACCCGATGCCCCGCGGCAGCCTCTAGACACCTCCCTCCCCCCCGCGAAGGGCATATGAGGGAGCCTCCGGCGGCCGTATTTGCGACGAAGAGAAAACGCAGCGCGCGCCACTTCTTCTCGTTCCAAATACGGCGGGGGGCGGCCGCAGGCCGGGGGGCAGAGCCCCCCTAATGGAGCGCCCAGAGCGTCATCTTGTCCTCAAGACCGCGCACGACCTGATCCTCCAGCCGGACCAGGCCATCGAGCGCGCCCCCCGGGGCCGCGGCGCTGCCCCCGGTTTCCTCCAGCACCCGCGCGCGCAGCCGGTCGCTGATCGCCAGCCGGGCGGAAAGCGGACGGGTCAGCGCCTCAAGCCGGCTGGCGATATTGACGGCGGAGCCGATCACCGCGAATTCCAGCCGATCGTTGCCGATATCGCCCAGCACGGCGGCCCCGTAATGTACCCCGATACCAGCGCGGATTTCCGGCCCGTGCATCCGGCTGCGTTCGAGGTTCCATCGATCTATCACCGAGATCATCCCACGCGCACAGTCGAGCGCATTGGAGGCATCCCGGCCGGTAATCATCGGCGTGCCGAAGGTCGCCATCAGGCCGTCGCCCAGATATTTATCGAGCGTACCGCCATGGCGAAACACTTCGGCCTCCATCCGGGTATGAAACTGACGCAGGACCTCGATCACCTCATAGGGGTCACGCTCTGCCGAAAAGCCGGTGAAATTGACGATGTCGATGAAGAGCACCGCGACGTCCTGCCGGCGCACCTTCTACAGGGGCTCATCGTTCCGGGACAGATCTTCGACCACATTAGGCGAAAAATACCGCGAGAGATTCGCCCGGGCGCGTTCCAATGCGGCATTTTCCACCAGTAGCTGATCGAACCGGCGGGATGAAAATGCCAGCGTCACCGCAACAATCAGGAAGACCACGACCTCCTGTATCCTGATCCGCATCTCGATCGAGTTCGGATCGAGCGCCGCGACCAGGTCGGGGGAGGCCCCGGCAAAGGCGCGTTGGACCGCCAGCGTCAGGTCGGGATATATCGGCGCCAGCCACCAGACCGCCGTCATCGCGAGGATCCACATCGCGGCGGTCCATGTGCCGATCGCGATCACCGTGCGCCAGGAGAATGCCAGCGTCCCCGCCGCCAGAAGCACGAAGAAATAGATGAAATTGCCGTAGCGATAATGCATCGCCAGCGGCAGGCTGTCGTCGGCCAGCGGATTGGGCAGCACGATGCCCAGGGTCAGGATCGCCAGATCGGCGAAGATCAGCGTCAGCTCGGCCCGGGACTGACCGACACGACCGACCCGCCGGATCAGCCAACCGTTCAGCGCCAGAAGCGCGAGGATGCCGTGATAGAACAGGACCTGCCAATGCGGGATCACAAAGACCATGAAGACGGCGATCACCGCGAGAGCGAGCCAACGCGCACGCACCGCGAGTTCCATGCCTTCGCGCTTGTGACGCCGGAGCACCGCCTGCGTGTATTTCGCGGGCATCTCCGCGGACGAGGCGTGCGGGACGAGGCCCGACATGCGCCGCACCTGTCGATCGGGATGGCCGCCTTCGCTGTCGCTCATCTTCTTTGCGCCCCCTTCGAGACTGGAAAGAACGGATGGCCATTCCTAGCCGGGCCAAGCGGAGAATGGCAGGGGGCGAGGCCCCGAAGGCGCACCACGGCAACATCCCGCCACACGCCACGCCGCCCCCCAAAAACAAAAAGACCCCGCCACGAGGGCGGGGCACAGGTTAGTGTCCCGGGATTGGCCACGGGACACTGGCGGTATTCGGAAAATGCCGGATCAGTTCTGCCGCATCTCGGACCGGATCTGCTGGCGCAGCACGTCGATCGGAACGGTCTGGCCGTCGCGTTTGAAGCACCAGTAGGTCCAGCCATTACACGACGGCGCGCCCTCGAGCGCGGCACCGACCTGATGGATCGAGCCCTTGACCTCGCCACCGATCAGGGTGCCGTCGGCGCGCACCTTGGCCTTGTAGCGGTTGTTCATCGAAAACAGCTCTTCGCCCGGGCGCAGCATGCCGCGTTCGACCAGCTGGCCGAAGGGAACACGCGGCTCGGCGCGCTTGCTGGTGCTGACCTGCAGCGCCTCGCGGTCGAATTTCCGCACGCGGGAGATGCGCTTTTCGGCCACCTTGCGGTAGGCCTCTTCGCGCTCGATACCGATGAAGTCACGGCCCAGCATCTTGGCCACCGCGCCGGTGGTGCCGGTGCCAAAGAACGGATCGAGCACGACGTCGCCCGGGTTGGTGGACCCGACCAGAACGCGATGCAGCAGCGATTCCGGCTTCTGGGTCGGATGCGCCTTGTCGCCGTTTTCATCCTTCAGGCGTTCATGACCGGTGCAGATCGGCAGCACCCAGTCCGAGCGCATCTGCACGCCTTCGTTCAGCGCCTTCAGCGCCTCGTAGTTGAAGGTGTATTTCGCGCCTTCGGATTTCGATGCCCAGATCATCGTCTCATGCGCGTTGGTCAGCCGTTTTCCACGGAAGTTCGGCATCGGGTTCGACTTGCGCCAGACCACATCGTTGAGGATCCAATAGCCTTCGTTCTGCAGCGAGGCGCCGACCCTGAAGATGTTATGATAGGAGCCGATCACCCAGATCGCCCCATTGGGTTTCAGCAGCCGCCGCGCCGCCTTGAGCCAGGCCTTGGTGAACTGGTCATAGGCGGCGAAGGAATCGAACTGATCCCAGTGATCATCGACCGCGTCCACCTGGCTGTTATCCGGGCGATGCAACTGGCCCTTGAGCTGCAGGTTATAGGGGGGATCCGCGAAAATAAGGTCGACACTCGCCTCGGGAAGGGAGTTCATCACCTCGATACAATCGCCGGACAATATGGTATTGAGAGGGAGCGCGGGCGCCCCCTTTGCATTGGTTCTTGTCATTGTACTGCCTCATAGAACGGCGCGTTTTCGCGCTCGCATATTAGCAGTAAAGATGAGTCAATCGTGATTCTTCGTCAATTTCTTTTTTGAATCAGCTACTTACTGATTTGCCTTGATACAAGATGTTGTGCACAGGCTTGAACGAACGCCTATGATGTGGGGTTATCCCCAAATCTCGGAGCGCGTTTTTGTGGCTCTTGGAGGGGTAGCCCGCGTTGGTCTCCCAGCCGTAGCCGGGGTAGTGTTGCGCCAAATCCACCATCAGCCGATCACGGCAGGTCTTGGCCATGATCGAGGCTGCCGAGATCGACACTGAAGTCGCGTCACCCTTCACCACGGCACGCGCCGGAATTGTCAGACCGCGGGGAATCATGTTGCCGTCGATCAGCAGAAAATCGGGCGGCGGATCCAGCGCGGCCACCGCGCGCTCCATCGCCAGATGGCTGGCGCGCAGGATGTTGATCTCGTCGATCTCCTCGACACTGGCATGGGCGATGGAGACCTCGGCCGCCGTAATCAGCGCCTGTTCCAGCGCCTCGCGGCGGCGGGCTGTCAATTGCTTGGAATCGTTCAGTCCCTCAGGGATAGCCCCGGGGGACAGGATGACGGCGGCGGCGGTGACCGGGCCGGCGATCGGGCCACGACCAACCTCGTCAACGCCGGCAACACGGAGGAAGCCCTGCGCGTGCAGCTCTTCCTCCAGATGATAATCAGGGGTGCTCATGTGTCGTTGCTGCCCCGCAGGACGGGGCAACGCAAGGGGGATCAGCGGTCAGGCGTGTGCCAATCGGCCGGCGGCACCTCGCGCCGTCTGAGCCGCAGCGCCAGGCCGACGGCGACGCCGACACCAATGGCCACGGTCAGATCGGCCACCACGGTCAGCACCAGGGTCAACAACAGCAGCACCCGATCCGAAGGCCGCGCTTTCATGTAGTCGCGCCACTTGTGCGGCTCGGTCATGTTCCAGGCGGTCAGCATCAAAAGCGCCGCCAGCGCCGGCATCGCCAGATAGCCGGCCAGCGGCGCCGCCACCATCATCACCACCAGAATCGTCAAGGCATGCACGATGCCGGCCACCGGGGTCTTGCCACCCGCGCGCACGTTGGTGGCAGTGCGCGCGATCGCCCCGGTCGCCGGCAACCCGCCGAACAAAGACGACCCGACATTGGCGATGCCTTGGGCCAGAACCTCGGCATTGGGGCGGTGATGGCCACCGATCATCCGATCCGCCACCATCGCCGACAACAGCGATTCGACCCCCGCGAGGAAGGCGATCACCGCCGCCGAGGGCAGCAGTTCGATCACCCGGGCATAGCTGATCGCAGGCAGATGCGGCACCGGCAACCGGTCGGGCAAGGCGCCGAAGCGGGAAAAGATGGTGTCGACCGGCAGCACCAGAAGCGCCGCCAGCGCCGACCCGATCCCCACCGCCACGATCAGCCCGGGGAATCGCGGGAACAGCCGCCGCAGCGCCACGATGGCCACCATGGTCAGAAGACCGATGCCGAAGCTTTGCCAGTTGACCGTATCCCGGGCAGCCCAGAGCGCCGGGATCTTCTCGATGAAATCGGCCGGCTCATGCACCAGGCTCAACCCGAAGAAGTTCGAGATCTGGCCGAAGCCGATGATCACCCCGATGCCGATGGTAAAACCGTTGATCACCGGTTCAGGGACGAAGGCGATCAGGCTGCCGGCCCGCAGCCAGCCGGCCACGATCAGGATCAGCCCGGCCATCAGCGTCGCCAGCACCAGCCCGTCATAGCCGTGCTGAGCGATCACCCCATAGACCACCACGATAAAGGCACCGGTCGGCCCGCCGATCTGCACCCGGCTGCCGCCGAAGGCCGAAATCAGGAACCCCGCGACGATGGCGGTGATCAGCCCCGCCGCCGGCTCGGCCCCCGAAGCGATGGCGATCGCCAGGCTCAGCGGCAGGGCCACCATCGCCACGGTGATACCGGCCAACACATCGGCACCGAACTCCGGCACGGTATAGGTTTTCAGAGTCGTCAAAAGCTTGGGTTTCATTCCGCCCGCCCGTTCATGTCTGTTTGATTGGGCAGGGCCCTGTCGTCGCCCTCAATACGGCGGCGGCGCCAATGCACCAAGCGGCGGGCTCTCCCGAGAAATATACGGGGCCAAAACGCCGCTGCGGGTCCTGTCCGAGTCTGAATAGCCGTATCAAACGGCATTGCCGGGACGGTTGCAACTCCCCCGCCGGGAAACCACGGGTCAGATGTGACAAAAAGGGCGGCCCGATGGGGCCGCCCCGTGGCGCCAAGAGGAGGAAAGCGAGGTTCAGCGCCGATTCTCGTGGAACGGCCGACCGGGCTGCTGGCGATAGACCTTCACATGTTTGTCGACCCGCGCATCCACGCGTTTGTTCACATGCCTGTTGACCTGCCGATAGACGTTCTTGTCGACATGCCGGACCACATTGCGCTGCACATAGACATTGCGCTGCGGTTGCACATAGACGGTCCGCGGCGGCGCATAGACCGGACGCGCATAGCCATAGGCCGGGCGCGGCGGCACGATCACCTGGCGTTCGACCACAGTCGAACGGTTGTTGTTGTCGATCGCGGCGCCAATGATCGCCAGCGCGGCGATCCCGGCCAGAACCTTGGCGGCATCGTTGTCGGCGCGGGCGGGGGCGGTGCTGGCGGCGGTCAGGGCGACAGCAACGGCCAGACCCGAAACCAGAGCGATGAATTTGCGGTGCATGAGGGGGCTCCTTTCTGCGTGAGACCTCCGACCGGGGTGGCCGAAGTCTTGGATGCCCCGACCCTGCCCTTCCCCCCGCAAGACAGGCAATAACAGCCCCTTGTTATCTGATATCAAAGACCCCAAGACCCTGTGGTTATTGAATAACCGCTGCAGTCACGGCAGGATGGCCCCATGAAACAGATCACCCTTTCCCTCGTCCTCATGCTGGGTCTTCTGGCTGCGCTTCCCGCCTCGGCGGCGGAGTGTTTCGCCGATTACAAGGCCAAGCGGGACAATCCGCTGAAGCTGCATTACGGCGTCATGCAGCTTCAGCAGAGCTGCGATCGACAATCCGCCAGGGCGGAAGTTTCGGCGCGGCTCAGACAAAATGGTTGGACACTGCTCAACGTGGTGTCGGTCTTCGGCCCCGACGGGCTTGAGGGGAGGAAGGCGAATGCCGGACGTTTCTTCCTCAGGTTCTGAACGATCTGGCCGGCCGCGCGGGCGCGGCTTTCCCGGGGGCCGCGTGGTCGCCTGGGGCATCGCGACCATCGTGGCGATTCTGGCAGCCGCCGGCGGGCTGCTGCTGCTGACACTGCCCGATGCCAATGCCTTCAACGCACAGGTCGAAAAGCTTTTTGTCGAAACCGATCTGACGACAGAGGCCGAGATCAAGCTTCTGGAAATCCTCGCCCAGTCCGGCACCGCCTTTTCCGACACGCTGGCAAGCTATCGGATGGTGATCTTCGTTTTACTGGTCTTCGCCACCGCGATGATGGTGGCCGCCCTGGTGTTCCTGGTGCTGCTGGCCGGCCTCAACCGCCGCATGGCGCAGGTCGAACGTGCGGGCATCCAGGTCAATTCCCTGCTGATCAGCCGGGAGGAGAATACCGTCTATCTCAACAACATGGGGTTCAAGCTGACCGCCGCGGCGATGGAGACCCTGGCGGTTCTGGCCGAGGCGCGGCTCGATGACGAGGTTCTGTCAGGCGTTGAGATCGAAGCGATGATCTCGGGCCGCGATACCGCCGATTGCGAAGAGGCCGCCGGCGCCACCCGAATCAAGCGGCTACGCGACACCCTGGGCAATCAGATGATCAGCGAACTTCTGGTTAAGACCATCGCCCGGCGCGGATACATGCTCGCGATCGAAAAAGACGTGATCCGCATGGTCTGAACGATCGGGGCGATTCGCGACCGGATCGCCCCGAAACGTTCCGCCGGGGTCACAACCCCAGCACATCGACCATATCGTATTCGCCTGGCGCCTGATCCTGCCCCCAAAGCGCCGCCTTCAGCGCCCCGCGGGCAAAGATCGCCCGATCGGTCGCGACATGGCGCAGGATGATCCGCTCCCCATCAGCGGCGAACAACACATCATGCTCGCCCACGATATCGCCGCCGCGAATGGCGGAAAATCCGATGTGGCCGCGTTCGCGCGCGCCGGTGATGCCGTCGCGGCCCCGGTCAGCCACATCTGCCAGTTTGACGCCGCGTCCCTCGGCCGCGGCCTCGCCCAGCATCAGCGCGGTGCCCGAGGGCGCATCGACCTTGTTGCGGTGATGCGCCTCGATCACCTCGATGTCGAAATCCTCATCCAGCGCCGCAGCCACCCGTTTGGTCAATTGCACCAAGAGGTTGACGCCAAGGCTCATGTTGCCGGCCCGGATGATCACCGCATGGCGTGCCGCCGGCTCCAGCTTGGCGATCTGCGCGTCCGTCATGCCGGTGGTGCCGATCACATGCACCGCCCGCGCCTGTGCCGCCAATGCCGCGAATTCCAGCGTCGCCTCCGGCGCGGTGAAATCGATCACCGCCTGGGCACGCGCGAAGGCCTCAAGCGGCTGGTCGGTCACGGTAACGCCCAGCGGCGCGCCGCCCATCGCCTCGCCGACATCGCGGCCGATCCAGGAATGCCCCGATCGTTCAACCGCGCCGACCAGATGCGCCTTGTCGCTTGCCGCCACCGTCCGGATCAGCATCTGCCCCATCCGGCCCGATGCCCCGGTCACCACGATTCCCGGCTTCATTGTCATCTCGGCGCCCTTTCGCTGTCAGTCCCGCAAACTCCTACCGCCTCAGGCACCGCTTGGCAAAGCCCCGACAAGCGCCTAGATCGGAAGAATGACAAAGAACAGATTCCATGAGGGGGCCGGCCCCTCGCAGCGCCAACTGCGGGTGAGCGAGCTGATCCGGCGCACGCTGGCCGAGGTGCTCGCGCGTGGCGATATCCATGACCCCGACCTCAACCGCATGTCGGTCACCGTGGGCGAGGTGCGCATCTCCCCCGACCTGAAGATCGCCACTGCCTATGTGCTGCCATTGGGCGGCAAGGGGCAGGAGGATGTGGTCAAGCTTCTGGCCCGCAACAAGGGCGAACTGCGGCGCATCATCGGCAAGAAGGCCGGGCTGAAGTTCACCCCTGACCTGCGCTTCCAGCTTGACGAGACCTTCGACCAGATGGACGAAACCCGCCGCATGCTGTCGCAAGACGCGGTGCGCCGCGATCTGGACACGTGATCCGCGCGGCTCTGATCCTGCTGGGCCTCACCCTGGCCTCCCCCGCCGGAGCGGTAGAGTGTCGCGACACCGAATTCGAAGGCAATCGTTATACCCTGTGCGAGGTTGACCCCGCGCAGGAGGACTTGCGCCTGTTCCTGAAAGACGACCAGGGCCAGGGGCTGGGCCAGTTCGGCGCGGTCAACGCGATGCTGGCGACGCGGGGCGAGCGGCTGGTCTTCGCGATGAATGCCGGCATGTATCATCAGGATCGCTCTCCCGTCGGCCTCTATGTCGAGCGGGGCGAGGAGCTGAAACAGGTCGTTCCCAATGCCGGGCCCGGCAACTTCGGCCTGCTGCCGAACGGCGTCTTTTGTATCCGCCCGGGCCGCGCCGATGTGATCGAGACCCTGCGCTATATCGCTGAAAAGCCCAGTTGCACCTATGCCACCCAATCGGGGCCGATGCTGGTGATCGAAGGTGCGCTGCACCCGCGCTTCCTGCCCGACAGCAGCTCCCGCTATATCCGCAACGGGGTGGGAACCAGTGCCGAGGGGACCCGCGCGGTCTTCGCGCTGTCGCGCAATGCGGTGACCTTTCATGAATTCGGCCGGTTCTTCCGCGACGAGCTGAACCTGCCGCAGGCGCTCTATTTCGATGGGAATATCTCACGGCTCTATGCGCCGCAGATCGATCGCGACGACCCGGGCTTTGCCCTCGGCCCCATCGTCGGCGTGGTGGAGACCGCCGAGTAATCCGGCGTTGCAGCGGTTGCGAAATTGACAGACACGCCGCCATCGGCTAGGCCCCCGGCCTCATTCGCATGACATCGGGGACGACATGGCACGCAAACGCAAAGGGCGCGATATTTCCGGCTGGCTGGTGGTCGACAAACCCGCAGGCCTTACCTCCACCGCGGTGGTGAACAAGGTGCGTTGGGCGCTCGATGCGAAAAAGGCCGGCCACGCCGGCACGCTCGATCCCGAGGCAACCGGCGTCCTTGCCGTCGCCTTGGGAGAGGCGACCAAGACCGTTCCCTTCATCACCGACGCGTTGAAGGCCTATCGCTTTACCGTGCGACTGGGTCAGGCCACCAATACCGACGACGCCGAGGGCGAGGTGATCGCGACCAGCGACGCGCGCCCATCCGACGATCAGATCAAGGCGGCGCTCGGCCAGTTCGTCGGCGACATCATGCAGGTGCCGCCGAAATTCTCCGCCGTGAAGATCGACGGCCAACGCGCCTACAAACTGGCCCGCGACGGCGAGGAGTTCGAGGTCGAGGCGCGCCCGCTCTGGGTCGAGGAACTGGTGATGACCGACCGGCCCAACGCCGATCATGTCGAGCTCGAGATGACCTGCGGCAAGGGCGGCTATGTCCGCTCCATCGCCCGCGATCTGGGCGCGGTGCTCGGCTGCCATGGCCATGTGGTGCGGCTGCGTCGGATCTGGTCGGGCCCCTTCGACGCCGAAGACGGGCTGGGCATCGAGCAGATCGACGAGATGGCGAAGACGCCGGACCTCGATCAATACCTGCTCCCGCTCGAAAAGGGGCTCGCCGATCTGCCGGAGGTGAAATGCACCCCCGAAGGTGCGGCCAAGCTCAGGAACGGCAACCCCGGCATCGTACTGCCTTCGGATGTGGAATATGGCGACGAATGCTGGGCCTCCTTCGATGGCAAGGCGGTGGCTGTCGGCATCTACAAGGCGGGTGAGCTGCACCCGAGCCGGGTCTTCAACCAATAACGCCCCTACGGGGCGCCTGCCTCCGGCGGCCGTATTTGACACGAGAAGAAGAGCACGCACTGTGCCCCTTCTTCTCGGCGCAAATACGGCGGGGGAGGCGCCCGTCAGGGCGACGGGGGCAGAGCCCCCTGTGCCGGAGCCTTTCGCTCGATCGGTGGCCAGGCTAAAACGGACCCATGATCACCCGCAGCCATACCAAGGACGATACGGCCTCTGTCGCCGTCTATTCCGATTGCGAGGGATACCGCTACAGCCTGACCCGCGTCTGGGAATCCGGAGCTGCGCGGGTGAGCTTCATCATGCTGAACCCCTCCACCGCGACCGAGGTGCAGAACGATCCCACGGTCGAACGCTGCGAACGCCGCGCCCGGGCGCTGGGATTCGGCGGCTTTCGTGTCACCAACATCTTCGCCTGGCGCGAGACCGATCCGCGCGCAATGCGCCGCGCCTCCGATCCGATCGGGCCAGGCAATGACGACGCATTGCTGGATAGCCTCGGCTGGGCCGATCAGGTGATCTGCGGCTGGGGAACCCATGGCGCGCATCTGGATCGCGGCCCGGCGGTCGAGACGCTTTTGCGCGCCACCGGCCGGCCGCTCCATCACCTCGGGCTCAGCAAGGCGGGGCATCCGAAACACCCGCTTTACATCGCCTATGCCAAGGAGCCCGAACTCTGGCTGCCGCCGGCCTCCCGGACAGTCTGAGGTTTTTCTTTGCCAAGCTGGGCAAAACCGCCTATACGCCCGCATCCCGTGGCGGAATCGCCGCGGGTTTTCTCCATGGGCCTGTGCTGGACGACATCCCGGCCTGCGCCATCCACTCTAGCTCTGTAAAGGAGACCCCGATGTCGATTACGCCGGAAGAAAAAGCCCGCGTCATGAAGGAATACGGAACCAAGGAAGGTGACACCGGGTCGCCCGAGGTTCAGGTTGCAATCCTCAGCTCGCGCATCGCGACGCTGACCGAGCACTTCAAGACCCACAAGAAAGACAACCACGGCCGCCGTGGCCTGCTGAAGATGGTCGCCCAGCGCCGGAAGCTGCTGGATTACCTCAAAGGCAAGGATGAAGCCCGCTATCAATCCCTGATCGCGCGTCTCGGCCTGCGTCGCTAAGCCGACCGAGGTCTTTTCAAGACTTGAAAGCGCCCGCTCCCCAAGGAGCGGGCGTTTTTCATGCGCGCCAGGTTCTCTGCGCCTTTTCCGGATGTCGCCGGAAATTCACAGCGGATTTGCGTTCGGTCAATGTGCCCGGCCGACAATAGATGTATCGCCGGCTCAGCATTTTCGGAACTGGAAGGATGAGGGCCGTGCGCGATCTACCTCAGAGCTTTTCTCTTATGCAACGGATCCTGCATTGGGCCATGGTGGTGCTGGTCCTGTTCAACCTCCTGCTGCCGCAAGGCATGGGCGGCAAGGGGATTGATCTGGGGATCGTCCCGCCGGCGCATGTTCATATCGCAGTGGGCGCCGCCATTTTGGTACTGGCTGCGATCCGGCTGGCGCTGCGGCTGATCCGGGGCGTCCCACCCGAACCGCTGGGCGCGCCACTGTTTTACCGGATCCTCGCGCGCAGCGGCCAGTGGGTGTTCTACCTGCTGTTCTTCGCCATGCCGGTGACCGGAGCGCTGGCGTATTACGATGGCAGCGCAGTGGCGAGGGCCCTGCATGCGGATCTGCTGCGTCCATTGTTCTGGCTGCTGATCACCGCGCATGTCAGCCTGGCGCTGGCCCATCAGTATTACTGGAAAACCGATATGCTGGGCAAAATCCTGCGGGGATGAAGGTGACCGCGCTAAACCACGATTGCCAGGGCAAAGCCATCACCTCCTTCCCCCGCTCTGGATCGCCGTCGCGTCCAGCCGGGGGTGATCGGCAATCATCTGCAAAAGGGCGCCTACACCCTGCACATTCGCATCCATACTGCCCGGATCGGCCACCGCGCCGCCACGCACCAGATTGTCGCCGACAATGACGCTGCCCGGGCGGGTCAGCCGCAAGGCCTGCTCCAGATACCGGGGGTGTTCGGCTTGTCCGCGTCGATAAAAACCAGATCGAAGAGCCCGTCGAGCGAAGGCAGCACCTCGAGCGCCGGGCCTTCGCCCAGGTCGACGCGATCTGACAGACCGGCGCGGGCGTTTTCCGCCAGGGTCTGTTCCAAAGCGGGATCGCTCGACGCCAAGGGGTCGCTGAAATACCGGTCGACCGCCGCCCATTGCCCCGCCTCACCGGCGGGATAATCCGGAATGCGCATCTTTGGCCCCTGTCACGTTCTGTTGACGCGGGCCTTAGCCACCCCGGCTGACAGCACTGTAACACCCCCATGACGATCCCGGGGCCAGGAAACTCCCTGCTTCCCAAAACGCCAGAACTCCTGTATGCGCGCCCCATCTGAGACGTGACGCCTTCAGCCCCTGGGCACATGCAAGAGGATAGGGGGCGGCGGCAATGGGGCCGCCACGCAAACGGGAGACCCGGGATACGCCTGGGAGCGCTTCCTAACAGGAAAACACGATGTTTAATGTAACCAAGAAATCTATGCAGTGGGGCGAGGAAACCCTCACTCTGGAAACCGGCAAAGTTGCGCGCCAGGCCGATGGCTCGGTCATCGCGACGCTCGGCGAGACCAGCGTGATGGCCAACGTGACCTTTGCCAAGGAACAAAAGCCCGGTCAGGACTTCTTCCCGCTGACCGTGCATTATCAAGAGAAATACTATGCCGCCGGTAAAATCCCGGGCGGCTTCTTCAAGCGCGAAGCCCGACCGACCGAAAAAGAAACGCTGACCGCCCGTCTGATCGACCGGCCCTGCCGTCCGCTTTTCGTTCCCGGCTTCAAGAACGAAGTGCTGGTGATGTGCACCGTGCTGAGCCACGATCTGGTCAACGATCCCGATATCGTCGCCATGATCGCCGCCTCGGCCGCGCTGACCATCTCGGGCGTGCCCTTCATGGGCCCGATCGGCGGCTGCCGCGTCGGCTTCGTCGATGGCGAATACGTGCTGAACCCGACTGTCGAAGACATGCACCAGCTGCGCCTGAACCCGGAACAACGCCTCGATCTGGTCGTCGCCGGCACCAAGGATGCCGTGATGATGGTGGAATCGGAAGCCTATGAGCTGACCGAAGCCGAGATGCTGGGCGCCGTGACCTTCGCGCACGAACAAATCCAGCCGGTGATCGACTTGATTATCGCCCTGGCCGAAGACGCCGCGAAAGAACCCTTCGACTTTACGCCGCCGAATTATGCCGATCTCTATGCTGCCGTGAAAGCCGCCGGCGAAGATCAGATGCGTGCCGCCTTCGCCATCACCAACAAGCTGGAGCGGCAAGCCGCCGTCGCCGCCGCGGTCGAGGCCATCAAGGCCACGCTCAGCGACGAACAGCTTGAAGATGCGAACCTCGGCTCCGCGATCAAGAAGCTGGAATCGAACGTGCTGCGTGGCGATGTGGTCAAGAACGGCCGCCGCATCGACGGCCGTGCGCTGGATCAGGTCCGCCCGATCGTCTGCGAAACCGGGCTGCTGCCGCGGACTCACGGGTCGGCGCTGTTTACCCGTGGCGAGACTCAGGGCCTGGTGGTAACCACTCTGGGCACCGGTGATGACGAACAGTTCATCGACGCGCTGCACGGCAACTTCAAATCGAACTTCCTGCTGCATTACAACTTCCCCCCCTATTCGGTCGGTGAAGTGGGCCGCGTGGGGTCGCCGGGTCGTCGCGAGATCGGCCATGGCAAGCTGGCCTGGCGCGCGCTGCAAGCGGTTCTGCCGGCCCCGACCGACTTCCCCTATACCATCCGCGTGGTGTCCGAGATCACCGAATCGAACGGCTCCTCCTCGATGGCTTCGGTCTGCGGCGGTTCGCTGTCGATGATGGATGCGGGCGTGCCGCTGAAGGCGCCGGTCGCCGGTGTGGCAATGGGCCTGGTGCTGGAAGACGACGGCTCCTATGCGGTTCTGACCGACATCCTCGGCGACGAGGATCACCTGGGCGACATGGACTTCAAGGTTGCCGGCACCTCCGACGGCATCACCTCGCTGCAGATGGACATCAAGGTTGCGGGCATCACGCCTGAGATCATGGAAAAAGCCCTGGCGCAGGCCAAGGAAGGCCGGATGCACATCCTGGGCGAGATGTCCAAGGCGCTGACTGAAGCGGCCGAATTCTCGGTTCACGCTCCGCGCATCGAAACCATGCAGATCCCGACCGACAAGATCCGGGAAGTGATCGGCTCGGGCGGCAAGGTCATCCGCGAGATCGTGGAAACCTCGGGCGCCAAGGTCGACATCAACGACGACGGCGTGATCAAGATCGCCTCTGCCGACGGCGAAGCCATCCAGAAGGCCTATGACATGATCTATTCGATCGTGGCAGAGCCGGAAGAAGGCAAGGTCTACAAGGGCAAGGTCGTGAAGATCGTCGATTTCGGCGCCTTCGTGAACTTCTTCGGCAAGCGGGACGGTCTGGTCCACGTCAGCCAGATCGAAAACCGCCGCCTGAACCATCCGTCGGATGTGCTGAAGGAAGGTCAGGAAGTCTGGGTCAAACTGCTGGGCTTCGACGACCGCGGCAAGGTTCGCCTGTCGATGAAAGTCGTCGATCAGGAGACCGGCGAAGAGATGAAGAAAGAAGAGAAAACCGAGGAAGAGGCGGAGTAATCTCCCCCTCCCCCCGCGTTTCACGAGCCCCGGCAGCACTGCCGGGGCTTTTCTGTTGCGCCCCCGGCGCGGCCCTGTTTTCACTGAGATCACAGACTGTGATCTCAGGACGATATCCGCTTCATGACCCACCCCACCCCGGCGATCATCGACCTGTTCGACGTGCCCCTGCTTCTCGACCGCGAGGCGGCGCGGCTGTTCGGAGTGGAAACGCGCGTTGTGAACCAGCAGGTGTCACGCCACAAGGCCCGGTTCACCGATGAATTCGTGCTGAAGCTGACACCGGAACAGACCCGGCAGGTGAGATCACACTTCGTGACCTCACGGCCCGACATGACAGAGCGTCTGCGCACCCCGAACGCCTTTACCGAGGAAGGCGTGATCCTGCTGGCGACCGTCCTCAATTCGGACAATGCGATCCGCGCGACCAAGGCAGTGATACGCACCTTTATCGAGGTCCAGCGGCTCAGCCGCGATGGCCAAAACCGGACGCCTGTCCCGGTAGCGACGGAAGATAGCTTGCCCGCCCAACCGGAGTTTCGTCGCAAGGTCGACACGATCGTGCGCCAGTTGGCCAATGTGACCCTGAGCGCCGAGGAACAGAACGCCGTCATGGTCGAGGCGACCCAGTTCAAGCAGGAAAGCCTCAATGCCCTGCATGCCTGGCTGCAAAGCAAGAGCCTCGGCAATGCCGAACGTGTTGCCCGCATCCAGCGCGATTTGGCCGAAGCCGAACGCGCCCGGGCCGAGGCAGCCAAGACGATTGTCGAGACCCGGGAAAAGGAACGGCTGGCGCTGATCCGCGAACTGCTCTTGACGATGGACCTGGAACGCGCACAGGAACAGGGCGACTATTCGGAATTTTCCCAAACCCTCAAAGGCTTGTTGAAATAGCCACCGCCGCCCCCGGATCGGCCAGAAAGCGCGCCATGAATTCCCTCATCATCCATATGTCCGCCAGCACCGCCCGCCGCCCGAATGCAGAGCGGCTTTTGCACGATCTGCCGGCGGCTGAGCTGGTCGAGGCGGTGAATGGCCGCGATCCGGCGCAGATCGCCGATGTGGTGACGGCGCCCGGCAATCTGTGGCGGCCGCGCTATCCCTTTGCGCTGCGCCCGGCAGAGATAGGCGTATTCCTCAGCCATCGCAAATGCTGGCAGCGGATCGTGGCGGCCGGCTGGGACTATGCCCTGATCGTCGAGGATGATCTGGCGGTGGATGCGGACGGCCTTGCCCGTGCGCTCAGGCTGATCGAGAGCCACGGCAATCCGGAGATGTACATCCGCCTGCCGGTCAAGCAGCGCGAGACACCCACCACCATTCTGGCACGGGACGGAGATATGCGCTTCATCCTGCCGAAGGTGATCGGCTTGCAATGCATCTGCCAGGTGGTCGGGCGCGGCGCTGCCGCGCGACTGCTGCGCGCGACCGAGGCCATCGACCGCCCCGTCGATACCTTCCTGCAGATGCACTGGATCACCCATCAGCCGGTGCACGCCATCCTGCCCAACGGCAACCGCGAGATCGCCCAGCAGATCGGCGGGTCGACCATCCAACAAAAAACCCGCGCCAGCGGCAAGCTGGCGCGGGAATTCAATCGGGCCGTCTATCGGGCACAGGTCGCCCTGCGCCCGCAGCGGGCCTGACCTCTCAGTCCGGGTTCTTGGCGAAACGCAGATAGGGCAGCTTCTTGTCGAGCGCGCCGTATTTCTCTTCTGCCGCAGCGTCGTCCAGCGACAGCGCCACGATCACGTCCTGGCCCACGGTCCAGTTCGCCGGCACTGCCAGCGGCTGCTGGTAGGTCCGCTGCAGACCGTCCAACGCGCGCACCACCTCGGCGAAGTTGCGGCCCACCGACATCGGATAGACCATGATCAGTTGCACCTTCTTGTCCGGGCTGATGATGAAGACGGCGCGAACCGAGGCGCTGTCAGCAGCGGTGCGGCCATCGGGCAGATAGGCCTCGGCCGGCAGCATGTCGAACAGCTTCGACACTTTCAGATCGCTGTCGGCGATGATCGGAAAGCCCGCCTTGGCGCCCGAGAAGCCCTCGATATCGGTCTTCCATTTCTTGTGCTCTTCGGCGCCATCGACCGACAGGCCGATCACCTTGGTGCCGCGTTTGGCCCATTCGTCGGCCAGTTGCGACACCGCCCCGAATTCGGTGGTGCAGACCGGGGTGAAGTCCTTGGGGTGCGAGAACAGGATCGCCCAGCTGTCGCCGATCCAGTCGTGGAAGGTGATTTCACCCTGATCGGTCATCGCGGTGAAATTCGGCACGGTATCGTTGATGCGCAGGCCCATGATATCTCTCCTCATCGTGGTCTGTTTCGATTGCGTTCTGCCGCAAATGTAACCGTTCCTGCGCCGGGTTCCATCCCTGACTTGTCCCCATTCCTTCGCAATGACAGAGTGACGCCGACACGCCGACCGCCCGGTCGGCGAAAACCGCCGAGTTGGGAGTATCAAAATGATCGAGAAGCGGAATTTCTATATCAATGGCGAATGGGTCGCGCCGATTGACGCACGCGATTGCGAGGTGATCGATCCCTCGACCGAAGAGCCCTGCGCGGTGATCTCCCTGGGCAGCGCTGCCGATGCCGATGCCGCCGTCGCCGCTGCCAAGGCAGCCCTGCCGGGCTGGATGGCCACCCCGGTCGAAGAGCGGATCGCACTGGTCGAGAAGCTGCTGGAAATCTACATGGAACGGGGCGAGGATTTGGCCCAGTCGATGTCGATCGCCATGGGCGCGCCGATCGACCTGGCTCGGACCCAGCAGGTCGGGGCGGGATCGTTCCACCTGAAGAATTTCATCAATGCCGCCAAGAAGTTCCAGTTCGACCGGCCGCTCGATGAGAAATACCCGAACGACCGCATCATCTATGAGGCCGTCGGCGTCGCCGCGCTGATCACCCCGTGGAACTGGCCGATGAACCAGATCACGCTGAAGGTCGGCGCCGCCGCCATCGCCGGCTGCACCATGATCCTGAAACCGTCGGAGGAAAGCCCGCTCGACGCCATGGTCTTCGCCGAACTGGTCGATGCCGCCGGTTTCCCCAAAGGGGTCTTCAACCTGGTGAACGGTGACGGTACCGGCGTCGGCACCCGCCTGTCGGGCCATCCGGACGTCGATATGGTCAGCTTCACCGGCTCGACCCGCGCCGGCATCGCGATCTCGAAGAATGCCGCCGAAACCCTGAAGAAGGTGCACCTGGAGCTGGGCGGCAAGGGCGCCAATGTGGTCTTTGCCGATGCCGACGAAAAGGCGGTGAAGCGCGGCGTTCTGCACATGATGAACAACACCGGCCAATCCTGCAACGCGCCGTCGCGCATGCTGGTGCAATCCGAGATCTATGATCAGGCAGTGGAAATCGCCGCCGAGGTCGCCTCGAAAGTCGCCGTGGGCAGCGCTCATGACGAAGGCAACCACATGGGCCCGGTGGTCAACAAGACCCAGTGGGAGAAGATCCAGGGCCTGATCCAGAAGGGCATCGACGAAGGCGCCCGTCTGGTCGCCGGCGGGCCCGGCCTGCCGGAAAACTTCAACAAGGGTTTCTATGTCAAACCGACCGTCTTCGCCGACGTGACCCCGGACATGACCATCGCGCGCGAGGAAATCTTCGGCCCGGTGCTGTCGATCATCAAGTTCGACACCGAGGAAGAGGCGATCACCATCGCCAATGACACCGAATACGGGCTGACCAACTATGTCCAGACCCAGGATCCGGCCCGTGCCAACCGCATGGCCCGCGTGCTGCGCTCGGGCATGGTCGAGATGAACGGCAAGCCGCGGTCGGCCGGCGCGCCCTTCGGCGGCATGAAGAAATCCGGCAACGGCCGCGAGGCCGGCATCTTCGGGATCGAGGATTTCATGGAAATCAAGGCCGTCAGCGGCTGGACCCCGGAATAAACCCCGCAGGTCCGCGTCATCTGGAAAGCCGCCCTTCGGGGCGGCTTTCTTTTTGTGCCCGGTCCGGCGACCCCGCGCCAGCGTTCCGGGCGGGATAGGCCGTATTTGAAACGAGAAGAAGCAGGGGACCGTGCCCCGCTTTCCAACGTCGTCAGATGCGGCCGACGGGGCGCTGGCTGTCTGCGCCTCACAACCCTGCCGGCACCACGATCATCTGTGGCGCCCCGTCCGACGTCTTTTGCGGCGAGCGGCCGTTTTCGTCGATCGTCGCGGTCACCCTTTGGCGAAAGGATGAAAAACTGTCGAAGCGCACCACATCGACGGGATCATCGAAATGCAGGGTGATCCGCATATGCGGCGAATAGGGGCTGTGGCTGAGCCCATGGACCCGGCCGGTAAAGGCTTGGCCCAGATAGCGCCCGGTCACCCGGTCGCCCACAGCCAGGGGCCGCGCGTTGGTGTCACGCACTGGCCGCGATGCCAGGGCACGCAGGGTGTTCCAGTCGCGCGCGCCTTCCTGATGCGCCACCAATTCCAGGGCCTGGGAATGGCTGATCTCGGTGCCCTGCGCCGCCAGCTTGGCGCGCAGAGATTTCGCCCGGGCCTTGAAGCCCGCGATCTTGGGGTGATCTTCGGATACACTCATCCTGAACCTCGTCTCCGAATACGGCATGACGCGGGGGGTGACGGGCGTTCGCATTACCATCGCTCGCATGCCTGGGAGAGTAGGACATCAGAGCAAATTCCGGGTTTCACCAAAGCGTGACGCTTGCGAACGGCAGGGCACCCGAACCTGATGCCCCCATAGGCGCGCGCGCCCCCGCCGGTCAAGCCCCGACAGCGCGCGCCGGACTGGCCCTGTTGCTGAAATCCCCCTAAAGACGATGAAAAGCCCTGCGAGACCCCCGATGATCTATACCCGCCTGCATGGCCGTCTTGGCAACCAGATGTTCCAATATGCCGCCGGCCGCGCCCTGGCGGCCCGGCTGGGTGTGCCCTTGGCCATCGATTCGCGCGGTGCGCTGCGGCGAAACGAAGGCGTCCTGACCCGGGTCTTCGACCTGCCGCTGGCCGATCCGAGCGTGCTGCCGCCGGCCAAGCATGACGGGTTTCTCGCCTATGCGCTCTGGCGCGGGTTCGGCCGCCATCCGCGGTTTCGCCGCGAACGTGGCCTTGGATTTAACCCGGCCTTCACGGATTGGGGCGACGACACCTATCTGCATGGCTATTGGCAGAGCGAGCGCTATTTCGCCGGGGTCGGCGACGTGATCCGCCGCGACTTCACCTTCCCCGCCTTCAGCACGCCGCAGAACGCCGACATGGCCGCCCGAATCGCCGAGACCACGGCCATCGCCCTGCATGTGCGGCGCGGCGATTACCTGACGCTCGGGGCGCATGTGCTGTGCGATCAGGCCTATTACGACGCGGCGCTTGCCCGCGTGCTCGATGGGGTGAAGGGCACCCCCACGGTCTTCGTCTTCTCCGACGATCCAGACTGGGCCAAGGCCAACCTGCCCCTGCCGGTGGAAAAGGTGGTGGTCGATTTCAACGGGCCGGAGACGGATTTCGAGGATATGCGGCTGATGTCGCTCTGCCGGCACAACATCATCGGCAATTCGTCGTTTTCCTGGTGGGGCGCCTGGCTGAACGCGCATGACGACAAGCGCGTCGCGGGTCCCGCCAAATGGTTCGGCGATCCGAAGCTGCAAAACCCCGATATCCTGCCTGCCGATTGGATGCGGATCGAGGTCTGACCCGACGGCTCAGAACGGGGCCGGCGCCCGCAGCTTGAGTGACACACCGCCCTCGGGGTTCTTGATCCGCAATTCCTCGGAATGCAGCATCAGCCGGGGGAAATCGCGCGCCGGACCTTCGGCATAGAACGGATCGCCCAGGATCGGGTGACCCAGCGCCAGCATATGGACCCGAAGCTGGTGGCTGCGCCCGGTTTTCGGGAACAACCGCACCCGCGTCTCGGCTGTGTCGTATTTCATCACCTTCCAGTCGGTGACCGCAGGCTTGCCGGTGTCGTGACAGACCATCTGCCGCGGCCGGTTCGGCCAATCGACGATCAGCGGCAGGTCGACGGTGCCGGTCTTCGGCTCCAGCCGGCCCCAGAGCCGCGCGACATAGGTCTTCCTGGTCACCCGCGTTTCGAACTGCATCGACAGGTTGCGCTGCGCGTGCGGTGTCAACGCGAAGACGATCACGCCCGAGGTATCGCGGTCCAACCGGTGCACCAGCAGCGCGTCGGGAAAGGCGGCCTGAACCCGGCTCAGCAGGCAATCGGCCAGATGCGCGCCCCGGCCCGGTACCGACAACAGCCCGGCCGGCTTGTTGACGGCGACAAGCTGCGCATCCTCGTAGAGGATATCCAGAGGGTCCATGGGGGGATTGTAATCGCTCATGTCCCGGTCCTACCCTACCGCGTCCTGACGTCAAGCTTGCCGGAACGCCATCGCGCCGCCAAGCTGCCGCCGGAGCCGGAGGAGGAGAACCCCGAGATGACCGCAGATTTGCACCCCGACATGCACCCGACCATCGCCAAGGCGCTGGAGATCATCGCCTCGGGCGATCACGAGAAGATCGCCGAGGTGCTGGCCGAAGACGTCCGTTTCCTGCCGCCGACCTATTGGGCGACTTGGACCGGACGGGACCCGGTGGCCGCCGTCCTGGGCCACGTCGGCCAGGTCTTCAGCGATTTCCGCTATCGCCGGGTGATGGGCGCGGGCAACGACTGGGCGCTGGAGTTCCAGTGCAAGGTCAACGGGCTCGATGCGGTAGGGGTCGATCTGATCACCCTGGGCGAGGATGGGCTGATCAGCCTTTTCGAGGTGGTGATGCGGCCGCACAAGACAGTGGGCGAACTGCGCGAGGCGATGGCGGCCCGCGTCAAGACAGATCCGAGGTTCCTAGAATACCGCAAGGCGTTGTCCTGAGCCAAGGCGGGACACCGGCCCTGTCGCCGAGGAGGCCAGAGCGCAGCCGATCCGGCATATCCGATCGCTTACTGAAAATCGCGATCCACCGGCGCCGATCACCCACTGTGCCAATGGGACATTAGCCTGCATGCCCGAGCGGTTTTCATCCCCCGCGTGCGGGCGAGCCTTCAGGACTTGCAGCATCGTGAGTGATGGGGGCCGGCCACAGGCTGCGCTTGAGACATGGGGTACGCGCACGCCTTTGCGGATATCAACGGCTCGGATCGGCCACTCCCCCGATCCAGATATCAATCTTCGCTTTGGGAACTACGGTGCTTCACCTATGCTTTTCACAGTGATCAAGGCCCTCTGTTCCCGATCAGAAGTGACCTCAGGTCGCCTTAAGCGCAATGGCCAAGGGAGAAGGGGACCATGCGTAAACCATCTGGCTTTGCCGACCGTTATCAATCCGTTCTGGTTCCGGTCATTTTCGAACCATGGACAAGAGAGATGCTGCGCCGGGCCAGCCCCCGAGCAGGCGAACACGTTCTTGACCTCGCCTGTGGCACCGGCGTGATCACCAGGCAGACGGCGAAACTAGCCCCCGCTCGTCTAACCGCAGTCGATCATAGCCCGGAGATGTTGGACGTCGCACGTTCACTCGCCGCGAGCGCCGGACTTGATGCCGATTGGGTGGAGGCAGATGCCGCCGAGTTGCCGTTCGACGACGATCATTTCGATCTCGCCCTTTGCCAGCAGGCACTGCAGTTCTTTCCCAACCGACCAGCCGCGTTGTGTGAACTTCGACGCGTCGTGAAACCCGAGGGCCGCGTTGCGTTCTGCGTGCAGAGAGGGCTGGATGTCAATCCAATGCTCAGCGCGCAGGCAGCAGCACTCGACGCCCATGTCGGGAAAGAGGCCGGTGACGCGGTGCGGGCAATTTGCAGCTTGTCCGAGGGCAGTGACCTCCGCGATCTTTTCGAGGACGCTGGATTTCAAGACATCGAGATAGAGGCGGTTACTCTTATTCTGCACCACCCAGATGCCAAGGCGTTTGCAGCAGGCGCAATGGGCGGAATGCATACCGGAGACAAGCTTTCCGGCCTTGCCAACAAGAGCGCCGAACATGCTGTGGAAGCGTTCCTGACAGGGCTTGCAGAATATCTCCAGGGTCCGGCACTGCGCTTTCCACACTCTGCGAATATCGTATTGGCGCGCACCTGAAGCCAAACGCAACGCAGACCGCAGGCGAACGGCCCCCTTCGCCCCGCCGATCAGACATGCCCGAAAAGCGGCTCTCAGCACCTCATCCGCGGCGCCGGCTCTGGCCGATCAGTGCACCGGTATAGATCGCCAAAGCCAGCCAGATCATCGGAAAGGCGATCATCTGCCCCCGGCCAACCGGCTCTCCGAACAGGAAGACCGCGACCAGGAAGATCATCGTCGGCGTGATATATTGCAGAATGCCGATGGTCGACAGACGCAGCAGCTTGGCCCCATTGGCATAGACGATCAGCGGAATCGCGGTGACCGGCCCGCAACCCAGCAGCAGCCACATGTCCCGCCCGCCAGCACTGAAGTGGCTCTCCCCCTGAAGGCTCAGATAGAGGATGTAACCCAGGGCCAGCGGCAGCAGGATCAGGACCTCGAGCAGGAATCCCTGATTGGGCCCGATCGGCAGCGACTTCTTGAAGAAGGCGTAAAATCCCCAACTCAGCGTCAGGCTGAGCGACAGCCAGGGGATATGGCCGCTTTCAACCGCCAGGATCAGCACCGCCACCGCCGCCAGGACAATCGCCACGATCTGTGCCCGGCCCAACCGCTCGCGCAGCAGGACGGCGCCGAGAAAGACACTGAACAACGGGTTTATATAGTAGCCCAACGCCGCATCTAGTGCATGATCATTCGCAATAGACCAGATATAGATGCCCCAATTGACCGAAATCAGTGCCGCCGTCAGACAGCCCTGCAGCAGGGTGCGCGGATGAACCAATGCCCGGCGCAGGTCGCCGGTACGCCCCAGGGCAATCAACAGCGCCCCCGCGACCGGCACCGACCAGAGCACCCGGTGGGCCACCACCTCGACCGGAGAGATATGGCTGACGAGCTTGAGATAGAGCGGCAGCACCCCCCACATCAGATAGGTGGAGATCGCAAAGGCCAGCCCCTTGGGGCTGTCCCCGCTTTGCACGACCGGCGGTGTCATGGGCTGCGCTGTCATCGCGGCATCTCCTTCTGCTCAATCGCTTTAGGTCAAGGTCCCGTTGCAGGCAATGGACGACAAGGCGCCCCCTCGCCGAATGGCAAAGGCCTAGCCTGCCGGCTGTGGAGCCGCGGCCAGGCCCAGAAGAAGGCCGTAGACGATGAAGCAACTTGCCAACAGACGGCGCACCCAGACGTTGAACACCGCCCCGAGCGCCGCCCGCCCCATCAGCGCGCCCAGAGCGGTGAAGCCGGTATAGCTGAGCGTGGTCAGCACCAACGCAGTGGGCACGATCACCGCCATCTGATCCCAGATCGGCACCTGCGGCTGCACGAAGGCAGAGAAGGCCGCCAAATACCCGGCCACGCTTTTCGGATTGATCGTGGCAATGGCCAGCGCGTGCAGATAGACATGGCGCGCCGGGCGGAGTTCGGTCGGGGCGGGTTTGCCGGCGTTCATCCAGCCCCGTATCCCCAACCAGATCAGCACCGCCGCACCGGCGAATTTTGCCACTGTAAACCCGGTGGGCGATGCCGCGATCAACGCAGTCACCCCTGCCGCCGACAACAGCAGAAAGCTGGTCGCCTGAGTCAGAATGCCCAGCACCCCCACCAGTGCCCGGCGAAAACCCAGCGTCATGCCGTTGGAGATGCAATTGACCGCATTGGGTCCTGGCGTGGTGACGAACGCCACCCAGAACAACGCGAACACGCTCCAGGCTTCGAAACTCATCTTGATCGTCCCTTCGGGAAAAACGCGGCGGACGCCGTGCCATGTGTTAGTTCAGCGATGTCGGGCACAGACTGAGGCGTTTTCCCCGGCTCCGCATCCTCTTTGTGACATTCTCCCCAAGGCCCTCCCGGTGGCGGTTTCCGCCGGCCCGGCCATCTGTGGCCAATGGCACCGCCGCCCCCCCCGGCCCCGAGATCAGGGCCGCGCGAACGTATCATCGAGAATGGCCTGCAAGGCGGCGGCATCAGCTTCGGAGAAGGCATCGGGCTGGTCGCTGTCGATATCGAAGACGCCGATCAGCCGCCCCGCAGCATCGCGCACCGGCAGCACCAGTTCCGACCGGGTCGAGCTGGAGCAGGCGATATGATCGGCGAAGGCCTCGACATCGGGGACAAGCTGCGCCTCTCCGCTGCGCGCGGCGGCGCCGCAGACCCCACGCGAAAACGGAATCGTCAGGCAACCGTGACCGCCCTGATAGGGACCGATCTTGAGAAGTTCGGGCCCGACCACACGATAAAATCCGGTCCAGTCGAACCGGCTGTCGGCATGGTGAACCTCGCAGGCAAGCGTCGCCATCAGTGCGATCTGATCCGTTTCGCCCGCAGTCAGCGCGGCGATATTCTGCGCCAGGGCGCGATAATCCAGTGACATCGGCAAAGAACCTCTCTTGAAACAACCGGCGACGGCAACCCCCTCTGCGCCGGGAGCGGTATCCGGATTGACGGACGAACGTCAAACCTCTGGCCTGAACGGCGCGGGCATTTCGCCACAGCCCGAACATCGCGCAGCCAGGCAAGGGAGGGGGCTGTCTGCCCCCTCTTGGCCTGACGGCCAATTCACCCCCGAGGATATTTCAGGCCAGAAAAAGCGACGCCGTCCCGGGCGGGAGCGGAGCGCTTGCCGCGTCTCAGACCAATTCGATGGCGATGGCGGTGCCTTCGCCGCCACCGATGCAGATCGCCGCGATACCGCGTTTCAGCCCGCGTTTTTCCAGCGCGTTCAGCAAGGTGACCATGATCCGCGCGCCACTGGCCCCGATCGGGTGACCCAAGGCGCAGGCACCGCCGTTGACGTTGATCTTGTCGCGCGACACCTTCATTTCCCGCATGAACGCCATCGGGACGACGGCGAAGGCCTCGTTCACCTCCCAGAGATCGACATCCTCGGCGCGCCAGCCGATCCGGTCGAGCAGGGTTTTCGCCGCCGGCACCGGGGCGGTGGGAAATTGCGACGGCGCCTGTGCGTGGCTGGCATGGCCCAGGATGCGGGCGCGAACCGTCAGCCCCTGAGCCTCGGCCGCTTCGGCGGAGGCGAGGACCAGCGCCGCGGCGCCATCGGAGATCGAGGAAGAGTTCGCCGCAGTCACCGTGCCGCCAGCGCGGAAGGCCGGTTTCAGCATCGGGATCTTCTCGGGCCGCGCCTTGCCGGGCTGTTCATCGGTGGTGAAGACCTGCTCACCGTTGCGGCCATGCAGGGTGAAGGGAGCGATTTCCGCCTCGAAAGCCCCGGAGCGTTCGGCCTCGAGCGCGTTGTCGAGCGATCCCAGCGCATATTGATCCTGCGCCTCACGGGTGAACTGGAAGGCCTCAGCGCAATCCTCGGCGAAGGTGCCCATCAGCCGGCCCTTGTCATAGGCATCCTCCAGCCCGTCGAGAAACATGTGGTCGATGGTCTGGCCATGGCCGATGCGGGCACCGCCACGCATTGCCGGCAGCAGATATGGGGCATTCGACATGCTTTCCATGCCGCCGGCGATCATCACGTCGTTCTGGCCAAGCGCAATCTGATCGAAGGCCAGCATCGCCGCCTTCATGCCCGAGCCGCACATCTTGTTCAGCGTTGTGGCCGGCACCTCTTCGCCCAGACCGCCCAGAAAACCGGCCTGCCGCGCCGGCGCCTGTCCCTGCCCCGCCGGTAGCACACAGCCCATCAGCACCTCGTCCACGGTCGTGGCCCCGGCTCCGGCCAGCGCAGCGCGGATTGCCGCTCCACCCAGTTCCGCCGCTGCGACGCCGTTGAAAATGCCCTGGAACCCTCCCATCGGGGTCCGTGCGGCCCCGGCGATCACTACCTCTTTCATCCCCACTCCTCCACGGGTATCGGAAAACCGAATAGTAAGAATTACCGATTAGCGTGAAAATGCCCGAATTACCACCTGAGGAGAACCATGTTCCTGAGCAGTACACAAAGGGGCGACACCTGTATCGTTGCCGTCAACGCGGAGCGAATAGATGCGGCTGTCGCGATCAAATTCAAGGAAGACATGCGGACCGAAACGGCAAACGGGCCTGATCGGGTGATCCTGGATCTTTCGGCGGTGAAATTCATAGATTCGAGCGGTCTGGGTGCGATCGTGGCCTCGATGAAGCAATTGGGCGAGGGGCGGAAGCTGGATCTGGCCGGGCTGACGCCGCTGGTCGACAAAGTGTTACGGCTGACGCGGATGGATACGGTGTTCACGCTGTTTCCGTCGATCGACGACGCCATGATCGGACTGGAGGGCTGAACCGGCGGCCCCGTGCTTGCCGGAGTGGCGGATAACCGCGATGCCAGAGCGTTTCACGCACAGGTTCAGAGCCACGGAGCTGGCAGCGCGCGGCGGCATTGTCGCCGTGATGGCTCGGCTGCGGACTCTTGAACTGCCGGAGCAGATTGCCGGCGATGTGGAACTGGCGCTGGCCGAAGCGATCAACAATGTCACCGAACATGCCTATCGCGAGCGCGAGGATGGCATCATCACCGTGACCGCCCGACTGGAAGACAAGCGGCTGGTGCTGCGGATTTCGGACAATGGGTTGCCGATGCCCGAAGGCAAACTGCCCCAGCCCAAGACCCATGATCTGTCCGGCGCATCGGAATTGCCCGAAGGCGGCTTCGGCTGGGGGTTGATCCACGCGCTGACCAATTCGGTGCGCTACGACCGCCGCGCACAGCGCAACACGCTTTCGATGGCTTTCGCTCTGCCGGGGGGCGAAGACGACGGAGCCTTATCTCACACCGCGCCCTGAATCTGCCGCAATCGGAGCACACTGCTGCCTGAATGCCCTGTGATAAAAGGGGCCGTAGCTGCAATTAGCTTCCCTCGGCGCCGCGCTGTCATAGCCCCCACCCGATGCGCGGCGCCGAGGACTTCTTTCCTCCTGCCTTTTCTCCCGCTCTCGACAGTTGGCAATCCCCCGGGAGCGACCTAATCTCCCCCGGCAACAACAGGGAAGACTTCGAGATGCGCGATTTCCAGACCCCCGGCCGGTCCGAGGTGCTGACGACAAACGGAATGTGTGCCACGTCTCATCCATTGGCGGCGCAGGCGGCCGTCGATATTCTGCGCCGGGGCGGCAATGCGATGGATGCGGCCATCGCGGGGGCGGTTCTGCTGGGAATTTGCGAACCGCAAATGACCGGCATCGGCGGCGATTGCTTCGTTCTTTATACCGACCCCGCCACTGGCGAGATGAAAACGATGAACGGCTCGGGCCGGGCACCCAAGGCCGCCAGCGCCGCGGCGCTGCGGGACCGCGGGCTGACGACCGTCCCGATCCAGGAGGTCGAGGCCGTCACCATTCCCGGCGCCATGGATGCCTTTTGCCACCTGTCCGAAACCGTCGGGAAACTGGGAATTGACACTCTGCTGGCCCCGGCGATCCATTACGCGGAAGAGGGTGTGCCGGTGGCCCCACGGGTGGCCTTTGACTGGATCAAGGACGAACCGGCTTTGAAGGGCCGCGCGCGAGAGGCCTATCTGATCGACGGCCGGGTGCCCAAGGTCGGGGAAATCTTCCGCGCCCCCGGCCAGGCCGAGGTGCTGCGACGGGTCGCCAGGCTGGGCCGTGACGGTTTTTATACCGGCGAGGTGGCCGAGGATCTCTGCGCCTCGCTCAACGCGTTGGGGGGCATGCATACGCTGGACGATTTCGCCGCCACCCGCTGCACCGAAGGGCGGCCTGTCTCCGGTCCCTACAACGGGGCCGATCTGTTCGAACATCCGCCCAACGGTCAGGGCGCGACGGCAATCCTGATGCTGAAGATCCTGTCGCATTTCGACATCGCAAGCATGGATCCCTTCGGCGCCCAACGTGCCCACCTGGAGGCCGAGGCAGCAAAGCTGGCCTATGACGCGCGCAACCGCTTCATCGCCGATCCCGATCGCACCGCACGGCTGGAGCATATGCTGGCCCCTGAGACCGCGGCAAAGCTGGCCGGGCTGATCGATATCAATCGCGCCATGATCAATCCCCCGACCGTCAGCGAGGCGGTGCACAAGGATACTATCTACATCACCGTGGTCGACCGTGATCGCATGGCGGTATCGCTGATCTATTCGATCTATTGGGGCTTCGGTTCAGGCATCGCCAGCGACCGCTTCGGCGTGCTGCTGCAGAATCGCGGCGCCGGCTTCACCCTGGAACCAGATCACCCGAACGAACTGACCGGCGGCAACCGGCCGATGCACACGATCATCCCGGCAATGCTGCGCGACGAGCGCGGGCTGATGCCCTTCGGGGTGATGGGCGGTGCTTATCAGCCCAACGGCCATGCCCGGGTGGTCAGCAACCTGCGCGATTTCGGCATGGATCTGCAGGCCGCGCTGGATGCCCCGCGCAGCTTCGCCGACGCCGGCGTGATGCAGGTCGAACGCGGCTATAGCGACGCGGTGCGGCAAGAGCTGGCAGACATGGGCCATCAGGTCAAAATCCCCGCCGACCCGATCGGTGGTGCCCAGGCGATCCGCATCCGCCCCGACGGCGTGCTCGAAGCCGCGAGCGATCCGCGCAAGGACGGCTGCGCCCTGGGGTATTGAACCACGACGCGCTGTGCCGGGCCCGCACCGAGGGCCGGCACAGCGCCAGCCGCGCGATCAGACACCGGCCATTTTAGTTAAATTGGAAATGAAGGGGGTAAGACCCGTCCTGAAACGGGCCGAACATCTCGGGGATATCGGGATGATCCACAGGCTCGCCCGAGTAGTCGGCGATCAGATTCTGCTCCGAGACATAGGCGACATAGTAGGTATGCTCGTTCTCGGCCAGGAGGTGATAGAAAGGCTGCTCGCGCATCGGGCGGCTTTCCTCGGGAATCGCCTCATACCACTCTTCGGTATTGGAAAATTCCGGGTCCACGTCAAAAACCACCCCGCGAAACGGATGCTTCCGGTGTCGAACGACCTGGCCCAGGTGATATTTCGCGCGTGTTTTCAGCATTGGTTGTACAGCCCCTACTCCCCGTTCTTAACCGTAACCGTCCCCGATTGTCCAACCCTCCCGGCCGGTTTCCAAGAAACAATCTGTGGCACCAAACATGACAGTCCTCACACGCAAAAGTTGTTTCCCTCAGGCTCTCCGCCCGGTCACGGCGAATGTGTTTCCATCCCCGCAGATATACGCTAAAATTCGCAAAAAAAGGCACGAGGCAGATGAGCAGACCTCTGAGCGCGCTAATGCTGATCCTGATTCTTGCGTCTTGTGGCGGCGGCTACAAGGCGCCCCCACGGAATTTGGACAACGCTTGCAGCATCTTGGCCCAGCGTCCCGAGTATAAACGTGCCTTCCGCTCGACCGAGCGGAAATACGGCGTGCCGATGCATGTCCAGATGGCGCTCATCTATCAGGAAAGCCGGTATCGCGCCGATGCCCGGACGCCGTTCCGCTATGTGCTGGGGGTGCTGCCGATGGGGCGGCAATCCAGCGCTTATGGATACAGCCAGGCGCTGGACGGCACTTGGGACGAATATCGCCGTTCGACCGGCAACCGGCGGGCCAAGCGGGACAAGATGCGCGACTCCGCCGATTTCGTCGGCTGGTACATGACACGCACCTACGAACGCAACGGCATCTCCCTGACCGACACCCGCAACCAGTATCTGGCCTATCACGAAGGCCACTCGGGCTATGCCCGCGGCAGTCACAATGGCAAAAGCTGGCTGTTGCGGGTCGCCGACGATGTCGATCAGCGCGCGAAGATGTACAACGCGCAACTGTCCAGTTGCCGCTGACCCGTTCCCAGACTTCAGCGCAGGTTCGACGGCACCCCGCCACCGCCAGAGGTGAACAGGCTGCCCGGCAGCTCCATTCCCGTCTCCAGAGCGCCAAGGATCACCGTGGTCCGGGCCCCACTGGCATCCTCGATCACCCATTTGCGCAATTCGACAGGCGCGGCGGTGAACATCAACTGGATGCTGCCCGCGTCCGGGTGATCGGGGTCCTGCGCCGTCACGATGGTGGCGGTCCCGTCAAAATCGTGCCCCACCACCATATTGGCGCGCCCCAAATCCACATGGCTTGCCAGGATGATCGACAGCGGCGTCCGGCTGAGCGGATAGCTTTCCGGCGGCTGATTCGATTTCGGATCATGGATCACCACCGCACCGGCCCCGACGATCACCGCCGCGCCGCTGGGCGGATCATACTGGAACCGCGCCCGTCCCGGCCGCTTGAGGAAAAGCTGGCCCGTCGACAGGCTGCCGTCATCGTTGATCTGCGTGAACGAGCTTTTCGCCGTCGTGATCCCGTTCAGATAGGCAGAAATCGCCGACAACGGCAATTTCTCGGCGGCCCGGGCAGCAGCGGGCGCCATCAGGGTCAGGGGCAAGGATACGGCCAGCGGAGCAGCCAGGGCGAGCGCACAGGCGAAAGCGATCTGTTTCATGGATCCCAACATAAGAGCGCCCGCGCGGAATAAAAGCCGGCACGGGCGCGGTGTGCGAAGGGGCGCCGACCTGCTGCGGCGCCCGGTCTTATTACTGTTCCGGAACGAGGATTTCCCGCTTGCCGACATGGTTCGCCGGACTCACCAGACCTTCCTCTTCCATCTGCTCGACCAGACGCGCGGCCTTGTTATAGCCGATCGCCAGTTTCCGCTGGATATAGGAGGTGGAGCATTTGCGATCCTTGATCACCACCTGCACGGCGGCATCGTAAAGCGCATCCTCGCCGTCGGTATTGCCCCCGGTCGAAAGCCCCAGCACCGCGTCGATGCTTTCGGCCTTATCGTCGTCCGGACCGTCCAGCACATTGCCGATGTAATCCGGCGGGCCGAACTGCTTGAGATGAGTCACCACCTCCTCGACTTCCTCGTCGGAGACGAAAGGCCCGTGACAGCGGGTGATCTTGGCCCCGCCTGCCATATAGAGCATGTCACCCATGCCCAGAAGCTGTTCGGCGCCCTGTTCGCCCAGGATGGTGCGGCTGTCGACCTTCGAAGTCACCTGGAACGAAATCCGGGTGGGGAAGTTCGCCTTAATGGTGCCGGTAATGACGTCGACCGACGGCCGCTGCGTCGCCATGATCAGGTGAATGCCCGACGCCCGCGCCATCTGCGCCAGACGCTGGATGCAAGCCTCGATCTCCTTGCCCGCGACCATCATCAAGTCCGCCATCTCGTCGACGATCACCACGATATAGGGCAGCGCGACCGGCTGGAATTCCTCGGTCTCGAACACGGGTTCGCCGGTGTCGTCGTCGAAGCCGGTCTGCACCGTGCGCGAGAACATCTCTCCCTTGGACAAGGCATCGCGCACCCGGCCGTTATAGCCTTCGATATTGCGCACGCCCATCTTCGACATCTTGCGATAGCGATCCTCCATTTCGCCCACGGTCCATTTCAGCGCGACGACCGCCTTCTTCGGATCGGTCACAACGGGGGAAAGCAGATGCGGGATGCCGTCATAGACGGAGAGTTCCAGCATCTTCGGGTCGATCATGATCAGCCGGCATTCCTCGGGCGTCAGCTTGTAAAGCAGTGACAAGATCATGGTGTTGATCGCCACCGACTTACCCGACCCGGTGGTCCCGGCGATCAGCAGGTGGGGCATCTTGGCCAGGTTGGCGACGACCGGATCGCCACCGATATCCTTGCCGAGCGCCAGCGGCAGGCTCATCTTGCTGTCACCGAAATCGCGGGCAGCAAGGATTTCGCGCAGCACTACCTTTTCGCGATTCTCGTTCGGCAGTTCGATACCGATGACAGACCGGCCCGGCACGGTGGACACCCGCGCCGACAGCGCCGACATCGACCGCGCGATATCGTCGGCCAAGCCGATCACCCGGGACGCCTTGAGGCCCGGCGCCGGCTCCAGCTCGTACATGGTGACGACAGGGCCGGGACGCACGCTGACGATCTCGCCCTTGACGCCATAGTCGTCGAGCACGTTTTCCAGCATCCGCGCGTTTTCCTCCAGCGCCTCGTCGCTGAGATAATGGCGTTCGATTTCGGAAGGATTGGCCAGCAGACCCAGCGGCGGCAGTTCGAAATCGCTGTGATGTTCTTCGAAGGTCAGACCCGGCTGCGCCTCAGCCTGCGCCCGGCGCGAGGGCTGGACCGGCTTGCGAACCGGGGGCTGCACCACCTTGCGCGGCTCCGGGGCCGGCGGGATGGCGGCCCGCAGGGACGCCGCCGCGGCGATCGGCTGCGGCGCAACTTCGGGAACCGGTTGCGGAACATATTCCACCGCCGCATCCGCGGGCACGGAGGTAGGGGAGGGGGCGGGCTGATATGCCGGCTCGAGCGCGTAATCCACCTGCGCCGGCTCCTGATATTCGACGTAGCTCTCCGCATAGGCCGCCTCATAGGCCTCGGCGTATGGATCGCTATACCCGGGCTGCCCCTGCGGCTGCGGCGCAGGATGAGCGTCCAGCTCGGGCGCTGACGGCACGACGGGTTCGGGCGCGTGCAGAACCGGCTCCGGCATGGCGATATCAGGCTGCGGCGCGATGGCGGCCTGGGCTGCCGTCACCGGCGGTTCCGGCGGCAGCATGGCGGGCACCTGCGGTTCGGCCTGCGGCGACGGCAACACCCTGCGCAGCGGATTGAACAACAGAGGCTTTGGCCCATGCCCTCGCCCCTTGGTCAGCGGACGCGTCGGATCGGGTTCCGGCTCAACCGGCTGACCGGATTGCGACCTGGCGCGGATCGCATCGGCGATCTTGGCGCGAATACGATCATTGCCGGGCATATCCTGATCGTCGGCGAGGCATTCGGCCTCCACCAGTTCTGACGCCGGCATCGGTTCGGGCGCAGGTTCGGACCGGCGCAGCAAAGACGGCATGCGCGACAGGAAGCCGACGCGTTCCTCGGCCGGCTGCGGGTCGCGACGCGGCGCGGCCGGCGCCGGCGCGGATGCGGCCGGAGCGGAAACGGGCGCCGGGGCCGGAGTGGAAACCGGAGTGGCAACCGGCGCCGGTGCGGTAACCCGAGGCTCCACCCGCGGCGCAGCAGCCTGTTCCGGCTGCATCCGTGCCGGCGGCAGGTCGTAATCGGCGGATTGCGCGCGGTGCACCGGGATCGGCGCCTGCGCGCGCGGCGCGGCATAAACCGGTTCGATCACCTGCGCCTCTGCCTCCTCTTCAGCCGCGGCCAGCGCCGCAGCCTCTTCGACGGCACGGGCCTGCTCTGCCTCCCAGGCGATCTGCTGCTGATAAGCCTTTTCAGCCGCGACCCTTTCGCGCCGCTCGGCCCGATGGCTGATGAAATCGGTCATCTTGCGCCGCGCCACATGCGCCGCGCCGACACCGCCCTTGCCCAGCAGGCTGGCAAGGAAACCGTAGACCATGATCAGACCGACCACGATGAATCGCAGGGCGCGCTGAATTTCAGGGCGCGTGAAACCCAGCACATAGGCCCCCATGCCCAGCATGGCGCCAGCAGCCAGAAGCGACAGAAGCTTGACCGCGAAATGCGACCCGAGCGGCAGCAGCGTCAGCAACGCGCCCACGACGGTATCGCCGAACAGCCCCCCCAGACCAAAGCTGTGGGTGGCGCGCCACAGATCGCCCGGCACCAGCGTTGCGGCATAGACCGACCCGAGAGCGATGGCGATCGGCGCGAAGATCAGCCGCGACACCGCGCGCTCCTCGCCGCTGTGGAAGGCATAGCGCAGCCCCCAGCCGATCAGCACCAGCGCGATCCCCCAGCTGCCCCCACCCACGACCATGAACAGCGGCGCGGCGATCGAGGCGCCCAGCCGGCCCAGCCAATTCTGTACCGGCGCATCGGTCGAGACCATCCAGTTCGGATCGTCCGGGGTGTAAGAGCCGATCATCGCCGCCGCCGCAAGGCCCAGGCAGACCAGGGCGATCCCGATCAGTTCCTTGCCGCGTTTCTCGATGACCGCCTGCATGTCGCTGTCGAGCAGCGGGTCGCGGCTGCGAGTCTGATATGCCATGCCTGTCCTCGGTTCTGCTTCGTTTCTTGTTATCCGTAGAGGCAATCCCGCAGGCGCCCCAGCGCCTCGCGGAGTTGATCTTCGGGGGCGACCATCGCCACCCGGATGAACCCCTTGCCGGGGTTAAAGCCGTCCGCCTCGCGTGCAAGATAGGCACCGGGCAACACCCGGACCCCGGTCTCGCACCAGAGCTTTTTCGCCGCCTCCTCGCCATCGTCGACCGGCAGCCAGAGGAAAAACCCCGCCTCGGGCGGCATGTAGCCCTGCACGCCCGCGAAGACCTCGTCCGCGACCTTGTATTTCGCCTGATAAAGCGCGCGGTTTTCGATCACATGCGCCTCATCCGCCCAGACCGCGGCGGCGGCGGCTTGCAGCGGCCCCGGGATCGGCGCACCGGAATAGGCTCGCAACGTCTTCATCCGCGTCACGCTGGCCGGCCCGCCGGCAACGAAACCCGCGCGCAACCCGGGCAGGTTCGACCGTTTCGACAACGAATTGAACAGCGTCACCCGTTCGGGATCGGCGCCCATCTCCTTCGCCACGCTCAAGGCACCCGGCGGCGGGGTGTCACGATAGATTTCGGAATAGCATTCGTCGGCAAAGATGCGGAAATCGTATTTCTCGGCCAAGGCGATCAGATCGGCCCAATACTCCCGGCTCGCCACCGCCCCCTGCGGGTTCGCCGGCGAACAGACATAGGCAATGGCGGTGCGGTTCAGCACCTCTTCCGACAGGGCGGAGAAATCGGGCAGATGACCGCTGGCGGCGGTGGCAGGCAGGAACACCGGCTCGGCCCCCACGGAAATCGCCGCGATCATATAGACCTGATAGAAGGGGTTCGGGATCAATACCGCCGGCTTCTGCCCATTCTTCACTTCGGGACAAAGCGCCATGGCAGCGTTATAAAGCCCCTCGCGGGTGCCGTTCAACGTCATGACCTGGGTGTCGGGATCGACCGTCACACCATAACGGCGCCCCACCCAGTCGGCGATGGCGCCGCGCAGCTCGGGCGTGCCTTCGTTCGGCGGATAATTGTTAAAGCCCGCCGCGTTGTCGACGATCACCTTCGTGACCCACTCGGGAAAGGCATGCTTGGGTTCCCCGATGGTCATATGCACGACGTCGCCGCCGGACGCATGATCGTCCAGCAGCGCGCGCAGGCGCGGAAACGCATAGGGCGGCAGGTTCGAAAACCGCTCGGGATAGTCCATTGATGTCTGCCTCTGGATCGGGATCATTCACGTCCCGTTTGCAAGGGAGGTTACAGAAAGGTGGCGCTTGCGTCCAGACTAACCCGATGAAGCCTTGGGCAAATGTGGCAATCAGGCCAGCACTGCCTCAACCGCCGCCGCAAGCCGCAACAGTGCCGGCTCGGTCTCGGGCGGGGTCAAGATCTGCAGCCCGCAGCTTGGCGTCCCCGTCGGCAACGAGACCGAACAGAGCCCCATCAGATTGCCAATCCGGGTATTGCGGAGCGCCAGCAGGTTTTCGGTGACGTAATAATCCGAATCCTCCTCCAGCCGATCCAGATCGGGCGGCAGGATCGGCGAGGTCGGGCAAACCACGGCATCGAAACTGGCCACCGCCTCGTCCCAGGCCAGACGGATCGCGGTAAGTCGCGACCAGGCGGCGACGTAATCGGGGGCGGAGAATTTGGCACCGGCACGGAACCTGTCGCGGATCTCGGCGAACATCGCCTCCGGGTTGGCCTCGATCACATCGCGCCACAGGCCATAGGCTTCACCGGTATAAAGGACCGGTGTCAGGGTGAAGGCCTCGGCCAGTTCGGGCACCTCGATCTCGACGATTTCGGCGCCGGCCATGCTGAGCCGGGTCAATGCCTCGGAAAAGGCGCGTTCCGGCGCCTCGCGCAGATCATCGAGCGCGACAGTCTTCAACACCGCAAGACGCTTGCCCTCCAGCGTGGCACCGCGCAGATCGGGCGCATGGGCACTGCCGTCGAGAGCCGCGAACAGCAACGCGGCATCTTCGACGCTGCGGGCGAGCGGGCCGACGGTATCGAACTTCAGGCAGAGCGGCACCACCCCTTCGAGGCTGAGCCGCCCCGAGGTGGTCTTGAGCCCGACCAGATCGTTCCAGGCCGAGGGGATGCGCACAGATCCACCGGTGTCCGACCCGATCCCAGCCGCCGCCAGCCCGAAGGCGACCGAAGCCGCGGCACCGGAGGAGGAGCCACCCGGCGCACCATTGGGATAATTCACATTGGGCGAGGTGGCGGTGATCGGGTTCAGCCCGAGACCGGAGAAGGCCAGTTCGCTCATATGCGTCTTGCCCAGGCAGACCAGCCCCATGGCTGTCGCGTTCTTCAGAACCAGCGCGTCATGCGCAGGCACCCGCCCCTTCAGCAACGCCGAACCCGCCTCGGTGCCGATGCCAGCGGTATCGAACAGATCCTTCCAACTGACCGGCACACCGTCGAGCGGCGACAGCCGCAGCCCCGCCTTGGCGCGGTTCCGCGCGGCGCCGGCCTCGGCCAGAGCCCGCTCCGGGGTCAGCCGGGCATAGATTCGATCCTGCATCGGATGCGCCGCGATGGCCTCCAGATAGGTCTGCGTCAGCTCGACCGGGTCGATCTCTCCCATGCCGATACCGCGCCCCAGATCCGCCGCCGTCATCTTCAACCAGTCTTGCATCCCGGTTCCCCTGCTGATTTGCTTTTTCGTGACGGTAGCGACAGCTCCACGCATGGACAATCCCGAAGCCAGAGGCATAGTGCGCGCCATGACTGCAGATTCCGATATCCTGATCGTGGGCGGCGGGCTGAACGGCCCGGCGCTGGCTTTGGCACTGGCCCAAGCGGGCCAGCGCGTCACCGTCATCGACGCGATGCCCCAAAGCACCCGCAAGGACACGGGTTTTGATGGGCGTGCCTATGCGCTGGCGCTGGCGTCTAAACGGCTGCTGGATGGCATCGGCGTCTGGCCCCGCATCGTGGCCGAAGCGCAGCCGATGCTGGATATCAAGGTTACCGACGGCCATGCCGGTGAAGGCCCCTCGCCCTTCTTCCTGCATTTCGATCATTCCGAGATCGAGGAAGGGCCGATGGGCTTCATGGTCGAGGATCGCCACCTGCGCCCCGCCTTCCTGCAGGCGATGGACGAAGACCCCGGCATCACCCAGATCGCCGGCACCGTCGTCGCGCAGGAGGTCGAACCGGGCCAGATCAGCGTGACGCTGGCCGATGGACAGGTGCTGTCGGCCAAGCTGCTGGTCGGCTGCGACGGGCGCGCCAGCGGCACCGCAAGCCGCGCCGGCATCAAGCGCACCGGCTGGGACTATGGCCAAACTGGGCTGGTCTGCGCCATCGAACACGAAAAACCGCATCACGGCATCGCACACCAGTTCTTCATGCCGCCAGGGCCGCTGGCGATCCTGCCGCTGACCGGAAACCGCAGCTCCATCGTCTGGAGCGAACGAACCGAGATGGCGGCGGCGATCAACGCCCTGCCCGAAGATGAATACCTGGCCGCGCTGCGGCCGCGCTTCGGCGGTTTCCTGGGTGAGATCAAGCTGGCCGGCGCGCGCTGGAGCTATCCGCTGAACCTGACAATCGCCAACAGCTTCATCGCCGAGCGGCTGGCGCTGGTGGGCGACGCGGCGCATGGGATGCATCCGATCGCCGGCCAGGGGTTGAACGCCGGGCTGCGCGATGTCGGCGCACTGGCCGAGGTAGTGGTCGAAGCCGCCCGACGCGGCCAGGACATCGGCGCCGGCGACGTGATGGAGCAATATCAGCAATGGCGCCGGTTCGACACCGCGACGCTGGCGCTGGCGACGGACGCATTCAACAAGCTTTTCTCGAACGACAACCCGATCCTGCGAATGGGCCGCGATCTGGGGCTGGGGCTGGTCAATGCCCTGCCGCCCCTGCGCCGCACCTTCATCCGCGAGGCAGCCGGTCTGACCGGCGATCTGCCCCGCCTGTTGCGCGGTCAGCCGATCTGATCCCCCTGCCCCGGCAGCAGAAGACCCGGCCCCCACCTGGGGGACCGGGCCTGAAGTTGTCCAAGGCTCCCGCCGCTAGCGCAGCAGGAACAGGGTGATCGAGGGGAAGGCCACCAGCAGGATCACCCGCAGGATGTCCGAGGTGACGAAGAACATCACCGCCTTATAAGTGTCGACCATCCGCGTCTTGCGATCCATCGCGTTGATGATGAACAGGTTCATGCCCACCGGCGGGGTGATCAGGCCGACCTCGACCACGATCAGCACCAGAATGCCGAACCAGATGGCGACATGTTCGGTCTCGATCCGATTGGCCATGGCCCGGCTCACGCGGATATCCAGAGCCTTCATCTGATCGCGGGTCAGTTCCGCCCCCGCGGCGATGGCGCTCTTGATCGAGGCGAGCATATCCGCGCCCATGCCGTCCGGCACACCGTGTTTAAGCACCTCCATAGCCGCGCTGGCCTGCAGATCGGCCAGATGCACCAGGTCGAAATCCATCGCGCTGATCACCGGATAGAAGATCGGGATGGTCAGCAAGATCATCGACAAACTGTCCATCAGGCAGCCGAAGACCAGATAGAAGACCAGGATCAGCGCCAGAACCACCCAGGGGCTGAAACCCTGGCTGACGACATAGTTAGACAGTTCCTGCGGCACCTGCGTCAGCGCCAGAAAGCCGTTATAGAACCCGGCCCCCAGAACGATGAAGAAGATCATCGCGGTCGAGCGCGCGGTGACATAGAAGCTGTCGACCAGAGTGACCCGGTTGAGCCCGCCGTTCAGCAGGGCGATCAGCCCGGTGCCGGCGGCCCCCACGGCAGCGCCCTCGGTCGGGGTGAACCAGCCCAGGTAGATGCCGCCCACCACCAGCCCGAAGACCAGCAGCACCGGCCAGACCTTGAGCAGCGCCAGGAAGCGTTTGCCATAAGGCACCCGCGCCCGCACCCCGGCGGATTTGGGATAGAGCCGCACATAGACCGAAATTGCGATGACATAGCAAAGCGCCGCCAGCAGCCCTGGGACGAAGGCCGCGAGAAACAGCTTGGCGATATTCTGTTCGGTCAGGATGGCATAGATCACCAGGACCACCGAGGGTGGGATCAGGATGCCCAACGTCCCCCCCGCAGCCAGCGTCGCAGTCGAGAAACCACCATCATACCCATAGCGCTTGAGCTCGGGCAGAGCGACGCGGCCCATGGTGGCTGCGGTGGCCAGGGACGACCCACAGATCGCGCCGAAACCGGCACAGGCGCCGATCGCCGCCATGGCGACGCCGCCCTTGCGGTGGCCCAGCCAGCTTTCCGCCGCCTTGAACAACGCCGAGGACATGCCGCCCAGGGTGGCGAAATGGCCCATCAACAGAAACATCGGCACGATGGTCAGCGAATAACTGGAGAAGGTGGTATAGGTTTCGCTTTTCAACCGGGCGAAAGCGACGGTGGTGTCGCCGGTGACGATCACCAGCCCACCCAGGCCGGTCACGAACATCGCCAGCCCGATCGGAACCCGCAGAAAGATCAGGACCATCAACACCGGAAAGGAGGCAATCCCGACATCAAGTGCGCTCATTGTTCAGCCTCCATCGGGTGGCCGGTCTCGACCCCGTCCCAGATTTGAATGCGGCCGGTCAAGCATTCCGAAATCCTGACGCCAGCCATGTAGATCCCCACCACGGCCGCGACCACCGCGCCCAACAGACTGGCCGCATAGGCCCACCAGAGCGGGAACTGCAGCAGGAAGGAGGTTTCGTTATGCTGCTTTTTCGCCAGCATCCCGTCGAACAGTTTCCAGGCGATCAGCACCAGAACGGCGGCAAAGATCGCCTCGGTCACCATCCGCAGGAACCGGTTCACCCGCGCCGGGAACAGATTGGTCAGCACATCCACCGACGCATGTCCGGCGGTGATCTGGCACAGCGGCAGAAAGGCGAAAATGGCAAAGGCCACGCCGGCTTCGACCAGTTCGAAATCCCCGGTGATCGGGCCGATCCCCAGCCGGCGCCCGATAATCGACAGGCAGGTCATCACGATCAGCGCGCTCAGCACCAGCCCGCCGGCCACTGCCATCAGGCGGGCCAGTCTCCTCATCATGTTTTGCATTGGTTCTCACCTCCGAAGACGAGACCGCGGCGCCAAGCGCCGCCGCGGCCCGGGTCCGATCGCTCAGGCGATCAGTTCGAATACATCGGGGTGTATTTCGCGATCAGCGCATGCGCCTCGTCCAGCAACGCCTGACCGTCGATGCCCTTGGACTGCATGTCCGCCAGCCACTGATCATAGACCGGCTGGGCCGCCTTGCGCCATTCCTCGGTCTGCTCCGGGGTCATCGTGATGATCGTGTTCCCCATCTCCATGGCAATCTCGCGCGCAGGAAGATCGGCATCGGCCTGGGTGCCGCCGGCGAAGATCGAGAATTCCAGCCCTGAGTTGTCGTCGATCACCTTTTTCAGGTCATCCGGCAGGCTTTCGTATTTCTCTTTGTTCATCGCCATGACGAAGGTCACTGTATAAAGCGCGGCGCCGGCGAATTCGGTGTGGTTCTCGACCAGTTCCGGCACCTTGAGCGATTGGGTCACTTCCCAGGGAATGGTGGTGCCGTCGATCACGCCCTTGCTCAGCGCTTCGGGGATCGCGGGCACCGGCATGCCGACCGGGGTAGCGCCGAGCTGGGTCAGAAGCGTATTGACCTGACGCGAGCCACCGCGGATTTTCATCCCCCGCATATCCGAGGGATGTTCGATCGGATCGGCACTGTGGATCACCCCGGGGCCATGCACCCAGGCAGCCAGGATATGGACATCCTTGAATTCGGTGTCCTTCATATGCTCTTCGAACATCTCGTAATAGGCGCGCGTAGTGGCACGCGCGTTGGTCATCATGAAGGGCAGTTCGAACACTTCGGTCGAGGGAAAGCGGCCCGGCGTATATCCGACCACGGTCCAGACCACATCGGCGACCCCGTCGATCGCCTGATCCATCAGCTCTGGCGGTTTGCCACCAAGCTGCATCGAAGGATAGCGGTCGATCTTGATCCGCCCGCCGGAATCCTTTTCGATGTTATCGGCCCAGACATCCAGAACCAGCTTGGGCACATTGGCCTGAGCCGGCAGGAATTGATGCAGCTTCAGCGTAACCTCCTGCGCCAGCGCCGAGGTCGCCAGCACTCCAGAGGTCAAGGCAGCCAGGGCCGCCCCGCCCACCGCGCGCAGCACAGTTCTCCGATTGGTCATGTGAGTCCTCCCTTTGACCAGTCATGGCAACGAAATGCCAATTCCACCGTTCGCGACCACCTGCTGACGGAGCCCGCCGCATTCCTCTTCCCTTCGGCAGCGCGTACGACTGAGTGACCTGTTTAATGTAACAGGAACGCTGTGCAAATCAGGATTTTTGTAACTAGCATTTTTTTGGGCGTGTAGTTGCGGCATGGCGGCAGCCAAAGGAACCGATGCGCCACCGCGCATCGGTTCAACATTGCCTGATGGCAAAAGGCGCTCAGCGCCGGTCGAGCACCTTCCACTGGCCATTTTCGACGATGGAAATCACCACATCGTTGACGCCCTGGTGATCGTCAGGACCATAGCTCACCTGCATGTCCGAGAGCGGATCATAATAATCCAGAGACTCGATCCCGGCGATGAAACTGTCCTGTGTCAGCTCGGGGCCAGCGGCCTGAAGCGCACGCACCAGCGTATCCGCCGCCGCATAGCCCAACAACGCGAAGCCACCCGGGTCCTGATCGTATTTCGCCTTGTAGTCATTGATGAACTTGGCGACCTCAGGCTGATCGGCGCGTGCTTTCATATCGACCCAACCGGAGGATGCATAAAGCCCTTCCGTCACCCCGCCGGGCACGGCGGCCACCACCGACAAGAACCCGGCCGAGGTGTTCATGAAGGTCACGTCGTTCCAGCCCAGTTTCTTGGCAGTGCCGACCACGGTGATTGCCTGCCGCACGCCCAGCGCCATGACGATCACCTGACACCCTTCGGCCTTCAGCTTGGTCAGGGAGCCGACGAAATCCAGCTCATCGGGTTTATGGGTGGTCTCCCCCGCAAAGGTCAGCCCCAACCGGGCCGTGACGTCCTTAGCGCTGTTGGCGATTTCCTCACCGAAATCGGTGGGCAGATACATGGTGCAAATATTGGTCGCCTGCTTTTCCTTGGCCAGATACTCCACCCCGATCTGCACCTGATCCCAATAACTGGAAAAACCGGTGAACTTGTTGTGCATCGGCTCTTTCAGCATTTCACGCGCAGCCGACAGCGGGCTGACGTTCGGGATGCCCTTGGGATCGAGCAGCTTGAACCCGGCCAGGTTCATCGGCGTGCCCATCGACAACAGCATGGCAAAGACCTTGTCGCGATTGAGCAGCTTGTTGTAGCCCTGCATCGCCCGTGGGATCTGATAGCCGTTGTCCTCGACCACGAAACGGATCTTGCGGCCATGAACGCCGCCCTGCGCGTTGATCTCGTCAAACCGCATTTGCGCCCCGTTCACCGCCGGCACGCCGATGGCGGCGAAGACCCCGCTCAGGTCGTTGACGGAACCGATGACGACCTCGTCATCGCTCACCCCCTGGGTGGCGGCCTGCGCCATGCCGGACAGCCCGGCGGCGATGGCCATGGCAGCAAGGGCCTTGGTCAGTCTCTTCATTGTCGTTCCTCCCGTTGCGCCGGCGCGGCTCCTCCTTCCGGCCGGCAAGATCAGACTAGCTCAGTACATCTCCTCGATCAGCGCCATGTGTTTCTTCTCCACGAAACTGCGCTTGAGCTTCATGGTTGCGGTCAGTTCCTCGTCCTCGGCTGTCAGCAGGATATTGATCAGACGGAAATCCTTGATCTGCTCGACCCGGGCGAATTCCCCGTTCACCGCCTCCACCTCGGCCCGGATCAGAGAGACCACCTCTTCGGCGGCGCAGAGCGAGGCGAAATCACTGAACGGCACCTTGGTGTCCTGGGCGAATTTCTCGACATTCTCCTGGTCGATCATGATCAGGCAGGTCAGGAACTTGCGCCGGTCGCCGATCACCACCGCATCCGAAATATAGTGGCTGAACTTCAGCCGGCTTTCGATTTCCGACGGTGTGATGTTCTTGCCGCCCGCGGTGATGATGATGTCCTTCAACCGCCCGGTGATCCGCAGATAGCCATCCGCGTCCAGACTGCCGATATCGCCTGTCCTGAGCCAACCATCCTCGGTAAAGGTCTCGGCCGTCTTTTCACTATTGCGCCAATAGCCCGGAAAATTGCTGAGACTCAGGGTCTGAATCTCGCCATCCGGAGCGATGCGCACCTGCACGCCCGGTACGGGCTGGCCCACGGTGCCGACACGGTTGGTCTCGGGCGCGTTGATCGTAGCCATGCCGGTGTTTTCGGTCATCCCATAGCCTTCGATCAGCCGCACACCGATCGACCAATACCATTTCAGCAGTTCGGGAGAGATCGGCGCCGCCCCTGTGGTGCAGCGGCGCATCTTGTCGAGCCCGAGCATCCGCCGCAGGTTTCTGAGCACCAGAAAATCCCAGACCGCATAGCGTGCCGAGACCGGCGCCGGTGCCCGCTTACCGGCGATCAGATACTCGGCCCGCGCCGCCCCCGCCTTCTGCGCCCGCCCAAAGGCCCATTGGCCGATGGCGGTCGACTCCTGCGTCAGCACCCGCACCTTGGAATAGATTTTTTCCCAGACCCGCGGCACGGCGGTGAAATGCGCCGGCGACACCTCTTGCAGGTTGTCGAAGACTGTCTCGACGCTTTCGGCGAAATTGACTGTCGACCGCGCAGCCAGCGGGAAATAGATCGACACATCGCGTTCGAGGATATGACACAGCGGCAGAAAGCAGAGCTGTTCATCCTCGGGATAGGCCGGCAGCGCGTGCATGCCGGAAATCATCGCGGCGACGATATTCTCCTGCGTCAGCATCGCCCCCTTGGGCGCCCCCGTGGTGCCCGAGGTATAGATCAGCAGCGCCACATCCTCGGGCCGGGCCTTGCTGATCTCCGCCTCGAAAAACCCGTGGTTCTCGGCCTCGAAGGCGCGGCCGGTCTCATAGAGCTCGTCGATGAAGACGCATTTTTCGTGACGCAGGTCGTGCAGCCCCTCTTTCTCGAGGATGATGACCTTCAGCACCTGCGGCGCGAGATGTTCGATCTCGAGGAACTTGTCGAGCTGTTCGTCATCCTCGACGAACAGAAACCGGCTGTCGGAATCGCGCAGCAGGTATTCGAGCTGCGCGGCGGAATCGGTGGTATAGACTCCCGAGGAAATCCCGCCCACCCCCTGGATGCCCAGATCGGCATAGAGCCATTCCTTGCGGTCTTCGCTGAGGATCGAAACGACCTCTCCCCGCCGCAGCCCCAATGCGCGCAGACCAAGGCCCAGCCATTTGGCATGGGTCCAATAATCGTGCCAGGAATAGGACTGCCAGATCCCCAGATCCTTTTCGCGATGTGCCACCCGGTCGCCCAGTTCGGCGCAGCGTTTGGCGAACAGCTTCACCATCGTATCGCAGCCATCCACCAGCGCCGGCCTGCTGCCTGGGCGGGCGTTGACCTGAACGCCGCGAACATCTGTCATATTGGGCGCCTGCGCATTCATCGGCCTACCTCCAGGTCTTCTTGCGTTTCCAGCGGCGTTCACCGCGCTGCCCTTCCTCCTGATGCCCGAGATAGAAGGATTTGATATCCTCGCTCTGCATCAGGCGATCTGCCGTGCCTTCCATCACGATGCGGCCGATCTCCATCACATAGCCGAAATCCGCCAGATCGAGCGCCACGCGGGCGTTCTGTTCGACCAGCATCATCGTCACCCCCTCGTCGCGGTTCACCCGTTTGAGAATGGCGAAGATCTCCTGCACCAGCAGAGGAGAGAGGCCGAGGCTCGGTTCATCCAGCAGCATGATCTTTGGGCGCAGCATCAGCCCGCGCCCGATCGCCAGCATCTGTTGCTGCCCGCCGGACAGGGTTCCGGCCTCCTGATTGCGGCGCTCGGCCAAGATCGGGAAATAATCGAAGACCATGTCGCGATCTCGCGCAATCTCGGCCCGGTCGTGGCGCGAATAGGCGCCCAGGCTCAGATTCTCGTCCACGCTCAGCAGCGGAAAGACCTCGCGCCCCTCGGGGACATGCACGATGCCGCGGCGCACGATGGCATGGGGTTCGCGGCCCTGAATCTCTTCCCCGTCGAACAGGATCTGGCCCTTTTCCGGGTCCATGATACCCGAAATCGTCTTCATCAGGGTCGATTTGCCGGCACCGTTCGCCCCAAGAACAGTAACGACCTTGCCTTCTTCCACCTTCAGGCTGACGCCCCGGATCGCCATGATCGGGCCATAGAAGCTTTCGAGGTTCTTGATCTCCAAAATGGTTTTTCCCATCAGGCCACCCCCCCATCCGCTGGGGCGCCCAGATAGGCGGCGATCACCGCCGGATCGCTCTGCACCTCGACCGGTGTGCCCTCGGCCAGCTTGGCACCGTCGGCCAGCGCCAGCACCCGGTCGGACACGCCCGCGACCAGCCCCATGTCGTGTTCCACCATCAACACGGTGACGCCCATCTGCTTGCGGATATCGTCGATCCACCAACGCATGTCCTGCGTCTCCTCGACCGACAGACCCGAGGCGGGTTCGTCCAACAGTAACAGCCGGGGCCCCGAGGCCAGCGCCCGGCCCAGTTCCACCACCTTGCGCACGCCGTAAGGCAGGCCGGCGATCATCTTGTCGCGATAGGGTTGGAGATCGAGGAAATCTATCACCTCCTCCACCACCTCGCGATGGCGCCGCTCCTCCCGCCGGACGCGGGGGGTGAACAGCAGCTCCTCGATCATGGAGGTACGGCGGTGCCGATGGCGGCCGACCAGCAGATTTTGCAGGACGGTGGCGTGATCGAAAAGCTCGATATTCTGGAAGGTCCGGGCGATGCCCAGATCGGCCACCGCATCGGCGCGCCGGTCCAGCAGGTTTTCCCCGGCAAAGCTGATGCGACCCGAATAGGGTTCGTAGAACCGCGAGATCAGGTTGAAGACGGTGGATTTCCCCGCCCCGTTGGGGCCGACGATGGCGTAAACCTCGCCTTCCTCGACCGAAAAGCTCAGGTCGTTCACGGCGGTCACCCCGCCGAATTTCAAGGTGGCGCGGTCGATCTCAAGAAGACTCATCTCAGCCGCTCCGTCTTCAGATAGGATTTCTGTCGGCGGAACATGTCCTTGCGCGCGAAGGGGAAAAGCTCGAGCCAGGTGCGAATCTTCAGCCAGCGGCCATAGATGCCCATCGGTTCGAACAGGATGAAGAGGATCAGGATCGCGCCGAACACCCCCATCTCCAGCCCCGGAATGGCAATACCGCCGCCCAGCGTATCGGTCACCATCGACAGGACCTGCGGCAAAAAGGCGATGACGATGGCGCCGAAAAACGCCCCGTGGATCGACCCCAGGCCGCCGATGACGATCATCATCAGCAGGTTGATGGAAATGGTGATCGAGAATGTCTCGTTATTGAAGGCGCCAGCGAAAAACCCCATCAGTGCCCCGGCCAAGCCGGTGATCGCGCAGGACAGGCCAAAGGCCGCCGCCTTGGTAAGGGCGATATGCACGCCCATGGCGGTCGCCGAAACCTCGGAATCGCGCACTGCGGCAAAGGCGCGGCCCAGGGGCGCGCGCAGCAGGTTGCGATAGGCCAGCGTGCACAGGATCGTCACCGCCAGCACCAGCCAATAGAACCGCGCCGGCGTGCTCCAACGTTCGATTTCCAGCCCGAAGATGTCGATCACCGGGGCGAACTTGCCGCTGACCCCATCGGTCCAGGGATCGAGCAGCACGATGATATCGTCAGCCAGCACAGACAGGGCAATGGTGGCGATCGCCAGATAGATGCCATGCAGCCGCACCGCCGGAATGGCGAAAAGCGTGCCGAACAGCCCGGTGATGATACCCGCCGCCGGAAAGGCCAGCAGGAAGGGCCAGCCGTGTTCCATCAGGATGATGCAGGAATAACAGCCCACCGCCAGAAAGGCCGCGTGCCCCAGGCTTGCCTGCCCGGTCTGGCCGGTCAGCAGCATCAGGCCAAGCCCGGCAATGGCCCAGATCAGCACATTGGTGACCTCGCCCAGAAAGAAATCGCCAAGAAGCCAGGGCAGGATCACCGCGACGATCACCAGCGCGGCATATATCGAAAAGCTCCACCAATCCGGGAACAACCGGATGTCGTGGTCATAGGAGGTCTTAAAGTGGATACGCATGGGTCAGACCTTCTTGACGCGGACCTGGCTGAACAGGCCGTGCGGGCGGAACACCAGAACGAAGAGCAGCAGTGCATAGGGCGCGATCTGCGAATAACCGGCGGCGAGGTAACGCGAGGCGAAGGGTTCGATCACCCCGACGATCAGCCCGCCGACCAGCGCCCCGGGAAGCGAGCCGAAACCGCCAATCACCGCCGCGGCAAAGGCCTTTATGCCCAAAAGCCCTGCGTTAGGATCGATTGCACCTTTTGACGCGAAGAGGATACCCGCCACGGCGGCCACCGCGCCCGAGAGCCCCCAGATCAGCCCCTGCACCCGCTTCACCGGGATCCCCATGTAATAGGCCGCCATCTGGTTCTGCGACGCCGCCTGCATCGCCAGCCCCAGCTTGGTGCGCTGGAAGAACTGATACAGACAGATGGTCAGCAGCACGGTGACCACGATCACCGCCACATCCGCCATCCCCAGCACCACGCCGCCCAGCCGGATGTCCCCCATCGCCAGCGGGCTTTGCAGAGTCTGCGGCTCGTGCCCCCAGATGGCCCCGGCGACAAAGCGCAACACGAAACCCAAGGCGATCGTCAGGATCACCACCGCTGTCTGGTTCTGCCCGAAGATGTGGCGCAGGATCAGCAGGTCCAGCAAGTAGCCCACCCCGGCCATGATCGCGATGGCCAAGGGCGCCGCCAACCAGAACGGCAGGCCGACATACTCCGCATTGCTCAGGCCCAGCGTGACGAAGGCCCCCAGCATCATCAAATCGCCTTGGGCAAAATTCACCGCCTCGGTCGCCTTGTAGATCAGGACGAACCCCAGCGCGATCAGACCGTACACGCAGCCATTTGCCAGCCCGCTGACCAGCAGTTGCAAGATGTCCAATTTCCCCTCCCCTCACGCGGTCCCGGACGGGGCTCCTCTTCCCCGGGTCGGGCCGCGGCTCCACATGTGGCATGCGGGACAAAATCCTGCGGTTCTTCGACATGCCAGCCGGTCTGCCCGCACCTGCCAATCGACAAGAGAAACATTATGTCTCAAAGGACATCATAACAGTTATATTTGATCATCATACTTGCATCTTGTGAAACGAACCACTTGTGTTCAGCCGCTATCCCGCGATGCCACAAAAGATTGTTTCATTGCCGCCCGTGACGGTGATGGAGGGGATCACCCATCCCCGGGACGCCGGCTGACACCAAGTGTTCCACGTGCAACATAGGCAACCTGGACAGACACGTATCTTGTGCCTTCCGCCCCATATCCACAACATATAGTTGTCGTATTGGTGCGCTCTGGCTGGTCCGATGCAATTCATCACCAGCTCTTCAGGCACCTCGGCCCAATCGGCGAGAAAGGTGTAGTCCAGTTGATAATCCGGTGGGCATATCTGCCTTGGCAACGGCAGCACAGCCGTTGATCTGGCCGCAAGACGACACATGTGATGCGCGGTCCGCCTTGGGCCGGCAATGAAAAACGGGCGCCCAGAAGACGCCCGTTTCCCTAAACTTCATAAAGGCCGCGGCTTACTTTTTGCCGTCTTCCTCAGTCAGTCGCGCATCTTCGCGCATCTCAAGCCAGATGGCGTTCAGCACGGCGAACATCGCAGCCAGCGGAAGGCCCAAGACCCAGGCGAAATACCACATTCTCTTTTTCCTTCCTCAATAGCTATGGCCGGACCCGGTGATTTCTTCTTCCGTCACCTTGCCCCAGAGCACTTTGTAGACCCAGGCCGTATAGGCCAGGATGATCGGCACGAAGATCACCGCCATCACCAGCATCACGAACAGCGTCTGTTGCGACGAAGAGCTGTCCCAGACCGAAAGCGAGCTGTTGGGATCGACGATCGACGGCAGGATGAAGGGGAACATCGTCAAACCGACGCTGGAGATGATCCCGGTAATCGCCAGTTTCGACCACAGCAGGGTCGAGACCTCGCGCCCCGCCCGCAGGCCCATCACCGCCATGGCGATACCGACAAAGCCCATGATCGGGGCAATGACGATCCAGGGGCGCAGGCTATAGGCCGCCAGCCAAGACCCGCCGCGCGCCACTTCGTTATACAGCGGGTTCGACGGACCATTGGCAGGCACTTCACCGACCATATGAAAGCCTTCCACCCCGAAGGCCAGCCAGACACCGGCCAGGGCATAGGTAACCGCGGCGACGATCCCGGCATAGGTGCCAATGGTGCGGGCGCGGATTTGCACCGGGCCCTCGGTCTTCAGCGTCAGCCAGGCGGCGCCATGCATCAGCAGCATCGACAGCGACACCACCCCGGACAGCAGCGCGAAGGGGCGCAGCAGGCCGACGAACTTGGTGAAGAAGTTGCCGTCATAGAAGGACATCAGATCATCGCTCAGATGGAAGGGCACGCCCAGCAGCACGTTGCCGACCGCGACACCGAACAGCAGCGCCGGAACCGCGCCGCCGACGAACAGCGCCCAGTCCCAGCCATTACGCCAGGCCGCGCTGTCGCGTTTCGACCGGTACTTGAAGCCCACCGGACGCAGGATCAGCGCCGCCAGAACGGTGAACATCGCCAGGTAGAAACCCGAAAAGCTGACCGCATAGAGCGGCGGCCAGGCGGCGAAGATGGCGCCACCGCCCAGGATGAACCACACCTGGTTGCCTTCCCACACCGGGCCGATGGTGTTGATCACCACCCGGCGTTCGACATCGGACTTGCCCACGAAGGGCAGCAGCGCGCCGACCCCCATGTCGAAGCCGTCCGTCAGGGCGAAGCCGATCAGCAGGACGCCCAGCAGCACCCACCAGATCACGCGAAGGATATCGAGATCAATCAGTTCAGAAAGGATCATGGCTGTTACTCCGCAGGCTCGGCCAGGCCGCCGTTGTTTTTCAGACGGTCTTCATGGCGTGCCATCCAGATTTCGGTTTCCTCCACATCCTCGATCGGGCCTTTCCGGATGTATTTGATCATCAGGCCCATCTCGATGATGAAGAGAATGGTGTAGAGCGTCACGAAGCCGGCCAGCGTGATCAGCAGGTCTGCCACACTCAGGCGCGAGGCCGACAGAACCGTGGGCAGCACGCCATCCACCGTCCAAGGCTGACGCCCGAACTCGGCCACGAACCAGCCCAGTTCAGCCGCGATCCAAGGGAAGGGGATGATGATCACGGCCAGACGCAGTGCCCAGCGCGGGAACCGCATGCCCCGAAGGTTCGCGGTTACCGCGAAATAGATCATCACCGCGATGAAGCTGAAGCCCAGACCTACCATGATCCGGAATGCCCAGAACAGCGGCCCGACCCCCGGCACGGTATCGTCGGCAGCCATCGCGATCTGTGCGTCCGTCGCACTGCGCGGATCGTCGACATAACGTTTCAGCAGGAAGGCAAAGCCCAGATCTGCCGAATGTTCCTCAAAGGCGGCGCGAACCTCGGGTGGGGTGTTGGCCCGTTCCGTGCGAATGGTCATCAGCGCATCATAGGCGATCAGGCCCGAACGGATCTTGTCCTGTGCCTGAAGAACCAGATCGTTGATGCCGGGAATTTCCTGGGTCAACGACCGGGTGCCGATCAGCCCCATGACCCACGGGATTTCCACCGCATAGTGGGTTTCGCGCGCTTCGCGGTCGGGAATACCGATCAGGGTGAACTTGGCCGGGGCCTCTTCGGTGTCCCACATCGCTTCGAGCGAGGCGAGCTTCATTTTCTGGGTGTGGCTGGCGGAATAGCCCGACTCGTCCCCCAGAACCACGACCGACAGCGATGCCGCCAGGCCGAAGGCAGAAGCGACAGTGATCGACCGGCGCGCCAGTTCGATGTGACGGCCTTTCAGGATGTACCAGGCCGCGACCCCCATCACGAAGACCGAGGCAGTCACATAACCGGCCGACACCGTATGCACGAATTTCGCCTGCGCCACTTCGTTGAACAGCACGTCGAAGAAAGAGGTCATCTCCATCCGCATGGTGTCGGGATTGAACTGGGCACCGACGGGGTTCTGCATCCAGCCGTTGGCGATCAGGATCCACAGCGCCGACAGGTTCGACCCGAGGGCGACCAGCCAGGTGACGACCATATGCGCCACCTTCGACATCCGATCCCAGCCGAAGAAGAACAGCCCCACGAAGGTCGCTTCGAGGAAGAAGGCCATCAGCCCCTCGATCGCCAGCGGCGCGCCGAAGATGTCGCCGACATAATGGCTGTAGTAGGACCAGTTCATACCGAACTGGAATTCCATGGTGATCCCGGTGGCGACACCGAGAACGAAGTTAATGCCGAACAGGGAGCCCCAGAACTTGGTCATCTGACGCCAGATGGGGCGGTTCGTCATTACATAGACGGTCTCCATGATCGCGACGAGGATCGAAAGACCCAACGTCAGCGGCACGAAGAGGAAGTGGTACATAGCCGTCATCGCGAATTGCAGGCGCGACAGCTCGACGACATCAATATGCATGATGTGCATCTCCTCGGGTTTGGTTCTGCAGGTCCATAGGACACAAACCTGCCTTGAAAATGCATGATTTTCTACTTTTACCAGCTACACCCTTGAGGCGGGAAGCTGATTTGATCTGCGTCAAAGGAGTTATTGATTCATAATCGAATTTCCTCGCGGCCCATTCAGCTCCCTATGATGGTCGGCGCTTTCGGCTTCTGCTGCGCGGTGGCTCGCCGCGATGATCGCAGCGGTCGGAAGATAGCTGCGGACGCCCTGAATCACAGCCCTGGCGGTCGCCGGGTCCAACCCCTCCGTAGGCTCGTCCAGCAATAAGATATTGGGTTTCCTGAGCAGCGCACGAGCCAGGGAGAGACGCCGCGCCTCGCCCCCGGACAGGCCTGCGCCCCCCTCTCCCAGGATGGCATCCAGACCGCCACGGTCGGCCACCACCCGCTCCAGTTCAACCGCCCGCAGCACCTCCCAGGCAGCCGCATCCGTGAGCTCCCCGACCGAGAGCGCCAAATTGTCGCGGATGCTTCCACCCAGCAGTGCACTGCGTTGCGGCAAGAGCATCAGGTGCTGGCGCAATTCCGATTCGGGCCAATCCGCGAGAGGCACGCCCAGACAGCGAATCTCTCCCCCGGCGATCGGCGAGACCGCCGCCAGCGCATCCAGCAAAGTGCTCTTGCCGGCACCGCTGGCACCACTGAGCACCAGCATTTCACCAGGCGCGACCGAAAAGCTCAGCCCCTCGACCAGGGGCAGGTCGCGGCCCGGGCGCATCAGGGTGACATCGCACAGCTCGATCCCTGCGTCGGGGTCCGGATCGGGCGAACGTGTCGCCGCCGCCACCGGAGCCGGCCCATCGGGCACATCGGCAAGAACCCGGGCAGCGGCATCGCGCATCCGACCGATCTCGGCCACGCCCCGGCGCAGCGGCAACACGGTTTCGGCCAGCGCCAGCGCCACAAAGACACCGATCGCCGCCTGCGCCGCGTCGATGCCCCCCGCCGCGATCAACCCGCCGGACAGACCCAGCACAAGCGCCGTGAGCAACGCAACCAGCGACGACAGGGCAAACCCCGCACCACCGTCGATACGATCCAGCAGATCGTGGGCGGCGCGTGCCTCGGCCTCCTCGGTATCGATCCGCGCGCGCCAATCCGGCAGCGCCCCCTGCAAAATCACCTCGCGCTGGCCACGAAACAGACCGATGGCCCCGCGGCGCAATGCCTGCATCGCAGTCTCGGCCCGGGTCGAGGGCGCCAGGGTTCGCGCCGCCACCCGCAGCAGCACCAGCGCGCCCCCGATCAGATACCCGGCAGTCAGGCTCAGCGCGATCAGCGGCGTCACCAGCCACGCCAGCAGCCCAAATGCCACAAGATGGGTGATCACCCCTGCCGTCAGCGGCAGCGCCAGCCTGAGCGCCACCCCATCCAGCGCATCCACATCCGCGGTGATTCGGGTCAGCGCCGAAGCCCCCCGCAGACGCCTGAGCGCCTCCATCGGCCACAGCTCGAGCCGGCGCATCAGCGTGATCCTGAGCGAGGCCAGCGCCCGGAGCGTCGCATCATGGGTCAAGAGCCGTTCTCCGTAACGCGCCGCGGCGCGGCCCAGGGCTAGGAAGCGCACCCCAGCAGAGGGCCGGAAGACATCGAAGGCGATACCGATACCGGCGATACCCGCCAGCCCGGTCGCGGTAATGAACCAGCCCGACAGCCCCAGCAGAGCCGCACCCATGATCAGCACCACCACGGTCAGCGCCGCCCCGCGCCCCATTGCCCAGGGATCGGCCGAGCAGAGCAGTTTCAGGATCACCCACAGACGTTTCATGCCGCGCCCTCCAATTCGACCACGCGATCCATTGCCGCACACAGAACCGGGTCATGGGTCGCCACGATCACCGTGCATCCTGATGCGCGCAGATCAGCCAAGGCCGCGGTGATCTCTGCTGCCGTCGCACGATCGAGATCGGCAGTTGGTTCATCCGCCAGGATCACCTCGGCCCCCGACAGGAAAGCCCGCGCCAGCAACAGCCGCCGTGCCTCCCCCCCCGACACGCCTGCACCGGTTTCGCCCAGCCGGGTTTCAAGCCCCTCGGGCAGGGCATCGACGATCCCCGTCGCCCGGGCCCGCGCCAGCGCCACAGTCATGTCGGCCCCGCTGCGATGCGGATCGAGAAAATCGCGCAGGGTGACATCGGGCACATGCACCGATTGCGGCACGAAGGCCAAGCGGGCACGCCAGCCATCCGCGGTCTCGTCATCCAGCGGCTGGCCAGCCACGCGAATCTCGCCGCTTTCGGGCCGCAGGAGCCCCGCGGCAAGGTCGAGCATGGTGGATTTCCCGACCCCGCTGGGCCCCTTGAGCGCGACGCTTTCGCCCGGTTCCACAGCCAAATCGGGCAAGGCCCGGCTGACACCTCCCCGGGTCAGGCTGACCCCCGTCATCTCAAGCCGCGCCGGCCCCTCGAGGCGCGACGCCGGGGCGCCATGGCCCAGCACCGGCGGGGTTTCCGCAGCTTCCAGAGCCTGCAGCTCGGCACTGACCGCATCGGCAGAGGCCTTGTCATGCCAGGCCGAGGCCAGATCACGCAGCGGCTGAAAGAACTCCGGCGCAAGCAGCAGGATGAACACGCCTTCTCCCAGGGTCAGCGGCGTTGCCCAGGCACCGATGGTGATCTCTCCCAACAGGGAAAAGCCGGTGTAGACTGCGACCATCGCCACCCCGATGGCGGCAAACAGCTCCAGCACCGTCGACGACAGAAAGGCCACCCGCAGCACCGCCATGGTGCGCTTGCGCAGCCCTTCGGCCTTGTCGGCGAAATCGGCGCGCGACCGATCGGCGGCGTTCAGCAGCAGGATGTCAGGCAGCGCCGCAATCCTGTCGATCAGCAACGCGTTCATGTCGCCGATCTGCGCCATCTGGCGTTCGCTGGCCTCTTTCGCGGCCATGCCAACCAGCGCCATGAAGACCGGGATCAGCGGCCCCGCGACCACCAGGATCAGACCTGCGATCCACGAGACATAGAAGGTGCAGGCAAGGTAAAGGGTCGGCAGCACCGCGGTGCGCGACATCGCCGGCGTATAGCGCGAGATATAGGGGCTGACCATCGCCAGCTTCTCCGACAACAGCGCCGCCAGATCGGCCGAAGAGGCGCGGCCGTCCATCCTGAGCGTTTCGCGGTCGAGCAGCAGCCGGCGCTGTTCGGCAATCACCTGATCGGCCGCGGCAAAGGCCCGCCGCGCCCCCATCCGGTCGGCCCAGCCCCGGCCGATCCCCAGCGCCGCGAAGGCGCCCGCAGCCGCCCAGGCGCCGGTGCCCAGGTGCCCCGTCGCCCATTGCGCGATCACCCAGGCGATGATCCCGGCCTGCACCGGCCAGAGCGCCCCTGATATCAGCGCCCAGTAGGACGATTGCCTGAGCAGTCGTTTCGGCGCGGCTGTAATCAATTGTCGGGCTGAGGGTTTGGCTGGCATATGCAATTCGGCTCCGATGTTGCGCGACATGGGCAACGGCATCGCCCGGGTTCCGGTGACGCACGTAATTTAATTCAGAACGAACCAGAGGCCAGCCGTTTGCACCGCGCCTGAGTGACGCGGGTCAGGGTGACACGGCCCCTTGCCGCCGAGCTCTGCCGCACTAGGTTGTGTTAGTCAGCCCCTGGCTCCAGCGCCTCGCGACCACGCTCGGTCAGCAGCCAGCACTTGCCGCCTTCGATCACGGCCGGATGCAAGGGGCGGCCATAGCCGGCGCCGCCGTCCAGGTCGATGCGATTGCCGAAGTGCTGCGGATGTTCAAGGGCGGTATGCCCGTGCACCACCAGCCAGGGATGCGGATCGGGATGGTCGAGAAACGCGTCGCGGATCCAGATCAGATCCTCCGGGTCCTGATCCGCCAGCGCGACGCCAGGGCGAATACCGGCATGAACGAACAAGAGCCCCTCGCGTTCCAGCGCCCGGGGGCGCGTTTCAAGAAAGGTCAGATGCTCTGCCGGCACCGCCTGCTGCACCGCCGCGAACAGCTCGGCCGGGGGCACTTCGGGCCCGGTCTCGATACCGTAGGACGCCAGCGTCGCCAGCCCCCCGACGCGGGGGTGCAGCCAGGAGATGCCCGAGCGAATCTGCCGATCGTGAATGTCACCAGCCCGCAGAAACCGTGCAAGCATGCGGTCGTGATTGCCCAGCAGCACCCGCCAAGCCCGCCCTTCCTCGATCCCGGTGCGAAGGGTTTCGATCACCCCGCGGCTGTCGGGGCCCCGATCGACCAGATCGCCAAGAAACACCACCTCGGCCCGGTCACCGCCATCGCGGGCGATCAGATCGAGCGCCCGTTCGAGCAGATCGTGCCTTCCGTGAATATCGGCCACGGCATAGATCGCATTGCTCATTGTTCACGCCTCCGGCTCGGGGATCCTGCTTTGGTCCCGTGATGCCCGAAACCGAAGTCTGGGGAAAGGCCAACGGCCGGTCAGGCTTCTGGAAAACCCCCAATGCGATCAATCTTCTTTGAGAATAGCCATAGCTGGGGCAGGCTGAAGATGGACGCGGCGGGGAGGGGGACCGGGACGTCCGGGCAAAGCCGGCCTGCCGGTATCGGCGCCGGCCCAACAGAAAGGGACGGAACAGATGAACGGAATTGCACGTTACTTCATGCTGCTTGGGGTGATCTCGGTGGTTCTCGGGATGGCCTGGGGCATCCAGATGGCCGCCAGCGGCGACCATTCCATGGCGGCGGCGCATGCGCATCTCAACCTGCTGGGTTGGGTCACCTGCGCCATCTTCGCCTTCTATTACCACGCAGTCCCCACCGCGGCGGAAGGCCCACTGCCTCTGGTCCATCTGTTGATTGCCACCGCCGGGCTGATTACCATCGTTCCCGGCATCGCCATGGCCCTGCGCCATGACGGCGAAACCCTGGCCAAGATCGGTTCGCTGCTATCGCTCTTGTCGATGCTGATCTTCGCTGTGGTGGTGCTCAGAGGACGCGGCGGCGCGCGCGATGGCCTGACGTCAGTCAGCCCCCTGGCCTGGGCGCCTTTCAGATCCCGAAGGCGCCCAGACCGTCGTGGATACGATAAGAGCTGACGTCAATATCCCCGCTCCACCGCCACAGTGCGACAACCCCTTCGGGGCCGGTCTGGCAAGCATGGGGAAGATAGGTACTGTGATGCACGTAATCGCCAGGGCCAAGTTGCTTTTGGCGATCCCCCGCGGTCCAGAGCGCACGTCCGGCCACGATTACGTAGGTTTCCGCAGCGGCATGGGAATGCAACCCATAGCGGGTGCCCGGCCGTTGATAGAACAGCCCGACCCGCAGGTGTTCCGAATGGATCGGCGATTCCGGCCCCATCAGGTCGCTGCTGACATAGGAAGACAATGCTTCGTCCGAGGCCTGACCCGCGACCGGGTTAATGCCCCAGGGAATTTGATCGAGAACGCCAAGCATTGCCGCCGCGACCGGTAGAGACGAGGTCAACAACAGGTCACGGATGGGATCGGCGTCGGCCATGCCGGTCAGCGGAGTAAGTTCCGGATTGGCCAGCGCACAAAGCGCCGCCGCCGTCTCGGCCGCCTCCGGGCGGCCTTCAGCCTCGAAAATTGCGGCCATGGCGGCGAAGAAATCCAGAACAGTCGTCTGCTGCATCCGTGTCCCGAGCCTCATGTGCAAGAAGGGTATCCAACAGCCTGCAGCATGAAACGAATCGGGCCGCCGCATCTGTTCATGCGGCGACCCGTTAAGTGTCGTTTTCAGTTCATTCTCGCGCAGGCGCGATCAGGCGACTTTGAATTCCAGCGGTTTGACCTGACGGAACATGCCGGTGGCTTTCAACGCGTCAACCGCATCGGCCTTCAGCGGCTCGTCCAGATAGGCGATGGCGATTGCCTCGCCGCCCTGGGTGGCGCGACCAAGGGTAAAGTTGGCAAGGTTCACCTTATGCTCACCCAGCAACGAGCCGAGCTTGCCGATGATACCCGGCACGTCCTCGTTGGTAGTATAGAGCATATGTTCGCCCACTTCGGCGTCGATGTTGATGCCCTTGATCTGGATGAACCGCGGCTTGCCATCCGAGAAGACGGTGCCGGCCACCGAACGTTCGCGGCTTTCGGTCACGACGGTCAGCTTGATATAGCCTTCGAAGACACCCGACTTGTCCTGATTGGTGGTCGAGATCTTGATGCCCTTTTCCTTCGCCGCAACCGGCGCAGAGACCATGTTCACGTCCGGGTTGAACTTCTTCATGATCCCGGCCACGGCGGCGCAGTTCAGCGCCTCGAGGTTCATCTCGGCAGCGACACCGTCATAAAGGATGTTGATCGCCTTCACCGGCTCCTCGGTCATCTGACCGATGAAGTTGCCCAGGTGACCGGCCAGCTTGATCCAGGGCCCCATGACCTTGGCTTCCTCGGCGGTGACCGACGGCATGTTCAGCGCGTTGGTGACGGCGCCGGTCAGCAGGTAATCCGACATCTGCTCAGCGACCTGCAGGGCGACGTTTTCCTGCGCTTCGGTGGTAGCGGCGCCCAGGTGCGGGGTGCAGACCACGTTCGGCAGACCGAACAGCGGGTTTTCCTTCGCCGGCTCTTCCGAGAAGACATCGAAGGCGGCGCCGGCAACATGGCCGGATTTGATCAGCTCGGCCAGGGCGACCTCATCGACTAGGCCACCGCGGGCACAGTTGATGATGCGCACGCCCTTCTTGGTCTTCTCGAGGTTTTCCTTGCTCAGGATGTTACGGGTGGAATCGGTCAGCGGCACGTGCAGGGTGATGAAATCGGCACGCTTCAGCAGATCGTCCAGCTCCTCGATCTTCTCGACGCCCATCTTGTCGGCCTTCTCTTCCGACAGGAACGGATCGAAGGCGATGACCTTCATCTTCAGACCGCGAGCGCGGTCGCAGACGATGCCACCGATGTTGCCGGCGCCGATCACGCCCAGGGTCTTGCCGGTCAGCTCGACCCCCATGAACTTCGACTTTTCCCATTTACCGGCTTGGGTCGAAGCCGAGGCCTCGGGGATTTGCCGTGCCACGGCGAACATCATCGCGATGGCATGTTCGGCGGTGGTGATCATGTTGCCGAAGGGCGTGTTCATCACGATCACGCCTTTCTTGCTTGCCGCTTCCTTGTCGATGTTGTCGGTGCCGATACCGGCGCGGGCAATCACCTTCAGGTTGGTGGCGTTTTCCAGGATCTTCTCGGTCACCTTGGTGGCCGAACGGATCGCCAGGCCGTCATAGGCGCCGATCACCTCGGCCAGCTTGTCCTTGTCCTTGCCCAGGTCGGGCTGGAAATCGACGTCAATGCCGCGATCTTTGAAGATTTGAACGGCGGCGGGCGACAGTTTGTCGGAAATCAGAACTTTGGGGGCCATGTCAGGCGCTCCTTCAAAAGTCGTAAATGGGGAAAGGCAGGCGGGCCTGAGCCCGCCCTGCCGATAAGCTCTGCGCGGGCCCCGGGCCCGATCGCGATCTTATTCCTGCTCTGCGATGCAGGCCTCGAAGGCCCACTTCAGCCAGAGCGTCAGTTTTTCCAGATCGGCAGCTTCGACCGTGGCGCCACACCAGATGCGCAGGCCAGCCGGCGCATCACGATAGGCACCGATGTCATAGGCGGCGTTGTAATCGGCCAGCTTCTTGGCGACCGCCTTGGCAAAGACTGCGGTATCCTTGATCCGGTCGTCGGTGAACTTCAGGCAGACGCTGGTGTTCGACCGGGTGGCCGGATCTTCGGCCAGGTTGTCGATCCAGTCGTGTTCGTCGCAGAAGTCCCAGATTACCTTGGCGTTGGTGTCGGCGCGTTTCATCAGCGCCGGCAGACCACCGATCTTCTTGCCCCAATCCAGGGCAACCAGATAATCCTCAACCGCCAGCATCGAGGGCGTGTTGATCGTTTCGCCCCGGAAGATGCCTTCGTTCAGCTTGCCGCCCTTGGTCATGCGGAAGATCTTCGGCAGCGGCCAGGCGGGGGTATAGCTTTCCAGCCGTTCGACCGCACGCGGGCTCAGGATCAGCATGCCGTGGGCGCCTTCGCCCCCCATCACCTTCTGCCAGGAGAAAGTGGTGACATCGAGCTTGTCCCAAGGCAGGTCCTGAGCGAAGGCAGCCGAGGTCGCATCACAGATGGTCAGACCTTCACGGTCGGCAGGGATTTTGTCGCCGTTCGGGACGCGCACACCAGATGTGGTGCCGTTCCAGGTGAAGACAACGTCGGTGTTGAAATCGACATCGGCGAAATCGACGATCTGACCGTAATCGGCGGTTTTCACTTCGGCGTCGATCTTGAGCTGTTTGACCACATCGGTCACCCAGCCAGCGCCGAAGCTTTCCCAAGCCAGCATGGTGGCCTTGCGGGCACCGAGCATCGACCAGAGGGCCATTTCGACCGCACCGGTGTCCGACGCGGGCACGATGCCGATCTTGTAATCAGCGGGAACCCCGAGAATGTCGCGCGTCGTTTCGATCGCGGCTTTCAGCTTGTCCTTGCCAACAGCGGCACGGTGCGACCGGCCAAGTGCGGCGTCGGCGAGCATCTCAAGATTGTAATGGGGGATCTTGGCGCAGGGGCCAGAGGAGAAACGCGGGTTTGCCGGCCGCGTTGCCGGATGCTTGTCAGTCATTTCGACTTAACCTTCCAGATAAGCGCCCCTCGTTGGGGAGGGGTGTCCCGAGGCGGGATATACGTGCGATTCGAAATCCGCGCAATACGCCTCTTGTCGCAAGCTATCGCCGAAAGGTCGCTTTTTCGTGATGCCTGAGGAATGCCGTCTCCTATCGGAAACATGGGGCCACAGCGATGACATTTCCGATCGCCCCATTGCCCGCATTCGCCGGGCCTGCTTTTGTGGTCCGTGCCGCCGCATCGCGGCTTTGCCCCAAGAGGAAGACGACAACATGCAGATCGAAGGCCGCAACCGGCTGATGGTGACGACCTATTCCATCGCACTGCTCTTGATGATCGGTTGGCTTCTGCGGGTCGGCCAGTCGATCCTCTTGCCGGTGCTGATGGCGGTGATCGTCGTCTACATCCTGACCACCGCCGCCGACGCGATGGTCCGCCTGCCGCTGATCGGCAAGCTGGGGCGACGCTGGCGACGCCTGATTGTTCTGGTCGGCATCGTCGCCGGGGTGCTGATTCTGGCGGCTTTCATCACCTCGAATGCGGCGGCAATCTCGGCAGCGGTGCCGCGCTATGCCCAGAATTTCGATGCGCTGCAGACCAGGCTGCTGCACATTCTGGGGGTCGATGAATTACCCAGCTGGGCCGAACTGAGCCAAAAGCTCACCGATATGCTCGACATCTCGACGCTGATGCCGATCGTGCTCAGCACCATCACCAATGCCGGCTCGGTAGTGGTGGCCGCGGCACTCTATGCGATCTTCATCATCGCCGAACTTGACGGTCTGCCGGAAAAGACCCGCAGCGCGCTCGACCGCAGCCAGCAGGCCGAGCGCACGCTGGATGTGGTGCGCCAGATCAACGAACGGATCGGCGGATATCTGGCGGCGAAGACGCTGGTGAACGTGATCCTTGGCTTGGTCTCGCTGGGCGTTCTCTGGCCGTTGGGCATCGACTTTCCGGTGTTCTGGGCAATCCTGATCGCGATCCTGAACTATATTCCCTATATCGGCTCGGTGATCGCGGTGGCCTTCCCGGTGGCCACCAGCCTGGTGCAATATGCCTCTTTCGGCCATGCCGCGCTGGCGCTTGTGGCGCTGATGGTGCCGCAGATGATCGTCGCCTATTACATCGAACCGAAGTTCCTGGGCCGGTCGGTCAACCTGTCGCCTTTCACCGTACTCTTGTCGCTGGCGATCTGGACCGCGCTTTGGGGCATGATGGGGGCGATCCTTGCAATCCCGCTGACCGCCATGGTGATGATCATCCTGGCTGAACTGCCCAGCACCCGGTTCATCGCCGTGCTGATGTCGGAAACTGGCGATCCCTGAGGCTGCAATAGCCCACAGGACTGCCACAGGGGCTGGCAAACGCCCCGCCGCCAGCGTTATTACCGGCGCGAATCCTCCCTTTGAACCGGAGCGCGCCGATGTTTGTCGCCACCCTCATGACCTCTCCCGCCGGGCCGGAAATGGACCCGGCCCTCGTCTCGTCCCTGCGCAACGCCTGGGGCGGCGGCGAGATCGCCTGGCTGGCCCCCGGTCGCGCCGCGGAATTCTCCCTGCCCGCAATGCCGGAAAACCGCTGGGACGTCTGGAACGACCTGCAGAAGATAACCGTCGATCTGGTGGTGCAACCCACCGAGGGGCGAAAGAAAAAGATGCTGCTGGCCGATATGGATTCGACCATGATCCAGCAGGAATGCATCGACGAACTGGCCGACATGGCCGGCGTCGGCGATCACGTGAAGGCGATCACCGCCCGCGCGATGAACGGAGAGCTGGACTTCGAAGGCGCGCTGATCGAGCGGGTCGCGCTGCTGAAAGGGCTGCCGGCGCAAGTGATCGAACAGGTGCTTGAGGAACGGATCACCCTGATGCCCGGCGGCAAGACGCTGCTGGCGACCATGCGCGGGAATGGTGCCTATGCGGTGCTGGTCTCGGGCGGGTTCACCGCCTTCACCAGCACAGTGGCCGCCTGGCTGGGCTTCGACGAGAACCGCGCCAACACGCTGATCGTCGAGGGCGAGGTTCTGGCCGGCACCGTGCAGATGCCAATCTTGGGCCGTGCCGCCAAGGTCGAAGCGCTGGAACAGGTGACCGCGCGGCTTGGCCTCTCTGATGCCGAGGTGATCGCGGTGGGCGATGGCGCCAACGATCTGGGCATGCTGGGCCGCGCCGGCACCGGGGTGGCGCTGCATGCCAAGCCGACGGTGGCGGCGCAATGCGACGTGCGGGTCAATTTCGGTGATCTGACTTCACTGCTCTATATCCAGGGCTATTCGACCGCAGAGTTCCTGGACTGAGAGCGATGCGCGGGCAGCCCTGACGGGCTGCCCATCCGGATCAGAGGTAACGGCCGCCGCGCTGCAGGACCTCGATCTGATAACCGTCGGGATCGGCGACAAAGAAGAATTTGGCGATCACCTCGCCGCCCGGCGCGAATTCCACCAGCTTGCGCGGCGCCAGGCCTTCGGCCTCGAACCTGGCGTGCTCGGCCTCCAGATCATCGACCGAAACCGCCAGATGGCCGTACCCATCGCCCAGGTCGTAGGGCGTGGTCCGGTCCTTGTTGATGGTCAGTTCCAGTTCGAATTCGGTTTCCGGATTGCTGAGATAGACCAGGGTGAAATCTGGAAAATCCAGCCGGTCGGCGACCTTCAGCCCGAAGGCCTTGTCATAGAAGGCGACCGAGCGCGCCTCGTCGAGCACACGGATCATGCTGTGGATCTGTTTGGCCATCTGCCTCTCCAGTCTTGCGTTGCGCCCGGCTCCGTCTTGCCGGACCATGGGATCAGCCCCCGGATCGCATGAGGACCCGCCGATGTCCAACCCCCCGCACGAAACGCTGACGCTCTACACCTATCCGCCCAGCTCCTACTGCCAAAGCGTGCGCATGATGTTGGCGGAATGCGGGCTTGAGGCCAGGATTGTCGAGATTGATCCTTTCGCCGGCACCGATGCGACCCCGCATCCGTTCCACGCGGTGCCGGTTCTGGAGGAGGAGGGCTTGCAGCTCTACGAAACCGCAGCGATCCTGCGCTATCTCGACGCCGCCCATGCAGACGGGTGCTTCACTCCCGGCGATCCACGCAGCCTGGCGCGGATGGCCCAGGTCGAGGGGATTGCCGATTCATGGGGCTATTGGCCCTTGGTCCGCCAGGTCTATGGCGAGCGGATTTTCGCACCACTGGACGGGAAGCGCCCGGACGAGGCGATCATTGCCGAGGGGCTGGAACGTGCACGGCGGGTTCTCTCGGCGTTGGACGACATCGCGGAAGAAGGGCTGGTCCTGTCCGGTCGGGTACTGACGTTGGCCGATGTCCATCTTGCACCGATGTTGGGCTTCTTCGCGGCGACCGCGGAAGGAAAGGAGATGCTCGCCGGCCATCCTGCGCTGCAGGGCTGGTTCGATGCAATGGCCCGGCGCCAGAGTTACCGCAGCACCAGCCCGCTTACGACTTAATCCGGCATTAACCGCTCTCGCGCAGGCTATCGCCATGGACAAGATCACGTTTCCCCTGCGGCTCGACCGCACCACGCTGGCGGCGCTGCATCATATTGCCGCGCAGGAAGGTGGCGAGGTGAATGCCCTGATCGCCGAGGCGATCCGCTGCGATCTCTATCCTCGCAGTCGCGCGAAGAAGGCCGACAAGCCTGATGAGCGGCTCATCGCCCCCCTTACGGGCGCTCCTCGCCAAGGATTTCGCCAATGCCCGAGACTGGCAAGAGCTGCAGGACCGGCTGCATCGCAGGGGCTATGCCCTGCGGGAAGCCGGCGCGGGCCTTGCCCTGGTCCATGCGTCAACCGGCGAGCGCGTCGCCAAGGCCTCGGATCTGGGCTACAGCTATGCCCGTTTGCTCAGCCGCCTGAAGACGCCGTTTCCCGGCCATAGCCATCGTTATCTTGCCCCACGCGCGCGTCCCGGTCTATAGCCGGTCTGACGCCACGACCGCACAGGAAGAGAGACCCATGTCCAACGCCCAACTGGAAGCCGCCATCGAGGCCGCGTGGGAAACCCGCGACCAGATCACCCCCCTGACCGGCGGAGAGACCCGCGAAGCCATCGAAGACACGCTGAACGCGCTCGACGCCGGCAAGCTGCGGGTGGCCGAGAAACAGGAAGACGGCAACTGGCACGTCAACCAATGGGCGAAGAAGGCGGTTCTGCTGGGCTTCCGCATCAAGGACATGGAGATGCAGGACGGCGGCCCGCAGGGCGGCGGCTGGTGGGACAAGGTCGACAGCAAATTCAAAGGCTGGGGCGACAATGAATGGGGCGCCGCCGGTTTCCGCGCGGTGCCGAACTGCGTGGTGCGCAAATCGGCCTATATCGCGCCGGGCGCGGTGCTGATGCCCTCTTTCGTCAACCTCGGCGCCTATGTCGACAGCGGCACCATGGTCGATACCTGGGCGACCATCGGCTCCTGTGCGCAGATCGGCAAGAACTGCCACATCTCCGGCGGCGCCGGCATCGGCGGCGTGCTGGAACCGCTGCAGGCCGGCCCGGTGATCATTGAGGACAACTGCTTTATCGGTGCCCGCTCCGAAGTGGCCGAAGGTGTGATCGTGCGCGAGGGCTCGGTTCTGGGCATGGGGGTCTTTCTCGGCCAGTCGACCAAGATCGTCGACCGCGAAACCGGTGCCGTCAGCTATGGCGAGGTGCCGCCCTATTCCGTGGTCGTCGCGGGCACCATGCCGTCGAAGAACGGCGTGAACCTCTATTGCGCGGTGATCGTGAAACGGGTCGATGAACGGACCCGTTCGAAAACCGGCGTGAACGAGCTGCTGCGCGACTGATCCGGCGTAACGGGCAAGACAAGAAAGGGGCGGTCCCAGCGGGCCGCCCCTTTTCCGTTTCCCGAACCGGTTGCGGGTCAGTCTGACAGAACCGCCCGGCTTTCATAGCCTTTCAGCGACATCCGAGCCGCCGGACCATAGGCCTGAGCACCATGTTCGGCGACCTCCGGCATCAACCGCAGCAACTCATCCCTCGTATCGGGATCGAAGCTTGCCAGCGTCTCGTCGCCGGGATGATAGCTTTCGCTTTCCAGCCCGTTACCGCGGATGATCTGATGGCGGTCGAACAACAGGTGCACATAGGTCACGGCAGAGCCGTCACGACGCAGGCGCACGGTCTTGTCGTTCAGCAGATCCTTCGCCTTGACCAGAACCTCATTCTCCCCGAACAACAGCTCGGCCCGGGCCGAGCGCAGCAGCACACGGTGGTTCTGCGACAGCTCCACCTGGTCGTGTTCGCCCAGAGTGCCGGCCTCGATCACCACCGGCGCGTCGCGCCCCTCGGCCGCGCGGGTGGCGCGACCGACCCAGCGTAGCGGCTGCGCGCCGTCGTCGCGGGTCATCACCAGATCGCCCGGCTGCAGCTCCTCGACCGCGACCAGCCCCTCGGGCGTCGCCACCAGGGTTCCGGCCACCAGGCAGGGCACTGTCGTCATCTTGACGAAGGCGGTATCGGTATTGCCGTCGCTATCCGTCACCTCATAGGTGAACGTGTTGGTCTCGTCATCGCCATCGGGGTGAATGGTCACCGTACCATCGGCATTCAGCGTCACATCCTCGCCCGAGGGCAGGGTGATGGTCTGGCCGGCCACGACGTCCTGACCGTTGATCTTGGTGATCGTCAGCGTCGCCCCGGTATAGCTGACGTCATTGGCCAGCAGATCGAAGGTTCCGGAATCGCCCTCGACCGTAATCACATCGTCGCCCGCGATCAGCGCACATTGGATCGAATCACCGGCGATCAGCAGGTTACTATCGTATTTCGCATCCCCCGCATCGGCGATACCGATCTTGATGCTATTGACCTCGCCCGCGTTCACCGGCGCCTTCAGCGTCAGGGTCACGGTCAGGCCATCCATCTCGGTGTTATAGGGGTCAGAGCTGACCGGGTTGTCGAGATAGAGGTTCGAGTTGCTTTCGTTGTTGATGTTGTCGATGGTGATGTCGCCGGTGCCGACCGTCAGCTCCGCCTTGACGCCATTGACCCAAATCCCGACCGCATCGTTGAACCCGGAATTGACATATTCCAGATATTCTTCCGAGGAAAACACCACCTGCATGGTCAGCGTATCGCCGTCGGGCACAAACTCCGCCTCGAACACCGCAGCATCATAGGTCTGCTGACCGGCCAGATGGGACAGGTCGGAATCGCCCGGTGTCCTGAACTCGGTCGTGGTCCTATCCGACTGGTTCGCGCTGCCCCAGCTATTGGTGATATCTGTCGCCTTCCCGGTCGACAGGATGACCCCCGTGTCGGATGGCGTCAGATTGGGTGCGACCGCATCGCCATCGGAATAAATCCCAGAGGCCGAATTCGACCCGGTATAGCTGGCCGATTTGATCTCGATCCCGGAGCCGAACATGGCCTCGGCCATATCCATCGCGGATGCGGACGTGTCGATAGGAAGCTCGGTTGCCGAAACCATGATATACCTCAATCGTTAAGAGTGACAGCCTGCAGTCGGTTGCGTTCCGGCATATACTCTGGGCAAGGAATTGGGCAAAAATATGCGCTTCCACGCGTATTTTAGGAAAATTTTGAATAAACCTGAGACTCTCAGGCAACGGTTGACCAGATCCACCGGCTAAAGATAAGGCAGGCGTCATGACTGACAAAACGAAACGTTCACGCCAGCAGGTTTATACGTTGCTGGTCCAGATCGGCCGCAAGGCCGGCGACGGCCTGCCCGACGGGGCCACCGGGGCGGCGCTGATGTGCTATGCTTCCGGTGTCGACGAAGCCGAGGCGGTACGTGAAACCGTGGCGATCCTCAAGCAAGCCGACACAGCACCGCTTGATGTGACCGGCTACGGCACCCTGGCCGAACGCGAAGACGCAGGCCACGAAATCGACACCGAGGAACGCGCCTTGATGCAGCGGGCACTTGAGGAAAACGCGGTGATCGTGGCGCAGATGGTGCCCTTCTTCGGCGACGATCAGCTAGAGCCCGACAGCTTGCTGAACTGAGGGCGGCAACCTCAGCCAGCGGGCCGGGATTGGCTCCCGGCCGCCGATATCAGCGCATTGCGCCGAACCACTTGCGATAAATCTGCTCGTAAGTGCCGTTTTCACGCAGCGCCAGCAGCGCCTGATTCGCATCTTCGACCAGCGGGCTGCCGCTGGTGAAGGCGATACCGTAGTTTTCGCGCAGGAAGACCGGCCCGGCAAGGCTGGCATACTCGCGCCCCGCATGGGTCGCGTAATGGGCCAGGATCGGCGCATCGAAGACCACGGCATCAATCACGCCATCCTCGAAGGCACGCAGCATCTGATCAAGTCCGGAATAGCCGTTATAATTGATCTCGCGTCGGTCGAGGAACCCCGCGGCAGTGGAGCCGCTGACCGTCGCCACCCGCTTGCCATAAAGATCGTTGACCGAATTCACCGATCCGCTGATCGCGTCCACGGTCATCACCGCAGTGATCTTGGCGACGAAGACCGACACGATGAACAATGACGACACCACCAGCAGCACCCCGAAGATGCGCCCGAATACCGTGCGCGGAACCCGCTCCTCAAAGCCGCCGTTCACCACCAGGTTCAACGCCCACCAGAAAGACGGGAACCAGGCCTCCTTCGCCGGACGATCGAAATAGGGCTGGGCCCGACGTTCGAACAGCCACATCAGCATGCCGCCGGCCAGCAGCAACAGAAAGGCGGCGCCGATGGCCAGCATCAGATCGCGTGACAACAGTGCCCTGAGCAGTGACGGCCCCGTAGTCTGGCCGGCAGGCACCATGATCTGCAGCCCCGCCTCGAAGATCGGCTGACTGAAATCCATCATCACCTCACGCGCCGAAGTGATCGAGATATTGGCAATCGCCAGATCAGCCCGGTACTGCTCGACCTCCGTCAGCATGTCGGCGAAGGTGTCCATCCGCTTGACCTGAAAATCCCAGCCCAGCGATTTCGCCAGAGCCTGGAAAAGTTCGATGGAAAAGCCGGTCTCCTTGCCGTCCTCGACCATCGAGAAAGGCCGTCGGTCAACCGTGGTCACAGTCAGGGTTTCAGCGGCGGCGGACTGGATCAGAACCGTCGCGGCCAGTAGGATAGCAGCGAAGAGATGTTTCATTTGTCCCGGATTTTTTCCGCTGATTACGAGGTTTCCCACTGCGCTGCAAGTTTACGCGCATGTCGCGCCTTCACAACCGGGCGCGGGCTTGGCTTTCGACCGTTTTCGCCGCAATTTGGCAACGATCAGCCCGACGCGATACCGCGGGCGCCCGAAATCACAGGAATATACCGCCATGTCCCCCATCGACCCCGTCCGCCTGACCGCCGATCTGATCCGCTGCCCCTCGGTCACCCCGGAGGAGGGCGGCGCGCTGGTGCTGCTGGAGCGGTTGCTTGGCAATGCCGGTTTTGACTGCGCCCGGGTGGATCGCGGCGGGGTGGCGAACCTTTTCGCCCGCTGGGGGGACAAGGACCATGCCAGGACCTTCGGCTTCAACGGTCATACCGATGTGGTGCCGGTCGGAGATGCTGCCGCCTGGACCCACCCGCCCTTCGGGGCCGAAGAGATCGACGGCATCCTCTATGGTCGCGGCGCCACCGATATGAAATCGGGCGTCGCCGCCTTTGCCGCGGCGGCGGTGGATTTCGTCATCGCCACCCCGCCCGAGGGCGCCGTTATCCTGGCGATCACCGGGGATGAGGAAGGCGATGCAGTGGACGGCACCGTGGCGCTGCTGGACTATATGAACCAGGAAGGCGAGGCGATGGCCGTCTGTCTGGTGGGGGAACCCACCTGCCCCAACACCATGGGCGAGATGATCAAGATCGGCCGGCGCGGCTCAATGTCGGCCTGGTTCACCGTAACCGGGGTTCAGGGCCATTCCGCCTACCCCCACCGGGCCAGGAACCCGCTGCCGGCGATGGCGCGACTGATGGACCGGCTAGCCAGCCGCGAGTTGGACCAGGGCACCGATCATTTCGATGCCTCGACCCTGGCGGTGGTGACCATCGACACCGGAAATCCGGCCACCAACGTGATCCCGGCGCAATGCCGCGGCACCGTCAACATCCGGTTCAACGATCTGCACAGCGGCGCCACGCTCAGCGCCTGGCTGAACGAAGAGGCCGCGCGCGCGGCTGAGGAGTTCGGGGTGAAGATCGACATCAAGATCAAGATCTCGGGCGAGGCGTTCCTGACCGAACCCGGCGCGCTCAGCGATCTGGTGGCAACGGCGGTCCAGGCAGAAACCGGCGTGACGCCGGAGCTTTCCACTTCGGGCGGCACCTCGGACGCGCGGTTCATCAAGGCGCATTGCCCGGTGGTCGAATTCGGGCTGGTCGGCAAGACCATGCATCAGGTCGACGAATGCGTACCGATCGAACAGATCCATCAACTCAAGGCGATCTATTCCCGCATCCTGCGGGATTACTTCGCATGAGAATCGTCGAGGCGCGCACCGCTGCAGAACGCCAGGCCTGTTACGATCTGCGTTTCGAGGTATTCGTCGACGAACAGGGCGTCACCCCGGAAAGCGAGATCGACGCGGCGGACGATCTCGCCACCCATCTTTTGATGCTGGAGGGGGAGGAGCCGATCGGCACCCTGCGCATCCTTTACGAGGCGCCCGATGCCCGCATCGGCCGGGTCTGCCTGCGCCAGTCGGCACGCGGCAAGGGATTGGGGGCCGCGCTGATGCGCGCCGCCCTTACCGCCATCGAGGCCGGCCCCAGCATCGACAAGATCAGGCTCAGCGCCCAGGTCCCGGTCCTTGGATTCTACGAGGGGCTGGGGTTTTTGGCCTATGGGCCCGTCTATGACGACGAGGGCATCCCGCACCGGTCGATGGAGCGCGCGGCGGGGTGAGGCCGGGGACCCTGGTCATCATGCTGAAGGAACCGCGCCCGGGGCAGGTCAAGACCCGGCTGGGGCGGCAGATCGGCATGATTCCGGCGGCCTGGTGGTATCGTCACCAATCTGCACGCCTGCTCCGCCGGCTGCGCGATCCGCGCTGGCGGATCGTTCTGGCGGTCAGCCCGGACCGAGCCATAGGATCGCGGGTCTGGACCGCCGATCTGGCCCGCCAGCCACAGGGGCCAGGCGATCTGGGGCCGCGGATGCTGCGAGGGTTGCAGCGGCCTGAGGGCCGCGCCAGCCAAGGGCCGGTCTGCCTGATCGGGTCGGACATCCCCGCCATAACCCGCGCCCATATCGCCCGCGCCTTTGCCGCGCTTGGCGATCACGACGCAGTCTTCGGCCCGGCACCGGATGGCGGCTTCTGGCTGGTCGGCGCCCGCCACCCGGCCCGGCTGCCGCGCGACACCTTCAAGGGCGCCCGATGGTCCAGCCGGCATGCGCTTGCCGACAGCATCGCCACCCTGCCCGGCCTGCGTATCGCGCTGACCGACCGGCTGCGCGACATCGACACTGCCGCCGATTTCAAATGACGCCGCAGCGCCGAAGTGATAGGCCGAAATCATGACACGCATCCCTTCGAAGCAGGAGATCCTCGACTGGATTTCCGCCCACCCCACCCAGTCCTCGAAACGGGACATCGCCAAGGCATTCGGGATCAAGGGATCGGACCGGATCGACCTCAAGCGCGTGCTGAAAGAGCTCGAGGGTGAGGGACATCTGGAAAAGCGCAAGCGCACCTATCGCGATCCCGACCGGCTGCCGCCGGTGACGGTGCTGCAGGTCAAGGCGCCCAATCAGGACGGCGATCTGTTCGCCCGGCCGCTGGAATGGCATGGCGAAGGGGTGGAACCCATCGTGCTGGTGATCCCGCGCGCCTCGGACCCGGCCCTGGGTGAAGGCGACCGCATCCTTGCCAAGCTAACCGCGGTGCATGAAGAGGATCACAATTACGAGGCCCGGCTGATCCGCCGCATCGGATCGAACCCGCGCCGCATCCTGGGCATCTTCCGCCAGGGGGCAGAGGGTGGCCGCATCGTGCCGATCGACAAATCCGGCAGCAGCGAATGGCTGGTGCCCGAAGACGCCCGCCACGGTGCCAAGGAGGGTGAACTGGTCGAGGCCGAACAATCCGGCCCCAAGTCCCGTATCGGCCTGCCGCGCGCCCGGATCACCGACAGGCTGGGCGATCCCACCGCGCCCAAGGCGGTGTCGCTGATCGCAATCCACCAGCACGGCATCCCCGACGCCTTTCCCGATGCGGTGATCGAAGAGGCCGACCGCTGCAAGCCGGTCGGGCTGAGCGCGCGCGAGGATCTGCGCGACCTGCCGCTGGTCACCATCGACCCCAGCGATGCCCGCGACCATGACGACGCCTGTTTCGCCCAAGCCGACGACGATCCGAAAAATCCCGGCGGCCATGTGATCTGGGTCGCCATCGCCGATGTTGCTGCCTATGTCCGCCCTGGCAGCGCGTTGGACCGCGAGGCATGGAAGCGCGGCAACTCCAGCTATTTCCCCGACCGGGTGGTGCCGATGCTGCCTGACCGGCTGTCGGGCGATCTCTGTTCACTGCATGAAGGCGTGCCGCGCGCCTGCCTCGTGGCGCGGATGCAGATCGACGCCAAGGGCCACAAGATCGGCCATCGGTTCCTGCGCGGGCTGATGCGCTCGGTCGCCTCGCTGAATTATGCCGAGGTGCAAGAGGCCATCGACGGCACCCCGAACGACCGCACCGGGCCGCTGCTGGATGATGTGCTGAAACCCCTGTTCGCCGCCTATCATGCCCTGAAACAGGCGCGAGAGCTGCGCCAGCCGCTGGATCTGGACCTGCCCGAACGCCGCATCATCCTCGGTGATGACGGCAAGGTGCAATCGGTCGCCTTCCGCGACCGGCTCGACGCGCATCGGCTGATCGAGGAATTCATGATCCTCGCCAATGTCGCGGCCGCCGAGACCCTGACCGAGAAACGCTCTCCCCTGCTGTTCAGGGTGCATGAGGAACCCGACCCCAAGAAGCTCGAGGCACTGCGCGAAACCGCCCAGAGCGCCGGGTTCAACCTGGCCAAGGGGCAGGTGCTGCAAACCCGCCACCTGAACGCATTGTTGAACCAGGCCGCCGGCACCGACGAGGCCGAGCTGATCAATATCTCGACCCTCAGGTCGATGGCGCAGGCCTATTATTCACCTGAGAACTTCGGCCATTTCGGCCTGGCGCTGGCGAAATATGCGCATTTCACCTCACCCATCCGGCGCTATGCGGACCTGATCGTCCACCGAGCGCTGATTGCCGCCCACCATTGGGGCAACGATGGGCTGACAGCTGACGAGATCGAACGGTTGGAAAAGACCGCCGAACATATCTCGGAAACCGAGCGGCGCTCGATGATGGCAGAACGCGACACCACGGACCGCTATCTGGCGGCCTATCTGTCGGAACGGGTCGGCAATGAATTCGCCGGCCGGATCAGCGGTATCGCCCGTTTCGGGGCATTCGTGAAACTGGAGGAGACCGGCGCCGACGGGCTGATCCCGGTGCGCACGCTGGGGCGCGAATTCTTTCATTTCGATGCCGAGGCCGGCACGCTGATGGGATCGGACAGCGGGCTGACCATCGCGCTCGGCCAGGAGGTCACGGTACGGCTAACCGAGGCCACCGCCGTCACCGGCGGGCTGCAGTTCGAACTGCTGTCACTCGGCGACAAGCCGCTGCCACGTGGACCGGCGCCATCACGCCGGGGGGCACCAAAGCGCAAGATGGTGAAATCCAAGCGGAAAGACGACAAGCTGAAACGCAAGCTGCGGCGACGCTGACCGCCCCGGCGCCACCCCTGCGGCGCCCGGGCGCCGGTCCCAGTCGTGACACTTTCTTGAACGCCTGTTTCGCGGTATACTCAGCTTCGAGCAGAAGAACCCACTCGAAAGCGGGATAATAAGATGCGTGTTTGGTTTGGAGCCGCGACGCTCGCCTTGTTTGGCGGAACGTCGGTCACGGCAGAGGCAGTCGATCATTCTCTCTTTCCGGAAAAGCGGCCCCAGCTCAGGTTTGAGCAAGCGAGCTTTGTGAAGGCCGAAGATGACGGCCCGGACGGGGTGACGCCGCCGCAATCGTCGTTGCGGCCGACGATCCGCCCCCAGCGGCTGGCAAGTGCCCCAGTGCCGCCGATGCCCAGTGCGCAGGAGGCCGCCGGTTTTCAGCAATGGCTGACCGGTTTCCGATCCCGCGCCGCCGCCCGCGGCATTCGCCCGGCCACTTTCGACCGCGCCTTTCGCGGCGTGACGCTGGACGAGGATGTGATCCGCCGCGATCGCAATCAGGCGGAATTCAGCAAACCGATCTGGGAATATCTCGACAGTGCCGCCTCTGACGTGCGGATCGCCAACGGCAAGGACGCACTGGAGCAGAACCGCACCGCACTCAACCGAATCGAACGGAAATACGGCGTCGACAAGGAGGTCGTGGTGGCGGTCTGGGGGCTGGAAAGCGCCTATGGCACCTTCCGCGGCAAGAACAACGTGATCCGGTCTCTGGCCACCCTGGCCTATGAGGGGCGGCGCGCCGATTTCTTCGAAGATCAGCTGATCGACGCACTGGTGATCCTGCAGGCGGGCGACATCACCCCCGACAAGATGACCGGAAGCTGGGCCGGCGCCATGGGGCACACGCAATTCATGCCCTCGTCCTTCCTGGAACATGCGGTGGATTTCACCGGCGATGGGCGGCGTGATATCTGGTCAGACGACCCGACCGACGCGTTGGCCTCGACCGCCGCCTATCTGGCGCATTTCGGCTGGACAAAGGGCCAGCCCTGGGGGGTCGAGGTCAGGCTGCCGCGCGGTTTCGATTATGCGCTGGCACAACGCAAGATCACCAAATCCCCCGCCGACTGGGCCCGTCTGGGCGTGGTCGGGCTGAACGGGGCGCCGGTGCGCGATTACGGCAAGGCAGCGATCCTGCTGCCCGCAGGTGGCCGCGGTGCTGCCTTCATGATCTTCGACAATTTCGCGGTGATCGAACGCTATAACGCGGCCGATGCCTATGTGATCGGCGTCGGGCATCTGTCCGACCGCCTCAAGGGCGCCGGACCGATCCGCACCGCCTGGCCGCGCGGCGACCGTAACCTGAGCTTCGACGAACGGATGGAGCTGCAGCAGCGACTGACACATGCCGGTTACGACACCCAGAAGGTCGATGGCCGGATCGGTCCGCTGACGATCTCGGCGGTGCGCGCCTATCAGATCGCCAACGGGCTGTTGCCTGACGGCTACCCCTCGCTCGAGCTGCTCAGGCGCATGCGCTGAGCCCGAAACGCGCCCCTAACGGGGCGCGGGCCTTCGGCGAGGATATTTTCAGCCAGAAAAAAGACCGGGCAGAGGCGATCAACGATCACCGTCTGTCCCGGTTTCCACAGCCTTGAGCCGGCCCGAAACACGATCAGCTTGGCGACATGCCCCGCAACCGCTCTGACCGCCGGCGCAGCAATTCGACCGTCGCCAGCAACGCAATGGAGATCCCCACCAGGATGGTTGCCACCGCCAGGATCGTCGGGCTGATCTGTTCGCGCAGACCGGTGAACATCTGCCAGGGCAGCGTCTTTTGCCCAGCGGAGCCGACGAAGAGCACCACGACCACCTCGTCAAACGAGGTGATGAAGGCAAAGAGCCCGCCCGAGATCACACCCGGCATGATCAGCGGCATCTGCACCCGGAAGAAGGTGGTGACCGGATCGGCCCCCATATTGGCCGCCGCCCGGGTCAAAGAGCGGTCGAACCCCACCAGCGTCGCGGTCACGGTGATGATCACGAAGGGGATACCCAACGCCGCATGGGCCAGCACGACGCCGATATAAGTGCCCTGCAGACCGATGCGGGAATAGAAGAAATACATCCCCGCCGCCGAGATGATCAGCGGCACGATCATCGGCGAGATCAGGATCGCCATGATGCTCCGGCGAAACGGCACATGTTCCGAACTGAGCCCAATCGCCGCCAGGGTGCCGAAACTGACCGACAGGATCGTCGCCGCCGGTGCGATCTTGACCGAATTCCACAGCGCGTGCTGCCAGTCGCTGTTGGTGAAGAAGTCGCGGTAGTGCTTGAGCGAATACCCCGCCGGATCCAGCCTCAGCATTTCCGGGGTGAAGGTGAAGAAATTCTCGGCATTGAAGCTGAGCGGCATGACCACCAGAATCGGCGTGATCAGAAAGATGAGAATGGCGCCGCAGATCACCCGGAAACTGTAATGCCACAGCACTTGCCCCGGGGTCAGATAGGGGGCGATGCGAGCGCGATAACGGCCTTCGTAGAGCCAGAAGGAAAACCAGCCGAAGAACCAGCCGAAGGCGGCGCCGACGATTCCGCCGGGCAGACCTCCCAGCAGGGCACCACCGCCGGCGAAGAGGATCGCGAGGCCCCAGCGCGCGGCCTTTTCACTGGGGACGAGCTGTGTCGCCGCCCAGGCCAGCGCGGCGATCACCAGCCCGCCGATGAGGATACCCAGCAGGCCGCTGCCCTGCGCGGTTCCGATGAAGAGACCAGCCAACGCCCCAGCGGCGGCCACCACCGGCACATAGAAGCTGACGGGTTTACGTGAAATCGGAGTCAGTGCGGTCACCTGTCAGCTCCCATGTCAGCTTGAAGTTTTCGGGTTTTCTTATGTTGCGTCATAGAGTTACCCCAGCTTCACATTGTCGATGCCGACGATCTTGTCGTAAATCCAGTAGAGCAGCAGCACGACCCCCAGAAGGATTGAGCCCAACGCCGCCCCAAGCCCCCAGTTCAGCGAGCTGGAGATGTGATAGGCGATCCGGTTCGAGATGAAGGTGCCGGTGGTGCCACCGACGATTTCGGGCGTGATGTAGTAGCCGATCGCCAGGATGAAGACGAGGATCGAGCCAGCGCCGATGCCGGGCACGCTTTGCGGGAAATAGACCCGCCAGAACGCCGTCCAGTTGGTGGCGCCGAGCGATTTTGCCGCGCGCAGATAGCTGGGCGGGATGGTCTGCATCACTGAATAGAGCGGCAGGATCATGAAGGGCAGCAGGATATGCGTCATCGCCACGATGGTGCCGAACTGATTGTTGATCATCACCAGCCGGTGCGCATCGTCGACGATCCCCAGCCAGACCAGCACATCGTTGATCACCCCCTGTTGCTGCAGCATCACCTTCCAGGCCGAGGTCCGCACCAGAAGCGAGGTCCAAAACGGCAGCAGCACAAGGATCATCAGCAGGTTGGCGGTGCGCGACGGCAGATTGGCCAGAATCCAGGCCACCGGATAACCCAGCAGGATACAGGAACCAGTGATCACCAGGCTCATGAACAGGGTGCGCTTGAACAGCATCAGATAGATCTGCTGGCTTTCCGGCCGGGGCTCGATCCCGTCGGGGCCCTTCTGCAGATCGACCGCATTCAGGAAATACCCGTTGGTGAAACGTGACGAGAAAATCTTGATGGTCTGCCAGACCGCCGGGTCCAGCCAGTCCTTGTCGGCCTTGGCGAATTGGCTGCGGATATCCACGGTCTCGAACCCCGGAGCGGCCGCAGCCGCCGCGGCGATGCGAGGATCGGCCACAGATTTCGCATTGCCGGCGGCGAGATCAAGGTAAAGCGCGGTGAACAGGAAATCTTCCACCTTGGTCTTGGCGGGGTCCTTGCCTTCGCTGTTCAGATAATCGGCCCAGCGGTCCCAGGTGCGCGCGGTCAGCGGCAGCGCGCCACGATCGGCCTTGTCCGCCATCATGGCGGCCCAGGTTGCGGGCTCTTTCCAGGCGGGATCCAGCGCCACGATTTGGTCGGTATAGACATCGGTATCGAACCGACCGACGCGGCGGCCGGTCTTACGGAACAGCGAAGACAGCCCCGTCTTTTCATAGTTCAACCGGGTGCCGAGCCTGGTGTGCAGCTTTTGCTCCTCAGCCAGAACCATGTCGATGTAGAAGGCGGAAAACACCGCTTCCGAAGGGGGGGCCGTGCTGTCGACATCCCAGCTTTGAAGCTGCGCCACGGTTTCGGGCAAGACATCGACGACGATTTCGTTCTTGACCGACCGCAGCAGCATGTCGGTGATCGGTGCGATAAAGGTGATCAGCACGAAGATCAGAAGCGGCGCGATCAAAGCCAGCGCCCGCAGCTTCTGCATCCTGAGGGCCCGGGCAAGGCTGCGTTTCAGGGGCGTGCCATCGGCGGCCAGAACCGGGCCTGCCTGTGCTTCGGTGTCGCTCATGCTGTCTTTTCCCTCCATCGCGGGATGCTGTGGGAGTCACGCGCTGCACCATGCGCAGCTACGCCACCGGCAGAACACGACCTACCGGACAATCTTGGACGTCAGGGAAGGGACCCGGCGGGTCCCTTCCGTTTCAAAGGAAACTGCCGATTACTTGGCCAGCCAGGCCTGGAATTTCGCGTCGATGTCGTCGCGATAATCCGCCCAGAATTCATAGTTATACAGAAGAGTGTTCTTGGCGTTGGCCGGATCAGTCGGCATATGCGCTGCCATCTCAATACCCAGATCGGCGTGCTTGCCGACCAGAGGTGCCGAAGATTTCCGCGCCGGACCGTAGGAGATGTATTTCGCCTGATCCGCCAGACGCTTGGTGTCTGTGGCGAATTTCACGAAATCTTCGGTCCGTGCGAGACGATCAGCGGCCAGGCCGGTCGGGATGATCCAACCATCCAGATCGAACACCTGCATGTCCCACATCATGGCAACCGGCTGGTGCTGTTCTTCGATGACCGAGAACAGACGACCGTTATAGGTCGAGCCCATGAAGACTTCGCCATCGGCCAGAAGCTGCGGCGTATCGGCACCGGCGGACCACCAGACAACGCTGTCCTTGATGGTGTCGAGCTTGGCCAGAGCCTTTTCCTGACCTTCTTCGGTGGCCAGAACGTCATAGATTTCGTCCTTGGCCACGCCGTCGCAGTAAAGCGCCCATTCCATGTTGTTGATCGGGCGCTTCTCCAGCGCGCGCTTGCCCGGATATTTCTCAAGATCGAAAACGTCGCAAACGCTGCTGGGCGGCTCGACGCCCTCGGGCACCAGGTCGGTCCGATAGCCGAAGGTGGTCGAATAGACGATCTGCGGGATGAAGCAGTCCGACACGAGCAGATCGCCGAAATCTTCCGACGCCGGGGTGCCGTCATCGCCGGGCACCAGCAGCGTGTCGGGATCAAATTCCATCGCCAAGCCTTCGTCGCACAGGCGGATGGCATCGGCGGCGACCACATCGACCAGATCCCAGGTGATATTGCCGGCTTCGTTCATCGCCCGCAGCTTGGCCACCGCTTCGTTCGAGCTTTCGTCCCAAACGATCTTTACCTCGGGATGCATGGCGGCATAGGGCTCGGCATAGGCACGCACTTGGGATTTCTGATAGGCGCCGCCCCAGCTCACCAGGGTCATATCGTTCGCCATATCCTCGGCCATCGCCATCGGCGCGATCAGCGCCGTCGTCGCGACCAGTGCGGCAAGGGATTTCCGTTTCATTCTTACACTCTCCTTGTGGGTTGTGCGGGTCTTGGGCCCGTTTTCTTTTTCCTCCCCCGATCTGGACGCCGGAGGTTGTCATAAGGCCAGGAGTGGCCGCTCAGGCGTCGAGCGCGCGGCAATCCTGCGGCAGCCAGCCGATTTCGATTTGCTCGCCCGGTTTCAGGCGAATCTGATCCGGCGCGTTGCGCGACTTGATAATGAAATCGTCATTGCCGGCGACGCTGATCCGGGTGCGGAAAACATCGCCCATGTAGATGAATTCCCGGACCTCGGCCTTGAGCAGATGTGCACCGTCCTGCAGCCGGTCCTTGTTGACCTCGACCCGTTCGGGCCGGATCGACACCTTGGTGCGCTGGCCGACCTCATTGACGTTGACCGGCTTGCAGTCGATCAGTTCGCCCCCATCGAGCTGCACGAGCGCATGATCGCCCGAGATTTCCTTGACCACGCCTTCCAACGTGTTGTTCTCACCGATGAACTGGGCGACAAAGCTGTTCTTCGGGCTTTCATACAGCGTGTCCGGCGGGTCGATCTGCTGGATTCGGCCATCATTGAAGACAGCCACCCGATCCGACATGGTCAGTGCCTCGGTCTGGTCATGGGTGACATAGACAGTCGTGATGCCCAGTTCATGCGCAAGGCGGGTGATCTCGAACTGCATGTGTTCGCGCAACTGCTTGTCCAGCGCGCCCAGCGGTTCGTCCATCAGCACCAGCTCGGGTTCGAACACAAGCGCCCGCGCCAGGGCGATCCGCTGCTGCTGGCCGCCCGACAACTGCGCCGGGCGACGCCCGCCGAAATCGCCCATCTGCACCATATCCAGCGCGCGTTTGACCTTGGCCTCGCGCTCGGACTTGCTCATCTTGCGCACCTCGAGCGGAAAGGCGAGGTTCTCCGCCACCGTCATATGAGGGAAAAGCGCATAGTTCTGGAACACCATCCCGATGCCGCGCTTGTGCGGTGGGATATTGTTGATCGGCCGACCGTCCAGCTTGATCTCGCCATGAGTGGCGGTCTCGAAACCCGCCAGCATCATGAGGCAAGTTGTCTTACCCGACCCTGACGGTCCGAGCATCGTCAGAAACTCGCCCTTCGGGATTTCAAGGTTAAGGTCTTTGACGACTAAAGTTTCGCCATCATAGCTTTTTTGCACACGTTCGAATTCAACGAACGTATCGTTGCTTGATGTAACAGCCAAAAGAGGCTCCCCGTCAATTATCGTTCTTTGGTCCGGCGATCTATGCCGCTTTGTCCCTAAACTAAAACAAGCCCAGACCCAGGACGCAACCCGTTTGCGGTAATTGAATGTTCATTAGCGACGTCGGCTAAGATTTACGCAGCTCAATTGTGTCAAGTATCGAACGAGACACAATATGATGTGGTTACATGATTTAATCCAGCAATCTTTTGCGATCAAAAAGGAGACAAAACCGCCCAAAAGACGACAGGGCGGCAAATTTCTTTTGCCGATCTCTCGCCATATGGCCTTATCGGCCTCACCGCCCTGTCCCACAACAGCGAGCCCGGCCATGACAACCACAGATCTTCCCTTCACCGCCGACGAATATCAGCGCCGGCTGACCCGGACCCGGACCGAGATGGCGAAACGCGGCCTGGATGCGCTGTTCGTCACCGACCCATCGAACCAGGCCTGGCTGACTGGATACGATGGCTGGTCCTTTTATGTTCATCAGGGGGTGATCCTGCTGCCCGACAGAGATCCGATCTGGTGGGGCCGCAACCAGGACATGGCAGGCGCCATGCGGACGGTCTGGATGGGGGCTGATCGGATCTGGGGTTATGCCGATAATTATGTCCAGTCGACCGAACGCCACCCGATGCAGGAGCTTGCTGCGCGCCTGGCCGGCCTCGGGCTGGAACATACCCGGATCGGGGTGGAAATGGACAATTACTATTTCTCGGCCAAGGCAATGGACGTGCTTGCCACAACTCTGGCCGGTGCCACCTGGATCGACGCCACCGCATTGGTGAATTGGCAACGCACGATCAAATCCGCCGAAGAGATCGCCTTTATGCGCAAGGCCGCGCGTATTTCGGAAAAGATCGTCGACGGGCTGATCGAGCGGGTTACCCCCGGGGTTTCAAAAAACGATGTCGTGGCAGAGATTTATCGCGATGCGATCCGTGGAGTGGATGACATCTGGGGCGATTACCCGGCGATCGTGCCCTTGCTGCCCTCGGGGCCGGATGCCGCCGCCCCGCACCTGACATGGAACGGCCGCCCGTTCGAAACCGGCCATGCCACGTTCTTCGAGGTATCCGGCTGTTATCGCCGATATCACGCCCCCTTTTGCCGGACCGTGTTTCTGGGCAAACCGCCCGATGTTCTCAAACGCGCCGAAGCCGCGCTGGTCGAGGGATTGCAGGCTGGGCTGGAGGCCGCCCGCCCTGGCAACCGCGCCTGCGACATCGCCAATGCGCTGGCGGCCCCGCTGGAGCGCGCCGGCATCGAACGCGGCGCCCGCTGCGGCTATCCCATCGGTCTGAGCTATCCGCCGGACTGGGGCGAACGCACGATTTCCCTGCGGAGCGAGGACGAAACCCTGTTGGAGCCTGGCATGACCTTCCACTTCATGCCAGGGCTCTGGATGCTGGACTGGGGCCTGGAGATCACTGAAAGCATCCTGATTCGCGACAATGGCCCGGCCGAAACCTTCTGCAACCGTCCGCGACAGATGTTCGTGAAGGACTGACAGCCGCATGAAAAAGGCCCGGCGCTGCCGCCGGGCCTCGGTCATATGTCTGTCCAGCGCAATCAGCTCCGCACCAGTGTCTCATAGCTGGTGGCGATATCCCTGGTCAGCGCGCCGACCTCGAAATTGTAATCGGCGATCTGCGACACCGGGGTCACCTCGGCGGCGGTGCCGGTCAGCCAGCACTGTTCGAAACCTTCCAACTCGTAAGGCTCGATATGACGTTCGATGACGCGGATACCCTTGTCCTTGAGCATGCCGATCACGGTCTGCCGGGTGATCCCGTTCAGAAAGCAATCGGGCAACGGCGTATGCACTTCGCCATCCTTGACGAAAAAGATATTGGCGCCGGTGCATTCGGCGACATAGCCGCGATAATCCATGAACAGCGCATCGGAAAAGCCCTGAGCCTCGGCCTCGTGCTTGGACATGGTGCAGATCATGTAGAGACCGGCGGCCTTGGCATGCACCGGGATGGTCTCGGGGCTGGGACGCTTCCAACGCGAGATGCCGATCTTGGCACCCTTCATCTTGGCATCGCCGTAATAGGCACCCCATTCCCAGCCGGCCACCGCCAGCCGCACCGGGTTACGCGCGGCGGAAACCCCCATATCCTCGCCAGCACCGCGCCAGGCCACTGCCCGCACATAAGCATCCGTCCAGCCGTTGGCCTTGAGCATGGCGTATTTCGCCGCCTCGATCTCTTCGACCGAATAGGGGATTTCCATGTCCAGATAGTTGGCCGATTTCCGCAGCCGCGCGGAATGCTCCGCCCCTTTGAAGATCTTGCCGTTATAGCACCGCTCCCCTTCGAAGACCGAAGACGCATAATGCAGGGCATGTGTCAGAACATGTACCTGCGCATCCCGCCACTCGACCAGCTTGCCATCCAGCCAGATCTTGCCGTCGCGATCATCATATGCCGACATCTCATCCTCTCCATCCTACTTACATCGCCTTGAAGGACATCTTTCTCTTTATTACAACCGAAAACTCGAAAGAGACATAAAATTGCGCAAAAGATGCAATTCGATACGGCTCCGACCTTGGAATGTCAACAAGACTGACGTAAACTGCATTCGGAGAGGGTGAGAGGACACGCGAGAGGTACGAAGAACGATGGCGGACGGACGCATTGCACAGGTCCAGACCGGCGAGAGCCTGCTGTTTCTGACGGATGAGCAACTCCGGCAGGGGATCGAGACGATGTTCTTCGCCTATCGCGGTTTCACTGCCGATCCGGACCGGATTCTGTCAGACCTCAGCTATGGCCGGGCCCATCACCGGGCGATCCACTTCATCAATCGGGCGCCCGGGACCACGGTGAACAACCTGCTGACCATCCTGGGCGTCACCAAGCAATCGCTGAACCGGGTGCTGCGCGCCCTGATCGCCGATGGTCTGGTCGAAAGCCGCGTCGGCACCGTCGACAAGCGCGAACGCCACCTTTATCTGACCGACAGCGGCCATGCGCTGGAATCACAGCTTTCGGATGCCCAGCGCGCCCGCATGCGCGCCGCCTACCGCGAAGCCGGGCCGGAGGCGGTGGCGGGCTTTCGCAAGGTGCTGGAGGCAATGATGGACCCGGATATGCACCGCTGTTACTCCAGATTGAGAGATTCTGCCGGATGAACGCCCTCGACCCGCACCTGCTGATCGTCGACGATGACGAACGGATCCGCGATCTGCTGAAGAAGTTCCTGCAACGAAATGGCTTTCTCGTCACCGGCGCACGCGACGCTGCCCAGGCGCGGCGCCTGCTTCAGGGACTGGAATTCGATCTGATCGTACTGGACGTGATGATGCCGGGGGAAGACGGGCTGAGCCTGACCCGATCGCTGCGCGACAGCATGGATACGCCGATCCTGCTGCTGACCGCCCGGGGCGAAACCAGCGACCGTATCGCCGGGCTCGAGGCCGGGGCGGACGATTATCTCGCCAAGCCCTTTGAGCCGAAAGAGCTGCTGCTCAGGATCAACGCCATCCTGCGCCGGATGCCGGAAACCCCCAGCGAACAGACGGTGCCCAAGATTCTGTATCTGGGTCCGATCCGCTATGACATATCCCGGGGCGAAATGTGGCAGGGCGAGGATCTGGTCAGGCTGACAGCCACCGAAAGCCAGCTCATGCGGATCTTCTCGGCGCAGCCCGGAGAACCGATCAGCCGGGTGAAATTGGTCGAAGATCTGGGCCGGGATCGCGGCCAGGCGCAGGAACGCGCGGTAGACGTGCAGATCACCCGGCTCAGGCGCAAGATCGAACCCGACCCCAAGCAGCCGCGCTATCTGCAGACGGTGCGCGGCGCGGGCTATATGCTGGCGCCGGACTGATCGTCTGAGCTCCTTCGACAAGCCTGCCGAAATCCGCGTGATGACGCCGAAGTGACGCCGCCCCCCGACGAAGATGGCTCACGACGGGCAGCTCGTCTCGACTTTGGGGAACGGGTATGATCTGAACGCGTCAGCCGCTTCGGCGAAAGCACGTGTGGAAGAACTGACAAGGGCCGCGAGATGACCGATACTCCCGTCGAACAGATGAGCTTTGAGCAAGCGATGAAAGAGCTGGAGCAAGTGGTTGATCAGCTCGAACGCGGGGATGTGGCGCTGGACCAGTCCATCGCACTTTACGAGCGCGGCGCCGCCCTGAAGAAGCGCTGCGAAGAAGAGCTGAAACGCGCCGAGGAAAAGGTCGCCGCCATCACGCTCGATGCCGACGGCGTGCCGACGGGGACCAAGCCGGTCGAAGGGCTCTGAATGTTCAGCAGACAACTGGCTGAAGATGCCGCCCGGATCGAGACGCAGTTCGATCTGGTGATGGACGGTTTGGACGATCTGCCGGTGACCCGGGCGATGCGCTATGCCTGCGAGGGCGGCAAGCGACTGCGCGGCTTCCTGGTGTTGGAAAGCGCGCGGATGCTGGGGGTTGATCCGGCCCGTGCAATCTGGGCCGCCACCGGGATCGAGGCGCTGCACGCCTATAGCTTGGTGCATGACGATCTGCCCTGCATGGATGACGACGATCTGCGCCGCGGCCGCCCCACGGTGCACAAGGCCTGGGACGAGGGCACCGCAGTCCTGGCCGGTGACGCGCTGCAGGCGCTGGCTTTCGAACTGGCCGGCCACCCCGATTGCGGCGACGCCCAGGTGCGTGCCGATCTGACACTCAGCCTCGCCCGCGCCTCTGGCGCCCGGGGCATGGTGCTGGGTCAGGCCCTGGATATCGCGGCAGAAACGTCGGAAACGCCCCTGACCCTTGATCAGATCACCCGGCTTCAGGCCGGCAAGACCGGCGCGCTGATCGAATGGTCGGCCTGTGCCGGCGCCCGGTTGGCCGGGGCCGATATCGCCCCGCTGAGCCGCTATGCCCGCGCCCTGGGCCTTGCCTTTCAGATCGCCGACGACATCTTGGATGAAGAAGGCGACGCCGAAAAGGCCGGCAAGCGCCTGCGCAAGGATGCCGAAGCCGGCAAGGCCACGTTCGTGTCGCTGCTGGGTCTCGACGGGGCCAAGGCCCGCGCCGCAGAGCTTGCCGATCAGGCCGAGGCGGCACTTGCGCCCTATGGCGCGGGGGCGCAATGCTTGCGGCAGGCCGCTCGCTTCGTTATCTCGCGCGACAGCTAAGCCCCGCCCCGGAAGGAGGCGCCAAAGATGTCAGACCTACCGAACACGCCACTGCTGGACCAGATCCACAGCCCCGCCGACATGAAACGGCTGAGCGACAGCCAGTTGATCCAACTGGCCGGAGAACTCAGGTCCGAGACCATCTCGGCGGTGTCGGAGACCGGCGGCCATCTTGGTGCCGGCCTGGGGGTGGTGGAATTGACCGTGGCGCTGCATGCCGTCTTCGATACCCCGCGCGACAAGATCATCTGGGATGTCGGCCACCAGTGCTATCCCCACAAGATCCTGACCGGGCGACGCGACCGCATCCGCACCCTACGGCAAAAGGGCGGACTGTCGGGCTTCACCAAACGGTCGGAAAGCCCCTATGATCCCTTTGGTGCCGCGCATAGCTCCACCTCGATCAGCGCCGCGCTCGGCTTTGCCGTGGCCCGCGATCTGGGCGGCCAGGTGCCCGAAGGCCTGGGCGACGCCATCGCAGTGATCGGCGACGGCTCGATGAGCGCCGGCATGGCATTCGAGGCGATGAACAACGCCGGTCATCTGAAAAAGCGGATGATCGTCATCCTCAACGACAATGAGATGAGCATCGCCCCCCCGGTCGGCGCGCTGTCGTCCTATCTGTCACGGCTCTATGCCGAGGAACCGTTTCAGGAACTGAAGGCCGCCGCCAAGGGGGCGGTGTCGCTCTTGCCCGAACCCTTCCGCGAAGGCGCCAAGCGCGCCAAGGACATGCTGAAGGGCATGGCCATGGGCGGCACCCTGTTCGAGGCGCTGGGATTTTCCTATATCGGCCCGATCGACGGCCATGATCTGAACCAGATCCTGCCGATCCTGCGCATGGTCAAGGCGCGCGCCCGTGGCCCGATCCTGATCCACGCGCTGACCAAGAAGGGCAAGGGCTACGCCCCTGCCGAACGCGCCCGCGACAAGGGCCATGCGACGGCGAAATTCGACGTGCTGACCGGGGAGCAGAAAAAGACCCCCTCGAACGCGCCCAGCTATACCGCCGTCTTCGGTCAGGCGCTGGTCGAAGAGGCGACCCGCGACAGCAAGATCGTCGCGGTAACCGCGGCAATGCCCGACGGAACCGGGTTGAACCTGTTCGCCGAACGCTTTCCGTCGCGCTGTTTCGACGTGGGGATCGCCGAACAACATGGGGTGACCTTCTCCGCCGCACTGGCGGCGGGAGGCATGAAACCCTTCTGCGCGATGTATTCGACCTTCCTGCAGCGCGGTTACGATCAGGTGGTGCATGACGTGGCGATCCAGCGGCTGCCGGTGCGCTTCGCCATCGACCGCGCCGGGCTGGTCGGTGCCGATGGCGCCACCCATGCGGGCAGCTTCGACATCGCCTATATGGCCAATCTGCCCGGCATGGTGGTGATGGCCGCCGCCGACGAGGCCGAGCTGAAACATATGATCGCCACCGCTGCGGCGTATGACGAGGGGCCGATCGCCTTCCGCTATCCACGCGGCGAGGGCGTGGGGGTAGAAATGCCCGAGCGTGGCGAGGTGCTTGAGATCGGCAAGGGCCGGATGATCCGCGAAGGCGGCCGCGTCGCGATCCTGTCCTTCGGCACCCATCTGGCGGAGGTGCTGACGGCCGCCGAGGCGCTGACCGCACGCGGCATCAGCCCGACGGTGGCCGATGCGCGCTTTGCCAAACCGCTCGACCGTGACCTGATCCTGCGGCTCGCGGCGGAGCATGAGGCGCTGATCACCATCGAAGAGGGCGCGGTGGGCGGTTTCGGCTCTCACGTCGCGCAATTGCTGGCCGATGAGGGCATCTTCGACCACGGGCTGAAATTCCGTTCCATGGTGCTGCCCGATGTCTTCATCGACCAAGCCAGCCCCGAAGACATGTACCGCCAGGCCGGCATGGGCGCCGATCAGATCGAAGCCAAGGTGCTGGAGGTTCTGGGCGTGACGTCGATCGCGGGAAAGCGGGCGTAGTGTCTATTCCAAATTTCCAAAACCTGATGCTTCCCGTCCTGAAACTCATTGCAAATGATCATGAGACAATTCCGAGCTGCATCGCCCCGCTCGCCGAACAATTTGACCTGACACAAGAGGAAATTGACGAACTCCTCCCCAGCGGAAAGCAAACAGTTCTTGCCAACCGGGCCCATTGGGCCCGGAACTACATGTCCCAGGCAGGATTGGTCGAACCAATAAAGAGGGGTCATTATCGCCTTACACCGAGGGGAGAAGACACGCTTCGATCCAACTTGGCAAAAATTGATATCGACTATCTCTCTCAGTTTCGATCGTTCCAAGATTTCCGCAACCGCTCAAGTTCCGACGCTGGCGCAGAAAGCAAAAACTCCCCGTCCACGCCGGCAGAGCAAAACACGGCAGACACGCCACAAGAACAAATCGAACGTGCAATCCACGCACACAATCTGGCCCTCAACAGTGATGTTATCGAAGCGGTCTTATCGCTTTCTCCCGCCAGATTCGAACGTCTGGTCGTCGACCTTCTGCTCGCCATGGGGTATGGTGGAGGAGAACTCGAAAGGGGCCTGCAAACCAGCCTTTCCAACGATGGTGGTATCGACGGCATCATCAACGAAGATGCTCTGGGACTTGATGCGGTTTATGTGCAAGCAAAACGCTATGCTCCAGACGCCAAGGTCGGGCGACCTGCATTGAATGCATTCGTCGGCTCTCTTACTGGTGAGAGTGCGACGAAGGGTGTTTTTGTGACCACATCCGATTTTTCGAAGGACGCCATCGAGTATGTGTCCCGGGTACAGCAACGTATCGTCCTGATTAACGGCCAACGCCTTGCGCATTTGTTGATTGAGCATGAGGTCGGAGTTCGCGCCAGAAAAGCCTATGTTCTCCGCTCCGTCGACGAGGACTATTTCTCCGAAGCTTGAACGCCATCGTTCAGGCGACCGGCACCGTTTCTGTCACCTACTCCGCTGCCAGCAGCGCCGCCAACCCCTCGCGGTAGGTCGGATAGATCAGCTTCACTCCAAGCTCGGCCTTGATACGGTCGTTTCGCACCCGCTTGCTTTCCGCATAGAAGCTGCGCGCCATCGGCGTCATCTCCGCCGTTGCAAAATCCTCGGCAGGCGGCAAGGGCAGGCCCAACAGCTCTGCCGCATGGGCGATTACCTCTTCCGGTGGCGCGGGATCGTCATCACAGACGTTATAGATCGCGCCCGGGTTAGGCCGCGCCATAGACGCGGCGAGAACCTGGGCGATATCCGCGACATGGATGCGGCTGAACACCTGACCCGGCTTGATGATCCGCCGCGCAGTGCCGGCGCGCACCTTGGCGAAAGGCCCCCGGCCTGGCCCATAGATGCCGGCCAGGCGAAAGATATGCAGCGGCAGGCCCGGGATCGCGGCCCAGGCAGCCTCGGCCTCAACCCGCTCCCGCCCTCGCACTGTGGAAGGGGTCAGCGCAGTCTGCTCATCCACCCAGCCTCCACCGTGATCGCCATAGACCCCGGTGGTCGAGAGATACCCCACCCATTCAAATTGCGCCGCCCGCGCCGCGATCTCGGCCCCAAGCGCCGCCAGCACCGGGTCGCCCCCCGACCTTGGCGCCACCGATATCAGCAAGTGGCTCGCTTCCCCCAGTTGCGGCAGGGGCCCCGTGCCTGGCCAGGCTAGTGTTTCGATCCCGGCGCTTCCCAGCGCCGCCACACGGGCCGCCTCCCGCGTCGTTCCCAACACACGCCAGCCCGCCGGCAGCAACCGCTGCGCCAACGCCTGTGCCGAATAGCCCATTCCGATGCAAAGAAGTGTTCCAACCATGCCCCTTTCTGCGCCGTCCGAGGGGCACAGCGCAAGGGCTGCCGGCGCCCAGGAGGCCCGAGGGACGCGTATAATTGATAACCTTTTCTCAACCATGCCGGCGCAGGCTCATGGTTGCGGTACAGGCGGGGACGCCGATGACCGCGCCAGGAAAAGGACCGGAAACGGCCTTTCGACGGGGGCCGGCTCATACCGCCCCCGTCTTCCAGGCACAGGTCTTTGTCCTTTTTCTGGCGGCAAATATCCCCGCCGGAGGCATGAAAGATCATGTCCGCCGGCCAGAGGCCACGCGCGCACCAACTTGGTTGAAGCCACCATCGTCCAGGATCGCTGTCGTAAAGTCGGATCTCGATGCCGGCGCCGCGCGGCGGGGTCTTTGGCAGCAGCCCCAACAACGGATTGGAATGATAGGTGTGATCCGCGTGCAGCTGAAAGACCTGATCGCCATAGGTCACGATGGCGAAATCGGCGCTGATGCGGTGACGGGTCTGGCCGAAAACAGTCTCTAGAAGGGCCATTTCCGCCGTCACGTCGCGGACAAGCAGGTTCAGCCCGATGCCACGCGGGGATCGACCAAAGGCCTCGGGGGATGCTGTTTCGCAATCCATGCCGCAGCTCTGCCTGCCAGCCGCAGGCGCGCAAGCACAGATGAAGCTTTCGCAACAGGTGACACCGGGGCTTGCGCCTGCCCACGACTTGGCGACAAACTGGGCCATGGAACACAAAGCCTTTCCCGCCTGGCCCGATGTGGCCGCCCGTCTGATTGCGGTCGCCACCGGCCGCGAGGCCGCCGATCTGGTGATCAAGGGCGGCGCCTGGGTCAATGTTCACAGCCGCGAGGTTCTGCCCGGCCATGACATCGCCATCGCCGCGGGCCGCATCGCCTGCGTGGTGCCCGATGCCTCTTATTGCATCGGACCCGAGACCGAGGTTGTCGAGGCCAGGGGGCGCTATATGATCCCCGGCCTCTGCGACGGGCATATGCATATCGAAAGCGGCATGCTGACACCGGCGGAATTCGCCCGCGCGGTGATCCCCCATGGCACCACCACCATGTTCACCGACCCGCATGAGATCGCCAATGTGCTGGGGTTGGCAGGCGTCAGGATGATGCATGACGAGGCGCTGTTGCAGCCGATCAACATCTTCACCCAGATGCCCAGTTGCGCGCCCAGCGCGCCGGGGCTGGAGACCACCGGATACGAGATTTCAGCCGAGGATGTGGCCGAGGCGATGGGCTGGCCCGGCATCATCGGGCTGGGAGAGATGATGAATTTCCCCGGCGTGGCGGCAGCCGATCCCAAGATGCTGGCGGAAATCGCCGCGACCCAGCGCGCCGGCAAGACCGTGGGCGGCCATTACGCATCCCCTGATCTAGGGCCTGATTTCGCCGGTTATGTCGCCGGAGGCCCCGCCGACGATCACGAAGGCACCTGCGAGGCCGACGCCATCGCCCGGGTCCGGCAGGGCATGCGCAGCATGATGCGGCTGGGCTCCGCCTGGTACGATGTGGAAACCCAGATCACCGCGGTGACGGAAAAGGGGCTCGACCCACGCAACTTCATTCTCTGCACCGACGATTGCCATTCCGGCACGCTGGTCCACGACGGCCATATGAACCGGGTGGTGCGCCATGCGATCGCCTGCGGCTGCGACCCGCTGGTGGCGTTGCAGATGGCGACGATCAACACCGCCACCCATTTCGGGCTGGAGCGTGAACTGGGATCACTCACCCCCGGGCGGCGGGCGGATGTGATCCTGACCTCTGATCTGACCACATTGCCGATCGAACAGGTCTTTGCCCGCGGCCAACTGGTGGCGGAAAACGGTGTCTGTCTGGTCGATTGCCCGCATTACGACTGGCCCGATACCGCACGGAACACCGTGCATCTGCGTCATGAGCTGAGCGGCAGGGATTTCGAGATCGCCGCCCCCGAAGGTGCCAATGCAGTGCGCGCCAATGTCATCGGCGTGATCGAGAACCAGGCGCCCACCAAAGCGCTGAAGGCCGATCTTCCGGTGCGCGACGGGCTGGTCGAGGCCGAGGGCGAGGTCTGCCAGATCGCGCTGGTCGAACGGCACCGGGCGACTGGCGGGGTGACCAACGCCTTTGTCTCGGGCTTCGGATACGTGGGACGGATGGCCATGGCCTCCACCGTGGCGCATGACAGCCACCACATGATCGTTGTGGGCACCGACCGCGACCAGATGGCACTGGCGGCCAACCGGCTGGCCGAGGTCGGCGGCGGCATCACCCTGTTCCGCGAGGGAGAGGAACAGGCGCTGGTCGAACTGCCGATCGCCGGGTTGATGTCGGATGCGCCGGCGTCCGAAGTCGCCGAAAAGGCCGCTGTCCTGATGCAGGCGATGCAGGACTGCGGCTGCACGCTCAACAACGCATATATGCAGCATTCGCTCCTCGCACTGGTGGTGATCCCCGAGCTGCGGATTTCCGATCTCGGGCTGATCGACGTGCGAACCTTCCAGAAAATAGACTTGTTCGAGCCGCTTTCATGATCGCAATCAAGACCCCCGACGCCGCCGCGCCGGAGCAGTTCACAGACCCCACCGCCGCCGTCGCCCGGCTCGAGGCGCTTTATACCCAATCGGTAAATTTCCTCTGCGAGCATTTCACCCGGGCAATGACCAGGGGCGCACCCCAGGCCCGGGTCAGAGCCTATTATCCGGAGATCCGTATCACCACGACGACGCATGCCCATGTCGACAGCCGGCTGAGCTTTGGCCATGTGCCGGCGCCCGGCACCTATGCGGCAACGATCACGCGGCCGGATCTGTTTCGCAACTATCTGATCCAGCAGATCGGCCTGCTGCTGGAAAACCATGGCGTGCCGGTGACGGTGGGGCCTTCGACCACACCCATGCCGGTGCATTTCGCGGTGGCCAATGACACCGCCATCTCTGTCCCGCAGGAAGGCGCCACGCAATTCGTGCTGCGCGACGTCTTCGACGTGCCCGACCTGACCACGACGAATGACGATATCGTCAACGGCACCTATGCGTCGGCCGACGGTGTCGGGCCGCTCGCCCCCTTCACCGCCCAAAGGGTGGATTATTCGCTGGCCCGGCTCAGCCACTATACTGCGACGGATCCCGAGCATTTCCAGAACCACGTGCTGTTCACCAACTACCAGTTCTACGTCAGCGCCTTCGAAGCCTTCGCCCGGGCGCAGCTTGCCGACCCCAAGAGCGGTTACAGCAGCTTTGTCAGCACCGGTAATGCCGAGATCACCACGCCAGACGAGGTGCTGCCGCCGGCCACGAAGGTCCCGCAGATGCCGGCCTTTCACCTCAAGCGACCGGACGGCAGCGGCATCACATTGGTCAACATCGGTGTCGGTCCGTCGAACGCCAAGACCGCGACCGACCATATCGCCGTGCTGCGTCCGCATGCCTGGATCATGGTCGGCCATTGCGCCGGCCTCAGAAACACCCAGGCGCTTGGCGATTTCGTGCTGGCCCATGCCTATCTGCGCGAAGACAAGGTGCTGGACGACGATCTCCCGGTCTGGGTGCCGATCCCGGCGCTGGCCGAGATCCAGGTGGCACTGGAACAGGCGGTGGCCGAGCTCACGCAACTGCAGGGCTATGACCTCAAGCGGGTGATGCGCACCGGCACCGTTGCCACGCTCGACAACCGCAACTGGGAACTGCGCGATCAGACCGGCCCGGTTCAGCGGCTGAGCCAATGCCGGGCGATCGGGCTCGATATGGAAAGCGGCACCATCGCCGCCAACGGATACCGGTTCCGGGTGCCCTATGGCACGCTTCTATGCGTTTCGGACAAACCGCTGCATGGCGAACTGAAGCTGCCCGGAATGGCCTCGGACTTCTACAAGACCCAGGTGTCGCGGCATCTGAACATCGGTATCCGCGCGATGGAGATCCTGCGCACCATGCCGTTGGAGCGTCTGCACAGCCGGAAATTGCGCTCATTCGACGAAACCCCTTTCTTATAAGGGTGAAAACCGGCAGTATCGGCGGAATTGGGCTTGATTTTCCCCCCTATGCGTTGTGTTAAGCCGCAACATAACGCTAAGTTCACGCGACGAGGCCCAAGATCGGGCAGACGAAGGAGACCATAGAAATGGCAACCAAACCGATGACCAAAACCCAACTTGTCGCCGCCCTGGCCGAAGATATGGGCGTAGACAAAAAAGCTGCTGGCACCGCCCTGGACGCGATCGCCGCACTGATCACCCGCGAAGTTTCGGCCGGCGGCGCCGTGACCCTGCCGGGCGTTGGCAAAATCTATTGCCGTGAACGCCCCGAACGTATGGTCCGCAACCCCGCCACCGGCGAGCAATTCAAGAAAGAGGCCGACAAGGTCGTCAAGATGACCATCGCCAAGGCCCTGAAAGACAGCGTCAACGGCTGATCGGCCCGCTTGGACTGAAGGTTACAGGGCCGCCATCTGGCGGCCCTTTTCATTTGCAGGGCGGCCTTGCGCATGCGGCCCTTGCCTCTGCCGTCCCGATCCCTTAGGTGCGGCGCCCCACCCAACGGAATCTGCCCGGATTCCTGTCCCAGCGCAGGAGCGACAACCGATGACCCGCACCACCACCCTCGCGCTTGGCAGCTTGTTCGTGGGGCTTGCCGTTCTCGGGATCAAGACGCTCGCATGGAAGATGACCGGATCGGTCGCCTTGCTGTCGGATGCGCTGGAAAGCATCGTCAACGTCGCCACTGCAGCCGCCGCGCTTCTGGCGGTGATCTATGCCAACCGTCCGGCGGATGCGAACCACCCCTATGGCCACCACAAGGCCGAACTGTTCTCGGCGGTGCTCGAAGGGGTGATGATCGTCGCCGCAGCCCTGGCCATCCTGCATGCCGCCTGGGGCGCCTTTGCCACCCCCCGGGTGATCGAAGCCCCCCTGGCCGGCCTTATGGTCAACGGCGCCGCAAGCCTGCTGAATGCGATCTGGTGCTGGCTGCTGATCACCGAAGGGCGCCGGCTGCGGTCGCCGGCGCTGGAAGCCGATGGCAAGCATTTGCGTACCGATGTGGTCTCGTCGATCGGGGTAGCCTTCGGGGTCGCCATCGCCGTGATCACCGATCTGCCCTGGCTCGATCCGCTGATGGCGGTTCTGGTGGCACTGAATATCCTCTGGGCTGGCTGGGGGGTGATGCGGCAATCGGTCGGCGGGCTGATGGACGAATCCCTGCCCGAAGACATGCTGGACGAGATCCGCACGACAATCGCCACCGAAGCCACCGGTGCCTATCAGGCGCATGATCTTCGCACCCGTCAGGCCGGCAGCGCCATTTTCATCGAATTCCATCTGGTGGTGCCAGGAAACTCGACCGTAACGGCCGCGCATGAAGTCTGTGACCGGGTCGAGGCCGCGCTGGAAACCCTATTGCCCGGCAGCATCATCACGATTCACGTCGAACCAGAGGACAAGGCCAAGCGCAGCGGCATTCCTGTTTATTAGAGCCTGTTTTCAGGCTTTCCGTCGCGCGACACACGGCCCCGTCGCCCGGTCCGACAGCCCACAATAGCCGCCTGAACCGGCAACTTTCTTCACGTCCACGCGCCTCGGCCGCAAATACGCTTGCCTTTACATCCACGCGACTTATGAGTGGACCACCACTTGCCCCGGGGGACGCGCAACATGCGAATGATGGATACCTTCGTCAAACCGATGCATCGGGAGGGGATCAAATTCGTCGCGGCCTTTGCCGTTGTCACCGTTCTGCTGTTCCTGATCTGGGACGTGCTGGGCTGGATCGGCGTCGGGCTGACGGTCTGGTGCTATTACTTCTTTCGCGATCCCGAACGGGCCACCCCACAGCGCCCCGGGCTGATCGTCAGCCCCGCGGACGGTATCGTGTCGCTGATCGAACCGGCGGTGCCGCCGGCCGAATTGGGCCTGCCCGATGCGCCGCTCACCCGGGTCAGCGTTTTCATGAACGTTTTCAACTGCCACGTGAACCGGACGCCCATCGCCGGCGAGATCACCGCCATAGCCTATCGGCCTGGAAAATTCTTCAACGCATCGCTCGACAAGGCCAGCACGGATAACGAACGCAACAGCCTGGCGATTCGCATGGGCGACGGGCGGTCCATCGCCGTGGTCCAGATCGCCGGCCTCGTGGCCAGGCGCATCGTCTGCTTTGCCAAGCCCGGCGACCGGATGCAGACCGGTGAACGCTTTGGCCTGATCCGCTTCGGATCGCGTCTCGATGTCTATCTGCCCGATGGCGTGGAACCTCTGGTCAGCCTCGGCCAGACCATGGTGGCCGGCGAAACGGTGATCGCCGACCTGACAGCCACATCCCCGGCCGACTGAGGGCCGTCGATGCAAGAAAGCTCTTCCGACAAGTTTCCTCTGATCCAGCTCCTGCCCAACATGCTGACCATCGCCGCGATCTGCGCCGGGCTCAGCGCGATCCGTTTCGGCATCGCCGGCGATGTGGCCCTGGCGGTCAAGCTGATCCTTGCCGCCTGCGTGCTCGATGGGCTGGACGGGCGGCTGGCCCGGATCCTCGGCAGTGACAGCAAGATGGGGGCCGAACTCGACTCACTCGCCGATTTCCTGAACTTCGGCGTCGCCCCGCCGCTGGTGACCTATTACTGGGCGCTGCAGGATATGCGCAACGGTGCCTGGATCGCGGTGCTGATCTATGCAGTCTGCTGCGTGATGCGGCTGGCGCGCTTCAATGTCTCGTCCAAATCCGAAGAGGGCAGCAGTTCCGGCGCCTACTTCCAGGGCGTTCCATCGCCCGCCGGGGCGCTTCTGATGATGCTGCCGCTGTTCCTGGCCTTTGCCCTGCCCAGCATGCCGCGGCTGCCCTCCAGCCTGATCAGCCTCTATATCGCCTTGATCGGCCTTTTGATGATCAGCCGGATGCCCACCTGGTCGTTCAAGACCGCAAAGATCTCTCGTGAGAATGTGAAATTCTTTCTGGTCGCTTTCGCGCTCTTTGCCGCGGCGCTGCTGATCTATTTCTGGATCACCCTGGTCATGCTATGCCTGTTCTATGCCGGCACATTGCTGTGGGGTCTGCTGACCAAACCGTCCACCACCAGCCACAGGGGTTAGTCCGTTGGATATCAAAGCCGTTCAGAACTCCTACGCCCGCTGGGCACCTGTCTATGACAAGACCTTCGGAGCGATCACCAACGACGGACGACGGCGGGCCGTCAACTACATCAACGCTCGCGAAGGCAATGTGCTCGAAGTCGGCGTCGGCACCGGCCTGGCCCTGCAATTCTATCGCTCTGACCTCCGGGTCACCGGCATCGACTACAGCGAAGAGATGCTGGCTCAGGCCAAGAAAAAAGTCACCCGCCTGGGGCTGACCCAAGTCGAGGCGCTGCGCCAGATGGATGCCCGCGCTCTCGACTTTCCCGACAATCATTTCGACACTGTCGCCGCCATGCACGTGCTGTCAGTGGTGCCCGAGCCGGAACGGGTGATGACGGAAATCTGCCGGGTCTGCAAACCGGGCGGCCAGGTGGTGATTACCAACCACTTCAAGCGCGAAGATGGCCCGCTGGCGGTTCTTGAGCGCGTTTCGGCTCCCTTCGCCAATGTACTGGGCTGGCATTCCGACTTTGCCATCGAAACCGTTCTGGGCGAGGACATGCTTGAGATCGAAGAGAGGAAGGCCCTGCCGCCGCTTGGCATGATGACCTTTCTGGTCCTGCGCAAGAAGACAGCCTGACCGCAACGACACGCCCTTGCCGGCCTGCCGCTCTTCGACCTGTGTCAGAACACGCTCTGTCTTGGACTGAATTTCATCGCCATGCAGATGGTGGAGGTCCCGCAGCCCGTCGGCCACTGGTCCGCCGAGCCGATCAAAGACGAGCGAGCCCCCCTTTGCTTCTGGCGAAACCGACCCATCTAATGCATCAAAGAGGTGCAGGAGATCATGCATGACCACATACAGCAAAGACCCCGCCGCCATTGCCGCCCTGTCGCCGGAGGAATATTTCGTCACCCAGCAAAGCGGGACGGAACGGCCGGGCACTGGCAAGCTGCTTTATAACACCGCGCCGGGGATCTACGTCGATATCGTCTCGGGCGAACCGTTGTTTGCCTCGGCCGACAAATTCGAGTCGCATTGCGGCTGGCCCAGCTTCACCAAGCCGATCGAAGCGGCCCATGTCGTCGAGATCGAGGACCATTCCCACGGGATGGTCCGCACCGAGGTGCGATCACAATATGGCGACAGCCATCTGGGGCATGTCTTTCCCGACGGGCCGCGCGATCGCGGCGGCCTGCGCTATTGCATAAACTCGGCCTCGCTGCGGTTCATCCCGCGCGCGGAGATGGAGGCCGAGGGCTATGGCGCCTATCTGGACCAGGTGGAGGGATAAGAGAATGGCCAAGACCGAACGCGCCGTGCTGGCGGGGGGATGTTTCTGGGGGATGCAGGATCTGATCCGGCGGCTGCCTGGGGTTGTGTCGACCCGGGTGGGATATACCGGCGGCGACGTACCCAATGCCACCTATCGCAACCACGGCACCCATGCCGAGGGGATCGAGATCACCTTCGACCCCGAGAAGATCAGCTATCGCCAGGTACTGGAGGTCTTTTTCCAGATCCACGATCCAACCACGCCTAATCGTCAGGGAAATGACATCGGACTGAGCTATCGCTCGGCCATCTATTATGTCGATGCGAAGCAGAAGGCGGTGGCGCTGGAGGCCATTGCCGATGTCGATGCCTCGGGCCTCTGGCCCGGCCGCGTGGTGACCGAGGTGGAGCCGGTGGGCGATTTCTGGCAGGCTGAGGAAGAGCATCAGGATTACCTGGTGAAGCACCCCAACGGCTATACCTGCCATTTTCCGCGCCCCGGCTGGGTGCTGCCGAAACGCGCGGCGGAATAGACTCTGATCAAGGACGACGGGGGGCTGTCTGCCCCCGCGCCCCCCGAGGATATTTTCAGCCAGAAAAAAGGCCAAGCCGCGCCAATGCCCAGCGAGCGGCATCGGCGACGGTCGGATCAGGATCGTCGGTCAAGGCCCGAGCGGTCGAAATCAGGCTCTGATCCCCGGAATTTCCGATGGCGTAGAGCACGTTGCGGATGAAACGATCCCGCCCGATCCGCTTGATGGGTGAACCGGAGAAGCGGGTGCGGAAGCCGGCATCGTCGAGCGCCGCGAGATCGGCAAGCTGGGGTGCCTTAAGATCATCCCGCGCAGCATAGCGAATGTCGCTGGCCGCCACAGCGAATTTGTTCCAGGGACAGGCAGCAAGGCAATCGTCACAGCCATAGATGCGATTGCCGAGCTTTGCGCGCAGCTCTTCCGCCACCGGACCCTTGTATTCGATGGTCAGGTAGGAAATGCAGCGCCGCGCATCGAGCTGATAGGGCGCCGGGAAGGCATCGGTCGGACAGGCGGTCTGGCAAGCGGTGCAGGAACCGCAATGGTCCCGCTCCGGCGCATCGGCGGGCAGATCGAGTGTGGTGAAAATAGAGCCTAAAAAGGCCCAGTTACCGAAATCCCGGCTGACCAGATTGGTGTGCTTGCCCTGCCAGCCGAGACCCGCCGCCTGCGCCAATGGCTTTTCCGGCACCGGGGCGGTATCGACGAAGACTTTCACCTCGCCACCACCTTCCGCGATCAGCCAGCGCGCCAGCCGCTTAAGCCGCTTCTTGACCAGATCGTGGTAATCCTTGTTCTGCGCGTAAACGGAAATCGCCCCCCGGTCCGGCTGCGCCAGGATGGCGCGCGGATCGTGGTCGGGCGTATAGCTTTCTGCCAGCATGATGACCGAGCGCGCCTCGGGCCACAGCTGATGCGGATTGCCGCGCCAATGGCTGCGTTCCTCCATCCAGCCCATCTGGCCATGATACCCCGCCTGCAGAAAGGCCTCAAGCCGCGCCGGCACCTCAGGGATATCCCAGGGCCGACAGATGCGCGCCGTCACGAAGCCTTCGGCACGGGCTTGTTCCAGCAGTCTCTGTTTCAGGCTATCTGTCTTTTTCTGGCTCAAAATATCCTCGGGGGTGAGCGGCCCATAGGGCCGCGAGGGGGCAGACGGCCCCCTTGTCGACACTTGCCCCGCGCGCGCCCCGATCAGAAATCCAGATCGGTGTAATGCGGCGGCGGCCGAAAGCCCGGGACCTGATCGGCCAGGATAGACCGGAAGGCCGGGCGCGACTTGATCTTGGCGTACCAGTCCTTGACAACGGCTGAGCGGTTCCAGTCCACGTCCGATATATAATCGAGCGAGCTCAGATGTGCGGCGGCGGCGAAATCGGCGAGCGTCATGTTGTCACCAGCCAGCCAGCGGCGATGATCCAACAGCCAGTGCATGTAATCCAGGTGATATTTGATCGCCTTCGACCCGGCCTTGACGTTACCGCTGTCGGGATAGCCCTTGCCGCTGACCTTCTTGTTAACCCGCTCATAGAGCAGTTTCGAGGTCACCTCACTATGGAACTTGTCGTCGAACCAGCCGATCAGGCGGCGCACCTCGAGCCGTTCGGCGGGATCGCGCGGCATCAACTGCGGATCGGGACGGGTTTCATCGAGATATTCGCAGATCGCGGCGCTTTCCGCCATGGTACGACCATCCAGGCGCAGCACCGGCACCTTGCCAGCCGGGTTACGGCGCAGGAAATCGGGGCTTGCTTCCCAATAACGTTCCTCGACCAGCTCCACCTCGATCCGCTTTTCGGCAAGGACCAGGCGAACCTTGCGACAGAAGGGAGAGAGCGGCATGTGGAACAGGCGGGCTGTGGTCATAGTGACATCAATATCGGTTGGAAGCAGTGGACAACCAATAGCCCCTATGGGCACGGATTTTCAATCCTCGAAACAGGCCGCTCGCCCATCTGCGCGAATGGTGGCCGCGCCGTCCGCGATCGCGCGGGCGCGGCGGCTGACCCGATCCGAAGGTTTCGCCGCCGAGCGTGAGCGGGGCGCTGGCAGGATCGCGGCGATCAGCGCCGCCTGGCGAGCCGAGAGCTTTGCCGCCGGCACACCGAAGGCCCTCTGTGCCGCCGCCTCGACACCGAAGACGCCCTCGCCGGTTTCCGCGACGTTGAGATAGACTTCGAGAATGCGGCGTTTGGACCAGAAGATCTCGACCAGTGGCGTGATCAGGGTTTCCAGCGCCTTGCGCGTCCAGCTTCGCCCCTGCCAGAGGAATACGTTCTTCACCACCTGCTGGCTGATGGTCGAGCCGCCACGGGCACCGCCGTCCTCCAGCGCCGCACGGATCGCGGTGACGTCAAATCCCCAGTGCAGGCAGAAATTGGCATCCTCCGCCGCGACGACCGACCGCGCCATCACCGGAGCGATGTCGTCCAGAGGCATCCAGCTTCGCTCCAACCGGCCGTATTTCCCGTGTTCCTGCCACATGGTGAGGGTGATCGGCGGATTCACCAGCGAAAAAAGCAGCACCAGCACGATGACCAGCGTCACCGGCACCAGCACGATCCGAAGCGCCCAACGTCGAAACCAGCGCAAGAGGCGGCCGCCGGACGCGGGGGTCCTGGCCGGAGCGGTCTTGCCAGACTTTTTCGATGTTGTCTTTTTCGCCATGCGCCCTGCTTGCCCGCCCGGCGCGGGCCGGTCAAGCGGGTTGGCAAACCGGCACGGGTTGCGCGCCGCGCTGATCGTCCCCGAGGGCGCCCCGGGTCCATCCGCCAAACAGAAAACCCCGCCAGATGGGCGGGGTTTTCCGATTTCAGCTCAGCGCTCAGATCACTCTGCAGGCATTGCCTCGGTCTCGCGGCTCAACGGCACGGGGATGTGCTTGAGCATCTCGATCGGGCAAACCTGCAGGAAGTTGGTTTTTTCCAGCTCCCAATGCTGCAGGATCGCGGCGGCCTTGCGGCTGTTGGTCTCGACCGCATGGCGTTCGATCAGCCCCTTCAACTCGTTTTCCCAGTGATCCATGACCACCGGGCCAACCACCAGGGTTTCCAGGTTCATCAGCGTCTCGGCCTTGCCTTCCGGATCGTAGAGATAGGCCATGCCCCCGGTCATCCCTGCGCCGAAGTTGGCACCGATGTCCCCCAGGATCACGGCGACGCCGCCAGTCATGTATTCGCAGCCGTTCGATCCGCAGCCCTCGATCACCACCTTGGCGCCGGAGTTGCGCACCGCAAAACGCTCACCCGCCTTGCCGGCAGCAAAGAGATACCCGTCGGTCGCCCCATAAAGCACGGTGTTGCCGATGATCGTATTCTCTTCGGCGACCAGCGGCGACATCATCGGCGGGCGTACCACAATGGTGCCCCCCGACAGACCCTTGCCGACATAGTCGTTGGCGTCGCCCGAGACCTCGAGCTTCAGCCCCGGGGCGGCGAAGGCGCCCAGCGACTGGCCCGCCGAGCCTTGCAGCTTCACATGCAGATGATCTGGCTGGAAGGCGTTGCGCATGCCGAAATTCTGCACGATCAGGCTCGACGTGCGGGTGCCGACGGTCCGATGGGTGTTCTGCACCGCATAGGACAGCTGCATCTTTTCGCCTTCCTTCAGGAAGCGCGCCGCATCGCGGACGATTTCAGCATCCAGCGTGTCGGGCACCACATTGCGCGGCTTGTCACGGTTATAGACGATCTCATGCGCGCCATCGACAGTGATCAGCAGCGGGTTGAGGTCGAGATCGTCCAGATGCGCCGATCCACGGCTGACCTGGGTCAGAAGATCGGCACGACCGATGACATCCGACAGCGACCGCGCCCCGATCGAAGCCAGGATTTCCCGCACTTCCTGGGCATAGAAGGTGATCAGGTTGACCACCTTGTCGGCGTTGCCGGTGAACTTTTCGCGCAGCTTCGGATCCTGGGTGCAGACGCCCACCGGGCAGGTGTTCGACTGGCACTGACGCACCATGATGCAGCCCATCGCGATCAGCGCAGCGGTGCCGATGCCGAATTCCTCGGCACCCATCATCGCCGCCATGACGATGTCACGACCGGTCCGCAGCCCGCCGTCTGTCCTGAGCGTGACCCGGTCGCGCAGGTGGTTCATCGCCAGCACCTGATGCGCCTCGGTCAGGCCCATTTCCCACGGCAGACCCGCATATTTGATCGAGGTCGCCGGCGACGCACCGGTGCCGCCGTTATGACCGGAGACCAGGATGATATCCGCCTTCGCCTTGGCCACACCTGCGGCAATCGTCCCGACGCCGGAGGAGGCCACCAGTTTCACCGTCACCTTGGCACGCGGGTTGATCTGCTTGAGGTCATAGATCAGCTGCGCCAGATCCTCGATCGAATAGATATCGTGGTGCGGCGGCGGCGAGATCAGCGTCACACCCTTGGTCGAATGGCGCAGGCGTGCGATCAGCTCGGTCACCTTCATGCCCGGAAGCTGGCCGCCCTCGCCCGGTTTCGCCCCTTGGGCAACCTTGATCTCAAGCTCTTCGCAGTGGTTCAGATACTCGGCAGTTACACCGAAGCGGCCCGAGGCCACCTGCTTGATCTTGGCAGACGGGTTATCGCCATTCGGCTCCGGCACGAAATGCGCCGGATCTTCACCGCCCTCGCCCGAATCCGACTTGGCGCCGATGCGGTTCATCGCCACGTTCAGCGTCTTGTGCGCCTCGGGGCTGAGCGCGCCCAGCGACATGCCCGGGGTGACGAACCGCTTGCGGATCGCGGTGATGCTTTCCACCTCTTCCAGAGGGATCGCCTTGCCCAGCGGCTTGATGTCCAGCAGGTCACGCAGATGGATTGGCGGGTTCGACTGCATCTTGGCCGAATATTGCTTCCACATCTCGTAAGAGGCGCGGTTGCAGGCCATCTGCAGCATGTGCATGCCCTGCGCGTCCCAGGCGTGAGTTTCACCCGATTTGCGCGCCTTGTAGAAGCCGCCGATCGGCAGCACCTGGGAATTCGAGGCCCAGCCCTTGGCGTGCACCTCTTCGATCTTGTGCTGGATGCCGCTGACGCCGATGCCGGAAATCCGGCTGAGCATGCCGGGGAAATATTCCGCACACATGGCGCGGGACAGGCCCACCGCCTCGAAGTTCAGGCCACCGCGATAGGAGGAGATCACCGAAATCCCCATCTTCGCCATGATCTTCAGCATACCCTGGTCGATGGCGTTACGATAACGCGCGATATTCTCGGTCAGAGTGCCATCGAGCAGGCCCCGGTCGATCCGGTCGGCGATCGAATCCTCGGCCAGATAGGGGTTCACCACGGTGGCGCCGCAGCCGATCAGCACCGCGAAATAATGCGGGTCGATACATTCGGCAGCGCGCACGTTCAGCGAACAGAAAGTCCGCAGACCCTTGCGGATCAGGTGGCTGTGCACCGCACTTGTGGCCAGGATCATCGGCATCGGTGCCTTGTCGACGCCGGAATGCTGATCGGTCAGCACCAGGTGGCCGGCCCCCGAACGCACCGCGTCCTCGGCCTCGGCCCGGATGCGGATCAGCTCCTGACGCAGGGCTCCGGGTTCGCCTGGGGTGAAGGTACAGTCGATCTCGACCAGCGGCGCGTTGAAATGGCGTGCCATCTCGGCCCATTGGGCATTGCCGACAAAGGGGCTTTCCAGAACGATGATCTCGGTCTGGGAGCTGTCTTCATCCAGCACGTTCTTGAGGTTGCCGAACCGCGTCTTCAGCGACATCACCCGATACTCACGCAGGCTGTCGATCGGCGGGTTGGTCACCTGGCTGAAGTTCTGCCGGAAGAAGTGGCTGAGCGGACGGTACTGCTTCGACAGAACCGCCGAGGGCGTATCGTCGCCCATCGAGGCCAGCGCCTCTTTGCCGTCCTCGGCCATCGGCGCCAGGATCTGCTCCAGCTCTTCCATCGAATAGCCGGCCGCAATCTGCCGCTGACGCAGCTCAGTGCCGGAGAACAGCGGCTTTTCGGTGACCCGCGCCAGTTCCTCGTCCAGATCGTTGATCTTGCTGACCCAGTCACCGAAGGGCTGGCTGGCAGCCAGCTTGTCCTTGAGCTCGGTATCGTGGAACAGCTTGCCCTCTTCCATATCCACCGCGATCATCTGGCCCGGGCCCAACGCGCCTTTTTCACGCACGCCCTTTTCGTCGACCGCGACCATCCCGGCCTCGGAGCCGGCGATCAGCAGCCCGTCGCCGGTGACGACATAGCGCATCGGGCGCAGGCCGTTGCGGTCAAGCCCGCCACAGACCCAGCGGCCATCGGTCATCGCCAGGGCGGCGGGGCCGTCCCAGGGCTCCATCACCGAGTTGCAGTAGGAATACATGTCGCGCCAGGCCTTGGGCAATTCCACCGCCTGTTGCGACCAGCTTTCCGGCACCATCATGGTCTTTGCCATCGGCGCCTTGCGTCCGGCACGAACCAGCACCTCGAACACCGAGTCGAGCGCGGCCGAGTCGGATGAGCCGCCCGGAACGATCGGTTTGATATCCTCGGCCATCTCGCCAAAGGTCGCCGAGGCCATCCGGATCTCGTGGCTCCTCATCCAGTTGAGGTTGCCTTTCAGCGTGTTGATCTCGCCGTTATGGGCCAACATGCGGAACGGCTGGGCCAGCCACCACTGCGGGAAGGTGTTGGTGGAATAGCGCTGGTGATAGATCGCGAAGGCGCTTTCGAACCTTTCGTCCTTGAGGTCGGGATAGAACTCGGCCACGTCCTGGGCCAGCATCATCCCCTTGTAGATGATCGACCGGCAGGACAGCGACGCGATGTAAAGCCCGTGGATACCCGCAGCCGCCACGGCCTTTTCGATCCGGCGACGGATCACGTAAAGCTCGCGCTCGAAGGTTTCCTCATCGACGCCCTTGGAGTTCGACAACAGGATCTGTTCGATTTCCGGCCGGGTCGCGTTGGCCTTTTCGCCCAGCACGCCGATGTTTACCGGCACGTGGCGCCAACCGTAGATATAGTAGCCCATGCGCAGAACTTCGGTTTCCACGATGGTCCGGCAGGTTTCCTGGGCGCCGAAGTCGGTGCGCGGCAGGAACACCTGACCGACCGCCATCAGTTCCCCGTGGTTCGGCTCGTGGCCAGTGCGGCGGATCTGATCATAGAAGAAGGGAACCGGGATCTGCACGTGGATGCCGGCGCCATCGCCGGTTTTCCCATCGGCGTCGACGGCGCCCCGGTGCCAGACCGCCTTCAGCGCCTGAATACCGGATTCGACCACCCGGCGGCTTTTCTCACCGTCGATGGAGACAACCAGCCCGACCCCGCAAGAGGAATGCTCGTCCTCTTCGGAATACATGCCGTTTTCCGCCATCCACTTACGCTTGGCTTCCTCGGCGCGGACCCAGTTTTCATCAAATTTGGTCATCAGGCGATCCTTTCCAGGGTTTCCATCGCCACCCAGCGTTCATAGCGGTAGGTGTGATCGGTATCTTTGCTGTATTCAGTCAGGGCGATGCCGCGCGCGGCGAAGCCGTCGGGCATCGGAATATCTAGCTGGTCGAAGAGGTTGCCCTCAGGGTCTCGGGAACTGACCCAACCGCCCGGCCAATAGCTGCGGCCGTGTTCGCGTTCCCCCTCGGGGGCGAAGCCGCGCTCATAGGCCCGGTCGAAGAACACGCAGATCTCGGACCCGACCAGAAGCGGCCAGTCGATGATCGCGGCAACCCGCGCATGGCCGGCCCCCGAAGGCTTGTTCCGCGCAATGGCGGCCGCCGTTTCGACCAGGCGCCGCACCACGTCACAGCGAAAGCTTTCGCTGGCCAGCTCGGGCGAAACGATCCCGGCCTCCAGCGGCAGGTGCAGGCTCTGATATTCTTCGGTCCAAGTGTCTGCTTCGGGAAACCAGTTCGCGCCGCGATCCATTTCAGCCAAAAGCGCCGCCTCCCGGCCCGCGCGCTCATCGGGCTCCATCGCCCGCCCCCGGTCTGCAATCAGCTGTTCCACAGTCATTCTGCGCCCCCCTCGAGACCGAACAGCGCCATCGTCTCGGCCTCGGTGTACCGCTTGCGTTCGCCAGCATAGGCGAAAGCGTCGGTCTTGAGGTCGATGTAGATCTCGCTGTTCATGATCATTCCGTTGGAGTCGTCGAACAGCCCGATGGGCAGTTCGTAATTTCCCTTGTGCGGCCCTTCGGCGGTTACCCGATACCAAAGTCCGGTTCCGCAGCGGTCACACCAGGCACGTTCTGCCCAATCCGACGACTGGATGGTGCGAATGGCCTCGGTTCCCGTCCAGCTCACCGACGTTTCGGGCACTGTCACCGCCAGCAACGCCGATCCCGCCCAGCGGCGGCACATGCTGCAATGACAAGCGCCGAAATCGCGCGGCACGTCGCGCACGGCAAGCGTCACCGCGCCGCACATGCATTGTCCCTTTCGATCCGTCATTCCCGGTTTCCCAAGCTTAGGTCAGTACACCCGACCGGATCGCCGCAAAGCGGTATTTTGCTGCAAAGCGACCGGTTCCGGTCTTTGCCGGGGGAGGGCTCCCCCGGGGCCTTTCGTGATCATTCAGCCGCGACAGCGGCAGGGGCGGCGAAACGTTCGATAATCGCCTGGGCACAATCACGCCCGTCGCGGATCGCCCAGACCACCAGGGAGGCACCGCGGACGATATCGCCCACCGCATACACCCCGTCGAGCGCGGTGGCACCGGTGGTGAATTCCGCCTTGACGGTGCCCCAGCGGGTCACATCCAGCCCGTCGACGCCCCAGAGCTTGGGCAGATCCTCGGGTTCGAAGCCAAGTGCCTGGATCACCAGATCGGCCTCTTCGACATAATCCGCACCTTCGATCACCTCGGGCGCCTGGCGACCGCTGGCGTCGGGCGCCCCGAGCCGCATCTTCTGCACCATCACACCGGAAACCTTGCCGCCGTCCTCGGTAAAGCCCTTGGGCGCGCTCAGCCATTCGAAGATCACGCCTTCTTCCTCGGCGTTCTTCACCTCGCGTTGCGAGCCCGGCATGTTGGCCTTGTCGCGGCGATAGAGACATTTGACACTGACCGCGCCCTCGCGGATCGAGGTCCGAAGGCAGTCCATCGCGGTATCGCCGCCGCCGATCACCACCACGCGCTTGCCTTCGGCGCTGAGCGTTCCGTTGTCGTATTCCTCCACCGCGTCGCCAAAGCTCTTGCGGTTCGAGGCGGTCAGGAAATCGAGCGCGCGAACGATGCCGCCCGACCGGCTGTTGGGAATTTCCAGATCGCGCGACTTGTAGACGCCGGTGGCAATGATCACCGCATCGTGCTTTTCGCGGATCTCCTCGAAAGAGATGTCCACGCCGACGTTGCAGTTCATCACGAAGGTCACACCACCCTCGGCCAGCAGCTCATTGCGGCGCATGACCACGTCTTTTTCCAGCTTGAAGCCAGGAATGCCATAGGTCAGCAACCCGCCGGCACGATCATACCGATCATAGATCGTGACCTGAATGCCGGCGCGGCGCAGCATGTCGGCCGCGGCCAGACCACCCGGGCCGGCCCCGATGATGCCAACGCTTTCAGCGCGTTCCGTGACCGGGGCGGCGGGTTTGACCCAACCGTTTTCCCAAGCAGTATCGGTGATGTATTTCTCGACCGCACCAATGGTGACCGTGCCATGGCCCGATTGCTCGATGACGCAATTGCCTTCGCACAGGCGGTCCTGCGGACAGATACGACCGCAGATTTCCGGAAAGGTGTTGGTGGCCTGGCTCAGCTCATAGGCCTCGGCCAGACGGCCCGTCGCCGTCAGACGCAGCCAATCGGGGATATTGTTCGACAGCGGACAATGGGCCTGGCAATAGGGCACCCCGCATTGCGAACAGCGGCTCGCCTGCTCGGTTGCCTTTGCCCCGGCGAACTCCGCGTAAATTTCGTGAAAGTCCTTCTTGCGCTCATCCGCGGCGCGCTTCGACGGCATGTCCCGCTGGATGTCGACGAATTTCAGCATCGGTTGTTTGGCCACGGCTCGGACTCCATGATAGCTTAGCAGCGACCGTATATGAGAAGCGCGAGACGATTAAAAGTCAGTCGCACTGACCTATTTTCACTTTTTTTGCTGCCCACCCTGGTAGCGCCAATCAATTTGATCGAAATATAGGTATCAATCCGGACCTAAATACAAACTTTCCTTTTCAATGCAGATACTTATTATATGAGGCACTAGAGCTACCCTCATTAGGGCCATTCCTGTCATGCCGATATTGCAACTCCTCCTAATCGCCGTGATTCAGGGGATTACCGAGTTTTTGCCGATCTCTTCCTCGGGCCACCTGATTCTCCTGCCCCAGCTCACCAGGCTTGCCGATCAAGGGCAGGTGATTGACGTTGCCGTCCATGTCGGCACGCTGGTGGCCGTCACGCTGTATTTCTGGCGGGATGTTGCCGAAGGTTTCGCCGGGCTGCCCCGGCTGATGCGCGGCAAGGCGGATACCCCCGGCGCCAGACTGTCGCTCAGCCTTATCGTCGCCACCATTCCAGTTGTGATCGTCGGACTGATCCTGAATGTCACCGGACTGAGCGACGCGATGCGCTCGATCGCGGTAATCGGCTGGACCATGCTGATCTTCGGCATCGCGCTTTACTGGGCCGACCAGACCGGCACCAGCGTCAAAACCGGCGCCGACTGGGGGCTGAAAGACGCGCTGATCATGGGACTGTGGCAGGCGGTGGCGCTGATCCCAGGCACCTCACGCTCGGGGATCACCATCACCGCCGGACGACAGCTCGGCTATACAAGGTCCGAGGCCGCGCGGCTGTCGATGCTGATGTCGATCCCGACCATCGCCGCCTCTGGTATCCTTCTGGGCGGAGAGGTCGCAGCCCATGCCGATCTGGCCGCCGCCCGCGATGGTGCGATCACCGCCGCATTTGCCTTTGTCTCGGCACTGCTGGCGCTCAGCCTGATGATGCGACTGCTGCGCAGCGTCAGCTTCACCCCCTACGTGATCTATCGGGTCATCCTGGGCGTCGTGCTTCTGATCATCGCCTACAGGTAACAGCATCCCCCCGCAGAATCGAAAAACCCGCGATCCGGCTGGACCGCGGGTTTTCTTACACTGTATCGAAACCGATCAGGGGCGCAGTTGGCGTGCCGAACGCGTGATATCGTCGTACTGGCCGGTCGGGCGGAACCGCCATACGTATTCCGGCAGCACCGTCTCCAGATTGGCAGGCTCGATGCCCAGATCGGCGAACCCCTTGGCGCCCTCGGACACCACGCTGTCGGTCTTAAGGCTGCGCAACTGATCACGGGTCAGAACCTTGTTGCTGAGCAGCCCCAGCGTGACGCCCTGCACGATATCACCGGCCAACGCGATCAAACCGCCCACCCAGAACGGCAGACCGATCACGATCCGGCGGCGATAGACTTCGTCCAGCAGCAGCCCCATCAGCTCGCGCAAGCTGGCGACCTTGGCACCGCCCAGCTCATACACGCCCGACGCGGCGGCGCCGGTCGCTGCCAGTTCGGCAGCATGGGCGACATCGTCCACATAGACGGGCTGGAACTTGGTTTCGGCCCCGACCAGCGGCAGGAACGGCCCTTTGCGAGTCATCGCACCGAAGCGGTTGAAGAAATTGTCCTCGGGCCCAAAGATCACCGACGGGCGCAGGATCGTGGCATCGGGCAGATGACGCAACACCGCCTCTTCGCCCGCGCCCTTGGTCCGCAGATATTCGCTGCTGGCGCCAGTGTCGGCACCAATGGCCGAAATATGGACCATGCGCGCGATACCTTGCTGCGCGGCAAGGCGCGCGATCCGTTCGGCGCCTGCGACATGGATGGAGTCAAAAGTGTTCTTGCCGGCTTTCGCCAGGATGCCGACGCAATTGATCACCGCATCCGCCCCCTGCATCGCCGCAGCGACAGAGGCGTCGTCACGGACATTGCAAGCCACCGGCTCGACCTGGCCGACAGCGCCATAGGGTTTCACGAAAAGCGCCTCGTTCGGACGGCGCACAGCGACGCGCACGCGCCAGCCGGCCTTTGCCATCCGTTGCGTGATATAACGTCCGACAAAGCCCGATCCGCCGTAGATGGTGACCAGTTTCGACATGGCAATGCTCCTGCTCATCGGTTCCACCCCGATTTAGCGTTCCAAGCCCATAGGAACAAGGCGGAAAAACGTCGCCCCGGCGACCCGGCCAGGACCGATGCCACAACCGGCGCACTCCGGAGAAAAGAAAAACGGAAAAAAATGGACCTGAATGCTTTTTCCGTTTGACACCCCCCGCTACCACCCTTAAAGACCCGCCTCACGACACCTGCCCAGGTGGCGGAATTGGTAGACGCGCTAGCTTCAGGTGCTAGTGTCCGTATGGACGTGGAGGTTCGAGTCCTCTCCTGGGCACCAAAGTCGTACACGAAAAAACCCTTGGAAACTTCGGTTTCCAGGGGTTTTTTGTTTTCATCGGACAACACCATCCTTCCGCCCCAACTCTCACCGCCCCAGGGGCGCCCGAGGACACAGCCGGCACGCGCGCGCCTCTTGCGCGCAGCCTAGATTTCTCCGGCCCGCCGCACATTTTTCCGCCACGAACACACTGCATTCACAATAAGCGGTAAAGGATTTGACCGTAAAATCTCGCTCGGTTACCACCAAACCAACAGGGAAAGCCTTTTATGAAAGGCTAAAATCAAAGCGACAAAAGGGGCAACGATGAAAAAGTCGGCCTTGAAGACAATCAACTTCATCCGGATTCTCCTTGTCATCGCCATCGCGTCGACCCTGCCACTCAGCGTCCTGGCGCAGGACGGCGTCCAGCCCAATGCGACCGAACTGTCGGAACGCCAGCTCCGCATGATCGAAAATCCGATCTCCCCGCCCGATACCACCAGTCCGCGCGCAACGCTGGAAAGCTTCCTGCTGATCATGCGTGCAGCCAGCACCGATTGGATCGACGTCCGCGATTCCTTTTTCTCGGGTGACAGCCTGCTCATGACGAAAGAGCAAAAGCTCCGTCTCGTTCATGTCAAAGCCCTCCTGGAAAAAGCCAGCAAGATCTTTGATCTGTCTGAAATTCCCGCCACCGCGCGGGACCGGGTCGGAATTGAAATCGTTCTGCAGGCGCAGGAAATCCTCGATCGGATTTATCTGCCCAATCTTGCCGAAGTGCCCGGCGACCCGGCCGGGGATTTCACCGGTACCTCGCCCGGCGCCGACCTTCCCACCCAGTGGCTCCTTCCCGGCACCAGCCTGATCATCGCCAGGCAGGACGGTGGCGAACAAAACGGCCAATATCTGTTCACCGCCAGCACGGTCGACCGCATTCCCGACGATTACGAGACCATCAAGGCGCTGCCGTTGCAGGCCGACCGGAGCGAAGATCTGTTCAGCTATTACATCTACACGCCAGGTGACCTGGTGGCACCGCGCTGGTACGAATATATCCTTGAAGGCCCCGCCTGGCCGAAACAGACATTCGCAGGGCAGGCCCTATGGCAATGGCTGGCCCTCATTCTGCTGATCCTGCTCTATCTGGTGGCCCTTGGGCTTTTCGCCCGCTGGCGCAGCAAGCGACGCCAAACCGAAGACACCCATAGCGCCCGGGGCTGGGCAGGCGTCATTGCCCCGACCGTCGTCATCGTCGCGGCAAATCTGTTTCGTAACCTGTGTGAAACCGACGTCAACATCACCGGTCCGCTGATGCAGACCATCGCCACGGCAAGCAGCGCCTGCGTCTGGGCTGCCTCAGCCTGGCTGACTTATCAGGCGCTCCAGCTTATCTACGACCGGGTCCTGCAGCGGACCACTCTGACCAGTGGCGGGCTTGATTCCAGCCTGCTGCGGACCGGATACAGGGTGATTTCCTTCGCCATCTCGATCCTGATCGTCGGCTATGGCGCCACCCGCATCGGCATTCCGATCTATGGCGTCGTCGCCGGTCTTGGTGTCGGCGGTCTGGCCATCGCGCTCGCCGCGCAGCCAACCATCGAAAACCTGATCGGCGGCATCATCCTCTATGCCGACCGAATCGTCCGGATCGGCGATTTCTGCCAGTTCGACGACCTCGCCGGCACGGTCGAGGAAATCGGCATCCGCTCCACCCGCATCCGCGCGCTGGATCGGACCCTGATCACCATCGCCAACGCCGATCTGGCCAAAAGAAAGATAACCAACTTCAGCCAGCGCGATGTTTTCCTGTTTCGCCACAAGATCGGCTTAACCTACGAAACCAAGGGCGAAACGATCCCCGCTCTGCTCGCCGCGATCCGCGACCGGCTGGAGGCGCATCCCGCCGTCTTGTCGCAACCGCTGCGGGTCAGGCTGGTGGAATACGGCGATTTCTCCATTAATATAGATGTTTACGCCAATATCAGCGCCTTCGACATGAGTGCCTTCCTCGCTGTGCAGGAAGAGCTATTGATCGACATCCGCGCGATCATCGACGCTCATGGCTCAGACCTCGCGCTGCCTGCCACTCAGGTTTACCTGCGGGAGGAAAGCCGCCCCGACAGCCCGACGACGACGACGCAGACCACCGATCCTAAAGGCTGATTGCGCCGGACAACCGGTTTTCATGCCCTCGCCTCGGACGGCCCGGGGCGGTTTTCACGTGACGTCGCACTTGCCCGACTTCCGGCGGCGACCGAGAAATCCTCTAGGGAGGCGGCTTGCGGAACTGAGTTTTGCGAGCCGCAGAAGAGGAACGAAAGGAACCACCAGTGACGATGCCCGCAGCCCTTGCGCATCTGCGCCTGCCGTTGATCGGCAGCCCGCTTTTCATCATCTCGAACCCGGATCTGGTGATTGCCCAGTGCAAGGCCGGCATCGTCGGCTCCTTCCCGGCGCTCAATGCGCGCGAGAAGGACGGTGAACCGATCGAGCTGGAACGCTGGCTGAAGCGGATCACCGAAGAGCTTGACCGTCACAATCAGGAAAACCCGGATCGCCCCGCCGCCCCCTTCGCGGTCAACCAGATCGTCCACCGGTCGAACGGCCGGCTGGAGCGGGATGTGGAGCTTTGCGTCAAGTACAAGGTGCCGGTCTGGATCACCTCGCTTGGTGCGCAAACCTGGGTGAATGACGCAGCCCATTCGGTGGGCGGCATCACCTTCCACGATGTGATCAACAACAAGTTCGCCAAGAAAGCGGTAGAAAAGGGGGCCGACGGGCTGATCGCCGTCGCCGCCGGCGCGGGCGGTCACGCCGGTGCGCTGTCGCCCTTCGCCCTGGTGCAGGAAATCCGCGACTGGTGGGATGGCCCGCTGTTCCTGTCGGGCTCCATCGCACGCGGCGACAGCATCCTGGGGGCGCAGGCCATGGGGGCAGACGGCGGCTATGCCGGATCTGTCTTCATCGCCACCGAAGAGGCCAATGCCGTCGAGGGCTACAAGCGGATGATCGTCGAATACGGAGCCGACGACATTGTCTATTCCGATCTCTTCACCGGAGTCTGGGGAAACTACCTTAAGCCCTCGATCGCCGCCGCCGGGATGGATCCGGATGCGCTGGAACGCTCCGACCCGTCGAAGATGGATTTCGGCGAAAACCGCGAAAAGCCCAAGAGCTGGAAAGAAATCTGGGGCTCGGGCCAGGGCATCGGCGCGGTGCGCGAGGTGCTGCCGGCGGCCCAGGTAGTGGAGCGGCTGGAACGCGAATACCTCGCCGCGCAGGACCGTCTGGCCAAGACGCTGGGCTGGACCCGGACGTAAGGACCACCGCCAGACCTGTTACAGCGCCCGCCCATCCCGGCGGGTGCTTTCGTTTGTCGCCCGGACCCATTGCGCGCCCGGGCGATCCGGTTCAGGCCGGCTCCAGCTCGGCCCGGATTTCGGCGCGCAGCGCCTTGCGGTCCAGCTTGCCCACCGGGGTTTTCGGCAGACCCGCGCGAAACTCCAGATCGCGGGGGATTTCGTGCCGGCCCAGCTTGTCGGCCAGAAAGGCCTGCAACTCCTCCAACGTGAAGGGCTTGGCGCCGGGGTTCAGCACCACAAAGACCTTGGCGCTTTCGCCGCGATAGGGATCTGGGATGCCGACAGCCATCGCCTCGGACACCGCCGGATGGCGATGCACCGCATCCTCGATCACCACCGGATAGACATTGAAGCCGCCCGAAATGATCATGTCCTTCTTGCGATCGACCAGATAGAGGAAGCCGTCTTCATCCATCCGGGCGATATCGCCGGTCAGAAACCAATCATCGATAAAGGAGGCCGCAGTCTCCTCCGGCTTGTTCCAATAGCCGCTGGTGACATTGGGGCCCCGGATCGCCATTTCGCCCTCATCGCCGAAACCCAGCACCCGGGCGGGATCGGCCGGATCGACGATCCTGATCTCAAGCCCCGGCAGCGGGATACCGATGGTGCCCAGCTTGCTGTCAGGCACATCGGGCGGCATGTTCGACCCCGCCGGCGCGGTTTCGGTCATCCCCCATCCGCCCCGCAGCTTGAGCCCCGTCAACTGGCGGATGCGCTGAAACACCTCGACCGGCAGAGGCGCGCCGCCCGATCCGATGAAGTCCAGCGAGGACAGATCACGCCCTTCGACCCCGGGCTGACGCAGGATCGCGATCCACATGGTCGGCACGCCGGTCATGATGTTGATGCCATAGGCCTCGATATCATCCAGCGCCTGCGCCGCATCGAACCGCGGCCGCAGATGGATCGTCAGCCCATCGCAAAACCCGCGCAGCAACTGCGTCGACAGCCCCAGGATATGGAAGACCGGCGAGAACAACAGCGTGCGCTTTCCCGGCTCCCGCACCGCTTCCCCCTTGAGGAATTCGCGATAGATGTTGACCGAGGCCGCGATATTGGCATGGGTCAGCACCGCCGCCTTGGGCCGCCCGGTGGTTCCGCCGGTATATTGCAGCAGCGCGATATCCCCCGGCGCGACTGGCATCGGGTCCCAGGCGGCCCCCTCGTGCCCGGCCCAAAAAGCCGCCAGGCTGATCGCGCCGTAAGACACTCCGTCGCCCTTCAGCACCGCATCGGGGCACTGCACCACCGGCGGCAGGCTGCCATAGGCGGCGGCGCCCATCAGCGGCGTGGAAAAATCGGGCGCGGTCAGGGAAATCACCAGCTTTGCGCCGCTGTCGGCCAGCTTGTGGGCGATCTCTCCGGCGGCGTCGAGCGGGCTCAGGTGGGTCACGGTCAGCCCCGCCGCCATGGCGCCGAAGAAAAACACCGGATGCCAGGGGCTGTTCGGCAGGTGCAGCGCCAGCCGGTCGCCAGGCTGCAATCCCCGCGCGATCAGCGCCGCAGCGGCACGGGCGGCCATCGCCCGCATCCCGGCATAGGTGATTTCCTCCCCACCATATTCGATCAGCACCCGGTCGGCATGTTCGGCAAAGCCGCGATCCAGCATGCGGGTCAGCGTGGTCTTCGGTGGGATGAAATCGGGCGCAACGCCCGCATTATAATGGGCATGCCACGGCCGTGTGCCGGGCTTGGGCAAATCTGTCATGCAAGGTTCCTCCCCTTGACGACAGACTGCCCGGGCACGGATCACGGATCCAGTCTTTCCTTGCGTGAATTGACTCTATCACGCAGGCCAAACCCACCCTGAAAAGACCGCGCCGGGTGGGGTCTCGGGATCAGTTCGCTGCCAGCACCACCGGCAGATTGCGTGCCCCGGCGGTATACCAGGAAACGATCCGGGCGCGCTCCTCCGGCTCCATCCAGGTCAAGTTGGCGGGCGGCATCGCCTGGCTGGCACCGGCCTGCAGAAAGATCAGCCGCGCGTGCTGCGCGACATCGGCCGGGGTCTCAAGCAGAACGTTCTTCGGCGCGTGGTGGATGCCATCCCAGACCGGTTCGCGCGCATGGCACATGGAACAGCGGCTCATCACGATATCGGCGACATCCTCGAACCCCTCGGCCTCGGCAAAGGCGGTCTCGACCCGGTTCATCGCCCGCGCCTCGCTGTCGTCATAGCTGTCCTGCTGCAAGGGTGCGAGCGAGAGCGCCATGATCGCGACAAACAGCAAGGCGGTGACCGCCCAGGTCCAGACCGGATTGCCTTTGCGGGCGTGGCGGGTGTTGAAATAGTGCCGGATCGTCACCCCCATCAGGAACACCAGCGCCGCGATCACCCAGTTGTACTGGGTGGCGAAGGCAAGCGGATAGTGGTTCGACAGCATCAGGAAGATCACCGGCAGGGTGAGATAGTTGTTATGGGTCGACCGCAGTTTGGCGATCCGCCCGTATTTCGCATCCGGCACCCGCCCGGCCTTGAGATCAGCAACAACGATCTTCTGGTTAGGAATGATGATCATCGCCACATTGGCGGTCATGATCGTCGCGGTGAAGGCGCCCAGATGCAGCATCACCGCCCTACCGGTGAAGATCTGATTATAGCCCCAGCCCATCGCCACCAGCAGCAAGAACAGCAGGATCATCAGCGCCGTCGGCTTTTCACCCAAGCCCGATTTGCACAGGGTATCATAGACCAGCCAGCCGATGGTCAGCGAGGCGGCCGAGATCAGGATGGCCTGCCATTGCGTCAGTTCGACCTTCTGGGCGTCGATCAGATAAAGCTCTGCCCCTGCCCAGTAGATCACCATCAGCAGCGCCGCGCCGGAGAGCCAAGTGGAATAGCTTTCCCATTTGAACCAGGTCAGATGCTCGGGCATGTGCTCCGGCGCGACCAGGTATTTCTGGATATGATAGAAACCGCCGCCATGGACCTGCCATTCCTCGCCATAGGCGCCCTTTGGCAGATGCGGCGCCTGCCGCAGCCCCAGGTCCAGCGCGATGAAATAGAAGGACGACCCGATCCAGGCGATCGCGGTCACCACATGCAACCAGCGGACGGCAAAGCCCAGCCAATCCCAGATAATCACCATGTCCTGCATCATATTCCTCCGACAGCGCTGTTTTTCCGCAGCTTATCCCGGTTGCGTATTGTCAAGTATCCGCCGAAAGCGCCAATATGCTTCAAATAAAAACGAACAATGAAGCCCAATGGCCTACCTGGACAACATCCAGACCTTCGTCAGAGTCTATGAATTGGGCAATATGTCCGCCGCCGCCCGGGATCAGAGGATTTCGGCCGCCGTCGCCTCGGCACGGATTTCCCAGCTTGAAGACCATCTGAACGTGCGGCTGTTCCAGCGCACCACCCGCACGCTGAACCCAACGGAACAGGGCCATCTGTTCTATCGCGGCGCCTGCAAGATCCTCGAAGCGGTGGAAACGGCCGAGGCCGATATATCGAACCTGACCATGACACCGCGCGGATCGCTCTTCGTCGCGGCCCCGCTGGGGCTGGGCCGCCGACTCATCGCGCCGAAACTGCCTGCTTTCAAAGAGAAATATCCGCTGATCGACATCCGGCTGCGACTGTCGGATCGCAAATTGGATCTGGCGGCAGAAGGGCTCGATCTGGCGTTCTTCCTGGGTATCCCCGAAGATTCCGCGCTCAGGATGCGCAAGATAGCCGATGTGCCACGACTTCTGTGCGCGGCGCCCGCCTATATCACGCGGCGCGGCATGCCCGACACTGGCGAGGATCTGCTGCAGGACAAACACGATTGCCTGAACTTGCGCTATCCCGGCGCCCGGGAATTCCAGTGGCCGTTACAGACAGAGGAGGGTGTGCAGCGCTTTTCGGTTCAGGGACCGTTCGAAAGCGATGACGGCGACGTGCTGACCGGCTGGGCGCTCGACGGCCACGGCATCATCCTGAAACCGATCTTCGAAGTCGCCGAACACTTGAAGTCCGGCGCGCTGGTGCCTGTCGCGGAGGACACCCCACCGGTGCCGATCCAGCTTGGCTGCCTCTACATGCACCGTCGGCGGCAGGATCCGAAAACGCGGCTGTTGATCGACTTCATGGCCGAACATATCCAAGCGGCGATGAAATGACCGATGCCGCGCCCTGACGCGCGGTCAGCTACCGCGATAGGTGGAATAACCGAAGGGCGACAGCAGAAGCGGAACGTGGTAATGCGTGGGCTCGCTCATGCCAAAACGGATCGGGATCAGGTCGAGAAAGCGCGGCGGTTCCTGCGCCGGCCCGGTCTCATCCAGATAGGCCCCGGCGTGAAAGACCAGTTCGTAGGTGCCCGGTTCGAACTCTGCCGCCGGCAGGATCTGCGCATCGGTGCGACCATCGTCATTGGTGGTAACGGATTTCAGCAGGTGCCGCGCCGCGCCCTCGATGCGGAACAGCTCGATCTTCAGCCCCGCCGCGGGAAGGCCCCGTGCCGTGTCCAGAACATGCGTCGTCAGATAGCCGGCCATCCCAGTCTCCCTGTTCGGTCCCCGTCTCTGCCTTGTTTTTACGCAAATGGACCCCGTGCCGCACCCCCGAATTGGCTACAACTCCTTCAAGAATTCCAGAAAACTCAAACGGGTTATTCTGAGCTACATCTTCTTTGTGCACAGCAGGAGACATTACGATGACACGCTACCCCCGTGACATGCGCGGCTATGGGTCCAAACCTCCGGTTGCTGAGTGGCCCGGCGGCGCCAAGGTGGCGGTGCAATTCGTGCTGAACTATGAAGAAGGCGGCGAGAATTGCATCCTGCATGGCGATGCCGCGTCAGAGGCATTCCTGTCCGATATCGCCGGTGCGGCGATGTGGCCGGGACAGCGGCACTGGAACATGGAATCGATCTATGAATACGGCGCCCGCGCCGGGTTCTGGCGGCTGCACCGGCTGTTCACCGGCGCCGGCATCCCGGTCACGATCTATGGCGTCGCCACCGCGTTGGCGCGCAGCGCCGAACAGGTCGAGGCGATGAAGGAAGCGGGATGGGAGATCGCCAGCCACGGGCTGAAATGGGTCGAACACAAGGACATGCCCGAGGCGGAGGAGCGCGCCGCGATCGCCGAGGCGATCCGCCTGCATACCGAAGTGGTGGGGGAGCCGCCGCGCGGCTGGTACACCGGGCGCTGTTCGGCCAATACCGTGCGGCTCACCGCCGAGACCGGGCAGTTCGACTATATCTCCGACACCTATGACGACGATCTGCCCTATTGGCTGGAGCTTGAGGATCGCGATCAGCTGATCATCCCCTATACGCTCGAAGCCAATGACATGCGGTTTGCCACCGCGCCCGGCTATATCACCGGGGAACAGTTCTTCACCTATCTGCGCGACGCCTTCGATGTCCTTTATTCCGAAGGTCAGGCGGGGGCACCGAAGATGATGACCATCGGTCTGCATTGCCGGCTGATCGGGCGGCCGGGGAAACTGGCCGGGCTGAAACGCTTCATCGACTATATCGCCGAATTCGAAGACGTCTGGACGCCGCGGCGGATCGACGTGGCGCGCCACTGGGCCCAACATCACCCGCACAAGCGCTGGCAGCGGCCCAGCAAGATGACGCGCGAGGCCTTCGTTGCCAGGTTCGGCGGCATCTATGAACATTCCTCCTGGATCGCCGATCGGGCCTTCGATCTTGAGCTGGGCCCGGCACATGACAGCGCGATCGGTCTGGGCAATGCGCTGGCCCGCATCTTCCGCTCTGCCAGCGACAAGGACCGGCTGGGCGTGCTGCTGTCCCACCCCGATCTGGCCGGCAAGCTGGCGGCGGCCAGGCGGCTGACGGCGGAAAGCACCGCCGAACAGGCCAGCGCCGGGCTCGACGCGCTGACCGACGCGGAACGCGAGACCTTCAGCCGGTTGAACGCGGCCTATGTGGTAAAATTCGGCTTTCCCTTCATCATCGCGGTGCGCGATCACGACAAACCGGGCATCCTTGCCGCCTTTGAGCGGCGGCTGGAGAACGACCGCGATCAGGAATTCGCCGAAGCCTGCCGTCAAGTCGAACGGATTGCCGGACTGCGGCTGAAGGATCTGCTGCCATGATCCGGCGCGCGTTTCCCGTGAAACATCGCGCCGGGGACGCCCGGCGATGACCGTGATCCTGACCGAACCGCTGACCGCCGCCGCCTTTGCTCCCTTCGGCGATGTGATCGAACTGAAGGGCACGCCCGACAAGATCATCAACCAAGGGCTTTGCGGCCGCCACCACGATCTGGCCCGGGTCGAAGCCGATGCCGAGGGGCGTGTGGGCATCAGCCTGTTCGATGCCGAACCGCGCGCCCTGCCCTATCGGCTTGAGATGATGGAGCGGCATCCGCTGGGTTCCCAGGCCTTCCTGCCACTGTCGCCGACCTCTTTTCTGGTCATTGTCGCGGCAGATGCGGGGGATCGCCCCGGCAAACCGCACGCCTTCTTGACCGCGCCGGGACAGGGGATCAACCTTTTCAGGAATATCTGGCACGGGGTGCTGACCCCCCTGTCCCCGCCCGGTGTTTTCGCCGTGGTCGATCGCATCGGCGCCGGGGACAACCTGCAGGAATACTGGTTCGACACGCCCTACAGCATCGAGGCCAGCCCCTAAGACCAAGACAGACGACCAATACCAACGCGCGATAAAACGACCGGGCAAAGCCCGGCACCCGACAAGGAGGGACGAAATGGCCAATATCGGCAGCGCCGAGCAAATGCGCGATCCGAACTTCACCCCGCCGCTCGCCGTGGCGATTCCGCTGGGGATCCAGCATGTACTGGCGATGTTCGTGTCGAATGTGACACCGGCAATCATCGTGGCCGGAGCCGCCGGCTTCGGCTTTGGATCGAACAGCCCGGATTTCCCGGAACTGCTCTATATGATCCAGATGGCAATGCTGTTCGCCGGCATCGCCACCCTGTTTCAGACCATCGGCATGGGGCCGGTCGGCGCCCGGTTGCCGGTGGTTCAGGGCACTTCCTTCGCCTTCATCCCCATCATGATCCCGCTGGTCGCCGGCAAGGGGGTGGATGGGCTGGCCGCGCTGTTCGGCGGGGTTCTGATCGGCGGTCTGTTCCATGCCTGCCTGGGGATGGTGATCGGCAAGATACGCTTTGCCCTGCCACCGCTGGTGACCGGGCTAGTCGTCACCATGATCGGTCTGGCACTGGTCAAGGTCGGCATCGAATATGCTGCCGGTGGCGTGCCGGCAAAGGCCAGCGGCAGCGCCAGCTATGGCGGGCTTCTCAGTTGGTCCGCGGCGCTGGTGGTGATCTTCGTGACGCTCGCGGTGAAATTCTTCACCCGCGGCATGCTGTCGATCTCGGCAGTGCTGATCGGCATCGTGGTGGGCTATGTCTACTGCATGATGGTGGGCATGCTGCCCCCCACCAAGATCGCGGCAAGCTGGAACAATGCCGCCGTCTTCGCGTTGCCGCAGCCGTTCAAATACGGTTTCGAATTCTCCGCCGCTGCCGTCATCGGCTTCTGCCTGATGGCCTTCGTCTCGGCGGTTGAGACGGTCGGCGATGTCTCGGGCATAACCAAGGGCGGTGCCGGCCGCGAAGCCACCGACAAGGAAATCGCGGGGGCCACCTATGCCGATGGTCTGGGCACTGCCGTGGCCGGTGTCTTCGGGGCGCTGCCCAATACCTCGTTTTCCCAAAACGTCGGCCTGATCGCCATGACCGGGTTGATGAGCCGCCATGTGGTGACCTTCGGGGCGATCTTCCTGATCATTTGCGGGCTGATCCCAAAGGTCGGCGGCGTCATCCGTACCGTGCCGATCGAGGTTCTGGGCGGCGGTGTCATCGTGATGTTCGGCATGGTGGTGGCCTCGGGCATCTCGATGCTGTCGGATGTGGTCTGGAACCGGCGCAACATGGTGATCTTTGCCGTGGCGCTGTCCTTCGGGCTGGGTCTGCAGCTTGAGGTGATGAACCTGCCCGCCGGCGCACCCAACGCGCTGCAGCACCTGCCGGATACGCTGCGCATCCTGGGCGCGTCGGGCATCCTGCCCGCGGCGCTGATCGCGATCGTGCTGAACCTGATCCTGCCCGAGGATTTGCCCGATGAGGCGACCGATGAGGTCTCGGGCGGTCTGGCCGGCCATGGCACGGGGTCGCTGACAGGCGAGTGATTGACTGAGCCGCAGTCAGAAACGGCAACGCCCGCCATCCGGGGAGATGGCGGGCATTGTTTTCTTGGATAGGTTTCGTATTACCAGTGTCTAAACCGGGAAAAACCAGGATTCCGGAGAGTTAGGCCGCCCGGCCCTCACAACGGCATATGCCGGTTTACATCCTTGTAGAGCAGATAGCGGAACGGCCCCGGACCACCGGCATAGCAGGCCTGCGGGCAGAAGGCGCGCAGCCACATGTAATCTCCGGCTTCGACCTCGACCCAATCCTGGTTCAGCCGATAGACCCCCTTCCCCTCCAGCACATAAAGCCCGTGTTCCATCACATGGGTTTCGGCAAAGGGGATCACCGCGCCCGGCTGCAGGGTGACGATATTCACATGCATGTCGTGGCGCAGGTCTGCCGGGTCGACGAAACGGGTGGTGGCCCATTTGCCCTCGGTTCCCGGCATGGCAATGGGAGCGTGGTCGTCCTCATGGCTGACGAAGGCCTCTGGCGCCGCCAGCCCCTCGACCGCGACATAGGCCTTGCGCAGCCAGTGGAACCGCACGGCCCCCTGCCCCGTGGCGCGAAGCTGCCAAATGCTGCCCGCCGGCAGATAGGCATAGCCACCCGCGTCCAGATCATGCGACTGGCCGCCGATGGTCAGCTGCAGCTCTCCTTCGACCACGAAAATCACCGCTTCGGCGCGCGGATCGCTGTCGGGCCGGTCGCTGCCGCCACCGGGCTGAACCTCGGCGATGTAATGCGAAAACGTTTCGGCGAAGCCCGACATCGGTCGGGCAATCACCCAGAACCGCGCGTCGTCCCAAAACGGCAAGGCACTGGTCACGATATCGCTGAAACACCCCTTCGGGATCACCGCATAGGCATTGGTAAACACTGCCCGGTCAGTCAAAAGTTGCGTCTGCGGCGGCAGGCCTCCGCTGGGCGCGTAATAGCGATGGTCGGTCATGGGTCTTGGTCCGGTGCAATGACAGTTCGGTCCCATCAAAGTCCGAAGCCCGGGCGCTTCCAACCGCTTTCGCGGCCGGAACACCCAGAAACACTGAATGGAAAATCCTGATAATCGTCCTCGCCACCCAATTAGGGCAATAATGTTGCCATAAAATCCCCCGGGATTTTGTGAAATGTCGTTTCAGGGCGCCTTGCTCCCGTGGAATGCAAAGGTTACCAACCTGCAATCTGAATTCTGGAGGAGAGTGTCATGACTATGTTCATTCGTGGCAGCGCCATGCTGGCGATCACCGCGGCCCTGCAAATCGCCGGCACCGCCGCCAGCGCACAAACCGAGGTCAAGATCGGCTATGCCCTGTCGCCGACCTCGCATTACGGCGTCGCCGCCAAGAAATGGCAGGAAGTCGTCGAGGCCGAAACCGACGGTAAATTCGCCTTCAAACACTTCCCTTCGTCCGGTCTGGGCGGTGAGCGCGAAGTAATCGAAGGCCTGCAGATCGGCACCGTCGAGGCGACTGTGGTTTCCTCCGGCACGCTCAGCAACTTCGTGGCAGAAGCCGGCGTCTTCGACATCCCCTTCATGTTCCGCGACCTGGGCCATGCCCGCCGCGTGCTGGACGGCCCGATCGGTGACGAAATCCTGGCCAAGTTCGACGATGTCGGCCTGCATGCGCTGGCCTGGGGCGAACAGGGTTTCCGCCACATCACCAACAACCGCAACCCGATCCACACCCCCGCCGACATGGCCGGGATGAAACTGCGGACGATGGAAAACCCGGTTCACCTCGAGGCCTTCACCGTACTCGGCGCGGCACCGACGCCGATGGCCTGGCCCGAGGTCGTCAGCTCGCTGCAACAGGGCGTGATCGACGGGCAGGAAAACCCGTTGTCGGTGATCGTCTCGGTCAAGCTGGATGAAGTGCAGAAGTACCTGACGCTGTCGGGCCATGTCTATTCCCCGGCGATGCTGCTGGTGTCGAAACCCTTCTGGGAAGGTCTGTCCGACGAAGACAAGGCCGCGTTCGAGAAAGGCGCGACCGAGGCAGTGATCGCCATGCGCGGCTATGTCGACGATGTCGAGGCCAGCGGGGTCGAAACCCTGCGCGAGCGCGGCATGGAGATCAACGCCCTGACGCCGGAAGAAAAGGCGGAATTCCTCAAGGCCGTCGCCCCGGCTTACGAGGAATATTACAAGACCTACGACAAGGCGCTGATCGACAACATCATCGCGACCGAGTAATCGCGATTTCTTGACGACAAAGGGCGGCGCGGGCCTCGCGCCGCCTTTCCCATTCGAAAGACAGCCCTGCCCATGCGACAGATCGAACGCCTTTTCGTTATCGTGAACGCCGCCGCCGTCATCCTGCTGCTTGCGGGCATGGCCGGTGTCGTCGGCACCAATGTGGGGCTGCGATACCTCACCAACAATTCGCTGCCCTGGGCGGACGAGGCGGCACGCTACATGATGATCTGGATGGCCTTCCTGGGCGCCGGGCTGGCGCTGCGGTCGGGGATGCATGTGGCAATCACCAACCTGCAGGATTCGCTGCCGAATTCCGCGCGCGTCGCGGTCCGGGCGCTGATCCTGGTACTGTTGCTGGGGTTCTTCGCCTTCATGGTCTGGGTCGGCTGGCAATACATGCAGCGGATGCAGTTCCAGAAGACACCGGCGCTGCGACTGTCGTTCAAATATATCTACGCGGCGATGCCGATCGGCTTCAGCCTGCTGATCGTGCACTTGCTGCTGATCGCCCATCCCTTCGTTTCCGCCGGCCACTATAAATCTCATGGCGAGGAAACCGATGCTTTGCCCGGGGGCGCAAATGGCTGAGATCCTCTTTCCCGCCCTGTTCGTGCTGCTGGCCTTGGGGGTTCCCGTCGCGTTCGCGATGATGATCTCGGTCTTCGTGGCGCTGAGCTTCGCCAGCCATTACCCCCATCTCGTGGTGGTGAAGGAGATGTTCGCCGGCCTCGACAGCTTTCCGCTGCTGGCGGTCCCCTTCTTCGTGCTCGCGGCCGAGCTGATGACCGGCGGCGGCATCACCCAGACGCTGCTGCGCTTCGTGTCGCAATTCGTCGGCCATCTGCGTGGCGGTCTGGGTTATGCCAATGTGATCTCATCAACCCTCTTTGCCGGGATTTCCGGCTCTGCCCTGGCCGATGCCGCGGGGCCGGGCGCGATGATGATCCGGATGATGGAAAAAGGCGGCTACGACAAATCATATGCCGGGGCGCTGACCATCTCCAGCGCCATCGTCGGGCCGATCATTCCGCCGTCGATCACCATGATCATCTACGCGATGCAGGATGAGAACACCTCGGTCGGTGCGCTGTTCATGGCCGGGATCATTCCCGGGCTGCTCTTGTCCATCGGCACCCTGGCGGGCAACTGGTATGTCAGCCGCAAGCGCGGCTACCGCAGCGACGAGGCCCGCCCTGCCCTGCCCGAGATGATCCGTACCAGCGTCTTCGCGATGCCGGCGATCTTCCTGATCGTGCTGATCATCGGCGGTATCCGCAGCGGTATCTTCACCCCCACCGAGGCGTCGGTGATCGCGGTGTTCTACGCGCTGCTCTGCGGCTTCTTCGTCTATCGCTCGCTCAGCCTGCGGACGCTGCCGGGGATCATTCTGCGCGCCGCACTGGTCAGCACCGCGGTACTGCTGATCCTGGGCGCGGCCCGCGCCTTTGCCTGGGTTCTGGTGATCGAGGGCATCCCGCAGTTCCTGGCGGAAACCATCATTTCGTGGGATCTGTCGCCGATCCTTTTCCTGCTGGCGGTCAACGTGCTGCTGCTGGTCTTCGGCCTGTTCATGGACCCACTGCCGGGCGTGATGATCTTGGTGCCGATCCTGGCGCCGATCAGCCACGCGCTGGGGATCGCGCCGGAACATTTCGCCATCGTGGTGATTGTCAACCTGACCATGGGGCTCGCGACGCCCCCTGTCGGCAGCCTGATCTTCGTCGTCTCCTCGACCGTGGGCCTGAAACCCGGCGCGCTGATCCGGGAAATGCCCCCTTTCTTCCTGCTGAGCTTTGTGGTTCTGATGCTGCTGACCTTCGTGCCGGCATTGTCGACCTGGCTGCCGGCCGTGAGCGGGTTCTGAACCACAGCCCCATCCCGATCCGCTCCGGTCGCCAGAACCGACTTGTCTCGGCGACCGGAGCCAATTAGCCAGAGCCTGGACGAAATCGTCAGCCGGCTCCGTTCACAAGGGTGCTCAGGCTCAGAGCAGGCTCTAATCAGGCTAAAACCGCATGCCCAACGCGTTCCTGGATCGTTTTTCGCGAACCATGATCATCAACCTGCCGGATCGTTACGACCGACGGCAAGAGATCGAAGCAGAATTACGGCAACAAGGTGCGGCCATCGACGGCGAAAGGATCTCCCTGTTTCCCGCCATGCGTCCAGAAACCGCCGGCGCCTTCCCCTCGATCGGTGCGCGGGGGTGCTTTCTCAGCCATCTGAACCTGCTCAAGGCCGCCCGCGACAGCTCGGTCAAGACGTTGCTTTTACTTGAGGACGACGCGCATTTCGGCCGGTCGTTTCAGCGGTTTCACCGGGTCGTGCTCGACGCGCTCGCGACCACGGAATGGGACATTTTCTATGCCGGTCACCGAGCTCTTGCCGAATTGGTGCCGACCGGACCAGTAACCCGGGTCCCCCCCGATCTTTCGTTGCTGACCGCTCATGCGGTGGGGTTTCGCCAACCGGTCATCGCAAGAGCGATCCCCTTTCTCGAAGCCATGCTGGAGCGTCCGCAAGGCTCTCCTCAAGGGGGGCCGATGCATGTCGACGGCGCCTATAACTGGATGCGCCGCGCCCATCCCGCGTTCCGGACCTTTGCCGCGACGCCGCAGATCATCACACAGCGCGCCTCACAATCGGATATCACCCCGAGAACCGGCTGGCGTGCCGGTTCGCCAATAGCCAACGTATTGCGCCGGCTGAGAAACCATCTGGCCTGAAGGCACCGTCGTCGTCCCCGGACATTCGTCAGACCGCCCCTTCGGATCGCGCCCGGTGGCAGTCGGCACGCAGGCAATCCCGCTCTGGCAATTCTCCGCGATCAGCCCCCCTCAATCCCGAACCACGAGGAGCAAGAACCTGCCTGCGCCTCTGTTTCCTCGGGATTTGCCACAGACGGCGCCGATCAGGGTGGCGCATCTGGAGACGCGCCCTACAGCCCTCTGTTTCCATGGGCGAGATGAGGGCCGTCACAATGCGCTGGTGATCCGCTCTGTGTGCACTGTCGGATCGAACAGATCGCCTAAGCTGGCCGATGAAGGAATGGCTCTCTCCGGCCACGCCCACCGCCAGCGAACACCGTGAGGTCCCCGGCATCGACAGGGCGCGCGGCCTGCGATGCCAATGATCCGAACCTTGGGGAAAAGTGGTGCCGCTGAAGGGACTCGAACCCCCGACCCCATCATTACGAATGACGTGCTCTACCAGCTGAGCTACAGCGGCCCTGGTGCGCAGCGCTTTAGCATTGCCGCGCGGGGCAGGAAAGGGGTTATTTTCGCTCTCCCACCCCAGGGGTTTCGGTTTCTTCCGCAGTGCTTTCGATCACCCCCGCCTCGGGCGCAGGATCGGCGGCAGGCGTGGTCTCCTCCGGCTCGACCGGTTCGGCCTCGGGGATATCCTCGGCTGCCGTATCCTCCACCATCGCACCATGATCTTCGATCTGACCGGTGATCAGCGGCAGCATGGCACCACCGATGGCGCTGGTGATCTCGGGCGTGGCCGGAGTTTTCCAGCTCAGCGTGTCGAAGGCATGGCAATTGCTGCAGAAGGGCGCCCATTCCGCATGAATCTGACCACAATTGTCACAGACCCATTGCGGCCCGCGTGGCGCCGCCAGAGCCTTGGTCAACCAGCCGCGCACCACCGCCTCGGGCGCGCCCTCGCCTCTTTCGATCGCAGCCATCAAGGTCAGCGCCCGTGAATCCGGCGCCTTTTCCGCCAGATCACCCAGCACCCGGCGGGCTTCGGCAAAATCCTCGGCGACGATATTCAGCTCGGTCGCCAGCAGACGGGTTTCGGGGTTTTCGGGATGGATACGCGTCAGCGTCTTGAACCGTTTCACCCGCTCCTGCGGGGTTTCGTCCGGAGCAATGGTGGCAAAGGCGGCGGCCAGATCGGGGTGCGGCTGCGCCTCCCAGGCCTTTTTCAGCACGCGGATCGCGTTCTTTGGCTTGCCCTCGGCGATATAGGCCCACGCGGCAAGTGCTGCAGCCGGCACCAGATCGGGCGACAGCTTGTTCGCCTCGATCGCGCGTTCGCGCGCCTCGAGGCTGATATCCTCGCGCGCCACATCACGCGCCTCGGACAGGGCCAGCACCGCATCGCGGCGCTTGTAGACGTCGCGCGGCAGGTTTCCAGACTTCAGCTTGGCGGTCAGCGTCTTGCGGGCGCCGGCCCAATCTTCGGCCTTGGCCTGCAGATCCAGCAGGACATTCTGAGTTTCCTCATGCCGCGGCCGCAGCGCCAACGCCTTTTCGGCCAACTTGAGGGCGGTGTCGGTGTCGCCCTCGGCCAGCTTCTGCTTCATGATGCCACGAACGCCGACAAAACGGGTCTTGTCGTTGCCGACCAGCCGCTTGTACGCATCAGCCGCGCGTTTGGTATCCCCCGCCATCTCAGCCGCCTGGGCGGTCAGAAGATCGGTCAGATCCGGCTTTTCCAGATAGCGCGCGGCGCGGTCGGCCTTGGCCAGCGCCAGCCGGCCTTCGCCCGAGGCCAGCGCCATCATGCCCTCGGCCAGCGCCTTGTAGCCGCGCCGTTCCCGCCCCTTGTCGAAGAAGCGCGACAGCGCGGTCTCGTCGCCGTTGAGGAATTTCCACGTCGCCACCAGCAGCGACAACAGCTTGAGGAACAGCCAGACCAGCGCCACCAGCGCCACCAGGGCGATCACCGATTGCAGCGGACCCAGCGTATATTCGGTGCCGGCGACGGTGATCTGCACGCCACCGCTCATCTCCAGCAAAAGGCCGGCCCCGAAGGCCAGCAGGGCGATGATGGCGACGAAGACCAGGATTTTCAGCAGCGACCACAGCATGTCTCAGGCCCCTCAGTTCGTGTTCAGGCTTTGCGCCAGCGTATCCGCGGCAGCAATGGCATTGGCGCGCAGATGGGCCAGGGTGGACCAGTCAGCCATGGCAGCACGGGCGGCCTCGGGCAGACTGTCGACCTCGCTCAGCGCGGCGGAGAGGTTACCGGCGGTCAGCGCCGCCTCGGCCCGCGACAGGATCGCGTCGGGGTCAGTGCCTTCGCGCGGCGCAACCGAGCGGGCACCAAGCTGACGCTGCAGGAAGGCGGTCAGGCTGCGATCGGTGCCCTTGGCTCCAGCCCGGGCGGCGGCCAGCGCGTCACGGGCGGCGGGGGCGAAACCGTCACGCAGGGCCGCGAGGGTAATCACCCCATCCTGCGCGGCAACGGTCAGCGCATCGGGCACGGTGACCCCGCCAGCAGCCAGTTCGGAAAGCAGGCCGCTGAATGGGCTGCCACTGTCGAGCGCTGCGCGCAATTCGGCCAGGGCGGTGCGATTGGCAGCAAGCTGCGCCGCCTCTGCCGCGCGCGCCTCGGTGGCACGGGCATCGGCAACCATCTTCTCGACCTCGGCCCGTTGCGCCGACAACGACTCTTTCATCGCAGTCAATTCGCGTTCATAGGCGGCAACCGCCTCGGGCGCGGCACCTGCAGAGAGCGGACGTTTTTCCAGCTCTGTCAGCCGGGCATCGACTGCAGCGACCTGATCGGACAGCGGCGCCACCGCCTGCCTCAGTTCCGCCACGGCGGTCTGGGTACTGGTTGCGGTCTCTGTGGCGGATTTGACCTGCGCCATGATCGGGGCCAGATCGGGTTTGGCTGCGGCGAGATCAGCCCTCAGCGCCGCAAGCGCCTGGGCCTGATCGGCAAGCTGCGCCTCGAGCGCGGCGGTGGAGCTGCCGGATTTCAGCGCGGCGGGCAGATAGGGCTCCAGCACGTCGGTCTTGGCGGCGGCAAACCCGAGGAATGCGGCAACGACGCCACCGATCAGCGCGGGAATAAAGCCGCCGCGTTTCACGATGACCTTTTCGGCCGGAGCGGATGGGAGCAGCGGCGCGGCAGGCGCCTCATCGGCCCCTGCCGTCGCAGGGCCCTCTTCGGCTTCGGCTTCGGCTTCGGCTTCGGCTTCGG